>CAVTNW010000034.1:0-212500 GCA_963736075.1 uncultured Alphaproteobacteria bacterium | reverse complement strand
CTGGATCGGCGTGAAATCGCGGTGCGCGATATAGTCGGGCCGGGTGGGATTGCGGATGTAGTTCGACACCGCGTTCAGCGTCAGGTAGACGATCTTGCGCGGGAACGGCGTGATGTTGCCGGCCGAGCCATGCACCAGATTGCCGTGGAACATCAACATGCCGCCGGCCTTGCCGGTCGGCGCGACGATACCGCCCGCCTTGACCAGCCGCGTCACGGTCTCCTCATCCAGCGTCCACAGCGGATAGGATGTGGTTTTCAGATCGTGCGAAGCTTTGAGATCGCCGGCGTGCTGGCTTTTCGGCACCAGCATCAGCGGCCCGTTGATCGGCATCACCTCGTCAAGAAAGATCGCGATGTTCATCGCCCGCGGCTGTGGCATGCCATCGTCGCGTTTCCAGGTACCGTAGTCCTGGTGCCATTGCCAGACATCGCCGGTAAAGGCCGATTTGGCGTTGATCTTGTACTGGTGCATGTAGACCTTCTCGCCGAAGATCTGCTCCACCGGTTCGATCATGCGCGGATGGGCGCCGAGCAGTCCGAAGGCCTCATTGTAGAGATGCGCGGCGAAGGCCGTGCGTGGCGCGCCGCTCTTCTCGCGCCATACCTCGGCTCGCTCCGTGTCGTAAATGCCTTCCGCCTCACGCGCCAGCAGGTTCACTTCCTCCGGGCTGAACAGCTCGGGCAGAAACAGCCAACCCTCGCGATCGAAATCGTCGATCTGGTGCTGGTTCAGTTTCATGACCGATCCTCCCTGCGTTGCGGTGCGGGGCGAGGCCCCGGTTCTCTGTTTTCTCGAATTCTAGCACCGCGGCGAGAGCTTTACCAATCCGCGCCGGGCATATCGCCATGACGGCATCGCACGGTCGATATCATTCCATGCAATCCGGCGACTGCCTACCAACTGAATTTGGCGAGCGGCCTGTTGGTTGAACGCTCCGGTTCCTGACGGAATCCGGGTGGATCACCGGCCCATCCGCGACTAGATTTCGCGGCAACATCAAGCTCGCAGCCCAGCGCGACAAGATCGGAGCCAGCCATGACCGGGCATTGTTTTGCACTCTTCGACACGACGATCGGCCGCTGCGGCGTCGTTTGGGGTCCGCGTGGCATTAATGGCATCCAGCTGCCGATGGGCAGCGAGCCCAAGACCCGCGCCCGCATCCGCCAGGTCCATGGCGATATCGCCGAGGCGCCGCCGCCGGCCGATGTACAGGATGCCATCGATGGCATCGTCGAACTGCTTGCCGGGACGCCGAACGATCTCGGCTTCGTCGTGCTCGATCTCGATGGCGTTCCGGAATTCAATCGCGGTGTCTACGACGTCGCGCGCCGCATTCCGCCCGGCAAAACCTTGACCTACGGCGATATCGCCAGGCAACTGGGTGGCGTCGAGAAGTCGCGCGATGTCGGCCAGGCATTGGGCCGCAACCCTTTTCCGATCGTGGTGCCCTGTCATCGCGTGCTCGCCGCGGGCCAAAAGCCCGGCGGATTTTCCGCCAACGGCGGAGTGGTCACCAAGCTGAAAATGCTGGCGATCGAAGGCGCCGTCGTCAATCACACGCCCAGCCTGTTCGACTGATTGGGTCTCAAGCCGGTGGCGGTAGCGAAATCTTCACCGAGGGACGCTGCAGCATTCTCTGGTGGAAGACGTCGAGCTTCGGATAGGCTTGGCGCCAGCCGCAGTCGGCGAAACGGTAATCGGCATAGCCGAGCACGCAAGCAAGCCCGATCTGGGCGATATCGAACGGCCGCGCCAGCGCCTCCGCGTCAGCTTCGAAGCGCGCCATGCCGGCCCAGGCCCGGTTCCAGTGATCATCGGCCCAGGCCTGCCAGCGCAGCGGCTCCGGCCGCACCATGTTCTCGTAGCGGCACAACAGCATCGAATCCAGCATGCCCTGCAACAGCGAATGGTCGCTCTTGACCTTCCATCGCGCTTGCCCCGACGCGGGAATGAGCTTGCCGCCGCCGGCGAGTTCGTCGAGATATTCAACGATGACATAGGAATCGAGGATGACATCGCCGTTATCCAGGATCAGCACCGGCAGCTTCTTCAGTGGCGTAATGCGCGAATAGTCCTCGTTGGGCTGTCCCGGAACGACCGCGGCGGGGACCAGTTCGATGCGGTCGATCAGGCCCAGTTCGATCGCGGCAATGCGCACCTTGCGTGCGAACGGCGAGCCCGGAGAGAAGGTGAGCTTCATGTTGATATTTCCCCTCAGGCCGCGACGATTTCCTGCCGCTGCTCTCCCAGACCCTCGATGCCGAGCGTGACGACGTCGCCGACATTGAGAAATTTCGGCGGCTTCATGCCGGAGCCGACGCCGGGAGGCGTACCCGTGGTGATGATATCGCCGGGCATCAGGGTCAGAAATTCGGAGACGTAGGAAACGATCTTCGGGATGGTGAAAATCATGGTGGCGGTCGAGCCGGTCTGGCAGCGCTTGCCGTTGACGTCGAGCCACATCGAGAGCTTCTGGGCGTTGGCGATCTCGTCCCTGGTGACCAGCCAGGGGCCGAGCGGGCCGAACGTGTCGTGCGATTTGCCCTTGGTCCATTGCCCCAGACGCTCGATCTGGAAATTGCGCTCGGATACGTCGTTGCAGATGCAATAGCCGGCGACGTGATTGAGCGCGTTGGCCTCGGTGACGTATTTCGCCGCGGTCCCGATCACGACGGCAATTTCGACTTCCCAATCGAGCTTGGTGGAGCCGCGCGGCTTCTGCACCGCGTCGTTGGGGCCGCACAGGCTGTTATTGGCTTTCATGAAGATGATAGGTTCGGCGGGGATCGGCATGCCCACTTCGGCGGCATGGTCGGAATAGTTGAGGCCGATGGCGATGAATTTGGGCAGGCCGCCCACCGGCGCGCCGATCCGCGGCTTGCCCTCGACGGCCGGCAGCAAAGCCGGGTCGAGGCCCGCCAGTCGGGTCAGCGAGGCCGGCGAAAAGGCGTCGCCCGAAAAGTCCTGCACATGGCCGGACAGATCGCGCAATTGGCCGGATTTATCGATCAGGCCAGGCCTTTCATGGCCAACGGTCCCGTAACGGACAAGCTTCATATTCCATCGCTCCCCTTAAGGTTTCATTGCTTGAATGCTTCTTGGAACAGCACGCGGGGAAATTCAACCGCCGTCTGCGTGCCGCATTGCAACCGCTCATCCCCCGGAGGCCGTTTGCCGCCTCGCCAGGAAAGCGGCCGCCGTGGCGCGAGCCGATCCGGGCGATCCCTTAGACGATGAATTTAAAGGCATCGCCGTCTCGGTGGATGTGGCCGGCCTGATAGTGGCCGCCGATCACCAGGGTCGGCGTATCGGCAAAGCGCGCGAACAACTCGCGCCGCGTGGCCGCCGCCTGAACGGGATCGGAATCCGCCGTCGATGACCAGTCGAGATGGGCCATCTGGCAGGGATGATGGGCGACATCGCCGGTCAGCAGGCCCTGTTCGCCGTCGGACTGGATCAGAACGCTCAGCTGGCCCGGACTATGGCCTGGGGTCGGTATCACCGTGATTTCTTCACATACCCGGTGGTCGTTTTCGATGAGTTCGGCCTTGCCGGCATCGACGATCGGCTGCACCGAATCCTGGAAGACGGCCGCGTGAGCGGGCGTCTCGCTATGGTCGCGCCAGTAGGCGTATTCGCTTTTGCCGAACAGGTAGCTCGCCTGGGCGAAGGTCGGGACCCAGCGGCCGCCGGCGAGCCGGGTGTTCCAGCCGACATGGTCGACATGCAGATGGGTGCACAGCACGGTATCGATGGCCTCGGGAGGATAGCCCGCCGCCGTCATGGTTTCGAGGAAGGGCGTGGCGCGGTTGTTCCAGGTGGGCACGTTACGGCCCTGCTTGTCATTGCCGAGGCCGGTATCGACCACGATGCGCCGTGAGGGCGTCTCCACCACCAGCGCATGGATCGATAGTTTGAGCCGGCCTTCCTCGGTCGCGAAGCCGGGAATGAGCCAGGGCAGTTTGCGGATTTCCTCATTGCTGGCCTGCGGCAGGATGAACCGGGTGCTGCCGATGGTCTCCAGTTCCACTATTTTTGTTATTTTGACTTGGCCTACTTTCCAGCGCATCGGGCGTTCCCCAAATGATCCCACGTCGGGACGAAAGATGCGGGTTCCCACACCGCCGCGCAATGGATCAATCCGGCCTGCGGTGTGTTGCCAAGCCAAAGGAGCGTGGCGATGCCAGAACTAGCCATTTCAGCCGAGAAGGTGGCGTTTTTGATTGAGAAAACGCGCGAGTTCGACGTCAAGGAGGGGGCATCCGATCCGGATTCCGGGTCGAACGGCGCCGACGACAACATGGTCGACGTGCTGGAGGATGATGGCAACGACCCCGTGGTGCGGGAGATCACCGGTTTCATCAATGCCATGAGCGAAGACGAGCAGATCGATCTGGTGGCCTTGATGCGGCTCGGGCGCGGCGACGGCTCCATCGAGGAATGGGACGATCTGCGCCGTGAGGCCGCCGACGGCTATAACCGGCATACCGCGCGCTACCTGCTCGGCGAGCCCCTGGTCAGCGATTACCTCGCCGAGGGCCTGGATGCCTTCGGCCTGACCTGGAACGACGAGCGCACCACGCCGGTGTGACCGGCCGCTATAGCGTGCCCGGAAAGGCGCCGCCATCCAGCAGGATGTTCTGTCCGGTGATGAAGCCGGCCTTGGCACCGCATAGGAATGCGCAGGCAAGCCCGAACTCCTCGGGGTCGCCGAAGCGTCCGGCGGGATTGAGCTTGGCGCGCTCGGCCAGCATCTGGTCCACCGTGATGCCGCGCCGCTGCGCTTCCATCTGCGCCACCGGGCCGTGCAACCGGTCGGTGTCGAACGGTCCCGGCAGCAGCGCGTTGATGGTGACGTTATTGATCACGGTCTTGCGCGCGAGACCGGCGACAAAGCCGGTGAGGCCGGCTCTGGCCCCGTTGGACAATCCCAGCACCTCGATCGGCGCCTTGACCGCGGCGGACGTGATGTTGACGATGCGGCCGAATTTTCGCGCCATCATGCCGTCCACCGTGGCCTTGATCAGCTCGATCGGCGTCAGCATGTTGGCGTCAAGCGCCCTGATCCAGTCGTCGCGGGTCCAGTTGCGGAAATCCCCGGGTGGCGGCCCGCCGGCATTGTTGACCAGGATATCCGGATCGGGACAGGCCTTCAGCGCGGCTTCGCGGCCGGCCGGTGTGGTGATGTCGCCCGCGACTTCGGTCACGGTGACGCCGGGATTGGCCTTTCGGATCTCGGCCGCGGTTTTCGCCAGCGCCTCGGCGCCGCGCGCCGTCAGGGTGACGTGCACGCCTTCATTCGCCAGCGCCATCGCGCAGGCGCGTCCCAGGCCCTTCGAGGATGCGCACACCAGGGCCCGGCGGCCTTTGATCCCAAGATCCACTGTCTCACTCCCGTTAGGTCCAATGCCGGCATTGTAGCCAACCCGGACGGCCCTGATAAGAGACCCCTTCGCCTTCGAAATGGCATATCAGGCAGCGCGGGCGGCGTCCGCGGCGGAAGCTCGGGCTAGATCCGCTGCTCTTTCTTGAGGCGGTCGATCGCGGCCGCGAGCTCCGGCGGCAGCGACCGGAAACCGCGCTGGCCGGCTTGGGACAACAGCGGGCGCAGTTGCGAACTGACGAGGGTGGCGGGCTGGCGATCCGGCGGCACCAGCTGGTCGAACACCAGCACCAGCGTGATGGCGACCAGGCCTGCGCGCGCCGCGCCGAGGGTTGCGCCGGCGAGGCGGTCGGCGAGGCCGGCTTCCGGTCCGATGGCATCGTCCAGCGCCATCCGCATCAGCTTGCCCAGCACCACCCCGGCCATCAGATAGACGGCGAAGAACAGCAGCGAATGCTGGAGCGGCAGCACGGATCTCCCATCGACGACCCGCGAAACAAGAGGTGTCAGCCAGATCGTGATCGGCAGGGCGATGAGATAGGCGAGCATCGTCGCCACGCTGCGCAGCAATCCGGCCTTGAAGCCGGCGATGACCGCGATCATCAGTCCCAGCATCAGGGCGGCATCAAAACTGTTCATCACACACCTCTTCCGGGTGCCAGTCGGATCTGGTTTGCCGGAGTTTCGGCTTTGGTGAATGAGGCGGGGTTGCGACCCCTGAAATCGTCGGCAATCGACAATGGCTGCCCCTGTTGCGGAGACGGTCATGACCGGTGTATTGGACGTCAGTAAAGAAATCATTCTGGTCACCCGCGCCTCGCAGGGGCTTCGAGGCCGGCGCTGGCGCCACGTCCGGCAAAGGCACGGAGTGGGCGGTATTCGCGGCGATTTGACCGGATCTCGTCCCGATTTTCCCTGACAAAATCCGCAAAATGGGCCTCTTGGCCCTTTCCAAAGTCGGCCTGCATTGGTACATACCGCCCGCACCCAGGGGCGTTCGCCCGGGTTGTCTTCTCAGGAAGCCTCCGGACATCATCGACTTAGCGCCCCAGGCGCTGGCCCGATCGTTTCGGCATCCGGTTTTCGGGTAAGGCGCGCAATGGTTTATCGCGGGGTGGAGCAGCCCGGTAGCTCGTCAGGCTCATAACCTGAAGGTCATAGGTTCAAATCCTATCCCCGCAACCACTTTCATTATAACTCACTCACCGTCCCGGTCTAACCGCCGGGGCGGCTTTGGCTTTTCTGAGGAGTGCGACGACTGAACGACAGAGCAGGGTGAGCGGGTCCTCCGGTCCTCCGGGTGCGGTCGGGAATGACAGACGGACATTGGCTCTCGAGAAAGCGTCCAGAGACGGTCCACTCTGGCGCCCAATATATAGGCTCAAGTAATTGTAATCATTTGCATTCTTGGTAAAATCGCCGCATCTGTCCCTAGAATAGCGAGAGGACCTGGCCAGCGTCGGCGTCAATCGGTGGTTGAGCGTCGTCCGCTGGGCTGCTTAAGATGCAGCAATCGGGGGCGCTGCGATGTTTCACGGGTTGCTCTTTGCTTTGGTGCCAGTTGGGTTGATCTGGATGCTCATCGTCTTCCCGGCGTTGAGGATCGCTCTTGTGATTTTTGTCCTTGCGGGCTGTGCCATTGGTTACGCGATAATTCAAAACGAAAATAAGAATGCAGCCGTGCGCGCCGAAAAAGCGGACGCGGACGCAGTCGCTAAGGAAAAAGCGTCGGAAGATCGCAGACAGAGAGAGGCAGCGCGTTGGTCATTGGTTAAAAGTGACCAAATTCAAATAAAAGAAACAGCCCTTAAGCAAAACAGCGATACGACGTTCGACGGCATAGTTTCAGCTTTTAATGGATCGACTATGCGGGTCACCGCGGTTGAGGTGGTCGTTACATTGTATGATTGCCGATCTAGCTCAAATGACAATCAAACGAAAAAGACTGGCGTCAAGCCAGAATGCGACATCATTGGTGAGGCCAAACGTGTATTCGAGGGAAGCATACCACCTAGCCAAGTCCGCGCCCTGAAAAGCAAACTTGAGTTTACAAACTTGCCTCAAGCAAAAGGCAATGCAACTTATAAATTTGTGGTGACGCAGGTAAGGGCAAGCACCAATCTAAAATCAACAGAGGGCGATGATCTGATCGAAAAGTATCTGAAGGTCGAATAGGTGCGTCCCTGACAAGGTCGATGGGTATCTCATCGTATATTCGAAAGTAAGAACTATGACTAAGACATCAGGCGTTTTTTTGAAGCCCGCTTTAGAATATGAAGGCGAAATTTACATCGCGCCGCTTTTCGGGCAGCACTTGGACGCCTTGCCAAATCATTTGGCTGCCGGCTTTCATCAGAAAGCTTTGAGTGGAGACGATATTAGCGCATTCAACTTTGGCTTCGTCAACGATGCTGGCGACTTTCTCAATCGAGAAGACGCATCGAAGTATGCAATTGATTTTGGCTGGTGCGTGCCGATACTGCAAAAAGAACGATGCTTACTTCATCCATGTTAGTCGAATGTGCAAGAACGGAAAGCTGTGCCCCGTGTGCCAGCAGTGCTTCCAGAACTCCAATTCCGCTCGTGTCGACAATAAAGAACTCGGTCCCGCCGCAGCCGCAGCGATTAGGAGGTCATTGATGTGCAGGTCGTCGAAGCCATATCCGATGACCAACCATGACCCTCGTAGACTGTTGCGTCAGCCGAGGAAACTCGGCTTGATACTAGCTCAGAAGCTTCAACTTGCTTAACCTCCAAGAAATGAGCAGAGCCGACTTATCCACCGATCGTCAGTTACTCGAACGTAAGCTTGCAACACAGCTGCTGTGCGGCGCCTCAATCGATGTTCTTGGCGATCATCGAGAGTTTGCTAGTCGAGAGGGCAATCCAGATGGATGGTGCGAAGCAAGTCGTCAATTTCCTCCAGTCAGACTTGCAGCTGGCCACGCCAAGCTGGAGTTTCGTCGCTATTATTGGTGCCAACGCGAACGCCCCGCTCATCGATAGAGGCGATCATCATTCTGAGTTCTTGTCGCCGATGCTTCAAATAATCGACGTTCTCTAACAACATCTCCAAAATCGCGGCCACCCGCATCTCCACCGGTCGTCGCTCCCCTGAGGCATAGCGCTGAGCCTGACGCAAGGTCACTTTGAGAACTGTTGGCGACGCATAGACTGAAAGGCCAAGCTTGCGTAAAGCTTCGTCGAACTGGCTCGTTGTCATAAATCATGTATGCCACAGCACGTCGTATATGTCAAGGTGACACATCGGGTTTGTCAAGCATAATGGCCGGGCTCGCAAGACAAGTTTTCTATGTCCCATCAGCTGGCTCATCCACTCGCGCCGCTATCACAAGGTGCACGACTTCATCGCGGAGGCCGATCGCCTCATTGCCGGCAGCCCGGTGGCGGGGCTCGTGGAAAGCGGGAGGAGACAAAGCCTCAAAATCGCCGCAGCGCGGGGGCTCGATGTCAGCATCAAACCGAAAGGCCGTTTCACATGACCTTTCATCGAACCGCTCGCAGCGTTCCAATGCCGATGGACTTCCCCGCCAAAGAAATCGCGCTGCACGGCAAGGCCGCGATGTGCACCTGGTACCTCGTCGGTCCAGACGTCATCATCCCAAAGCACCGCAAGCCCGACGACATACTGGTCGAGGAGGTTGTCTTCTTCGCTCTGGACGGGACCGAGCATCGTTACCGCCAGCGCGACCTAGTTCGCGACGCCGCAATGCCGATGGTTGGAAATCCGCAGTCCTGGCTCTTAGCTAAGTAGGCTACTCGTGTCGACATTATCGCTGACTTCGTCGCGGAGGACCCGGGCCGGCGAGATTTTCTCTGGTGGCCCGCAAGGCCACTGCCCGCTACGGTGCTATTGGGAGGCGCGCGGGCGGCAGCCTTGCTGCTGTTCAACTTGACGGACAGGAGCTCTGCCGGCCCGGCGATCATGCCTTGAGCCGCTGCGGCTGTAGCTTCACAGCCGCAGAATGATCAGCACGGCGACGAAGGCGAGCAAACCCAGGATGCCGGTCAGCAGCGAGTAGAAACCGGCGGGTAGTTCGAGGGCTGCGGCTTCGGCGGCGGTGCTTCCTCGTCTACCGGGGCCGGCGTCCGGGCCCCGTATGTCTCGTCCCAGGTGATTGATCTGACGAAGCCGCGTTCCAGCGCCGGCGTCGTCGATTCCTCGTCGGTGGGCGGCGCGACGCAGAGCGTCATCGGCATTCCCGGCATGAAGCCGTTCGATTTCTTTTTGGTCCACATCGTCGTCGTTAGCGCGACGCGCAGCCGGTCCACGCAGCCGGTCCGCAGGGCCGCCAGCACGCGGTCGAGTTCGGCGGCCGTGCAGCAGCCCTGGACCCAGAAGCCGGCTTTGGTCTCGAACTCCCAGTCGTACATGCTGTAGCCGATGCTGGCCACCCAATGGAAGCGCGTATCGCCGTCGGCCACGCTCCGCAGATGGAATTCGATCTTGGGACCGCTGCCCACGTCTAAGCCGGCGACAGCAAACTTGTCGCGCCCTTCCAGCTTGGCGAGCCCGCGCAGCGCCGGCGCGACGACGACTTTCGGCCCACGACTCTCCATCACGTCCGCGGGCTCCATGCCGCCGCAGATCTTCAGATCGGTGACATCGAGATGGACCACGTAGTCTGGATCCCTCAGGTACGGCTCCTTGTCGTCGCCGACGTAGAGTTCTTCACCGCGCAGTACCGCTGGCGGCAAGTTCGGATCGTCGAACGCCATGTCGTCAGATCCCCTTGCGGTTGGGTGACAGGAAGTCGATCCAGAGCAGATACAGCCCGAACAGCGCCAGGAATCCGCCCATCCGGAAGACTATGCCGCGACCGCCGAGGATCAGCCACTCGTAGGCGCACCAGCCGCCGGCGCAGACCATAACCAGGTAGAACAGCAGAGTGATCGTTTTGCGCATGGAGATAAGCCGCCGATCCGTCCATTATACCTACCATTGAGGTCCCGTCACAGAACCTATTCCGGGAGCATTAAGACGGCTCTTCTAATCGGGCTTCGAGAGGCCGGCGCTCCGGGATAGCCGGACGGTGGCGGAATTTGGAGCCTGGTGCAACGATTTGGACGTCGTTCGCACGAAGGAGAGCTGCAATGGAACAACATTACGTTGGATTGGACGTCGGCCTGGAAGAAACGAGCCTCTGCATTGTTGATAGCGAAGGCAAAACGGTTCGGGAGGTCAAGGTCAGCACGGAGCCAGCGGCGATCCGCTGCGCTCTTGAGGGCTACGCGGATCGCCTCTCGCGCATCGGAGTGGAAGCCTCATCGCTAGGTTTGTGGTTGTACCGGGAGCTGCAAGAAGGGTTGCCGATCATTGTCGTGGAAGCCCGTCACATGCGGGTGTCGCTGTCGACGATGCGCAACAAAACCGATCGCAACGATGCGCGCGGGATTGCGCAGATGATGCGGCTGGGCTGGTTCCGCGCTGTCCATGTGAAGAACGTTGAGATGCAAAAGATGCGCACGCTTTTGACCAACCGCAAGCTTCTCAAGCGCAAGCTGGTCGACATCGAGAGCCACATTCGCGGCGCGCTGCGAACCTACGGTTTGTTGGTCGGAGCCGTCAGCCGCGGCCAATATGAAGCGCGCGTGCGCGAGCTGATCGAACGCACGGATATCGTCTTTTTGACGATGATCGAGACGATGCTGGATGTGCGCCGGGCGATCCTTGACGGTTACACCAAACTGCATCGGGTGCTTCTGCAGATGGTTCAGCACGATCAGATCTGCCGTCGATTAATGACCGTTCCCGGTGTCACTCTTCCCCTGCTGCCGGCGTTGCTCTTTCCGACGCGAATCCTGCAGGGATTTCGCATGTTCGCGGGCTTCTTCCTGGCTGATCAGATTCGTCATCCAGCGTCCGAACGTCTTGGTCGACAGCCCGTGCTGGCGGCAATAATCCGCGCGCGCCATCCCGCTTTGACGCCAGGCCTCAACGTGCAACGACCAATAAGGGCTGTGCGCCTTTACCCAGGACCGAGATGCCACCGGAGATTCTCCCATGTACGAGAGAACCCGATTTGGAACGACACCGCACTCTCAGAAAGTCGTGCAAGATTCGGACGGTTACGTTCGCCCGATTAGGAAGGCAAGATAAAGCGGGTTTCCCCGCTTCCGGAACTTAGTTCCTAAGTGTTTGTCTGCACATTGTTTTAGGTCGGTCTCCGACGTTCCGTCGAGATCAGCGAGCGGCGCTTTTTCCGATTATCGTTCTCTTTCAATGCTCCGAGAGCCGTCGCCCGCTGACATGCTGAAAATCGGAGATGTGCCGTATCTTCGCCGGCGCAAGTATTTCTACGCTATGCATCACGCGGACCGCATTTTTGGCTCTTGCGCGATCGCATGCTCGACTTCCAATCGTCGTCTCATGGCGCGCAACGAAGACGACTTTCGTATCCGTCCCGGCAAGGTCCGCGACCGCGGCGGCGGGCAAGAAACCACGCGCCGAATCGGCGTGGCGCGTGGACGCCCGACCAGCTTCGTCGGCGAGGTCCATCGGGCGATCCGGCGCGCTGGCGGCAATCCGAACCGGGACCCCGGCGAAGGGAGGCGGCAGGTTCAACGCGCGGGGCCGGGGCGCTGCTACGGCGCAGACGCTTAAGGACCGGAGCGCGTGGAGCCGGGACGGGAGCGGGGCGCGCACGCGGGCGCGACGGGTGGCCGTGAAGGCCCGCGTGGTGAAGCTCAACCCGCAGCGCGGAGCCGCCCGCGGACGGCAGTTTGTCGGCGCCAAGGCAGTCGACGCGCACCTGCGTTACCTCGAGCGGGACGGCGTGACGAAGGATGGCGAGAAGGGCCACGTCTATTCGGCCGAGCGCGACGTGGAGGATGGTCGCGCTTTCCTGGAGCGGGGTCGGGATGACCGGCATCAGTTCCGCTTCATCGTCTCGTCCGAGGACGGCGCGGAGTTATCCGATCTGCGTACCACCACGCGCGACCTCATGCAGCAGATGGAAACCGACCTCGGGACGAAGCTCGACTGGATCGCGGTCGATCACCACAACACCGGCCACCCGCACTCCCATATCCTCCTGCGCGGCGTCACGGAGGACGGCAAGACCCTCAACATCGCCGGCGACTATATCGCCTACGGCGTTCGCGAGCGCGCCAGCGAAATCGTTACCCGGGAACTGGGCCGGCAGACCGAGTTGGAGGTAACCAAGCAGCTTGAGCGGGAAGTGGACGCCGATCGCTTCACCGGGCTCGACCGGATGCTGATCGCCGAGCAGGAAGAGAGGGAATTCTCCGACCTGCGCCCCGACCAGGACATGCGCGACACCTTCCGTCAGAATCGAGCCCTCCTGATCGAGCGCGCCCGCAAGCTGGAGCGCATGAAGCTGGCGACCGAAATCGAGACCGGCAAATGGATTGTGTTGCCCAAGGCCGAGCCGACGCTGCGGGAGCTTGGGGAGCGCGGCGACATCATCAAGACCATGCACCGGGCACTGGAGCGCGAAGGGCTGGCGGAGGACCGCCATCTTGCGCGCTACGTCCTGCATCGAGAGAACGCGACCGAGCGTATCGTCGGCCGCGTGCTCGACAAAGGGCTTGGCGGCGACGAGATGGGCGAGCGGGTCCGGCTGGTCATCGACGGGGTGGACGGGCGCGTGCATCACATCGAGATGGATGCCGCCCGCGCCGAGGAAGTCGGCCGAGGTATGATCGTCGTGGCCGGCTCCGCCCCTCCCGGCCCGAGCGCCGCGGATCGTAACATCATGGAGGTCGCCGGGGACGGAGGTGTCTATCGCCCGTCCGAGCATCTGGAGCGGGCACGAGCCGCCATCGAGCGCATGGGAGGCGACCCCGAGGCCTTCGTTCGCTCCCACGTCCGCCGGCTGGAGGCGCTACGCCGGGCCGGCTATGCCGAGCGGATCGACGCGGATCACTGGCGCGTCCCCGCTGATCTCCCCGAGCGCGGTCAAGCCTATGACCTCGATCGGGACCGCGCCAACATTCGCATCAGCGTCCTGTCCCCCACCGGTCTCGAGAGCCAGATCGGTCATGACGGCGCGACTTGGCTCGACCGGGAACTGGCCTCGGCCAGCCGTACTACCCTTGCCAATACCGGGTTCGGCCGGGATGTCACTGAGGCCATGGAAAGCCGCAGGCAGAGCCTCGTGAACATGGGCCACGCCGTCCGGCTGGAGGACGGCCGTATCCGTGTGCCAAAGGATTTTATCGCCAATCTGGAGCGTACGGAGGTGACCCGCGTCGGCAAGGCCATGGCCGCCGAACGCGGTCTGACGTTCACCGCCGCCAAGACCGGCGAATATGTCAGCGGCACGCTTGTCGGCTCGACCCAGCTTGCGAGCGGCCGCTTCGCCATGATCGATGATGGCATCGGCTTCCAACTGGTGCCGTGGCAACCCGTGCTGGACAAGCGCATCGGCCAGCATATCACCGGCACTGTGCGCGCTGCTGGCGGCATCGAATGGAGTTTCGGCCGGAAACGAGGGCTGGGGATATGAGTGTCCCCAACATCATGACCTGCTAATCGCCATGGGGCCAGCCCGGCGCGATCCGGTAAAAGGTTCGCGCTCTTCGCGCGCCGATCAATCCCTCGGTTTCGAAGGGGCGCACTGAGGTGGTGCCGAGTTGCCCGGCCTCGGCGTCGAGTAGCCGGCCGGACCCCGGCGCAATAGACCTGCGCGCCTGCTTCAGCGCCGTCGATTGCAGCAGCAACGCTCGCTCCTGGAGCCGGAACCGGTCGACCACGTCGCGGCGCGTCAAAGGTTTGGGTCACATCCGATCAGCTCGGGCACACGCCCGGCCAGGACGGTCATCCGGTTTTCACAGCGAGAACACCCGATGTGCCACCGGCGTGCGACGCCGCGGCCCCCTCACTTCGCCGTCAGCGAAATCTCCTCGTCGTTCCAGCGGTGAGCCTGCCTGTGCAATCCGCGGCACAGGGCGAACACCCCTGATCAGGTTCGTGCAGCACGCCGGATCGGTGGAGCCAAGGACGCCTACGAGGCAACGCTGGTTCAAGCGTTGGCACGGAGGCTGCGGCCCGCGCGCCGTTCGGCGAATGAGAAGTCAGGAGAGCTACACTGCCGGGTTTGTCAACTCGCGAAGCGTCCGAATGATCTGCTCTGGGCGGTAGGGCTTTGGCAGGAAGCGTCCACCTTCGGGAAGGTCATCCTGTCGAACATCCACAAGCCCCGAAGTCGCGACGATCTTAATTGGCGGCCATCGCCCCCTGATAGCCGCCGCCAATTTCAGGCCGTCCATAGAGCCGGGCATTTGAATATCGGTAAACACAACCGTGATGTCTAAGCGGACTTCGAGAACTAGGATCGCCTCATCCGCGTTGGCAAATTCGACAACGTCGAAGCCCGCGTCCGCGATCATTTCAGCCGCATGCATTCGGGTCAAGAAGTCGTCTTCGACGATCAACACGACAGGGCGCTTTGCGCTAAGATCGCTCACTCGAAGCCCCTTTGTACAAGAATGGAGAAGTGATAGCGGCCCCTATCGTTCCGCCCCGGCTAAAAGATATGTCGGTAGTCGTACATAGTGAGCAATATTGACCACACGAAGGGACGTGGTCGGTCTTAGGCTGGTCCGACCCTGGGGATCGCCGCGCCGTGCTCGTCTACGGTTTTTCAATTCGCAGCAGCGATGGCCGCGGGCGGGAAAAAACTCGGCTTTACCGACTTACTCAACGATTACGCGGCGCTCGCCTTCGGCAACGACGTGATAAGAGACATCTGCGCGACAATGTCGATCAATAGATCAATACGCAGGCTGAATGATTGATTTCGCACAAGCCACATTGTGCGCTCGGTAGGAAATGAAGAGGCCGCTAACTGAGGCGGCCTCAACTTGTCCGTTATCGCCGTCGCCATCGGCGCAAAACCGGCGCGCCTGCGTCCCACATGACCACGATCGCGCCAGCCGCCGCTCCGACGAGCATTAGAATGATAGTGAGCGATTAGATCATGGCGCACTCGACAGACGCGACGAACAATAACGAAAGAGGGCCCCCAACCGAGGAGGCCCTTACTTGCTCCTCGAATACAATGGACCTGGGTAGCTACTGATCGCATGCCGGTCGCAAGCGCTACAAGAGAAGGTTTCGGCATATTCCGTGCCAACGACCCTGAAGCCCGCCGGAACGGCTTCCACGTTGAAGTCGTAAGCGCGTCCTTCAGGCTGAGAAAGATGAATAAGTCCGGAATGCCTGCAGTTCGGGCATGTCAGTAATTCAGTCCACTTAGTGCCAGCCATCATCGTACGTCCCGGTCCGGTTCTATCGCCAGGGTGTCGAACGGTACCAACTTTATCACGATCGTCTGTTCAAAATTGCTCACCCTTCAAACCATGGCCTGTTCTGGTCCCCAGGCCATCTGAAAACGCGAAGCCAATCAATCGCAATAGAACAAATTGCTCGTTCAAGACATTTTCATATGCCCACACCGCAAGCGCATTCAATTTTGAAATCGAAATCAAGAATATCAATCTCGTCGCGCTTCGAACTTTTGAGTTTTAACACAACTCTGTCATTCGGTACCGGGTCGAGCCGACAGGAGGTCAAGCCATGTGCGTGGCGCCCCGAAAGCGGAAGTTTCCAAAGCGCTCCGGCACCTTGATGCCCTAGACACCCAATAGAATTTCGAATCTTTCAGGTTAGCTTTGGCGTGCGGCTAGACGTACGCGTCCTGTTGGAGTTGTGCCGCACCGGACGTGTCGAATGCATCATGCGTGGTGCGGTTGGCGTCTAAGGGGGGCGCCAGGAAACGCGGGCCGGGGCTGTGACGGTGACGTGCGTCCCCACTTGCTTGTCGCCATGGAGCCGGACCGGCGCCATCCGGTAAAGGCTCGCGCTGTTCGCGCGCCCGGCTCCGCCGGCTTGCGGCCCTTGACCTGATGGCGCCGGCCCGGCAGGGGCTTGCCATGCAGGTAAGGCGGAAGTGTCTCGCCGCCCGCAAGCATTTCTACGCCGCAAGTCGATGAGTGGAATTTCTGACTTTCCCTGTGGGTTTCCTCGCTGTTCCCATCCGACGGACCCACACGAGGGAGCGTCGGCATGGCGGAGGAAAAGGAAGTGAAGGGGGCTGGTCCGGCCAACGACAACGGATCGCCCAGCGGCAAATCCGTCGATCCCCGCATTCGGCGGATTGCCGAAGCCATCGGCCGACAGCTTGCTCGCGCGCAGGGTAAGCCTCCGGCCGCGGCCAACGACAATGACCCCCGGCGACGGTAGCCAGGTTGGAAACGGCCTTTCCTAAAGGGAGCTTTGCTTATCTAAATCGGCTACGCGCCACACAGCGCCGACGACGACGAACTTCTTGAGACCTTGTTGACAGGGGACGGTGTGCTGCGTGCGCTCGATAACTCATGCCTTGATATCGGCACAAATTGTGGACTCGATGTGAGGCCGCAATCTGGAGACGACGCAATGCCAAAGGTCGCGCTTTACGCACGCTACTCGACAGACAATCAGAGCGTGGTGTCAATCGAGGACCAATTCCGGGTCTGTCGCGAGCATGCTGGTAGGGAGCGGTGGCAAGTTGTTGATACCTATCATGACGCCGCTATCTCCGGTGCCAGTGTCATTCTCCGGCCAGGTGTCCAATCATTGTTGCAGGACGCCCAGCGTGGCAGGTTTGATATTGTGCTTGCCGAGGCCCTGGATCGCGTCTCTCGCGATCAGGCTGACGTCGCGACGCTGTTCAAGCATCTGTGCTTCGCCGGCGTGCAGATCGTTACCCTGGCCGAAGGGGAAATCTCCGAGCTTCATGTCGGCCTTAAAGGAACGATGAATGCCCTGTTCCTGAAAGACCTCGCCGCCAAGACGCATCGTGGTTTGCGTGGGCGGGTGGAGAAAGGCAAGGCCGGCGGAGGGCTCTGCTATGGCTACGACGTGGTGAAGCGCGTTGACAGCGAGGGCGAGCCGGTTCGGGGCGAACGGAAAATCAATGAAGCCGAGGCCGTGATTGTCCGCCGTATCTTCAGGGAGTTCGCGGCTGGAAGATCGCCACGCGCCATCGCGACCGATCTGAACCGAGATGGCATTCTTGGCCCCTTCGGCCATACCTGGGGCGACACGACGATCCGGGGCCACGCCTGCAGAGGCAACGGCGTCGTCAACAACGAACTCTACGCCGGGGTGCTGGTTTGGAACCGGCAGCGGTTCATCAAGGATCCGAACACGGGCAAGCGTGTGTCACGTCCAAACCCCGAGGCCAAATGGATCAGGACCGAGGTGCCTGAGCTTCGTATCGTCGATGACGAGCTATGGCAGCGGGTTAAGTTGCGCCAGACCGAGTTAGCGAAGCAGTTCGGATCGACGATCGGGGGAGTCCGCAAGGCGGGCGCCGAACGGTTGAACCGTCTCCGCCGTCCTGCCTTCCTTTTGTCGGGCTTGCTCACCTGCGGATGTTGCGGCGGCAAGTATGGCATCATCGTCAATGACCGCTATGGCTGCCTTGGTCACTTTCGCAAGGGGACTTGCGACAATGGCCGAACTGTTCGTCGTGACAATATCGAGCGTCGTGTGTTGGCGGGCCTCACCGACAAGCTGGTATCTCCCGAAGCCGTGGCGGTCGCCGTGCGGGCCTATGCGGAGGAGACCAACCGCCAGAACCATGAGAGGCGAGCGCAATCAGAAACGGACCGCCGTAGCCTTGAGAAGATAATTCGGGGAATGAAAGGAATCCTCGACGCCATCGAGGATGGGATGTACCAGCCGGCCATGAAGGCAAGGATGAGCGAACTGGAGCAGCAGAAGGCCGGAATCGAGAAGCGCCTTGAAGACGCTCCAGCCGATCTACCGGACGTGCATCCGAATATCGCTGAACACTACCGCGCCAAGGTAATCCGCCTCGCGGAAACGCTGGCCGAGCCGGAGGCCAACGTGGAAACCCGGGAAGACATCCGCTCGCTGATCGGTGAGGTCGTGATAACCCCCGGTGAGAAGCGGGGCGAGAGCCACGCCGTCCTACGCGGCGAGCTGATGGCCATTCTCGACCTTGCCGCCGGACGCCGGAGGTCTCCCAGGCCGGAAGTTATAACAAAGGAGCTTGCAGGTCCCCGCAACCAGACAACAAGCCCTTGAAAACGTTTCGTTTTCGAGGGCTTTTGGCTGTCGGGATCAAAGCCGTTGATATTGGTATCACCCGAGCGTCAGCGCTTGGTCGGTAAGGTCGTCCAGCGACTGGGCGAGCCCCACCGCGCCTTCTCCGACCCTAAATCCGAGTGTTGACGGTATTCGAATTTGACGAAGTCATGGATACCGTGAGGCATGGCGACGAATAGAGGGGTCTTGTCGGTTCTCCCGACGGGTGAGCGACCGGCAGCTGAGAAGGCGTCGGCCGCGGACACCTTCGCGGGGCCGGCCCATGTCGAATGGGACGATGCGGCGAGGGAAGCCCGGCTTGGCCAGCTTCCAGTGCGTTCGGGCTGGTGAAATGCAGCGGGCAACCCCGAACCCAGGTGTCAGACAGTCCACCCTGGCCGCCGAACGCGGCTGGCGCATCAGCGACAGCTTGAAAGGCTTTCTGTTCGTCGCGCCAAGCCTGGTGTTGTTAATTGCATTTGCCGCCTATCCGCTGGCGTCCTCGCTGTGGTTGAGCCTTCAGGAAGTCCAGGTCTTCAGCAATCAGCAGGAGTTCATCGGGCTGAAGAATTATTCGGAGCTGTTGTCGTCGAATGATTTCTGGAGTTCGCTCTGGAACGGCTCGTTGTTCAGCGTGGCCACCGGATCGCTGCAGCTTCTCGCTGGAATTGGCACCGCTTTGCTGCTCAACAATGCGTTTCGCGGACGGGCGCTGGTGCGCGGCCTGATCCTGTTCCCCTTCGTGGTCCCGACCATCGTCGCCATCCTGATCTGGAAATGGATGCTCAATGACCTCTATGGCATCATCAATTTGTTTCTGATGAAAATCGGAATGATTCATGAAGGCATTGCCTGGCTCGGATCGCCCGATCTGGCGATGGGCAGCGTCATCGTCGTCAACGTCTGGATGTTCTTTCCCTTCATCACGATCCAGGTTCTGGCCCGGCTGCAGGTGATACCGATCGACCTCTTTGAGGCCGCCTACATGGATGGCGCGGGGGCGCTGCAGAGGTTCCGGTATGTCGTGCTGCCTGAATTGAGGTCGACCATCCTGCTGGTTGTCTTTATTCGCGGTCTGTGGATGTTCAACAAATTTGACACCATCTGGCTGTTGACCCAGGGCGGCCCGGTCGGCCGCACCCAGACCTTGCCGATCCTGGCCTACCTCAGGGCCTTCCAGGAATATCGGCTCGGCGCCGGTGCCGCGGCATCGGCCTGTATTTTTATGCTGCTGGCCGCGTTCGGCGCCTGGTACACGCGCGCCATGCGACGCGGGATGGTCCAATGAGCCTCAACCAACGCGTCCTGCTTTGGGCCCTGATCGTTATCACGATCTCGATCGTCTGTTTTCCGCTTTACTGGATGATTATTTCGTCGCTGAAACAATATGGCGACCTGTTCAGCCGCACGTTCGATGTGCTTCCAAGCGGCGCCAGCACCCTGCAGAATTACACGGAATTGCTGCACAAGACCCTGTTCGCTCGCTATTTCCTGAACAGTCTGGTGGTAGCCGTTCTAGCGACGGCAGGCTCGGTGCTGACAGCCGTTCTGGCTGGCTTCGGGGTCACGCGATTCGAGTTTCCCGGCCGCAAACTGATCGCAAGCAGCGTGCTGTTCACCTACATGTTTCCCCCGATCCTGCTCTCCATCCCGCTGTTCGTGATGTTGAAGAATGCCGGCCTGGTCAACAGCCTGTTCGGACTGGCATTGGCCCATATCAGCTTTACGCTGCCGCTGGCGATGTGGCTCGCCATCATCTTTTTCGAAGCGATATCGATCGATCTCGATGAAGCCGCGATGATCGACGGCGCCGGCAGGTTGCGCACGCTGTGGGCGGTTATCCTGCCGATCGCCATTCCCGGCGTGGTAGCCATCTCTGTGTTTTCGTTCATCCTGTCCTGGAACGACTATCTATTCGCCCTCGTCCTGATCGTCGACGAGACCAAGAAGACGCTCCCGGTCGGCGTAGCTGGCTTTGTCGAAGCAACTAGTGTCGAATGGGGACTGCTGATGGCCGGTGGCGTGTTGATCACGCTGCCGGTATTGATCGGCTTCAGCATTGCTCAGCGATGGCTTATCGAGGGCCTGGGTGCCGGCGCCGTCAAAGGCTGAACAAAAAAGGAAAAACGGGAGGAATACATGCCGAAACTATCGCGGCTGGCAAAAATAACTGGATTGGCCGTCAGTCTCGCGCTCGGCGGCCTTGGCGCCGCGCGCGCGGAGGACGCAACCATCACGGTCATGACGACCGAGACCAACCCCGACACGCAGGCGGCATTCGACAAGATCGTCGCCGCCTTCGAAAAGGACAATGCCAGCGTCAAGATCAAATTCCAGTATGTCGGATTTCAGGATCTCAATCAGAAACTGATGCAAGCGCTGGCGGCAGGCGCGCCGCCGCAGCTGGTCACGATTTCGAATCAATACGACCTGTTCCAGCTTGCCAGGCAAGGCGCCATTGCTCCCGTCGACGACATCGTCGACGCGATCGGGAGACAGGATTATTTCAAACAGTTCCTCGATGCCAACACGCTGGAAGGCAAGGTTTGGGGAATTCCGTTCAGCGTCGGCGTCAACGTGCTGTGGTACCGGAAGGACCTTTACGAGGCCAATGGCCTCAAGGAAGCAAAGAACTGGGATGAATACCTCCACAATGTCGAGGTCCTTGCGCAAGCCAGCGAAAGGGCCGGCGGGACGAAAACCTATGGCACGGCGCTGGCGATCGGCAACAATTCGCTGACCAACGACAACACGCAGAACTGGATGTGGTCAAATGGCGCCACCGTGTTCAATGCGGCCGGCGATCTCACATTGGACAAGCCGCAGGCGGTGCAGTCGTTCGAGTATCTGGCAAAGCTTGCCAAGTTCGCACCCCCTGGCGCCAACAACTATTCGAACAATGAAATGCAGAATGCATTTGTCACAGGCGCGGTCGCGCACACGGAATATCCCTTCCGTCTCCTCAGTCTGCTCGAAAAGTCGAACCCTAAGCTTTTGGACGTGGCGGTCCCCATGCTTCATCCGGTTGGGCCGGGCCAAGGCGCGCATCCGGCCAGCTTCCTCTATGTGAAGAGTTGGGCTATTGCGAAAGGCGCACCGTTTCAGAAGGAGACGGCACAGTTTATCAAATTCATGGAGACCGGCGCCAACAAGATCGCCGTCATGAAGAGTGTTCCGGTGCATTATTGGCCGCCGCTCAGGAGCGTAGCTGAAAATCCGGATTTTCTCGATCAGCCGCTGCTCAAGACACCGGCAGGTCGGCGCTCCCTGGAGGTCCTAACGGAGGCGGTCAATTCAGGTCAGCTACCGCTTAGCGAAAGCGGCGTCCCCGTCCTGAAACTGGGACCGGTTCTCCAGAAGCGGGTGCTCGCTGCGACGCTCGAGCAAATCGTGGTCAACGGCGCGGATCCGAAAGCGGCCGTTGAGGCAGCGGCTAAGGGTCTCAAATAGCTGGGACCGGTGTGATTGCACACGTGATGCGTCAATCGCAAGAATAGGATTGGTCCTCATCTGTTGCAGGTTTGAGGGTTCGCCCACGAAAAACTTTTACTTGGATTAATTCACTATCAGAGGGAGGTGCTCCGTGGGCAAAGTGCGCGTAAGAGGTTTTGCAGTTTCCGCCGACGGTTTCGGCGCCGGACCGGACCAGAGCTTAGAGCATCCGCTCGGCAAAAGGGGCCGGGAGTTGCATAACTGGTTCTACCCGACGCGGGCCTTTCGATCGATGATCGGGCAGGACGGCGGCACGGATGATCGCTTCGCCAGCGCAGCGATGGAAGGCTTCGGCGCCTTCATTCTGGGCCACAATATGTTCGGGCCAGCCGGCGACGATTGGGGCGGACCGGACTGGAAGGGCTGGTGGGGCAAAAATCCTCCGTATCACGCGCCGACCTTCATCCTCACGCACCACGCCCGGGCGCCCATCGAGATGGAGGGCGGGACGACTTTCTATTTCGTCACCGAAGGGATCGAGTCGGCGCTCGTCCAGGCCAAGGCCGCCGCGGGCGACTTGGACGTGAAGATCGGCGGCGGCGTTTCGACGGTTCGCCAGTATCTTGTCGCAGGCGCAATCGACGAGATGCACCTCGCAATGTCGCCCATCTTTCTCGGCCAAGGCGAATCCCTGTTTGCGGAAATTGACCTGCCGGGCCTTGGCTATCGGGTGAGGGAGACGGTGCCAACGGAGCTGGCCACGCATTTCGTATTGTCGCGCTGACCATCGGCACGTAGCCAGTTACGTCCGATCGGACGCCTTAGGCTGATACTTCAACTTAAATAAAAAGGAGTAACGATGGTGCTCGACACACCGCAGATCGTCCAGACCAAGGCCCAGACAGCCGCCGTCATTCACCTCAGCGTTCCACGCGGCGACATGATTAAAGTCTTTGGCCTTGCTGTCGGAGAATTAATGGCGGCGCTAGCAGAGCAGGGGATCAAGCCCGAAGGGGCCATTTTTGCACATCACTTGAAGATGAGCGCGGACAACTTCGATTTTGAATTGGGCTTAAGGGTCTCGACGCCGATCAAGGCGATTGGACGCGTGAAGCCGGGTGAACTTCCGGCGGCAAAAGTTGCGCGCACTGTCTACAGTGGCCCATACGAGGGATTGCCCGCCGCGTGGAGCGAATTCAACAAATGGATCAAGGCTAATGGGTACGATCAAGCCGATGACTTGTGGGAGCTTTACTCCATCGGGCCGCAATCGACGCCTGATCCAGAGGGATGGCGCACCGAATTGAACCGGCCTCTCAAGGGATAACGTTGCGGCACGGTCCTGGGATAAACCGCCACGCGGACTGCGGTGTGAGAGATGTAATTTTGAAGATGACAATATCGGTAGTTCGGACTCACACGCCGCCATGGGTCCATCCGGCCTCTTGCGTGCACCGAGTTCCCGGGTTCTGTGCGAATTGGCCTCGTTGCCTCCGACCGGTCATGCGGACTTCCTGACCTTGGCCGATTGGGGCGCTGGACGACTTCGTATTCTACTTGTGCGCGAATGGACATGCATTACACTCCGATCGGCACAGTAACGTTCCCGAGAGGGAGAAGAACCATGACGAGTTCAAGGCAACCAAATCCCGCGAGCGCCATCGGCAATATTGCCCATGTCATCGTGCTGATGTTCGAAAATCGCTCATTCGACCATCTGCTCGGCGCGATGCCGGGCGTCGACGGCGTGCTGGATCCCAGCGGGAACGTCTATTCAAACCTTTATAACACGATGAATCCCACCGCGCCGCAGTGTGGCACGAAAGGTCCCGGCTACAATCCACCAGTCTACCCGGCGGCGATTTTCCCGGATATCGGAAACGAGCAAAGCCCCAATAATGAATCGACTGTATTCAAGGGTGACAGCTTCAACCACGATTTCTCGGATGCGATGTTGTGCGACCTTTATGGTCCGGGAACGACCGGCATCATCGGCGGGCAACCGCAGAATGCTCCCGCCACCACCTATCCGCCGACCAACAGCGGCTTTCTGGTCGCGCCTGGAAACACTACCGGCCCATCGCCGATTGCGGGCGTGATGAGCTATTTCGAATGGAACTCGATGCAGGTCTTCCATACATTGGCGCGGAATTTCGTGACCTGCGACGCATGGCACTGCGACATGCCCGGTCATACCGCGCCGAACCGCGC
Source organism: uncultured Alphaproteobacteria bacterium (assembly GCA_963736075.1). Taxonomy (GTDB): domain Bacteria; phylum Pseudomonadota; class Alphaproteobacteria; order Rhizobiales; family Xanthobacteraceae; genus Bradyrhizobium. Next base: position 188,387 of record CAVTNW010000034.1, on the reverse strand, counting down.
CTTCATGCATTGCGCGACCACGGGCGATCTCGGCATTGACGACAATGACGACGCGTCCCTCAATCCCTATCCGGAGACGCAAGGTTCCGACAGGGTCAATCGCCCCACCATTTACGAGCAGATCCAGAACAACAATCATACCTGGAAGATGTATTGGCTGGGCAGCAACTGCGACACCGACTGGCTCAACACGACGGTCTTCAGCGAGCAATACAACGCAGCCAGTCCGACGCAATATAACGTGACGCAGGTGCCGATCGCCAACCTGTTCGCCGATCTCAGTAACGGCACGCTGCCGTTCTACAGCTTCATCATGTGCTGGAACGATCTCGGTCCGGACACCAGCATGCATCCCAATTCCATCGTGGAATCCGGAGAGAACCTGCTCGCATGCGTCTACAACGCCTTGCGGGCGAGCGAGTATTGGAACAACACGCTGCTGATCGTGAATTTCGATGAAAACGGCGGCATGTACGATCACAAGAGCGTCCCGGCGGCCAGTCCGCCCGACCAAAACGCAGAGGTTTCGACCTGGCAATGGTCGCCGGGCGGGACGGTCTATTCGTTCGATTTCAGCGTGCTCGGTCCGCGGACGCCCGTCCTCCTGATCTCGCCTTGGCTGCAAGCCGGGATCTGCAGCAACCCGTACCAGAATACATCGATCCTGCGTTTCCTGCAGGACCTGCTGACGCCGTCGCAGCCGGGCAGTTTGTTTCTCACTCAGCGCGACCTGAATGCCCCGTCTATCGCGCCGGTGTTCGACTATGCAAATTTCGGGCTGACCGAAATGCGCACCGACTGTCCGAGCAATCTACCGCTGTATGCCGGCACATCCTCGACTTCAGTCATTACCGAAGCGCAAATCACCGGTGATTGCGAACCCACGCCCGAGCAGCTGGCCGCCCCGCCGGCGCCGCACATCTGCAAGATCACCAAGAAATATCTGGCGGGATTGCCGGGCCATCCGGACAGCGGCAAGCCGATTACCAGAACCTTTGCCACAGTCGGAGAGCTGCGCGCCTATGCGAAGCAACGGCGGGACGCGGCGCTGGCCGAGATCCGGAAGGGATGTGCTCGCTGAAGCTCACCGCATCGTCGCGACCTGTAGCGCGAGCGCACACGCTCGGTCGTACTCGTCGAGATTGATCCATTCGTCGATCGTGTGGACCTCGTTCTGCCCGGCGCCGAAGGTCACGGTCGGAACACCGTGACGGACCATCCAGTTCGCATCGAGCCCGCCATTGGCAGAGCGAATGGTCGGCGTTCCTCCGATGCCGGATATGGCTGCGACCGCGCGCTTGACCACGGGCAGGCTGTCCTTCATGCGGAACGGGTAGTAGTCGGTCTCGGCCTTGAATTTGACGCGGCCCGACTTGCCATCGCTGTTCTTGACGCGCTTTGCGGCCTTCTCGAACGCCGCCTTGTAGGCCTTGGTGATCTCCCTGAAGAACTTGCTGTCGTGGCTGCGGCTTTCGCCGCGCACGTTGACATAGTCGGTGACGACATTGGTGGCGTCTCCGGCCGGCCGGCCGTCGCCGCCGCTGACCGGCCCGACATTGCTGGTGCCCTGCCGCTTGCCCTTCACCACCTTGCCGAACCAGCCACCCGCCTTGACGTCTGCGAGCGCGAGCGCAAGGATCATGGTCGAACTGATCCCCCGCTCCGGTGCGACGCCGGCGTGCGAGGCGCGGCCGAAAATCTCGACCTGCCAGCGATCCGCGCCGACGGCGCCGATGATGACGTTGGAGGCCGAGCCACCGTCGTAGTTGAAGGCCATCACCGGCGAGCCGAGGTCGGCGGTCTTGACATGGCGCGCGCCCCATAGCCCGCTCTCTTCCCGCACGCAGAACAGAAGCGTGATGGGCGGATGATCAAGCTCCTGCTTCGCAAGCTCGGCCGCCAGCGTGACGAGAACGCCGCAGCCGGCGCGATTGTCGCCGCCGAGCGCGGTCTTCGCCTCATTGACGATCTTCCGGCCGGCAAGCTTCGGCTTCGCGCCGGCGCAGAGCGGCACCGTGTCCATGTGGGTCATGAATAGGATCCGCGGCTGGTTGTGCATCGCGCCACGCCCGGGCAGATCGACAATGAGGTTGCCGGTCTGCGTCGGCACGGGAATGCGTGTGTTCGCGTCGTCCAGGCGGATCGCGTCCACCGGCACGCCGCTTTGCTCCAGCGCCGCGGCCAGCTCGCGCCCAATCGCGGCCTCCTTTCCGGTCACGCCCTCGACGGCGAGGAAGCGCATCAGGCGGTCAGTAGCGGCTTGAGCGTCGACAGGCATCACGGATCCCCTGGTGAAGCAGAACCAAGCATGCTTCGCGGCGCCTTGCTTCGCAAGGCTCTGCTCAGATGGCATGTATGGCGCGGCGCGGTTTCGTTGTGTCCAGGCGTAGCCAACGTATTGGTTTTGCGAAGCGCTGGAAAGTTTGGCGCACCCGCCTTCTGAACGCAGACTTTCATCGCTCGGCTTAATCAGATGAGCCAGTCTTGCAGCGCCCGATCGATCTGACCGCCCCACCAGCGGTATTCTCGAATGCTGAGCTCATCCACCGCGCCGCCGCGTCGTGGTGGATGGGCTGATCAAATGGGGTGACGACATCGGAGGTTGGCGCAGTCCTTCGTTACACCGTGGCGTAGAGACAACGGTGCGTTCGTGGTGATGTGTAAGCGGTATCTTTATGACCCTCATGATCGCTGCATTTTAGTGGGAGCGGGATCGTAATCTGGGATATGGTCGAAAAGGTTCGCGGCCAACCTCGCGTGACCCGCGTCAAGAGGCTGCCAACCACAGTGGACGCTCGGCATTTTCAACCTTTGGGGACTTCGAATGGGAATTTTTGATGGATTGACGAGCGGCATCCTCGGTCAGGTGGAAGCTCAGGTTCTGCCCGGCCTGCTGTCGAAAGCGTTAGCCGGGACCAGCCTGGGGTCCCTGCAGGGCTTGTTGGATAAGCTCAGTCAGTCGGGGCTTGGACCCCAGGTGGAGTCATGGCTGGGCAGCGGCCCGAACCAACCGATCACCGCGGAGCAGTTGGAAGCTGCGCTGGGCAGCGGCGTCGTCGAAAAGATTTCGACGACGCTGAATATGCCGCCGGATCAAATCTTTGGTTTCCTGGCCAAGCACTTGCCTGACGTGATCGATGCGCTTAGTCCGCATGGAACCCTCAAGCAAAACTGAAATATCGGTTATCCTGGCGCCCGCATTATTTGAAATCGGTCATAGAATGAGCGCCGTGGCGGCCGAGTGGACGGCCGCCACGGCGCGGATTTCGTTAGAGCGAACGCAGGAACAGGATGATGTCCTGCTGATTGGTCGGCGACAGGCCGTTGAAATTGGTCACCGTCTGATTCGCTTCCGAGCCCGAGCTCTGGTGATCGGCGATCACCGAGAGCAGGTCGCTTTCACGCCCGTCATGCAGGAAGAACAGGCGCTGGCCGAGCCCCCACAGCGGAGCCGTGCGGAATTGCTGGCCGTTAGCCGCGCCCTGGCTGATCTGGTCCTGCAGGCCGACACCCATACTGTGGAGGGCGAAGTCGCTGTAGACGCTGATCTCCACAGCGCTCATTCCGGAGCCGAACACCGAGTTTGCGGTCTTCTGATGCGGGATGTGGCAGCGGGTGCAGCCGATATTATCGAACTGCTGGGCGCCATTGGTGGTCTGACTGGTCGCAGCCGCCGGTGTGGGCCGATCCAGGAGGCGCATGAAGGCCGCGAAATTAACGATGTCAGAGGAGAAATCCGACGCCGGACTGTTGCTCGCCTCGTTGTCGATCACATTGGTCGAATCCTCCGGGGTGGCGTTGAACACGCACCCTGACGTGGTGTTCCGCTCATCGGGAAAAGCCTCGTTGGTGACGCCCATTTCGACATTATAGGCTTCGCCCGAGAAGATCAGCAGCGACTTGTTCTGCGCCTTCCAGCCGAAGCGGGTAATGGTGCCGTCGTTGCCGCTGATGTTGAACACGCCGGAGGTGATGCCGAGCGCGGTCTGAAGGGTCTGCAGGCTTGCCTCCTGCGAGATCAGGTTGGCATCGGGAATATTCTCTACCAATCCGAGCCCGAACACCGGCGTCGGGATACGGAAGATGATGTTGCTCTGATCGATGGCCTGGTTGAAGTTCGGCTGGCTGATGTTGCAGCCTGAGGCGTCGGAGCGGCCGGTGATCGTAAAGAGGTCGTGGACGCCGCCGTCCGGTGCGCCACTCGCGTTCTTGATGAAGCGCGCCTCGCGAACCGGGCCGTTGGAAGTGATGAAGGACGGCACCGTATTGGTGGCGCCGTTCAAGTTGGCCAGCGCGACCTGCGGGTTGACCTTCGGGCTGGAGCCGCCGAGCGCCGGAAATGCATGGCACATGGCGCAACTGTTGCCGTTGAAAACCGGGCCGAGGCCGTTACCCGTCTCGTTGGCGATGTTGCCACTGACCGAATTGACCTCCTGGAAGCGCGTCTGCGCCGCCGTGAAGAAAGCCTGATCCAGGTTGGACAGCCCACTCACCGATCCGCCGGCGCCCGGAGCGCCGCCGCGCGGACCCGGATCCACCACGACCTGACCGAATGCCGCTCCCGAGGCGGCGAGCAGGCTGATGACGATGGCGCCGCCGATGACCGCTCCGGTCCTCGGCTTGTTTCTTGCTGCGACTCTGACTGCTGTGCTCAGGCGAATCCTTCTCATGTGACCTCTCCATATCCTCCACGGCCACGGGTTATGATCGACACGAGCATTACTGCCGCGCGTCCCATCATCCCGGGTCGAAATGTTAAAGGTTAGTTGTTTCGGAAAGCCCCAACATACGCCGAGCGTGTATTCACGTCATCGACACATCTAAGATTGATCAATTAAAGGTTGCCGTCAAGCGCGATTTTACCGCTCGGCCATTTTCTGCCAATCCATGATCCGCTGGGGCTCGCGACGTTGTCCCGGGCTCGACTGGCAGTTCCTGGTCGAACGTCTGGCAAAATTGGAACCGGGCCACCCGGAAACGCGCGCGCCAAGCGCGGATGCAGACGACACGCGGCTCAGCTGCAGCCAATTTAAGGTTGTGATCGCAAAGCGCGTTGCTATAATACCTACCGCATGACCCAGTCTTTTTGCGGGGCGGCGAATGCGCGAACGAGGTGTCCGGGCGGGGAGGGACCGTTGACTAGAGCGGCTCGCGGTCTGGTTTTTCTATCGCTGACGGTCGGCGTCTGGATAGGGCAGATGTCGATCGCGGAGATCGCGGGCTGCCGTGCGCTGGCGCAGTCGGATTCGCCGTCACAGCCGCCGCCGGGCGCTCCGGCAAAAGATTGGGACGGCTCGGATCCGGAGTTTGGATCGGTCGTCGGCAAGGCCTACGAAAACAAATATTTCGGCCTCTCCGTGCCTCTGCCGCAAGGGTGGTCCGAGGGCCTCGCCGGGCCGCCGCCGTCGGCCGTCGGCTCCTATGTGCTGTCCGCGTTCGACGGCACCAAGGCCGACCGTGGGTCGATCCTGATCGTCGCCCAGGACCTGTTCTTCGGCACCAAGACGTTCGCGAGCGCCGCCGAGATGGCGGCGGATTTCCGCGATTCCATCCGGGGCATCTCCTACATGACGATCGACCGCGGGCTCGACAGCACGGCGATCCGTGGCCATGAGTTTTGGCGCCTCGACTATCATGCCGGCGGCCTCTACCGCGTCTGGCTGGCGACGGAACTGCGCTGCCATTCGGTCATGTTCAACATCACCGGCACGGATCGGGCTCAGGTCGAGAACATCGCGCGCGGTCTTGAGGCGATGGCGCTGCCTGGCGAAGCCGGCGCGCCAGTGCCGCCCGGCGCCGAGCAGACAACTCCGGTCTGCATCAAGGACTACGCGACGGAGCAGACCCTCGTGCGCAGGGTCGATCCGGTTCCCAACGAACCCAGGGGCGTCAACGTGCCGGTCCGGATCATCATCGGCCAAGACGGCCGGGTCCGCCACGTGCACGTGATCAGTGCCAGCCCGGCGCAGCGCCAGGCGATCGTGGAGGCGCTGACGCACTGGGAATTCAAGCCGTATGTGGTGGCCGGGCGTCCCACCGAAGTCGAGACCGGTGTGCTCTTCAAGTTCAGGCCGCACGGAACCTGACGGGTGATCGGGGGTCGGAAACGTCTTGGCGGCGGACGATCGCCATCAGCATTTTATGGAGCGCGACCCGCGCGCGGATGAACCAAGCTCAGGGCGAACGCCGATCACGCGATTGGTTCATGGTGCTGTCCCGCCGCTCCACGGCGCGGTCGATGCGCTGCATGGTTTCGATGGCGAGATAGCTGCCGTCGAGATAGCGCGCGCCGATTTCGCGGGCGTCGCGGCCGCAGTGCGGACAGGCCGCGGTGCCCTCGAAGACATAGCGCAGGCATTGTCGGCAGAGCAACAGAACCGGTGCGGCGCGGCCTTGCGGTGGCGTTGAGGGAGGGCCGCTCATCCGCAGTGTATTTCGACGGGCAGTGTCTCTGCCGCCGGGATCGGTTCTTCGACCAAGGCAAAACGACCGGTGGCAAACGGCAGCGAGGGGGCCTCCGCAACCTTGACGATGCGCTCGCGGATGCCGCGCTGGGCGAGCGTCAGAACGCGGTGATGGCAGTAGGGATTGTTGCCGCGCCGGCCGAGCAGGGAATCGGCGGTCCAGGTACAACCGCCGCGGCAGGCCTCGGCGTAATAGCAGCTCCGGCAAAAGCCCCACAGATCTTCGACGCCCCGGTTGCGGTTGAATTGCAGCGCCGGATGGGTCGCCCATAATTCCGCGATCGGGGTGTCGCGGACGTCGCCCGCGCCATAGCGGTCGGTCGCGAGCGACGGACAGCCCTTGAGCGTTCCGTCCGCCTCCAGGCCGATCGCATTCTGGCCGGCGGGACAGCCGCTGTAATAGCCGCGGTCGGGACCGCGCCACAGTACGTCATAGGGACCGAAATAGCCGACGTTGTTGCCCGGCAACAGCAGCAGGTTGCGCTCGCGTCCGCGCTGATGCAGATCCGCCAACAGCGGCATCAGCGTGGACAGCTCAAAGGGCTGCAGCAGGATTTCGTCATGATCGACCGCATTGCCCATCGCCACCGTGAGCTGGACCTGCCAATAGCGGGCGCCGGCAGCGACGATGATGTCCATCAGTTCGGCAAGTTCCGGCATCACCGTCGAAGTAATCTGGGTGTTGACGCTCGCGATCAGCCCGAGACTGCGGCAATCCTCCAGCACGCGCATGGCTTCGCGGTAAGAGCCGGGAACGCCGCGCAACCGGTCGTGCAACGCCTGCAGGCCGTCGACCGATACGCCGAGACCGAGCAGGCCGGCATCGACAGCGGCCTTGATCATTTCGCGTGACAGCTTGTAGCCGCCGGTCTGCATCGTGCAGTCGATGCCGCGGTCGCGGATCGCGCGGATCAGCGTCAGCCAGTCCCTGCGGATGAAGGCTTCGCCGCCGATGATGGTGATTTCACGGGTACCGAGTTCGGCGAGCTGGCGGATGACCTCGATGCACTCGCCGGTACTGAGCTCACTGGCGCGGCGATGACCGGCGCGCGAGCCGCAGTGAACGCATTTCAGATTGCAGGCGAGGGTGGTTTCCCAGACCACATAGACCGGCACGCAGTCGATCTGGTCGCGAAGCGAGAGCCTGCGCCGCGGCCCGCTATCGCGTGAGAATTCTGTCATCGACTTGCAGCCTTTGGCCCGGCATGTCGACCGGGCGCCGTTGCACGATTAGGCGCGCTCCGCATGCTCTATTTCTTCGCCGCGATGGCCTTTTCGAGATCGCCGAGCGATGCACGCAACTCGCCATCATCGCCTTCGTTGCTCTTGAGCAAGTCGTTCGCCACGATACGATAGGCTTGCAAGGTTTCCAGACTTGCAGTCTTGATCTTGTCACGAATGGTGGCGCCATAGAGCTGCCTGATGTTTCCATTTCCGCCGTTGTCATACTGAGCCATGCACGTCTCCTCAAGGTTGAGATGTCGTCGAGATCGCGGCCACCAAAACGCGGAGCGCACGAAGGCGCCGCCGCGACGGCGTGCCAGTCGTATCAGCACTCCAAAACCGCGATCCGCCTCGAACGTAGCTTAAACTATTTTTTGGCCGGCTTCGCCGCGATCGCTTTGTCGAGCTCCTGGACCGCGTCCGCGAGATCCTTGGCGTCCGATCCCTTGTGATCCTTCAGGAGATCACGAGCCACCGTTCTATAGGCCACCAAGGTCTCAAGGTCGGCCGACTTGCACTTGTCGCGGATAATGACGCCATACAGCGGACGGATTGTGCCTGAAGATGTCACGCGTATTCTCCTGCTGATTGTGGCCATCCCTGAGAACGCTCTGGGAACAGTTCCGACTCTGCAAACTGGGATCGGCCGAACGAAATCGGTGGGACCGCCGGCCCCACAATGAGTAATCAAAATGCGAACTCAATTTAAAAGTGAATGCATGCTACCTTACATTCCCGGCGATTTCAATAGATGCGACCCGCCGCCGGCCTCCACGATGGTTCACGATTAAGGGATCACACCGTACGCGATGGACAGCCGCGTCCCGAATGTCGCCAGATAGGCAGCACGTCGTTCACGGTACTACATACCAGATGCCGGACGACCCGGGTTTTGTGAGGCGCTGCAGATCCCCGCGGAATTATCGGGCCAGCCCGTCATCCGCCGTCACGAGGTCCTCGATCCCGATTGGAAAATGGCGCACCCGGATTCCCGTCGCGTGCCAGACCGCGTTGGCCACCGCGCCGGCCGAGCCGGTGATGCCGATTTCGCCGACACCCTTGATGCCGAGTGCGTTGACGTGGGGATCGTGCTCCTCGATCATCAGAGCCTCCAGCGACGGCAGGTCGGCATTCACAGGAATGTGGTAGTCGGCGAGGTTGGCGTTGAGCGTGCGGCCGGAGCGGCGGTCGACTACCGCCTGCTCGTGCAGCGCAAACGACACGCCCCAGATCATGCCGCCGTAAATCTGGCTTCGCACCAGGCGAGGATTGATGACCCGCCCGGCTGCGAAAGCGCCGACCATCCGGCTGACGCGGATCTGTCCGAGATCGGGATCGACCTTGACCTCGGCGAACACCGCGCCGTGCGCGTGCATGGCGTAGGCCGATTGCGCCGCCGGATCGGGCGCGCCGTTGCCGCGCGCCTCGACCTCGGCGAGACCGGCGCGGGACAGGATATCGGCATAGCTCTCGCTGCGGCTTTCATCGTCGCGACGGAACAAGCGTCCGTTGCGGGCAACGACGCCGGCATTGCCGGCTCCAAACAAGGGCGAGCGCTCATTGGTCGTAGCGAGATCAGCCAACTTGGCGATCAGGGCGGCGCCGGCATTATGGATCGCCATGCCTGCGGTTGCGGTATGGGCCGAGCCGCCGGCGATGCCCGCGTCCGGCAGGTCTGACGTGCCTGACCTGAACTCGAGCCGATCGAGGTCGAGTCCTAGTCCGTCGGCCGCGATCTGGGCGAGCGCGGTCCAGGCGCCCTGGCCCATGTCGTGCGCACCCGTCTCCATCAGGCCAGAGCCGTCGTGGCGCACCACCGCACGCGCCTCGGCGGCAAACATCAGCGCCGGAAATGTCGCGGTCCCCATTCCCCAGCCGAGCAACAAGCCCGCCTCGTCGCGCATCTGTCGTGGCGCCAGTGGGCGTCTCGACCAGCCGAAGCGCTCGGCGCCTTGCATGTAGCATTCGCGCAGCGCCTTGGAGGAGAAGGGCTTGCCGGAAATCGGTTCGACGTCGGCATAGTTCCTGATGCGGAAGGCGAGAGGGTCCAGCCCGCAGGCCCACGCTGCCTCGTCGATCGCGCTCTCCAGCGCGATCGAGCCGGTCGCCTCACCGGGAGCCCGCATGAACAACGGCGTGCCGGTGTCGATGCGGACCGCCCGATGCGAGGTGGCAATCGCAGGGCTGGCGTAGAGCGTATGCGAGGCGTCGGCGGCCGGCTCGAAGAAATCATCGAACGTGCTCGACGCGACCTTGGCCTGATGATCGATCGCCGTCAGCCGGCCCTCGCCATCGGTGCCGATGCGAAGCCTTTGGCGGGAGGGTGAACGATGGCCCACCGGGCCATACATCTGTTCACGGCGCAGCACGAGTTTGACGGGCCGGCCGACCAGCCTGGCCGCCAGGATGCCGAGCAGCTGCGGACTGGAAATAAAGCCCTTGGAGCCGAAGCCGCCGCCGAGGAACGGGCTGCGAATATGGATCTGCTCCGGCGCGATGCCGAACAGTCCGGCGATCCGCCCTCGTGCCATGGCGAGGCCCTGGCTCGGCGTGTCGATCGACAGCCGATCGCCGTCCCACGCCGCGACGATGGCATGCGGCTCCATGGCATTGTGGTACTGGGTCGGCGTCTCGTAGGTCGCATCGATGTGCTGTGACGCCGCCTTGAGACCCGCCTCCACATCGCCGCGCCGCATTTCGGTGGGGTTGCCGACGCCGACGGCCGGCGGCACGAAAGCTTCGCTCCCATCCAGGCCGACGCGGGCAGGCAACGATTCGTAGCGCGGCGACAGCAGCGCCGCGCCTTCGGTCGCAGCTTCCAGCGTCTCGGCGATCACCACCGCGATCGGTTGGTTTGGATAGCGCACCTGGTCGTTCTGCAACAGATCGAGCCGGAACATGAACGGATTGGTCTTGGCGTCCGGATCCTCCGTGAGGGCGGGACGGTTCTTGGGCGTCATGACGTCGACGACACCTGGATGGCTCATGGCTGCCTGCACGTCGAGGAAGCTGACCCGACCGCGCGCGATGTGGCTGACTGCGAGGACGGCGTGCAGCATTCCCTCGGGGTGATTGTCCGCGGCGTAGCGGGCCTCGCCCCTGACCTTGAGCAGGCCGTCGCGTCGGGTCAAAGGCTGCCCGATATTGGAGCCGTGCCGGGCATGGGCTGCATTGTCGGTGAGACGTATCTCAGGCATTTTGCAATGCTCCTGGAGCGGTCGAGAAAAGGGAGGCTGGAAGGGCAGGGATGCGGCGCGGCGTTCCCGCCGCGGCTGATGTCAGCGCGCGCACTACGATGCGCCGCGCCAGCTCGATCTTGAAGCCATTCTCTCCGGAGGCTTTGGCGTCGGCGAGCGCCGCTTCGGCCGCGCGGCGGTACGCCGCGGGATCGGGATGCGAGCCTGCCAGGGTCGCTTCCGCCGCGCGGACCCGCCACGGCTTGGCGGCGACGCCGCCGAGCGCCAGTCGCGCCTCTGCGATGGTACCCTGTTCGATCCGCAAGCAGGCCGCGGCCGAGACGATCGCGAAAGCGTAGGAGGTGCGTTCGCGGAGCTTGAGATAGCGTGCGTGGGCCGCGAAAGCGCGGGCCTTGGCGGGCAGCCTGATGGCGATGATCAAATCACCGGGATCGAGCTTGCTTTCGCGTTCCGGCCTGTCGCCGGGCAGGCGGTAAAAATCCTCCAGTGTGACCTCGCGCCGGCCGGCCTTGCCCTCGATCTCCACGACGGCATCAAGGGCGGCCAGCGGTACACAGAAATCCGACGGGTGGGTGGCGATACAGGCCTTGCTCCAGCCGAGCACGGCGTGCAATCGGTTCTCGCCGTGAAGGGCGTCGCAGCCGGCACCCGGCTCGCGTTTGTTGCAGGCGCTGGCGGTGTCGTAGAAATATCCACAGCGCGTTCGCTGCAATACATTGCCGGCGACGGTTGCGGCATTGCGCAGCTGCGCCGAGGCACCCGACAGCAGAGCCTCGGCCACGGCAGGATAGAACCTTGCGAAATCGGGATCGTGCGCCAGATCGGCATTGCGAACCAGCGCGCCGATGCGGATGCCGCCATCGGCGAGATGTTCGATGCGATCCAATACTTTCAGTCGCGAGATATCGACGAGACGATTCGGGCGGCTGATCCCGCCCTTCATCAGGTCGAGCAGGTTGGTGCCCCCAGCGAGATAGGCGGCGCCCGGCTCGGCCGCGGCCGATACGGCTTCCGCAATGGTGGTAGGTCTGACGTAATCGAAGGTCTTCATGCCGAGCGCCTCTGGTTGGCCGCGGCCAGGATTTTCTGTGCCTCCAGCACCGCTTCAGTAATGCCCGCATACGCCCCGCATCGGCAGAGGTTTCCACTCATGCCTTCCCGTACCCGCTCAGGGTCGTCGCCGGCGTGGCCTTCCTCGATCAGGCCGATTGCGCTCATGATCTGGCCGGGCGTGCAAAAGCCGCATTGCAGGCCGTCATGCGCGATGAAGGCGGCCTGCACCGGATGCAGCTGGTCACCGCGGGCGACGCCCTCGATCGTCAGCACATCCGCGCCGTCCTGGCTGATGGCGAGCGCCAGACAGGAATTGATCCGTCGCCCGTCGACCAGAACCGTGCAGGCGCCGCATTGGCCGCGGTCACAACCCTTTTTGGTGCCGGTCAAATGCAGTCGCTCGCGCAGGAGATCGAGCAGAGTGACGCGCGGGTCCGACAGATCGACGTTGCGCTGCACTCCGTTCACGGTAAGGCTGATGGAGAAGTTCATGCAGTGCTCCGATCAATGCTGCTATGGTCAAATGGAATCGAGCCGGCGTGTCCCCGAAAGTGGCGGCTGACATCGAGCGGTCCGATGATCAAGAGTTCGCGTCGCCGATCGAACTCGCGGCCGCCGGAGTTTGGTCGACGGCACGTGGCAGGAGCGGCACGTTTAGGTTAGTATACGGAGGCATCCTCCGTTTGCAAGGGGACGGGGATCACGGATTAGTTAGATGACAGATCAGTCCGCAGCTTTGCTTCGAAAGCCGCGCGCCGATGCGGTTCGCAACCGCGAGCGCGTCCTGCAATCCGCCAAGGCGGTGTTCAGCGCCGGCGGCCCGGATGCGAGCCTGGAGGCGGTGGCAAAACGCGCGGGCGTCGGCATCGGCACGCTGTATCGACACTTTCCCACCCGCGAGGCGCTGTTCGAGGCGGTCTATCGACGCGAGGTGCTTGAGCTCGGCGAGCTGGCGGAAGCGCTGAAGAGCGAGGCCGATCCGGTCGACGCCTTGCGTCGCTGGCTGCGCTCCAATGTCGAGTTCGTCGCCACCAAGAAGGGCATGTCGGCGGCGCTGGCGCTGGCCGTGCAGGGGAACTCGGAACTGTCGGCGTTTTCGTTCGATCACCTGACCAAGGCGGTCGGTGCGCTGCTGGACCGCGCCGTTGCCGCCGGCCTGATCCGCTCGGATATCAGCCCCGAAGACCTGCTGCGGGCGCTGGTCGGCATGTGCTACATGCACGACCAGCCGGGTTGGCAGCAGAGCGTCCTGCGGCTGGTGAATGTTTTCGTCGATGGCCTTGCTGTGCAAACCGGCGTCGGCGGAGCGACGGCAAAGGGTCCGCGGCGCGGCACAGCTGCAGCGAGCGGACATCCGCGGCGGCGCCATTCTCGGAACCGCCGGGAATAACAATACGGAAGGCGCCGCGAGGACGCCGGCGACGAACAATCCGCGGGTTTCGACGGCCGATCTGAAATTTCAGAACAGCGATGTCTTCCTGGTCGACAATTTTACGCGCGCCGCCGATCGCAAATGCTTTCGTGCCCAACCGCCAGCGTTCCGATCTCAAGCGCGCAATAGGCCACCGGCACCTTGCAGCGGTTGCAGAGCCGGCAACCGCCGCCGTTTAATCCGACCAATCCCTTTAGATTTCCTTTGGCTGGCCGCTGGCCTCAAAGAGTTCCCGTGCAGCAACGCGTGGCGGGCAATCGGCCTTGCGTGCAACCACGACACACAATTGAACCAATAGAGTCAAATTATCGGCGCTTGTCCGCATGATAGTGGCAACGGGTTGTCCGGGACAACGCTCACCAAAAATGTCCAACCAGGTGCGCTTTTGAGGTGCGACGATGCTGATTGTGCGGGATTTGGCACGGGACTCGTCGGAATCTAGGTTGCATCTGGCCCGCGAGCCCGTTCGTTGGCGGCGATTGCGGCTATGGCATCACGCCGCGGCGCTGCTGATGGTCGCTGCGATCGCCGGTGCGATGGCTATGAAACCGGCCGCGGCTGCGGGCGCCGGCGACAACGAGATCCGGATCGGCAACACCATGTCGTATACCGGTCCGCTTTCCTCCTACAGCATCATCGGCACGACGATCGCGGCCTATTTCGAAAAGGTCAACGCCGAAGGCGGCGTCAATGGCCGCAGGATCAATTTCATCTCCTACGACGATTCCTACAACCCGGCCAGGACCGTTGAGCTTACCCGCAAGCTGGTCGCAGATGACGGGGTCCTGTTCATGCTGGCGAGCCTCGGCACCGCCTCGAGCGCGGCGGTGCAGCCCTATCTGAACTCGAACAAGATCCCGCAGCTGTTCGTCGCGTCCGGCGCCTCGATCTGGGACAAGCCGCACGAGTTCCCCTGGAGCATGGGCTTCCAGCCCAGCTATGAAATCGAAGCGCATATCTATGCGCAGTATCTGTTGGAGAATTACCCGCAAGGCAGGATCGCGGTACTTTATCAGGACGACATCTTCGGCAAGGAGTTGCTGAAGGGCCTGAACGATGCGCTCGGCGGCAAGATCCCGGTGGTGGCTGAGTTGTACAAGGTGACGGACACCAGCATCGATGCACAGCTCACCCGATTGAAGGCGTCGGGCGCGGACATTTTCGTCGACCTGACGACGCCGAAATTCTCCATCATGGCAATCCAGCGCCTCGCCGCCATGGCGTGGAAGCCGGTGCATCTGCTCTCGACGGTGTCGGTCGACACCGTACAGCAGCCGGCCGCCGCCCAGCATGCGGAAGGGCTGTTATCCGCCGCTTTTACCTTCGATGCCGACGATCCGGAGATTGCAAGCGCCCCGGGTTACGACGCGTGGGTCGCTTTCATGGACCGCTATTTGCCGGCCGCGAGCAAGAAAAACAGCCTGGCGATCTTCGGCTACGCGGTGGCCCGGGCGACGGTCGAGGTGCTGACGAAATGCGGCGATGACCTGTCGCGGGACAATGTGATGAGGCAGGCGAGCTCGTTGAAGGGTCTGCAGCTCCCGATGTTGATTCCCGGCGTCGTGATTAACACCAGCGCGAGCGACCACGCGCCGTTTGAGCAGATGCAGATGATGCGATTCTCGGACGGCCGATGGCAACGCTTCGGCTCGGTGCGCAGCGGGGTCGATCCGGGCAGCGTCAGCAGCTCCTTCATGACCCTGTTCCGTTATGGCAAGGAAAAGCACGAACTGGCGGCTCAGCTCAACCTCAACACCGTCACCCTGATGACCGGCTCGATCGGGAGCACCTACGCGCAGATCGGCGCTGATCTGGCTTCCGTGCTCGACGATGGCCCCAGGATGCGCGTGTTACCCGTGCTGGGACGCGGGTCCGTGCAGGCGGTGGCGGACGTGCTGCTGACGAAGGGCGTTGACGCCGGGATCGTGCGCAAGGACACGCTCGCTTACCTCGAGCGCAAGGACTTCGCCGACAATATCCGCAATCAGTTCGTCTACATCACCAAGCTGTTCAACGAGGAAATGCACGTGCTTGCGCCGGTGAGCATCCGCAGCCTGAAGGATCTCGATGGCAAGACGGTGGTGGTCGGCGTGCCGGATGGCGGCACCTTCGTAACCTCGATCAACGTGTTCGAACGTCTGGGGATCAGGCCGCATCTGGTCTATAGCGAGCCGCGATTGGCGCTCGACATGCTGCGCCGGGGCGAGATCGATGCGATCGTGACCGTCGAGGGCAAACCGGTGCAGTGGCTGAGCCAGTTGAACGATCCCAACCTGCATCTGGTGCCGGTCGGCTATGAGACACCGCTGCAGGAGGAATATCTGCCCTCGCAGCTCACATCGGCGGACTACCCCAATCTGGTTGCCGACGGCGCTCCCGTCGATACCATTGCAGCCGAGGCCATTCTGGCGGCCTACAACTGGCCGAAGGCGAGCGATCGGTATCGCCGTCTGTCCGTGTTGGTCGATTCGCTTTTCAGCCGGATTGCGCAGTTGCAGCGGCCGCCGTACCATCCCAAGTGGAAAGAGGTGGCGCTGCCGGCCCCGGTCGCCGGCTGGACCCGCTTCAGTGCTGCGCAGGCGTGGCTCGACTTGCACTCCCCGGGGGCCGAGACCGCTGCCATATCCGAATCCGACACCATCGAGGGGCCGAGCGTGATCGGCAAGCGGCCGGATCGCGAGGATCAGTTGTTCCGCGAATTCCTGCAATGGCGCGCGGCGCGCCTGAGGGTCAGAACGCCGCCAGGCCCACGCCGAGCTACCGTCGTCCGTAGCGGATCAATAAGGTGAAGCGCGGCACGCCGTCACAGATGACGGCGTGCTTTCAGGCGATCCCGCTTGTAATCGGCGTTCTGGTTGGCAAGCCTGCTTGCGAAGCGTTCAGCGATAACTGGCGAGCGTGTCGAGCTGGTGTTGTGCCTCGGGCGAGCCCCATTCCTGGGCTTTCTGATACCATGAACGAGCTTGTGCCGGATCAGGGTCCGGGCTGAAGGCGCTGAATTGCTTCGACAGCATCGGATCGAAGGTCTTGGCCAGGTAAAGCGCGGCGTTCGGATCCTGGGCTTCCGCTGCGCGAAGCAGCAACAGACGCGCCGCATGCAAGTCTCCCTGGTCCAGCCGGTCCTTCGCCCGCCTGATGAAATCTGCGACCTCGCGGGGCTTGATTTCCGGCTTGGGCGGCTGGGAGGGCTCTGTGCCGGCTGGCCGCAGCGACGTCATGGGCGGTGCCGACACCGTCCTGAAGGCGGGATTGGCGGCCGTCGCGATGGCGGCGCTCTGGGGTGCCGAGGTCCAGTTCGGCTGTACCGCGCTGCTGGCGAGCGTAGCGCCATCGGGTCCGCGAAGCTCGGCGGTCAAATCCATGGCTCCGGTAAAACCGATCGGTGGAATGATCAATGCTTGCGAAATCTCACGGGCCGGCACGCGCCATTCCCCAGGACCCGTTCGCCTTCCGACCGTCAGCCGGGCACCGGCCGGCATCCTGCGGATGCTCACGGTCGCGTTGGCACTGGGAAGGCTGATGTTGACACCGAGCGGCAGCGGCTGGTTGACGGATCCGCCGGCAATGTGGAGGATCAGCATCGGACTGCGCTGCGCAGGCAGGGATGGCTGTGAGGATTTTCCCGACCCCGGGGCCGATGCCTCCAGATCAGCCGAGCCCTGCAAGGCTGGATAGACAACCACGTAACCCAGTACGACCAGCGCGGCCACGCCGACGGCGACAACTGAACGAAAAGCCAACCCGGGCTGAAACAACAGCACCAACGGTGCGTTGCGAATCTCCGGCTCGCGCGGCTGTCGCAGCGCCACCACGACGCTCTCAGCCGCCTTCTCCGGTTGCTTCTGAGCGGGCGCGGCGATGTCTTCCATGGTTTGCCATTGCGCGCCGGTGTTGACAGGCTTGCGTTGGACCGCGTGGCCCCGTTTTGCCAGGGCGTGCGCCAAAGGCGACGGGTCGGAGTCGGTGCCGCGCAGCCGGCGGGAAGCCTGACCGGTCGAATCGAGATCGTTTTGCTTCTTATCGCTCACGCCAGTCCCTCCCTCTAGCCGTTCCGACCTGCTCGGCGAGTGAGGCGATACTTGCCGAGCCGACGATGCCGCTACGTCATCCTGTGTCGGCCGCCTTTTGACCCGGAATTTCGAACAAGCCCGTCAAGCCAAATCAGCCCGTTCAGCCCGGTTTGACCTTCCAAGCGTGCTCCCCGGATGAAACGCAGTTAGACGGGTGCCGCTATCACTGCGCCACAACCCGGCGCAGCCACGAAATTTGCGAAATGGTATCGAGCCGGACTTGCTGAAGCGCGCACCTCCGAGTCTCATTCACCCAGGGCTACTGCAGAGCCACTGCTTTCCGGACGCATCAGTACGTAACCAGTATGGCAATCCTGAGCTCAATTCTGGCCCAAACCGTGAGGTAAATGAGATTTCGCTTGCGAAATTGACCATCGTCGGCCGATCCAGGGTGGCCTTGGCGGTCGATCAGCAAATGCTCATCGCCACGCCCATTACTCTTTGCGCGAGCCCGACATCTCCACCACCTTGCGCCAGCGCCCGGTCTCGGTCGCGAGCATCGCGGCAAATTCGTCGGCGTTGCCGGTAATGGCGATGGCGCCAAGTTCGGCGAGACGCTGCCCGATGGCAGGGTCAGCCAGCGCGGCGTTGATTTCCTTATTGAGGAGATCGACGATCTCTTTCGGCGTTCCGTGCGGCGCGCCGACGCCATAGAACGAGCTGGTTTCATATCCGGGAAGGGTGTCGCTGATCGGCGGCACCTCCGGCATGGTGTTCGATCGCTCCCGCGTCGTCACCCCGAGCGCGCGCAGCTTGCCTGAACGCACCAGCTCGAACGAGGAGGTGACGTTGTCGAACATGCCCTGGATCTGGCCCGACATCACGTCGGTCAGGCCGGGCGCCGATCCGCGATAGGGCACGTGAACGAACTGTATCCCTGCCATCGCCTTGAACAGTTCGCCGGAGAGGTGCAGCGAGGTGCCGACGCCGGAGGAGGCGATGCTCATCTTGCCCGGATTGGCCTTGGCATAGGCGATGAATTCCGTGAGGTTGTGAACCGGAAGATCGTTATTGATCACCAGCACCAGCGGTATCCGGGCGATGCCGGCGACGGGCACGATACCCGCAGCGAAGTCGAAGGGCAGCGTGGGGTCGAACGAAGCATTGATGGCATTGGCCGTGGAAGTCAGCAGCAGCGTATAGCCGTCCGGAACTGCGTTGATGACGGCCTGGGTGCCGATATTGCTGCCGGCGCCCGGCTTGTTCTCAACCACAAAGGATTGGCCGAGCCGGTCCGATAGCCGCTGACAGATCAGGCGGGACAGTACGTCGGTGGCGCCGCCCGCCGTGTAAGGTACCACCCACCGCACCGCATGGGAGGGATAGCCTGTTTGCGCCCGGGCGGGGCCGATCAAGCGATGGCCGAGCCATGCCACGCCGGCGGACGCCGCCGAATGAAGAAAAGCTCGTTTGCTGATCATCGCGATGCCTCGCATGTTGGTGAGGCCGATATCGCGCGCCTCATGATAGGCGCCATATTCCATTCATGGTAGTAAACGTCGAGTGCACTCCGATTTTGGCGAGGTCGCCGGACGCCGGCCAATGACGTTAATTACCGGCGCCGTCAGCTCGCCGTCTCGGCAACCTGGTCTTAACCCTGCTCCTTAACACATGGCTCGGCCGACACGTCTATACGTTGCCGCAGCAAAACAACAGCGCGTGCCATGAGTGTAGACGAGATCGAACAACCGGTTAAAAACCCATCGTCCCGCGGCAAGCGGTCGGCCGCCAAGAGCTGGCTGAAGGCCATCGAGCTCACCTCGCGTATCGAGGCCGATCCCTCGTGCCTGTTTGCCGACATCATCGCGCAGTGGGCGGAACGACAACCCGATCGTATTGCGCTGATCTCCGAAACCGAGACCTTCAGTTATCGCATGCTGGCGCAGCGGTCCAACCGCTACGCGCGCTGGGCATTGTCCGCAGGAATTCAAGCCGGCGAGACCGTTTGCCTGTTGATGCCGAACCGACCGGACTACCTCGCCGCCTGGCTCGGCATCTCCGCGGTCGGCGGGGTGGTGGCGCTGATCAATACCCGGCTGGTTGGGCCATCGCTGGCACATTGCGTTAACCTCGCCAATGCCGGCCACATCATTCTGTCGAGCGAACTGGCTGGCGAATTCGAAACGGCACTGCCGCATCTTGCCCGCGCGCCGAAGATCTGGATACCTGGCGGCGACCATAACGAAAATAATATCGATGCGGCGCTGGATCGCATGGCAGCAGGGCCGTTATCGCGGGCCGAACGGCGCGGGGTCACCATCAACGACCGTGCGCTGCTGATCTTCACCTCCGGCACCACCGGCCTGCCAAAGGCCGCCAGCATCAGTCATCGTCGCATCCTGAATTGGGGCGGCTGGTTCGCCGGACTGACCGACGCAACGATCGAAGACCGGCTCTATGATTGCCTGCCGCTGTTTCACAGCGTCGGCGGCATCGTCGCGCCATGCAGCATGCTCTGCGCCGGTGCCTCCGCGGTCATCGCGGACAAGTTTTCCGTGCGGACCTTCTGGCAAGACATCGTGCGCTTTGACTGCACGCTGTTCCAGTATATCGGCGAGCTCTGCCGCTACCTGCTGAAGGCGCCCGGTTCCGAATTCGAAGACCGGCACCGTCTGCGGCTCGCCTGTGGCAATGGTTTGCGCGGGGATATCTGGCAGGCCTTTCAGGCCCGCTTCGGCATCCCGCACATCCTTGAATTCTACGCGGCGACCGAAGGCAATTTCTCGCTCTACAATGTCGAGGGCAGACCCGGCGCCGTGGGGCGGATTCCGCCGCTGCTCGCGCATCGCTTTCCAGCGGCGATCATTCGTCTCGATGTCGACACGGGCGTGCCCATTCGCGGCGCCAACGGTCTCTGCATTCCCTGCGCCCGCAATGAGGTGGGCGAGGCCATCGGCCGGATCGGAGCCGCCGATGGCGGCGGCGGCCGCTTCGAGGGCTACACCGATGCGGCCGAGACCGAAAAGAAAATCCTGCGTGATGTGCTGGTGCCAGGCGATGCCTGGTTTCGTACCGGCGATCTGATGCGGCTCGATGATGCCGGCTTCTTTCATTTCGTCGATCGGATCGGAGACACGTTCCGCTGGAAAGGCGAGAATGTCGCGGCCTCCGAAGTCAACGAGGCCGTGCTGGATTGTCCGGGCGTGGTCGATGCGTCGACCTATGGCGTCAAGGTGCCCTGCGCCGATGGCCGCGCCGGCATGGCCGCGATCGTAGTCGACGCCCGGTTTGAATTCGAGGCCTTCCGCGACCATCTCGCGCGACGGCTGCCGCCCTACGCCCATCCGGCGTTCGTCCGCCTATGCACGAGCCTGGACTCGACCGAGACCTTCAAGCAGAAAAAAAATCAACTGGTGCTCGACGGCTTCGATCCGCGCGTTGTTTCCGACCCGATGTTCTTCAGGGATCCGGCGTCCAACGCCTATGGTGCGCTCGATGCAGTCATCTATCCACGCATCATCGATGGTTCGATAAGGCTGTAGGCTGCGCGGCATCCGGTCGCCGGTCGCCAGTCGTATTGAACGCGGCCTGCGTCAGGCCGGCGGGCAGCCGGTTCACTCGGCGCCACTCGCTCCTCTGAACAACACGAGGATACCGCTACCGATAGTCCTGAGACCAGGCGCATCCGCAAAACCGACTCATTTGTAAGCTTTGCATTCACCAATCGGCGCACAAACTTGGCCTGAAGGTGGAGTTAATTCATCTTTGCGCGTTACCATGGCGCCGCAGACTGAATAGGCCAAAGGGCGCCCAGCGATGTCGGTAAAGGAAACCATAATCTCCGCGATGCAGCAGATTGCCCGGGAGCAGCAGGTGAACCTGCCGCCGCTTGATGACGATCTGTCGCTGCACGAAACGGGTTTCGATTCGCTCGGCTTTGCCATCCTGGTGGCACGGCTCGAAGACGATCTCGGTATTGATCCGTTTACCATAGCGGAGGATGCCGCCTTCCCTCTCACCATAGGCGACTTCATCAAGGCCTATGAAAATGTCCCCGCATGAAGTCTTCGCGCTCCGGAGCTATCTCGGTCCGAACCGCCAGGGCCGCACGATTTCGGATGCGCGACGGCTTCTGTCGCTGACGGATATCCTCGGCGAAACCTGTCTGGCCGGTCGTCTAAGCGAACTCGCCGGGCGTGCGGTAATGCTGGCGGTCAAGGATCAGCTGATTTCCGCCATCGCGATGACGGAAATCGATGGCTTGGCACGGCGCATGCTGCTCTGTCCACCCGATTTCAACGCCGACCATGCCAGCACCCTGATCGAGGATGCCGACATCGATGCGGTCGTTACCGATGACGCGGCGAAATGGACGACGTCCGGCATAGACCTGATCGTGACCGCGCAGGCGCCGTCGCGCGCGGCGGTCAAGACCCAAAGCGACCGGGCGACGGAATGGCTGATGCTGACCTCCGGCACTTCGGGGGTACCGAAAATCGTCCGCCATAGCTTGGAGGGGCTCACCGGCGCGATCGTCGCTGATGATGTGGGGCGCGACACGCCGCCGGTGTGGGCGACCTTCTACGATATCAGGCGCTATGGCGGCCTTCAAATCTTCCTGCGCGCCGTCATCGGCGGCGGCTCGATGGTGCTGTCCGATCCCGGCGAGCCGATCGCCGATTACGTTTCAAGGCTCTGCGCACGTGGCGTCACGCATATTTCGGGCACGCCGTCGCACTGGCGCAAGCTCTTGATGAGCGGCGCGGTTTCCAGGTTCGCTCCGCAGTACGTTCGGTTGTCCGGCGAGATCGCCGATCAGGCAGTGCTGGACGGCTTGCGCCTGGCCTTTCCGGGAGCCTCGATCGGTCATGCCTATGCCTCGACCGAGGCCGGCGTCGGCTTTGCCGTGAACGACGGCCTTGAGGGCTTTCCGGCCAGCCTGATCGGGCAGGTCAAGGATGGCGTCGAGATGAAGATCGCCGAGGGATCGCTGCGGATCAGATCGAGGCGGGCCGCTCATGCCTATCTCGGCCGCGATGCCGCCGCCCTGACCGACGCCGACGGCTTCGTCGACACCGGCGACATGGTCGAGCTACGCGGCGACCGCTATTACTTCGTCGGCCGCCGTGGCGGGATCATCAATATCGGCGGGCTCAAGGTTCATCCCGAGGAGATCGAGTCCGTCATCAACCGCCACGCGGAGGTGCGGATGTCCCGGGCCCGGTCGCGCCGCAGCCCGATCACCGGCGCCATCGTGACCGCGGATGTGGTCCTGGCCGATGTCGGCGCGGACAAGAGCCGTAGCGGCGAAATCCGCGACCAGATCCTGGCCGAGTGCAGGGCACAGCTCGCGGCTCACAAGGTCCCCGCCGTGATCAGGTTCGTGCCATCGCTCGATATCACAGCGGCGGGAAAGCTGGCGCGCCACGATGCATAATGTGCTGGTCACCGGAGGCAGCCGCGGCATCGGGCTGGCGATCTCGCGCAGGCTCGCTGCTGGCTACAATGTCATCGCAGTGGCGCGGCGCGAGAGCGAGGAATTGCGCCAGGCGATCGGCGACGTCGTCAAAGGCACCGGCGGCCTGCATTTCCGCGCCTTCGATCTGAGCGCGGTCGACGCCATCCCGTCCTTCGTCAAGGGCTTGCGCGATGAGTTCGGCGCGATTTATGGCCTGGTCAACAATGCCGGGATCGGCACCGAGGGCTTGCTTGCCACCATGCACAATACCGAGATCGAAGCGCTCGTGCGTCTCAACGTGCTGTCGCCAGTCATCCTGACAAAATATGTGGTGCGGCAGATGATGGCCGACGGTGCCGGCCGCATCATCAACATGTCCTCCATCATCGCCACGACCGGGTACAATGGTTTGTCGGTCTACGGCGCGACCAAGGCCGCGGCATCAGGCTTTACCCGCTCGCTGGCGCGCGAAGTCGGCAAGCTCGGCATCACCGTCAATGCGATCGCGCCGGGTTTTATCGACACCGAATTGACGCAGACCCTGTCGGAAGAGGCGCGCCAGCGCATCGCCAGCCGCAGCGCGTTGCGGCGGCTGCCGGAGACCGACGACGTCGCCCGCATGGTGGAATACCTTCTGGGCGACGGCGGCCGCAACATCACCGGCAGCGTACTGACCATCGACGCCGGCAATACGGCGTGAACCGACGTTCGACGGTCGGCGCCGTTTGCGCGCGTTGATTTCGCTCAACCACAACAGGCTCATTTCCGGCCAGAAGCTTAGGCCAAGCGGCTTAAGCAGGGAATAAACGATGTCATTGGAGCGCCTCCTGCGGGGGGCCCTGGTCGCGATATCCGTGACCGGACTGTCGGTTGGGATTGTCGCCGGTGGCTTTGGGCGACCTGATCTCGCTGATCTCGCCTGGCAGCTTGCGACCGCGCCGGTGGTGGCGGGACTGGCGCTGTCGATCGTGCGCGATCTTTTGGCCGGCCGGCTCGGGGTCGACGCGATCGCGCTGGTTTCCATGAGCGCGGCGCTGGCGCTTGGCCAGCCGCTCGCCGGCGCCGTGGTCGCGCTGATGTATTCCGGCGGCAACGTGCTCGAGGACATCGCCATTGCCCGGGCCGAACATGATCTGCGCTCGCTGGTCGACCGCGCGCCGCGCGAGGCCCATCGCCGCGTCGGCGAGCATATCGAGGAGGTGCCGATCGCAGCGGTTACGATTGGCGATCGGCTGCTGGTGCGCGCGGGCGAGATCATTCCGGTCGATGGCCTCGTGATTTCCGAGTTGGCCACGGTCGACGAGCAGGCATTGACGGGCGAGCCAATCCCGGTGGTCAAGGGACGCGGCGCCGCCATCCTCTCCGGCTCGCTGAATGCCGGCGAGACCTTTGAACTGGCGGTGACCGCTGCGGCGGGCGAGAGCACCTATGCCGGCATCGTGCGCCTGGTGACCGCGGCGCAGACCGCCAAGGCACCGTTCGTGCGGCTGGCCGACCGCTACGCGCTGATCTTCCTGCCGGTAACGCTGGCGCTGGCCTTCGCCGCATGGCTGATCTCGGGCGATCTGATCCGCAGCCTCGCCGTGCTGGTCGCGGCGACGCCCTGTCCTCTGATCCTGGCGGCGCCGGTTGCCTTCATCGCCGGCGTTGCGCAAGCGGCGCGGCGCGGCATTCTGGTCAAGGGCGGCGGGCCGCTCGAAGCACTGGCGCGCGCGCATACCGTGCTGTTCGACAAGACCGGAACCTTGACGGTTGGCGGGGCGCGGCTGATCTCCGTCGACGTCGCGCCGGGCGAGAGCGTCGAGGAGGTGCTGATGCTTGGCGCCTCGCTCGAGCAGGCCTCGCATCATGTTGTTGCCGCCGCCATCGTTCAGGCCGGGCTGGGGCGCGGCCTGACACTGAAGGTGCCCGAACAGGTGAGAGAAATCATGGGCTCGGGTCTGTCAGGCGTGATCGAGGGGCGGCGGGTCGCCGCCGGTTCACACGACCTGATCTTTGCCGGCGCGCGGGTCAGCGAATGGGCCGCGCGGGCGATCCGGCGCGCTTCCTGGCGTTCGGCGCTGATCGTCTTCGTCGCGGTCGAGGGCCGGCCGATCGGCGCGCTGCTGCTCGCCGACGAACTGCGGCCCGATACGCCGCGAGCGATTCGGCTGCTGCGCGACGCCGGCGTGGCCCGCATGGTGATGGTGACCGGCGATCGTTCCGCCGCCGCGCAGGCGATCGGCGCCGCCCTTGACCTCGACGCGGTGCTGGCCGAGCGCGTTCCTTCCGACAAGGTCGATGCGGTCCGGTCAGAGCAAAAGCTGCATCCGACCATCATGGTCGGGGACGGCATCAACGATGCGCCCGCGCTGGCTTCAGCCGATGTCGGGATCGCGCTCGGCGCCCGCGGCGCCAGCGCCTCGTCGGAAGCGGCCGACGTGGTGATCCTCGCCGACCGTCTCGATCGGGTCGGCGAGGCGATCGTGATCGCGCAGCGGGCGCGGCGGATCGCGATCGAGAGCATCATCGCGGGCATGGGATTGTCGATGCTGGCGATGCTGGCGGCGGCGTTCGGCCTGCTATTGCCGGTGCCGGCAGCCATCGTCCAGGAGGTGATCGACGTCGCGGTGATCCTGAATGCCTTGCGCGCCTTGACGCCGGCCCATGGCCATGTCGGCCGCGGCATCACCGCCGAGGCTGGACGCGAGCTGCATCGCGATCATCTGGCGCTGCTCGGTAATCTCGACCGGCTGCGGTCGATCGTCGACGGGCTCGACGACGCCACGTCCGATAGCGGCGCCGCTTTGATCGCCGAGGCCAACAAGGTCGTCCAGGAGCAGGTGGTCGCGCATGAACGCGACGACGAGGGCAGCGTCTATCCGCGACTTGCCGGGATTTTGCGCGAACGGCACGGCCTTTCGGCCATGAGCCGGGCGCACCGCGAAATCCTGCACCTCGCCCGCCTGCTCGCGCGCGTGGTCGAGGACCTGCCGACCGAGAAGGTCGACCGCTATCTGATGCGCGACGCCCAGCGCGTGATCGAGGCGATCGAGACCCTGGTGCGCATGCACACCGCGCAGGAAGAAGACATCTATGAGGCTGTCGTTTCGCAGCGTTCGGCCTGAGCGGCCGGCGCCTTTAAAGACCGGATCGCCGGGAGTGATTGATCTGGCGCAAAGTACGTCATCCGGTTCCTGCTAAACTTTAAGAAACGCATCACGGATGCCGGGTATGGAAGCCGGGAAAGTGCCGGTTGCCGCGAAGTGATCCCAACTCCTCCCGGCCGGGAGTTTCATCAATGCCTGAGATCATTGATATCCTGCTCGAAGAGCACCAGAACATCGAAAAGCTGCTTCTCGTGCTGGAGCACGAGCTTGAGCTGTTCGATGCCGGCGGGCGGCCGGACTACGAGATCCTGGAAAGCATCATCCAATATTTCCAGGACTATCCCGAGAGCTGCCATCACCCCAAGGAAGAGATGATTTTCAAGAAGCTGCAGCTGGGGGATCCCGCGGCGGCGAAAGCCTTCGGCGACGTCGAGGCCGAACATGAGATCGAAGCCACGCGATTGCGCAGCTTTGCCCGCGCGGTGGCTTCCGTGCTGGCCGACCAGGAATTCCCTCGTGAAAACTTCCATCTCGCGGTGAATGATTTCATCGCGCATCAACGCCGGCATCTGGAAAAGGAGGAGCGGCTGTTGTTTCCTGCCGCCGTCAAGGCCCTGCGCCGGGAAGACTGGGCGGAAATCGACGCCAGGCTGGATGCCCGGGAAGATCCGCTGTTCAACCGCGTGGTCGAGGAGAAATTCCGCAACCTGCAGAAGACCATCTTGCGGTGGGAGCAGGAGACGGAAGAATCCCGGGCCGACCTCGCGCGTCAGCCCTGAAGCAGGGCGACGGCTGCCGTATCTTGATCGAATTGACGCGCCTTAATTCAGCGTGGCCGATTCGGCGTCTTGCGATCGCGCAAGCGCAGGTCGCCTCATCCGCTCACTTTCTGACTTTGGGCAGGTCGATCCGCTCGTCGGAAAATTCCGGGGGGCCTTCCGTGAGCCTGCGAATGCGGCGTTCGCGCTCCGTCGTCGATAGCGAAGGGTCGAGCAACTGATCGAGCTGTCGGACCGCCAGGTCTTCGATTGCAAGCGGATCCAAACTGACGGGGTCAGGGCTGGCGGCGGATGCCGTGACGCTCAAGCCAAGCTCGACCAGTCGCCGAATGGCGTCGGAGCGGACCATGTCATGGGTTTCGGCCCAGGCATCGACGGCGGCGGTCAGTCTTTCGGACATTTTAACCGCGCTGATGGCGTCGCGCTCCGCGAACGGGCGGATGGGAGGTCTATCGTTCTTGCCGAATTCGCCCACGCCGGACATCCACTATCGGAGAATTGACTCTGACATGTTAATCGCATTTTTCTCACGGCGATTTGACAGGGATCAATGCTGTCGTGCGAAGGCAGGCTGGATGGCGCCTCACAACCTCCGCTCAAAGACCCCTGCGCGTGACAATTTCATAGAACGTGACCACGATTTCAAACGCGATCAGCAGCACCACGATGACCTCCAGCCGCAGCGAGCGCTTGGTGTCGATGATATCCGACAGCGTCGTTGCGGTATCCGAGATGACCGAAAGCTTCCGGTTCAGGGTCTCGACGCGCTCGCTGAGCTCGTATTCGTCTTCCAGACGGGCATAGAGCCGTTCAAGGTCGGGCCGGTCCCAGAGCACGTCCGGTTTTTCGCCGGCGGCCACCCGGCCTGAAATACGATGCTGAACGAGCAGCGCGTTGCCCAGAAGCTTGAGCAGATCGGTCCGGTTTCGCGACGTCCTGCCGAATTTCGCGAGTTCCTCGGCGAATGGCTCGATCGTATCGAAGACGTTGGTGACCTGCCTTTCGTCATGGCCGAGCACCACGCTTTTGGCCAGCGCGTCAGCGACGACCAGAAGCCGTTCCAGGGACAGCTCTCTGACCAGCACAGGCCCGCCGACCGGAATCGTCTCTTCGGCCTCGTTGGCGACCTGGATTTTCGCCCACTCTTCTTCGGCAGGCGTGATCTTGCCGAAGGTGCGAGCCTGCAGGCGATCGAGAAATTCCGTCTCCTGATCCCCCGATAGCCCGATGAATACCGCAACGCCATAGCGGAACAGCACCGCCAATCCAGCCATGCCGACGCGCACGGCGAGCGGCGCGCTCGACAGCACCTGACCTTCAAAGCCTGCCGTATTGATGCGATCGCCGATCTGCAGGGCGTGGGCGGTGATCTGCTGGGCCGCGGGATTTGAATTTTGCATGCGTTACACGTATCAGGCTACAAAGGATTTTTCGATGACATCGGAATGAGGGCCTGAACCCGAATTCAGGATCCAGCGGTATCTGTTTGAGTTTTCAAGGACACGGACCAATCCGCAGCCATGACCACGCCCGCCGGCAGCGATCAGTTCTATGGCTCCATTGCGGTCTTTCGCGGCTTTGCCAGCCTGATGGACCCGGCGCTGTATTCGCCGCTGCCGGAGGACTGGACCGTTGGGGTCGCCGATATCGTTGAATCGACCAAGGCGATCGCGCAGGCGCGCTATAAATCGGTCAATATGGCCGGCGCCGCGGTGATCGCGGCGGTCACCAACGCGCTCGAAGGACGCGAGTTTCCGTTCGTGTTCGGCGGCGATGGGGCGAGCTTTGCGGTGGCGCCCGGCGATCTCGATCGCGCCCGCGAGGCCTTGGCGGCAACCGCGGTCTGGGTCGAGGAAAGTCTCAATCTGCTGATGCGGGTAGCGCTGGTGCCGGTCAGCGCGGTGCGGGCGCAGGGCCTTGATGTCCGCGTGGCTCGGTTCGGGCCATCGCCCAACCTATCCTATGCGATGTTTGCCGGCGGCGGCCTTGGCTGGGCGGAAGCGGCGATGAAGCGCGGCGAATTCGCGGTCGCCAAGGCGCCGCCGGGGACGCAGCCCGATCTGACCGGGCTGTCGTGCCGGTTCGAGGAAATTCCCGCAACGCGGGGCGTCATCCTCTCGGTGCTGGTCGTTCCGGCGCCGGGCGCCGACGCCGCGGCCTTTCGCAAGCTGATCGAAGAGATCATCGCGCTGGTCGAACATACGCCGGACGCCGGGCGGCCGGTGCCGCCGGGTGGGCCGCCGCTGCGATGGCCGCCGGCCGGAGCCGACATGGAGGCGCGCGCCCAGCGCGGCGGATCGCTGTTGAAGCGGCGGGCGCGGGTGCTTGCCCACACGCTGTTGGCCTATCTGATCATGCGCTTCGGCATCAGCGTCGGCGGCTTTGTGCCGAAAACCTACACCCAGCAGGTGGTGGAGAACTCCGATTTCCGCAAATACGACGACGGCCTGCGCATGATCCTGGACTGCACCGTGGAACTTGAGCGCACGCTGACCCGGCGGCTCGCCGAGGCCGCTTCGGCCGGCATCGCCCGCTACGGCCTGCACCGGCAGGACGCGGCCATGATGACCTGCTTCACGCCGTCGGCGCTGCGCAGTGATCATGTGCACTTCATCGACGGCGCGCGCGGCGGTTATGCCTCGGCCGCGACGGCGCTGAAGGCGACGCTTGGGTGATCACAGACGAGCCGAATCGCTTCAGCGCGTCGATCGGCTCCAGGTTTCGCCGCCGCACAGCGTGCCGACGCAGCCATCGACCCGCAGCGCGTCCGGTCCCGCCACGGATACGCTGCTGGCATAGCTTTTGCCGTCATCGGCATTGTAGATCGGACCGGACCATTTATTCGGACCGGCGGGGTGCATGCCGCTGAACAGCGGCAGCCCGATGATCGGGCGTTTTGCCAGCGCCGGATTGGGATTCTTGTCGTCGACCTGCGGTTTGCCGGTCGAGGGATCGATGGGATCCCGCAGCCAGATCACAACCCCGCAGAGGCCGCCGCCGCATTTGCTGACACGCACTTTGGCGTCGCCCGCCTGGGTCAACCATATGCCGCTGGGATCGCCACCTGTTTGCGCTTGCACTGGCGCCGCGGCAAGCATTGCCGCCACAATGGCAAACACGAGACTCAGCCTGAACGCCATCTACCCCTCCTGCGAATGCAGGCCTGCATAACAATAATTTCTGTTTGTGCAATGCCATATCGGTGTTGCAGGCCATCAGGCGAACACGAAGAGCCCCGCTGCTCGCTCCTGCACGATCCAATGTAATGCTACAATATGTAGCATATGACTCCAGTCGAGTTCCGTGTCAATCCCAAGCCCGCTGCAAAGCCGCTGCAAAGCGTCGGCTCTGCCGGCGTCAGTTCGGATCCCGGCAGCGGTCACCAAGGCAGTCCGCACAGGTCAATGGTCCCCTGCCGCGGCGCGCGCCGGATGTCGTTCACATAAGGCGCAATGGCATCGAAGCGGACGCGACCGCCGGGCTGCTCGCAGTAGATCTCGCCATCGAACGGCTTCCAGCCGCGCCGCATGTAGAAAGCCGCGTTGTGCGGTTCGCAAAACAACAGCGCAAAATCGGTCGAACCTTCGTCCTTCAAGGTTTGGATTGCGGCGTTGAGCGCGATGCTGGCATAGCCGCGGCCGCGACTGTCGGCGCGGGTAGCGACGCCACCGATGCCGCCCGCCCGTACCTTGCGCCCATTCCAGGTGATATCGCGGCGATAGATGCCGACGTGGCAGAGCACGTCGCCGGTTTCAGCCTGAACCAGCACCCGCAAGTCCGCGTGGGCAAAGACGATGCCGGCCCAGGGCAGCGCGGCGACGACTTCCGGGGGCCACACCGCGGCGAACAGCGGCTCGGCCAGCGGCCACGAGCCATCGCCGCTCAGAACCTCGATCTCGATACCCATTCAACCCTCAAGCCTTTCGCCCGCTACCAAGGTGATCGGGATCACAGACCGTACTCGCGCCTTGCTGTCATAGTGCCAAATGATATGTTTGTCCTGATCCGGACACAGGATTTTCGATGCGCCGGCTGATCGTCTTTCTATACGCCGTTCTGGCAATTTGTTTTGCCGACCGATCCGCTCTCGCGGACAAGCGCGTTGCATTCATTGTCGGCAATTCCAACTATCAAAATGTCACGGCCCTGACAAATCCGGCCAACGATGCGGCGGCCATCACCGAGATGTTCAACAGGGCAGGATTCGACACGGTGGAATCCCGGCGAGATCTGACAAACACCGAGATGCGGCGGGCGTTGCGCGACTTCACCGAGCGGGCGCGCGATGCCGACATCGCGGTGATCTATTATGCCGGCCACGGCATTGAAGTGGACGGCACCAATTATCTCATTCCGGTCGACGCCGTGCTCGAGCGCGATACCGACGCATATGACGAAGCCATCTCGCTCGACCGGATTCTTCAGGCGATCGAGCCTGCCAAGCAATTGCGCCTGGTCATCCTCGATGCCTGTCGAGACAATCCGTTCGCGAAGAATATGAAGCGGACGGTGGCGGCGCGCACGCTGGGCCGCGGCCTTGCGGGCGTCGAACCGGCAAGACCGAACACGCTGGTCGCGTTCGCGGCGAAGGGCGGATCGACCGCTTTGGATGGCGACAGCAAGAACAGTCCCTTTACCCTCGCATTGCTGAAATATCTCGCCAAACCTGGTCTTGAACTTGGCAAAGCGTTCCGTCTTGTGCGCGATGATGTCATGAATGCCACGGGCAACAGGCAGGAGCCGTTTGTCTATGGTTCGCTCGGAGGCGACGACGTTGCGTTGGTGCCCGCTCCGGTCCTGGTGCCGGAGAAAAGCGGGGGCGCCAACGCCGAAGTCCGCAGCGACTATGAACTCGCCGAACGCGTAGGTACCAGGGAGGCCTGGGATTCCTTCGTTGCTACCCACCCGACCGGCTTCTACACCGACCTCGCCAAGGCGCAGCGCAACAAGCTCGCCGCCGAGGCCGCGCGCATCGCCGCGACCGACAAGGCCCGCGCTGCCGCGGAAGAACAGGCCAGACTGGCCGCCGCCGGCGCCAAGGCCGCCGAACAGGCAAGGGCTACCGCGCAGGCCAAGGCCGCCGAAGAGGCGCGATTGAGCGCAGAGAAGCAAGCGCAGGTCGAAGACGAAAAGCTTGCGGCGGCGGCCCGGGCGAAGCCGGTCGAAGAAGCGCGGCTGGCTGCCGAGCAAGGCTTGCGAGAAGCCGGCTCGGCGAACAAGCCAGGGGACGCAAAAAACACTGACGCGAAGAATACCGACGCGAAAAATGCTTCGGCCGAACAGTCCAGGCCCCAGCAGGATCAGCCAAAGGCCGATAAGCCTGCCGATCCGGCCGTCGCCTCTCTCACATCTGCCGGCCAGGCCGCTTCGGGGGCGCCGCAGGCGGTTACGCCGGCGCAGCTAGACATCGCCCGCTTGCTGCAAGCAGAGCTGAAGCGGGTCGGATGCAAGTCCGGCGAAGTTGACAACGACTGGAACACATCGGCCCGACGGGCCCTGTCTGCCTTCAACGACAATGCCGGGACTAAATTCGACGTCAAACTCGCCAGTCTCGATGCCCTCGATGCCGTCCGCGCCAGAACGGGACGGGTTTGCCCGCTGGATTGTGACCGCGGATTCCGTGCCGCCGGCGATCATTGCCTGAAGATCACCTGCGATGATGATGAGGTTCTGGGACCCAACGGCACATGTCGCCCCCGCAGGGAGCGCGCGCCGAGGGTAGCGGCGCATCGCGAGCGGATGTCACCGGCTTCTTCCGGGCACGGCAAGTGTTTTGCCTTCAATGGCAAGGAAGTGTGCGAATAGCCGCGGCTCGCAGGCTTCGCACCAATCCGGCTGCCGCGGCTGGCGCTTCTATCAGCCTCAATCAGTAGGCGCGGCACTCGCTGTGCGTGATTTGCGGGCGCGTGCAATAGGAAAGGCCCGAGCCGTTGTAGAAGGTGTACTCGCGCCTACCGCGCTTCAGCCTGTTCTCGACCGTCATCGAGCACGTGCCGCCACGAACTGTCATGTTTATAACAATGATATTATTAGGGTAATCCCGGATCGCACGAAGCGTATGACGGCCAAGAACGTGCAGCGAAGCCGACCCGCCTGGCGCGGCTGTCGGGGCACCGCCCAAAGTCGCGTTCAAGCGCTCTTTTCCCGATAAGCCCATCGCGGTGGCGTCAATGTCGAGGGTAGCGGTCCTGTCGGCCAAAAGTTCGCCGGTTCCTTCGCCGTGGACCGGAAGGTTCCGAACATGCGGGTTCTCACAATTGGCGAGCGCATCGAAGCTGAACTTGGCGCGCAGCACGGTCCCGGCCGCGTGGCTCGAAATGGGGCTCATCAATAACATGGTCGCGATCGCAGCGATCGCACAGGAGATTTTGAATTTCATGTCCTTGATCCTTTAAGTACTTCATCTTCAAAAAATAATTTCGGATTTAATTCGACCCGACAATGTCGACAATATAGACGCCTTTAGACCGGCGTTTCGTCAAATTGCGGTGTTTAAGACCGCTGGAACCTTCTATATAGGTTGCCGTTAAGCCACGTCTCCCATCATTGCGGACATCACCCCATGACCTTCACGCTTCCCAACCTCCCCTACGCCTATGACGCCCTTGCGCCCCATATGTCCAAGGAAACGCTGGAATATCATCACGACAAGCATCATCAGGCCTACGTGACCAATGGCAATAATCTGCTGAAAGGCACCGAATTCGAGAACAAGTCCCTCGAGGAGATCGTCAAGGGCTCGTTCGGCAAGAATGCGCCGCTGTTCAATAATGCCGGCCAGCACTACAACCACCTGCATTTCTGGAACTGGTTGAAGCCCAATGGCGGCGGCAGCAAGCTGCCGGGCGGGCTGGAAAAGAAGATCAACGAGGACCTCGGCGGGTTCGAAAAATTCAAGACCGATTTCGCCGCCGCCGGTGTCGGCCAGTTCGGTTCGGGCTGGGCCTGGCTGTCGGTAAAGAACGGCAAGCTGGAAATCTCCAAGACGCCCAACGGCGAAAATCCGCTGGTGCATGGCGCCACGCCGATCCTCGGCGTCGACGTCTGGGAGCATTCCTACTACATCGACTATCGCAATCGCCGTCCGGATTACCTCAAGGCCTTTGTCGATCATCTGATCAACTGGGAATATGTCGACCAGCTGTTCTCGAAAGCGGCCTGAAGAACGCCGGTTGGCCGACGCATCCGTGGGGCGGTAGCCTTTGGGCCGCCGCCCTTTGCTCTATCCAGCGGATACCAATAGCCGCGCCGACGAAACAATGCGCCGCTGTGGACAGCCGTTATGTTATAATATAACATATATCGGATGTTAGCCGGTAATCCCCACAGTCATCCTCATGATCATGGACAGGTCCATCACAGCCATGGGCCGTCCACGCCGCATCCGGCCCAAGCCGCATCCTGGTCGATCCTGCGCATGACCGTGATATCCCGACTGGGTGCGGCGCTGGTTGTCAGTGCCGTGATGTGGGGCGTGGTATGGCTGGCGATGAGGCCGACATGACCGCGCAACTGCAGTTTCTGGATGTCACGCTGGGCTATGACAGGCATCCGGCCGTTCACCATCTGTCGGGTGAGGTGGCCTGCGGCGCGCTGCTGGCGATCGTCGGTCCCAACGGCGCCGGCAAGTCCACGCTGTTTCGCGGTATCGTCGGCATCCTCAAGCCCTTGGCGGGCGCGATCAAGACCGGCGGCCTGGACGTCAGGGATATCGCCTATCTGCCGCAGTCGGCGGATGTCGACCGCAGCTTTCCGATCTCGGTGTTCGATTTCGTCGGCACCGGATTGTGGCGCCTGACCGGATTTTTCGGCGGCATGGACGGACCGGCGCGCGAAAAGATTGCCCACGCACTCGCCGCGGTCGGTCTCAATGGTTTTGAGAACCGGCCGATCGGCACGCTGTCCGGCGGCCAGATGCAGCGCATGCTGTTTGCGCGGGTATTGCTGCAGGACGCGCGGCTGATCGTGCTGGATGAACCCTTCAATGCCATCGACGCCAAAACCTCGGCCGATCTCCTGGATCTGGTGCGGCGCTGGCATGGCGAGAACCGCACCGTGCTGGCGGCGCTGCACGACATCGATCTGGTGCGCAGCCATTTTCCCGAAACCCTGCTGCTGGCGCGCGGCGAAGTGGCCTGGGGCGCCACCGCTGATGTCCTGACCGGGGAAAATCTGCAGCAGGCCCGGCGGATGTGCGAGGCGTTCGACGACAGCGCCGGCGCGTGCGCCGTGGACCAACTGCCGTCGAAAGCCGCCTGAGCGTGATGATGTATGACGCGCTGGTCGCGCCCTTCCGCGAATTCGAATTCATGCGCCGGGCGCTGGCGGCGGTGATCGCGCTGGCGCTGGGCGGCGCCCCGATCGGGGTATTCCTGATGCTGCGGCGCATGAGCCTGGTCGGCGACGCCATGGCGCATGCCATCCTGCCAGGGGCGGCGATCGGCTTCCTGCTGTCCGGCCTCAGCCTGTTTGCCATGACGACGGGGGGCTTGATCGCGGGCTTTACGGTGGCCATTCTCGCGGGCGCGGTGGCGCGCTCCACCGGGCTGAAGGAAGACGCTTCGCTCGCCACCTTCTATCTGGTCTCGCTAGCCCTGGGTGTGACGATCGTTTCCGTCAAGGGCACCAATATCGACCTGTTGCATGTGCTGTTCGGCAACATCCTGGCGATGGACGATCCGACGCTGTTGGTCATCGCGGTCAACGCCACGATTACGCTCGTCGTGCTGGCGGTGATCTTTCGTCCGCTGGTGATCGAGAGCGTCGATCCCCTGTACCTGCGCACCGTCAGCCGCGCCGGCGCACCGGCGCATCTTGCCTTTCTGGCGCTTGTGGTCATCAACCTGGTCAACGGTTTTCAGGCGCTCGGCACCTTGCTGGCGGTGGGACTGATGATCCTGCCGGCCGGTATCGCCCGGTTCTGGTCGCGCGACATCACCGGCATGATCCTGATCGCGGTCGCAAGCGCTGTCGTATCCGGATATGCCGGACTGGTGCTATCGTTTCAAACCCGGGTGCCGTCGGGCCCTGCGATCATTCTGATGGCGGCGGCGCTCTACGTCGGGTCGGTTTTGTTCGGCAGCGTCGGCGGCCTGTTCAGGCAGCTGTTTCCCGGACGCCACCTCGAAGCCTGATGGCAGGCCGCGATGCGACGCTTTTGTCCTTGGCTGATCGGTCTGGTGGTCGCGACATCGGCGGTTTCTCCGCTGCGCGCACAGGGTCGCATCAACGTCGTCGCCAGCTTTTCGATCCTCGGCGATTTTGTCAGCCAGGTCGGCGGCGAGCGCGTCCACGTCACCACCTTGGTCGGTGCCGATGGCGATGTCCACGTCTATACGCCGGCGCCGTCGGACGCCAGCAAGATCGCTGACGCAAAACTGCTGGTCATCAACGGCCTCGGCCTGGAAGGCTGGCTGCCGCGGCTGGTGCAATCGGCGGGCGGCAACGCCGCCATCGTGACGGCGACCAAGGGCATTACGCCGCTTGAAATCGGCTCCGTGCCGGATCCACATGCCTGGCAATCGGTCGTCGACGCCAAGATCTATGTCGCCAATATCCGCGACGCGCTGATAACGGCCGATCCGGCGGACGCTGAGACGCTCCGTGTCACCGCGCAAACCTATCTGGCAAAACTCGATGCCCTCGACCGCGAAGTACGGCAAGCGGTGGCGCGGATCCCGCAAAGCCGCCGCAAAGTGATCTCGGCCCACGATGCGTTCGGCTATTTCGCCAAAGCCTACGGCATCGAATTCATCGCGCCCTCAGGCGTTTCCACCGATTCCGAAGCCAGCGCGCGCGATGTCGCCGCCATCATCAGCCAGATCAGGGCCTTTAAAATCCCCGCGGTATTTCTTGAGAATGTCAGCGATCCCAGGTTGATGCAGCGGATAGCGGCGGAAACCGGTGCCCGCATCGGCGGCACGCTCTATACCGACAGCCTGACCGGGGAAAACGGCGCTGCCCCCACTTACATTGACATGGTCAGGCACAATATAACAACACTCACCAGCGCGCTTGCGAATTAGAGCCGCGGCCCTCCTGCTGCCGGCGCGCCGCTAGATATTGATTGCGGAGTTAGGATGCCCGAATTGACCTCCCCAAAAATTCCCGTGACCGTGCTGACCGGTTATCTCGGCGCCGGCAAGACCACCCTTCTCAACCGCATCCTGTCGGAAAATCACGGCAAGAAATATGCCGTGATCGTCAACGAATTCGGTGAGATCGGCATCGACAACGACCTGATCATCGGCGCCGACGAAGAAGTCTTCGAGATGAATAATGGCTGCGTCTGCTGCACGGTGCGCGGCGATCTGGTGCGCATCCTCGACGGCTTGATGAAGCGCAAGGGCAAATTCGACGCCATCATTGTCGAGACCACCGGCCTTGCCGATCCGGCACCGGTGGCGCAGACCTTCTTCGTCGACGAGGACGTGCAGAAGAACGCCCGGCTCGACGCCGTGGTCACGGTCGCCGACGCAAAATGGCTGAGCGAGCGGCTGAAGGACGCCCCGGAGGCCAAGAACCAGATCGCGTTCGCCGACGTCATCGTGCTCAACAAGACCGATCTGGTCTCCAAGGCTGAACTGGCCGAAGTCGAGGCCCGAATTCGCAGCATCAATCCCTACGCCAAATTGCACCGCACCGAACGCTGCCAGGTCGCGCTCGCGGACGTGCTCGATCGCGGGGCCTTCGATCTCGACCGCATCCTCGACATCGAGCCGGATTTTCTTAATGCGGGCGATGACCACGATCATGACCATGGTCATCACCACGACCATGACCACGACGATCACGGCCACAGCCATGGCGGCCTGAAGCATTATCATGATGAGGATATGCAATCGCTGTCGCTGCGCACCGAAAAGCCGCTCGATGTCACCAAGTTCATGCCATGGCTGCAGAACCTGGTCGCCACCGAGGGCCAGAAGATCCTGCGCTCGAAGGGCATTCTGGCCTTCAGCGACGATGATGAGCGCTATGTCTTCCAGGGCGTGCATATGATGCTGGAGGGCGACCACCAGCGGCCCTGGAAGCAAGACGAGCCGCGCCACAGCCGCCTGGTCTTTATCGGCCGCGAATTGCCCGAACAGGCCATCCGCGACGGCTTCGAAGGCTGTATCACCACGTGATGAAAGAGTTCGATCCCGGCGATCAACCGGTCTCCGTCGCCTCGGTCACCGATAAGGTGCGGCCGCTCGCGCTCACCATGGCCGTCACCTCGGTGCATTTTCTCGGCGATGCCGCGGCCTTTGTCGGCGCCGAGGAGAATGTCGTGATGGTCAGCGCAGACGGTGAGATCACCCCCGTCGCGGTCCACGGCGGCGGCATTCTCTGCGCGGTATCCGATGGCAGCCGCATCGTGATGGGCGGCGATGACGGCAAGGTGGTTTCGCTGGATGCCAAAGGCGAGGTCAAGCTGCTTGCGACCGACCCGAAGCGGCGCTGGATCGACAATGTTGCGGTTCATCCCGATGGCGCGCTGGCGTGGTCGGCCGGCAAGACCGCCTTTGTGCGCAGCGGCAAGAACGAAGAAAAGTCCTTCCCTTCGCCTTCGACCGTCGGCGGCCTGGCATTCGCGCCCAAAGGCCTGCGGCTCGCGGTCGCGCATTATAACGGCGTGACGCTGTGGTTTCCCAATATGACGGCCAATCCGGAATTCCTGGAATGGGCCGGCTCGCATCTCGGTGTCACCTTCAGCCCCGACAACAAGTTCCTGGTGACCGCGATGCATGAGCCGGCGATGCATGGCTGGCGGCTCGCCGACAACAAGCATATGCGCATGACCGGCTATCCCGGCCGCGTCCGGTCAATGTCCTGGAGCGTCGGCGGCAAGGCGCTGGCGACCTCGGGCGCTGACAGCGTGATCCTATGGCCGTTCGCCAGCAAGGACGGCCCGATGGGTAAACAGCCGGCGATGCTGGCGCCGCTGCCGGCCCGCGTCTCGATGGTCGCCTGCCATCCGAAGCAGGACATCATGGCTGCTGGCTACAGCGATGGCACCATCCTGATGGTGCGACTTCAGGATGGCGCGGAAATCCTGGTCCGACGCAACGGTGGCGCGCCGGTCTCGGCGTTGGCCTGGAACGCCGGCGGCACGAGGCTTGCGTTTGCTGCGGAAGACGGCGACGCCGGACTGCTGGAGGTTTAGCGGACGCCGAATCATGATGTGAGACTTTGTCGCCTACCCGCCATCGCAGCGGGTGATCCAAGAGCGATGTCAGCTTTGCT
Organism: uncultured Alphaproteobacteria bacterium; assembly: GCA_963736075.1. GTDB lineage: Bacteria > Pseudomonadota > Alphaproteobacteria > Rhizobiales > Xanthobacteraceae > Bradyrhizobium. Next base: position 149,453 of record CAVTNW010000034.1, on the reverse strand, counting down.
TCATACTGGCTAGCGCTTTTGGACCGGCATGGTTTCGTCGCCGGTGAATTTCACCATGAGTTCATCGTCGTGGATCACATATTGGCAGGCGAGGCGGAAATGCGGCGCCTTGTTATGAGCTTCGGCCTCCTTGACATCGGCCTTGGTGGCCTTGCCGAGCTGTTTGAGAATTTCCTTTTCCTTGGCGGTGAGGGAAAAGGGTTGGCTGGATTGGCTCAAAACCTGCACTTCAACAAGACAGGACGCGCATTCTCCGTCCTGACAATCGAATGGAATTGGAATTTTATTCGCTTTGGCCAGCGCCAGAAGCGTTCCGGGATCGGGCGCCGGGGTCGGCACGGTCACGTTGCGCGATAGGGATGGAGACGAAAAAGTCACATTAGCCACGGCCAAACCTCCAGGAGCATCTTCTGGGAAACGGGTTGCTACCCGCACTAAGAAAAATACATGCCCCGATGCGCCGCGGCCTGTCATCCTGGTGCTCTGGTTCTGACGCTTCGTTTCTTCTCGCCGTCATTCCGGGGCTCCCTCGCTGCGCTCGGGCCCCGCAATGACGGAGACAATTGTTGGAGTCAGAACACCGGTTCAACGACGGCGTTGGCCTGAAGCGCTGACGGCACGAGGCTTGCTTTTGCCGCTGAGGACAGCGACGCCGGACGGCTGACGATGAGTGGCTGATTGGCCGTCAGCCGTCGATTTCCGGCGGGAACGATGGGCTGCCCGGCCCGTTGATTCCGCGATCCATGGTGAACCAGATGCCTGCGGGCCATAGCCGACGCGCTTACAGGAAAGAGATGCTGCTGGCGTCCGCCATGATCGCGGCGGGAACTTGTCGTGGCCGGCGCTTCCCTGCTTGAAATCAAGGTAGAGAACTCGCGGTTGGCGCAGGCGACGCCACCGCTGCAATCGCAGCCGCCCGCCGCTCCCAGTAACGTGCCCGCCGAGGCCAAGCCTGGCGGGACACGTCCCACTACGCCGGCGCCCGAGCCGGCCAGCCCCGACACGGCGGCGCAGAAGGACGGCGAGAAGGCGGCGCTTCCGCAAGCCCCTGCGGAAAAAATGGCGCCCCCGATCAATTCGAAGTAACTTTTCTCCATCAGAGCCGGCTGCCCGTTCGCGGCGTCTGATTTCGCTTTGGCGGGGCGGATGAAAGACTCCGGTGAGGCATTCAGGTCCCTGCGCCGGTCGTGGCCGATGAGGAGGGGCCATGTGGCCGACGTGACCCCAATCCTATGAGCCAGCATGGTCCCCTTGGTCATTGCCGCAATCCTATATCTCAGCCTGATGTAGGTGTGCGGACGCTACACGGCAAAATATGCGGCACAGAGGGGGCGCTCTGAGGCCCTTTGGTTCGTCTTGGGCGGCCTTCTTTATTCTTTTCCGTATCTCGTCGTGGCGGCTTTGCCGCCTGCCCGCAACGAGAAAGTTGCCTAGCGCAAACCCGCGATTTGCGGGTCTTCGCAGGAGCGCGTTATTCGGGGAAAATCCCGATCTCACCGCACCAGCACGTTCCTGAATTGCCAGGGATCGCTCGCGTCGATGTCTTCCGGAAACAATCCGGGCCGGTCGGTGAGCGGCGTCCAGTCGGTATAATATCCCTTCACCGGGCCGAGATAGGGCCGTTGGATTTCCAGGCAGCGGCGAAAGTCCATTTCGTCAGCCTCGACGATTCCCGCGGTCGGATTTTCCAGCGCCCACACCATGCCGGCCAGCACGGCTGACGACACCTGCATGCCGGTGGCGTTCTGATAGGGCGCGATGTTGCGGGTTTCCTCGATCGAGAGCTGGGAGCCATACCAGTAGGCGTTTTTGGCGTGGCCGTAGACCAATACGCCGAGTTCGTCGATGCCGTCCTCGATCTCGTTCTCGTCCAGGATGTGCCATTTCGGCTGCATCCGCCCGGTAGCGCCGAACATTTCGTGCAGCGACAGCACCGCATCGTTGGCGGGGTGATAGGCATAATGGCAGGTCGGGCGATAGATCACATGGCCGCCGTCGCGCAGCGTCAAATAGTCCGCGATCGAGATCGATTTATTGTGAGTGACGAGGAAACCATATTGCGCGCCCGGCGTCGGGCACCAGGAGCGGACGCGGGTGTTGGCGCCGGGCTGCAGCAGATAGATCGCCGCCCCGCAGCCCTCGGTATGGGTTCGGCCGTTGTCCGGCATCCATTGTTCATGGGTGCCCCAGCCGAGTTCGGCCGGCTGCATGCCCTCGGACACAAAACCCTCGACCGACCAGGTGTTGACGAACACGTTCATCGGCTTCGGCTTCTTCGAGCGCTGGGTGTCGCGTTCGGCGATATGGATGCCTTTGACGCCAAGCTTGTGGGCAAGCTGGCTCCAGCCTTCCCGGCTCTTCGGCTCGTTGAAAGGCGTATGGGTGTCGCGGGCGATGTCGAGCAGCGCCTGCTTGACGAACCACGACACCATGCCGGGATTGGCGCCGCAGGTCGAAACCGCCGTGGTGCCGCCCGGGCTCTTGTGCTTGGCCGCCAGCAGGGTTTCCCGCAGCGCGTAATTGGAGCGTTTTTCCGGACCGATGGTCTTGTCGAAATAAAAGCCTGCCCACGGCTCCACCACGGTGTCGATGTAGAGCGCACCGATCTCGCGGCACAGCGTCATGATGTCGACCGAGGAGGTGTCGACCGAGAGGTTGACGCAAAAGCCCTGGCCGCCACCCGCGGTCAATAGCGGCACCAGCACTTCCCGGTAATTGTCCGACGTCACGGCCTGCCTGATGAAGCGCACCCCGTGCTGCCTTGCCAGTTCCCCGTCTTCATGCGGATCGATGATGACGAAGCGGGATTTGTCATAGGCGAAATGCCGCTCGATCAGGGGCAGGGTACCCTTGCCGATCGAGCCGAAGCCGATCATGACGATCGGGCCGGAAATGCTGGCATGGACTTCTGGTTGGAGCGGGCTCATCAAGTTAACTCCGGAAAATGGATGCTGTGCGAAGGGATCAGGCGAGCGCCGCTTCGCGGTGACTTCGATCTTGGACCTCGGTTCGGACTATCTTACCGGGGGCGCTGTGTCACGTCGGTGACTGGCGACGTGGCCGTGTTCCAGCGGCGGACAAAGATGTCCCTGACAATCATGACCGCGATCAGGAGCAGCAGCAAAGTGGTCACGGCACCGCGGAATCGCGGACGCGCAGCAGGTTGTGGGGAAGCAAGGATGTCCGGCATGATGGGACGCGATCAGGCCGCGCGCGGTATAGACCGCAGCGCCCTTTTGCAACGAGGTGCCCCGATTGGCACCGACCTCCCCGTCGGCACGATCAGGCCACAGGCGCCGTCGAGCGCGCGCTCGCGCAGCTCCAGGCCGAGCAGGCGGTGTCGCTCGAACGGGCCGGGCAGCGCCAACTCGCCGGTCTTGGCCGCCGAGAAGCCGAACCGGGCGTAATAAGGCGCATCGCCGAGCAGGATCACCGCGCCATGACCTCGCGCTCGCGCGGCCGCCAGCGCATGCCGCATCAATGTGCCGCCGACCCCGAAGGCGCGGCAGGGGGGATCGACCGCCAGCGGGCCGAGCATCAGCGCGGCTATGCCCCCGGCGCTGACGTGCCACAACCGCAGCGTTCCGACCAGCCGGCCCCGGGCCACGGCCGAAAGCGCAAGGCCTTCGGCGGGGGCGCGTCCGTCGCGCAGGCGCTGGCAGGTGCGAGCGTGGCGGTTGGCGCCAAAGCAGGCATCAAGCAGCGCTTCGCGCGCAGCGACGTCCGAGGCGCGCTCGGCACGGATCGCGAGCGGAGCGGCGTCGGGAGTGAGGGCGATCGGGGTCTTACGCAAGGCAGTCATGGCACGTCAGTCCTCGCTTGCAACGGCGTCGAGCCGCCAAGCGTTGTCAGCATTCTGCGAGATGAAATTGAGGAGCCGGCGCACCGGCTCTCGCTCTATCGTCGCCTCCCCCGCAGGCGGGGGAGGCGAGAAACCCGACGACGCCCTCAGATGTGGTAGGTCCGCAGCGGCGGGAAGCCGTTGAAGGCCACCGACGAGTAGGTCGACGTATAGGCGCCGGTGCCCTCGATCAGCAGCTTGTCGCCGATCTCGAGCGTCACCGGCAGCGGGTACGGCAGCTTCTCGTACAGCACGTCGGCGGAATCGCAGGTCGGGCCCGCGAGTACGCACGGCGTCATTTCCGCGCCGTCATGCGGCGTGCGGATGGCGTAGCGGATCGACTCGTCCATGGTCTCGGCCAGACCGCCGAACTTGCCGATGTCGAGATAGACCCAGCGCACCTCGTCCTCGTCGCTCTTTCGGGAGATCAGGACGACTTCGGTCTCGATCACGCCGGCATTGCCGACCATGCCGCGGCCCGGCTCGATGATGGTCTCCGGGATCTGGTTGCCGAAATGCTTGCGTAGCGCACGGAAGATCGACCGGCCGTATTGCACGACCGGAGGAACGTCCTTCAGATACCTGGTCGGGAATCCACCGCCCATGTTGACCATGGCCAGGTTGATCCCCCGCTCCGCGCAGTCGCGGAACACGGTGGACGCCATCGCCAGGGCGCGGTCCCAGGCCTTCACCTTGCGCTGCTGCGAGCCGACATGGAACGAGATGCCGTACGGCTCCAGGCCCAGGCGCTTGGCGAGGTCGAGCACTTCCACCGCCATCTCCGGATCGCAGCCGAACTTGCGCGACAGCGGCCATTCGGCGCCTGCGCAGTCATAGAGAATGCGGCAGAACACTTTTGAGCCGGGGGCGGCACGGGCGATCTTCTCGACCTCGGCGGTGCAATCGACCGAGAACAGGCGGATGCCGAGCTCGAAGGCGCGGGCGATATCACGCTCCTTCTTGATGGTGTTGCCATAGGAAATCCGCTCCGCCGACGCGCCGGCAGCCAGCGCCATCTGGATTTCGACCACCGACGCGCAGTCGAAGCACGAGCCCATCGAGGCGAGCAGCGACAGCACTTCCGGCGCCGGGTTGGCCTTCACCGCGTAAAACACGCGGCTGTCCGGCAGCGCCCTGGCGAAGTTCTGGTAGTTGTCGCGCACGACGTCGAGGTCGACGACCAGGCACGGCTCGACGTCCTGCCCCTCGTTGCGGCGATTGCGGAGAAATTCCTGGATCCGTTCGGTCATAGCTGCACACTCCCGAACGCGCCCAGCGACGGGGCACGTTCAAAAAAAATGATCTCGGATCAAAGCGTTCCGGCCAAACCGCGCGATGGAGGCGCGACCAAGCCAAAAGCTCAGACCGAATTGTGCTGCCGTGGATTGGTTGGGAAGGATCCCGCCCGCACACCTGGCAATGAAGGACAAGCCTCTTCGGTATTCGCGCCGGCTGGTGGAAAGCCGGCAGAGACCAAAAAAGCCCGATCCGTCGTTGCTTTAAGTCGCGTCCCCCGTTGAGAACGAGGTGCGCCGGTTCGCCTCCGGCTGCCAGTCACGGTTGCAAGGGGAGAAGGGACCTTCAACGGCATCTCTTGAGAGAGATGCTGGCCTCGTAAGTCCGCAGACCTAAGCGACCCTCGGTTCTTCATCCCTTGGCGGCTGTCCGGCCTCTTGTCCGGATACCTACCGACTGACACACGACCACAGGCACGTGCGAAATTGGGCAAGAGTGCAAATAGGCGTTTTGAATTGGCTTCGCAAGATTTTTTTTAGGCAGATGAAAAATTTACCTAACACCTGATTGCGAACGGCTCACATCGCGCCAACGCGCCATCCGAAAATGAACGGGCGTTAAGTTTGATTAATGAAATGTAAGCCGGCCGCGCCTGAGATGCGACATTCCGGCACGGGTTGCGCAGCCGCGCAGCCGCAGCCTGCCGACAGCATAGTAACGAAGGCGCGGCGCGGCTTTGTTGCGCGAATGGATTCAGGCGCGACGCGTAAATGGCTCGACGCGCTGCGCGGCGCGGATGAAGGCCGCCATGACGAAGACGCCAAGTGCGAACAGCAGGGCTTGCAGGATGTGGGCGCCGGTGTTGTCCAGACCGAACAGGATCGCCAATGCCCAGCCGCCGGCAAACGCGGCGCCGAACACCTCGGCGCCAATCAGGATCGCGGCACTGATGACGGTGATGACGCTCGGCCAGACGATCCGGCCGGACGGCGATGGGGAAGGCTGCGAGTCCATGGGCATTTGATCCTGTTTCGGCCGGCAATGTCCTCGAAATCCGTCAGTCGGGCAAGTGATTAAACGGCAGCCTGGCGGCTCGAAAACCGTGCTAATGGGAGCTATATGACGACCTCAACACGGGCCCAAAGGCACACCTTATTCAGGAATCCAGCATGTCGAATCCCCTTTTGACGCCGTGGCAGGCGCCGTTCGAGACGCCACCCTTCGCCGAGATCGCGCCGGGCCATTTCCTGCCCGCCTTCGAGCAGGCGTTCGACGACCACGCGGCCGAGATCGCCAGCATTGAGCGCGATCCGGCGGCGCCGGATTTTGCCAACACCATCACTGCGCTGGAGCGCTCCGGCAAGCTGTTGTCCAAGGTTTCGGCGGTGTTCTACGATCTGGTATCGGCGCATTCCAATCCGGCTCTGTTGGAGATCGACAAGGAGGTGTCGTTGCGGATGGCACGGCACTGGAACCCGATCATGATGAACGCGGTGCTGTTCGGCCGGATCGCGCTGCTGCACGACCAGCGCGCCGCGCTCGGCTTGAGGCCTGAACAGCTGCGGCTGTTGGAGCGCACCTATACCCGCTTCCACCGCTCCGGCGCGGGCCTCGACGCGACGGCCAAGGCGCGAATGGCCGAGATCAACGAGCGGCTGGCCCACCTCGGCACCGCGTTCAGCCATCATCTGCTCGCCGACGAGCAGGACTGGTTCATGGAGCTCGGCGAGGCCGATGGCGAGGGCCTTTCGGACAGCTTCATGGCCGCGGCGCGGGCCGCGGCCAGCGAGCGCGGCATGGCCGGCAAGGCGATCGTCACGCTATCGCGGTCCTCGGTTGAGCCGTTCCTGAAGAGCTCGGCCCGGCGCGAGCTGCGCGAAAAGGTGTTCAAGGCTTTCGTCGCCCGCGGCGACAACGACAACGCCAACGACAATAACGCCGTCATCGTCGAGATCCTCAGCTTGCGCGAGGAAAGCGCAAAACTGCTGGGCTATCCGACCTTCGCCGCCTACCGGCTGGAGGATTCGATGGCGAAAACACCGCAGGCCGTTCGCGCCCTGCTGGAGCGGGTCTGGAAGCCCGCGCGTGCTCGCGCGCTGGCCGATCGTGATGCCCTGCAGGCGCTGGTGGCGGAGGAGGGCGGCAATTTCGCGCTGGCGCCGTGGGACTGGCGCTACTACGCGGAAAAGCTGCGGCAGCGTCGCGCCAATTTCGACGATGCGGCGATCAAGCCCTACCTTGCGCTCGACCACATGATCGAGGCCGCCTTCGACTGCGCCACCCGCCTGTTCGGCGTCAGCTTTTCCGAACGCAAGGATATTCCGGTCTGGCACCCGGACGTCCGGGTCTGGGAGGTGAAAGACCGCGCCGGCCGCCACAAGGCGCTGTTCTATGGCGACTACTTCGCAAGGCCCTCGAAGCGCTCCGGCGCCTGGATGACCTCGCTGCGCGACCAGCAGAAGCTCGATGGCGAGGTCGCGCCCCTGATCATCAATGTCTGCAATTTCGCCAAGGGGGCCGACGGCCAGCCTTCGCTGCTCTCGCCGGACGACGCGCGGACGTTATTCCACGAATTCGGCCACGGTCTGCACGGCATGCTGTCGGACGTGACCTATCCCTCGCTGTCCGGCACCAGCGTGTTCACCGATTTCGTCGAATTGCCCTCGCAGCTTTACGAGCATTGGCAGGAGCAGCCTCAGGTGTTGCGGCAGTTTGCCAGGCACTACCAGACCGGCGAACCGCTGCCGGATGATCTCCTGAAGCGCTTCATCGCGGCGCGCAAATTCAACCAGGGCTTTGCCACGGTCGAATTTGTTGCCTCGGCGCTGATCGATCTGGAATTTCACACCCAGCCGGCTGAGGCGAGCCGCGACGTCAGGGCATTCGAACGACGGGAGCTGGAAAAGATCGGCATGCCCACCGAGATCGCGCTGCGGCACCGGCCGCAGCAATTCGGCCATATCTTTTCCGGCGATCACTATGCGTCCGGCTATTACAGCTACATGTGGTCGGAGGTGATGGATGCCGACGCCTTCGGCGCCTTCGAGGAGGCTGGCAACATCTACGATCCCGCCGTCGCCAAGCGCCTGCACGACGACATCTATTCGTCCGGTGGCTCGCGGGATCCCGAAGACGCCTATGTTGCCTTCCGGGGCCGTCCGCCGGCGCCCGACGCGCTGTTGCGTCGCCGCGGCCTGTTGGAAACGCCGGAGGCCGCCTGAGGTGCGGGCGGCGATGCGCCGGCTCGGGCGATGGCTGCTGCTCATCGGCGGCGCGCTCGCGCTCGGTACCGTGCCAGCGATGGCTCATCCCCACGTCTGGATCACCGCCACCAGCGAGCTGCTCTATGCCCCTGACGGCTCAGTCAGCGGCGTCCGCCACGCCTGGACCTTCGACGATATGTATTCGAGCTATGCGGTGCAGGGCCTGGAGAGCAAGACCAAGGGCGTCTTCAGCCGCGAGGAACTCAGTGCCCTGACGCAGACCAATGTCGAGTCGCTCAAGGAGTTCCGCTTCTTCACTTTCGCCAAGGCCGACGGCAAGAAGCAGAAATTCGAGGAGCCGGTCGATTATTACATGGAATACAACGACGCACTGCTGACGCTGCATTTCACGCTGCCGCTGAAAACTCCGGTCAAATCCAGGGAATTGGTGGTGGAAGTCTTCGATCCGGAGTTCTTCATCGACTTCACCTTCGCAGACAAGGACCCGGTCCGGCTGGTCGGCGCTCCCGCCGCCTGCGAGGTCAAATTCCAGCGTCCGTATGATGGCGCCGCCACGGCGCTGAAGCTCGACGAGCAGAATTTCCTGAGCGGCGGCAATTCGAATTTTGGCGCGAATTTCGCCAACAAGATCACGGTGGATTGCCCGTGAGGCCGGTCGTGCGCTGGAGCCGCGCGGAAGGTCTCGGCATTGGCGCCGTCACGCTCGTTGTTATTTGCATGCTGGATGGCGCAATCCATGACCTGCTGGCGCAGAGTGCGTTCGGGGGGCCGCGGCCGGGCGGCGCCGAGCCGCAGCTCGGTGGCATCGTCGGCTGGCTGCTCGCCAGACAATCGGAATTTTATCGCCAGATGTCCTCGACCATTCGCGCCGCCAAGTCCGACGGCTCGGCGGTCTGGTCGCTGCTGCTGATCTCCTTTGCCTATGGCATCTTCCACGCCGCCGGCCCGGGCCATGGCAAGGCGGTGATCTCGTCCTATCTCGTGGCCAACCAGGAGACCGCACGGCGCGGCATCGCGCTGTCATTCGCGTCCGCGCTGATGCAGTCGGTGGTCGCGGTGGCGATCGTCGGGATTTGCGCCCTGTTGCTCAACGCCACCGCCAAAACCATGTGCGGGGCGGAAAAGACCATCGAGATCGCAAGCTATGCCCTGATCGCGGTGTTCGGCGCCCGGCTGGTCTGGACCAAGGGCGGCGGCTTCATGCGCGCGCTGCAGGCGCGGTCGCCAGCGAGCGCCGGGGCGGCGGATGATCATCATGATCATCACCACGGCCACGGCCATGATCGTCACGGCCACGGTCATGACCACAGCGATCACGACCATGACCATCCTGATGGCGATGGACACGTCCATGACGCGCATTGCGGGCATTCGCATGGACCGCTGCCGAGCGAACTTGGCGGTCCCGTCGGCTGGCGGCGGGGCTTGGCGGCGATCTTCACGGTCGGGGTCAGGCCCTGTTCGGGCGCGATCCTGGTGTTGGTGTTCGCGCTGGCGCAGGGGCTGTTCTGGGCCGGCATCGCCGCGACCTTGGTCATGGGGCTCGGCACCGCGATCACCGTCGCGGCCATCGCCGTCATGGCGGTGACGGCGAAAGGTCTGGCGCGGCGCCTGAGCGGGGCCAGCGAAGGCGGCGGCGCGCTGGTCATGCGCGGCGTCGAATTCGGCGCGGCCGGGCTGGTGCTGCTGTTCGGGGCAGGCTTGCTGTTCGGCTACATCGGCGCCGAACGCGTGACCTGCCTTTGAGCGGATGTCAGCCCGTCAGATAACTGCGGATCAGCGGCAGGAAGAAAATGCCGACATTGATGGCAAAGCCGATGTTCCAGAGGATCGACCGCAGCCTCGGGCGGTCGCCCAGATAGGTGAAAACATAGGCAATCCGCACGATCAGGAACAGCACCGCCAGTTCGTTGATGCGGTTCTGTGGCGCGGAGCGGAATTCCGCCAAAAGCACGGCGATGGCAAAGAATGGAAAGGCCTCGATGCCGTTCTGATGCGCTCCCAGCGCGCGCGCCCGGATCGGGTCGTCATAAAAGCCGGGGTCGCGTGGTTTGGCGTTGTCGAAGCTGCGGAACCCGATCCATTTGATCGGCACAATCGTCAGCAGGTACACCAGCAGCGTTCCGAAAATGCACCCTTCGGCGACTGTCATGGCTCCCCCGACGCGCGGCGATGGGATGACAGTACCGAAACCGGCATTATCTTGACAAGGATTGTGCAACGCGCGAAGCCCAGGGAGCCTCATGACAAGCCCCATGACAAGTGTAGTTCCCATCGAGAGAGCGAAAGCCGTCGCCGAGGTGAGCCCGGAGCGGGTCGGCGTGCTCCTGGTCAATCTCGGCACCCCCGACAGCGCCGATGCCAGGGGGGTGCGCGTCTACCTGAAGGAGTTCCTGTCCGATCCCAGGGTGATCGAGAACCAGGGGTTGGTGTGGAAACTGGTGCTGAACGGTATCATCCTGCGCACCCGCCCGGCCCGCAAGGCGCGCGACTACCAGAAGATCTGGAACACGGCGAACAATGAATCTCCGCTCAAGACCATCACCCGCGCGCAGTCCGACAAGCTCGCCGCGGCGATCTCGGATCACGACCATGTTATAGTCGATTGGGCGATGCGCTACGGCAATCCCTCGATCGCCTCACGGATCGAGGCGCTGAAGGCGCAGGGCTGCGACCGGCTCCTGGTGGTGCCGCTCTATCCGCAATATTCCGCCGCGACCTCGGCGACCGTCTGCGACGAGGCGTTTCGCGTGCTCACGGAGATGCGGGCGCAACCGACCTTGCGGGTGACGCCGCCCTATTACGATGATCCCGACTATATCGAGGCGCTGGCGGTCTCCATCCATACCCACCTTGCGAGCCTGCCGTTCCAGCCCGAACTGATCGTGGCTTCCTTTCACGGCATGCCGCAGAAATACATCGCCAAGGGCGATCCCTATCAGGAGCAATGCATCGCCACCACCGAGGCGCTGCGAAAGCGCATGAGCCTGGAGCCCTGGAAACTGATGCTGACATTCCAGTCGCGGTTCGGCTTCGACCAGTGGCTGCAGCCCTACACCGACAAGACCATCGAGCAGCTGGCCAAGGACGGCGTGCGCCGCATCGCCGTGGTGATGCCCGGCTTTTCGGCCGACTGCCTGGAGACGCTGGAAGAAATCGCGCAGGAGAATGCCGAGATCTTCAAGCACAATGGCGGCGAGCACTTCGCCGCCATTCCCTGCCTCAACGACAGCGACGCCGGCATGGACGTGATCCGTCAGCTGGTGCTGCGCGAGCTGCAGGGCTGGTTATAGAGTTCGCATGGCGTCCCGAGGCTGCGGACGAGCCCATGCGAGGGTTGCATGGCTCCACTCCACCCGGACGGATGCAACCTCATATGTGCGCCCAAAGACACCATGCGCGCCCCTTCTATAAGAGGGCGCACATGGACAATTCGGGCGCACATGGTGATGTCGGCCGTCGTCGACGGTGTAGAGCTATGCGCGAGGCCAATACCTTCGCGGCGATGGTGGTGCGGCGCGAAGCGCCCACCGCTATTTCTCAACTTCGGAGGGCGTAAAGCCGTCCCCCCGAACGTCCCTGTTCACCCGTTAGACGCAGGTCGCCTGGCGATCTGTCTCATCAATCTGGCACGGCAGGCTTGACCTGGGCTGGAGCAGGTTTGCTCGTCTCAATCGCAGGTCATTCACCGTATAACCCGGTAACAGCAATAACGCGGTAACAGCTGGGCGCCTCTTTTCATCCTCCGCGTTATCGCGTTATCGCCGTTACTGGGGGGAAGGTCCAACCCAATGGCCCTTGCTAGCCTTGTGCACGTCGCCGGCCTTGGCCATCTTGAACAGCAATTGCCTGGGATCAGTTCACGCTCCACCCGGAGGCCGCAATACCGCACGATAAGCGTGGTCTTTCCCTGGTTTACCTACAGCGAAGTCTTCCGTGGCGAGTGACTTGATGGCATCCTATCGACGAGGCGATGGTTGGCAGACGCAAGACCGCAGACTAGTTTCTTCGAATGGGCCATTGCGTATTCATGCTTCGTCCGGACTCGATTTACGATGATAGTCCCGCCGAGCAATATCAGTTTCCGAAGCAGTATTTCGACCGGGCAAAGGGCTCGGCCGGCGACTGGATCGTCTATCTGGAGCCAGCGAAGCTTCGGGATACGCGCGGCTATTTTGCAATCGCGCGCGTTCGGGGAATCGTCGCGGACCCAAAGGCCCCCGACATGTTCCTTGCCCTGATTGAGCCAGGAAGCTATCTCGACTTTGCCGTTCCGGTTCCATTCAGCGATCGTGATGGCCCGGTCGAACGCGGTCTGCTCAACGACCGCGGCCGGCTATCGGGTCGCGCCCAAGCTGCCGTCAGGCCGATCTCGCCGTCGGACTTCCTGCGTATCGTCGAAACTGGGCTCAACCAGAATGAAGCGGTGCTGCCGCGCATCGACGCTGGCGAACTCGCTCCGTATTTCGCTGACGACCAGACCCCCTATGCAATCGAAACCGAGCGACAGCGTCTCCAACAGCTGACAAGCCGTGTGGTACGCGACAGAGTATTCCGCCGAATCGTGCTCCGCGCCTATGACGAGCGCTGCGCGATTGCCGGTCTGAAGATCATCAATGGCGGCGGGCGGGCCGAGGTCGACGCCGCCCACATCAGGCCGGTGCACCAAAACGGCCCCGATATTCTCCACAACGGGATCGCATTGTCTGGCACGGCGCACTGGATGTTCGATCGAGGCCTTATCAGCCTGTCGGACGATCTCGATATCCTTGTCTCCCGGCAGATCAACGATATTGGAAGCGTGCACGCCTTCATCAATAAGAGCGGTCGCGCTACGCCGCCACTGCGTCCCGCTGACAGGCCGCATCCACATTTCCTGAGATGGCATCGCGAGAACTGCTTCAAGAACTGAACCAGAAGATCAGCCGGAATCTTCCAGGCTTCGCCAACCCTGTGAATCATCCCGACCGGGAGTGCTCGCCGGCGGGAAAGAAACTCCGAGGCCCGCGAGCGCGAGCCCAGAAGTTCTGCGAACTCGGCCTGGGTCCGAGTTCGTCGATGTCATAACGACAGGATCCAAGGTTGCCTCGATCTCGATCGGCTATCGCTTCGCCTCGTAGATTTCGACGAGCGCGAGCAGCACGTCAAGCTTGTCGCCCTCCTCCGGACCCTCCGGTGCGTCCCAACAGGCTTCGATCGCAGCGAGCGCTGCGCGGTGATCCCTGTCGGTGCGAATGGCCGTCATTTGCGAGGAGTCCTTGCGACGAAGCAATCCAAGCTTTTGCCGGGCGAAAGATGGATTGCTTCGCTGCGCTCGCAATGACGGGGATGGAGCGGGGGGCCAACTCACGCCGGTCCCGTCATTTCCATGTCGTCTCCTTAGAACGGCGAGATGGGGTGTCGAGCCGCTTGTTGGCGGCCAGCAAGGCCTTCAACGCTTTTTGGCCGTTGACGATGAGTTCATGCGCAATGGCATGGCTGCACGCCAGCCGACGGATGCCAAGCTCACCATGTGCGCCCGAATTGTCCATGTGCGCCCTCGTTACGAAGGGGGCGCACATGGTGTTCTTGGGCGCACATGGTGCGCCTGGCCGTCGCAGGGTGTGGTGAGCCATGTGCCAAACTAGCAACTCCTCATCGGCACTGTGCCAGTGCCGCACCCCCGATCGAAATTAACTCTCCAGGATTGTATGACGTGGCAGCGATTCTCGGAGGTCGAAAGCCCGATCTGGTAACCAGACCAAGGGCGTTGCAGCGGTCGGGTATTTTCCTCGTCATCTCGATTTCGAGGGTCTCGAACCTTACATCTACCGGAGCGACCAAGAAGTAGGCCGCCGCTCTGCAGCGGTGCTGGGCGGCTTGCCGCGTAGCGCGTTCGCCTTTGGAGTTTTGCATGACCGGGTTCGATATTTTCGCCATTGCGCTGGTGCTGCTGGTCATTCTGACGCTGTTTGCCGGCGTCAAGACGGTGCCGCAGGGCTTTGACTGGACCATCGAACGGTTCGGCAAGTTCACCCGCACGCTTTCGCCAGGATTGAACATCATCATTCCCTATTTCGACCGGGTCGGCCGCAAGGTGAACATGATGGAGCAGGTGATCGCTATTCCCGAGCAGGAGGTGATCACCAAGGACAACGCCACCGTGACGGTGGACGGCGTCGCTTTCTACCAGGTGTTCGATGCCGCCAAGGCCAGCTACGAGGTCGCCAATCTCAATCAGGCGATCATCGTCCTGACCATGACCAATATCCGCTCGGTGATGGGCGCCATGGACCTCGACCAGGTGCTGTCGCATCGCGACGAGATCAACGAGCGGCTGTTGCGCGTGGTCGATGCCGCGGTGTCGCCGTGGGGGCTCAAGGTCAATCGCATCGAGATCAAGGACATCGTGCCGCCGGCCGACCTGGTCGAGGCGATGGGCCGCCAGATGAAGGCCGAGCGGGTCAAGCGCGCCGACATCCTGCAGGCCGAAGGCCAGCGGCAATCGGAAATCCTTCGCGCCGAAGGGGCGAAACAGGGCCAGATCCTGCAGGCCGAAGGCCGCAAGGAGGCCGCGTTCCGCGACGCCGAGGCGCGCGAGCGCTCCGCCGCAGCCGAGGCCAAGGCGACGCAGATGGTCTCTGACGCGATCGCCAAGGGCGACGTCGCCGCGCTCAACTATTTCATCGCCGACAAGTACATCAAGGCATTCGGGCAACTGGCGGCTTCGCCGAACCAGAAAATCATCATGCTGCCGGTCGAAGCCATGAGCATGCTCGGCTCGCTGGCCGGCATCGGCGAGATCGCCAAGGCCACCTTCGGAGAAAGCGCGGCCTCCGCCCAGGCCGCGGCCCGCCGCGCCTCGGTGCCGCCAGCGGGCGCGACGCCGACGGTGCCGCCGCCGAGCTGAGCCCATCGGGAGGCAGGGGGTAGGGGTTCACACATGACCGAGATGTTTGTCACGCTGGGCACCTGGAACTGGCTGATTTTCGGCGTCGTGCTGATGGCGCTGGAGCTTGCCGCGCCTGGGATATTCCTGTTCTGGTTAGGGCTCGCCGCGCTGTTGGTCGGGCTGACGTCGTTCGCGCTCGATCTTTCCTGGCAGATGCAGATCCTGCTGTTCGCGCTGTTCGCGGCCGCGGCCGTGCCGCTGTGGCGGCGCCTGGCGCGCAACAGTGCGGCCGTCAGCCTGAGCAATCCCTTTCTCAACCGGCGCGCCGACGCGCTGGTCGGCCGGGTGTTCACGCTGGAAAAGCCGATCGTCGATGGTTCCGGTACGGTGCGGATCGACGACACCGTCTGGCGCGTCGCCGGACCCGACACGCCCGCCGGCAGCCGGGTCAGGATCGTGCAGGCCGATGGCGCCAGCCTGACCGTGGCGGTGGCCTGAGCCTTCCGCTCACGCCACTCCCGCCCGCAGCACGTCGTGGACGTGGACAATGCCGACCGGCTTCTTGCCCTCGGCGACGATCAACACCGTCACCGCCGGTTTTGTCGAATTGAGGGTATCGAGCATTTCGGTGGCGAGCATGCTCGGGGGAATGGTTCTGGGGTTTTTCGTCATCACCTCGTCGACGCTGGCGGTCATCAGATCTGGCCGCATGTGGCGGCGCAGATCGCCGTCGGTGATGATGCCGGCGATCTCGCCATGGTGGTCGACGATGCAGACGCAGCCGAAGCCCTTGGTGGACATTTCCACCAGCGCATCCGACATCCTGGCGCCGAGCGGCTTGACCGGAATGGCGTCGCCGGTATGCATGATATCGCGGACGAATTTCAGCATCGCCCCGAGCTTGCCGCCGGGATGGAAACTGGCGAATTCCAAAGCAGTAAATCCGCGGCCTTCGAGCAGCGCGATGGCCAGCGCGTCGCCGATCGCGGCCTGCATCAAGGATGAGGTGGTCGGCGCCAGATTGTGCGGACAGGCTTCGCGCGCCTTCGGCAGTTCCAGCACGAGGCGGGCGGCGGCGCCGAGCGAGGAGGCGGCGTTGGACGTCACCGCGATCATCGGAATGGCAAAACGACTGCAATAGTTGACCAGGTTTTTCATCTCGGGCTGCTCGCCCGACCACGACAATGCGATGATGACGTCATCGCCGGTGATCATGCCGAGATCGCCATGGCCGGCCTCGGCGGCGTGCACGAAAAAGGCAGGCGTGCCGGTGGAGGCCAGCGTGGCGGCGATCTTGCGGGCCACATGGCCCGATTTGCCAAGTCCGCTGACGATGACGCGGCCCTTGGCCCCGAGGATCAGCTCCACGACCGCCGCGAAGGCCGATCCCAGCGGGCCCTGAAGGGCCGCGGCAATGGCGCTGATGCCGCTGCCCTCGGCTTCCAGCGTGCGCAGCGCGGACCGCACGGCTGATGTGGACGGCTCAGCTCCGGATGGCTTGGGCATCAGGGCTTTCGGGTTCGGCATGCGTCGGTTCCGGAAGGCGGTTTACGGTCATGGTTTGGTCTGACCTTCCTTAGCACGTCCGTTCCGACGAGGCGACGCCGCGGCGGCGCTGCAGCACGCAACGGCCCATTAACCATAATTGTTTTAACTCGATTAACGACGATTTCCGGGCGGCGGTCTCGCTTGGGCGCCGAGACTGTCGGTCAAGTGGTTGAATGCGCGGGAGTATCTTTATCTTGACGGCGGGTCGAGCCAGCGGCCAAAGCAACCCCGCAAGCTGTCTGGGTGCGGCTTTGGCATGCCTTGCGCTGGTCGCATTCGATCAATCTCCGGTGCAGGCCCAAACTCCCGCGCCTGACCTGTTCGGTCCGGCCGAGCGAGGCGTGGCGCCACCGCCGTCGGCGCTGCGCGGCACCAGCGACGCCGTCGCCGAGACAACGGATCAGCCCGAAGAGGCAAGGCGCCGCGGCCAGGAGATGCCGGCGCCGTCGCGGATTTTCCAGACGCCGAGCTACGACCAGCCCGCCGCCAGCGGCGCCGCGGACACCGGCTTCGATTCGCTCAATCGCAACCACAAGAAGCCAAAACTGCTTCCGGGCCAGCCGGGGGGTAAGCCGGCCGGACCGGGCAGCCCGATGCCGCTGCAGCCGGCTCCAACCGCCGCCTCGTCGCCACCGCCACCGATCGCGCTGCCGCCATCGGCGAGCGCCAACAAGCCGCCGATGCCTCCCGCCATGGCCGGCACCATCAACGGCCAGCCGCCGCGCCGGCGCCTCAAAGCCGATGACGATCCGTTCGGCCCGGTCGGCGACTACGCCGGCGGCTTCCTGGTCAAATCCGCGGTCGAACTCTCGGGCGGCTACGACACCAATCCGGGTCGCACGTTCGTTCCCCGGGGATCCTCGTTCTATATGGTGGCGCCGGAATTTCTCGCCGTCTCCGACTGGGATCGCCATGCCGTGGTCGCCGACTTGCGCGGATCCTTCACCGGCTATGGCACCACCTTTCCGCCGACGATCGACGGCACCATCTCATCGGCACCGACCAACGTCGACCGGCCTGATTTCATCGGCCATATCGACGGCCGTCTCGACGTCACGGAAGATACCCGCATTACCTCGGAATTGCGCCTGACCGTTGCCACCGACAATCCCGGCAGCCCGAACATCCAGGCCGGCCTGGCCAAATATCCGATCTACACGACGCTCGGCGGCACCTTCGGCTTCGACCAGAATTTCAACCGCCTCAACCTTGCCGCCGGCGGCACCATCGACCGCACCGTCTACCAGGATTCCCTACTCACCGACGGCACCTCGACCACCAACGACGACCGCAACTTCACTCAGACTGGCGGCCTCGGCCGGGTCAGCTACGAGCTCTCGCCGGCGGTTAAACCTTTCGCGGAAATCGAGGGCGACAGCCGGGTCCATGATCTGCAACTCGACCGCTTCGGCTACGCGCGCGATTCAACCGGCGGCTACGCCAAGGCCGGCACCTCGTTCGAATTCTCCAGACTTTTGACCGGCGAAATCTCGGTCGGCTGGGCGACGCGCGATTATGTCGATGCCAGGCTCGAGCGGCTGCAGGGCCTGTTGACCTCGGCCTCGCTGATATGGTCGGCGACACCTTTGACTACCGTGAAATTCAATTCCAATACCTCGATCGACGAGACCACACTGCCCGGCGTCTCCGGCGTGCTGACGCATACCTACACCGCCGAGGTCGATCACGATTTCCGGCGCTGGCTGACGGCGCTCGGCAGGTTGACCTACGGCACGCTCGACTATCAGGGCGACGACCGCCACGACCGGATCTACAGCGTCGAGGGCGACTTGATCTACAAGCTGACGCGCACCTTCTGGATCAAGGGTACGCTACGCCGTGACTGGCTACAGTCCAACATCGCCGGCGATAGCACCGATTCGACCGTCGCCATGCTCGGCGTGCGCGTGCAGAATTGAGGGTGCGGGCTCGTGTCGTCAGATCGCGTAGGGCGCGCTTTGCGCCGTGCCCACCATTTCTGATGCGAAAAAGATGGTGGGCACGCCATCGACCCGCGCGTTCGCGCGGTCCGCTGGCTTTGCCCACCCTACGCGTTGCGCCGGCTCGATGGTGGGTCGCGGGATATCCGACGAGCAGGAGGCGGGTGACAGCCTACATCCAATTAATGCCCGCCAGCGGCAGCACCCGTTGCAGGATCGAGGCCAGGCAGATCAGAACGACGAGCAGCTTGAGAAGGTTGGCCAGCCGGGCTTCTCTCGCGAACCGATCGATCGCCCAAAAGCAGATAGCGCCGACCACGCAAATGATCAGGACGCCAATCAAGACGGAAATCATCGCAACCTCCTGGGGGCCGGCACGGTAAAGTGGCAATGCGAAAAGAAACGGCCCCAGCCGGGGGGACAGCTGAGGCCGTCATTCGCATCAGATGCTTGGGGGGCTCCGTGCATCCGGTAGCTCATCACTAAGTCATACCGGCGCTATTGGTTCCAGGCTCCGGCCGCTATCAGTGGCGGGCGGCTCGCCCGCATCACGGCGTTGTGTCCGGGGGCGTTGCGATCGAACCGCTTCCGGCTCAAGGCCGGGCTGACTACGGATCCCACCTCGGGGGATGCGAAGATCAGCGCTGGCTTTCGCAGCCAGGGGAGCCAGCCTCACCCCGGCAGATTCGAGGTTCCCATCAGGAACGCATCGATCGCCCGCGCGCACATCCGCCCCTCGCGGATCGCCCACACCACCAGCGACTGGCCGCGGCGCATGTCGCCGGCGGAGAACACGTTGGGGCGCGAGGTCTGGTAGTCCGAGGTATTGGCGCGGACATTGCCGCGCGGGTCGAGATCGACGCCGAGGGTCTTCAGGAGGCCCTCATGCACCGGATGGACAAAACCCATCGCCAGCAGCACGAGTCCGGCATCGAGTTCGAATTCGCTGCCGGGAATCGGCTTGAACTTGTCGTCGACCTCCACGCAATGCAGCTTTGCCACTTTGCCCTCGGTGCCCGAGAAGCTTTGCGTCAGTACTGCATATTCGCGCCGCGCCCCCTCGGCCTGGCTCGACGAGGTCCGCATCTTCAGCGGCCAGTTCGGCCAGGTCAAACCCTTGTTCTCCCGCTCCGGCGGCGCGGGCATGATCTCGAGCTGGGTCACCGAGAGCGCGCCTTGCCGGAAGGAGGTGCCGATGCAGTCCGATCCGGTATCGCCGCCGCCGATCACGATGACATGCTTGCCGCCGGCCAAGATCTCGGCGGCCCCGCCGAGCGGCTCGGCGGCGACCCGACGATTTTGCTGCGGCAGGAAATCCATCGCGAAATGGATGCCGGCGAGGTCGCGGCCGGGAATCGGCAGGTCGCGCGGCGCTTCGGCGCCGCCGGTCAGCGCCAGCACATCATAATCGTTGAGCATTTCGCGGGGATCGAGCGCGCCCGGCGCGCTGCCGCCGACCGGGCTGCCGTAATGGAAGGTGACGCCCTCGGCCTCCATCTGCTCGACGCGGCGGTCGATGACGTGCTTCTCCATCTTGAAGTCGGGAATGCCGTAACGCAGCAACCCGCCGGCCTTGGCATATCTCTCGAACACGTGGACGTCGTGGCCGACCCGGGCGAGCTGCTGCGCGCAGGCGAGGCCCGCGGGACCCGAACCGATCACCGCGACCTTCTTGCCGGTCCTGTGCGCCGGAATTTCCGGCTTGATCCAGCCGCTGGCCCAGGCGCGGTCGACGATGGCGCATTCGATGGTCTTGATGGTGACGGGATTGTCGTCGATGTTGAGCGTGCAGGAGGCCTCGCACGGCGCCGGGCAGATGCGGCCGGTGAATTCAGGAAAATTGTTGGTCGAGTGCAGGTTGCGGGAGGCCTCTTCCCAGTTGCCCTGGTAGACCATGTCGTTGAAGTCGGGGATCTGATTGTTGACCGGGCAGCCCGGCGTGCCCGGCGTCAGCGCCCCGGTGCCGTGGCAATAGGGAATGCCGCAATTCATGCAGCGCGCGGCCTGGTCGCGGGTTTCCCTTTCGCTCAACGGAATCACGAATTCGTTGAAATTCCTGATGCGCTCGGGCACCGGCGCATATTTGCGATCGTGCCGCTCGATCTCCAGAAAACCCGTAACCTTGCCCATTAAAGCTGCCGCCCCTGAATCTTCACCCGTCGTGGTCTTGACCTGTCGTTATCTTGCCGTCGTTTCCGGGATGGTCCGAAGCACCAGACCCGGGATCACGAAGTTACTTTGCGTCATTTCCGGGTCCGCGTTCCGCGCGCCCCCGAATGCCGCCCGATGAAATCACGCCCCGACCGCGATCTTCGGTTCGGCGTCGGCGTTGGCCCGCAATTCCCTCAGCGCACGGCGGTATTCCACCGGCATCACCTTGCGGAATTTCGGCAGGTACGTCGTCCAGTTCGCCAGAATCTCGGCGGCGCGATTCGAACCCGTCAGCTTGGCTTGACGCGTGATCAAAATGTGCAACCGCTCGACATCGGATTCCAGGAGATTGGCGAACACGTCGACCCGGCCATGGGCTTCGAGATCGCCGGACTGGTGATAGGCATTTTCGTTGATCATCTCCTCGGACAGCACGGGTTCCAGATCGACCATCGCCATGTTGCAGAGTTTGGCGAAATCGCCGGCCTCGTCCAGCACATAGGCCACGCCGCCCGACATGCCGGCGGCGAAATTGCGTCCGGTCTTGCCGAGCACCACCACGATGCCGCCGGTCATGTATTCGCAGCAGTGATCGCCGGCGCCCTCGACCACCGCGACGGCGCCGGAATTGCGCACCGCGAAGCGTTCGCCGGCGATGCCGCGGAAATAGCACTCGCCCTCGATCGCGCCATACATCACGGTATTGCCGACGATGATGGATTCCTCCGGCACGATGCCGGAATGGCGCGGCGGCTTGACGATGATGCGGCCGCCCGACAGGCCCTTGCCGACATAGTCATTGCCCTCGCCCTCCAGCTCGAAGGTGATGCCGCGCGCCAGCCAGGCGCCGAAGGCCTGGCCCGCGGTGCCCTTGAACGCGACATGGATGGTGTCGTGCGGCAGGCCGGCATGGCCGTAGATCTTGGCCACCGTGCCGGACAGCATCGCGCCGGCGCTGCGGTTGGTGTTGTTGATCTCGATATCGATCTTCACCGGTGCGCCGCGGTCGATCGCGGCTTGCGCCCTGTCGATTAAGGTGCGATCGAGCACGGCCTCCAGATGATGATCCTGCTCCTGGGCGTGGTAGATCTTCTGCCCCGGCAGTTGCTCCTGGCGCACGAACAGTTTCGAGAAATCCAGCCCCTTGGCCTTCCAGTGCTCCACCAGCGTGGTCTGGTCGAGCATCTGGGTCTGGCCCACCATCTCGTTGAAGCTGCGGTAGCCGAGCGCTGCCATGATCTCGCGCACCTCCTCGGCGACGAAGAAGAAGTAGTTGATGACGTGCTCGGGCTGGCCGGTGAAGCGCTTGCGCAGCACCGGATCCTGGGTCGCCACCCCGACCGGGCAGGTGTTGAGATGGCACTTGCGCATCATGATGCAGCCCGCCGCGATCAAGGGCGCGGTGGCGAAGCCGAATTCGTCGGCCCCCAACAGCGCGCCGATCACCACGTCGCGGCCGGTGCGGAAGCCGCCGTCGACCTGGACCACGATGCGGCTGCGCAGGCGCTCGCGCACCAGCGTCTGGTGGGTTTCGGCGAGGCCGATTTCCCAGGGGCTGCCGGCGTGCTTGATCGAGGTCAAAGGCGAGGCGCCGGTGCCGCCCTCGAAGCCGGCAATGGTGACATGGTCGGCGCGCGCTTTTGCAACACCCGCGGCCACCGTGCCGACGCCGATTTCCGAGACCAGCTTCACCGATACCAGGCCGTCTGGATTGACGTTCTTGAGATCGTAGATCAGCTGCGCCAGATCCTCGATCGAATAGATGTCGTGATGCGGCGGCGGCGAGATCAGGCCGACGCCCGGCGTCGAATGCCTGACCCGCGCGATCACGGCATCGACCTTGTGGCCGGGCAGCTGTCCGCCTTCGCCGGGTTTTGCACCCTGAGCCATCTTGATCTGCATCATGTCGGAGTTGACCAGGTACTCCGTGGTCACGCCGAAGCGCCCCGACGCCACCTGCTTGATCGCCGAGCGCATCGAATCGCCGTTCGGCATCGGCTTGAAGCGATCGCTCTCTTCGCCGCCTTCGCCGGTATTGGACTTGCCGCCGATCCGGTTCATGGCGATGGCGAGCGTGGTATGGGCTTCGCGCGAGATCGAGCCGAACGACATCGCGCCGGTCGCGAAACGCTTGACGATATCCTTGGCCGGCTCGACCTGGTCGAGCGGAACGGGCTTGCGCTTCTCGTCCTCGGCGCTCTTGATCCGGAACAGGCCGCGCAGGGTCAACAGCCGCTCGGACTGCTCGTTGAGGATCTTGGCGAACGCCCGGTAGCGCTCCAGCGAATTGCCGCGCACCGCGTGCTGCAGCGTCGAGACCGATTCCGCGGTCCAGGCATGATCCTCGCCGCGGGTGCGATAAGCATATTCGCCGCCGACGTCGAGCGCCGACTTGTAGACCGGCGCATCGCCGAACGCATCGGCATGGCGGCGCGCGGTCTCCTCGGCGATCTCGGGCAGGCCGACGCCTTCGATGCGGGTATGGGTGCCGACGAAATATTTCGCGACAAAATCCGCCTTCAGTCCGACGGCGTCGAAGATCTGGGCGCCGCAATAGGACTGATAGGTCGAGATGCCCATCTTCGACATCACCTTCAGCAGGCCTTTGCCGATCGACTTGATGTAGCGCTTGACCAGTTCGTAGTCGTCCAGCGCCGCCGGCAGCCGGTCCTTCATGGCGATGATGGTCTCGAACGCCAGGTAGGGATTGATGGCCTCGGCGCCGTAACCGGCGAGGCAGGCAAAGTGATGCACCTCGCGCGGCTCCCCGGACTCGACGACGAGGCCGACCGAGGTGCGCAGGCCGGTGCGGATCAGGTGATGATGCACGGCGGCGCAAGCCAGCAGCGAGGGGATCGGAATCCGGTCCGAGCCCGCCATGCGGTCGGACAGGATGATGATATTGACGCCCTCGCGGACCGCGGCTTCGGCACGCGCGCATAATTCGTCGAGCACATGTTCGAGGCCGGCGGCGCCCAGCCCGGCATGGAAGGTGGTGTCGAGCGTGCGCGACTTGAAATGGGTGTCGGCGATCTCCGCGATCGACCGGATCTTTTCCAGGTCGGCGTCGGTCAGGATCGGCTGGCGCACCTCCAGCCGATTGTTGCCGACCACGCTGTGCAGGTCGAACAGGTTCGGCCGCGGCCCGATGATCGAGACCAGGCTCATCACGATCTCTTCGCGGATCGGATCGATCGGCGGATTGGTCACCTGGGCGAAATTCTGCTTGAAGTAGGTGAACAGCGGCTTCGGCTTGTCCGACAGCGCCGAGATCGGGGTGTCGTTGCCCATCGAGCCGTTGGCCTCCTCGCCGGTCGAGGCCATCGGCGTCATCAGGATGTTGATGTCTTCCTGCGAATAGCCGAAGGCCTGCTGACGGTCCAACAGCGGCAGGTTGGAGCGCATGCCCTTGGTCGGGGCATCCGGCAATTCCTCCAGCACGATCTGGGTGCGATCGAGCCACTCGCGATAGGGATGCATGCGTGCCAGCTGCGCCTTGATCTCGTCGTCCGGAATGAGCCGGCCCTGTTCGAGATCGACCAGCAGCATCTTGCCGGGTTGCAGCCGCCATTTGGTGACGATCTGCTCCTCCGGGATCTTCAAGACGCCCATTTCGGAGGCCATCACGATGCGGTCGTCGGAGGTGACGAGATAGCGCGCCGGGCGCAGGCCGTTGCGATCCAGCGTGGCGCCGATCTGGCGGCCGTCGGTAAAGGCGATCGCGGCGGGCCCGTCCCACGGCTCCATGATCGCGGCGTGATATTCGTAGAACGCGCGACGCTGCTCGTCCATCAGGGGATTGCCGGCCCAGGCTTCCGGAATCATCATCATCACGGCCTGCGGCAGCGAGTAGCCGCCCTGCACCAGGAATTCGAGCGCATTGTCGAAGCAGGCGGTGTCGGACTGGCCTTCATAGGAGATCGGCCACAGCCTGGAGATGTCCTTGCCATACAATTCCGAATGCACCGAGGCCTGGCGGGCCGCCATCCAGTTGACGTTGCCGCGCAGCGTGTTGATCTCGCCATTGTGCGCGATCATCCGGTAGGGATGCGCCAGCGACCAGGCCGGGAAGGTGTTGGTCGAAAACCGCTGATGCACCAGCGCCAGCGCGCTCTCGAAATCCGGCTCGCGCAGGTCGGGATAGTATTTGCCGAGCTGGTCGGCGAGGAACATGCCCTTGTAGACGATGGTGCGGCAGGACAGCGACGCCACGTAATAGCCGGCCAGGCCGCGGTCGCGCCGCAGGTAGATCGCCTGCGAAATCGACTTGCGCACGATATAGAGCCGGCGCTCGAAATCATCCTCGCTCTTGATATGCTCGCCGCGGCCGACGAACACCTGCATGTTGGCGGGCTCGGTCGGCTTGACGGTTTCGCCGAGCGAAGAATTGTCGGTCGGCACGTCGCGCCAGCCGAGCAGCGTCAGCTGTCCCTCCTTGATCTGGTCGGCGATGATGCTCTGGATCACCTTGCGCCAGGCTTTCTCCCGCGGCATGAACAGCGCGCCGACCGCATAGTCGCCGGGTGGCGGCAGCTCGAAACGCTCCTTGAGCTTGCGCGCGAAAAAGGCGTGCGGGATTTGCACCAGAATGCCGGCGCCGTCGCCGGCGCGCGGATCGGCGCCGACCGCGCCGCGATGCTCGAGATTGCAGAGAATGCTGAGCGCGTCGGCGACGATCTGGTGCGACTTTCTGCCCTTGATATTGGCGATGAAGCCGACGCCGCAGGAGTCCTTTTCCAGGCTGGGATCGTACAGACCCGCCGCCGGCGGCCGCCAGCTGTGCTCGCGAATTTCGCCTGTCGCCGCAGCCGGATCCACGGCCGGAGCCGTCGGCGCATCAACCTGCGTGTGCACGCGCTCGAACTCCGACCGGGTCATCTTCAAGTCCTCTCAACAAGGCTAAGGGGCCTCAACGTCTTGGTCGGCGCACCCAGGGCGTTCGCGGCGGGCACGACCAGGCCACCGCTCGTCCTCCGCGAGCCGAGATTTCCTAAATGCAGGCATGGCGTTCAACGTCCCCGACGAACGGCCTTGCCTGCCATCTCCTTGGCGCCTTAACGCCATCTTGCGTTGCAATCCCCGTGCCGTTTTGCACCGCAATTAAGACAGTGATGCTGTCCTAACGTCAACCATGCCAAATTTTATTCTATCACACAAGCGACGGAAAGTCGCCGTTGCCTTGGTTCCCTATGGCTTCTCTTGGCTCCCCGATGCCGGCGGAGGTTTGGGCAACCTCCGGTCGTCTGCCCCGGATTTGAAGCAAGCCCGCCGCGATCCGGCCCAAGGACCGCCCGATTCCGCTCCGACATTGCCGCGCGAAAAGCGCGGGCTTTGGGCGTGCAAGGAGCGATGGGCGATGAAGCTGTTCACAGGATGGATGCTATCGGCCGGGCTGATTCTGACGGCCGCAACCGCGAATGCCCAGATGCTGGAGCGTTACGGGATCGAACGCGCGCCATATGCGGTTGCTTCCGACATAGCGGGGCCGCCGATGGCGGCTGCGCCCTCCGAGGAATTGCGCTACGGACAGTACGTCCTGGCGCCGCCCGAGGTCGACGGCATTTTGCGGGAGAACGGATTTTCGCCGCTCGGAGTCCCGCATCTGCGGGGCATTGTCTACACGGTTTCGGTGCTCGATCGGGCCGGCGACGATGGGCGGCTGGTGATCGATGCCAGGACCGGGCGGATCATCAGCTTCATGCCCGCCAACCAGCTGGGCGAAGACTTGAATGGCGACCTGACGCAGACCTACGGACCTCGGCCGTCTGGGCCGCCGCTGCGACCATCCGTCGGCGTACTCCGGCCGCCGGCCAGTGTGCCACATGTCGTCGCCAGCCGGACCACGCCGGTGCCGCAGGCCAAAGTATCGCCGCGCTCCGGCGAAGCCTCGCCGCTGGCAGCCAGGCCCGCGCCGGTAACGCGGGCACAGGAGGCATCGGTGGCGCGGTCGAAGCCGGCTGATGCGCAAGCCGCGATGCCCGCCCCTGTCGAGGCCAAGCCTGCCGTGGAGGCCAAGCCTGCCGTGGCGAAGCCCGGCGAACCTCTGATCCGGCCGACCCAGCCGCTGCCCGAGGTGCAAGGGCTGGATTGACAGGGGCCGGATTGAGAACGGCAGTTCAGCGGCTGGATAGCCCCACCGTCGACCGGTGGGACTGACCCGCGGTACGATGATGGGACCTAACCTGAATCGACAAAAACGCCCCGGTCTCCCGGGGCGTTTCGCATTCAGCCAAATACCGTTGGCGATAGCGTTACTTCTAAGCCGCGGCCTTTTCGGTCGGCACCTCGGTTACCGGCGCGGCCTCGGCGCTGGAAGCGATCGGGATATTGCGGGGTTTCTTGGCCTCGGGGATCTCCCGGACCAGATCGACATGAAGCAGGCCGTTCTCCAGCGAGGCGCTCTTGACCAGGACGAAATCGGCCAGCTGGAATACCCGCTCGAAGGCGCGTGCCGCGATGCCGCGATAAAGCACCTCGGAGCTGCCCTTGCCATTTTCATTGGCGGTTTTGTCGCCTTTGATGGTCAGGGTATTCTCCTTGGCGAGGATCGAAAGCTCGCCTTGCGAGAAGCCGGAAACTGCGACGCTAATGCGATAGCTGTTCTCGCCGGTACGCTCGATATTGTAGGGCGGATAACCGGGGCTGCCATCGGTGGCGGCGCGGTCGAGCAGCGAAAACAGGCGATCGAAGCCGACGGTGGAACGATAAAAGGGAGTGAGATCGTAGGTACGCATAGGGAAGTCCTCCATTGAGCGACTGTGAATTGAACCCGCCCGCCATCGGGCCGGGCCGTTGCCTGTCGTGCAGCCCCAGCGCTCCCTTTGGAAACGCTGGTAGCGGCCTGCACGAAGGTGATATGGGAGAGCTCCTACGGTGTTCAAGAGGACGGCAGCACCGTCTATTTTTCACGCTCCCGCCGCTGCCCGCCCTTGATTTTCAGCATTTTTTGCCTACCGGCCCTAGCCCATGACGCTCGTCTCGATTCCCGCCAATCCCGTTCCCGAGAACGTCGTGACGGGTACCATCAAGACTCCCGACGGCGCCGAGCTGCGGTTCGCGCGCTGGGCGCCCCCGGCCAATCGCAAGGGCACCGTCTGCGTCTTCAGCGGGCGCAGCGAGCAGATCGAAAAATATTTCGAAACGGTGCGTGACCTGCGCGATCGCGGCTTCGCGGTGGCGATGATGGACTGGCGCGGGCAGGGCCACTCGTCACGGCGGCTGCGCGATCCGCGCAAGGGCTATGTCCGCGATTTCTCCGATTTCGAAGTCGATGTCGAAACCTTCGTGCAGCAGGTGGTGCTGCCGGATTGCCCGCCGCCGCACTTTGCGCTGGCGCACTCGATGGGCGGCGCGGTGATGCTGCGGGTGGCGCATGCCGGCAAACGCTGGTTCGACCGCATGGTGCTGTCGGCGCCGATGATCGATCTTCCCGGCCACCGCACCGGATTTCCGGCGCGCGCGCTGCTGCGCGGATTGCGGCTGGCCGGGCTGGGCGGCCAATACATCCCCGGCGGTTCCGGCGCGCTGACCGGCACGGAATCGTTCATCAACAATCCCCTGACCAGCGATCCCGTGCGCTATGCCCGCAATGCCGCGATCCTGGAGGAAGATCCGACGCTCGGCATCGGTTCGCCGACGGTGGCCTGGGCCGATACCGCCTTCAAGGCGATGCGCGGCTTTCGCGCCTCCGGCTATCCGTCGCAGATTCGGCAGCCGATCCTGATGCTGGCCGCCAGCAATGACACGATCGTCTCGACGCCGGCGATCGAGGAGTTTGCCTATCATTTACGCGCCGGGTCGCATCTCGTGATCGCCGGGTCCAAGCATGAAATCCTGCAGGAGCAGGACCGCTATCGCGCACAGTTCTGGGCGGCGTTCGACGCTTTCGTGCCGGGCACGCCGCTGTTCAAGTAAGGCGAATGCATCGCGCGCCGGGCGGTACCCGATCGTGAACCGATCAGGCCGCGGCGATATCTTGCGCCTGCGCCAGCAGCGTCCTGATTGCGGCCGCCGGCTGGGCCCGGCTGAACAGGAAGCCCTGCATTTCGGTACAGCCGAGACTGCGCAGCATGTCCTTTTGCTGCTCGGTCTCGACACCCTCCGCCGTCGTCGTCATGTTTCGCGCCATGGCGATGCCGATCACCGCCTGCACGATCGCGGAGGAGCCTTCGGACTCTGCGATCGCGTCGATGAAGCAACGATCGATCTTGATTTTGTCGAAGGGAAACCGTTGCAGGTAGCTGAGCGAAGAGTAGCCGGTGCCGAAGTCGTCCAGCGCGATACGCACGCCGAGCGCGCTGAGGTGCCGAAGCGTGGCAAGCGCGGCCTCGTCGTCGCGGATAAGCACCGCCTCGGTGATCTCGAGTTCCAGTCTGGCGGCCGGCAAGCCGGTGGTCGCCAGTGCCTTGGCGACTTTCAACTCGAAGGCAGGGCTCCTGAATTGCACCGGTGATACATTGACCGCGACCCTGACGCCTGACGGCCAGCCTGTCGCCTCTTCGCAGGCGGTGGCCAGCACCCAGTCCCCGAGCTGACAGATCAGGCCGGTATCTTCCGCGATCGGGATGAACTCGGCAGGCGAGACCATGCCGCGGACGGGATGGTTCCATCGCAACAGGGCCTCGCAGCCGACGACCTCGTTGCTCCGGAGATTGACGAGCGGCTGGTAGTGCAGCTCGAAGGCGCCATCGGCGATGGCCTGGCGCAGATCCAGTTCCAGCATGCGGCGCGCCTTGACGCGCGCATCCATGGCCGGCTCGAAGAAACGGTAGGTGCGGCGGCCGTCGGCCTTGGCGCCATACATCGCCAAATCAGCATTTTTCAGCAATTGATCGAGATCGTCGCCATCGTTAGGGGCCATGGCGATGCCGATGCTGGCATCGGTCGCCACCAGATGGCCGAGACAGTCGCGGGGTTGGCGCAGCGACTGGTAGATCCGGCCGACGAGTTCAAGCACATCGCCGGGCTGGGTGACGCCGCTCTGAATCACCGCGAATTCGTCGCCTCCCAAGCGGGCGACAAAATCCGTCTCCCTGATGCAACCACGCAAACCAGACGCCACGGCCCTCAGGAGTTCATCGCCGACGGGGTGACCCAGCGAATCGTTGACGTCCTTGAATTCGTCGATGTCGATATAGAGCACGGCGAGTTGCTCGCCCCGTTTGGTCCGCTCCAGCTCGCGGCCCAGGTGTTGGCGAAACAGCGTGCGATTGGGCAAATCGGTCAGGGCGTCGTAGTGAGCCAGATGCGCGATCTGCTTCTCGGCGCGGATCCGTTCCGTGATGTCCTCCTGGGTGGCGACCCATCCGCCATTGGCCAGCGGCTGATTGACAATCAGGACCGAGCGGCCGTCCGCGGTTTGCAAGATATTCTGGGTTCCGCGTTTCTCGGCGACGTTGCGCAGCACCGTGGAACAGAACTCATCGACATCGCCGCTGAAGGAGCCGGTCTGTTTTCGAAGTTCGATAAGATCGCGGAAGTGAAAGCCCGGTCTGACTGCGTCCGGCGACAAATGATACAGTTCCAGATAGCGCTGGTTGCACAGCACGACACGCGCGTCTGCATCATACAGCAACAGCCCCTGCGTCATGTTGTTGACGGCGGTATCGAGGCGTTCCTTCTCCAGCGCAAGCCTGCGCTCGGAATTCTGGTGCTGCTTGGAAAGCTTGCGCACGATCAACAGCAGAGTTGCACCCAGCGCCAGCGCCGCAAGTCCGGCCGCGATGATGAGCTCTTCGGTTTGCGCACGCCAGTCCGACAGCGCCGTGGCGACCGTCGTCGTCGCTATGAACGACAGCGGAAATCGGCTCAGAGCACGTGTTGAGGCCAGCCGGTCCTCGCCGTCGACCGGGCTGATCAGGCGCATCGAGGCGTGATCTTCTCCGGCCGGCATGAGCGGCGGGGTCCACGCCTGCAGATTGCGTCCGATCATTGCCTCAGCGTGAGGATAGCGCGCGAGCAGGGTTCCGTCGCTATGCATCATGGCAATCGTGGCATCCCTGCCAAGCGCCAGCGACTCGAAGAAGCTCTCGAAGTCGCCCAGCGGTATGCCACGCGAAACAACGCCCAGGAACTGTCCGTCTGGTCCAACCACCTTGAAGGCAATGACCGTCGTCCATCGTCCCGTGAAGCGGCTGCGAACCGGCGACAGCAGCACCATTGGCGACTGTGGATCCGATGCAAATATTTTGAAATAGCTGCGATCGCCGATGCTGACAGGGCGAACCGGCCAGGCGTGCGACGAGTTGATCAGCCGTCCATCGGCGTCGAACACGTTGATGCCGGCGCTGTCGGACAGCACGCCGACCACGGCTTCCAGATTGGCATGAAACTCCTGGCTCGACCATTGCCGCCTGAAGGCATCGGGCGAGTCGATATGCAAGGCATCCATGCGACGGACCACGTCCTTTTGAACGCTTTCAAAGTCGCTGAGCTCGCGATCGAAATGACGGGCCAGAAGCAGGACGGTGTTTTCCAGCTCACGCGTGCAGTTGCTCAGGGCGCGTTCGCGAAAACTCCAGACCGTGATGGCGGTACCGGCGACGATGGATGCGATCAGCAGCACCCCGCCCATGATCAGCCAGTTGAGCGGATTGAGGCTATCCAAAGCCGATCCGGCGCGCGCGCGGATATTCTTCACCCCTGAAAATGTTCTCTGCATCGGCCCTCCTGCAGGACGTCGGTACCTTGCAAGCATGGACGAACCGTTTGAATTCGGATCAGCGGAGGCCGGTTGCATGTCGCGGTTGGAAATTTGTGCGGTTGTCGCTTCCGTTCGGTAAAGATTCTCCCTGGTAGATTTACGGACTGGACGTTGAGCCACCATGGTTGAGCCGGCGGCGATGCGGGAGCGCAGGGATCCACAGCGATGATCTCGAAGCGCTTGATTACAGGATGGTTTTCGTTGCCGTGCCGTGGACCGTGACGGACCGGCCGTGCTCCGTCATGAGCTGCCGCATCGCGCATGTCACGTCCCCCGCCCAGGCATGATGCGACGGTGCCGCGGAAGGCCGGTGACCAATTGCTTAGTGGGAAATACCTAACATCTGTTCGAGTTTTTGAATGAGGAACATGATGCCGCCTGCAACAGAAGATACCGCCGTCGCGCTTCTGACTTCCGATCCGATGGCGTCGCTGGTCTCGTTGCTGGCCGGGTATTCCACGGCCGCGAGCGATGAAAACGCATGGCCGACCCGGATTCTGCAGGAACTCCCAGCCGCGATCTACACCACCGATGCCGAGGGCCGCATCACCTTCTACAACAAGGCTGCGGTTGAACTTGCCGGCCGGGTGCCGGAGCTGGGCTCCGATCAATGGTGTGTGACGTGGAAATTATTCGGCCCGGACGGCACGCCGTTGCCCCACGATCAGTGCCCGACAGCGGTGGCGATCCGGGAAGACCGGCCGGTCAGAGGCGCCGAATCCTTGGCCGAGCGGCCCGATGGAACCCGCGTTCCGTTCATCCGCTTTCCGACGCCCTTGCGTGATGGTTCGGGAAAGCTGATCGGCGCCCTGGATATGCTGATCGATATCACCGAGCAGAAGAAGGCCGAGGCCCGCATCGAGTACCTGGCGCACATGGATGCGCTGACCGATCTGCCCAATCGCGCCGCCTTCGGCAAGCGTCTCAATCAGCTCATTCACAACGCGCCCGACAGCGAGTTTACCCTGGTCTGCCTCGATCTGGATCACTTCAAGGATATCAACGCTGCCTTCGGGCACGCCATTGGCGACGAAGTGTTGCGCGAAGTCTGTCACCGCCTGGCGGCCGAAACACCGGGTTTGTTCCTGTCGCGCGTCGGCGGCGATGAACTGATGCTGATTATTCCCGGAGAATCCGATCAAGCCGGAGTGACCGAGGTGATCGAACGGCTGCATTTGGCGGCCGGGCAGGACATCGTTGTCGGCGGTCATGCCTTCCAGGTGCGGTTGAGCGCGGGTGCGGCACGATTTCCCGGCGATGCAGGCGACGAAACCAATCTGATCGCCCGCGCCGACGCGGCTCTTTCGCGCGTCAAGCGCGAAGCGCGCGGCACATTCCGGTTTTTTGACGCAGCGATGGATCGCAGAATGCGATTTCGCCGGGCGTTGCAGGAGGAACTGCGCGGCGCGATCGATGCCCGGACGATATCGCTGCACTACCAGCCGCAGTCGCGTACCGACGGCGAAAGGGTCGGGTTCGAGGCATTGGCGCGCTGGCGTCATCCGGAGCGCGGCAGCATCCCTCCCGGCGAGTTCATCACGGTCGCCGAGGAGTCCGGGCTGATCATTCCGCTGTCGAGGTGGATCCTGAGGGAGGCTTGCGAGGAGGCCGCTTCGTGGCGCCAGCCGCTGTCCGTTTCGGTCAATCTCTCGCCGGTGCAGTTCCAGCACGAAAATCTGCCGGAGCTTGTGGCCTCCGTGCTCGGCGAGACTGGTCTAGATCCAAGGCGCCTGATCCTCGAGGTGACCGAGGGCGTTCTGATCGCCAACTACGAGCGGGCGAAGAAGGCGCTGACGGATCTGAGCGCCTGCGGCGTTCAGATCGCGCTCGACGATTTTGGCACGGGATACTCCTCGCTGTCCTATCTGCAGGAGTTTCCGCTTTCCGAAATCAAGATCGACAAGAGCTTCGTCGCCAATCTCGGCGTCAAGCCGCAATCGGAAGCCATCATCCGATCCGTCATCGACCTCGGGCACACCTTGCAGCTTCGGGTCGTTGCCGAGGGCGTCGAGACCGCGGAGCAGTTCGACCGGCTGGTGCGGGCCGATTGCGACATCATCCAGGGCTATCTGGTCGGAAAGCCCTTGAGTCTCAGTCTGACCGAGCGATAGAAGACGGCCGCGACCGCTTGTGCTGGAGTGCCGGAAATCCATCGAGGCGTCGTGAAGGTCTCACGGCGCCAACAGGTGATACGCCGCGCTCCCCGCCAGATAGAACCCCAGCACGATCATCGCGATCAGAAACCAGCGCCGGAAGGCTTCCGGCCGCAGCCGCGAACGCACCGCCTGGCCGATGAACATCCCGGCGAAGGCGGCGACCATCGCCACCGCGCCCGGCAGCGCGGTCGCCGCGCTCAGCAGGCCGGCATGGCTGAGGCTGAAGGCCAGCGCCAGCGTTGCTACCGTGAAGAACACCCCGAGCGCCTGCACCAACTCGTCCTTTTCCATGCCGATGGCCTGCATGTAGGGCATCGAGGGAATGACCTGCACGCCGGTGGCGGCGGAAACCATGCCGGTGAGGATGCCGACAATGCCGCCGATCCATTTTTCATGGCGCGGCGGCACCTTGAAGCCGAATTGGCCGAGGCCGACGATCGCATAGATCACCAGCAGCACGCCGAGCACGACGCTGCCGTAGCGGGCATAGGGACCGCTCAGCATGCCCGCGTTCAGCCAGATGCCGACCACCGTGCCGGACATCAGCGGCCATAGCCGCCGGATGATGTCGCGCAGATAGGGCCCGACGAAGGTCTGCCAGACGTTGGTGACGACCGCGGGCACGATGACGATGGCGATGGCGCGAGACGGCGGCATGGTGACCGCGAGCAGGCCCATCGACACCGCCGGCAGGCCAAGCCCGATCGTGCCCTTGACGAATCCCGCCAGCAGGAACGCCGCGGCGATCAGGATGAGGAGAGGTTCGAACATGCCGATCACATTGACCGATCGGCGTCGTCGGCACAATCTGCGGGTTACAGAGCCAGCCTTCGGCAGGATCGAAGTCTGAAGACGGTGGAGACAGCGATGCGTTTCGACCTGGTGGACCTGCAGCTGTTCATGGCGGTGGCCGATGCCCGCAGCATCACCGGCGGCGCGCGGCAGGCCAATCTCGCGCTCGCCTCCGCCAGCGCGCGGATCAAGGGTCTGGAAGAGGCTCTTGGCGTTGCGCTCTTGAAGCGCGGCCGGCGTGGCGTCGAACTCACCGCGGCGGGCGAGAGTCTTCTCGATCATGCCCGCCTCATCCTCCACGATGTCGAGACCATGCGCGGCGATCTCGCCGCCTATGCCAGCGGCGGCAAGGCCCGCGTGCATTTGCTGGCCAACACCGCGGGACTATCCGAGCATCTGCCGAAAGCGCTGGCGGCCTTTTTGCGCGAACATCCCCAGATCAGCGTGGACGTCGAGGAGCGCGAAAGCGCCGACATCGCCGCGGCCGTCGCCACCGGGGCGGCCGATCTCGGCTTCGCCGCCGAGCACGCGCTGCCGGATCACGTCGAACGGTTTATGTTCAGCGAGGATCGCCTGACGGTGGTGGCGTCGCGACGCGGTGCCCTGGCCGGTCGACGCCAGATCGACTTCCAGGAATTGGCTGACCAGGACTTCGTCGGCCTGACGAATTCAACCGCGCTACAAGTCCATATTGCCAGGCATGCCGCGCGGCTCGGCATGCGCTTGCGATTTCGGGCGCGATTGCGGGATTTCGACGCCATCTGCCAGTTGGTGGCGGCGAATGTCGGCGTCGCGGTGGTGCCCGAAACCGCCGCCAGGCGCGGTGCCGAGGCCATGCCGATCGCCATGATCAAGATCCGCGACGCCTGGGCGAACCGCCGACTGGCGATCTGTGCCCGCAATTTCAACACGCTGCCCCGACCGGCGAAACAATTGGTGGATCATCTGCGCAAGGCTGCGCGGCAAGCCTAGGGTTCTAGCAGCAAGCACAACCCGGTCAGGGTCAAGCCAAGAACCTCATGCTCCGGTTCTAACCGTTCAGCAATTTCATCGCGGCTTCATGGACGCGCGGATCGCCGGCTGCGACGATGCGGCCGCCGCCCTGGGCAGGATTGCCTTCCCAGGTGGTGACGATGCCGCCGGCACCGGTGATGATCGGGATCAGCGCCGCAATATCGTAGGCCTTCAACTCGGTCTCGACCACGAGGTCGAGATGGCCCGCGGCGAGCATGCAGTAGGAATAGCAGTCGCCGCCATAGCGCGTCAGCCGCACCGCCTGCTCGACGTGGCCGAAGGCGGCGCGGTCGGCGGCGTTCATCAATAGCGGGCTGGTGGTGAATGCGGTGGCTTCCTTCAGCGAGGCGCAGCGCCGTACCGCCAGCTTCCGTTCGCCCGACGGTCCCCAATATTGCGCCGAGCCACTGTCGCCGGAAAAGCGCTCGCCGATAAAGGGCTGGTGCATCATTCCGAACACCGGCGTGCTCCGGTGCAACAGCGCGATCAAGGTGCCCCACAGCGGAAAGCCTGCGATGAAGGACTTGGTGCCGTCGATCGGGTCGAGCACCCAGACATATTCGGCGTCTTCGCGCTCGCTGCCGAATTCCTCCCCGACGATGCCGTGTTGGGGAAAATTTGCTTTGATCATCCGCCGCATGACGGCTTCCGCGGCGCGGTCAGCTTCGGTCACCGGATCGAAGTCGTGGTTGTTGCCTTTATTTTCGATGCTCAGCGAGGTCCTAAAGAATGGCAGGATGGTTTCACCGGAGGCGGTCGCAAGACGGCCGATGAAGGCTTTGAAGTCGATGACCGTCACAGCTATTCCCTTGCGAGATTGAGGTAGGTGCGAAGGTATTGCCTAGCCCAATCCGGGGCGCGGTGCACGGGGCGCAGTGGCTTATCCGCTGCGCAGCTGGCATTTTCTGGGGGCTTTCGAATCAGCGCGCGCATCGACGAATATTTTCATGACAATACGATCACAAATCCGAGAGATTTTCGAAAGTCGCCGCCAGGGAGCCCCGGTGCTCCCACGCAACCATATGAAATTGCTACATAAAAAATGATGTTGGGGCGCCTTACGATGTTCTTGCAACACCCAGTTAGTTTTACACTGGAAATGTCTCAAAAGCTCTTGCATTTTGTGCAGCGCGGTCGCATATTGTTGCGGTGCGGTAGCGCCTCGCGCTATCGCTGCCCTCCTTGGGCGTTTCCTCCCTAGACTTGGGCCGCTTGTTTACTCAAGCGGCCCTTTTTTCGTTTGGCTTTTGCTCGGTCGCGACACGTTCCGCGTCAGCACTCACTATTCTTCAAATTCTTTTTCGTATTTTCCGTGTTCTGCCGTCGCGTCCCGGCGCGCATGGCAACGGCGCTATTCGGCTGCGGCCTGGAACGGGCCGAGGTCGCCCAGCGGAACGGCGGCAAGCGCATCGGCGAGGTGCGCGAAGTCGGCGGTGAGTTGCGCAAAGCGAGGACCGCGTTCGCGGCGTCGTTCGTCCATATAGATGGCCCGGTTGAGTTCGAGCTGGATAGTGTGCAGTCCGGAGGCCGGATTGCCGTAATGCTCGGTAATGAAACCGCCGGCATAGGGCTTGTTGCGTCCGACCGAATAACCCAGCCGGCGCATGGTATCCTCGACCATGTCGGGCAACAGGCCGGCGCAACTGGTGCCATAGCGATCGCCGATCACCACGTCGGGGCGCTGCGGCTCGTCCCGCGACACGCCAATCGAAGGCATCGAATGGCAATCCACCACAACCACCGTTCCGAACGTCTGGTGCGCGCGGTTGATCAGCCGGCGCAGTGCGCGGTGATAGGGCTTGTAGAGTGCCTCGATCCGCGCCAGCGCGTCGTCGACCGAAAGCCGCTCGCGATAGATCTCCTGGCCGTCGCCGACCACCCGCGGGATGGTGCCGAGGCCGCCAGCCACCCGCATCGACCGCGTGTTGGCGAAACTCGGCAACCTGCCCGTGAACATGCGCGGATCGAGTTCATAGGGCTCGCGGTTGACGTCGACATAGGAGCGCGGGAAATTAACCCTGACGGTCGGAAAGCCGCGGCTGCTCAAATGCCCGATCAGCTCATCCATGAAGGAATCTTCGGAACGGCGCAGCGAAGCCAGGTCGATCCTCGAGGCGTCGAGGAATTCGGGCGGATAAACCGACCCGGAATGCGGGGAATTGAAGATGATTGGTGCTCGCCAGACGGCCGGCTCCAGGATCTCGAACGGCGGCGACAGTTCGCTATCAAACTCGGTCATCGACGGGCGCCGTCCCCTGAAATCCGCGGCTTCGGGCAGACCATTGCTGCCGGAAAACGGAGGTTTTATGTGAACTCATTGTCCGTAATCACAACCCCTCTGCCAAGTAAAAAAACCTGCAACCGCCTGGAACATCTCCAGT
Source organism: uncultured Alphaproteobacteria bacterium (assembly GCA_963736075.1). Lineage (GTDB taxonomy): Bacteria > Pseudomonadota > Alphaproteobacteria > Rhizobiales > Xanthobacteraceae > Bradyrhizobium. The sequence goes on along the minus strand of CAVTNW010000034.1, from coordinate 111,597 downwards.
TCCGCCGCAAATGCCGGGCTTTGTTGATTTAAACCATATTCGGGTCCAAGAATGACACCCTGAAATGGCCGGCCACGCTCAGCGCGCTTTCACCCGATATTTACCGTCTGTCGGGCTTAGTAGAGCGCATTGATCCTCTTATTGGGACAAGACAATCAACCGCCATGCATAAAATCCTCCTCGCCGAAGACGACAACGACATGCGCCGCTTCCTGGTCAAGGCGCTGGAAGGCGCCGGCTTTCAGGTTTCCCCCCACGACAACGGACTGTCGGCCTACCACCGGCTGCGCGAGGAGTCGTTTGGCATGCTGCTGACCGACATCGTGATGCCCGAAATGGACGGTATCGAGCTCGCACGTCGAGCCTCGGAACTCGATCCGGACATCAAGATCATGTTCATCACCGGCTTTGCCGCGGTCGCCCTGAATTCCGATTCGGAAGCCCCCAAGAACGCCAAGGTGCTGTCAAAACCAGTCCATCTGCGCGAATTGGTCAGCGAAGTGAACAAGATGCTGGCGGCCTGAGCGGCCCCGGGGGGATGCGCCGTGATCGCGCTTCCCGGTCCGGCCGATCAATCCCGCGACAACCTTGCCTGCCCGGGTGGGAGCCGATATAGGGACCGGGCCCGTTCAACCCTTTTTAAAAAGGGCGCGTAGCTCAGCGGGAGAGCACCTCGTTGACATCGAGGGGGTCACAGGTTCGATCCCTGTCGCGCCCACCATCCAATGCTTCCGAACCCCGGTCATTTCCTCAGCGGCAGGGCGGCGCGGGTCTGCATCAGGATTTCCTTCGACAAACGATCGTCGTCCACCAGGCGGGCAAGCACCATCGCACCCACCATGGCCGACCAGGCCGCGATCGCTGCGCGCCGCTTTTCATCAGCCGTGTCGCCTTCGGCCTCGGCACCGAGATGATTGATTCGACTGCGGACGGCTTCCGTCATGCGATGTCGGAGATCGTCGGAGCCACGGGCGGCTTCCGTTCCCAGGCTTGAGAACAAGCAAGAGTTGGCCCGATTGTCGCGATGCTTGACGCTGAGGTAACGGTCGGCGAATTCAGCCGCCGGGCGGCGCGGGTTGGCTTGATCCGGATCAGGCGGCAGCGCCCGTCCGACAGCCGCTGCGATCAGCGCCTCTTTGGACGGGAAATATCCATAAAAAGCGCCGTGCGTGAGGCCGGCCTCTTTCATGACGTCCGCCACGGTGACGTCGTTGAAGCCACGCTGCCGAAACAGCCGCGCCGCGGCGGCCAAGATCAGCTTTTCATGATTGGCGACCTGTTCCTTGCTCACTTTCATGTGTTCGTCTCCAGAGAGGCTTGACTTATACATGATTAGTATCATGAATACAATCATGATGATCATAATTAATAGGAGCCGATCATGTCTCGCAACTTTCCCACCGTTCTGATCACCGGCGCTTCCTCAGGGATCGGCGCTGTCTATGCGGACCGTTTTGCCCATCGCGGCCACGACCTCGTCCTCGTGGCGCGGGACAAGAACCGGTTGGAGGCGCTGGCGGCGCGGCTTCGCTCTGAAGCCGGGGTAAGCATCGATATCCTAGCCGCTGATCTCACCGAGCCCGCTGAACTCCGCACCGTGGAGCAACGCCTGCGCGAGGACGACAGCATTGGAATACTCGTCAACAACGCCGGCGCGGCCGCACCGGGCGGCGTCACCAACCCTGACCTCGATGCGTTCGATCGGCTGATCCGGCTGAATGTGACGGCTGTCACCCGCCTCGCCAGCGCGGCAGGGACGCGTTTTGCCTCGCGCGGCGAAGGCGCCATCGTCAACATTTCCTCGATCCTGGCGCTGATCCCGGAGTTCACACTCGGAATTTACGGCGCGACCAAATCCTACGTATTGACGTTGTCGCAATCGCTTCAGTCAGAACTGGGACCGCGCGGAGTCTATGTCCAGGCCGTCTTGCCGGCCGCGACGCGGACCGAAATCTGGCAGCGTTCGGGCCGCTCGATCGAAGATCTCAACGTCGTCATGGACGTCGACGAACTGGTCGATGCGGCATTGGTCGGCTTCGATCGCCGAGAGCCGGTCACCATCCCCTCGTTGCCGGATCCGGAACAGTGGAAAGCCTTCAACGGCGCCCGCCAGGCCATGCTGCCAAATCTGGCGCAACCGCATGCCGCGGAGCGTTACCGGATCTAGTTCATTGATTTTGAAGCTCCAACCCAATCGATATCGTCATTGCGAGCCACTGGAACAGCAAGGCGCCGTCCGGTGAGCGAAGCAAACCACAGCCACATCTGCCACGCGATGGATTGCTTGGTCGCCAGGGCTGCTCGCAATGACGGTGGAATATCCTCTGCCTGTTCGCCAGATATCCCCGTTGCCTCAAAGGATGCTCACCATGCAAAAAATGCTTTTTGCCCTCGCCTTGACAGCGCTCTCGGCTGCAACCTCCAGCGCGGCTCCGTCCGCACCGGTGGACCCGCTCGACGCTTCCACGCTGAGTACGATCACATCGCAATTCGGCCAACTCATGGATCTGGCGAACCGGCACGATATCGCCGCCATCGATCGCATGTTCTGGCAGTCGCCATCGGCGCTGCTGGTGGCCAAGAGCGCGGTGGCATCGGATGGCAACTGGGCCGGATTTTGGGGCAACGATGCGATTGATCGAAAGCTCCACGACATCGCCGCATCGGGACCTGTCGTGCTCGCGCCTGACCTGTCGAAGCTGAGGGTGGTCGGACTGACGCGTGAGTTGGCCGAATCCTATGCGCCGGTCACAATCACGGTTTCCTATGCCGGTCAGGACGGCACGCCAAGGCCATTCTTGATGATCGTTGATTGGCTCAAGGTCGGAAGCGATTGGAAGATCGCCTCCGAGATCATCTTGCCGGTGCCGCCGACCCCGCCGGTCAAGGGCTAGCGGCGTAAGGGGCGACGGAGGAGGCGGTGGAGATCTCACGCCGGCCCCGTCATGGCGAGCGGCTCCTGCGACGACAATCCCTTGCGACGACGGTGATTGCGAGGGACCTCTTGCGACGAAGCAATCCACGCTGTTGTCGCACGAGAGATGGATTGCTTCGCTGCGCTCGCAATGACGGACGATGAGGCGCTGGAGATTTCTACGGCGTCTTCGCCAGCGAGGTCCTCTGCGTTGCCACCGCGCTTGCCGCGACCGGCGCGGCGGCGTTGCCCCAGCTGTTGCGTATGCAGGTCAGCACCGCGGCGACCTGTGCGTCGGTCAGGCGCCAGTCGAAGGCCGGCATCGCCGGCGCGGTCGGCCGGGCTAGGGTCGATACCGCGCGGGTGCCCTGCAGCACCACCCGCACCAGCGTGGTCGGATCGTCGGACTGCACCTGGGCGCTGCCGGCGAGAAGCGGAAACAGATGGGCTTCGCCGGTGCCGGCATCTCGGTGACAGGCGGCGCAATTATCCCGGTAGATCGCTTGACCCGCGCGCATCACGCCATCGCCGGCCTCAACCGGCGTCGGCCTCGGCGAGGCGTCGTGGGCGCCATCATCCTTCAGATAGCTGGCGATATCGCTGATATCCCGGTCCGTCATGCGCGACGTCGAATGCGTCACCGCCTCCGCCATCGGCCCCGTGGCCAGCGTCCATTTGTTGGCACCGGTCTTGAGATATTGAACGAGTTCGTCCTTCGACCATCCGCCGAGGCCCTTGCGGGCATCGCCGGTGATGTCGGGCGCGAACCAGCCCTGCAGCGTCCCGCCGGCCAATGCGTGGTCATTGTTGTCGCCGCCGAGAAAATTCTTCGGCGTATGGCAGGTGCCGCAATGCGCGGGCCCCTCGACGATATAGGCGCCGCGATTCCATTCCGCCGATTTCCTCGCGTCGGCCTGATAGCGGCCCGGGGTAAAATTGAGTTTGTTCCAGAATACCATCGCCAGGCGGATGTTGAGCGGGAACGGCAGCCGGTTGGTGACGACCGCGTTGCTGACCGGCGCGAGCGTCGCAAGATAGGCGCGGATGGCGAGCACATCGTCATCGCTCATTTTGGTGTAGGCGGGGTAGGGCATCGCCGGGTAGAGCCGCCGGCCGTTGCGGCCGCGGCCGTCGTGCAGCGAGGCCAGAAACTCAGCGTCGGTCATGTTGCCAATGCCGGTCTCCGGGTCGGGCGTGATGTTCGGCGCCACCAGGATGCCGAACGGCGTCCGCAGCGCCAGGCCGCCGGCGAAAGGCTGGCCGCCGGGCTTGCTGTGACAAGCGCCGCAATCGGCGAGCACCGCGAGATAGCGGCCGCGCTCGATGCGGTCGAAATCCTGGCTGTCGGCGGAAGCCGAACCGGCCGAGGCCACCGGCAAGACCAGCAAGAGAGCGGCCGCGAATATCCTGCGCATCGTCATCTCACCTCAGCCCAAAGGCCCGGGATTACGCAGATAGCGCTGCAAGATCGCATCCGCCGTCCAATAGGCGAGCGCGCCGACCGTGTCGGTCGGGTTGTAGCCATGGTTCTGCGGAAATACCGAGGCGCCGCCGGGCACGAACACATTGTGCACGTCCCAGCTCTGGCAATAGCGGTTGAGCACGCTGGTGGAGGGATCGGTACCCATCACCGTGCCGCCGGTGTTGTGCGTGGTCTGGTAGATCGTGCTGTTGTAGGGCCCTTGACGCGGATGGGCGGTGATCTCCGCCGGGTCCATGGCCTTGCCGATCTCCGCCAGGCGGTCGGTCAGGAACGCCGACATCTTCAGTTCATTGTCGTGGAAATCGAACGTCATCCGCATCAGCGGCCGTCCGAGCCGGTCCTTGTAGGTTGGATCGAGGTCGAGATAGCAGTCCTTGTAGCTATAGGAACTGCCATGGGTGGCCAGGCTGCAGGCGCGTTGATAGGTCTCTGCTGTCGCCTTCTTCCACTGTGCGCCCCATTTCGGCGTGCCCTTGGGCACCGGCCGGGTCTCGATCGGACGTGCGTTGGTCTGCCCGAAACCCATATAGCCGCCGCCGAAAAAGCCAAGGCCGGTGTGATCGAAATTATCGCCGTTGTAGTCGTCGATGATCATGCCATGTGCGCCGGTGGCGATGAACGGATTGAGGATCTTGTCCTTCAGGATCAGGTCCACGCTCGAGGTGGTCTGGTAGGCATAATTGCGCCCGACCACGCCCTGGCCGGTCTGCGCGTCGTAGGGCTTGCCGATGCCCGACAGCAACAGCAGGCGGACATTGAAAAAGGAGAAGGCGCAGACCAGCACGAGATCGGCCGGCTGCTCCCATTCCTGGCCTGAGCTGTCGACATAGCTGACGCCGGTGGCGCGCTTGCCGGTGGAGTCGAGATTTATTTTCGTCACCTCGGATTCGGTCTGCGCGGAAAAATTCGGAAAGCGCAGCAGCGCCGGCAGCACCGAGGTTTGCGGACTGGCCTTGGAATAATTGCCGCAGCCGAAGCGCTCGCAGAATCCGCAATAGGTGCACTGGCCAAGCTTGACGCCGAGCGGATTGGTATAGGCCTCGCTCAGATTGGAGGCCGGCTGCGGAAAGGGCATATGGCCGGTCTTGCGCGCCGCTTCGGCGAACAGCGTGGCGCCCAGACCCTGCTTGAGCGGCGGCGTCGGATATTCCGCGGAGCGCCAGCCCTCGAACGGATTGCCGCCGGGCTGCTTGACGCCCTTGAGGTTGCCGGCCTTGCCGGAAGTGCCGCAGAGTTTCTCGAAGCGATCGTAATAGGGCTCGATCTCGTCGTAGCTGAGCGGCCAGTCCTGGATCGTCATATCCGCCGGCAACGCGTCCGCGCCGTAGCGCTGTTCGAGATGGCTGCGGATGTTGAAATCGGTCGGCAGGAAGCGCCAGGTCTGGCCGTTCCAGTGCACGCCGGCGCCGCCGACGCCGTTGCCGGGCAGGAAGCCGGAAAAGCTGCGGATCGGCAGCGCGGTCTCATTCATCTTGTTGCGGAAGGTCAGCGTCTGCTGCTCCGGCCGCAAGAACAGATCGAGCCTGATGGCGTAGCGCAGCTCGTCCTGGGCGTAGGCCGGCGGAAAATCGCTCGCGGTGTCGCGCCAGGGGCCACGCTCGATCGCGACCACGTCGAGGCCGGCTTTGGCGAGTTCGTAGCCGAGGATGGATCCGGTCCATCCCAGGCCGATGATCACGACGTCCTTGGGAGGGAGTTTGCGCGCCATGCCCTATTCCCTCACCGTCCAGTCGGACCGGCCCATGATGCCGACGGGCGGCAGCGGATAGACCTCGTTGTGACGATCGACCCAATCGCGGTAGTCGTAGCGCGCGCCGGGGAAGCCGACGAGCTTCCAGCCGGCCATTTCCCGGTTGCCGCCATAGATCGGATCGGCAAAAAAGCCTTCCTGGGTGTTTTGCAACAGCAGCGCGAAGAACTCCGCGGCCTTGACGTCCTTGAGCGCGATCGACCCGCTCTCGAGACCGGCCAGCACCCTGTCCTGATCATCAGGCGCCAGCTCGGCAAAGGATTTTCCGGAAAATGTTGCCGCGATATAATCGGCGAGCGCCTTCAGCCCGGCGCGGTAGCGGGCGGCCGGCGCATCGGGCATCTGATAGCCTTGCGTCGCCGCGCCCGGCATGAACGGCGGCTTCATGTAGAGGCCGGCCGCGCGGCCATAGGGGCCGGCGAGTTGGCGATCGATGAATACGGCGCAGCCGGCCTGCTTGCCGCCGGGGCCGTGCGCATCGGATGGAATCAGGCGATCGACCGCGGCTTCGATCAGGCCGGCCTCATCCAAGGTGAAAAACATCCAGGGCCCCGGCCGCACCAGGTGAGGCGGGTCCGCCGCGCCGGGGTCCCACGGCATTCCGCCGCTGATGCACCGGGCACGCGCGCCGCCGGCCCCTGCCACCAGGAGCGCCGCGCTCGACGCCAGCAGCGAGCGGCGGGTTATGGTCGAGGACGACGCGGTACGCATGATCGGCTCGTTCGGTTCGCGGCAACCGGGGCCCAACCGTGCCCGCCCTCAGTTCCCGCGCACCATCATCGGCTGTTTCGCGCGTACTTGTCTGCCGGGAAAATTTTTAATTTGGCTTGGAACATTTTCGGCCCGATCGGAAAATGACCTGACGCTTCGTCCTTTCTGGCGTCATTCCGGGGCGCGCCCTTTCTAGCGATATCCGGCGGCCTGCAGCTCAAACAGTTCGGAATAGCGACCCGACTGCGCCAGGAGTTCGTCATGGGTGCCGGCGGCCTCGATCTGGCCCTCGGCGAGAACGAGAATGCGATCGGCCATGCGTACACTGGAAAAGCGATGCGAGATCAGGATCGCGGTCTTTCCGGCGCTGAGTTCCTTGAAACGCTTGAACACCTCGAATTCCGACCGGGCGTCGAGCGCCGCGGTCGGCTCGTCCAGGATCAAGACCGCGGCTTCCCGCATATAGGCGCGCGCGATCGCGATCTTCTGCCACTCGCCACCGGACAATTCAATTCCACCCTTGAACCGCTTGCCGATCATCTGCTGGTAGCCGCCCGGTAATCTGGCGATCACTTCGTCGGCCTGGCTGCGCTTGGCGGCCCGTTCGATGCGGGCCCGGTCGTCGCGCGCGGCGATCTTGCCGACCGCGATGTTGTCGCCGGCGCTGAGATTGTAGCGAACGAAATCCTGGAAGATGACGCCCATGTTGCCGCGTAGCGCTTCCAGATCATATTCCCGCAAGTCATGGCCATCGAGCAGGATGCGGCCTTCGGAGGGATCGTAGAGCCGGGCCAGAAGTTTCACCAGGGTTGTCTTGCCGGCGCCGTTTTCGCCCACCAGGGCCAGCACCTCGCCGGCGTGAAGGGTGAAGCTCAGATGGCGCACGGCCCATCGCTCCGAGCCGGGATAGCGAAATCCGACGTCCTCGAATACAAAGCCATGCAGAATCGGATCCGGAAAACCTCGAGGGTTGGCCGGTGAGAGGATTTCCGGCTTGACCTCGAAAAATGAAAACAGGTCGTCGAGATAGAGTGCCTGGCCGGCCGTACTCGAAAAACTCGTCAGCAGGCCTTCGAGCAGGGTACGCAAGCGCAGGAACGAGCCGGCCAGGAAGGTCAGATCGCCGACCGAAAACTCTCCCGTCAGGGTGCGCCAGGTGATGTAGGCATAGGCCATATAATAGCCGACAGTTCCGACCGCGGTGAACAGTCCTCCCCAGCCGGCGCGCCGCAGCGCGAGCCTTCGATTGGCGGCGTAAAAGTCGGTCGCAAGACGGGTGTACCGATCGATCAGGAAGCCGTTGAGGCCGAAGATCTTCACCTCCTTTGCGGTTTCGACGCTGGCTGCCGTCTGCCGCACATAGTCAAGTTCGCGCCGCTCCGGCGTGCGGAAAAAATCGAGCGAGTAGCTCTGCGCGTTGAAGTGTGCCTCGCCGATGAATGCCGGGACCAGCGCCAACAACAACAGCGCGATCAGCCAGGGCGCGTAGAAAATCAGGCCGGCGGCAAAACTCGCCACCGAAACCACCGCTTGCGCCTGACCGAACAGCTGACCCATCAGGGTCATTCTTCCGCTGGTTTGACGGCGCGCCCGCTCCAGTTGATCCTGGAACTCGGTGTCCTCGAAGTCCTCCAGGTCCAACTCCGCGGCGTGCTCCATCAACCTGATGCTTGAAGCGTTGGTCACGCGCTCCGCCAGCAGACTGTCGACCAGCGCTACCACGCGCCCCAGAACGTCCGCCAGCACCGCAAGCGCAAATTCGGAAGCCAGCAGCAGGATCAACCCGTTCAACAGGCCGCTGCCGAGCCACAGCCGCAGCGTGTCCGGTCGATGCGGTGTGTGCACGAGCAGCACTACGTTATCGATGATGAGTTTGCCGATGTAGAGCGTGATGACCGGCAACACCGCTCGAACCAGCCGCAGTGCCAGCGACGCCGCCGTCAATCGGCGGCTGGTGCGCCAGACCATCAGCAAGAACGGGCGCAGGTTCTTCAGGGCGCCGAGGCGCTCCCTGAGGGATTTGCCGGCGAGTACCGAAGCTGCGGAACCGGCCGCGCCGGAGGGCCGTTCGTCGCCTCGACCACCATGGCTAGTTTGCCGGGGCATCCGCACCATCCCTATGACCTCGGCGCATGGCGAAGTTGGTCGCCTCGAGTTGGACCATCGTCGCTGAGATCGATCTTCATCATTCCGCCATCGTTCGGCCAAGCCTACGCTCTGTCACCCGCCCGGGCCAGACCGGGCGCCCCGCACCGGGCGCCATCGCCTCGCTTGAAATGGATTGTCGAGCATTTGGTGCGCTAGCGTTCAGACTTTAACAATTGTTTCTGTCATTCCGGGGCCCGAGCCAACGGGTCCGGCCTCTGGCCGGCCCGATGACAGGCTCCGCGAGGGAACCCCGAAAAGTGCTGCGACCCGCCGGATTGCCTGATCTTTAGTCGACGGCAACGGGAACGAAGCGAGACGCTGGGGCTTTCCGACGTGGGGCAGTTTCAGGAGAATTTCAAATGATAGCCTACAAGAGCCTATTGGGTATTGCGGCCGCGGCGTCGCTGATGTGCGCCGCCCCGGGCGCATTTGCCCAGCAGCCCAAGTCACCTCAAGCGACGACCACGCCGAGCCAGAATCTGACATTTGATACGTCGCCGGACGATCATGCCCGGCTCAAGGAGATTTTTGTCAACGATCATTCGGCTCAAAAAGTCAGGCATGCGAACTTCAGCGTGGCGCCCGGCTCGGTCGTGCCCGGTTCGATCCATCTCGTCCCGCTGCCTCAGACGGTCGTCAATATTCAGCCGACTTGGCAAGGCAGCGATTATTTCATGATGGGCCGGAACAAGGTCGTGATCGTGGACCCGCAGTCCAAGAAAGTGGAAGGCATCCTCACCTTGTAGGCTGGCTCGCCTTGTTACGCCTACCGGCAACGCGACGGTGACGTGGCGGCGACCCCGCCGCGGCTCGATCAGATCGAATCGCTATTTTTTTTCCTATCGTCATGCCCGGGCTAGTTCCGGGCATCGACGCCTTTCTGTTTCATGCGAGCAAAGACGTGGATAGCCGGGACAGGCCCCGGCCATGATGCCTGACGATGGTTCAACATGACCGGAACATGCTATAGCTATTGCGGCCCATTTCGCCGTGCGCAAAGCTGGCTACGCAAAACACATTTAAAATTCGTCATCAGCAAGAAGCCACGGAGCTTTGATTCTCCGCGGCCCTTTGATCGGCAACAATTGTGATGTGCGATCCTTTGCAATTATTTCTGCGCGGCAGACGATGATCCGGTCATGGCACCAGAGCTGGATCCCGTGGTCGTGCCCGACTTTGATGCCGCACCGCTGTCATTCATGGCCTCAAATACCGACATCCCGTGAGGACCAATCGTCATGAGAACGGGATCGCCGTCCTTCGACTTCGCTTGCACCACGAACGACTCGGCGACGACCTTGACGTCAGTGAACCCGGCACCCTGCAAATCCTGCTTGATCTTCTGGGCAGCGACCAGATTTTGACTGGAATTGCCGCTCATCGTCGCGCTCGGTTGAGTTGCGGTGGCCTGGCTGGGAGATGATGTTTGTGCAAACGCTAACGGGGTCACGAGCGCCGCCATGGCGGCTCCTGCGAGAAGGCTCTTCATCGATTGCTCCTACAGATTTGGGACAAGCACGTCGCACCGCGCCCCCCAGGGGTGAGGAGGGGCATCGATCGCCGTGGCGTCACGCGTTATTGCGTGACTCACAAAGCAATGAGCGATGGCGCATGCAGTTCCGAAAAAGTTCGTCGAATTGGCCGTTTGTGATCGCTGCTCAGCACGAAACGGGTCGATGTGGCGGACGCGCCCGCGGTCCACCCACCCTCAATGCACCGCCGCGTACATGATCTTCTCTTCGGTTGCTTCCAGCGCGGAGAATTCCTCGACCACCTTGCCTTGCCGCGCCACCAGAATGCGGTCGGACAGCGCCATGATCTCGGGCAGATAGGACGAGATCACCACCACCGCCTTGCCCTCGTCGGCGAGCTGCTGGATCAGGTCATGGATCTCGACGATGGCGCCGACGTCGACGCCGCGCGTGGGCTCGTCGAAGATGATCAACTCCGGTTCCTGCACCAGCGATTTGGCGATCACCACTTTCTGCTGGTTGCCGCCGGACAATTCGACGACCTTCATGGCATTGCCGGTGCTGCGCACCTTGAGTTTTTCCACCCAGCTGTCGCCGAGCTTGTCGGCCTCGCGCCGCGACAGGAAGAAGCGCCCGCCCGGCAGCTTGGCGAGCAGGCCGAGATAGATGTTGCGTGCGACCGACATGGTCTCGAAGAAGCCCTCGACCTTGCGATCCTCGGTGATGTAGGCGATACCGGCCCGCACCGCCGGCGCCGGCACGCGGTAGCGCACCGGTTTGCCGTGCAGCATCACCTCGCCGCCGTGAAAGAAATCCCGCTTCAGGACGCCGGCGACCACCTTGAAGGTCTCGGTGCGGCCGGCGCCGACCAGGCCGAACACGCCGGTGATCTGCCCGGCGAATACCGACAGCGAATTGTTCTTCACGATCGGGGCCAGCTTCAGGTTCTGCACGGTGAGCACCCGCGCGCCGGGCGGGCGTACGCTGGTCTTGCGCGTGCCATAGAGCGTGTTGGAGAGATCGCGGCCGACCATGGCCTGCACGATGCGGGCGCGGTCGAAGTTTTTCGCCTCGTCGGTCACGACATGGCGGCCGTCGCGCAGGATGGTGATGCGGTCGGCCAGGATGAGCGCTTCTTCCAGCGCATGCGAAATGAAAACGATCGAGACCCCGCGGCGTTTCAGGTCGCGCACCAGGTCGAAGAAATATTTTTTTTCTTCCGGCGTCAGCGTCGCCGTCGGTTCGTCGAAGATGATGACCTTGGCGTCATGCAGCACCGCGCGGGCGATTTCGACCATCTGCTTCTTGGCGGCGCCGAGCAGTCCGACGGTCGCGGTCGGAGTAACGTCGAAATTCAGCGATTGCAGGAATTGCTGGGCGGCGATGTAGATGCCGCGCAGCCGGTTGTAGAAACGCTCCTGACCGAGAAACAGGTTTTGGGCGACCGTCATGGTCGGAATCAAGCTGTTTTCCTGGAAGACCATGGCGACGCCGAGATGGCGGGCCTCGAGCGGCGTTCGCGGCGCGGCCGTCACCCCGTTGACCTGCATGGTCCCGGAAGTAAGCCCGACCACACCGGCCATGACTTTTGTCAGCGTCGACTTGCCGGCGCCGTTCTCGCCGACCAGGGCATGGATCTCGCCGCGGCGAAGTTCAAAATCGACATCCTCGATGGCGGGCACGCCGGCATAGAGCTTGGTCGCATGGCGAAGCGCGAGCACGATGTCGCTCATGCCTGCAACTCCTTTTCGATCATGCCAATCGGTACGCGCAGCAGCCGGCAAGGACCTTTGGCCAGCGCGTATAACGCGCCGTCCAGTTCGACGGCCGCGACGATGCCATGGTTGGCGCCGTCGACCCGGCTATGGATGGCGTAAAGCGGCACACCCGCGGCACTCAGCCGGATCACCAATCCATAGGAGCGCGGGGGCGCCCATGGCTTGACGACGCCCATGGTCTTGATATGAGCGCCCTGCATCGGCTCCAGGAAGGACAGTCCGGAGCGCAGCTTTGGCGCGATCCAGTATTCCGGGTCGATCTCCTTCATCATCCGGCGCCGATAGGCATTTTCGCGCAATACGAACTCGACCAGAAGGGTGCGCGCGGCAAATGCCGTCAGCCAGAAACCACCGGAGGCGGCCGGCGATAGCCTCGACGGATAGACTGGCAGATGATCCAGCACGGCGCGCCGGCCGCCATCGGCCGGCAGCGCAAGCACACGATGCCGCCAGCTTTCGCTGACGAACAGCGCTTCGCCGGCCATGCAAACCCCGAATGCGTAGTGCAGCCCCGAAGCCAGCGTGGTGACGCGGCCGCTTTCGAGCTCGAGGCGCAGCACCCTTGCGCTGCGGCCGCGCTCCATCAAATCGTGCTCCCATTGCGAGGTTGGCCGCGTCGCCGATCCGTCCGTGGCCAGCAGTATACCCGAAGGCCCCGGTGCCAGCGCGTTGATGGCGTTGAACGTGGCATCGGAAAAGGTCGTGGTGGCTTCTGCCGACGGCGTCCTGAACACCCGCACCTCGCGTCCCTGCAATGCCACCGCGATGCCGCCATCCGGCAGGCAACACAGCGCGGAAATGGCGCGATCAAAGCGCCTGACCTCGGTGGTCGCGTGACCCTCGAGGCGCAGCAGGGCCGGGCCGTCGGCGATATAGAGCGAAGTGCCGTCGGTTGTGAGATCCTCGGGCGCGTCGAGTTGGGCGATGGTCTCGGCCTGTTCCAGGATCTGGTTGGGTTTCAGCGCGCCGTCGAAGGACGGCACCGTGATGGTGGCGTCGCCCCGCCCCAGGAAACGATCGGCAAAGCTCTTCAGCGCCGCTATCAACGGGCTTTCCCCCAGCGCCGGTCGTACTGCACGAAGGCGGGATCGGCACCTTTGAGTTTGTAGCGGCCGATACGGTTGTTAGCGATGCCGCCGAGATAGAGATAGCCGCGATGCTCGCGCATCGAGGTGATCATCGGATGATTGACGCCGCGGAGATCCCACAGCGACTCCAGCACTTCGCCGCGCTCGTTGAATTTGATCACGCACCCGGTATTGATGTTCGGGAACAGCCATTCGTCGATCGGCACCTGCTTGCCCATGCGCTTGCGAAAACCCGGCATCTTCCAGGCGAGGTCGAGCGCGGGGCTGCGCATCCCGACCATGGCGAGCCAGTAGTTGCCATCGGAAGCCAGGTTGATGTTGTCGGGATAGCCCGGCAGATTATCCAGCACCGGCTCGACCTTCCCGGTCTTTGGGCCATCGAACCAGTAGCGCTTGATCGAGCAGCCGAAGGTTTCGGCGAACAGGATCGACTGGCCGTCGCTGGCGATGCAGATGCCGTTGGGGAATTTCAGCCCGCGCAACACCGTGCGGGTGGTTTTGCTCGCCGGATCGTAGCAGATGATGCGGCCGTTGCCGCGGGCCTCCAGGCCATCGACCGGCCACTCGTCCATTTCGTAGCGAATCGTCGCCTCGGAGAAGAAGATGCGGCCGTCATCGGCGATGTCGAGATCGTCGGCGAGCCGCAGCCGGCTGTCGTCATTGACCGAGGTGAAACTGCGGTTGGTCTCGTCGGTCATCTTCTCGACCTTCCGCTGCGGGGTGATGCGGTAGAGGCCCATGCCGCCGATGCAGACATAGAGATTGTCGGCGCGGTCAAAGGCCATGCCGAGCGGCTGGCCGCCGATATGGGCGAACACCTCCATCTCCTGGTAGTCCGGCGCCCGGAACCGGATGATGTCGCCATGGCGCGAGCCGGCATAGAGATTGTCGTTGCGGTCGAGGATGACGTCTTCCGGCGCTTCGATCCGGCCGAGCCCGATCAGGCTGACGTCGCGCAGCTTGTCGTTCTGCGCGAATGCCCCGGTGCCGGGCGCGGTCGACGGCGCCGGGGCGAGGGCATGAAAGGTCGGGCTGACATAGACCTTGCTGATGATGCGGGTTCGGTTCTTGAGCCAGCGAATGTCGATCGCGGCGGCCGCCAGCAGCACGGCGGCGAGCACCATGCGATTGACGCCGCCGCTGACCGACAGCGTCGTCAGGCCATTGATCACCAGGAGAACGATCAGCGTGCCGACCAGCGCCTTGGCGACCGAACCCTTGCCGCCGCCGAGGCTGATGCCGCCGAGCACGGCCGCGGTCAGCACCGTGACCTCCAACCCGGTGCCGACGTCACCGCCGACGGTGCCGAGCCGGGCGGCGAAAAATAGAGCGCCGATCGATGTCAGCACCCCGCTGGCCGTATAGCACAAGGCGATCGTGCGCCGCACCGGAATGCCGGAATTGTAGGCCGAGCGGCGTGAGCCGCCGATCGCGGTGACATGCCAGCCCGGCCGCAAGCGCGTCAGGAAGACATGTCCGAATATGGCGACGACGGCATAGACCAGCACGACGCTGGGCACGCCGGCGAGCCCGCCGCCGCCGATGAAATTCCAGGACGGGATATCGGGAAAGGCGGCCGCGATCTTGTTCGAATTGTCGACCAGCAGCAGGTCGTAGGCGCTGCGATAGATGATCAGCGTGATCAGCGTGGTGATGAAGGCGCGCAGCCGAAGGTATCCGATCAAGAGGCCGTTGATGGCCCCGAGCACCACGCCGCAGGCCAGCGTCGCCGCGATCACCGCCGGCACCGGCCAGCCCTGCACGTTGAGGCAGAACAGTGCGCAGAAGTCGCACAGCGCGAACATCGATCCGACCGACAGGTCGATGCCGCCGACGATGATGACAAGCGCCATGCCGAGCACGACGAAGCCGATCTCGCCGGCTTGCCGGCCGATATCAGCGAGGCTGCCGGGCGACAGGAAATTGTCGATCGCGCGGCTCAACAGCACCGTGATGATCGCAAGCACGATGACCGGAATCGCGGTCTCGGTCCAGCGCTTGGAAAGGATTTCGCCGAGGAGATGGCCAGGCCAGTAGCGATACTTGAAGCGGACAAAGGTATCTTGCATCGGCGCTCGGAGGGGAGGGAGGGATTTTCTTGATCGTCAGGCGAACTTAACTGCAGGCGAAAACGTCGTCCGCGGAATGGAGCGGTCCACCGTCATTGCGAGGCGCAAAGCGACGAAGCAATCCAGCTTGGCCTGTCGCGGTATGGATGCTTCGCTGCGCTCGCAATGACGGTCAGCAGACCGAACTGTTTACTTCTTCAGATCGCTGAGATTCCAGCAGGCGGTTTCCGAGCCCGCGTTCTCCTTGGTAATGGGGATCAAGGTCGTATACTCCGATCCTTTCACGGATCCCGCCTTGACACCCGACGATACCAGCCATTTGATCGTGCCCGCCATCTGCGCGGCCTGGGTCGGCACGTCGTAGCTGAGGTCGAGGTCGAAGGCGCCCGACTTGACGAGATCGCAGGCGCCGCGCCGCTCGCCGCCGCCGGAGGTCGCGACGAACACTTTTCCGGTCAGCCCGGCTTCCTTGACCGCCGCCGCCGTGCCGATATCCATGCCGTCCCAGAAGCCGACGATGCCACACAGGTCCGGATTCTGTTTCAACACGGTTTGCGTGATCGCCTTGGCCTTGGCGGCGTCCCAGTCGGCGGCCTGGCTCGAGACCACCTTGACATCGGGATGCTTGGCCAGCACGTTTTCCACGCCCTTCAGGGTGTAGGCGCTGGCCGCGGCCGACAGCGCGCCCTGCACCACCGCGATCTTGTTGGATTTGCCCTCGCAGGCCTTGACCACCGCCTCGGTGTCGCGCTCGCCGATCTCGATCCAGTTGGCGCCGACAAAGGCCGAACTGCGATAGCTCGAGCCCATATTGATCTGGATGATGTAGATGCCTTCATTCTCGGCGCGCTGCAGCAATTTAGCGTAGGTCTGCACGTCCGGATTGTGGATGATGATCGCCGCCGGCTTTTCCGAAATCAGCGTGGTCACCGCCTGCGCCCCGGCGTTGGTGCTCCAGTTCGGATCGCGCACGATCACCTTGACGCCGTAGGGCTCCAGCTCGCGCTTGACGCCGGCGAACCAGCCCTCGGTGAGATCGAAATTCATCGCCACCGGCACATAGGCCACGGTTTTGCCGGCCAGCGATTGCTTGAAGGACTCCTGGAACGGCTCGTCGAGCCCCTTTTGCGCCGACGCTGGTGCCGACGCCACGGCCATCAGACCGATGCCGAAGAGCATGGTCCTGAGCCGGATCCGTGGTGGGTTCTTCATGGTGTCCTCCCGTTGTTGGTTATTGATGAGGCTGGATTCCTGATGAAGCGTTCGCGTGGCGTTCAAATGTCGCCTTGTTGCGCGGTCTCCTCGTTACGCGGATTGAGGAAGGAGTCCGCAATGACGGCGACCAGCAACACCACGCCCTTGACGAGGTTCTGGCCGGAATAGGAGACATCCATGATGGTCATGCCGTTGAGCATCGTGCCGATCAGCAGCGTCCCGATGATGACGTTGAGGACGCCGCCGCGCCCGCCCGACAATCCGATGCCGCCGAGCACCACCACCAGGATCACGTCGTAGATCAGCGTCGAATTGAAGATCCGCGTCGGCATGCTGTTGACCGAGGCCGCCAGGATGAGGCCGGCGAAATAGCCGATCAGGGCGGCGAGCACATACTGCAGCACGATGATGGGGCGGGTCGGAATACCGGTGACGCGTGCGCTGTAGGGGTTGTCCCCGATCGCGTAAATGTAGGCGCCTATTCGGGTTTGCCGCAGCAGGAAGGCGACCGCGACGCAGGAAATCGCAAACATCACGATCGGCATCGGGATGCCCAGCCAACTGCCTTGGCCGAGGCGTTCGAAACCATCAAGGCCCGGACTCCATTGCACCACGTCGAGCTTGAACAGAGCGGCCTGACCGAGACCCGCAAGGAACAAGCCGGACGCCAAGGTCGTGAACAGCGAGGGCACCTCGGCATAGGCGATCAGCCAGCCATTGGCGAGACCGAAGACCGCCGTCAGGGCAAAGGCCGTAAGCAGCGAAGTTGGCAGCGAGTGGCCGTCCTGCACCATCTGCAGCACCAGCCCCGACGGTACCGCCAGGGCTGCGATCAACGAAATATCGATGCCGCGTCCGATCACTACGATCGCCATGGCGAGGCCGAGGATGCCCAGCACCGCCACGTTCTGCAGCAGCGTCAGGATATTGGCCGTGGTGAGAAAACCCGGAAGCAGAAGGGAAAAGACCGTGAAAAGGGCCGCGAATACCGCAAATACGATCCCCTGTTGCCCAATACTCCTGATCGCCATCCCGACAGCTCTTTTTGATTGATTTCGACAATGTTCGCGCGCTTTGATCGGCAATGCAAGCCGTTACAGCGAGCAGCCGCGGCGTGGCACCGGGTGGGCGACGGCGGAGACCGCGACCGGCTTAGGTGAGGTTTGCCCACGTCATTGCGAGCGCAGCGAAGCAATCCATCTCTCGTCCGGCGCAAGCGTGGATGGCTTCGTCGCAAGGGCTCCTTGCCATGACGGGAGCATTCACGGTGTGACGTCCGCACGCCGCACGCCTTTTGGCGCGGTAGTCTGCTTCCAGGTCGAATTGGCGACGTGGACCGGCGAGAATGCCGGCCGCTCGACATAATGGCCGTCGCCCGGGCCGGCGCGCAGGTCGCCTTTGTTGAAAGCGACCTTGCCGCGCGACAGCGTGGCGATGGGCGCGCCGGTACAGGCAAAACCCTCGAACACGTTGTAATCGATCCGGCTCAACTGGTTTTTGGCGCTGATGGTCTTCTGGGCTGCGGGATCCCACACCACGATGTCGGCGTCCGAGCCGATCGCAAGCCGTCCCTTGCGCGGATAGATATTGAGGATGCGCGCGATATTGGCCGAGGTCACGGCGACGAATTCTTCCTTCGTCAGCCGGCCGGTGTTGACACCGGAGGTCCACAACAGCGGCATGCGGTCTTCGAGGCCGCCGGTGCCGTTCGGGATCTTGCGGAAATCGCCGAAGCCCAGGCGCTTCTGCTCCGTGGTGAAGGCGCAGTGGTCGGTCGCGACCACCTGCAGCGAGCCCGACTGCAGGCCCGCCCACAGGCTGTCCTGATGGATCTTGTCCCGGAACGGCGGCGACATCACGCGGCGCGCCGCATGGTTCCAATCCTTGTTGGCGTATTCGCTTCCATCGAGCAGCAGATGCTGGATCAGCGGCTCGCCGTAGACGCGCTTGCCGCTGGCGCGGGCGCGGGCGATCGCCTCATGGGACTCCCGGCAGCTGGTGTGCACGACATAGAGCGGCGCTCCGGTCATGTCGGCGATCATGATGGCGCGGTTGGTGGCTTCGCCTTCCACTTCCGGCGGGCGGGAATACGCGTGGCCTTCGGGGCCGTCGACGCCGCGCGCCAGCAGCCCCTCCTGCATCCGCGCCACGACGTCGCCATTCTCGGCATGGACCAGCGGCAGCGCGCCAAGCTCGGCGCATCGCGCAAACGAGTTGTAGAGTTCGTCGTCGTTGACCATCAGCGCGCCCTTGTAGGCCATGAAATGCTTGAAGGTATTGATGCCGTAGGTCTTGACCACGATCGCCATCTCGTCGAACACCTGTTTCGACCACGAGGTCACGGCCATGTGGAAGCCGTAGTCGCAGGCCGCCTTTTCGGATTTGCGCCGCCAGTCCTGATAGGCCGCGAGCATCGACTGGCCGGGATCGGGAATGCAGAAATCCACTACCAGGGTGGTGCCGCCGGAGAGCGCCGCTTTGGTGCCCCACTCGAAATCATCGGCCGACACGCTGCCCATGAAGGCCAGTTCGAGATGGGTGTGCGGATCGATGCCGCCCGGCATGACAAAACAGCCGCCGGCGTCGATGATCTCGGCACCTCGGGGGGCATCGAGCGATGCACCGAAGCCTGCGATGGTTTCGCCATCGACCAGGACGTCGGCGCGCCAGGAATAGTCGTGATTGACGACGGTGCCACCGCGGATCAAGCAGGCCATGATAGTCTCCGGAAAAGTGCGATTTGCGACAGGATGGCACTAGGTGTGCGCGATGTCATCTGGCCCTTGAAGCATCCCGCGTTGCCGTGGTCGCTGCTTGCGCCTCGACCGTGTGGGTAGTCGCCCCCTTACTTGCTTGTCCGCAGCCCGCGCAGCGCGATAGGATAAGGCATGATTGCTGCTGCAGAGCCACCTGGCGCTGCCGGCCCGCTTGCGGGTTTGCGCGTGCTCGACATTTCCACCGTGGTCGCCGGCCCCTTTGCCGCGACCATGCTGGCCGATCTCGGTGCCGACGTGCTGAAGGTGGAAATGCCGGGTACCGGGGATGCCCTGCGCCGGCTGGCGCCGCATAAATCGGGCGTTCCCCTGTGGTGGAAAGTCACCAATCGCAACAAGAAAGGGATCACGCTTGATCTGCGCAAGCCGGATGGCAGGGAACTGCTTGGCCGCCTGGTCGCGGAGCATGATGTGCTGGTCGAGAATTTCCGCACCGGGACGCTCGACGAATGGGGTATCACGCGGACCTGGTTGCAGCAGATCAACCCGCGGCTGACCATTCTGCGCATCACCGGTTTCGGCCAGACCGGGCCTTATCGTCACAACCCCGGATTTGCCCGCGTGTTCGAAGCGATGAGCGGCTTTACCCGCATGTGCGGCGAGGAGGGCGGCACGCCGCTCCACCTCGGCTATCCGATCTCGGATCCGATCGGCGGCCTGTTCGGCGCGATCGGCGTGCTGGCCGAGCTGTATCGGCTGAAAAACGATCCCGCGGCGCGCGGCCAGGAGATCGACTGTTCGGTCACGGAAGCGATGATGCGGACGCTGGATTTTCTCGCCATCGAATATGACCAGCTCGGCACCGTGCGAACCTCCAGCGGCAATCGCAGCCAGTATGCCGCGCCTGGCAATATCTACGCGACCTCGGACGGCAAATGGGCTTCGATCGCAGCCTCGACGCAAAGCATTTTCGAGCGGTTCTGCAAGGCGCTCGGCCTGCAGCACCTGATCACCGACCCGCGGTTTGTCGACAATCCCTCGCGCGTCAGGAACTGGCAGGCGATCGACGTGATCGTCAGCGAGGCCATTTCGCGCTTGTCACTCGATGAGCTGCGCGCGCTGCTGCATGCCCACGAGGTCGGCTTCTCGCCGATCTATGATGCGTCCGACATCTTTGCCGATCCGCATTTTCTGGCGCGGCAGAGCATCGTCAGCGTTGCGGACGACGAACTCGGCGAGGTTCGAATGCAATGCGTCGTACCGCGGTTCTCGGAGACCCCGGTTGCCGTGCATCGCGCCGGTCCATCGCTCGGTCAGCACAATGACGCCGTCTACGGCGCTCTCGGGCTGACGGCCGAGGAGGTCGAACGGCTGCGCGCCGCCGGAATCATCTAGAGCGTGATCAGGAAAAGCAGAATCGGTTCTCCGTCACGATCATGTTCAAACGAGGAATAAGGCGCGGTGACAAACTGAAGTGAGGTCATCGCGCCCTGGACCATGAAAGGGTGCGCCATGCTGCGCTTGCTCGTTGTCGTTATCGCGCTGCTTCTGGCCCTGAGCGGCACCAGCGCCGCGGAAATCACCCATATTCTGGTCGGGTTTCCGCCGGGGCAGGCTACCGACCTGGTGGCGCGGCTGGTGAGCGAGCGCCTAAGTCAATCGCTCGGCGAGACGGTGATTGTGGAAAATCGACCGGGACAGGGTGGCAGCATCGCGTTGGCCTCGCTGTCACAGTCGCCATCCGATGGCCATACGCTGGTGCTGGCACCGCTGGCTTCGCTGGTGGTCAATCCGCATATGTATAAATTCGTGGGCTATGACACCTTCAAGGATCTGGCCCCGGTAGCCATAGTCGCCGACCTGCCGCTGTTGCTGGTCGTCAATCCCTCGCTGCCTGTGACGACCGTGCCGGAACTGGTCGCCTATGCGAAAGCCAATCCCGATAAGCTCAGCCATCCCTCCTCGGGCAACGGCACGCTGTCGCATCTCGGCATGGAAATCTTCAAGCAACGCGCCGGCATCACCATCCTGCACGTGCCCTATCGCGGCAGCGTGCCCGCCATGACCGATCTGATGGCCGGGATCGTCAACGTCGCGATGGATACCGTGGCCGTGACCGAACCCTTCATTCGCGCCGGCAAGATGCGCCTGATCGCGAGCGCCTACTCGAAACGGGTGCCGGCATTTCCGGATATGCCGACCGCGGCCGAACAGGGCTTTCCGGATGTCGACCTCTCCGCCTGGCTCGGCGTGGTTGCCGCCGCCGCTACCCGAAAGAGCGGATCGACCGTCTGGGTGCCGCGATCAGCGCCATTGTCGCATCGCCCGGCATCGCCGAAAAGTTCGCTCAATTAGGCGCAGTCCCGCGCGTTGCCGGTCCCCAGGAATTCGCCGCCTTTCTTGCAAGCGAGGACGCCCGCTGGAGCGCCGTCGTCAAGGCCTCGGGCGTCAAGATCGAGTAGGGCTATTGGGTTTCACGGCAGGCCCCTGGCTTCGATTTCGCGCACCAGTCGCAGGATGGATGCGGCCAGGCCGTCCTCTTCGGCGTCGGGGGTAATGAGGGAGGACAGGCCGTCGCGATGGGGCATCACCGTTATCTGCGGACATTGCGAGGGGGATTTACACATCAATTTCCTGAGCGTTTCGCCTTGGGCGATGAGATCAGGCGGGTCGGTCGTGGACCAGGCGAGCACGATCGGGATTTCGAGCTTGAGGATGCCGGGAAAGGCCGAACGTTCGGCATACTGACTGGTGTCGTCGCCCAGATAGGACTTATCGTCGGCGCTGGCGTCGGCACTCAGCCGATAGATGCCCGACACCAGCACGGCGCCGGCGACGTCGGATCCGCTGTCCTGGAATTCCGGGTGGGCCAACAGACTTGCGACGTGAAAGGCTCCCACGGCGTAGCCGACGGGAATGATCTCGGCGCGATCTCCCCCGAACAGGTCGATATTTTCGTAAACCCAGGATATCGCTGCTGCGACATCCTTGGCGCCGGCAGGCCAGGGGTTCGCGGGGGCCGGCCGGTAGGTCACCTTCACGCCGACCATGCCATTGACCGCGGCAAAGCACATCGCCTGATCCTGCAGCGCGCTGGAAGCGTCGGGCGCGCCGCTGTTGCCGGCGAAGCGCTCCCCCACTACGAACAGCAGCACCGGACGCGGCGAGGTTTCCTTGGTGTCGCCGGTTGCGACATCCAGCACATTGAGGTTGCTCTCGCCATATTTCAGGTTCCGCGAGAACGACACATGCGCGCATGATTTTGATGGGTCAGGCACTGGATCCGGCGTGGCATCGCCGGGCGGATTGCCGGGGGCGTCGAGGCTAAGCCCGGCCTTCACCAGGCTTGCCGTAATTTCGGGCGATGCCGACCCGGCACCACCAACCGAAGGACTGGCGATGGTCGCCAGCAAAAAACCCAGTGTGAGGTAATTTGTCATACCAACCCTGCACGTACACGCGGGGCTACCGTCTGGTCAGGCCCGGTTCCCGTTCTGGCAAAACGACGGCACTCCACCCCTGCATTTCAAAACGCCTATTTGAGTTCTTGCGGCGGAAAATCAACCGGCGCTCAGAACGATTGCCGACGGGCGGGATCGATCGAGCGGCCGCCGTGCCGGTCGTCCGTCCGTTCGGCTCGGGCGCCTGCCCCAGGAAATGAGATAAATTGCGGCCTCACCTTGACGATTTCCATCATGCGCGCGTACGAGCGGGGATATAAGGACGATGCGGGAACCGTATCCGTCCGACGCCTGTGACGTTTTCGCAGATAGGGATTGAGGCCATTGAACAGATTTTGGGGGGTATGGCTCTGCGCATTGGCTGTGCCGGCGATCTCAGCCGCGGCAGAAAATTCGATCGAGCCCGGACTGTGGAAAGTCACCTCGAATACCCGGATGAACGGCGCGGCCGTGCCGCCGCAGGTGAAGTTACGTTGCCTGAGCCCCGAGCAGGCGGGCGATGTCGGCAAGACCTTCGGTCCCGAGAGCGCCACCGTGAATTCAACCTGTGAACGCACGGAATATGAAGCGACCGGGCAAACCCTGAAATGGCGGATGCAATGCAAGGGGCAGCTGGATATGGATGTCGCGGGCGATTTCAACTTCGATAGTCGGCTGCACTACCGCGGCATCGTCACCTCCAAGGGTTGGATGGCAGGCGCGTTGATGAGCGATGTGAAGGTGGATGTGGAAGGCGAGCGCGTCAGCGAGTGCCAATGACGAGAGGCCGCCGATGGCGGCAGAGGTCTCATTCTTGAAATTTGCCGCCAGTTACGTGCTGGCGATCGTGGGGGCAGCATGCCGGACAATCGTTACTATGGGGTGCGGGTCGAGGGAGCCAAATACGGTGTGGGATTTGGCTCCGCGCTCGCGATCGCGATCTCCTACAACGCCAACCATTCGATCCTCTGGGCCATCATCGACGGCATTCTTGGCTGGCTGTATGTGATCTTTTTTGCGCTGTTCCGTTGATGACCGGCGCGCGGACGGGGGGCAGTGAACTCCCTCGCCCCGCGTCTATCGCGCCGTCGCGGCGGAACCCTTGCGTTTCGGGGCTGCCGGCGGCACATTTCATAGCCAAAAGCGGCCGCCGACAGCCGCCAACAACAATGTCCCGGGAAACGCGCAAATGGCCCTGACGCGGATCGACTGCGATATCCATCCCGCCGTGGGGGGAACGCGAACCACGCTATTGCCCTATCTCGACGATCATTGGAAAGAACAGGTGGTAAGCCGGGCGATCGACGGGCTCGATCTGACGAGCTATCCGCCCGCCATGCCGCTGTCGGGCCGCGCCGACTGGCGGCCGGCCCAGGGCAAGCCGGGCAGCGATCTCGGCCTGGTCCAGCGCGGGGCGTTCGACCAGCTCGGTGCCAGCCACGCCATCTGCAATGTGCTGTACGGCGCGCAGGCCGTGTACGATCCCTATATGGCTGCGGCCTTCTGCAAGGCCATCAACGACTGGATCGCCACCGAATGGCTGGCGCGGGATGCGCGGCTGCGCGCCTCGATCGTGGTGCCGCTGCAGGCGCCGGATCTGGCGATCGAGGAGATCGAACGCCGCGCCGGCGATGACAGGTTCGTCTCGGTGCTGGTTTTGGCGCAGGGCGAGAGCCTGCTGGGGCGGCGGCACTACTGGCCGGTCTGGCAGGCGGCCGAGAAGCACCGATTGCCGCTTGCGATCCATGCCGGCAGCCAGTACCGCGCGGCGCCGAGTTCGATCGGCTGGCCCTCCTATCGCTATGAATACTATCTGGCCGAGGCGCATGCCTTCCAGGCCCAGGTCCTCAGTCTTATCTATGAGGGCGTGTTCGTCAAATTTCCCGGCCTCAAGGTGGTGCTGATGGAATCAGGGGTCAGCTGGCTGCCGGCCTTCATGTGGCGCGCCAACAAGACCTGGCGCGGCGTCCGGGTCGAGGTGCCCTGGATCGACCGCGAGCCGGCTTCGATCATGCGCGACCATATCCGCTTCACCACGCAGCCATTCGACAGCCCGCCGGATGCCGCCGGCGTCGCCGACATCATCGACATGATCGGCTCGGACCGGATGTTCCTGTTCGCCTCGGATTATCCGCATTGGCAATTCGATGGCGACGACGCGGTCCCGCCGCACCTGCCGGCGGACCTGGTGGCAAGGATGTGCGCCGACAATCCGCTTGAAACCTTTCCGCGGCTATCGCTGGCCGCCTAACCCTGATCCCCGGAGGATCAACATGAGCGACGTCATCGACCGCCCTATGCTGGAGCGCGAAGCCACGGCCAAGAGCCGCCCGCGCATCATCGACTGCGACATCCATCCGAGCCTGCATTCGCGCGCCGACCTTTTTCCGTTTCTGACAAAGCGCTGGCAGGAACATCTGAAGACCTATGGCGATCATCTGCGCACGCCCTATATCGGCACCACGCCCTATCCGCGCTCCTCGCCCCTGATCGCGCGACGCGATGCCTGGCCGCCGACCGGCGGTCCGCCCGGATCCGATCTCGCCTTCATGCGCCAGCAGCATCTCGATCCCCTCGATATCGAGGTCGGCCTGTTGCAGGTGCTCGATCTCTTCATCTTCTCGCAGCAGAATCTGGATTTCGGCGCCGCGATCCAGCGCGCCGTGAACGAATGGCAACTGGCGCATTGGACCAGCCGGGAACCCCGCCTCAGGGCCTCGATCCTGGTCGGGCAGGACGACACCGAGGCGGCGATAGCCGAGATCGAACGCTGCGCCAAACTGGGCCAATACGTCCAGATCAATGTTTCGCCGCGCGCCAATGAGCCGCTCGGCCGGCATCGCTACTGGCCGATCTATGCCCGCGCGCAGGAGCTCGGTTTGCCGCTCGGCATCCACGTCGGCGGTTACGGTGGTCATGCCCCGACCGGCGGCGGCTGGCCGTCCTATTATGCCGAGGAGCATCAGTCGAACGCCGCCACCATGGCGGCACAGCTGGCGAGCCTCGTGATCGAAGGCATCCCCGAGCGTTTTCCCAGACTCTAAGATCGTGTTCATCGAGGGCGGCTTCGGCTGGATTGCCTCGGCGATGTGGCGCATGGACCAGCATTTTGAGCGCTTTCGCAGCGAAGTCCCGCACCTCAAGCGGCGTCCTTCCGAATATGTCCGCGAGCATTTCTGGTTCACGACGCAGCCGATCGACGAGCCCGACGAAGCCCGGCACCTGCGCGCGCTGATCGAGTGGGTCGGCATCGACCGGTTGTTGTTCTCGTCGGACTATCCGCATTGGGATTTTGACGATCCGCGCTTTGCCTTCAAGACGCCGTTGACGGACACTGAGCGGGCCAAGATTTTCAGCGGCAATGCGCGCGCGCTCTACAAGCTTTGATGGTCATGGCCCGGCACATCGTCGCCCGCACCACGGATATCCCGCCCGGCGGCAACAAGGTGATCGGCATCGACGGCCGCGACATCGTCGTGTTCCATGTCAACGGCGAGTTCTTCGCGCTGCTCAACCGCTGCCCGCATGAAGGCGCCCCACTCGACAAGGCCGCCTGCGTGGCGCGCTTGACCTCGCCGGAGCCCGGCGTGTACCAGCGCTCCCGGGTCGGCGAACTCCTGCGCTGTCCCTGGCATGGCTGGGAGTTCGACATGCGCAACGGCCAGTCCTGGTTCGATCCCGGCCGGGTCAAGGTGCGGACCTATCCGGTCGCGATCGAGGATGGCGCGACGCTGGCGAAGGGGCCCTATGTGGCGGAGACCTTTCCGGTGCATATCGAGAACAGCTATGTGGTGATCGAGATCAACACATGAGGCCGCCGACGCTCAAAAACGCCACACTAGCTGATCCAGAACCACGTCAACGGGCACCGTGATGCAGTTCGGCATCTTCGATCAAAATGACCGCGGCCCCTATCCGATCGCTGAACAGTACGAAAATCGGCTGAAGCTGATCGAGTTCTACGATAGAGCGGGATTCCGCACCTACCATATGAGCGAGCATCATGCGACGCCGCTGAGCCTGACCCCGTCGCCCGGCGTGTTTCTTGCCGCGGTAGCGCAGCGCACCCGGCGTATCCGTCTCGGTCCATTGGTTTACGTGTTGCCGTCCCACCATCCGCTGCGGCTCGCCGAAGAGATCTGCATGCTCGATCACCTCAGCCATGGCCGGCTCGATGTCGGCATCGGCCGCGGCGCATCCGCGCACGAACTTCACTATTTCGGCGTCGATGCCGATTCTGCGCCGGCGATGTATGTCGAGGCCTTCGCCGTCATCAAGCAGGCGTTGACCCAGAGGCAGGTCGATTTCGAAGGCAAATACTTCCAATTCAAGGACGTGCCAATGGAGATCAAGCCGGCACAGCTTCCGCACCCGCCCTTCTGGTATGCGGTTCCGGTGCCGGAGGGCGCGGCATGGCCGGCGCAAAACAGGATCAACGTGGTCTGCGGTGGCCCGGTGCCGCGGGTCCGCGAGATTACCGACCGCTATCGCGCCGAATGGGCCGCTATCGGCAACGCCGCCGAGGACATTCCGCTACTGGGCATCAATCGCTTCGTGGTCGCGGCCGACAGCGATCGGGAAGCGATGGCGCGCGGATGCCGGGCATGGCCGCTGTTTTATTCCAGCTTCATGAAACTCTGGCACAAGCACGGCACCCAGCCGCGCTATGCGCGGATTCCGGAGGATTTTGACACATTGGTCAAAAACGGCGGCGCCATCGCAGGCTCCCCCGGCACGATCCGTGACGAGGTCAGCCGCGTGGTGCGTGAGTTCGGCGCCAGCTATTTCATCGCCCAGTTCTCGTTCGGCGATCTCACCCACGAGGAGGTGCTGCATTCCGCCGGAATCTTCGCCCGCGAATTGCTTCCGGCGCGAAGCGAGCGCGCTGTCCACGCGGTCTGAATGACGGCGATGCCGGGCGAAGGCGAATTTTTGACGCCAGCCCTCAACAGATGCGCTCGGGGTGGTATAAGGCGGCCTCGTTTTCATGACAGGTGCAGGCGAATGACGAAGCAGTCGATGCGGGAAGAGGCCGAGCGCCTGATCCGCGAAACCATGGCGCGGAAGATGCTGGTCGTGAAGCAGGGCAATACCCGCATCGAGGCCATTTGCGGCAAATGCGGTGCGCCGAACCGCCTTTCTGCGGAAAAAGGCGCGACGCGGGTAAAGTTTGCCTGCAAGGAATGCGGCCACAAGCAAGTGACGCTTTGAACCTCGGGCGGCGGCCTGCCGCCTCGGTTGTGAGGCTCGCCAGCCCCGCCGATTAAGAGCCGTGGCCGCTGCGACTGCCGGCACGCGCCGGACCAAGCCCATCGCCGCCGCTATGTTCATTTGGATACACCGATGTCGGGGTTCCGACATGGATGGGGCGAAAGCCGCCCGTCCGTGGCCCGGAAATCGCCGATCTCGCGGACCGGCGCCCCCGAAAGCTGCGGCATGGGGTTTGCAATGCAAGGGGGGCTACGGAGCCGGCAGCGATACACCATCAAAGGACGATCGCCATGACGCTAAATCTTCCAGACTTCGATCCGAACCGGCTGGCCGCGGTGGTCTACCGCCCCGAGGATGACGTCGACAGCCTGCTTGCCGACTTTGCCAACGACCGGTTGCGCGCTGGAGAGCACGTCGGAGGTCTCATCCAGCGCAACAGCAAGGACGGCGACGGCAAATTGGTGGGGATGCAGCTGGTTGACCTGATGACCGGCCGGGAGATCGGCATCTACCAGAAGCTCGGCGCGGGCTCCGCCGCCTGCAAGCTCGATACATCAGGTCTTGCGGAGGCGACGCGCGCGGTCACCAGCGCCATATCCGCGGATGTCAGCCTCATCGTCGTCAACAAATTCTCCAAACAGGAGGCCGCGGGCCGGGGCTTGCGCAGCGAACTCGCCGACGCGGTCATCGCCGGATGCACGGTGCTGATCGGGGTGTCGGAGAAATGTTCCGACGCCTGGAAGGAATTCACCGGCGATCGCGGCACCACGCTCTTCTGTGCGCGCCGCGTCGTCGACGAGTGGTGGCAGGAGGTCTCTTATCGCGACAAGATCGCCCGCGGCATGCCGTGGCTCATGCAGGGTGCGGCGTTCGATCGCGGCGCCATCACTTTCCGATCATGACGTCCGAAGACTTGATCACCGCCGACACGCTGTCTCCGACCTTGAGGTCGAGTTCTTCGACGGCCTCGTTGGTGATCGACGACAGCAAGGTCAGGCCGGAAGCCAGTTCGACCTTCACATGGGCGGTGGTCGCCCCCTTGGTCACCGCCACGACTTTACCGGGAAGCTGGTTGCGCGCGCTCAATTTCATCTGTTCGATCCTTGTTAGCCCGACCACCGCAATCACCCGGAGGTCACCATGACCGACATTCCTCTGACACCCCAGACCCAGCGTCGTCAACTGCCGATCGCCGTGATTCTAGGCACCAACGAAATTGCCTCGGCCGTGGCTCTCAAATTGACCGCTTTTGGCTATTCGGTCATTCTTTGTCATGATCCCTTTCCGCCGGTGATACGCCGCGCCATGGCCTTCCACGACGCGCTGTTCGGCGATCGGGCTGACGTCGATGGGATCGAAGGCGAGCGCGGGGAAACCGCGATGGAGCTTGCCGCGGTGCTGGCGAAGCCCGGTCACGTTGCGGTGACCCAGCTGCATTTGACCGACCTCATTGCACTGTTTTCAATCAAGGCTCTGGTCGACGCCAGAATGCAAAAACATCGTGTCACACCGGATTTTCGCGGTATCGCCGATGTGACCGTGGGTCTCGGTCCGCACTTCGCGGTTGGCGTCAATTGCGACATCGCGGTGGAGACCCGCCCGGCGAAGAACGGCACCGTGGTGCGATTTGGCAAGACCGATGCGGCGGATGGCATTGCCCGTGCGCTGGGCGGGGCAGGCGCGGAACGGTTCGTCTACTCCGACCGCGCCGGCCGCTGGCATACCGCTGTCGAGATCGGGGTGCGGGTGTTCAGGGGGTTTGTGGTCGGCCATCTCGAGAGCCAGCCGCTGCTGGCGCCGATCGACGGCGTGCTGCGCGGCCTGGCCCGCGACTCGGCGGCGGTGCCGGCCGGGGTCAAGCTTCTTGAGATCGACGCACGTGGTCGGGAGGCGCGCTGGACCGGCACCGATGAACGCGGCCGTGCGATCGCCGAGGCCACCATGTCCGCGATCCGGTTGCGGGCGCTGCGGCCGGCGATGCAGGACGCGGGTGCCGGCCTGTTCGTGATCTGATCGCCGCACAAGGGGGCCAGCGACCATGGCGAAGGTGATTTTCTACGAAAAGCCGGGCTGCGGCGGCAACGCGCGCCAGAAAGCCCTGCTGGTTGCATCCGGTCATGAGGTCGACGCCCGGGACCTGCGCACGGAGCCGTGGACCACGGCATCGCTGAGGCCCTTCTTCGGCGTCAAGGCGGTGCAGGACTGGTTCAATGCTTCTTCGCCACGCGTCAAGTCAGGCGAGGTCAAGCCTGGAGAGATGTCGCCGGAAGAAGCGCTTGCCCTGATGATCGAGGATCCGCTGTTGATACGGCGACCGTTGATGCAGGTGGGCGATCGCCGGGAATCGGGCTTCAATCAAGCCAGGGTCGATGCCTGGATCGGTCTCAAGGAGACCGCCAATCCCGTGACCGATGCCTGCCTCAAGGAACCATCGCCGGCGCATCGGCGCAGGCTGAGGACAGAAGAAGCATGAAGGGGCTTATTTCAGGACTTCGCAGACAGTCTGATGATCTCGCCCGATCGGACCAGCTTTTACGCTGGAAACCGCGTTCCACCACGCGTCCAACGACTCGCGGTTGCAGTGGAGCTTGACGCTCATGCCGTCGGCAAACCTGATCCAGTCCGCGAAGCGATGGCTCGGCACCGCGATCACGACTGGAATGTCCGCGCTCAGGGCACGCTCCACCAGGAACGTCAGCCCCTTGCCTTCGCGCTCCTGCCGTCCGAACCGGTTGACGATCAGAAGGTCGGCCCCATGATCGATGGCATCCTCGATCTGGGCGCCGGCGTTCAACAGCTTTCCGACATCCAGCCTGCAGCCCGATGCCCAGGCACCGAGATTCTGGAACAGCTGCAGTGTCTCGCCGCTGTGAAGCAGCGCCACCGACAGCTCCGGCGCATCGAGGCAGCGGTGGCCGAGCTGCAGCAGTCCAACCGCGCGAAATCCGCGCGCACGCAGCTCGGAGGCAAAATCCCGCAGCACCGCGTCCGGATCCTGATCGGGTTCGTAGACCACCGCGGCGAGGTCGCATTGGGAGTCAAACATGGCACACCCTCTAGGCTGCGCGCGCCGGCGGGCCGGCCGCCTCGAGTTCGCTGACTTCCTCATCCGTGAAGACGCGGCTGCGGGTCAGAAACCGTACGCCCTCAGGCGCTTCCACGGAAAACCCGGAGCCGCGTCCGGGCACGACGTCGATGATGAGCTGGGTATGTTGCCAATACCCGAACTGCGCGGCGCCGATGTAGAACGGGCAGCCGGCGATCTCACCCAGCAGCACGTCCTGCTGGCCGACGCGAAAGTCGCCGAGCGGATAGCACATCGGCGATGAACCATCGCAGCAGCCGCCGGACTGGTGGAACATCAGCGCACCGTGCTGGCTGCGCAGACGCGCTACGACTTCGGCGGCCTTGTCGGTGATTTCGACGCGGTTGACCATGGTTGTACCTCTGTTTGATTCCAGAGATTGCAGGCGGGCGCGGATTCGCATCTGCGCCCGCCTGCTTCGAATGCTCAGAAGAAGCCAAGCGCTTTGGTGCTGTAGCTGACCAGGACATTCTTGGTGTTCTGATAATGATCGAGCATCATCTTGTGGGTTTCGCGACCGATGCCGGACGCCTTGTAGCCGCCGAAGGCGGCGTGGGCCGGATAGGCGTGATAGCAGTTGGTCCAGACGCGCCCGGCCTGGATCTCGCGCCCGAACCGGTAGGCGCGGTTGCCGTTGCGGGTCCAGACGCCGGCGCCAAGGCCATACAGCGTGTCGTTGGCGATCGCGAGCGCCTCGTCATCGTCCTTGAACTTCGCCACCGAAACCACGGGTCCGAAGATTTCTTCCTGGAACACGCGCATCTTGTTATTGCCTTCGAAGATGGTCGGCTCGACGTAGTACCCCTCGGCGAGCTCACCGCCAAGCTGCGCCCGTTTGCCGCCGGTCAGGACCTTGGCGCCCTCCTGTTTGCCGATGTCGAAATAGGACAGGATCTTCTCAAGCTGGTCGTTGGAGGCCTGGGCTCCGATCATGGTGGTGGCATCCAGCGGGTGGCCCTGCTTGATCTTCTTTGTCCGCGCCACCGCGCGTTCCATGAACCGGTCATAGATCTTTTCCTGAACCAGCGCGCGGCTCGGGCAGGTACAGACCTCGCCCTGGTTCAGCGCAAACATCGCAAAACCTTCCAGCGCCTTGTCGAAGTATTCATCGTCGGCGTCGGCGACATCGGCAAAGAAAATGTTCGGCGACTTGCCGCCGAGTTCGAGCGTGACAGGAATGATGTTTTCGGAGGCGTATTGCATGATCAGCCGCCCCGTCGTGGTCTCGCCGGTGAAGGCGATCTTTGCAATCCGCTTGTTCTGCGCCAGCGGCTTGCCGGCCTCGACCCCGAAACCGTTGACGACGTTGATCACGCCCGGCGGCAGGATATCGGCGATCAGCTCCATCACGACGAGGATGCCAAGCGGGGTCTGCTCGGCGGGTTTCAGCACCACGCAATTGCCGGCGGCGAGCGCCGGCGCCAGCTTCCAGGTCGCCATCAGGATCGGGAAGTTCCAGGGAATGATCTGGCCGACGACGCCGAGCGGCTCGTGATAATGATAGGCGACGGTATCGTGATCGATCTCCGAGATGCCGCCCTCCTGGGCTCGCACCACGCTGGCGAAATAGCGCCAGTGGTCGACCACCAGCGGCATGTCGGCGTAGGTGGTTTCGCGGATCGGCTTGCCGTTATCGAGCGTTTCGACCAGAGCGAGCAGGTCCAGGTTGGCTTCAAGCTTGTCCGCGATCTTGTTCAGGATGCGCGAGCGCTCGGCCACTGCCGTCTTGCCCCAGGCATCGCTGGCCTTGTGGGCGGCATCCAGCGCCAACTCGATATCCGCCGCCGAGGAGCGCGGAACCGAGCAAAGTCGCTTGCCGGTGACCGGGCTCGGATTGTCGAAGTACTTCCCTTCGACCGGCGCTACCCACTTGCCGCCGATGAAATTCTCATATCGCTCTCGGATGAGAACCTGTTTTGAAACCTTTTCTATCGCTTCTTGATACATGGACGTTCTCCCTGATTTTCCGGCGCGTGGCCGGGTTTGCAAACGACGCCTGCTCGTCTGCGGCGCAAATGGAGCTCCGCTCCATCGTTATGGCCATGGACATATAGCGCCAGGCCATGTGGGTTGTTATAGGACCAAAGCGGTAGGCAAGGCAGAGAGCTGAACTGCCGGCTAGCTGCTTGACCTGAAAGCACCTTTTCACTTCGGCATCCTGCAGACCGAACACCAACCCGCACAGGATCGACGGTAGTGCCGATGCTTTCGTGGACGGATGCGGCGAGGGACTCTTGACCTGATCTTCCTTCGCGGGCGGTACGTGCCGATGCAGAATCCGAGCCCGGCCACCGCGGCGGCAAGCCGCGGCGGCCGGGCTCGATTTACGATCGCGCCTCGTTGATGATCTGCAGCTGGGTAAATTCGGCGAGACCTTCCTCGGCGAATTCGGTGCCGATCCCCGACTGCTTGGCGCCCCCAAACGGAATGTGCGGCGCCATGTCGAGGTGCTTGTTGATCCACACCGTTCCGGCCTCGATCTGGCTCGCGACCTTGTGTGCCCGCGCCGTATCCGAAGACCACACCGACGCGCCCAGGCCGTAAGTGGTGGCGTTGGCGCGCTTGATCACGTCATCATGATCGGAATATTTGATCACCGGAAGAACCGGGCCGAACTGCTCCTCGTCGACCAGACGCGAGCCCTCCTTGATGTCGCGCACGATGGTCGGCTCGATGAAATAGCCGGGACGGTCCATCGCCGCGCCGCCGGCGACGATATTGCCGTTCTTGCGGGCATCTTCCAGGAAGGCCTTCACCTTCTCGTACTGCATCTTGTTTTGAAGTGGCCCGAGCTTGGTGCCCTGTTTCGAGCCGTCATCGACCACCGTGCTCTTGGCAATTGCCACCAGTTCGTCGCAGATTTCGTCGTAGACGGATTCGTGCACATAGAGACGCTTGATGGCGAGGCAGACCTGACCTGAGTTCTGGAACGCACCTTCGAAAATGCCCGGTGCGACCTTCTTCGGATCGACGTCGTCGAGTACGATGCCGGCATCATTGCCGCCCAGTTCGAGCGTGATCCGCTTCAGGGTTTGCGCAGCGCTCGCCATCACCTTCTGGCCGGTCGCGGTCGAGCCGGTGAACGAGATCTTGCGGATGTCGGGATGCTTGGTCATGAAGTCGCCGAGATCGTTGGCGTCGGCGATAACATTGAGAACGCCCTTGGGAAGGATATCCTTGACCAGCTCGGCGAACTTCAGCGTCGACAGCGGGGTGGTTGGCGCCGGCTTGACCACCAGCGTATTGCCGGCCAGCAATGCGGATGGCAGTTTGAAGCTGAGGATCAGAAGCGGATAATTCCAGGGAATAATGGCGCCGACGACCCCGAGCGGACGGCGATAGGCTTCAACGCGGCGATCGCCGGAGTCCTCGATCACGCGCATCGGCAGGTCGAGTGAGCCGAGGTAGCGGAAAAAGGCGGCCATGCCCAGGACCTCACCGGTCGCATCCGCCAGCGGTTTGCCCTGTTCGCTGGTCAACAGGCGCGCCAGTTCGTTGGCATTGGCTTCGATGACCTCGGCCATCTTGATGACCAGCTTGCGGCGCTCTTCGATCGGGGTCGCCGCCCATGCCGGGAAAGCCGCCTTGGCTGCGGCGACGGCGGCATCGAGCTGCGCTTTCGAAGCGCGAGGACATTGCGCCAGCACCTCTTCGGTCGCGGGGTTGAGAACGGGCATCATGGCATCGCCGGGAACCATCTTCCCGTCGATCAGAAGGTTGTAATCACTCATCGGCTTGGCTCTCCCTTTCCAACAGGCCGCTTCGCGGGCCTCGTTATATTCCTATGTATATCACGCCTCCCGATCGGAAGCCACAGTCCGTTGGCTATTATCGTCCGCCAGAACAAACTGGACGCCCGTGACGGTATCGATATATTCCAAGTTATATGACGTAAACTGGTCGAAGGTGAGCCAAATCGTACCCGGAATGAGGAGGAATTCCAGCAAGTCCAAGCGCGCCCTCCTGGCGATGCTCGTGGTTGTCTTGACCGGTTGCTCGGCGTCCGCAAGCGAAATCAGGGTGGTGGCGGCAGGGAGCCTGAAGCAGGCTTTTACCGCCATCTTTGCCGATTACGCCAGGCAATACGGCGTCAGCTTTGCGCCGGTCTTTGGGCCCTCCGGTGAGCTGCGCCAGCGGCTGCGCAACGGCGAGGCATTCGACATTTTCGCCTCCGCTGCGTTGTCCCATGCGCAAGCGCTTACCGAGGCCGGAATTTCGGGTCCAAGCGTGCTGTTCGTGCGCAACGCCCTGTGCATCGTGACTGACGCCGGCCGCCAGATCGATCGCACCAACATGATCGAGACATTGCTGCGGCCGGAGATCCGGATCGGGACCTCGACCCCGGTTTCCGATCCCGCCGGCGATTATACCTGGGAGATCTTTCACAGGATCGACGCCAAGTCACCTGGCGCCTTCGCTGTTTTGTCCAAAAAGGCACAGCAACTGTTCGGCGGTCCCACCATGACAACGCCGGTCGATGCCAGGCAGCGGCTCTTGATCGCTCTGGACGACCACGAGATCGATCTTTTGATTTATTATTGCTCGGGCGCGCGCGATCTCATCAAAGCCTCGGCGAAATACGTCACGATCGAGCTGCCGCCAGAGCTGTCGGTCGGCCCGGAATACGGCTTGACGGTTTCGCGGCAGGCATTGCCGGGCGCCGCCGACTTCGCGATGTATCTGCTATCGCCACAAGGGCAGACCAGCCTGCAATCCTTTGGCTTCATTCCGGTGACCAAACCGAGCGAAGCTGTCGGAAAACGGTAGCTAGTGTTTGCTTCTGACGGTTCGTCTCTTATCGGCGTCATTCCGGGGCGCGCCCTCGCGCGAGCCCGGAATCCATAACCCCCAATCGTGGTTATGGATTCCGGGCTCCCGAGCTGCGCTCGGGCCCCGGAATGACGGAAACAATTGTTAAAGTCAGAACACTAGGGTTGGTGCCCGCTGCGAGCGGCGAATGTTCAAGGACGAGACCGGTGTTGGAAGGTATCGTGACGGGCCATCGCCGCCATGAAGCTGGCGACGCTCGCCGTCCGTAGGGGAATGAATGGCTTATGGCCATCCCGACAACACTTCTTGATTTGTCCGACGGCGGCATGGCTGACGCAGTCCACAGGAAACAGCGTCGCATCGGCGCGGCTGATCAACCCAGGCAGCGCCGCGGGGTTTTCCTCAAGGCCTCCGTCATGCGCGAGCATTGTGCCTCCCCTCCTGGTGACGATCGCTTTCAATTGCTCGATCAGTCCGGGACGGCCGCCGACATAGAGCACGGTGACGCCGTGCAGATCACCGGCGGCGCTGTGGTCTGCCTGCTCCGCATCGTCGGGCCTGAGTTCGGCTTCAAGCGCCGTGACTTCGCGCTGCAGCTGGTCATTCTGCTTATGAAGGGCCGCGGCGAATCGTTGCGTCTTTTTGATTTCGTGCTCGAGGTGCGCCACCCGGGCGGCCAGTTGGCTCGAATGAGCCTTCTCGGCGTCGAGCCGCTGCAAAACAGCGGGCGTGGTGAGCGCTCCGGTGGTCAATTCGTTGGCGGTCCGCGCCGCGATTTCCTGTCGGCGAACTTCCATTTCCAGGACTTCGATCTTGCGCAACAGCGCCGAGTGCTCTCGCGAACTTTCCGAGAGCCGGGCCTCTTGCCGGGACAGCTTGTCGTCGCGTTCACCGAGCTCGCGCTCAAGTTTTCGCAACCGAACGATGTCGACCCTGTTGGACGAGCCGATCATATGCGACAACATATGTACTTGCCCAAAAACCTCCTCGATAAGGGGACGGTCGGTTGCCGGATGAGTGAGCAAGGCCCAGTAGGCGCCGGGAATGCCCCCCTGTTCGAAGGCCTCAAGCCAGAGGTCTCGTACTTGCGATCGGGTCGAGGCTTTCGCGAAACGCCGGATGGCGGCCTCATGGCTGTGATCCAGCGTCTTGTTCAGCAATTTGCCGACCAGATCGTGCTTGCCCGCGGCGCTGACGCCGTAGCTGTGCAGGGTATGATCCGACGCCGTCTTGGCCGAGGCATCGCCAAGCCTGCCGAAGAACTGGCGCAACTCCGCGGCCGACAGGCAGGTGCCGATGATCGAGCAGTGCAGCGTGGGGGCGATATCCCAGATCTTGGACCGCCGTCCCCTGGCGTCGGTCACGACAAGCGGCGGCAGGGAGTGTCCGCGAGGAAGCAGGGCGCCCATCGCACTTCGTTGATTATGCTGAACAACGGATAAGTCTGACACCGGACGATTCCAGGACGTTGTAGTTATTAGTATATAACGGTAACCTGCATTCGGCTCGCTGGCAATACGTTAGGGGCCGGCGCTCCCCCGCACTGTCGCGGCGCGGCGACCCGCTGGCTGGTGATAATCGGCCCCCAGGTATTGCCCGTTCCACTCTTGTCGATCATCAGGGAATCAACATCATGAAACGAGAACAAAAGTTGACTGAAAGCTCGATTGCAGCGGGAGAAAACCTCAAGGATCGCTATTCGCGTGCGCTCGGCGTGGCCGGGCTCGCGCTGATGCTCGGCATCGCCTCTCACGGCGTTGTCCATGCCGAAAGCGCGCCGGTCGCCCTTCCCGACAACAGCTTTCCGGAAAGCCTCACCTCCACCAGGGACGGCACGATCTATGCGGGCAGCTTCAACCTCGGCGGCGTGGTGAAGGTTGCGCCCGGCGGGAAAGCAGAGCCGTTCATCAAGCCCGGCGCCGCTGGCAGCCGTTCGGTGCTCGGTGTGCTCGCCGACGAGAACAGCGGCACCTTGTATGTCTGTTCCAATGACATCACCGGATTTGGCGTTCCCGGCCCCAGCGACACCAAGGGAGCATGGTTGAAAACCTTCGATCTCAAAAGCGGGGCAGCGAAGGGCAGCTTTGCCCTCCAGGACCCGAAATCGCTGTGCAACGACATCGCCGTCGGCGCCGACGGCACCGCCTATGTCACCGAACTCGTTCGCGCCCTATGTGTACAGCCTGAAGCCCGGTGGCAGCGCGCTCGAGATCTGGGCGACGGACCCGAAATTGGCGCCGGCGAAGGATGGCGTCGGCCTCGACGGCATCGCGGTCGGTTCCGACGGCAATCTGTATGTCACGACGTACATCCCGGCATCGCTGCTCAAGATAACCGTCGAGAACGGCAAGGCCGCGGGCGTCACCGCGCTGAAGGCCTCGCGCCCGCTGGACCACGCCGATGCCATTGCGTGCGTTCGGCGACAGCTTCCTGCTGATCGAGGGGGCCGGCAGGCTTGATAAGGTGACGATCAAAGGCGACGAGGCAGAGATAGCGACCATTGCGGACGGATTTGCCGAGCCGGTCTCGGTGACGCAGATCGGCAATACTGGCTGGGTCGCGGAGGGCAAATTGTCCTATCTGATCGGAGACAATAAGGGCAAGGATCCCGGCCCGTTCACGCTGAAACCGGTCGCGCTGTCGAAATAGAGCGCCACTGGCGTGGTGCTCCGAGGTAGCAACACGCGAGTGTGGCTCAGCTTCGCCGCGGCCGTCCGATATCCGTCCGCAAGGCCTGCAGTTCCTGGCGCACCGCGCTCGCCGCGTCGCGTTCGATTTTGCGGTAGCGCGCCACGAGGGAGGCGCCGAATGGCGTCAGGATCGCGCCGCCGCCGTTCTTGCCGCCGGTCTGCCGCTCGACGGCGGCATGGCCGCAGATGCGGTTGATCTCGTCCACCAGATCCCAGGCCCGCTTGTAGGACATTTCCATGGCGCGGCCGGCGGCCGAAATCGAACCGCAGGTCTGAATCTTCTCAAGCAATTGTATCTTGCCCGGTCCGATCCGTCCCTCCGGGTCGAGGTCGATGCGAACGCTCAAGGAGGGCAGCGGCCTGCCGCTGGATTTCTGCATGGGAGATTTAACTCTTCGGATCGGGAGCGCCAGCTTGCCATCGAAGCTGTTTGCGAACAAGGCGGACCGGCAGCCAATCCATCAAGCGAACGGCCCGGGACCGATCATATCCGGCGGCCGCGATCCAGTGCTGATGGCTCGCCGATCACGCGCTACGTGCCTTTCACAAACCTGGCAAAGGCTTCGGCGTAATCGGGATGCCAGCGCGACAGCGCCGGACGGTTCTCGACGATGTCGCCCGCCGCCCACAGGATGCGCCGTTGGTCGAGGCTTCGCGGCACGTCGTTGTCAGGGCAGAGAATATAGAAATCGCCGGCCGCGACCCGTTCGATCATGAAGTCGACGGTCTGTTCCGGCGTCCAGGCCGCGGCCGGCTTTACGCTACGGCCCTTGGCGGTGAGGCCGGTAAAGACAAAACCGGGAATGAACAAATGCGCGCCGATCCGGCCGCCGGCCGAATTGCGCAGTTCGTGCGCCAGCGCCTCGGTAAAAGCCTTCACGCCCGCCTTCGACACGTTATAAGCGGGGTCGCCGGGCGGGGTGGTAATGCCCTGCTTCGAGCCGGTGTTGATGATGAGGCCGGGCCGGCCGCGCGCGATCATGCCCGGTGCAAAAACTTGCGATCCGTGGATGACGCCCCAGAGATTGACGTTGAGGATGCGCTGCCAGTTCTGCGGCGGTCCGAACATCTGGCTGCCCGGCTGAATACCGGCATTGTTCATCAGTACGTCGGTGCCGCCCCACTTCTGTTGTACGGCCGCGTGCAAGGCCTCGACATCTTCGACCCGGCTGACGTCAACGACTTTGCTCATGATATCACCGGCGCCGGCCGGCGCTGCCGCTGACAACTCCGCCTCGGCGGCGGCGAGGCGGTCGGCCCCGATATCGGCGATGCACACCTTCATGCCGAGACGCACGAAGCGTAGCGCGGCGGCAAGGCCTATTCCGGAGGCGCC
This sequence comes from uncultured Alphaproteobacteria bacterium, assembly GCA_963736075.1. Classification (GTDB taxonomy): domain Bacteria; phylum Pseudomonadota; class Alphaproteobacteria; order Rhizobiales; family Xanthobacteraceae; genus Bradyrhizobium. The sequence goes on along the minus strand of CAVTNW010000034.1, from coordinate 71,723 downwards.
TCCGGTCACGACGGCAACATGGTCAGGCGATAGTGCGGGATGGGGCATGTCGGTTCTCCTGAAATGCAAGTTACCGCTTGGTGTTTTGGTGCTTACGCTTCGTCTCGTCTCCGCGTCCATTCCGGGGCGACACTTGGGGCGAGCCCGGTATCCATAACCCCCATTGTTGGTTATGGATCCGGGCACTCTCGCTACGTGCGGGCCCCGGAATGATGCAGACAATTATTGGAGGCAGACAATTGTTACAGTCAGAACACCAGGAATGACCCTCCTACCACGCACGAAAAGGCATGGGAGGTCTTCGTCGGCAGCCCTCTCGCCGGCGCCAACTCCGCTTTACCACGGTGCACTCCCGCCATAGATTCGGTTTTAACGTATCAAGTCGACGCGATGATTGGGAGTGGCCGTTTCGACGGTCACTCCTTCTTTGTGGTCCACTGAGGTCAACAGACATTTATCGGGGCTGACATGAACTTTCCCTTGCTGTTTTCACCGCTGCAGGTCGGCCCCTACAAGCTCGCGCATCGCGTCGTGATGGCGCCCTTGACGCGGATGCGGGCGGACCGGTCGAGCTTCGCGCCAAGACCGCTGAATGCGGAATATTATGCGCAGCGCGCCACTCGGAGCGGGTTGATCATCGCCGAGGCCTCTCCCGTGCTGGCGACCGGACGCGGCAATCCGGCGACGCCCGGCATTTATTCGCAGGGCCAGATCGAGGGCTGGCGCGGTGTCGTCGACGCGGTTCATGCCAAGGGCGGATTGGTCTTCCTGCAGCTTTGGCATGTCGGGCGCGTCTCGCATTCCTCTTTCCAGCCCGGCGGCGTTCTGCCGGTCGCTCCCTCCGCGGTCCCGATCGCAGGCGGCCTGACGACGCTGACGGCGCAGGGCCAGATCGAGCCCTATGAGACGCCGCGCGCGCTCGAAACCCATGAGATCGCCGACATCATTGCGGGCTTCCGGCAGGGCGCCGTCAACGCGCTGCAGGCCGGCTTCGACGGTGTCGAGATTCACGGCGCCAACGGCTATCTGGTCGAGCAGTTCCTGCAGTCGCAGACCAATCGGCGCACCGATAGGTATGGCGGTTCAATCGAAAACCGGGCGCGCTTCCTGATCGAGATCACGGAGGCCGCGATCGAGGTGTGGGGGGCCGATCGCGTCGGCGTGCGGTTGTCGCCCTATGGCATCGCCAATGGCAGCGGCGAGGCCGATCCGATGCCGCTTTATAGCCACGTCATTCGCGCGCTCGATTCCCTCGGTCTGGCCTACCTGCATTTCATCGAGCCGCGCTCGAGCGGCGCCGGCCGTGCCGAGGTCAACCACCAGAACGTGCCGTCCGCGATGGTGCTGTTCCGCCCGATCTGGCGCGGGGTGTTGATATCAGCCGGCGGTTTTACCGGCGAGAGCGCGGAAGCCGCCATCGAAGCCGGTCACGCCGACGCCATCGCCTTCGGCCGCATCTTCATTTCCAATCCCGATCTGCCGCGCCGCCTGCGCCAAGGTTTTCCGCTGACGCCCTACAACCGCGCCACCTTCTACGGGGGCGAGGCCGAAGGCTACGTCGATTATCCCGTCTACGGCGAACTGGAGCCGGTGTAGGAAACCCACATTGTAGTCGTAGCCCGGATGAGCGAAGCGATATCCGGGAAAGTTGCACGTTTCATCCCGGATGTCGCTGCGCTCATCCGGGCTACCGGGTCAGTGCTCCCGGGGGAACGCGCGCGTGACACAAGGCCAAAAGCGGTTGCGCCGTGCCCACCTCTCTTGAAGAAGTTGGTGGGCACACCAACGGCTCGGGCATTCGCGCGCCCCTTTGGCTTTGCCTACCCTAAGGCGCTTGGAGAGTTGGATGTTCCCGGAGCGGCCAGAGGCGACGAAGAAGCCAAAAGCGGTCGCGCCGGGTAAGCCGGCACGGGGTCAATGTCTGTGCGGCAGCGTGTGTTTCGAAATCGATGTGCCCGCGCGTTGGGCCTGGCACGATCATTCCGCATCGAGCCGTCGCGCGCATGGCGCGGCCTATGCGACCTATGTCGGGAGCTGGCGCAAGCGCCTGCGCGTCACCAAGGGCCGCGCCGCGGTCGCGCGCTACGAGGACAAGGCGACGAAAGCCGTGCGCAGCTTTTGTGCGCGCTGCGGTACGCCCCTGTTTTACGAACTTGCCCGCTCGCCGCACATGGTGAACATCCCGCGCGCGCTGTTCTCCGGCCGCACCGGCCGTCAGCCGCTCTATCACATCGCGATCGAGGAACTGCAGGAGTGGGCCTATACCGGAGATCCCCTGGTGCCGTTGAAGGGCTTTCCCGGCGTGGTCTGGCAACGTTCGAAAAGGAAGAAGCGGGGTGATCGCGAAGGAATGATGTAATCACTCGAACGGCGATCCGCGTTGCGCAGCCGATCGCCCGCTTCCCTCCGCGCAGGGCAGCCATGATGACGCTTCCTTGATCTTACCCTGCGGGATCAGACATGATGCCGAAAGCTCGATGGCAATGGCCGCGGGGCAGGGGAGGATGGTCATGAATCGCATCACCGGGCGCTCGGCGTTTCTCGCGCTGCTCAAGGACGAGGGCATCACGCACCTGTTCGGCAATCCCGGCACCACCGAGCTGCCGATCATGCATGCGCTGAAGGATCATCCCGATCTCACCTATGTGATGGCGATGCAGGAAAGCCTGGTGGTGGCGATCGCCGACGGGTTCAGCCGCGCCTCGGGCCGGCTGGTCGCCTGCAACGTCCATGTCGCGCCCGGGCTCGGCAATGCCATGGGCTCGCTTTACAACGCCAGTTTCACCGGCACGCCGATGATCCTGACCGCCGGCCAGCAGGAGCAGGGCCACGGTCTGACCGAGCCGCTATTGTACGGCCCGCTGGTGCGGATGGCCGAGCCGCTGGTCAAGTGGGCGGTCGAGGTGACGCGGCTGGAGGACCTGCCGCGAATCGTGCGCCGCGCCGCCAAGATCGCGACCACGCCGCCGACCGGGCCTGTATTCATCTCGCTGCCCGGCGATATCCTCAATGCGGAAGCGGGCATCGAGCTCGGGCGCTCGACCCGCGTCGATACCCGCGTCAGACCTTCCGACGAGGCCTTGGCTGCGCTGACGGCGCGCATCCTCAAGGCCGAGCGGCCGGTGATCATCGCCGGGGACGAGATCGTCAAGAGCAACGCACTGCAGGAGGCCGCTCGGCTCGCAGAAACGCTCGGTTGTCCGGCTTTTCAGCAATCGGCGCCTTACGGGGCGCATTTCCTGTCGGAAAGCCCGTGCTTCATGGGTGCGTTGTCGCGGGCGCAGCAGCAGGTCCGCGAGGTGCTGTCGCCTTTCGATCTCATGATCGTGCTCGGCTCGGATCCCCTGAGGATGTCGGTGCACAGCGAGGTCGATCCCATGCCCGAGGGCCTCGCCATCGTGCAGATCGGCCTGGTCGAGTGGGATCTCGCCAAGAATTACGGCGCCGAGATCGCGCTCAAGGCCGATGTCGGGGAAAGCCTGCGCGTGCTGATCCCGGCGCTGACGGCTGCCGGCGGCACCGCCCTTGAAGCCCGCGCCAAGCGGGGGATCGCGGCGCTCGCCGCCAACAACTGGACGGCACGCCGCGCGCACCTGGTGGCGCAGATTTCCAAGGCCGCGGATCGGTCGCCGATCGATCCGGATTATCTGACGCTGCAACTGGTCGAAGCCATGCCGGATCGTGCCATCCTGGTCGACGAGGGACTGACTTCTTCGCGACAGACCCTGTCGCTGCGCCCGCACCGCGATCGCTTTGGCTATCACGCGCTGGCGTCGGGCGGCATCGGCTGGGGACTGCCGGCCTCCGTCGGCGTCAGCCTGGCCAATCCTGACCGGCCGGTGGTGTGCTTCTCGGGCGACGGCAGCGCGATGTATTCGATCCAGGCGCTCTGGACCGCGGCGCATCACAAGCTGCCGCTCAACGTCGTGATCGCGAACAATGGCGGCTATCGCATCATCAAGCAAAGACTGCTCGCCTTCCACGGCGACGATCATTATGTCGGCATGGATTTCGTCGATCCGCCCGTGGATTTTGCCGCCCTCGCCAGATCGCTCGGGCTGGAAGCTATGCGGATCAGTGAACCGCGGGAGCTGAGCGCAACACTGTCCTCGGCCTTCAGCCGGCCCGGTGCGAAACTGATCGAGGTCATGGTCGACGGCTCGCTATAGTAGCGACCGTAGCTCGGGTGCGCGAAGCGATATCAGGGTTTTCGCTGACTTCCGCGCATCGCTTCGCCCATGGGCTTTCCACATCCGACGGCGAATTGATGGCGCGACCGGCCCGATCAGCCTTTCCGCCAGCCACCTGAATCGATACGCTGCAGCCTTGGCGAGGAGCGAGGTGGCGCTGATGGTCCGTGCACGCGTCAGCCGGCTGGGCTCTTTCACATCAAGAGAAAATCATGGGCCCGACGCGTTCGAAACTGGATTTGAAACTGGTGCCGCCCTCTGTCGCGCTGGTGCCCTCCTATATCGAGGCGCGGCAGGCTGGTCCATTTTCACACATGGCGCTCAATGGGTTTGGGGATGAAGCCATCCAGACCGTTGCGGCGGATCCGGCCCGCTACATTCAAGGGCTGACTTACGAAGGGCCGAGGGAGATCGTCACGCCCAACCGCCAGGTTTTTGTTTTGCGCCGGCATTCAATCCGCTGGGCGATCGACCCCGCCGGTGTGTTTGTGGGGGCGGTATCGCTCCGCCTCGACAGGGATCATCCGCTGATCGATTTGTACTGCGGCAATGTCGGACTAGGCGTCAGGCGCGACTGGCAAAATCACGGCTACGGCACCATGATCTGGCGGCTGGTTTTCGACATCTTCGCCGAACTGGATTTTAAAAGCATCATCGCCAGCGCCAATGTCGACAATCTGGCTTCCATCCGCAGCATCGAAAAGGTTGGCGGTACCATCATCGATCGCAACGACATCTACGGCTATGGCGAGGCATTGGTATTTCGGATTGCCGTGCCGTCGCGCTAGCGGCCATCAAAGTCTGCTGGCACAAGCACAACCCTCGAGCGGCTTGCTGGATTGCCAAAACGCCGTGCATTGTTCGACAATATCGCCGGGATCCTGCTGCAAGGTGGCAACGACGTCGGAAACCAGGCTGCACAGCCTGATTTCCCCGCGCGTGGAGATGGTCAGTTTGGGCTCGGAGGCCTTGAGCTGGCGGATATCGGGATTGTTGCCGGAAGCCAACAATCTCACACCGCGGCTTCGCCCGACCTCGCGGGCCGTCGCCAACGCCTGCTCGAAGGCGGCCGCGGAAATCGCGAATTGTTGTTCGTAAAGCACCCCGCGCCCGGATGAAAGGAACCGGTTCAGGATCAGATATTCAGCCTCGACTGCGGCGGCCAGATCAACCATGGCGGTCAGGTCGCCCTTATTCAGATCCGTCACCACGACGCTGAGCGAGACCGGGATCGACAATTCCCGGCACATCAGGATCGCGGTCATGACCTGCCCGAGATCGCCGCTCCCGGTCAGGAAACGGTAGCGCTCCACGTCCAGCGAGGGGACGGAGAACTGAATGGTGAGGTTCTCCAACTCTGACAATGCAATCAGTTGCGGGGCTGAAATATTGCCGCCATGGGTGACGACGGTGACTTCATCGGCCACCGCAGCCGCGCGAAGTGCAATGCCAAGGAAGTCGGGATGCGCGGTCGGGTCACCCCCGGCCAGCGCCACCACGCAGCGGTAGGCGGCACCGCACCTTTGCAGGAAGGAAATCACGTTATCCGCAGTCGGGCCGGACATACCGACGTGACCAGCCGGCGGCGTCTCGCGCCAGTAATTATAGCAAAAGCGACACTTGTATTGGCAGGCTTCGGTCAGTTCCAGCCAAAGGTTGAGCGGCGCTTTTGTTGCCACGGCATCGGCCTTTGGCTCAGGTGTCGCAGGTGCCGCAGTTGGCGACCGCTGCGCGCTTCGGCTGCTGACCCTGGGGCCTGGTTTGGCGATCGGGCTCGGCGGCAATGAGCTGCTCCTGAGCTTTCCGTCGCGCGGTTGCCACGAGGTTGGCAACGTCATCGGCGTGAGAAGAAGACTGGCTAACCGGGACTTTCATTTTTGGGCCTCCACAACAGTCTTATGCCCTGATACGGCAGGATCGGATCTTCGGCGGTCCATTCGATGACATTGCCATTCCTGGCCGCCATTGCGTTTTGCGAATGTAGCATTTCTATCCAGGCGATCAACGAGTCCGGGGACCGATTTGTGGCACGAAACTGGAACGTTTCGGCGGGATAGAAATAGGCGGTGAAGAAATCATCCTCCCGCTCGGCGAACGTCTTGGCCAAGCACACGTCGAAGATCACCGAGTTCCCTGGTGGGATCTGGTACTTGAGTACGATGGCATCGCCGCCGTAAAGGGAAGGGTTCTGCCGGTCCACCTCCTGGCCGTTGACCGTCGCCGATTCCAGGCGAAAGGCCCTGCTCGGGGTCGGATAACGATTGAGTACGGTCTCTGGATGGTCCGACACATTCGTCAGTTCGAATGCTACCTTCATGACATATTCGACCTCGCGGCCGGCATGGGTGAGTTCGATGTCGTAGGTAAAATTCCGATAATACAGCGGCAGCCCGGCGGCGTGCTTGAAAATGGATTGTCTCACGGTCTGCGGCAGCAGGCTGGTGGGGGCCTTCTCGATCGCGGCGCGGCGGGATTCCAACTCCGCAAGCGCGCCAAGCAGGGTCTTGCCGATCTGCGCGCCGGCGAGGATGGATGAATAGATAGCCGTCCCGTCCGCCACCGTCCCAAAATATTGTCGCAGGCGTTCGAGCGACCGTGACACGTCCGGCAGGACGACCCCCTTTCTGATCTTGGTCGGCAGGCTCAGGACGTCCAGATTCTTGATGTCGAAGGGCGGGTGCTGGCCTTCCTGGATCACGTGCATGAACGGTCGCTCGATCGCATGGCGGATCGCCAGTTCATAATATACATTGGCGTTAGCGCCGGTGAGATCGGCGACCACGAGGTCGGCCTGCAGCAGCTTGCCGACCATATCACTGCTGATATCCCGGGGACGGGCATGCTCGATCGAGCGGCGCGCGTCATATCCAAACTCGCGCGCGATCGGCGCGATAACGTCGGCCACCAGCGCATCAGACCATTTGCGGATTTCGGATTTCTCTTCACCGAATGGACCGATGATGAAGCATTGCTTCGGAGGGCTCGTCTGAGCTGATGGCATGCGCGTCAAGCACCATGTCCGGGCAATCGTTGAAAAAAGCGTTGCGTCGGATCCTATACCATCTCTGATTGCCATCACCAAGCGCGGCCGCCGCGCAAGACGCGCCGCGAAATATACATGCCAAGCCATGCGCGTCCGCGGCTGCGGCCGTTGATGATGTAAAACGCGTAGATGCGGTACCCGGTTGCTAGCGGCCGGCCTGTTTGAAGGGAAATTCCGTATCGGCCGGCGGTGCCACATGGGCGACGTTGAGCGTCATCGAAACCACGTCGTAATAGCCGTTGACGGCAACCAGGTCCATGATGCCCGCCTCGCCGAATTTATCCAGCGCCTTGGCATAGATCTCATCGTCGACCCCGTGGTCGCGCCGCAGCTGGGTAGTGAATTCCCAGACGATGGCTTCATCCTCTTTCATCTGTTCCGGCGTTCGCCCGGCCCCGATCGCAGCCACGACGGCGGGATCGAGGCCGGCCTTGATCGCCAGCGGGACGTGGGCGTACCATTCATATTGCGAGCCCCAGTACCGCGCGGTCATGAGGATGGCCATCTCGTTGACGCGCTTGTCGAGCGAGGTGTTGAAGCGGACATATTTGCCGACCTTCTGCAGACGGTCGGCCAGTTCAGGGCTGCGCAGCCAGGCGTTGAACGGTCCGCTCATGGTCTTGCGGGGGCCGGACAGTATCGCTTCGGCAATGGTCCGCTGGGCGGGTGACATCTTGTCGAGCGGGATTTCCGCCATCCTCTCGCCGGTCAGCGCGATCGCGGAGCCTGTCAGCATCGCCAAGACGAGGGACGCGCGCAGCATGGTCTTCATGTCATTCTCCCTGGGCTGCCCGGTCAGACGCCGGGCTGTTCTGGGAATTGTTGTCTGCCGCGCGCTTTTGGCAAGGCCAAATTCGAAAGCTCCGTCGCGCCTTTGGCGAGCGTAGACCGTACGGGCCAATGGGTCGGCGCCAATGCGCCTCCCGGTGACGGGCACCGCGTGGGAGCCCTCAAATCCGTGACCACGATCGATACGGATGTAAGGGCTCGCCCCAAGGGGCGCCCCGGAATGACGCCGAGATGGGACGAAGTGTCAAAACCAATACACCAGGTTGCGGTGCAAGATTGCCATTCAGTCGCGGCGGGAGGATGCTGCCGGCTGCGAGCACAAGGGAGAGCAGCATGAGCAAGACCGGTCTCGACAATCGTCACCGCAACAAGGACGGCGAAATCAGCCACAAGCATGGAAACACGCTGGTCCGCACGCTGCGCAGGATTTATGGCCAGGGTTTCGCCGCCGGTTATCCCGAAAGCGAGAAACTGAGCGAGGTCCTCCTTCAGCTCAACGAAACCTCGCTGAGTCAGCTCCGCCGCGATCACGAGACCGGCCACCTGGAGCACAAGATCGCAAACGCCTCGAAGTAAGGCTGCGCCGCCGGAGTCAAGCAGCGCGCCCACAAGGGCGCCCCTTAGGGCGCCGTGCTTCGTCGTAACAACGACATCGCCTGGTCGAGCCGCTGACGACAGCTGCATCCGAGGCGCCAGATCCGGTGTGTCGGGGCTGTCAAGCCCCTTAATTAAAAATATTTATGTTCCTTATATGTTCGAAACACTATAAACATCGCTTTGTCTCATCCCACTAAGAGGGGCGTATCGCGATCGTCAGGAAACGCGGGATGAGATGCGGTGGACGCGGCAGCGTCAGGCAGGCGGTGGTTCGCAGGGCGGATGATCTTCGTGAGCGAATACCTCGCAGGCTAGACGACGGCGCTGAAGCGTACGGGGAAGGCGTGTGGTCCTGGCACCCAAGGCTGGTGTCAAGTCTTCGGAGGATGCGTTCGGCTCAACCGGGCTGAACAGGCCGCTAATCCGAAGGCGACGGTGGCAATAGAGCTTATCTCGCCGGGGAGAGCACGTTGATAAACCGTAAAACCATTGCGTGGGGAATGCCGGATGATCCGGTGCCTCGCACTACCTCGTGTGCGTACGGCCGTTTTCTTGCACACGAGCCGCGGGTGCCTCTGGGCATCGCGGCATTCCCCGCGCCCTCTTTTATCTCGAGGGCGAGACGTTCCAGCAAAAGCCCGGGCGCCCAGCGCCGCGGGGCGTTTAGGCGCGTCCGGATTTCGTCATCCCGGGCCTGTCCTGGACGAACCCGGCCATGACGAGAAATGCATCATTCTGGAGAGGGTCGTCGCCGCACGGCAGCGCCGCCGGGCGCGGATCGGGGCCGAAAGTCACATTCTTTTTCGGTCCGCTTTATGCAAGCATCAATCGTCCCAACTAGGAGGCAGGAATGAGAAAATCGCATCTGATCGGCCTTGTGCTCGCCGCGGCATTCGGCACCGGCCAGGCCCATGCCGAGGAACTCACGGGGACCCTGAAGAACATCAAGGAGACCGGCGCGATCACGCTCGGTTTTCGCGATTTTTCGATTCCCTTTTCTTTCTTGGACGACAACCAGAAGCCGGTCGGTTTTGCCATGGACATCTGCACCCGGATCGTCGATGCCGTCAAAAAGGAGCTCAAGCTGGACAAGCTCGAGGTCAAGCTCAACCCGGTGACGTCGGCGACCCGCATTCCCTTGATGGCCAACGGCACCATCGATCTCGAATGCGGCTCGACCACCAACAATGCCGAACGCGAAAAGCAGGTCGCATTCACCAACACGCATTTCCTGACCGCCAGCCGCTTCGTCTCGAAGAAAGCCAACAACCTGACCCTGATCGACGACCTCAAGGGCAAGTCCGTGGTCTCGACGTCGGGCACCACCAACATCAAGCAGCTCACCGAGGCCAATGCGGCGCGCAACCTCGGCATCACCATCATCCCGGCCAAGGATCACGCCGAGGCCTTCCTGATGGTCGAGACCGACCGCGCGGCCGCATTCGTGATGGACGATATTTTGCTGGCAAGCCTGGTCGCCGGCTCCAAGGACCCCGCCGCCTACGCCATCTCCAAGGATGCCTTCTCCAAGCCTGAGCCTTATGGCATCATGCTGCGCCGCGACGATCCGGCCTTCAAGAAAGTGGTCGATGCCGCGACCGCCGCGCTCTACACCTCAGGCGAGGGCGAGAAGCTGTACGACAAATGGTTCATTCAGAAGATCCCGCCCAAGGGCTTGAACCTGAACACGCCGATGGCGCCGGAATTGAAGCACGAATTCGCTCACCCCTCGGCCTCGCCGGACCCGGCTTCCTACCAGGCGATGTGATCGGCAGCGGCCGGAACGCGCCGTGAACTATCACTGGAACTGGAACATCTTCTTCGAGCCGGCCCCCGACGGGACCGGCACCTATCTCGACATGCTGTTGTCGGGCCTGGCTCTGACCATCGAGACCGCGGCTCTCGCCTGGATCATCGCACTGCTGCTGGGATCGATCGTCGGCGTGTTGCGCACGCTGCCGTCCAGGGCCTTATCCTGGGCCGGCTTCGCCTACGTCGAATTCTTCCGCAACATGCCGTTGCTGGTGCAACTCTTCCTCTGGTTCTTCGTGCTACCGGAGCTATTGCCGCAGGCATGGGGGCTGTGGCTGAAGCAGATGCCGCACGCGCCGTTCGTCACCGCGACCGTCGGTATCGGGTTGTTCATGTCGGCGCGCGTCGCCGAACAATTGCGCGCCGGCATCGGTTCGCTGCCGCGTGGACAGAAGCTCGCCGGCACCGCGCTCGGCCTGACGACGGCGCAGACTTATCGTTACGTGCTGCTGCCGATGGCCTTTCGGATCATCCTGCCGCCGCTGACCTCCGAATTTCTCAACACCATCAAGAATACCTCGGTGGCGATTACCATCGGCCTGATCGAACTGACCGGCGCGGCGCGGGCGATGGAGGAATTTTCCTTTCAGGTGTTCGAGGCCTTCACGGCCGCGACCATCCTCTACCTCCTGGTCAATATCGTGGTCGTCATCGCCATGCGCGGGCTCGAACGCTGGCTCTCGATCCCCGGCTATATCACCGGGAAGTGAAGCGTCAGCCATGTTCGCCAATTTCGACTTCGACGTCATCCGCCGCTCGCTCGGATACCTGTTTTTCGACGGCATGACGTTCACGCTGACGCTGACCGGTCTAGCCGCGCTCGGCGGCCTCGTGTTCGGCACGATGATCGCGCTGATGCGGCTATCGGGCTTCAAGTGGCTGGGCCGCATCGCCGGCCTCTATGTCGACCTGATGCGCTCGCTACCGCTGGTGCTGGTGATATTCTGGTTCTATTTCCTGGTGCCCTATATCGGGCAATGGGTGACGGGGTCGTCGCGGCCGGTCCATGTCGGCGCCTTCGCCTCTTCGCTGGTCACCTTCATGCTGTTCGAGGCGGCATACTTTAGCGAGATCATGCGCGCCGGCATCCAGTCGATTTCGCGGGGGCAACCCGCCGCGGCCCAGGCGCTCGGCCTGACCTACAGCCAGACCATGCGCTACGTGGTACTGCCGCAGGCCGTCCGCAACATGCTGCCGGTGCTGCTGACCCAGACCATCGTGCTATTCCAGGACACGTCGCTGGTCTATGTGTTGTCGATCCCGGATTTTCTCGGCGCCGCCAGCAAGGTCGCGCAGCGCGACGGCCGGCTGGTCGAAATGTATCTGTTCGCGGCAGCGGTCTATTTTGTCATTTCCAGTGCGGCGTCGTTCGGCGTCAGGCGGCTGCAGAGGCGGATTGCCTTCGTGCATTAGCGAGACTTCATGATCGAGATCCGCCACGTCGACAAGTATTATGGGCCGGGCTTCCAGGCGCTGAAGGACTGCACCACCGCTGTTGCCAAAGGCGAGGTGGTGGTGGTGTGCGGCCCGTCGGGTTCCGGAAAATCGACACTGATCAAGTGCGTCAATGGGCTGGAGCCCATCCAGGGTGGCGAGATCGTGCTCGACGGCATCAAGGTCAACGATCCCAAGACCGATCTGCCGAAGCTGCGCGCCCGCGTCGGCATGGTCTTCCAACATTTTGAACTGTTCCCGCACCTGAAGATCATCGACAATCTGTGCCTGGCGCAGCAAAAAGTGCTGGGACGATCGCATCAGGAGTTGGTAGCCAAGGCTGTCAAATTGCTCGACCGCGTGGGCCTGATGGATCACGCGCGGAAATATCCGGCTGAGTTGTCCGGTGGCCAGCAGCAGCGCGTCGCCATCGCCCGCGCGCTGGCGATGGACCCGATCGCGATGCTGTTCGACGAGCCGACCTCGGCGCTCGATCCGGAAATGATCAGCGAGGTGCTCGACGTCATGGTCGATCTCGCTCGCGAGGGTATGACCATGATGGTGGTGACTCATGAAATGGGCTTTGCCAGCAAGGTCGCCCACCGCGTCATCTTCATGGACCAGGGCGAGATCGTCGAGGACGCCTTGAAAACCGATTTCTTCGGCCACCCGCGCAGCGACCGGGCGCAGAAATTCCTATCGAAGATTCTGTCGCATTGATCGCGTATAATGTGTCGGTGAATTGCCTTTAAAACCCCAGCAGGAGAACCCGTTTGGATCAGATTGCATATGTCAACGGCGCGTTCGTGGCACTGGCCGAGGCCAAGGTCTCGATCCTGGATCGCGGCTTTTTGTTCGCGGACGGGATCTATGAGGTGACGGCGGTGCTCGACGGCCGGCTGATCGACAACGCCTCGCATCTGGTGCGGCTCGAGCGCTCGGTGGGCGAGATTGCGCTGGCCTTGCCGGAAACGCTCGAACGCATCCAGGAGATCCAGAAAGAGCTGATTGCGCGCAACCATCTGATCAATGGCAGCATCTATCTGGAGGTCACGCGCGGCGCCGATACCGCGCGGGATTTTGCTTTTCCGAAAGGCGGCGTGCGGCCGACGCTGATCATGTTTGCCCAGTTCAAGGACATCGTCAACGCGCCGTTAGCGAAGAGAGGCATGGCCGTGATCACCGTGCCTGATATCCGCTGGGCGCGGCGCGACATCAAGAGCGTGGCGCTATTGGCGCAGGTGCTGGCCAAGCAGGCTGCGGCCGAAGCGGGCGCCGGTGAGGCCTGGATGATCGAGGACGGCAAGGTCACCGAAGGCGGCTCTTCCTCGGCCTTCATCCTGACCCAGGATGATGTGCTGGTGACGCGGCCAAATTCATCGGCGATCCTGCCGGGCTGCACCCGCAAGGCGGTGGTCGCGCTGGCCGAAGAGCGTCAGCTGCGCGTCGAGGAGCGGCCTTTCACCATCACGGAGGCGCTGGCGGCCAAGGAGGCCTTCGTCACCAGCGCCACCCTGTTCGTGCAGGCGGTGGTGTCGATCGACGGAAAGACCATAGCCAACGGCAGGCCGGGTCCGATGACGGACCGCCTGCGCGAGATCTACATCGATTTCGCCCGCAGGAGCGCTGGGTGAACGAACCGGTCAAGCCCCACTGATCGCGGTCGGACGTCAATTTTTTTGCGGCTTCATATGGACATCGAGGTTAAACGCGATACGCTGTTAATCTAAGGTTGTTGATCGGGGCGCGCGATCAACCCATCGGAAAGGATGCGCGAAAGTTAAGTGGTTTGGGCAAAACCCAAAAGCATCAAGAAATAGAAGAAATAACCACAGGGAGAGAGATATATGAACAGATTTTTGCTGGCAGGAGCCGCGGCGGTTCTGGTCTTGGCCGGAACCAACGCTTCATTCGCGGCGGACAAGAAGACGCTCGCCTTTGTGGTCAACGGCGCCTCCGATTTCTGGAAAGCCGCCGAGGCAGGCGTGAAGAAGGCGCAAGGCGAGCTTCCGAACTACAACCTTGTTTTCAAGTATCCCGAGCAGGCTTCCGCGGCGATCCAGATCAGGCTGATGGATGACCTGGTCGCGGCCGGTGTCGCCGGCATCATGGTGAGTTCGGCCGACCCGAAAACCTCGAGCGAAGCCCTCAATCGCATCGGCGGCCAGGTTGCGCTGTTCACAACCGACAGCGACGCGCCGCAAACCAATCGGGTGGCTTACATCGGCTCCTCCAACACCGATGCCGGCAAGCAGGCCGGCGAACTGGTCTTGAAGGCGCTTCCCAATGGCGGCAAATGCATGGGCTTTGTCGGATTGCTTGGCGCCGACAACGCCAAGGAACGCATCCAGGGCGTCAGGGATACCATCAAGGGATCCAAGGTCACGCTGGTGGACGTGCGCGGTGACGACATCGACCAGACCCGCGCCAAGCGCAATGTCGAGGATACGCTTACCGCCAATCCCGACATCAACTGCATGATCGGCTTTTATTCCTACAACACGCCCAGGATCTATGAGGCGCTCAAGGAAGCCGGCAAACTGAAGCAGATCACGGTGATCGGGTTCGACGAAGATCCCATCACGCTGGGCGGCGTCAAGGAGGGGACCATTGTCGGCACCGTGGTGCAGCAGCCTTACGAATGGGGCTACCAGGGCATGAAGGACATGGCCAAATACCTCGAAGGAGACAAATCGTTCATCCCAGCCAACAAGCTGATCATCATCCCGACCAAGATCATCGATAAGTCCAACGTCGATGCCTTCTGGGCCGAGCTCAAGCAGCGTCAAGGCAAGTCGTAATAGCGATGAGGCATGCCAAAATCCGTCCTCGAACTGATTGACATCTGCAAGTCCTATCCGGGCGTCCAAGCCCTTTCCCGTGTCAACCTCGCTGTCGGCTCAGGCGAGGTTGTCGGGCTGATCGGAGAAAACGGTGCCGGCAAAAGCACCCTGATGCGCATTCTCGGCGGCGTAACGGAGCCGAGCTCGGGGACGATCAGGCTGCGGGGCGAGCAGAAAGTCCATCTCACGGTCTCGGAGGCAATCCGCAGCGGCATTGCCTTCGTTCACCAGGAGTTGAACCTGTTCGACAACCTCGATGTCGCAGCCAATATTTTCTTTGGCCGCGAGCCGCGTTCGTTCGGACTGCTGCGGCTGATCGACACCGCGGCCATCCAGTCGCGGACCCAGCCCCTGCTCGACCGGCTCGGCGCAGACTTCAAGCCCGACACCAAGGTTTCGGATCTCTCGCTGGCCCAGCGCCAGCTGGTCGAGATCGCCAAGGCGCTCTCGCTGGGTGCGGAGATCGTGATCATGGACGAGCCCACCTCGAGCCTGACCTTGACCGAAACCAACCGCCTGCTCGAGGTCGTCGCCGAACTGAAGGCAAGCGGCGTCAGCGTCATCTTCATCACCCACCGGCTGCATGAAATCGAGCAGTGCGCCGACCGCGTCGTCGCGCTTCGCGACGGCGCCGTGGTCGGGATGCTGCAGAAGGCCGAGATCGACCACGACCGCATGATACGACTGATGATCGGTCGTGACCTGAAGGCGCTTTATACCCCGCCAAAGGACGCGCCGGGAGAAGAGATCCTCCACCTCAAGGGCATTCGCACGACAACCTACCCGGATTGTCCGGTCAGGTTTTCATTGCGGCGCGGCGAGATCGTCGGGCTGGCCGGACTGGTCGGTTCCGGGCGGACCGAGCTCGCGCGCACCGTGTTCGGGATCGACCGGCCGATCGATGGAACGATCGAGGTCGCAGGTCATCCCTTGACTATCAAATCGCCCCGCGATGCGATCGCGCACGGAATTTACCTTGTTCCGGAGGACCGCAAGCGTGCGGGGTTGATCCTGGAGGACGACATCACCAGCAACATCTCGTTGCCGAACCTTGAGCATTTCTCCACCGCCTATCTCGTGGATCACGACCGCGAGGAAGCAACGGCCAGGCAGCAGACCAGGCGGCTCAACATCAGAGCCCCCTCGGTATCGAGCGTGGCGGCAACGCTGTCCGGCGGCAACCAGCAAAAGGTCGTGCTGGCCAAATGGCTGGCAATGTCGCCGAACGTGATGCTGTTCGATGAACCGACGCGCGGCATCGATGTCGGCGCCAAGAGCGAAATCTACAGCCTGATCCGTGCGCTTTCCGACGCCGGGGTTGCCGTGCTGATGATTTCGAGCGACATGGAAGAGGTGATCGGCGTCAGCGATCGCATCCTTGTCATGCACGAGGGCCGCATCAGCGGCGAACTCAGCCGCGACCAGTTCAGCGAGCATCACGTAATGCAGCTCGCGGTCGGCAAGGCCATCAACGCGGATCGACCATGCTGAAGAAAGACCTTGGCCTGTTCGTTCTGATCCTGGTGGTCGGCGCCATTGTCGCGCTGATCAACCCGCGCTTTCTTTCGCCCGTCAATGTCGCCAACACCGCCAATCTGATCGGCCTGTTCGGACTGTTCTCGCTTGGCGAAGGTCTGGTGATCATTACCGGGGGCATCGACCTGTCGATCGGATCGGTGTTCGCGCTGCTCGGCGTCGTCTTCGTCGACCTCCTGGTCACCTACGAACTGCCTTGGCCGCTGGCGTTCCTGATCATCCTGGCTGCGGGGACGCTGATCGGACTGATCAACGGGTTCCTGATCACCAGGATGCGCCTGCAGCCCTTCGTGGTCACGCTCTGCGGCCTCTTGCTTTATCGCGGGATCGCCCGCTACTACACCAATGACGGCACCGCCGGTTTTGCCTTCGGCCAGAGCTTTCCGACGCTGGAATGGCTCACCACCGGCCGCAGCTATGGCGTGCCCCATACTTTCATCGCGTTCGTCATCATCGCATTGGCGATGGCGGTGCTGCTGCATCGCTCGGTGTTTGGCCGCTATCTGTTCGCAGTCGGACGCAACGAGGAAGCCGCGCGCTATTCCGGCATTCAGACCGGTCGGGTGGTGGCCGCGGCCTACGTCCTTTGCGGCGCGCTGGCCGGTCTGTCCTCGGTGTTTCTGACCATGTACACGCGCTCGATCTCGCCGGCCTCGCACGGTAATTTCTACGAACTCTATGGCATTGCCGCCGCCGTGCTCGGCGGCTGCTCGCTTCGCGGCGGCGAGGGATCGATCGTCGGCATCGTTCTCGGCGCCATCCTGCTGCAGATCCTGCAAAACCTGGTGAATTTGCTGGGAATACCGAGCTCGCTCAATTTCGCGGTCATGGGAGCGGTGATCCTGATCGGCGTGCTGGCCGACCAGCAATTCAAGGAATACCGCGAGCGCAGGGGCGCGGGTCGAGAACGGGAAGCCGCCGCCGCCAAGGCGCCCTCGCTGCTCGCGAAATAGCGCGTAGTCCGTAGGCGGGTTGGAGGCGAAGCCGTAACCCGCTCTCTTGCCGCGAAACGGCGGATTACGCCTTTGACTCCAATCCGCCCGACGCGCTCACGGCTTCAGGATCAGCTTCTGCACCCGCCAGTTCAACAGCTCGCCAACATAGAGCACGTTCTCCGATGGGCAGGCCATGGCGTGGATCCATCCGAACTGTTTCAGCTGCTTGCCCGATTGGCCGAGCATGCCCAGCACCTTGCCATCGAGGCTGAGCTTGTAGATGCGGCCCGGCCAGGAATCCGAGCTGTAGAGCACCTGATGCGGCGGCGGCGTGATGCAGATCGCCCAGGGCGAACCCGGCGCAAAGGTGCCGCCAGCCATCATGGCCTCGTCGGGGATCTTCCCAATCGCGGGTTTGGCGTCCGGCGGCACCGGCACGTCGATCACGATCTGGCGTAGGAATTTTCCCTCGCCGTCGAACACCTGGATGCGGTGGTTGCCGCGGTCGGCGACGTAGACATGCCCTTCCGCATCGGTCGCGATCGAATGCGGGGTATTGAACTGGCCGGGCTCCTTGCCACGCTCACCCCATGACTTCAGCCAGTTGCCGTCCTTGTCCACCTTGGCAATGCGCGAATTGATGTAGCCATCGCTGATGAACGTATTGCCGGCCTTGTCCCAGGCGACATCGGTGACCTGGCGGAAGCGGCCGTCCTCGGCCGGCAATGGCGGCTTTGGATGCTTCAGCGGCCCGGTATCTTCGTCGGAGGCTTCCTGCTTGCGGCCGAACACCATGAGGACCCGGCCCTCGGGATCGAACTTGATCACCATGTCGGAGCCCTTGTCGGTGACCCAGATGTTGTCAGATGGATCGATCTTGACCGTGTGCGCAAACGACCACGCATAGAGATTTTTGCCGATTTCACGGACGAAGGCGCCCTTGGCATCGAATTCCAGCAGTTGCGCCGCCGCCGCGGCATAGGCCGGCCCCGAAGTATTGCCGCGCGACAATACGAACACGTGTCCCCTGGAGTTGACGGATACGCCGGATACTTCGCCGAAATACATATTGGTCGGCAGTCGCAGCGGATTGGGCACGGAGTCGAAGGCGATCGTGGGCACCGCCTGCTGCGCCAGCGCCGGCGAGGCGGCCAAAAGCAATAATCCGATCAGCCAGCGCCTCATGATGTATTCTCCCCAGGCGGCCCGGTGTGCCGCAGCGTTTGCAGGGAATGCTAGTCCAGCACGCATCGCGGCGTCCATCAACGGATGCGCGTGCGGCCACATGGCCGCCCGTCTTGGGATGCATGGCGCTGCAGCGTCGTCTGGTCGGGTAGGTTGCGGCGCGGCATCGAGCCGAACCTCACCTTCTGCTGGCGATGCGGTCGTGAATAGGTGTTGACCCCGGCATGGCGGGAAAGCATGTTTGGACGCGGGAGTGGCCTCCAGGCCCGACAGCCAACTAAGCAAAAAAGAAGTCGCAGCCGTCATTCACAACCAGGGAATAAGCAAGATGTCCGGGATGACAAGACCCCTATTGGCCTTGAGTTTCGCCTTGATTGGCTTCGCCTCGTCCGTTTCGGCGCAGGAGACCGTCCGCATCCGCGGTACGATCGAGAGCGTTGAAGGTCCCGTCTATGTCGTCAAGAACCGCGATGGCGCACAGATCAAGCTGACGCTCGCCGACAATCCGAAGGTTGTTGCGACCGTCCCGGCTGCAATGGCCGACATCAAGCCGGGCCTGTTCATCGGCTCCGCCGGAACCATGCAGCCTGACGGCACCCAGAAGGCCAGCGAGGTACATATCTTCCCGGAATCGATGCGCGGTGCCGGCGAAGGCCATTACGACTGGGATCTCCAGCCGCAGAACAAGATGACCAACGCCAATATCGAGCAGTCCGTCACCGGTGTCGACGGCCAGATGCTGTCGGTCAAATACAAGGGCGGCGAAAAGAAGCTGCTGGTGACCCCTGACACCAAGGTCGTCAAGTTTGTCAGTGGCGACGGCAATGACCTCAAGCCGGGCACCCACATTTTCGT
This sequence comes from uncultured Alphaproteobacteria bacterium, assembly GCA_963736075.1. Taxonomy (GTDB): domain Bacteria; phylum Pseudomonadota; class Alphaproteobacteria; order Rhizobiales; family Xanthobacteraceae; genus Bradyrhizobium. The sequence goes on along the minus strand of CAVTNW010000034.1, from coordinate 52,504 downwards.
CCCGGGCGGCAAGAAGCAGCCCGATGGGACCGTGCAAACGCCGGTCATCATTTACGGCAAGGATGGGCTGACGCCGCCGATGTGAGTTTGAGTTATCGACGAGCCTGCCACACAGATAAAAATTAAACCGGGAGGATACAGTATGCGTTCAGTCGTTTTGATGACCCTGGCAGGGTGCGCCATCGCCGTCATGAGTTCGCCAACCCTTGCCCAGACGGCAGCTCCGGCGACGCCGCCGGCGCAGCCATCGGCCGGCGGCACCCCCGACGCGATGCCGTTCGATATTCCCTACGGCCAATCGATCGGGTTGGAACTCGCCAAGAAGGTGCTGGGTGCGGCCGAAGCCGAAGCCAAGAGGCGAAACTGGAAGATGAACATCGCCGTGGTCGATACCAACGGCGAACTGGTGCATTTCGCCCGCATGGAGGGCGCGCAGATCGCGTCCGGTTCGATCGCAATCGGCAAGGCGCGCACCGCGGCGCGCTTTCGCCGCGAGTCCCGCCTGTTCTATAACGCCTATGAAACGGGTCATGGCTACGTCAGCACGCTCGATCCGACATTGGTCGCAAGCCCCGGCGGCTTTCCACTGGTCGACGGCGGCAAGCTGATCGGCGCGGTGGGGTGCAGCGGCGGTACCGGCGATCAGGACGCCGCCACCTGCAAGGTCGGCGCCGAGGTCGTCAACAAGTAGCACGACCTCTTCGGCCCGTTCGTATCCGGCATAGCCGTCCGATGGCTACTGTTAATGGCGCGCCGTAAGCGCCTCGCTCTCCCTGACAAAGCGGTTGCGCAAGGTGCCGATGCCGGTGATTTCAATCTCGACGATGTCTCCGTTGCTGAGGTCGGGCGAGGCGCCGTCGGTGCCCATCCAGATCACGTCGCCCGGCCACAGCGTGAAGTATTTGGTCAGTTCCACGATGAAGGGTTTGATGCCGAAGATCATGTCGTTGGTGCGGAAGCGGTTGCTTTCCCGGCCGTTGACCTTGACGATGGTTTCCATGGCGTCGAGGTCGACGTCGGTCTCGATCCACGGCCCCATCGGCTTGAAGGTGTCGGCGTTCTTCGACCGCCACAGGCTACGGTCTGCCTTTTGCCAGGTTCGTTCGCTGACGTCGTTGCCGATGGTGTAGCCGAACACGCAACTCATCGCGTCGGCCTCGCTGAGGTGTTTTGCTTTTCGGCCGATCACCACGACGAGTTCGCCCTCGTAATGGATCTTCTCAGTGGCATTGGCCGGGATCACGACCGCCTCGTCATGCGCGATCAAGGCGTTCTGCGCGCGATAGCCGATCTCCGGCCGGTCGGGCACGTTGGGCACCTCGCCTTTCTTGTCGGCGGCCTCCTTGAGATGCTTGAGGTAGTTGAGGCCGACGCAATAGAAGGTGCGGGGGATCAGCGGCAGTTCGATCTTGACCTCCACCAGCGGGTGAACGCGCGGGCTGCGCCGCCATTCGCCGAACGGCTCGCCATCGACCGCGACGACACGGTCGCCTTCCACGATGCCCCAGGAGGTCGCTCCATCAGCGGTGAACTTCAGCCAGCGCATGGCGTACTCCCTTTTGTCATTCTGCCGCCGCCTGAGGCTGGTTTTTCCAGGCGCCGGCGGCCGGCCGCGGCAGGCCGAGATTCTCGCGCAAGGTCTTGCCGGCGTAATCGCGGTGGAACAGGCCGCGCCGCTGCAACTCCGGAACCACGTGGCGGACGAAATCGGCATAGGAGCCCGGCACATAGGTCGCCGCTATGACAAATCCGTCGCAGCCGCGGCCGAAGAACATCTCCTCGAGCTTGTCGGCAATCTCCTTCGGCCCGCCGACAATGGCGTCCGCGGTCTGGCCACGGCCGCTGAAGGTGACAAAATCGCGCGCGCTCGGATTGGTCTTCCCGGAGGCTTTCAGCACGCCGTCGCGGATGCCGAGGATGCCCTGCATGCCCCTTAGCTCTTCCGTGGTCAGCGGTTCGTCGAGGCCCTTGGCGGCGAAATCGTAGTTCAGTCCCTCCGACAACAACGACAGCGCATCGATCTCAAGCGGCAGTTTCTCGATCTCGGCCATCCTGTCTTCGGCCTCGGCTTTGGTCGCGCCGCACACCGGCGTCATCAGGTTGCACAGGAACATCCGGTCGGGATCGCGGCCGGCTTTGGCGGCCTCGGCGCGGATCGCGTCGTAGCCCTGCCGGGCGCCGGCCAGGTTGCGCGCCGCGGTGAAGATGACCTCGCCCCAGCGGCCGGCAAAGCGCTGGCCGCGTCCGCTGGCGCCGGCCTGGATGATGACGGGATGGCCCTGCGGCGAACGCGGCACGGTGAAGGGGCCGCGTGACTTGAAGAACGGGCCGTGGTGATCGAGCCGTTTCACCTTGTCCGGATCGGCAAAGCGGCCGCTTTTCTTGTCGATCAGGAGCGCGCCGTCCTGCCAGCTATCCCAGTGGCCGAGCACGACTTCCATGAATTCGTCGGCGCGGTCGTAGCGGAAGTCATGGTCGAGATGAGCGTCCTTGCCCATGTTGTGGGCTTCGCCGTCGTTGACGGAGGTGACTACGTTCCAGGCGGCGCGCCCGCCGCTCATCAGGTCGAGGGTGGCAAAGCGCCGGGCGACGTCGAACGGTTCGTAGTAGGTGGTCGAGCAGGTCGATGCCAGCCCGAGCCGGTCGGTCGCCATTCCCATCGCCGTCAGCACGATCACCGGGTCCATCTTGACGCAGCGGATGCCGTATTCGACCGTGTGGGCGTGGTCGTTGCCGTAACGGTCCGGCATCGCCAGCCGGTCGTCGAAAAAGGCCATATGGAATTTGCCGGCTTCCAGGATCCGGCCGATCTCCTGATAATAATCGGCCGACATCGAATCGTCGCGCGACTGAGGGTGGCGCCAGGAGCTCGGCAGGTTGGTGCAATTCTGCGCCTGCAGGAAACCGACCATCACCATCTGCCGTGTCATGCGGGCCCCGCTTTTGGTTTCACACCAGGTCGAGCTCGGCGGCCAATTTGTAGTCGGCGGCCAGCGTGCGCAGTTTGTCCCAGGTTGTGTCCTCGACCTCGATGCCCGAAAGCCGGCGCTGCTGCTCGCGGACATATTCGACCTCGCCGGGATAGAACACACCGGATGAGCCTTCGGACGGCGGCGTCGCCTTCAGATAGCGCGCGAACTCGGCGACCTCCTGCTTGAAGTCCTTGAGCGGCCGGAAGGCAGCGACGTTGAACACCGCCATGAAGCATCCGTCATTATGCCTGCCGCTGGGCTCGACCCCGAAGCCCAGGCCGGTGAGCAGTCCGCACAGCACTTCGACCATCGCCGCGAGACCAGAGCCCTTGTAACCCTCGCTGCCGCCGAGCGGCAACAGCGCGCCGCCATTGCGCAATTGCCGGGGGTCGGTGGTCTGATGTCCTTCGCTATCGACGATCCAGCCGGTGGGGATCGGTTCGCCGCGTGCGGCGGCGAGCTGGATTTTTCCGGCGGCCACCGCCGAGGTCGCCATGTCCAGACAAAAGGGAGCCTCGAGGTCCGATGGCACCGCGATCGCAATCGGATTGGTGCCGAGCCGCGCTTCGCGGCCGCCGTAGGGCGCGACATGTTTCGGCGAGCGGCCGGAATCAGCGGTGGCAAGCCCGATCATGCCCTCGCGCATCGCCATCAGGGGATAGGCGGCGAGCCGCCCGACATGGCTCTGGCGAAAGACCGTGCAGGCCGCGACATTGGCGGATCTGGCTTTCTCGATCGTCAGCGCCATCGCCTTGGCGTTGACATGAAAGCCAAATCCCCAGTGACCATCGATCACGGTCGTGGTCGGGCTCTCCTGCACGATCGTCCATGGCGCGCCGGGAACAATATGCCCGACCTTGATGCGGTCGATGTAGGTCGGAATCGCGATGATGCCGTGCGAGTCGTGGCCGGCGAGATTAGCATTAACGCAGCCCAGGGCCACGGCACGGGCTTCATCTTCGCTGGCACCGGCCGCCCTGAGCAGCGCCGCGCCGATGCGGATAAGATGGTCCGCCTGCACCATCGGCATGGCAGTTTCCTCTGGTCGGGGCCCGCGCCAGATGCGGGTCTTGCTTGTTGGCTCATGCTCTCAAAGCATCAGCCGGAGGGCAAGTGGCAAGATTGCGAATCCGCTCGTGCAGCTGTGGGCGGCGCAGCCCGGTCAGGCCTCCCATTCCTCCGGCTCCGCGTGCCGCATGCCTTCCGGAAAATAGCCGGGCCAGGTCAGCGTCGTCTGGTCGGCAAGGCTTGCCAGCACGACCTTGGCGCCATCGTCAAAACTGGCATCGAGCGGCAATTCCAGGCGGGCGCACCAGGCCGGCGGCATGGATTGCACTTCGCCGACGACCTCCAGCGCCGGCCCCCACCACCAGCCCGGTGCCGGCGGCCGTTCCTCCTGCGGCACCGCGCGCCATCTGGCGAATTCGCGCACGGTGCGTTCGAACTGCAGTTTTGCGGCGAGTTGCATCGAGTTCCCCTATAGGCTTCGGGTCCGCGCAGGGTATAGAGCATATACAACCACGAAACAGGCGTCTTGGCACCAGGCCTGGCGAGGCCTCCTCCGCCGTCATTGCGAGCGCAGCGAAGCAATCCATCTCTCGCCTGGCACAAGCGCGGAATGCTTCGTCGCGCGGGCTCCTTGCCATGACGGGGCCGGCGTGAGGTCTCCAGCCCCGCCTCCTCCGTCCGTCAGCCTCCCGTCTCGCGAAACCGGCGCGATGCCTGCAGGCTGTCGCTGCGTCCATTGCTGGAACCGGGGACGTCGTGGGACACCGCTTCGCGCAACTTTTCGATTGAGCGCATGGTGACGTCGGTGCGCAGAAAAGCCATGCGGATGCCCGCCTGCTGGAATGCCTCGAGAATGGCCATGCGAAGCTCTGTCCGTACGCTCATGTTCCTGGCGAGGTTGTAGGTGCAGGCATAAAGCTTGAAGTTGAGGCTGTCGGCCCCGAACTCCTCGAAATCGACCGACGGCTCCGGCGTCGTCATCACATCGGGATTGTCCTTCGCGACCTTCAGCAGGATGTCTCGGGTCCGTCGCGGGTCGCTGTTGTAGGCCACGTTGACGCCGATGACGACGCGGCCGAAGGAGTTGCGATGCGTCCAGTTCTTCACCTTGTCGGTGATGAAGCTGGAGTTCGGGACCAGAACATGGGCCCGGTCCGCGGTCTCGATTTCGGTCGAGCGAACGCTGATTTTGCGCACCGTGCCTTCCTCGCCACCGACCAGCACGATATCGCCGACCTTGACGGAGCGCTCGGCGAGCAGGATCAGCCCCGAGACGAAATTATTGATGATGCCTTGCAGGCCGAGACCGATGCCGACCGAAAACGCCCCGGCCACGATGGCCAGATTGGACAGGTTGAAGCCCGCATAGGACAAGGCCACCACGGCCGCGACGACAAGGCCGACGTAACCGCCGCCGGTGCGGATCGACTCGCGAACCCCGCCCGAGATCCCGGCCGGCTCGAGAATGCGGGAGTTGAGCCAGCTCTGGAACAGGCGTGCCGCCCCATAGGCCAGCATGAAGACGATCAGAGAGGCCAGCAGCACCGCGAAGGAGACTTGGGTATTGGCGATGTGAAAGTCGAAAAATAGCTGGCGGTACCAGTCATAGATGTCCGGCCAGCTGTAGCCCCACTGCAGCATGATGAACGGCACCGACAGCACCAGCACGGCGAACTTGAGGACTAGCCCTGCCGGCAGCGCGAGCCGTTCGCGGCGCTGCCGGTCCAGCCCGGCTTGGTCGCGGAGCCAGCTTCCACTCGCGGCGTTGTCGTCGCCGAGAGCCTGGACCAAGCCATCGACCCACAACAGCAACAAATAGATGAGCGCCAGCACCGAGCCGGTGACGATCAGCTGCTGCGCCAGAAATCGGGCAAGCGCGACGTATCCCGAAAGCGTGCTGGCCACGATGGCCAGGATCACCACCCAGATCGGCAGGCGCAACGCGGTGAGCCATCGCGGCGAGGTTATGCCGTCCTGATCTGCCGCTTCCAGTGGCGTGAGCAGGATGGCAACCACGAGCCCGGCCAGCAGCAGGCATGACGGAACGGCGACCGCGACGGTCAGCGCAAAGGGCGCCTGCACGATCCGGGTGGCAATATAGATCAGGCTGGTCAGACCGTAGATGAGGGCGAGCAGGACGACGAGACCGCACACCCGCCAAGCCGCGCGGTTGGAAGCGGGCACTAGGCGCCATTGCGGCGCCGCGGGAGCAAACACCGTGGCGATCAGCGCACTTACGGCCAGAATGATGATCGCCGTCTGCGCCACCGCGTAGAACAGCCGGCCGACGCGGTCGGGCAGGGTCTGCGCCTGGGCGATGAGGCCATAGAGCAGCAGGATGGAGGCGATCCCCGGCGCGGCGCGCAAAAGGATGACACCGGCCGCGGAGGAGGCGCGTCTCCAGAACGGCGGCGGGCTATCGCCGCGCCAGCGGCGCAGGCGCGGTATGCCGCGCCATGCCAGCGCGATCAGCGCCAAGGCGAGGACGGCGGCCTCCAGCGCGGCCCGCGCCATCTCGCCGCGATCGTCTGCGTCCCTCCACCAGCCCGCGAGGAGATCGCCGATCCGGTTCGCGGCGACCGGAATATTGGACGGCAGCTGGGTCCAGGTTTCGGGCGCGTACACACCTGGAACGGGCTGGAACAGGTACGATGAAAAATTCTTCCGCCGGACTTCCTGAACACCATCCATCAGCTGGTCGATGCGCAACAGCGCGGCATTGGCGGCGACCTTTCCGGCCGACAAGAGACCGAGGTAATAGGTGAGCTCGGCGCGGTTGCGAGCCATCTGGTCGGGCTCCGGCGGCTGGCCGGGCGCCGGCGCCGGCCCCAGCGACCCCAGTTGCGCTTTCGCAGCGGCCAGCGGGCCATCGAGATGGCCCGACGTATTTTCGACGCCGGATCGAAAGCGCTGCAGCGCATCGCGTAAGGAATTGAGCTGCGAAAAATTCAGGCGGGGGCTGCGCAGCTCGGCCTCGACGCCATCGAGCCCACGTTGCCAGTCCGCGATGGTGGCCTCGATGTCGGCACCCGCGTCCTTGTTGGCACGTTTGGCGATATCGGCGGTGTCGATCCGGGGCTGAGCAGCGGACGGCGTGGTTGCGGCAGCGGCGGCGGGCGATGCGACGGAGGCATCCGGCTGCGCCGAGACGGACGGCGAATGGCCCGCCGGCTCGGCGATCTGCGCGCGGGCGCAAGCTGTGCCCAGCAACAGAACCGCGACGACAATCTGCGCCGTCAGCCGACCCGGAACGTTCATCATGCGCCCTCCAGGACCCAAAGAAAGATCAGAGGAAAGATCAAAGGGAGATCAGGTGGGTTGCCCGTAGCGCGCCATCGCGCTGACAATAAGGCGATTGACGTTAGCCGGCTGGTCGGCGAGTTTCGGCCGTCTGGCTGATATTGCACGCTGAGGCTTCCGAAGGGGCGGGCGCCATGTTGAAACCCGAGATCATCGGCTCCGCGCAGTCGACCTATACCCGGGTCGTGCGCATGGTCTGCGAGGAGAAAGGCATCGACTACACGTTGACGGCATCAGAGCTCGGCTCGCCCGAAATCTTCGCCGTTCATCCGTTCGGCAAAATGCCGGTGCTGCGCCACGGCGACTTCGCAGTCTGCGAATCAAAGGCCATCGCCAGCTATCTCGATCGCGCTTTCCCGGGACCTAAGATCATACCTGACGATCCCCGGCTGGCGGCGCTGACGGAGCAATGGGTTTCCATCGTCAATACCGTGATGGACCCGACCCTGGTCCGGACCTATCTCCTGGCCTATGCCTTTCCCCGAACCGCCGACGGCCTGCCTGACCGCAAGACGATCGACGCAGCGACCCCCGCAGTGCGCGCGCAACTTGCCGTTCTCGACCAAGCGGTCGCGAAAAGCGGCTATCTCGTCGGCGACGAATTCACCTTCGCCGACATCAATCTGCTGCCGATCCTCTACTATATCAGGCAATTGCCCGAAGCCGCCGAAGCCCTGGTCGCGTCAACTCATCTCGCCAGCTATTACGAACGGCACGCGTCGCGATCTAGCTTTGCGCGCACCCTTCCACCTGCCGGTCCGCCACGCCGCGTAAAGCAGGTTTAGTGGCAGTTGGCTGCCGTCAGATTTCGAAGGGTGGACAAAGGCGCCCTTGCGCCGTGCCCACCTTCCACATGCGGGACAAAAATGGTGGGCACGCCAACGAGCCGCGCCTGCGCGCGTCTCGTTGGCTTTGCCCACCCTACGGAACTGCGGAGCGCTCCGCAGCTACGCCGAGAATGGAACAAGTGTCGCCCAGAATCCGCGGTTACCGAGAGGCCGCGTCTCCTACTTCTCTTCCGCCGCGGTCGCGGTCGCCGGGCCTTCGCCCATGATCAGGAGCACGGCGTCCTCGTCCTTGGCGCCGTCCCAGTGCACCTGTTTGCCGAAATGGGTAACAAAACTTCCGGCCGGCATCGGTGTGGTGTTGGCGGGATCGAATTTCGGTCCGGTGCCGACCCACCAGGTCCCCTGCAGCACCACGATGTAACGGTCGTTGGGATGGAAGTGGGGACGGCTGAAATGATTGCCCTTGGTCCATTTGGTGTAGACCATATAAAATCCGGGCTTTGTGGGATCGCCGACCACGACGGCATTCTGGGCGCCGCGGGCATCGACCGGGCTCCAGGGGATCTGGTCCGGGAGTTTATAGGCGACCGCCGCCGGATTGAGTTCGGCGGCGGAACTGATGCCGAGCATGCCGGCAAAAGCGATCGGCATCACCAGATATCGCCACAATCGGTTTGGGGCCTGCATGGTTTCCTCCGTCGTCGGGACTTGGCCTTTAAGGCCGCTCCTTGTCATCTCTCGATGCTAACCGGTATTCTTCGCGCGGCGCAAGATGGGCGCGGGCCCGAGCGGCGAGCGCAAAAGGCGGATGCAGCAGCAAAACGTATTTACGTCGCGCGCCGCGGTGCTAACCTTGGGTCCAACAAAATGCAGGGGAGGACGACATCATGAGACATGTATCGGCGCTTGCCGCAGGCTTGCTGATCGCCACGATGGCAGGCCCGATTTCCGGTCCGGCCGCCGGCCAGAGCGAAGGCGGATGGATCACGCTGCTCGACAGTACCAAGATGGGCGACTGGGACACGGTCGGCAAAGCCAACTGGGAGATGAAGGACGGCGCGGTCACCGCCGACAAATTACTGGAAGGCAAGGATCCCGCCTACCTCGTCAGCAGGAACTCGTACCAGGATTTCCAGATCAGGGCCGAGTTCTGGACCGACGAAGAGGCCAATAGCGGCGTCTTCATTCGCTGCGATCAGTCGAAGAAAATCGACTCCAAGATCTGTTACGAGGTCAATATCTACGACAAGCGGCCCGATCCGAGTTACGGCACCGGCGCCATCGTCGGCGTCGCCAAGGTCGATCCCATGCCCAAGGCCGCCGGCAAATGGAACATCTATGAGATCACCGCGAAAGGACCGCATCTCGTCATCGTGCTCAATGGCGAGAAGACTGCCGATGTGCAGGACGCCACGCATGGCGCCGGTCCGTTCGCCCTGCAATATGCTTCCGGCGTGGTAAAGTTTCGCAAGGTTCAGATCAAGCCATTATAGGCTCGGCATTCCCGGCACGGCGCTGTTCCAGTTCGGCGATTCCGAAGTCTTGATCGTATAGTCCCCCCGGTCCTCATCCTGAGGGGCGTCGCGCAAGCGACGCGTCTCGAAGGATGGCCGCGAAAATGGTGCAAGCGGCCATCCTTCGAGACGCGAGCCTTCGCCCTCCGGGGCGAAGGCTCGCTCCTCAGGATGAGGACCGAGGGCCTGGAAACGATTGGTTTTTCGGAATCGGTCTCCTAGGATTTCGCGCGGCGCTCACGCCAATTGCTGGTCTCGCTCGGTGTCGGCGGCTGCTGGATGGAGTTCGTTGAGCACGAAACCGATCAGCTTGGGCTCGACGTCGCCCAAGGCCGCGATGATCTCCCGCACGCAATCATTGATGTCCTGGCTCATGGGCAGGTCGGCGGCAAGACCGTCGGCGACATCGAGCAGCATGCGGTCGGCTTCGCCCGAGGGCGTCGCCGGGCCGTCGAGGATCACCAGATCGTAGCCGCCAAGCGAACGCACCTCCGCGATCGCCTTGCAGATTGCCTCGCTCGCCTTGACGGCATCGGCGCCCCGGTTGGCGGATAGCACCGAGATGCCGTTGGCGGTCTCGATCGTGGCCGAATCCTTCAGGCCGATGCCGAACCAGCCGAAACGTCCGGCCCTGCTCTTGCCCGGACCATTCAGCCGGTTCGAGAGCGCGTGCGTGGCGTGATCGGCATCGATCAGCAGCACCCGGTAGCCGCCGCGCGCGGCCGCCAGCGCGATGTTGAGCGCCGCGATGCTGCGGTCTTCGCTGGCGCCTGCGCCGATCACCGCCATCACCGGAATCGCGCCGGCCGACGGCCGTCGCATCACGGCCGCACGCATGTCACCGACACTTTTGAGGAATGCTTTGACCGGCATGCCCGCGCGCAGGGTCGGCCAGCCGATCCGCGTCAGGTCGGGAAGCGCGCCCGCGGTCAGGACGCTGCTTTGCGTCCGCACCACCTCGGGCTCCTGCAACCGGGCAATCAGCGGCTTTTCGACCGCAGCGATCGCAGCTTCGGGCTGCGGTTGAGGGTCTGGCGGCTGTATCGGAGGTGATATGACCGCGTCGGTGGTCTCGGGGTCGACCGGTGACGGCGCGCTTGCCTTGGGCGACGGGCCGGCTCCGCTTGCAACAAACCAGGTCGCCGCGCCGAGCGCGCCGATCAGGAAGCCGATGCCCGCAAGCAGGCCCATCGGCGGCGGGTAGATGCGCCGCTGCGCAATGGAGGCTTCGCTGATGACACGGGCACTCGAGGCGTTCAGGCCCCTACCTTCGTCATTTTCATTCACGCGTTGACGGAACGACTGATAGGCCTCGCGGCTGGCCTGGACGTCGCTTTCCAGTTCGCGAAGCCTTGGCGAGGGTTGCGTGAGTTCTGCGCTCTGGCGTTTTTGCAGATCGATCGCCTTGTTCAGCGAGTCTTCGTATTCGCGGGCGCGGGTCAGCTCGTTCTTCGCCGCCAGCGCCAATCGTTCGACCTCATCGCGGATCCTGAGGTGGAGGTCTTCGAGACGGCTGACCAAGGGGCGCAGCGCCGGATGCAGCGCGCCGATTTCGCTCGCTAGTTCAAGATAGCGCCTGCGCGTGGCGTCATACTGCTGGCGTAGATTGGCGATGGCCGGCGATCGCAGCACCCGCGGAATGGCGTCGATATCGATGGCATCGCGATGGATGGATTGGATCTGGTCGTATCTGGCCTGGGCGTCGAGCGTCGCGGTCCGCGCCGCCTCAAGCCGCTGACTGTTCGCGGCGGGCTGCTGCGGGTCGCCCATCAGGGCGCCCTGGGCGTCGAGCGGATTCTGCTGCACCTGGTACGCGGCGAGCGCGGTTTCAGCGATCCGAACCTGCTCCTGCAATTGCTTGAGCCGGTCCGACTGACTGGCCGCGGTGCGGCTGGCGGCCACGGCCTGCTGCTTCTTCAATTCATCGAGATAGGCTTTGGAAATCGCATTGGCGAGCAATGCCGATTTCGCCGCGCTATCCGACCAGACTTCGATATTGATGATGAAGCTGCGGTCTGGCTTCGTCACATGGATGTGGCGCTTCAAGTTTTCCAGCGCCGCCATCTCGGCATCGTCGCCGGCATTGGTGCCGCCAAACTCCGGATCCTCATCGAGATGGGTATCCTGGATCGCCTGCAACAATACGCCATTCGAGCCAATGATGCGAAGCTGGCTTTCGATCACCATGGCGAAGCTGGCGTAATCCTGAGAGCGCTGCGCCGGTTGCCGGTCGGCCGGTTGCAGTTCGCGTGGATCGATATAGATCTGGGCGGTCGAGGTATATTTCGGCGTCAGGCTCTCGCTGATCACGACCGCGGCGGAGGCGCAAATCAGCGCGGCCAACGCAATCTCGGCCTTTCGCCGCCACAATAAACGAGCCTGCTGCGGCACGCCCAAGCCCATGAAAAGCCGCATCGCCGTCGGCTGCTTTTCCGGTTCGGCCTGATTCATAAGTCGATCATCGTCGAGCATGGCTGCCGGCTTCCATTCGAACGCCAGCACGCACAATACTTAAGGCCGGCAGATCATGGCATGTAACAGACGAATTGCGGCGCGATAGCGATCTGGCAGCATTTTCTGCGGAGGCCGGCGAAATAATCTATATATTCAACTGGCACGTGTATCGAGAATTGACGCATCATTGCGTAGCAAAGTCGTCCATGATCTCTCGCGCTCTCGTTGTCCCGGTTAACGCGGTGCCGTTAACCTTCGCGACAATCAAAGCGCGGATGCTCCGTTCGCTGGACCGAAGTTTGCTATGAGCGTTGCACCTTGTTTTAAGTCCTGCGGCGGAACCAAGTATTAGTATGTCGATAGTGCAGCATACCCGGCGCGATTTTTTGGCAGGCGCGGCAAAGGCAGCGGTGCTGGGCGTTTCCGGTACAGCGGCGCTGTCCGCAGTGTCCGCATTTGCTACACAACCGACGACGCCGCTGGCGGCGTTGGCCGCCGAGAAGTTAATTCCTTACGGCGCCGCCGCGCGGTCCGACGCGCTCGCCACTGACCCGTCCTATCGCGCCGCGATCGCCGCGAATTGCCAGATGATCGTGCCGGAGAGCGAATTGAAATGGACGGAGTTGCGGCCGACCCGCGATCAGTACCGTTTTGAAAAGGCCGACGCGGTGCTCGATTTTGCGCAGCAGACCGGCATCGACGTCCGCGGTCACACGCTGGCCTGGCACGGCGCAATGCCGGCGTGGACCGACGCGATCGATAGCCGTGCTGAGGCCGAGCGGGAGCTGGTCAATCATATCCAGACGGTTGTCGGCCGCTATCGCGGCGCGATCCCGTGCTGGGACGTGGTCAACGAGCCGCTGGCGCATTGGCCGGAGGATGAATTCGCGTTCCGCCCGTCGATCTGGGCCAGCCGGTTGCGCGGGGATTATATTCCGATCGCGCTGCGGGCAGCGGCGGAGGCCGATCCCGGCGCGCGGCTGGTGCTCAACGAAGGCGACCTCGAATTCAGAGGGCCTCGCTTCGTAGCGCGGCGCCACGCGCTGATCGGGCTGTTGCGCGCGCTGCGTGACCGCGACGTGCCGCTGCATGCCGTTGGATTGCAGGCCCATCTGTACGCCGACCGCGCCGTCGATCGCGATGGCCTGCAGGCGCTGCTGGCGGAGATCGAAAAACTCAAGCTCGACGTGCTGATCACCGAACTCGACGTGATCGACTACGAATTGCCGGCCAAGGTGAGCGAGCGCGACGCCCGGGTCGCGGGCCTGGCGGCGGGCTTTCTCAAGACGGTCTGCGAGGTGTCGTCGCCGAAGGCGATCGTGACCTGGGGGCTGAGCGACCGTTACAGCTGGGTGCCGACTTATTTCAAGCGCGCCGACGGCATGCCCAACCGGCCACTGCCCCTCGACGCCGACCTCAAGCCCAAACCGCTGTATGATGTGATCGAGGAGTTCAGGCGCAGTGCCGCCTGAGCAAGGCCGGTCGGACTCGGCGATCAGATCTTGCGCACCATGCCGGGCCGGCCCGACGCGCATTCCAGGGCCTCCCGATCCCACCTCGCGGCGTCGGCCGCGGCATCATAAGTGCTCTGCAGGAATTCAAGCAGCGCCTGGTCTGGCTGATCGGCGGTCCGCACGGCGTCATAGGGCAGGATGAATTCGCCGACCGCCTCGCTGAAAAATGCCGCGGCGGGCCGCACCTTTGCCGAGCGAAAGCCTGGCGGTTCGGGATAGGCGTAGGAGTAGAATGCGGGATAGTCGATCGCGCCGCTGCCGGGCCAGAAGCCGGCGCTGCTCACCTCGTGCGAATAGGCCTCTCGCGCGACCGCATCGGGGAGATGCGGCACGCCGCCGGGATGCCGTGGAGCGAGCCTGCCTGAAAATCGCGTCACCGCAAGATCGAAACTGCCCCAGAAGAAATGCACCGGGCTGGCCTTGCCAACGAAACCGGTGCGGAATTGCTTGAACACCCGATCGGCATTGACCAGAATCTGACACAGCCGCCATACCGCGTCCGGATCGTAGCTGGCATGCTGGTGATCCAATGAAAACCGGATCGGGTCGGGCAATTCGTTGGGCATCTCGTCGATCACGGTGGCGATGCCGAGCTCTGCGAGCATCGCCATCACGTGGGTGTAAAAGCCCGCGACCGATTGTCCGGCCAGCGCAAGCCGCCGCAGCGCGCCGTCACTGGTGGAAATCAGCAAGGCGTGATCGATAAAGTCGAAGTCGATCTGGAATGAACCTGCGCGATCGGGGATCGGCGATGTCGTCAGCCCGCGCGCGGTGACGTAAAGGGTGACGTGCCAGGAATGATTGAGCCAGGGCGTCCGTGCCAGACGTATCTTGCCGATGATCTGGGTCCACAGGTGCAGGGTCTGGTAGCTCGCACGCCAGCCTGCGGTCGGCAATTCCGGCCAAGGCGTTGGTGCGACGCTGCTCATGAATCACCGAAACAGTCTGGCACCAGCGTTCCCCTCAAAAGGCGAGGCCGGGCGCGATCCGGGCCCGGCCATCAGGATAACCGAAATCTTAGCGAAGCTAGGGCTTTTTCGTACCTTTGGCGAATGCCGCATCCACTTCATCCCGCTTGATGCGGGCCGCCGGATCACCCGGCTCATTGAGGTTCTGTTCCTCGGTGCCGTCGCCCATCATACCGGGATGAGACACTTTCGGATTGGTCTTGGTCGCTTTGGGATCTGGCTTGTTGTTCATTTCGCAGTCTCCGGCGCAATGGCGCCGGATCCAACGCCGTCAACGCCATCTGGTTCCGCACATCGATCGGACGTCAGCGCTCGCCCCGCTCATCCAGACATCACGATCCCCCGCATTCCGAGCATCGGCGCCGGCCCTGGGTGGCCCGGAACAGGCTTCGGCACCACCAGCGCCGCGCGATGGCCTGCATTGGATTGCGGGCCAGTTGATAGAGCGCGAGAATTTCGATCATGGCAGAACCCTTCCTTCGATACGACAGATGGGGCGGCAGTCACGGCAGGAGAACGCCGCCCTCAGGACATCAGCCATGCAGTTCAGCCATGAAGTTTCTTGGCAGATCGCGAAGGGTGGGCAAAGGCGCTCTTGCGCCGTGCCCACCCTTTCGGAGTCAAAAGATGGGGGGTACGCCATCGAGCCGCGGGTTCGCGCGTCTCGATGGCTTTGCCCACCCTCCGAAAACTACGAAACTGCGCTCAGCCATGGAGTTTTTTGGCGGTCTCGGCGATCACGCGTCCCTGATAGCGCGCGCCGGCAAGTTCGTTGGCGGAGGGTTGGCGGCTGCCGTCGGCGGCGGTGATCGTGGTCGCGCCATAGGGCGAGCCGCCGGTCACTTCGTCGAGCTTCATCTGGCCGGCAAAACCGTAATTCAGGCCGACGACCGTCATGCCGAAATGCAAGAGGTTGGTGATGATCGAGAACAGCGTGGTCTCCTGGCCGCCATGCTGGGTCCCGGTCGCGGTGAAAGCGCCGCCGACCTTGCCGTGCAGGGCGCCCTTGGCCCAGAGGCCCCCGGCCTGATCGAGAAAATTGGCCATCTGCGATGACATGCGGCCGAAGCGCGTGCCGGTACCGACGATGATCGCGTCATAATCGGCGAGTTCATCGATCTTCGCCACCGGTGCCGCCTGATCCACCTTGAAATGCGACGCCTTGGCGACATCCGGCGGCACCAGCTCCGGCACCCGCTTGATATCAACGGACGCGCCAGCCTCACGCGCGCCTTCGGCGACGGCGTTCGCCAAGGTTTCGATATGGCCGTAGGCGGAATAATACAGCACAAGAACTTTTGTCATGATCGGTCTCCAGTTGGGTGAGGGTTGAAGATAAAGCTAATCTTCGTCATGCCCGGCCCTGTGCCGGGCATCCACGTCTACTTGGTTGCCCAGTCGTAGATGACCGGGACAAGCCCGGCCAGGACCACGGGGGGCATCTTCGGCGGTCACGCCGCGTCGACCAGCACCAGTTCGGAATCTTCCAACGCCGTGATCTTGAGCTGCTCTTCGCCTGATATCGCGACGCCGTCGCGGGCGTTGGCGCGCACGCCGTTGACTTCGACTGTGCCCGCCGCCGGCACCAGATAAAGGTGACGGGTTTTGCCGGGGCTGTACTCAGCGCTCTCGCCGGCCTTCAGCGTGGCGGCGAGCACCCGGGCATCGGCGCGGATCGGCAGCGCGCCGCCGTCGTCCTGGTAGCCGCTGGCAATGGTGGCGAGCTTGCCGGACCGGTCCGCCTTTGGGAAAGGCTTGGCGCCCCAGGTCGGCGGGCCGCCTTGCGTGGTCGGCTCGATCCAGATCTGGAAGATCTTGGTCAGCGTCGGCTCCAGATTGTATTCGGAGTGACGGACGCCACTTCCCGCGCTCATCACCTGGACGTCGCCGGCTTCGGTGCGGCCCTTGTTGCCCATGCTGTCCTGATGGGTGATCGCGCCCTCTCGGACATAGGTGATGATTTCCATGTTGGCATGGGGATGGGCGGGAAAGCCGGTATTGGCCGCGATCTCGTCGTCGTTCCATACCCGCAAGGCGCCATGACCCATGTTGTCGGGGTCGTAGTGGCTGCCGAACGAGAAATGATGCCTGGCTTTAAGCCAGCCATGATCGGCGTGGCCAAGTTTTGCAAAGGGTCTGAGTTCGATCATGCGATCATCTCCTGACTTGAGAATTTCCGTTGCGCTCTGGATAGGCACTTCCAATTGGTTCATAAATAGAAACTATGGAAATCCATTGTTTCAAATATTGACCAGATGGGCGTGGCGCGATGGCAAGGCTCCCGGATTTCGAAGGACTGGCGATTTTCGCTAAAGTCGTGGAACTGCGTTCGTTCGCGGCGGCGGCCAGCGAACTGGCGCTATCCCGGGCCACGGTCTCGAAGGCCGTCAGCCGATTGGAACTGCGGCTCGGCGCGCGCTTGTTCAACCGGACCTCGCGGCGGTTGGCTTTGACCGATGCCGGACAAAAGTTGTCCGAGCACGCGGCGCGCCTGTTGGCGGATGGCGAGGCGGCGGAGAACGAGGCCTTGGCGCAATCGGTGGCGCCGCGCGGACTGGTGCGGCTCGCGGTGCCGATGACGTTCGGGGTGAAAGCGGTGGCGCCGATCCTGCCCGAATTTCTCAAGCTTTATCCTGACGTCGCGATTGACCTGCATTTGAGCGATGCGATGGTGGACTTGGTCGGCGAGGGTTTTGATCTCGGCTTGCGGATCGCGAGCCTGCCGGATTCCTCCCTGATCGCGCGCCGGCTGTGCGGGATGCCGCGCTTCACCGTGGCTTCGCCCGCCTATCTCAAACGGCAGGGACGGCCGACCCATCCGATGCATCTGGCGCAGCATCGCTGTCTCGGTTATGCCTATCTCTCCACGCCCGAGGTCTGGCACTACACCAATGCCAAAGGCGAGCAGGCCAGCGTGCGGCCGGCCGGCCCGCTACGCGTCAACAATGGCGAGGCGCTGATGCCGGCGGTGCTCGCCGGCCTCGGCATCGCTGATCTGCCTGACTTCATCGTTGCCGCCGCCATTGCTTCGGGCGAGGTCGAAGTGATCCTGAAGGATTGGAAGCAGACCGAGGGCGCGGTGCATCTAGTGATGCCGCCCGGCGGCCCGCGGCCCGCGCGCGTCGAGGTGCTGGCAGATTTTCTGACCAGGCATTTTGCCAAGGGCAAGCCGCGCAAGTGATCAAGCCGCGCAAGTGATAATGCCAAGAACCATCTAAGGATGGCGCGCGACGCTTGCCTCATCCTGCGGCAGCTTTTTCACAAAATGTTGAGCGGTCTGAACGCTGCGGGGCCGCATTTATTCTGAAGCCTGGAGCAAAATAGTGATTGCCGGGGCCTTCGCGCCAGCGGCTTCGGAACCAGGATCGGACATGCGAACCCACCGAATTGTTCTCAGCATTGCAATGGCGATCGCCGGCACGGCGGCGGAAAGTCCTGCGTGGTCGCAAGAAAACCAGGGAACGCCGGAACAGCAGATGGCCTGCACGCCCGACGTCTTTCGGCTCTGTGGCGAGATGATACCAGATGCCGGCCGGATCACCGCATGCCTGCGGCAGAAGACGCCGCTTCTGAGCGGACCCTGTCGCGCGGTGTTTGAACCCGCGGTCACGGTCAACGTACCCCAGCAACTGCCGCCGCGCGCACGCAACAATCGGCAGAAGCCCCAAGACATCAGGCCGAGGATCTACGAGGACGATGATCAATAGACCAGAGCCGGCAGCTCCGACAGCGCGCGGATGCGGTGGTCGGGTGCAAGCCCCAGCTCGTCCATCTGGGTGCGCAGCGCCCAGAACATCGTCAGCGGCGGAACGACATCGCTCCTGGCGCAGGCCAGCGCCATCGCCTCCGGGCTTACCCGCTCGATCCAGGCGACATTGAGCCCGAAGGCCTTGGCGCCGCAGGCGTCCCACGGATTCGACGAGACGAACAGAACCTCACCGGGTGGCACACCCAGCACCTGCTCGATCAGCCGGTAGGCCTCCGGCGCCGGCTTGAAGATTTGGGCGGCATCGACGCTGATGGTGGCGTCGAGGTTGCGATCGAGCCCGGCGTTCTTCACCAGCGTGGTGAGCATGGCGGTGCTGCCGTTGGACAGGATCGCGAGTTTTAGATCCCGCAATGCCGAGAGTGTCGCCGCCGCATCCGGATAGAGATCGAGATGCAGATACTTGTCCATGATGCGATCGAACACGGCTGCCTCGTGCTGCAGCCCGAGCACGCGCAGCGTATAGGCGAGCGACTCCTCCGTGAGAACTGAAAAATCCTGGTAGCGCCGCATCAGCGAACGCAGCCAGGTATATTCGAGCTGCTTGATCCGCCAGATCTGCGTGATCAATTCGCCATAGCCCGGAAAAGCGTCCTCGGTCACGGCCGCCACCGACTGGATGTCGAACAGGGTGCCGTAGGCATCGAACACGACGGCTTGGATGGTCATGGTCTACCTGCAGGAGCGAAGGAGCGACAACATTATCGCCGCCGAGGCTTAAGGCACAATGGCCGGCCATTTCCCCAGGGCGCGCCGACCATCCGCACGGCATCATACTAGCGAATATGCGATCGCCGCGCCATATCGAGGCTGGCAACGGGAGCGTAACATGAAGGCCTGGCAATTGGATCGGCTCGGAGGAGAACTCCGCTTCACGGATGTGCCCATACCCGAGCCGCGTCCTGGCAGCGTGCTGGTCAAGATCGAGGCTTCGGCGCTGATGTCGTACCTGAAGGCCTATGTCGAAGGGAGATTGCCGGCCTACCTTCCGCCCCCCGGTCCGTTCACGATCGGAACCAATGGCGTCGGCGTGGTCGCGGCGGTGGGCCGGGACGCCTGGCATCTCAAGCCGGGGCAGCGGGTCGTGCTGTCATCGCATTTCGTCGCGCCGGAAAATGTCGAGGATCCCGCGCAGGTTCTGATCGGACTGACATCGAGCCCGCAGGCCGCGCCAGTGCTGGCGGACTGGCCGGACGGAACGCTTGCGGAATACGCCCTGTTGCCGGTCGCGGCAGTCACGCCGGCCCACGGGCTGGACACCTTCGATGCCGCCCAACTCGTCACCATCGGCCGCTGCATCATCCCCTTTGGCGGCCTGTTGCGGGGCCGGCTCGCGGTCGGCGAGAGCGTGGTTGTCAATGGCTCGACCGGCGCCTACGGCACGGCGGCGGTGCTGGTGGCCGTGGCGATGGGCGCGGCGCGCGTGATCGCCGCCGGCCGCAACGCGCGCGGGCTGCAGGATGTCGCCCGCGCCGGCGGCCCGCGCGTGGTGACGGTGACGCTGTCAGGCGATGTGCAGAAGGATGCGGCAGCGCTTCGTGACGCATCGGGCGGCGGCGCCCACCTGGCCTTCGATATGGTCGGGCAGGCGCGCGATCCCAACGCGACGCTGGCTGCGCTGCACAGCCTGCGCCGCGGCGGCCGGCTGGTGCTTGATGGGCAGCATGACCACCGACCTGCCGATCCCCTATGGCGCCGTGATGCTGAACAACTGGGAAATCCTCGGCCAGTTCATGTACCCGGCCGGCGCCTACCGGAGGCTGTTGGACTTGCTGCGCGCCGGCATGCTCGACATCTCCGCGATCCGGCCGCGCGCCTTTCCGCTGGCGGATCTGCCGCAAGCCATGGAGCTTGCGGCCAAGGCCGGCAATCTCGAATGCGTGGTGATGCGGCCGTAGCGAAAGTCTGGCGGTACGCGCCGGTGCGCTCCCTCTCCCCGCGTCTATCGCGGGGAGAGGGTTGGGGTGAGGGGCTCTCTCCGCGAGTTCGAACTCGCGGAGAGAGCCCTCAAAAATCGCCTCTTGCAATGATGAAGGCGAGCTTAATGTAAAGATTACGCCTTCCGCTTACATAATCAACTCGCTAATGTAAGCGAAATGACCTCTGCGCAACCCTCATCCAGGCTAGGCCGCCTCGTCACAACCGCCGTCGGCGGCGAACAGGTACGGGCCTTTGTGCCGCCCCCGCTGCCGCCAGCACCTCCAATCGAGCTGAGCGGACTGTTGACGCTGGTCGAGCAAGCGAACCGCGCTCTCGGTCGGCTCGATGGAATTACGTCGATGCCGCCAGCACCTCCGCTCTTCCTCTTCATGTATGTGCGGAAAGAGGCGTTGCTGTCGTCGCAAATCGAGGGAACACAATCCTCGCTTTCAGATCTTCTGCTGTTTGAGAACGACGAAATCCCCAAGGTTGCGATCGACGACGTGCAAGAGGTTTCGAACTACGTCGCGGCCATGCAATGCGGGCTCAAACGGCTCAGGGAGGGATTCCCGTTATCGCTGCGGCTGATTCGGGAAATTCATGACATCCTGCTCCGCAAGGGACGCGGCAGCCGCCAACAGCCCGGCGAGTTTCGCCGCACGCAGAACTGGATTGGCGGCACACGCCCCGGCAACGCGCTGTTCGTACCCCCTCCGCCGAACGAATTGCCCGCCTGCCTCGACAACTTTGAGGAATTTCTACACGACGAAAAAACGCCGCCGCTTATTCGCGCGGCACTGGCTCACGTGCAATTCGAAAGTATTCATCCGTTTCTGGATGGCAACGGGCGGCTGGGGCGCCTGCTGATTACGTTCATGCTATGCGCGGACGGCGTATTGAAAGAGCCGATGCTCTATCTGAGCCTCTATTTCAAAACGCGGCGGCAACAATACTACGATCTGTTGCAAGCCGTCCGTGACCGCGGCGATTGGGAATCCTGGGTCGAGTTCTTTCTGACCGGCGTCATTGAAACCGCAAATGAATCGGTTGAGACAGCGCGGCAGCTCCTGAAGCTGTTTGAGCAAGATCGGGCGCGCATCGGTACGCTGGGGAGATCGGCCGCTTCGATGCTGAAAGTACACGAACTGCTTCAGCGCCAGCCGATGATCAGTATCGTTCCTGCAAGCAGGAAATTGAAGGTGACCCATCCAACGGTGATGAAAGCCATCGCCAATTTGGAAAAGCTCGGCATCGTTGGCGAGGTTTCGGGACGACGACGCGGCCGGCTGTTCGCCTATACCCGCTACATGAGCATTCTCAATCAAGGCACGGAGCCGCCACAAGGCTGAATCGCATCAGGCTACACCCGAGTGATCTAACAACGATGTCTATGCCGAAGAAAACGGGGTGAGGTGAGACTGTGCTCGCGGCTTCAGCCGCAAGCGGGGAGAGGCAAGCCGGCCGCCACCGCCTCAAATCCCCAACAGCTTCCGCGCGTTCGCCTTCAGCACCTTGGGCCGGATCTCGTCGCGGATGTCGAGCTTGGCGAAATCGGCCAGCCAGCGGTCCGGGGTGATCACCGGCCAGTCCGAGCCGAACAGCATCTTGTCCTGCAGGATCGAGTTGATGTAGCGGACCAGGATCGGCGGGAAATATTTCGGCGACCAGCCGGAGAGGTCGATGTAGACGTTGGGCTTGTGGGTCGCCACCGACAGCGCCTCTTCCTGCCAGGGGAAGGAGGGGTGCGCCAGAATGATCCGCAAATCAGGGAAATCCGCCGCCACATCGTCCATGTACATCGGGTTGGAATATTTCAGCCGCATCCCCATGCCGCCGGGCATGCCGCTGCCGACGCCGGTCTGGCCGGTGTGGAACAGCGCGATCGCGCCGCCGTCGTTGATGGCCTCATACAGCGGATAGGCCATGCGGTCGTTGGGATAGAAGCCCTGCATGGTCGGGTGGAACTTGAAACCCTTGACGCCGTAGTCGGCGATCAGCTTCTTCGCCTCGCGGACGCCGAGCTTGCCCTTGTGCGGATCGATGCTGACGAACGGGATCAGCACGTCGGAATTTTCCGAGGCCACTTCCAGCATCTCGTAATTGTTGTAGCGGCGGAAGCCGGTCTCGCGCTCGGCATCGACCGGGAAGATCACGGCGGCGACGTTCTTGGCGCGGTAATAGGCGGCGGTTTCCGCAACCGTCGGCGGATGCTTGTTCGGCGATTTGAAGTAGTCGGCCATCTTGGCCTGGAAGTCGTCATAGCCGTCATCGCCATGCATGCCGCAGGGCTCTTCCGCATGGGTGTGGATATCGATCGCTAGCAGATCGTCGGGATTGATCAGCGGCAGCTTCGGCATGGCGGCGTCCTCGTTGCTGGCAGGCGGATTAACAAAATTGCCGCGGCATTGAAAGCCTCGCAATAGCGCGGGGGTCTGATGCGCCTGATATCATTGTGCATCGGCGGAAAATGCTGTTGGCTCCGTTCGATCCGAGGGGAGGGGACGTCATGGCGCAGCCGGACGCTTTCGAGACCGACTTCTGGAAAAACGCCGATCTGCGCAAGGTCTGGGACGACATCGTTCCCGGCGAGCCGCGCCGCACCCTTCCCTACACGCTCTCGCGCGAAGCCATCGCGCGCTATTGCGCCGCGGTCGGGGAAGATCATCCGCTTTATTTCGATGAGGATTACGCCAAGACCACCCGCTACGGCGGCCTGATCGCGCCACCCTCGATCCACATCCTCTTGATGTTTGCCTGCACCCCGGCCGATGACTGGATGCGCAGCCCGGGCACCATCAATGCCGGACAGTCCTGGAGCTATAACATCCCGGCGCGTCCCGGCGACGTCATCCGGCTTGCGGCGCGCGCGCTCGACAAGTTCATCAAGCGCGGGCGGCTGTTCGTCGTGCACGACAATGTCTTCTTCAACCAGCGCGACGAGGTGATCTGTTCCGGCCGTGGCTGGACCATCCGGCCGCAGTGATGGGAAGCAAGTGAAACCATGACAACGACGTTCGAAAGCCTCAACCCCGGCGACACCATCACTGGCGCGCCATTTGCGGTCAGCCGCGAATCCATCCGGCTGTTCTGCGATGCCTCGCTCGATTACAACCCGCTGCATCTGGACGACGACTATATGAAAGGCCAGTTCGGCAAGACCCAGTTCGGCGGCATCATCATGCACGGCATGAATAATTTCGGGCTGATCTCGCGCATGATCACCGACTGGGCCTATGCCGCCGGCGCCGTCCACCGCCGCCTGGAGACGCGTTGGGTCAAGCCAGTCCGGCCCGGCGATACCATCCGGCCTGCCGGCACCGTGGCATCGAAGCAGGCCACGGCCAAATCGCGCTGGGTTCTGATCGACGTCGCGGTGCGCAACCAGCATGACGAGAAGGTCGCGACCGGAGAGGCCATGGTCGAATTTCCCGACGTTTGAGACATCCTTCTCTGCATTGACATTCGGCCGTGCCATGGCTTAGAACCCGCGCATCCCGGGCGGCTTGGCCGCCGGCGGGGACGTGGTTGTTTTACCGTTTGCCACTTTCGGCCCTCATCGCGGCCTTTCAAAGCACCAGGATTAGTCCCATGAAGGTCCGTAACTCGCTGAAATCGCTGCGTGGTCGGCATCGCAACAACCGTCTGGTCCGCCGCAAGGGCCGCGTCTATGTGATCAACAAGGTGCAGCGCCGCTTCAAGGCACGCCAGGGTTGAACCTGGCTTTAACTGACCTGCTCTCGTTAGGCTGGGGCGCGCGCTCGCGCGAACCCGGAATCCATAATCCCAATCGGTGGTTAAGGGCTCTCTGGCGGAGTGTCCGGGTTGGCTCGGTCCCCGAAATGACGCCGGTTGTTACAGCCAGAAACCCAGCTGCACAAAAATTCCTGTTCTTCACGGGTGTTTGACGCCGTTGCTGCTTTGCAGCGCGATGTCCTGCGTCTAGACTTTGCGGATGACATTCAGACAACCCAGCCGCAGCCATCGTCGAATGGCCGTCCTCTTCACCGCAATGATGGCCATCGCGCCGGTGGCGGCATTGGCCCAGGATCCCGGGGGCGCGCCGCCGAAGCAGCTGAAGAAACTGCCGGAGGCACCCGGCAAGCTGCCGAAGGTCGGCGCCGACCATGGCCGCCGCGGACTGGATTTTCTGTTCGGCGCGCTCAAGGCGGCGCCGGATGAGGACAGCGCCAAGCATGTCGAGGCCCAGATCTGGGCTCATTGGCTGCAGACCCCGAGCGACACCACGGCGCTCCTGATGATGCGTGCCAAGGCCGCGATGGACGCCCAGCAGATGGACGTCGCGCAGAAGCTGCTCGATGCCGTGGTGAAGCTGCGTCCCGACTACGTCGAGGGCTGGAACCGGCGCGCGACGCTTTATTATCTGCGCAACGATTACGTGCATTCGCTGGAGGATATCCAGCAGGTGCTGGTCCGCGAACCCCGCCACTTTGGCGCGCTGGCCGGGCTTGGCATGATCATGCAGGATCTCGGTGACGACAAGCGCGCGCTTGACGCCTTCCGCAAGGCGCTCGCCATCAACCCGCATCTGGACAAGGTTCCCGAGCTGGTGAAAACCCTTAGCGAAAAGGTCGAAGGCCGCGACATCTGACCGATGGTGTCTCAGCCGAAGATTTCGGTTTGATCTGGTAGTTAAACCCAAGTTCCTCGGGTTTGCCCGAGGGTTGACAGGATCATGCAGGAAAAAAATCGCCCGCTCGAAAATCAGGGATCATGAGACTGGCGAAGTTCCGACCGCCGCCTTGATCGCTGATTGGAATTTAATGGAGAACGTTGCTGCCGCGCCTGAAGGGGCCGCCATGGGCCACGGCCGCGTAGAGCTGCTGAAGTTCCGCTTCGAGATGCTCGTTAACCAGCAGGAGGGCTTTCAGCGCGCCGCGGATGTCGCCATTGCAACTCGCCACAATCTGGTCAATGGCCGCTTCGCTCGGTCGGGTTGTCATCGAAAATCCTCCATTTGCCCCTGGAATTAAAGCTTTGCGCCCGGCCCGCGCACCTGTTGATTGTGTGGATAACGGGACGGCTGCAGCCTCGATGTTGGTGTGACGCGCGTCATGTAGCAAGTGCCGATGACGCTCACATAATTGTAAAGCCATCGATGACGGCTATATGAAGGCGCGTGCCTGAGAGTTAATGCACGTTGAAAAAAACTTTGATCGTGGTGTTGTTTCTGGGAGTCGTCCCTGTTGCAATTTCGGCAGCGAGGTACCTGCTTGGAAATCAAGCCCTCGACTGGCAGAGCGCGGATCGCTCCAGCGCCGGCCTCTTGCCATCTCCCGCGGAACATCCGGAGGCTTTGGTAAGGGTTTATGCGGCGCGAACGGTACGCTGGCGCGGCATCTTCGCGGTCCATAGTTGGATCGTCATCAAGGAGCGCAACGCCGCGCGCTATACCCGCTATGACTATACCGCCTGGGGCGAACCCATTCGCGTCAATGGATTTGAGGCGGACGGACGCTGGTTCGGCGGTATCCCGGAAACGATCGCTGAGGCCGATGGCGAGGTTGCCGAACGCATGATCCCCAAAGTGCGCAGCGCGGTCGAAAGCTACCAGTTGCGCAATTACGGCGATTACCGCGCTTGGCCGGGGCCGAACTCCAACACCTTTGTCGCGGCGGTTCTCGCGGCCATTCCAGAACTGAGGGTCGCGCTGCCGCCGACCGCCATCGGCAAGGACTTTCCGTATGACGGTGAGATGCTTGGACTGACGGCTTCCAGGACCGGCATGCGCGTCACGCTCGGCGGGTATCTTGGACTGACCATCGGCTGGGTCGAAGGTATCGAACTCAATGTTCTCGGCGCGGTGTTCGGCATCGATCTGCGCCGGCCGGCCATCAAATTGCCAGGACTGGGCCGACTTGGTTTCGGTTGAAGACAAACTTCCAGACCGCACCAGGACGTCCGGTCGGTCATCGGCGATGAAACCGCGGTGCCGTAAAATCGTAGTTCAGGGGTGCCCAAGGTTACCCGGACCATTGAAATGACAGCTGTAGCCGTCGTGGCGGCGCTTGTGGTTCTGGCGCTGATCACGCAGGCCGGTGTCGTCGCCATTCAGCGCGCCCATCCGGCGCAGGGCGAAAGCATCGTGCTCGACGGCGCCAGCCTGAATCTTGTCGAACTCGGTCCACGCGATGCGGCCGGTCCGCCTGTCGTGATGATCCATGGCGCGAGCTCCAATCTGGAGGCCATGCGCGAGCCGCTCGGCGAGAGGCTTGCCAGGACCCATCGGGTGATCCTGATCGATCGTCCCGGCCATGGTTGGAGCACGCGGGCGCGCGAGCAGGATTCGACGCCCGCCATCCAGGGCAAGTTGATCGATGCGGCGCTGGAAAAGATCGGCGTCAAGCAGGCCATTTTTGTGGTCCACTCCTGGGCCGGCGCGCTGGGCGCGCGCATGGCGCTCGATTATCCCGAGCGCGTCGCCGGACTGGTGATGCTGGCGCCGGTGGCCTATCCGTGGCCCGGCGGTGTCGGATGGTATAACGCGCTCGTCACCCAGCCGGTGATCGGTCCGCTGCTGGCTCGAACCATCACGCTTCCGCTCGGCTATTTCCTGGCCGGGCCGGCTGCGCGCGGCGTGTTCCTGCCGCAGACCATGCCGGAAAATTATATCGGCGACACCGCGACGCTGCTGTTGCTGCGCCCCCGCGAGTTCCTCGCCAATGCCTGGGATCTCGTCACGCTGAAGGCGGCCGTGCGCGAGCAGGCGCCGCGCTACGGCGACATCAGAGCGCCGACGGTGGTGATCGCCGGCGACCAGGACAAGACCGTGTCGACCAGCATTCATTCACGACCATTCGCAGGAGCGGTGCGGGGCGCCAAGCTGATCGTGCTGCCAGGCGTCGGCCACATGATCCAGAACGCCGCGCCCGATCTGGTGATTTCCGAGATCAACGCCATGAGCGTGGCGATCGCCTCCAAGACGGCGGCGGCTCTCCGTTAGAGGTCGCGGAAGTAGCGGCGAGAGCCCGATCCGCGGCGCCGGTTGTTCGGGGCAGCGTTTTTGCTTTGCGGGCATCGATGCTAGACGTGGATGTCTAAGCAGCCCTTCTGTTCCAGTGACGTATCAATGTTCGATCTGAGCCAGCTTCGCTGTTTCGTGACCGTGGCGGAAGAGCTGCATTTCGGCCGCGCCGCGGCGCGGCTCAACATGACCCAGCCGCCGCTCAGCCGGCAAATTCAGGTCCTTGAGCATATCATCGAGGCCACCCTGCTCGACCGCACCAGCCGCTCGGTCCGGCTGACGCCGGCGGGCAAGAGCTTCCTGCCGGAGGCCAAGCGCATCCTCAAACTGGCGGACAGTGCTTCGCAGGTCGCGCGCCGCATCGCGATGGGCAAGACCGGCTCGATCAAGATCGGCTTCACCGCGGCGGCGGCCTACAGTTTCCTGCCCGAATTGATCGCGGCCTGCCGCACGCGGTTGCCGGAAGTCGACCTGTCGCTGAAGGAAATGGTCTCCGGCGATCAGCTCGAGGCGCTGGCGACCGGCCAGATCGATGCCGGGCTGTTGCGTCCGCCGATCGCGCGCCCTGAATTCGCCTCGGTGCGGGTGGTGGCCGAACGGCTCCTGGTGGCCATGCCGGACGGCCATCCCTTCGCGGTCGCGGCAACCGTCTCTCCCAGGGAACTCGACGGTCAGCCTTTCGTGATGTATTCGCCCCATGAATCCAGATATTTCCACGATCTGCTGGTGACGCAATTCACCCGAGCGGAAATACTGCCGCGCTATGTGCAGCACCTGAGCCAAATTCATTCCATCCTGGCGATGGTGCGCGCTGGATTGGGCTTGGCGATCGTGCCGGAGGCGGCGGCAGGCCTGAACTTCGGCGGCGTGCAGTTGCGGCCGCTGCAATTGCGGGCGCCGTCGCCGGTCGAGCTCTTCCTGGTCTGGCGTCGTGTAGACGAAAATCCGCTGTTGCCTTCATTGATTGAGATCGCAGGTGGTCTGGTGACGGCCCATACCACGGAGGATTGATGCGCATTAGGCATTGTTCGATCCAGCGATTAGCTTGGACCTGGATCGAACTGCTGCCTAGAACGGAGGGTCGCTGAGCTGCCGGCCTTGGTCGTCAGGCTGCCGGGTGCTATCGCGGGCAACGCGAAGCGGCCGCTCAGACGACGAGATCGGCAGGCCGGCCCTGCCGCGCGGGAGGAAAGGATGATCCAGGACAGAGCGATCCAGGTCCCAGTGCGCGAAGGCTTTGCCGGCGCGCCGGTCGTTACCGACATGCAGGTGATCCCGGTTGCCGGGCGCGACAGCATGCTGCTCAATCTCAGCGGCGCGCATGGGCCGTTCTTCACCCGCAACATCGTGATCCTCAGCGACAATTCCGGCCATCTCGGGGTCGGCGAGGTTCCCGGCGGCGAGAAGATCAGGCAGACGCTTGAAGATGCCCGCGAACTGGTGGTCGGCCAGAGGATCGGGGCCTGCAACAACATTCTTGCCGCCGTTCGCGCCCAATTTGCCGATCGCGATTCGGGCGGACGGGGCAAGCAGACCTTCGACCTGCGCGTCACCATCCATGCCGTGACCGCGATTGAATTGGCGCTGTTGGATCTGCTGGGCCAGCATCTCGACCTTCCGGTCGCGGCGCTACTGGGCGAAGGTATTCAGCGCCATGCCGTCGAGACCTTGGGCTATCTGTTCTATATCGGCGACCGCCGCAGGACCAATCTTGCCTATGACGATGGCGCAGGGGCCGACAACGACTGGTTCCGGCTGCGCCACGAGGAGGCCCTGACCGCCAACGCCATCGTGCGGCTCGCCGAGGCGGCGCAGGATCGCTACGGCTTCGCCGACTTCAAGCTCAAGGGCGGCGTGCTGCGCGGCGAAGAGGAGATCGCAGCCGTGACCGCGCTCGCCCAGCGCTTCCCTGGGGCGCGGGTGACGCTGGATCCCAACGGCGCGTGGTCGCTGCAGGAGGCGATCCGGCTATGCAAGGACATGCACGAGATTCTCGCCTATGCCGAGGATCCCTGCGGCGCGGAAGACGGCTTCTCCGGCCGCGAGGTCATGGCGGAATTCCGTCGCGCGACCGGCCTGCCCACGGCCACCAACATGATCGCCACCGATTGGCGCCAGTTGGCGCACGCGCTGCAACTGGGCGCGGTCGATATCCCGCTCGCCGATCCGCATTTCTGGACCATGCAGGGCTCGGTGCGGGTGGCGCAGACCTGCCGGGATCATGGCCTGACCTGGGGTTCCCATTCCAACAACCATTTCGACATCTCGCTGGCGATGTTTACCCACGTCGCGGCGGCGGCGCCCGGCAGGGTCACCGCGATCGACACCCACTGGATCTGGCAGGATGGCCAGCGCCTCACCCGAAATCCCCTGCAGATCATAGGCGGCAAGATCGCCGTTCCCGACCGCCCGGGTCTTGGCGTCGAGATCGACCGTACGGCGCTGGAAGCCGCCCACGCATGCTACAAGGCCCACGGGCTTGGGGCCCGCGACGACGCGATCGCCATGCAATTCCTGATTCCGGGCTGGCGCTTTGACGATAAGCGCCCATGCCTGGTGCGCTGACCAGGGCAGGCGGAGAGCAGGGAGATGGCGGTGAATAGCGATACGACCATTCAGGCCGATGAGCCCCGCTATATCAGGCTTGACCCCCATGATAACGTCGCGATCGTCGTCAACGATTTTGGGCTGCCGGCCGATAGCCGGTTTCCCTGCGGTCTCACCCTGCGCCACTACGTGCCGCAGGGGCACAAGGTGGCGCTGGTCGACATTGCCGAGGGGGCTCCGATCCGCCGCTATAACGAGGTGATCGGGACCGCGGCGCGGCCGATCCTGGCCGGCGAATGGGTCGACGAGGCGCGCATCCGCATGCCGACGCCGCCCGACCTCGACAAGCTCGAGCTTGCAACCGCTGTGGTCGCGCCGCAGGCGCCGCTTTCTGGCTACACTTTCCAGGGCTTCCGCAACCCGGACGGCTCCGTCGGCACCAAGAACGTGCTGGCGATCTCGACCAGCGTGCAGTGCGTCGCCGGCACGCTGCAGTTTGCGCTCAAGCGCATCAAGGCCGAGCTGTTGCCCAGATATCCCAACGTTGATGACGTGGTCGGACTGACCCACAATTACGGCTGCGGCGTCGCGATATCGGCGCCATTGGCGATCGTGCCGATCCGTACCCTGCAGAACCTCGCCATGAACCCGAATTTCGGTGGCGAGGTCATGGTGGTCGGCCTCGGCTGCGAGAAGCTCGTTCCCGAGCGCTTGCTGCCGGGCGAGGCCGGCGACCAGGTGGTGCGGATGCAGGACGAGGCTTTCGATGGCTTCGGCGCTATTGTCGACGCCATCATGGCAATGGCGGACGCCCGGCTGTCCGTGCTCAACCAGCGCCGCCGCGAGACCTGTCCGGCCTCTGACCTCGTCATCGGCTTGCAGTGCGGCGGTTCCGATGCCTTTTCCGGCGTCACCGCCAATCCCGCGGTGGGCTTCGCCGCCGATCTGTTGGTCCGCGCCGGCGCCAGCGTGATGTTTTCCGAAGTCACGGAAGTGCGCGACGCCATTCACCTGCTGACCCGCCGCGCCATCAACAGGGATGTCGGCCGCGCTTTGATCCGCGAAATGGAGTGGTATGACAGCTACCTCGCCAAGGGCGACGCCGACCGCAGCGCCAATACCACGCCCGGCAACAAGAAGGGCGGGCTCGCCAATATCGTGGAGAAGTCGCTTGGCTCGATCGTCAAATCCGGCACCAGTCCGATCGTCGATGTGCTCTCTCCCGGCGAGCGGGTGCGCAAGAAGGGCATGACCTTTGCGGCAACGCCCGCCAGCGACTTCATCTGCGGAACCCTGCAGCTGGCCTCCGGCATGACCTTGCAGGTATTCACCACCGGGCGCGGCACGCCCTATGGGCTCGCCGCCGCCCCGGTCATCAAGGTATCGACCCGAACCGAACTGGCGCGCCGCTGGAAGGATCTGATCGATTTCGATGCCGGCCGCATCGCCACCGGCGAAGCCACCATCGAACAGACCGGTTGGGACCTGTTCCGCCTGATTCTGGATGTCGCCAGCGGCCGGACCCAGGTGTGGTCCGATCGCTGGGGCATTCACAACGATCTCACGCTGTTCAACCCGGGACCGGTGACCTAGATCCGACCTGGATCGGGTGTTGTGTCCTTCAACCGGGTCGGACAAAGCCGTTACCGAATTGAACCGTCAAACCCCGGTAACAGCGATAACGCGATAACGCGGAGGACGAATGAGTCCCTCCGGCCGTTATCGCGTTATCATTGTTATCGTTGTTATCGGTCTGTTGTAATTGTCGTGGGCATCGTTTGAGAAATCGGCAAGCCATCCCTCTCGGAATAGGTCGATGATGACCGATTTCGCTATTACAAGGGGCGGCCCCTGTGGCCGCCCTGCTTGGGTTTGGACAGCTTATCCAAGATCGGCGCGCTGCCCAAAGCGCGCCAGACGGGCTTGATTTGCCGGGATAAATCGGTGAAGCGTGGACGCTGGGCGACAAGCGGCCGTGGGGAGAAGCGCTGATGACCATTCTGATGCCGGCGCCGGATCAGACCGTTCTCGACCGCCGCGGATCAATCGTGGCGGCCTTGCGGGCGATCGTGCCAGGCGAGGGCGTGATCGACAGCGCGGCCGAAATGGTGCCCTACGAGTCCGACGGCCTGATGGCCTATCGGCAGCCGCCGATGGTGGTGGTGCTCCCGGACAGCACGGAACAGGTCTCGAAGGTGCTGAAATACTGCTTCGAGCAAGGCATAAAAGTGGTGCCGCGCGGCTCCGGCACCTCGTTGTCTGGCGGCGCCCTGCCGCTCGCGGATGCCGTGCTGCTGGGCCTCGGCAAGTTCAAGCGCATCCGGGAGATCGACTTCGACAACCGCGTGGTGGTGACCGAGCCCGGGGTGACCAATCTCGCCATCAGCCAGGCGGTGGCCCACGCCGGTTTCTATTATGCCCCCGACCCTTCGTCCCAGATTGCGTGCTCGATCGGCGGCAATGTCGCGGAAAATTCCGGCGGGGTGCACTGCCTGAAATATGGCATGACCACCAACAACGTGCTGGGTTGCGAGATCGTTCTGATGACGGGCGAAGTCATCCGGGTCGGCGGCAAGTCGATCGAGGCCGGCGGCTACGACCTGATGGGGATCATCACGGGATCCGAAGGCCTGCTCGGCGTCATTACCGAAGTTACCGTGCGGATCCTGCAGAAGCCGGAGACCGCGCGCGCGCTGATGGTCGGTTTCTCCGAAGTCGAGGCGGCCGGCGAATGCGTGGCGCGGATCATCGGCGCCGGGATCATTCCGGGCGGCATGGAGATGATGGACCGGCCGGCGATCCACGCCGCCGAAGCCTTTGTCCATGCCGGCTATCCGCTCGATGTCGAGGCGCTTCTGATCATCGAGCTCGATGGTCCTGGCGTCGAGGTCGACGAACTGATCAGCCGGGTCGAAGCGATCGCGCAAGCCTGCGGCTCGACCACCTGCCGGATCTCCACCTCCGAGGCCGAGCGCAACCTGTTCTGGGCCGGCCGCAAGGCGGCCTTTCCAGCGGTGGGACGGATCTCGCCGGATTATCTGTGCATGGACGGCACCATCCCACGCGGCAAGCTGCCAGCGGCCCTGGCGCGCATCCGCGAGCTGTCGGACAAATACGGCCTGCGCGTCGCCAACGTATTTCACGCCGGCGACGGCAACCTGCATCCCTTGATCCTCTATGATGCCAATCAACCCGGCGAAATGCAGCGGGCCGAGGATTTGGGCGCGGATATCCTGCGGACTTGCGTCGAACTCGGCGGGGTGCTCACCGGCGAGCATGGCGTCGGCATCGAGAAGCGCGACCTGATGCCGGAAATGTTCAGCGAGATCGATCTGAGCCAGCAGCAGCGGCTGAAATGCGCCTTCGACGCCAAGGGGCTGCTCAACCCCGGCAAGGTGTTCCCGACCCTGCACCGCTGCGCCGAACTCGGCCGCATGCACGTCCATGCCGGCAAGCTGGCCTTTCCGGAGCTGCCGAGGTTTTAAACGAAGTGGACACCCTCCGAGTACGTGACGCGCAAGACGTCGAACAGGTGGTGCGCGGGGCCATTGCCAGCGAGCAGCCGCTGGAAATCATTGGCCATGGCAGCAAGCGGCAGATCGGTCAGCCGATGGCGACCAACGCGCTGCTCGATCTGTCGGCCCTGAACGCGGTGACATCCTATGAGCCGAGCGAACTGATCATTACCGTGCAGGCGGGGGCGCCGCTCGCCGACGTCACCTCGCTGATCGACGCCGAGAATCAGCACTTCGCCTTCGAGCCGATCGACACCGCGCCGCTATTGGGTACCGGGAACCGCGGCACCATCGGCGGCATGATCGGGGCCGGTCTTGCCGGTCCGCGCCGCATCATGGCCGGAGGGGCGCGCGACCATCTGCTGGGGGCGCACGCGGTATCGGGTTTTGGCGACAGTTTCAAAGCCGGTGGCCGGGTAGTCAAGAACGTGACCGGCTACGATCTTTGCAAGCTGCTGGCGGGGTCCTGGGGCACGCTCGCGGTGATGACGGAAGTGACCTTGAAGGTGATGCCGAAGCCCGAAAGCGAGCGCACTCTGCTGCTGCGCGGGCTTGACGACTTGACCGCCAACCGGGCGATGACGGCGGCGCTGGGCTCGCCGTTCGACGTATCGGGCGCCGCCCACGTGCCGAGCTCGGCTTTTCGGAGCGATGCAGGCGCGCTCGGTGACCTCGGACTTCAGCGCGAGGCGGCCACCTTGCTGCGGCTTGAGGGCATCGCGGCTTCCGTCAGCCATCGCGCGGCCGCGCTCGGCCAGCTGCTGGCGCGGTATGGGGCTGTGGAACTCATCCAGGATGCGGCCTCGGAGAGGGCCTGGAGGTCGGTTCGCGATGTGCACCCCTTCGCGGCCGACGGCGCGCTCGGCATCTGGCCGGTGTGGCGGATCGTTTGCCCGCCGGCCTCGGGCGGCGCGCTGGGCGAGGCGCTGGCGCGGGACACCGGCGGCGATGTGCTCTACGACTGGGGCGGCGGCCTGCTATGGGCGGCGCTGCCGCCCAAGCCGGATGCCCAGGCGGCCGTGGTGCGCCAGCGCGTCGATGCCGTCGGCGGCCACGCCACGCTGATTCGCGCCGCCGAAGAAGTCCGGCGACACGTCGATGTGTTTCATCCCCAGCACCGCGACCTTGCCGGCTTGGGCGAGCGGGTGCGCCATGGCTTCGATCCCAGGCGCATCCTCAATCGCGGCCGGCTGACCAGGAGCGCCGGCGCATGAAGACCGAGTTCAGCCTCGTCCAACTCGCCGATCCCGATATCGCGGTAGCCGACCGGATTTTGCGCGCCTGTGTGCACTGCGGATTCTGCACCGCGACCTGTCCGACCTACGTGCTGCTCGGCGACGAACTCGACAGTCCGCGCGGCCGAATCTATCTGATCAAGGAAATGCTGGAAAAGGGTCGGCCGCCGACGCCGGAGGTGGTCAAGCATATCGACCGCTGCCTTTCCTGCCTCGCCTGCATGACTACCTGCCCGTCGGGCGTAAACTACATGCACCTGGTCGACCAGGCGCGGGTGCGGATCGAAGATGAATACACCAGGCCGCTGGCGGAACGCATGCTGCGGGCAGTTCTCGCCTTCGTGCTGCCGCGACCCAACCTGTTTCGCTGGAGCATGATCCTGGCGCGCTTGGCCAGGCCATTGGCGGGCTTGCTGCCGAACTCCAAGGCGAACTCGGCGAACCCGACTTTATTGCGACGGATCAAGGCGATGCTGGCTCTTGCGCCGCGCCGCCCGGCAAAGCCGGGACCCGCCGCCGGAAGCGTTTTTCCGGCGCTCGGCGAAAGACGGGGCCGGGTGGCTTTGCTGCAGGGCTGCGCCCAGCAGGTGCTGGCACCCCGTATCAATCAAGCAGCCATCAGGCTCTTGACCCGTCACGGCGTAGAAGTCGTGCTGGTCAGGGATGAGCAATGTTGCGGCGCGCTGACCCATCATCTCGGGCGCGAGGCCGACGCGCGGCAGCGTGCGCGCGCCAACATCACGGCCTGGCTGGCAGAGGCCGAGCGCGACGGTCTCGACGCCATCCTGATCACGACATCGGGTTGCGGTACCGTGATCAAGGACTACGGCTTCATGCTGCGTGAGGACCCTGATTTTGCGGATTCCGCGGTGCGGATTTCAGCGCTGGCCAAGGATATCAGCGAGTATGTCGACGGCATCGGACTACAGCGTCAACTGCAAAACAGTGATCTTGTCGTCGCCTATCACTCGGCATGTTCGCTGCAACACGGGCAGAAAATCACGCAGCTTCCGAAAGAATTGCTTTCCAAGAACGGATTCGTGGTGAAAGATGTACCTGAGAGCCATTTGTGTTGCGGTTCGGCGGGGACCTACAACATTCTCCAGCCTGACATTGCGGACCGATTGCGCGATCGCAAGATCGCCAATCTAGCGATGGTCAAGCCGGACATGATCGCCGCGGGCAATATTGGATGCATGATGCAGATCGCCGGTGGTACGTCCGTTCCTGTGGTCCACACGATTGAGCTTCTCGACTGGGCGACAGGCGGTCCCCGGCCAGCATTGACATGATCGATTGGCCCCGCGCATGGGCGGACGGCCCGAAACGCCCGGTAGACATTGATCGGCGGCAACAGGAGGATCACGATGGCGAAAGACAAAAAGAACAAAAAGGGCAAGAAAGATAAGAAAAAAAACAAGAAAAAGACCCTGACGGCGAAGAAAAAATCCGCGAAGAAGTCGGCCAAGAAGGCTGCTAAAAAGGCCAAGAAGGCGGCCAAGACCTACGGCAAGAAGGCCAAGGCGGCAGCTCCGAAAAAATCGGCGAAGAAGAAGAAATCCAGCGCCAAGAGCTCAGCCAAGAAAGCTGCTCCGGCTCCCGTGGCCGCCGCTCCCGAACCCGCCGCACCTAAGCCTCCCAAGCCTGCCCCGCGCAAACGCGCCGCCCCGAAGCCGGCTCCGGCGCCCAGCTGGGCGTCCCCCAGTCCTACCGAATCCACCCCAGCCCCGGCGTGGGAGCATTCGGGTCAAACCTCGGCGAGCCCGGCTTCCCCAGGGGACACCGAGCATTAACGAGCCACGCCGGTTCCAGGGCCGCAGCGCCAGCCGCTGCGCCCTGGTGGGGCTGGCGGGCCGCGCGTCTTGATTGCCGGGCAAATGGTTAAGACGGCTCCACCGTTTCAGCTGCGTTCTCGAGTGCAAAGTGGTCGCCGTCGGAAATAAGCGCGACATAGCGCTGGTGAAAAGCCCTGAGCGTCGAGCGGTGACCGATCGAGACGATGGTTGTCGTCGGCAGTTTCTGTTCGATCAGACGGTAAAGTTTCGCTTCGGAGGCTTCATCGAGCGAGGCGGTGGCCTCGTCGAGGAACAGATATTGCGGCCCGTGCAGCAGCGCGCGTGCCAGCCCGAGGCGCTGCTGCTCGCCCAATGAAAGCATTCTGTTCCAATGCGCTTCCTCGTCGAGCTGTAGCGCGAGCTGGGGCATGCCCACCGCGACCAGCACGTCGCTGACCTGTTGGGGGCTGAACGCGTCGGCTTCAGCGGGGTAGACAACCGCGGCCCGCAACGAACCGACCGGAAAATACGGCCGCTGCGGCAGCATCATCAGCTTGGCCTTGGCGGGGATCGTGATCGAGCCGCCGCCGAATGGCCAGATCCCGGCGATCGCGCGAAACAGCGTCGACTTGCCGGCACCGGAAGGGCCGGTGACCAGGGTGCGCTGGTGGCCGAGGATGTTGAGAGCCTCGGCCGTCACCAAGGGCGTGCCGCTGGGCAGGCTGACCACGAGATGCTTCAGCTGGATATTGTCGCCGCCGGCCGATGCCACGACATCGATCGAATCGGCACGGTTGGCCAGCGTGATGGCGCTGCGGATCGACATTTCGAAGCCGTCGAGCCGGGCCACGACGGAGCGCCACTCCGCCAGCGTTCGATAGGCCGACACGAAGAACGACAAGGCCTGTTGCACGCTGGAGAAGGCGGAGCCGGTCTGCATCATGCCGCCGAGCTGGATCTTGTCGGCAAAATAGGCCGGCGCCACCAGAATATAGGGAAATACCACCGCGGCTTGCGAATAGCTTGCCGTGAATGCCGTCAGCCGCTTGGTCCGGCTCATGATGGCATACCAGTTGTCGATGACCCGGCCGAAGCGATGCGTCAGCCGCTCCCGCTCGGCGCTTTCACCCTTCAACAATGCGATCTGCTCGGAATTCTCACGCGACCGCACCAGGTTGAAACGAAAATCGGCCTCGAAACGTTGCTGTTCGAACGACAGGTTGACCAGCGGCGAGCCGATCCACTGCGTCAGCGCCGTGCCGAAGATGGCATAGATCAATGCGCCCCAGACGAGATAACCGGGGATTATGAACTCTTGGCCGGAAATCGTCAGGGGAGCGGACGCGGAGAGGCCCCAGAGGATGACCACAAAGGACCCGAGCGTCACCACCGAACTCAATAGGCCGACGCCGATACCCAGGGTCTGGTCGACGAACATCTTCACATCGTCGGAGATGCGTTGGTCCGGATTGTCGGCGGCATCGCCCAGAAGCTGCATGCGATAGTGATTGGCGTCGTGAAGCCATTCGCCGAGATAGCGTCGGGTCATCCAGCTCCGCCAGCGTATCTGCAGCCACTGGCTGAGATAGAGCTGATAGACCGAAAGCGCGACGTAGAATGTCGCCAGGATGCAGAAGACACCGATTTCCCTGACGAAGACCTCCCAGTTCTTCTCCTGCAGCGCGTTGTAAAAGCGACTGTACCACTCGTTCACCAGAACGTTGATGGCGACCAGCGACAGTTCGATCGCAATCACCGCCGCGAGCAGCCCGCGGCCCGCCCACTTGTCTTCGGAACCGAAATAGGGAGCCGCGATCCGCCATACGGTGGCGAGCGTCGAGAGCAGTTTCTTCACGGCTTGCCGTCTCCCGGAGATGGTTTCAAGGGCCTGAAAATGGTGGAAATTTCGGATGCCTAGACGAAAGTTCTAGTCCTCGCACGGTGCGTTGGCTTGTCCCGGCCTCCCTGTCAACCCTAGCATGGCGATGACGGCGAGGGACGGGAGGCCTTCGCAGTTCGCGAGGTTGTGAGCGGATTTAGGCCAGGCCAAATCCGCGGGCAGCCTTGCCGATTGCAACGAAACTCCAGCTAGCGCCAAGGCACGTCTGAATGCCGCGCCGCATAAGGCGTGGGGGTAAACTGCAATGTGGAATCAAACCTACAATCCGCTCGACAGTACGGCACTATCTACGGTCGCCGCGGCAACTCCCGTCGTTACGCTTCTGGTGCTGATTGCCAGCGGCAAGGTCAAGGCGCACATTGCCGCCATCATCGCCGTGATCGTAACCAACCTGATCGCGATCTTCATCTTCACCATGCCGCCGGGCATGTCGATCCGCGCCTCCTTGCTGGGCGTCGTCTCGGGCTTTTTCCCGATCGGCTGGATCGTGCTGAACGTTATTTTCCTCTACCAGATCACGGTGGCGACGGGCCAATTCGACCTGCTGAAGCGCGCGGTCGGCGGTGTCACCGAAGACCGGCGACTGCAGGTGCTGCTGATCGCGTTTTCATTCGGCGCGTTCTTTGAAGGGGCCTCGGGATTTGGTACCCCCGTTGCCATCACCGGCTCGGTCCTGATCGGTCTCGGTTTCTCGCCGCTCGCCGCCTCCGGCCTGTCGCTGATCGCCAATACCGCGCCCGTCGCCTATGGCGCGCTCGGCACACCTATTCAGGGGCTCGCTTCCGTGACGGGTCTCGATCCGAATATCCTGGGCGCCATGGTCGGCCGGCAATTGCCGCTGTTCTCGCTGATCGTGCCGTTCTGGGTGGTTTGGGCGTTCGCCGGCTTCAAGGGCATGAAGGACGTTTGGCCGGCCATCCTGGTCACCGGCCTGTCGTTTGCGATTCCGCAGTTTCTGATCTCGAACTACATCAATCCCTGGATCGTCGATATCGGCGCATCGCTGATCTCGATGGGCTGCCTGATCCTGTTCCTCCGGATATGGCAGCCGAGGCAGCTCTGGCTGTCGCCGGCATTGCGCGGCAGGGATCAGTCGGCAGCGACCATGACGGCGCCGGAGCCGGTGGACAAGACGCCGCTCAGCCAGACCGAACTCTGGAGCGCATTGCTGCCATGGTTCATCGTCTGCATCGTGATGCTGATCTGGGGCAACGGCGCGTTCAAGACCTGGGCGAATTCGATCTTCACCTGGAATTACCCGGTTCCCGATCTGCACAACATGATCAACAAAGTCCCGCCGGTGGCGGCACAGCCGACGCCGGAAGGAGCCATATTTGCCTTCACCTACCTTTCCTTCACCGGAACGGGGATGCTGATTGCCGCGATCATCTCCGCGGGCCTGGCCGGCTTCTCGCCAGCGAGGATGATTGCGGAATACGGCCGCACCATCAGGCTGTGCGCGATTTCGCTGATTACCATTTCGGCGATGCTGGCGATCGGCACGCTGACGCGGCTATCCGGCGTCGACGCCACGCTCGGTCTGGCATTTGCCGCGACCGGGTCGCTTTATCCCTTTTTCGGCACGCTGCTCGGCTGGTTGGGCGTGGCGCTGACCGGATCAGATACCGCGTCGAATATTCTGTTCGGCAACTTGCAGAAAATCACCTCCCAGCAGCTCGGCCTGTCGCCGATCCTGATGGGCGCCGCCAACTCGGCGGGCGGGGTCATGGGCAAAATGATCGATGCGCAGTCGATCGTCGTCGCCTCC
This sequence comes from uncultured Alphaproteobacteria bacterium, assembly GCA_963736075.1. GTDB lineage: Bacteria > Pseudomonadota > Alphaproteobacteria > Rhizobiales > Xanthobacteraceae > Bradyrhizobium. Next base: position 12,578 of record CAVTNW010000034.1, on the reverse strand, counting down.
ACCGCCACCAACTGGTACGGACACGAAAGCACGATCCTGCGTTTCGTATTCAAGCATTCGATCGCGCTCGCATGTCTGGTCGGCCTGTTCGTGATGCTGCAGGCCTACGTCTATCCGTTCAAGGCGATGGTCCTGGAGTAAGAGAGGTCCGTGAGATCGCCCAGGCCGGCGCCGCCGGTGGACCGCGGGCGATTTGTCTTCGCGCAGATATTTTTTTGCACGGTCAATCTGGTCAATGTCGTGCTCGCGCATTAAAACGTCGCGCTTCCGTGAGTGTCGGCGTTATTCGAGGGCGGCATGTTGTCAACGACGGTTTTTTTGAGGCGGACCGCGGTCAATTTGATATTGGCTGCGACCATCCTGCCCGCCATCCCGGCGTGGGCCGATGACGGATTTCCATTCGGGCTGGAGATGACGCTGGATGCCGCCCCTCAGCCCGGATCGAAGCGGCGGCCGACGCTTGAGATCGGCGACAGCGGCGAGGTGACGCTGGAGCTGTGGTGCAAGGGCGGCACGGGGCAGTTTTCCGTGGCCGGCAATACCGTGATATTTGTTGCAGGCCCGCTGCAGGATCGCGCCTGCCCGGCGGCGCGGGCGCAGGCCGACGACGATCTGGTCGCGGCGCTGGGCGAGACCACCAGCTGGAAGCGGCAGGGCGACACCATTTCCTTTTTGGGGGCGAAGCCGCTGCGTTTTCTTCTCAACACCAATTGAGAAATTGGCGCTCCTGCACGATTGGTCAGCGTTAGCCCCGCTCATTTCCAGACTGACTTATCCGCATCCCAGCGCTGGCCCTTGAATTCCTTGGCGAGAGCGTCGACCGAGCCGTTGTCGTCCTTCTGATCGCCTTCCTCGTCGCCGGCGGCTTCGCCGGCCAGATTGAGTTTTGGGCCCGGCGTTTCGTCCTTGGTCGAAATGACGGGATTGCTGATCCACAGGATCAGCCGGTCCGACGCGCCCGGCCTGTCGGGTGCCACCAACGCGCTGACCTCGATCGTTTCGGTGAGCTCGAGCGCGGGAAATAGCTGGCTCGGCCGCTTGAAGATCAGTTTCAGTGTCCCGGTATTGGCATCCCAATTCGACGATGACACTTTTGCCGAGAGGGTTTTTGTCAGCACGCCGGAAATGGCGGTTGCAAGCCTGTCCTTGTTGAGGTTGTCGCCATCGCGCCAGTCGGCGGCCGCGAAACGGATCGTGCGCTCCATATCCACGATGCCGCTGGTCCAGCCGGCGGCGACCACGCCGGGCATCGGCTTGAACCCTTCGATCAGCGCGGCGGCGCGAGCAGGGTCGACGCTGATGGTGATGGTCTGTTCGCCGGCGCGCAGCGCGTCGCAGGACACCGCAAGGCTGTCGAGCGATACTTCGAGGGCCTGTCCCTTCAGGGCCTTCAGGAAATCCGCCGCCGCATCCAGTTTCACCCGGACGCCGACCGCTTCCGGAGAGACTTCGGTAAAATCCTTCGGTGCGGTCGCGATGTTGTCGTCGCTCGCCTGGTTGTCCTTGAATTCCATCTCGCTGAGATCGGAATTGTCGGTCGAGGTCACCTCCGTCACGGTATGGCCGACGCTGATCTGGCCCTTGAATTCAAAGGTGTCGCCGGTCGGTTTGCGCTGGAGTTTCACCGTCACCGGCAACTTGTCGCCGAGGCTCTGGGTCGTGCCGGTCAAGGTCTGACCGCTGACCGCGAGGTTGACGACAAAGCGATCCTTGCGGTCGGAGCCCTTCTCCGCCGGATAACAGACGTCCAGCACCGCCGATGTGACGGTCTTGCCCTGGCGGGTTTCCTTGAGGATGACGTCGGCGTTGCCCTCCATCAGGCCATCGATGGAGGTAAAATACCGTATTTCTCCGGCGGTTGGCGTGGCTTTCGGCGAGAGCTTCATGTCGGCGAATGCGACTTCCGGCGATGCGGCAATCAGGCCGACCAGGCAGAGCAGCAGCGAGCGCATGTTGGATATCTCGCGAGATGGAATCGATTGAATCGGAACCAGGTTCTCACTATCAGACCGGCGCAACATAAGCCAAAAATAACAAGGCCGCCCGGAGGCGGCCTTGGCTCGTCAGGTCGCTGGCAGCATGGGCCTAGAATCCCATGCCGCCCATTCCGCCCATGCCGCCACCACCGCCCGGCATCGGCGGCGCCGGGGCCTTCGGCAGTTCGGCGACCATGGCTTCGGTGGTCACCAGCAGGGCCGCCACCGAGGAGGCATCCTGCAGCGCGGTGCGCACCACCTTGGCCGGGTCGATGATGCCTTTGGCGACCATGTCGACATACTCCTCGGTCTGCGCATCGAAGCCATAGGTTTCGGACTTGTTCTCCAGGATGTTGCCGACCACGATCGAGCCTTCGACCCCGGCATTCTCGGCGATCTGGCGGACCGGCGCCTCCAGCGCCTTGAGCACGATATTGATGCCGGCCTGGACATCGGAGTTGTCATTGTGGATGCGGCCAACGGCCTTCTTGGCGCGCAGCAGCGCGATGCCGCCGCCCGGCACGATGCCTTCCTGCACCGCCGCGCGCGTGGCGTTGAGCGCGTCCTCGACCCGATCCTTTTTCTCCTTGACCTCGACCTCGGTCGCGCCGCCGACCCGAATGACCGCGACGCCGCCCGCGAGCTTGGCCAGCCGCTCCTGCAGCTTTTCCCGGTCGTAGTCCGAGGTGGTCTCCTCGATCTGCGCCTTGATCTGGCCGACGCGGGCTTCGATGTCCTTTTTCTTGCCGCTGCCGTTGACGATCGTGGTGTTTTCCTTGTCGATCACGACCTTGCGAGCGCGGCCCAGCATGCTGACCGTGACGTTCTCCAGCTTCATGCCGAGATCATCCGAGATCAGCTGGCCGCCGGTCAAAATGGCGATGTCTTCCAGCATCGCCTTGCGGCGGTCACCGAAGCCGGGCGCCTTGACGGCGGCGACCTTGAGGCCGCCGCGCAGGCGGTTGACGACCAGCGTCGCCAGGGCTTCGCCTTCGACATCCTCGGCGATGATCAGGAGCGGACGGCCGGACTGCACCACGGCTTCCAATACCGGCAGCATCGCCTGCAGGCCGGACAGTTTCTTCTCGTGCAGCAGCACGTAGACGTCCTCGAGCTCGGCGGTCATCTTTTCGGCATTGGTGACGAAATAGGGCGACAGGTAGCCGCGGTCGAATTTCATGCCCTCGACGATGTCGACCTCGGTTTCCAGCGACTTGTTCTCCTCCACGGTAATGACGCCTTCATTGCCGACCTTCTGCATCGCCTGCGCGATCATCTTGCCGATCGCGGCGTCGCCGTTGGACGAAATGGTACCGACCTGCGCGACCTCGGATGACGAGGCGACCGGCTTGGCGCGCTTTTCGAGATCCTTGACCACCGCATGCACCGCGATCTCGATGCCGCGCTTGAGGTCCATCGGGTTCATGCCGGCGGCAACCGCCTTGGCGCCCTCGCGCACGATCGCCTGCGCCAGCACGGTGGCCGTGGTGGTGCCGTCACCGGCGGTGTCGTTGGTCTTGGAGGCGACTTCGCGCAGCATCTGCGCGCCCATGTTCTCGAACTTGTCCTCCAGCTCGATTTCCTTGGCCACGGTAACGCCGTCCTTGGTAATCCGCGGCGCGCCGAAACTCTTTTCGATGACGACGTTGCGGCCCTTGGGGCCAAGCGTCACCTTGACGGCGTTGGCGAGAATATCGACGCCGCGCAGCATGCGGTCCCGCGCGTCTCCGGAGAACTTTACGTCTTTGGCGGCCATTGAAATTTCCTCCTGATGGAACTGGTAAGGTGATCTATCTGCCGATCCTCGACGCCGGGCTTGCCCCGGCAATCCATCTTGCCCGAATTATCCCGATCAAGACGGGCAAGGCCGCCGGCCAGGGCGGCGACGAGGGCTACTCATTCGCGTTTGATCTCAAGCGATCACGCCCATGATGTCGCTTTCCTTCATGATCAGCAGGTCCTCGCCATCAAGCTTGACCTCGGTGCCCGACCATTTTCCAAACAGCACGCGGTCGCCGACCTTGAGGTCGATCGGGATCAACTTGCCGGCTTCGTCGCGACCGCCCGGGCCGACCGCGGTGATTTCACCCTGCGAGGGCTTTTCCTTGGCGCTGTCCGGAATGATGATGCCGCCCTTGGTCTTCTCTTCGGCGTCGATGCGCTTAACCACAACGCGGTCATGCAGTGGACGAAATTTCGATTTAGCCATAACGGTTCCTTTTGCAGGCTCGTTTTCGGATCTGACGTTGGTGGCGAAAGCGGATCGGAATGCGGGCCTGTTCGACCCCCGGCGAAGGCGCAGAACCGCACGCATCCTTAGCAATCGCGCTCTCGGAGTGCTAATTGTGACCCGGGAATATGGCTTGGCGCCGATCCTGTCAAGCAAACCGAGCTTAAGCCCTTGGTGAGGCCGATATAGCATGCTTTGAGGAAACCGGATCGGAGCGGCTGCGTAGTTCACCGGACGTCATTGCTCCGCCAGCACTTTTGCGATTGGCTGCAGGATGGGTGCGGCCAGGAATTGGCTCAGGGGAATAGCATGGTCAGGTCTTGTAGCGTAAGCGCGGTTGTCAATCTGGGTCTCGCCGCAGCGCTGACGCTTTCGCTCGGCGGGTGCGGAAGCTTCTCCCTGCCGTCCTTATCATCGTCATCTTCAGCCCCTACGGCGCCCCCGGAGCAAGGCTTGGCGCCTGAAATGCCGGCGACCATCCGTCCTGACGAGATCGTCGGCCGCTGGGGTCTGGCGTCCTACCAGAACCCTGCCGACCGGGCGCGGACCGAAGCCGCGGCGAAGTCGCAATGCAAGCAGCCCTACGTCATCGGAGCCGGGACCTCCGGCGGCGTGATCATGCATCTGGCCGATCAGGCGACACCGCAGGAACTGCGGCTCAAGGGCAGCCCGAGCGGCAAGAATTACATCGGTCCGCCGGGACCTGCCGGGGGCGAGCAGGATCGCGAGATCGTCTCATTCGACGGACGCGTGCTGATCACCCGCTTCACCGACCAGGATGCCGCGACCCGCTACGGCAACATGGTCTATGTCCGTTGCGCGCCGCGCGCCTGATCCGCCGCCAATCCGGGCAATCCGCATCTTGGAAAGTGGACGGTGGCCGAGGTTTTGCGCGGTCGAACCAGGCCTTGCAGCCGCCGGGTGCTGCACCCCGGCGGTTTGAGCCGCACACGATTCGGTCGAACCAGACTCAGTCGAACAACGCGTCGATGTCGTCCTGCGAGGCGTGACCGACGTCGCCGTCGGCTTTCGGACCGTTCAGAAGCCGGGCGTCGCCTTCCCGGGTATCGACGGCCGGCGGCGCGTGCGCCTTGATGGCATCGACGCCGCCCCAGATCTCCATCATTTCCATGATGTGGTGCTCGATGAATTTCATCGTCGCCATCACCTTGCTGATGCGCTGGCCGGTCAGATCCTGGAAGTTGCAGGCCTCGAAGATTGAAATGACCTTCTCCTGGATTTCCTCGCTGAGAAGCTTCTGCTGATCCAGCGAGCTTACCTTGGCCAGTGCGGTCGCCGACTGATCGATCGCTTCCGCGGCTTCCAGGATCTGCTGGGTAGCCTCCTCGGTGCCACCGACCACGGCGCCGAGTTCGCCGTTGACCTTGGCCATCTCCTCGCCGTTGAAGCTTTTGCCGTGCAGCACCGCGATCTCGCGCTTGGTGCGGTTGATGGCATCGGAGATGAGGTCGAGTTCGATCTTCAGTTTCTCGCACTGCTCGATCTGGGCCTTATAGGTATCGAGCAATGCACGCGCCTCCGCGACTTCGCGGGCGACCGAGGCGTCGAGGGTTTCGGTCGTGGCGCTCTGGTCGGAGCCGGCGATCGAGCCGGGGCGGCCCATCTGGGCGCGGATGGCGCGCAGTTCGCTCATGATCTCGCGATGCATGGGACCAGGATCGCCGTCCGTGACGGCGGGGATCGGCGCGTCTCCCAGGAATGCTTCTTCGATACGAAAACGTCTGCGATGAATTGGCATGCGATCGCCCCTGACCTTCACTCGTCGAGTTTTAGGCAGATGCGATTTAACATCGGGTTCACGCCGGGATCGATCGTGAAGCCCGCGATTTCCTGGTCACACCAGCGGTTAACCATGCGATTCTCTTATTCATCGAAAATAAACGCTACCGGATAAATCGGCGGAGAATCGCGGCGTGGTGAATTGATAAGCCAATTCTGTTTACCAAACCGATGCGGTTTTGCCTTTAATTGGCGGGGAGCGAGGCGCTGATGCAGCGCTCGCAACGATGCAACAGTGACGAAACAGTACAGAGTACGTCAATGCTCAAACATATCTCTCTTGCGCTGCTCGCCAGCGCGTCTTGTCTGGCCACAACTCATCAGGCAGCAGCATTTGACGCCACCCCGCTGCCGGATCCCGCCGTCATCTACAGCGGTCAGCCCGCGCCGCGAGCTGCCTCGCCGGTAAGAACGGCCTCCGCCGATCGCTCCCAATTGGGCGGAGGCTTCATCGAGTTCCTGTTCGGGGAGGGACCGAACCAGGACGTGCGCTCCCAGTCGCAACCTTTCAACCGGCAGCCGTACGAATCCCGGCGTCTGCAGTCGTTTCCGCAAACCGAGCCACAGCAGGACTTGCACCTGCGGGACGAGACCAACGAACTCGACCACCCGGCCTTCGATCCGAGATTTGAGAAGCAGCTCGTCGATTATCACGGCAAGGAAGGCGCCGGCACAATCATCGTCGATACGCCCAACAAATTCCTGTTCCTGGTTGAGGGGCACGGCAAGGCGCTGCGCTACGGGATCGGCGTCGGCCGCCCTGGCTTCACCTGGTCGGGCGTCAAGCAGATCTCCGCCAAGAAGGAATGGCCGGATTGGACGCCGCCGCCGGAGATGCTGACGCGACGCCCGGATCTGCCGCGTCACATGGAAGGCGGACCGCAAAATCCGCTCGGCGCGCGCGCGATGTATCTGGGATCCTCGCTCTATCGCATTCACGGATCCAACGAGCCATGGACGATCGGTACCAACGTCTCTTCCGGTTGCATCCGCATGCGCAACGAGGATGTGATCGATCTCTACGGCCGCGTCAATGTTGGCGCCAAGGTCGTCGTTCTCTGATTGACGGCCATTTCTGCGTTGAAAGCGGCCGCCTGATTCTGGCGGCTGTTTGGCGACGATCCGTCAGGTGAAGTCGCTGTCTCCGTCTCCGCCGAAATTATCGGAATCGAGATCCATGTCGTCGCGATCGTCGCTGTCATCATTGGACGCCGGATCGGCCGAGGCAGAGTCGAAAAATCCCGAGCGCGAGTTCGGATCGGCGTGATCCGATGATGTACCGATGTCGTTGATGCCGGCGTCGCGTGCGAGTTGGCTGCCGGATTGATCGCTCCATGGCGAGGGGCTTGCCACATTCTCGACAACGACCGAGGGATCACTGAAGCCGTAGTGGCTGCCTCCCATCATCGAGCGGATGCTGCCGAGCAGCAGCGACCCGCCAACCACGCCCGCCGCGGCAGCTGCCGCGGTGCCCAGAAACGACCCGCCGCCGCCCAGCGGGGCCTGGGACGCACCATAGGGCTGGCCATAGGAGGGCTGGCCGTAAGAGGGCTGGCCATAAGCGGGCTGGCCGTAGCTGCCCTGGCCATAAGATCCCGGCGATTGCGCCTGCTGCATCACTTGGCCACTGTTCCATACCGGGCGGCTGGCGATCTCGGGGGGCCGAACGTTCGGCACCGAGCCTCGCGGCTGGCTTTGTCCGAATAGCGTCTCACGCATGGAATTGAGAAATCCGCCGGATTGGGGTTGCGCCGGCGGGCCGGCGGCCTCCAGCGCCTGGATGCGGTCATTGGCACGCTTCAGGGCCTCGTCCTGCAGCAGCACGGTCTGGACCAGGGCGTAGACGGCATTAGGCGCTTTGCGCAGGCCTTGCGCGATGGCGGCTGTCGCGTCCGGATCACGCGGCGTGCTCTCCACCCTGGCGAGCCGGTCAAAAAGATCGTCGATCAGTTGGCGTTCTTGCGGCGTCATGGAGCTTCTCCCTCGCTTCGAAGCGCCGGCCAGATGTAGGAGGGCTTTGGTTGGCGAGAAGTGCCCAACGGAATTAAATTTAGCTGTGCGGCAACACGCCCCAGTGCAATTTTGGGTCGATTTTCACAGCAACGTCACCTTATTGGCAGCCATCAGCCGCGGGAAATCCTCGCCGGCGAGAAACGCGTGCTCGTGTTCGCGATGGTCCGTCAGCGGGTCGAGGCTGACCAGGGTTTCGTCGACAAATCCCGGATGACACATGATCAGACCATTCTCCGGCAGGCCGTCGAGAAATTGTCCCATCAGCGTGCAAAAATCAGGTCGGCGGGAGAAATCGTAGGCCCCCGCGAAGCCGGGGTTGAAGGCGAGATTGACGCGCGCGGCGCGGCGGCGAAATTGGGCGCTCAGGGTATCAAGCAACAATGCCTTGGGTGTGCCGAGGCGCCGGACCAATGGCTGTTCGCGGCCGCCCTGGCGGACCCAAGCATTGGGCGCGGCCTGTTTCACCGCCGCCAGGAACGCGTCGCGCACCTGGGGAAACAGCTGCGCATGCTGGTGACCGTCGACGAAATCCGGCGCGCGGCCGAACAACTCGCTGAACGCCGCGAGCTGCACCATCAACTCCGCCTCAATGATCTCGGGATCGAGCCGCCGCAGCAGGCCGTTGCGCAGCAGACTCTGGAAAGCTTGGGAACATGCCGCCGTCGCTCGGCTTGAAGTGCATGGTCAAGGGCCGGAACGGCGCTGTCAGGGTGGCGTGCATACCGATGGCGCAACGCGGGCTGACGGCGACCGCGGATTGGAGCGCGTCGATTTCGTCACGGCCGATCGCAGGGCCGACCACCATCACCGACGTCGCGTTGAGACGGCCACGCTCGATCAGGCTGCGAATGGCGCGGTTGACGCCGGGACTGAGGCCGTAATCATCCGCGCAGAGCCAGATTCGACGCGACGGTGCGACCTCGTTCATTCGGCGGCGGTCCTCTCGCTGGTGCTGACGCCGGTTGCCGCCGCCTCGGCCCGCTTTTCGGCGTGCTCGGCGACGAAATAGATCGGACGGGCTTTCAACTCCGAGAGGATCTTGCCGATATATTCGCCAACGATACCGATCATGATCAGTTGTACGCCGCCGATCGTCATCAGGCCGACCACGATGGAGGGATAACCGGGAACGGATTTTCCGCTGACCCAGGTTTCCCACAGGATCGAAATGCCGAACAGGAAGGCCGCGGTAGCGAGCAGGACCCCAAGCAGGCTGGCAAAACGCAGCGGCGCCACCGAGAACGACGTCAGGCCTTCGATCGAGAGCCCGACCAGCCGGCCGGCGCTGAAGGTCGTTATCCCATGGGCGCGGGCGGCGGGTTCGTAGTCGACGCGGATCTGGCGAAAGCCGATCCAGCTCGCCAGCCCCTTGAAGAAGCGATTGCGCTCGGGAAGCTGCCGCAGCGCCGCCGCGGCGCGCGGCGACAAGAGGCGAAAGTCGCCGGCATCCTCGGGAATTTTCTGCCGCGCACCCCAGTTGATCAGCGCGTAGAAGCCGTGCACGGCAAGCCTTCGAAAAAAGGGTTCGTTGTCGCGATGAGCCTTGGCGGTATAGACCACGTCGTAACCGCCATCGATCCAGTGACCGACCAGCTGTTCGACCAAATCGGGCGGATGCTGCCCGTCGCCGTCCATGAACAGCACGGCGCCGCGCCGGGCATGGTCCAATCCCGCCATCAACGCGGCTTCCTTGCCGAAATTGCGCGACAGCGACACCAGCTGAACGTCGAGCGCATCGGCCGGAAGGCCGCGCGCGATCGTCAGTGTCGCATCGACGCTGCCGTCATCGACATACACCACCTCGCAGGCGAGGCCGTAGCGCTTGATCAGCGTTTTCGCCAATGCGATCAGACGCTGGTGCAGAAAGCCAAGCCCGGCGGCCTCGTTATAGAGGGGCACGACGATCGACAATCCCTGCGCCGCGGCGGTGGCGGCCGTGGTCGACAGGCCAGAAACATCGGTACCCAGCATCATCGATCAAGTTCCAAACATTCGGCCAAACCATCGGCAAGCCAACGGAATGACATCATAGGGCAATTGCCGCGCGTTGTCGTCACGGCCCGGCGGCGGAACTGCACCTTGACTGCTGCAGGAATGCCTCAAGTTTGGCGAACAGCGGATTCTCACGGTCCAGCACGTAGTCGAGCGAGGCCACCGAAACCGTCTCGGCGCCATGCGCGCGCAAGAAACTGGCGAGCGCGTAAAGCTGCGCAGGCGGACAGTGCAGCGTCACCATTCCCGACGACGTCGGCCCACCGAACGGTGAGACGACGCCGAACCGATTATGCGCCTCGGCAAGCAGCGCGGCATCACAACCGGTGAAGCGGGTGCGCACTTCCCGGTACTTGCTGGCGCGCGCCCGAGCCGCGATGTGATCCAGGATGACACGCGCGGTCTCGCGGGCCTCGCTCGACCAATCGGCTTCCTTCGAAGCCACGAGGTTGGCCTGGCTGCGCAGGATCACGCCGTCGTCAAGCACCTTGAGGCCATTGGCGGCAAGCGTGGCGCCGGTGGTGGTGATATCGACGATCATCTCAGCCGTTCCGACCCCGGGTGCACCCTCGGTGGCGCCGGCGCTCTCGACAATTCGGTAGTCGACGACACCGTGAGAGGCGAAGAAGGTCCGGGTCAGGTTGATGTATTTGGTCGCAACCCGCATCCGCCGATTGTGCTGGGCGCGAAAGCCGGTGGTGACGTCGTCGAGATCGGCCATGGTCCGGACGTCGATCCACGCCTGCGGCACCGCGACGACGACATTGGCACTCCCGAAGCCAAGGGCGTGGATCAGCCCAACGCGCTGGCCCGCGTCCGCGATGCCCTCGCGCACCAGGTCTTCGCCGGTAACTCCGAGATGGACCGTCCCACGCGCCAGCTGCGAGGCGATCTCGCCAGCCGAGAGGTAGGCGATTTCGACATTATCCAGACCGCCGATGGTGCCGCGATAGTCGCGGGCGCCGCGCGGTTTTGCCAATGCCAGCCCGGCACGGGTGAAGAATGCCTCGGCGTGTTCCTGCAGGCGGCCCTTTGAAGGAACGGCGAGAACAAACGGCGTCGTCATGACAAGCTCCCGCCGGGCTGGGTTGCGTTGGAGGGGCGCGCCAGCTCGGTCAGGGTTTCGACCCAGACCGAAAACCCCACCGCGGGGATCGGGCTGGGGGCGCCCAACTGGGTCATTAGTCCGTCGTAGCGTCCGCCCGCCACCAGCGGCTCAGCCCCGTTGCCCCTGTGGTGCAGTTCGAATTCGAAGCCGGTGTAATAGTCGAGGCCGCGCCCGAACGAGGTGGAAAAGCGCGTCGAGCGTGTGTCGATGCCGCGCGCGGCCATGAAGCCGACGCGGCTTTCGAACTGATCGATCGCGGCGGAGATGTTGAGTTTTGCGTCATTGGCCAGCGCGCGCAGCCTCGCGATCGCCTCGTCGGGATCGCCCGCGATCGCAAGGAACCGCTTGATCGTTTCAAGCGCATCGCGCGGCAGGGCGCCGCCCTTCAGGGTCGACTGTTCGAGGAAGCGATCGGCGATTTCCGCAACCGATCGCCCGCCGACATTGGTCGCGCCGGCGATCGACATCAGATCGGTCACCAGCGCCAGCGCCGCCTTGCGGTCGGAGCCGGCGAGCGCGGCGAGCACGCCTTCATATTCGTTGCGGCTGGACCCTGTCGCCAGCGTAAGCCTTTCGAGGTCCTGCTCGAGACTGATCTTGCGGTTGAAATCCTTGATCAGCCGGCGCCGCCAGACGGGATAGAGATCGAGCGCATCGATCAGGGCCGTGAACAGCGCGACATCGCCGGTGCGAATCTCAACCTCGGTCAAGCCGAATGCGCTGGTTGCCTCGATTGCCAGCGCCAGCATTTCAGCATCAGCCGCGGCGCTGTCCGTTCGTCCGAAGGATTCGATGCCGGCCTGTTGGAATTCGCGCGGCCGGTTGCCGCGATATCGGAACACGGGTCCGAGATAGCTGAACCCGGCGGGTTCGCCGGCCCGGCCGGAAGCCAGATAATCCCGCGCCACCGGGATGGTGAGATCGGGGCGCAGGCACAGTTCCTCGCCGCTGGTATCGGTGGTCAAATACAGGCTTTTGCGTATGTCCTCGCCAGACAGATCCAGGAACGGCTCCGCCGGCTGCAGGATCGCCGGTTCGGCTCTGGCATAACCGGCCTGGGCGAACGACAGCAGCAGCGCATCCGCCCACCCAGCGGACCCGGTCGCACCAGCAACGGCGGCAGGAGTCATCTCGAAGTCCAATTGACAGGGGTTGCAAAGTTTCAAGCAGGCACAGCCCCTTAGCATGGTCGCATTGTGGTTTCGACTAGGATCGGCCAAGTGACTTAATGCCTTACCGGCGCCTTTGCCTTAAAAAAGACGGCGACTGCAACCTATCCGGGCAAGATGGTCCCGGTCCAGTCGCCCAGCGTCGCCTGCACCAGCGCCAGTGCCGCCACCGCCGCGGTGTCGGCGCGTAGAATCCGCGGCCCCAGCGAGAGCCTCAAGGTACGTGGCTGCCGCAGCAGGATCGCGCGCTCCTCCTCGGCAAAGCCGCCTTCGCATCCAATCAGGACGTC
>CAVTNW010000033.1:0-308876 GCA_963736075.1 uncultured Alphaproteobacteria bacterium | reverse complement strand
TTCGATCGAACCGACCTCACCGTCCAGGCCAAGCGTATAGGCGGCCCCGAGCGTAATTGTCCTCAAGGCGTCGTCGACCGAAATCCGCTCATGCAATCCCAAGATGCGCCCGCTGCACGTCTGGCGATTGACCGCGCACCATGCGGTAAAGAGCGGTCCGAGCGGCGTCACCGGCGCATCCGAATGGATCGCCAGGGGTACGCCGCTGGCCAAGGCCGTGGCACAGGCATTCATGCGTTCCGCTCGCTCCGGGCCGACCGTCAGGGCGTAATGCTGGTCGCCCCAATAGAAATGATGATTGGGAAATAAGTTGACGCAGAGGCCGAGCGCCCGCATGCGGCGGAACTGCGCCGCATGCGCCAGTTGACAGTGCTGCAGGGTAAAGCGGTGATCGGGTGACGGGTAGTTTCGCAGCGCCAGTTCGAGCGTGTCGAGAACGAGTTCCGTTGCCTCATCGCCATTGGTATGGCTGTGAACCTGGACACCGGCCGCGAGCGCGCGTTCGAAAATCTCGCGCAGCTGTTCCGGCGCGACATACCATAGGCCGTTGGCCGCGCCGTTGTAATATCCCGGTGCGAGCAGCCGTGCCGAAAATCCCTGAATTGAACCGTCGACGACGACCTTGACGGCACCCAGCCGCAGCCGGTCTGAGCTGAGCGCGCGCAACTCCAGAGCCCGCTCAATCAGCACGGCGGGGCTGACGTCACGCGCAACGCGCAACGATGCGATGCGGGCCGGGAAACCGTCCTCGCCGGTGACCTTCAGCATCATCTCGACCGCGGGCTGCGGCAACAGATTGGCCAGGTCCGCGGCCGTCGTCACGCCCTTGCGCACGCACAGCCGCGCAAACGCGCGCAGGCCCGGTTCATCTGAGGCCAGCAAGCCGCGATCGAGCCCGACATGCGGACCCAGTGGTGTCATGGCATCCGGCCCCTTGATCTCCCCTGTGGGCAAGCCGTCGCCGCCCAGGGGGATGCCGGGATGATCGATCCCGGTGCGCAGCATGCCCGCCAATTCCAGCGCCCGGGAGTTGACATTCATGATATGACCACTGGCATGCATGATGCCGATCGGGCGCGCGGCTGTCACACGATCGAGATCCTGTCGCGTCACCCGACGGTTGTCGAAGTAGATGGGATCGAGCGCCCAGCCTGTCAGCGGCTGCTTCGGGTCGGCCAGCCCGACATTCACCACGCTCAGACGTGCGAGAACATCTTCGACCGTCTTCAGGCCATGCCAGTTGATGCCGTCCGGGTCGATGCGATCAAAATATCCGCAATAGACAAAACGCCATTGCACGCCCTCGGCCACATGACTGTGGCCTTCCACCAGACCGGGCAACAGGAACTTGTCTGCAAACGTCCGATCAAGCCCGTACTCGCCCCAGCCGGTCAATTCCTCGAGGTCGCCGGCGCCGAGAATCATGCCGTCGCGGACCGCAACATGGGTTGCAAGAGACCGGCTTGGATTCATCGTCACGATTTTACGGGCTTGATAGATCGTGATCATCACAGTTTTCCCGGTCATCGGGGCATCGCTGCCCGGTCAATTTCGCCGCGGCGTTATGCCAGCCATTGCGATTGAAGTCACCTTGATCAATCCGAGATTTCAACTTCGAATTGCCCATCTTCCAGCAGTTTGGATAATACCGCGCGACATTGATCGCGATCTGCCTTGCCAAATTTGATGGCCTTGACCGCCCAATTGGCGCCATTAGGCGTTGTTGGAACAATGCCTTCGACAATGACTGCTATCAAGGGGCCGCACTCTGGGCGGCCGGTTCTGATCGCTTCGGCTATTGCCAATTCCAGATCCGCGCGCGTCATCGTCCTACGCTTCGCGACCAGCGGCTTTTTGCTCCTCGTACTCATGGTGCGTCTCTCATCTTGAATGACCCACCTGGCATCGCGACCATTTCGGAACGCGATCGCACCCCATCAAATCTCTCAAAACGCGCTAGCCGTGCAAGCGACGCATTTCGTCGAGGTAGATCTGCGCACTACGCTTCCAGGAGAAAAGTGCCGCACGCTTTCGGCCCTGCGCGGCCATGGTTGCACGAAGGCCGTCATTCCCTGACAAGCCAATGATCGCATCCCTCCAGCCCTCGGCATGATCCGGATCCACATAAGCCACTGCATCGCCTCCCACTTCGACCAGGCTGGCGGCATTTGAGGAGATGACGGGACAGCCCCTTGCCATCGCTTCCAATGGCGGAATTCCGAATCCCTCGGTTCTCGAAGGAAATACCAGGCACAACGCCCCTTCATAAAGGGCCGCCAAATCGTCATCTTCGACATACCCCACGTGATGGATATTGGATCGCAAAAGGTCCGGCGCATCCGCCGAGAAGATATTCGAGGCCGCGCCGACCACGACAATATCGATGCCGGCCTCATCAAGTGCCTGCGCCTGATCGAGGATGACATTGATGTTCTTATGCTTTGCCCGGTTGCCCTGCAAGAGTACATAGGGTCGCTTCAGAGCATCGAGCAGCGGAATGGCAGCCTGTCGCGCGTTCCAGCGTAGCGCATGCTCGTGACCATTGGGAGCAACGAATATCTTTTCACGTCGGCAAACGCCGTATTTGACCAGCATGTCCGCGGAAAACTGGGATACTGTCGCGACCCGGCGGGCCTGCTTGCCAATCAACGGCAGCAAGGTGCGATAAGCCATTCCGAAGGCACGCGAATAGCTTTCCGGCTGAATGAATGTGCTCGCATCATGAATGCATACGATATGATTTCGGCCCACGACCGGACCGAAGTTACCTAGGCTCAATACCCTGGATCTCGCATGAAGCGGCAGGACCAATTGGTCCCAGGCATGACCCGCTCCGAAATTCGTCCAATCAATCTCGATCGTGGACAGAGGGGTCTTCACCGCGACACCCGGCGGCACCAGGAGCCGAAGCCTGGGAGACGTGGTTTCGCCAGGCTCTTGAGCCAAAATCTCATCAAGCGCGACAACGACTTCGTACGCATAGCGCTGTACGCCCGTCATGCGTTGGGTCAGAAAGCGACCATTGATAGTCCAGCTTCGCCCTTCGCCGTCGTTGGCATTTTTCATCATTGGACGTCTATCGGCTGGTGCGGCTGACGGTGGCACCGGCGACCGAGAGCCATCACCATCGCAACTGCGGCCGGACAACGGCCCGTATTCGCTGCGATCGCGTTTCCGGTCAGATTGCCACCGGCTGCAGTGACTATGCATGAAGCCAAGCCAAAATACTCAATGGATTTCAATTATCATGGCATGATCGCCCACTTTCAGCGGAATACTGTCTGTATGCGTAATCGTCTCTACCGGTGCCATGCCTGAAGTCGCATCGTAGATTCTTATCTCTGCGTGAGTCCCGCCCAAATTGACCACGACGTCGCTGTCGCCGCTCACCCGTTCGCCCCAAACCACCAACTCGAAAGCGCCGTCGCTCTTTTGCAGCAACAGATCATGAACGGTATCGTCTGCATTGGCGATTGAATATTCGAGCTTGCGTGGATTGGCGACCGAGGCATCGTCAGCCAGGATTGATGTGAGATTGTGAATATAGGTCGCCGCCAGCTTGGGCGTCCAATCGTGATGAAAGAGGCCCTGATGGCCGCCTCCTCCTTCCCCATCACCCAGCTGATAAATAAAGGAGTATCGCCAGCCTCGCTTGAATTGAGCGAGGTAGGTGTTGAGCAGAACCACGCCTTGCAATCGCTCCTCGTCGGGGGTGGCGGCGTCCCAACCCGTTTCCGTGGTCACGCGGGGCAGCACCTCAAGCTGGGAGTTGGAATAGCCGCGAAAATGCCTTCTCCAGGTACTTCCGTAGTTGCCGTAAAGTCCATCCCAGCGAGCGCTCAGGGTCGGATCCGCGGCCTGCCATGCCTGATTGTCACCATATCCGCCGTGAACCCCGGACACATAGTTGTGCACGTTGGCGTAGTCGGCGAACGCGGTGCCGTCGGACAGCGCCGTCCCGGCCGCCGCGGGAATCGTAAGGAACTGAAGCCCGTCATTTTCAGTCTCGGCGCCACCTTCGGAAACCTGGAAAACCGGGTAGGCCCTCAATTCCGGATCGCTCTTTACCGCGCTGTAGAGATCCATCTGGAGCTGCGCGACGGCGGCCCAGCTCTGGGTCGGTCCGCCACCCTGTCGTCCTTTGTACGTGACGGGGAAGTTATTCGGTTCGTTTGGCCCCTCGATCGAAAGCAAGGCGCCGGCTCGGGCCAGGGTGCTCGCAGCCCCCATCAGTTCTACGACATCCGCCCCCAACAGGTCGACGCGGACGCCGGCCTTGGCATGAAGCATGACTAAGCCTGGCAAATTGCGTCCGCTATCGCGGACATTGCGTACGCCGAGATATCGCAGCGGCTCAATATAGGACTGCGGACTGTAGCCTTGGTCGACATGGGTATTGACGCCGAGAGAGCTTAGGAAGGCATCGCAGCCTATCGCGACCGATACGGCCTCGTGGGGAACCGGCCCTGCGCGGAGCAGGCGCTGCCCCACACTGGCTGAGCCCAGCACGAGCAGCGAGCCGAGCAGCAAGCCAAGCTTGACGTGTCGACGAGCGCGCTTCATGGCTTCGAAGCATCGTGGCCAAACGACGGAAACTGCATTTCACCTGTTCCGAACTTGAGTCCGTAAGGACGTTGCTTGCACACGCGGCTACCGGACACTCGAGCTAATTTAACCGGACAATGCGATCTGGCGAACTGCGTCCAATCAGGAGGTCAATGGCTGCCAGAATGTTGCCCTTTAATCTGCCTCTACGGTCGATCCAGGGCTCTGGCGAAACGCTGCGCACCACATTGGCTGCGATATTGCGCCACATCAGCCTCGTCGCACGCCTCCAGGAAAGTGTCCCCTTGCGAAGGAGATAAATCGGATTGGCAATCTGCGAATATCCGAAGCGAACGCCCGACGTGCGGCCAAGCTTGGTGCCCAGGTGAACCCCCAGCAGGCCTTCGGCCTTGACGACACGGCCATGGCACGCGAGTTGCCGAGAAAAATCAATGTCTTCCTGCCAGCCGTAGAAGGGAAGATTCTCGTCGAATAGAATTTTATTGAGCCGAATGGGTTCGGTCCGAAATGCCATGTTGCAGCCGTAGGTCCCGTAGCATTCGCGAAAGCTCTCGCTGTCTTGCACCTGGGTTGGGCGTGAGCCGAGTATGCGCAGCCCCTCCTCGGCACTTAGACCCGGCCCGGATGCGCCATCAGCGAGCACTAAGCCGGTCGCAGCGACTATGTCCGGGTGTGCCGCAAACAGGCCTTCCAGATTTGACAGATAGGTGTCACAGACAAAAAAGTCGTCGTCAAAGAATACCACGATATCCGCGCCGCCCGCGGCCGCAAGGATGGCGTTGCGTTGCGCCGTCAGCCCGGTCGCTCCATCCAGAATGAGAATCGGAGCCGGGAAGCCTTCGAATGCGGGCTCGTCAACATCCGATGGCGACATGCGGCTGATCAGCAGCCTGTCTGGCGGACGCGATTGACGAGCCAGGAGATCGACCGCCTTGGAGAGAATCTCGCGCCGACCCGCGGTTGCGATTCCGACGACCATGTTGAGGCGTTCAAGCGACATTTGATCCTCAATGAGTTGCCGGTTCGAGCGACGGGCCCGAGCCATGCGATGCCCGAGGGGAAATGATCCTGCGCGCGACGGCCCAGTCCTCTCCTAATTGCCTTCGATCGATCACGACCATCGACAGTCCGTAGGCGAGGAGGCCTGCAGCCAACCCGACACACATCCAGAGGATATTCGCACCAAATGCCCTCACGATGAGCAGGTAGCATGCCGAGGCCACTGCTCCTGAAATCGCCGGACCGACGAGGCCACGCAGCATCGGCAATGCATGGCATCCGGTCGCCTCGGCGGGCAGCTTTAGCATCGAGCCACAAAAGATCACGGTCACGGCAACAATCGCCCATACAGCGGCATCCAGACCGAGCCACCAGCCCAGACCGACCGCCAGCACGCGTCCCACGCTGAGTCCAAAGATGCACCAGAAGAAAATATCGAGGCGACCGTAAGCCATGAGAATGGGTGCCGTCTGGGTGCTGATCGCGCTGAAGGTGTAGGTCGGCAGAAGTACCTGAAGGAGGAACGTAAGCCCGATCCATTTGGAGCCCAGCAACAGATCGACGATTTCCGGCGCAGCGGCGGCGGCCAGAAAGCTCAAGGGAAAGAGTGCAATCCCGAGCATCCGGCACAGTCGTCGATGCAGCACCACGATCTGGCTCCGTTCGCCGGTCAGCGCTTGGACATAAAGCGCGGCCCAAATCACATTAGATGCCGCCTCGGTCGAAACCTTGGAAACCTGGTTGCCGAAGGTATAGCTGCCCAACAGGGTGGTGCCGAAAAAACGACTGACCAGAAAATTCTCGACCAGCCGGCCGGCATATTCGCTGATCCGGATCGCAATCATGGTGCCGCCGGAAACAAAGTGATGTTGCAGCGCCTTGAAACTGAACACCGCCTGCGGGGCATGAAAGGCAGTGAGATTCAGCAGCGCGGCCCGGATACCGTAAATCGCCAGATACTGCGCGGCCAGGCTCCAGGCTCCCGCACCGTGCCAGGCCATGGCGACGGCAATGACCGCGCCCGTCAGGTTCGCGGTCAGGTCGGCGGCGGCGCTCGCCCCCAGATGCTTGCGCCGCGCCAGCCGTGCCGACGGCACCACTGAAAGCGTCATGAACACAAGACCGAGCGACAGCAGGCCGATGATCCCGGGAAGCCGTGGTTGTTTTGAAAGATAACCCAGCAACAGTCCAAATGTCGCCGAGCAAAGTCCGAGCGTGATCCCAAGAAAGGCAAGAGCCCAGAACGCGCTCGACCAGACCAGCTCCGACGATTCATCCTCCCGCGCCAGCGTCGCGCCCAAACCGCCATCGGCCAACAGCCCAATCAGGGCAACGGTCGGCAATGCCAGCGCATAGAGACCGAATTCATCGGGGCCCAGCAACCGGGCCATGACCGGAAACAGCAGCAGCTGGAGCGTGAGCTTGGTCGCGTTCACGGCCCCCGAAGCCATCGCCCCGAACGCCAGCCTGCGATCGCTATGGGTAATTTCCAGGGTCACGATGTCGAACGGGCCCGCGCCGCGTGGCTAATCCCCGCGGAGCTGGACGTGAACTGGCGCTCTTGACGACGAGTTCGCACTTGCTACCCCAACCTGACAGGATTTCCCAACCGCGTCGCCACGGCAGTGACGAGTCCGGATCTCTGACTTTCCATCAAGCCCAGGCCTTCGCCGGGTCCCAGAAAACGAAGCCTCGGCAAACACCAGCGATGCTGCAAATGGTCTGAGAACAGATTTCCAATTCGTGTCGTGACCGCCGTGGCGAAACCTGCAGCTTTTGCCATGCCGAATTCCCGGCTACCGCAACTTGTGGGGTCGCCGAATGGATAGGCAAAGTGACGAACCTCGCGGTCAATGATCGACTCCAGCTGCCGTTTGTTTTGCCGGATATCGTCAGAGGCTGTGGCTTCATCAAGCAGCGCCAGCCGGCTGTGCGTCGTGGTATGTCCACCAATCTCGAGCAAGGGCTCCGACCGGGCAGCCGCGGCAAGCTCGGCGGCGGTCAGGGCGTCCTGGTCAAGTGCCTCCGTGGTCGTTACTCGATGGTTTTCGAACAGCGAGCTAATCGCCTCAGGAGCGAGGGTCCCGTCGTTCATCCATCGCGTCAGCTTGTAGTAGGCCTGAATTTTCTGCTCTCGCGTTCCCGTGATGAGACGCTCTCCCACCGCGTCTACGGCGATCGTGGAATTGTCCATGATCAGATGGCGAAGCTGTCCCCATCGGTAGTCCTTGCAGCGGCGCTCCAGAAACGCGCTGGTGACATAGAGCGTGAATGGCACACCGTATTTTCTGAAAATCGGCAGTGCCACGGTGAGATTGTCGCGGTACCCGTCGTCCAGAGTAAAACTCACAAAGCGTTCCTGCGATGCGCTTTCCAGTCGTGCGATCGCGTCCGACAACGACAGCATCGCAACCCTTTGCGCCAAGTAGTGGCGGATCATCTTCTCCAGGAAGGCGGCGGAGGTATGAACATGATCCCTGGGCAGCGGATCATCATCAGCCACGACGCTGTGAAGCGTTAGAATCGCGCCGGCCCCCCCATATCCGCGCGCCGCCAGCGCCGTCACGCGGGAAATATAGGCCATCTGGCCGAAGCAGCGCATTGCGGTGTGCTTAAGCGCCATGGAGTGCCATGATCTCGTTGGCCCGCGCCCCGGCGCGGTTCGCTTCCGCATAGATTGCCATCAGGCGATCGCCCCATCTTTCCGGTGAATGGGCGAGCGCACCTCGCACCTTCCAAGCCCGTTCGCTCATGAGCCGAAGGCCTTCGCTATCGCTCGCCATGACGTTCAAAAGCCCGGTCAAACTCTTTGCATCATAGGGATCGCAAGCGAAACCAATTTTGCTGCGGACGATTTCGTCGCTGGTTGCGGCAAACCGGGAAATTATTACCGGAATTCCGCTGGTCAGGGCCTCAAATGCAACCAGCCCGAAGGTCTCGCGTGACGCTGTCGGCATAACGACGACGCGTGCGTCTCTGGCTAGTCGCGCGACCTCTCGACGCGATCGCCAGCCCATCAGCTCGGCTTCCGGATAGGACTGCTGAAGCGATGCCCGCAGCGGACCATCGCCGATCATCTGAATGGGCACACCGGCATTTCTGGCCGATTGGGCGAAAAGCTCGGCCCCCTTGTCGTGATCGAGGCGCCCGACGAAGAGGAACTTGCGGTTATTCTCGACCGCGATCCGCGTATCCGACCACGGCGTCACCGGATTGCGAAGCACCTTGATCGAGTCCGCCGCGATGCCGCCGCGCACCAGATGATCCACCATTCCATCATGTACCGCAAGGATTGTCGCATTTCTGCGGGACAGATCGATCATACCGCGCAGGGTTGCACTGCGGACCACCCGCCAGATCTTCTGTAGATAGGATCTGCGGTCGCAATCGGTCAACAGGCAGGCGGTGGAGAGCGGGGTCAGTTCGCACGGCGCTTTCGTTTTGAAATTGAAGTACCCGCCGTTGGGGCAGGCCAGAAAATAGTCATGCGTCGAGACAAGCAATCTTTCCGATACGCCGCTCAAGGCCCGGAATATCGACGGCGACAGGATTTTAGACCAATTGTGGAGATGATAGACGACCCCCTCGCCATCGACCTGCTTGATGACGTTCCTGAGGACGCCTGCCGCTTTGGCGTTATAAAGGCCGGCTGTGGCCGCATCGAAAGCCTTCGACTTACCTATTTCCTGACCCCGCGTCGCTGCGACCTGGACGCCCAGATCAGCGAGCTCGGCATTTTGTCCGTCGTCGCCGCAGACGTACGTCACGGCTACTCCATTTTTTCGAAGCGTGCGGACCGCGGACATCGCCACGGTCGTGGCGCCATCGCGCTCAACAGCGAGGTCGCTGATGAGGACAACACGGCGAAGCACATCAAGCGATCTCGCGGCCAATATTCGCCCCACCAAACGCACAACTTATAGACCGAGGTCTAAATAAACGAAGACGACTAATATCTGGTCGCCGATGCAATCCATTGCCACGGTCGCACAGAGAATGCCCGGTCTTATGTGGCAGTCCCGTCGCCGCGGTATACATTTTTTCCGGCTGGCTATCGCCTCGGTCCCCAAGGTCGTGAAGACCTTGTCACAACTATGACATTTGCTGTGGCTATCCGCCGCAATGCGCGCGCACCGCCGTGTCGATAGCGTCGCGATAGGGGCGATCCGCGTAGTCATCGCGTCGTGTGAACGGCTTGACATGATATGCGATACGCTGCCACAGCGGCTGCCGTCGCCAGACGACGTCGGTACCGCGCAGGGCGGCGGCCATCTCCAGATACGGTTCGAACTCGGCTCGACCCCAGGGAGCATAAACGCCGTCCCATGGCTTGAGCTTGCCGACAAAATGCACGATGGCAGGATCAATGGCCGCGTATGCCGGTAGCGACATAAAATGCCGAAGAAAATTCCAACGCAGGGAAAGGTTGGTGGTACGGCCCCGACAGACGTGGTTGAACGCGCTCTGGTCGTGCAGCCTGCACGAGCCGGGCCTTGCGACAAGAAACTCCAGGGCCTTGGGGCCGATATCGTTCCAGGTATCCGGGGAAGCCATCATTACCCCGGAATTGAAGTACGAGCCCCAGTGTTCCCTTGAGAAATCCAGACCCGCCATATAGGCCCTATTGGCCGCTGCGTGCGGCATGCCATCGACGCTGTGCAGCGCGACCCAGTCCGGCACCACGCCGACAGTCCCTTCCGGTAATGGGGTCTTCAACAATTCGTCCAGTGGCCGCCGGACTTGTATGTCACCGTCCATGTAGACGATACGCTCGTAACGTTCTTCCAGAAGCCGGGCGACGAACAGTCGGAAGAGCGCCGCGCGGTTGACGTGCGTCTGAAAGAAATCCTTTGGAACGGACCGATCCAGAAGATCCGGCAGCCAGGCAGGAATAGCGCGAACGGACGCGCCACTGACCGCCTCAAATATGCGTTGACGCTCCGGCGTCAGACGATCGCTTTCCAGGAACACCACGACGTCGGCGCTCGCGGGCGCGTATGTGCGAGCCTGTTTGGCACAGACCAGCGAGGGGAACAGATAGCCCTCATCGCACAGCAGGGCGATGCACTGGCGCCCTGCCGCGATTGCGGGCACCATGTTCATTTCGCGCTCATCCCCAGACGTCGCGCAATAGCCCTGTGCACAGCGCCCTTCAGCAATTCAAACGCGCCAGCAACGTTATATTCCTGACGGATTTCGATATACTGCTTCGGATGCACGATGGATAATGGCAGCACGCGTCCCGCGGACCGCCACGCGTAATCAGCGACCACGTCGTTACGGCAATACACGATGCTATTCTGCCGATACCATCGCTCGACGGCATCGTTTTCCCATACCGCGGGGCGAATGACATCGAGCGGCGTAAATCCCTGCCGCGCGAAAAGTCCGGCCCAATACGACTGCCATCGCTCGTTGATGTGGTCGGTCCCGCCCTGCTGAGGGATCGCGGCCGAAAACAGCACCACCGGCGCCAGCGTGGTGAGTTCGGCGATAAAGCTCTCCGAACGGTCCGGCGGAAGGTGCTCGGCCACTTCCAGCGACATCGCCAGATCATATTTGGCATCGGACGGCAACGGCGCTCGCAAATCGTGGCATTGAAAGTTCGCCTGATCAATCATCAGCTGCGAGCGATCAACGTACTCGCCATCGAAACCTCTGATGTCGCTGACGCCGTTGTCCTTCCAGGCCCTCAGCCATGTGCCAACGCCGCATCCGACATCGCAAACCGATCTGGGCCCGAAGATTTCCTTGATGATCGGCACGATCACGCTGGCGGACGTATAGGATCCGTCGCGCTGGCCGAGATAGAATTCCCGGCTGTACGGTGTATCGGTTTCCATCAATTACTCTCCGCCATTCTCAATGACATTGTAAGACGCTAGCAAGCCTCCCGATGCAGTGGCTCTGAAATTCGATTGGCGCGCATGCACGATCCGATACAATCTCTACTTGAACGACAAGGGCGAGACCGCTTAACGCATCGACGAAACGCTGCAAAACGAGCAGTGATTGAAACAACGGGTCGTGCCTCACGATAGATCGGAGTAAGGCAAAAGATTGTCGATATTGATATTCGCTGTACTCAATTTTCCATCGCTAGGAGGATCTGCCAACATGGTTAGCGCAAACATGGGATGATTGACGTCAGAACGTGACCAGAATTCCTTGCAACTAACGGCGGTGCCGGCGACGTTATCCGTTCTGATCGGGCAATCAGGTTTCCTATACGAATGATCGGTCGCGCTACTAACGGTATGTGCCGCGGTTCCGCGGCCTGGGGACTATCCAGAAGTCTGTAAAAATGGGATAGCTTCGGCCCTTCCGCGTGCAGGCTTCGCGCAGGCCAAAGCGGCCATTGCGAAGAATGGCAGGCCGAGGTCAATCACGGCACCCGAAGTCGCGCCGGAAACGAACCAGCCAAGACAGGCATATTTTGCAGCCTGGCGGAACGCGTCGTCCAACCGGTCAAATTGCTGTCCCTTGGGCTTGCCAAGAAAAACGCCGGCGAGAAACAGCAGGAAAAGCGACGTGCCCAGCACGCCGAGGCTCGCGGGCACACCGAAAAGGATGCTGGAGGCGCGCACGCTGCCATTGCCCACTCCGAAGCCGTAGCTGTCGATGAAATTCTGCATCGCCTGTCTGTTCCATGAGGATCGCTCGACGCCTGAGTCCGTGGACATCTTGTTCAGGACCATCGTGTCGAGCAGGCTCTTGATGTAGAATGAATATGTATCGCTCAATAATATCGAGATGACCAGCAGCGAAGCGAGGAAGGGAGCTCCCAGCAGGAATATCATCGTAGAGCGCGTCGCCGGCCGATACAGCGCGTGGATCAGGGTTTCAACATAGCCAAAGGCGAGCAGCGCCGAGATGCCCACATAGGCGGTCGTTGACGTGGAGAACACCAGAGCGGTCAGGGATAACAGCGCAAGCGGGCCCGAAACTCGCGGATAGGCGCCGAGCAACCACAGTTTGCCGGTGAAGCCAAAGTATCCAAGAGTCATCGCGCCGAATGCGGACGCCTCTGTGAAGGAGCCGACAATTCGCTTGAACCCGGCCATTTCCGAATCGTTCAACATCGAATAGTTGGCGTTACGAATGGGCGCGAACAAATCTGCCGTGTTGGTCACATAGGTGGCGATATCAAGCGCGGCGAAGATCAGGTTAATGGTTGCGCATGCGATCGCGGCTTTTCCCAATACCCGATGCCCGCTCTGGGTGCTGGCATATCCGAAGATCACGATAAAGCAGACGAGATCGCCGATAAAGTAGACTGACTGCGTCAGGTTCGACATCGCAGGCGACAGCGGAATGCTGAAGCTGCTCTGCGCACGAACCGCAAAGATCATGGTCTCGCCCGCGAAGACCCTGGGCATCACATAAGCGGCAACCGTGCTGTAGATGACCGTCAGCAGGAGCCAGAAGCCGGGGCGGCCAAAGCTAAGTCCCCGCATCGCGTTGTCCAGAATCTCGGGGTTTCGGAACAGCCGCAAAAGCAGGAAACACAGCAGCAGGTGGGCGGGCGAAATATTCGTTCCGCCAAGATTGGTCAGCACAAAGGCGGCAGCAGCGCCCAGCAACGTCGCGGCAAGAAACACATACGCGATGACGGATTGCTCATAGTACAAGCACAGGATGCCTAGCAGCACCGCGACAATTCCGACGTACTCGACAGTCATTTATTCGCCTTCGTTATCCTCTGGGCTTGGCCGCCAATCATCGGCCGGTTTTGCGGCTTCACGATAGATACCCATTAACCGGCCGCCGGTCGGAAGCGCAAACCAATTCTTATTGGCAGCAGCAGCGGCGAACGTCTCATGCATTTCTTCCAGCTCCCGGGGTTCGAATTGCACCCGTTTCTTCGGTAGATGGGAGCGTACGCACCACCGATCACACCAGACAACCACCAGGGTCAAGTAACTGGGCACGACCGAGGCCTCTTGCCCTGGCGGCGTGATTGCCCCAGAAACCTTGTGAGCTACCACCTTCAACGTGAGAGAACATGATTAATGGGCCTGGCAAAACGCGTCTTCCATCTTGCCGATCAAATGGGTTTCGCTAATGCTTCCGGCGATTGCAATCCCATACATGTTGATGCCGTGCAGGCGCGGCGCACGCAGGCCGGCGCTCCCGTTGTTCATGGCATCCACCTGCTGCTTTGGGCACTTGATGCGTTTGCCGCCCATCAACCCGAGTTGCCACCAATCTGTGGTGTCCGGGCCCAGTTTTACAAATACATCTACCTAGGTGAGCCAGTCGAACTCGTACTAAACCTACAGAAACCATCCAGCGTGCGCCTCAGCCTCTGCGTAGACGGCGTTGCGCGGACCAAACTGGTAATCGATATCGGCGAGATAACCGGTAAAGGACCGGACTGGACCGATGTTCCTTGCCGCCCGGTACCATATAAAGCAACACCACTGGACTTGCCCTTCGATCAATTTGCCGATTACTCAGGCCGCCTCGACCTGCATATGACGGCGGAAACAGCCTTGTCGCTTTTCCCCGCAGCGTCCCGGTGGTTCGGCGTTCGGCGCATCGCGGCCCTGGCCGCCAGCACGTATCTTGTCGGAATGGTATGTCCGGGACTTCACTCCATATATAGCCAGATATCCATCAGTGGATGCGACTTTCCAACTCGCGATTTCCTTGACTTCCGGGTCACCAACAGCGACCCGAGCTTCCGCCTCGTTGACCTGGAGATCGTTGGTGGCGGAATTTCCGGAATGGTGAACAGCTTCGCCCGCCAGCCTCCGGTCGCGCAGCTGTCCATGCTGTCCCTCAAGGGTTCGGTCACTGCGGACGAATTCGCCGGTAGTCTGGCACTCATTGTTGGAGGCTCGCGTGGCCTTGGCGAACTGACCGCCAAATTGATCGCCGCCGGCGGAGGGCGGGTCCTGATCACCTGGCAATCGGGCAAAGAAGATGCCGAAAGAGTGGCTGAGGAAATTCGCGCGGCTGGCGGACTCTGTGAAACCCTGCACTATGACGCATGCAAACCCGCAAGCGAACAACTCTCTACGCTGACCGAGGCGCCCTCACACGCCTACTACTTCGCCACGCCCGCTATTTTTAAACCGCAGGCCGGGGTTTTTTCCTCGGAACGATTCCACGAGTTTTTCGATGTCTATGTCCACGGCTTCTGGCAGTTGATGCAGGCGTTGCTAGCCCGCCAGCTTCGGTTGTCCGCCTTCTATCCATCCTCGGTCGCCGTCGCCGAGCGCCCCAAGGGAATGACGGAATACACTATGGCAAAGGCCGCCGGTGAGGTCTTGTGCGCCGACCTCAATAAAGCGCTTTCTCCTTCGCATGTCACAATCAGCCAACTCCCCCGCCTGGCCACCGATCAAACCGCCTCCGTAACCGCTGTGGAGACTGCCGACCCGCTAGAAACGATGCTGCCCATCGTGCGTGAGGTTCAATCCTGGCCACGCTGATCTGCCAAAGCCCGCACTTCCGTGCCATACGCGCTACAATTTCAGCGTGAAGGGCTTTAGTTAACTGTAGCCTCGGAAGTTAACCAGAGCCTCAGCCCACAATCGGGCGGTCCACGCTCGGCGTTTTGGGGCCGCAAATTGGCCATCATCCCCGTTTCATAAACTATTGGCCAAAGTTGCAGTAAAGTCGGAGTACCATAATCGCAATGTCTCTTGAGCTGTTTAGCGGGTTGGAGTGGTTACAGAAGCCGCCTGAAAGCTTCAGAGCCGAATGCAAGGCCTTGCCGCGATCGGGAAATGATCTCGGCGCCAATGCGCGCCGGCTCGCGCGCTACCGGCTCGACGGGAACCAGCTCAACCGCCTGGGCGGAATATTAAACAACGCTATCTCGATCGGTCACGACTTGCGGCCATTAACACATTTTCGGCTAGGCCTATTGGGTACCGGCACCTTGGATTTGATCGTGCCCGCCTTGGTGGCAAGCTCGGCCCGTCACGGCGTGGCGCTCGATTGCGTATTGGGCGGATATGACCAGGCCTTGCAGGACGCACTTTCTCCGCAATCGCCACTCTATTCGCAGCCACTCGATGCGGTTTTGCTCGCGATTGATCATCGCAGCCTGCCTTTAAAGGCGACGCCTGGCGATCACAGCGCCGCCGAACAGATCGTCAGCCAATGCGCGGAGCTGATCGAGACAATGTGCAATGCGATTTCCGCGAATAGCGGCGCGCTGTGTATCCTGCAGACAATCGCCAAGCCACCGGAACGGCTCTTCGGTTCGTTGGACCGATCAATGCCCGGCACCTTGACTTCGATGCTAAACGCTCTGAACCTGCGTATCCTTGATATCGCCAAGGGCTCAGGCCACGTTCTATTGGACGTTGACGGCACGGCGGATCTGGTTGGACAATCAGCATGGTGCTCGCCATCGGAATGGAACCTGGCAAAGCTTCCATTTGCGAGTGCCTGCGTTCCTCTCTATGCCGAACACGCCGCGCGTCTCCTTGGTTCACTGCGAGGAAAAGCGCGCAAGTGCCTCATCTTGGACCTCGATAATACCGTCTGGGGCGGCGTCATCGGCGACGACGGCCTGGAGGGCATCAAAGTCGCCCAAGGGGACGCAACCGGGGAAGCGCATCTCGACTTGCAGCGCGCGGCGCTGTCCCTGCGAGACCGCGGCGTCGTGATCGCTGTGAGCTCCAAGAATTCCGACGACGTCGCGCGCAGGCCGTTCCGGGAGCACCCTGAGATGCTCTTGAAGGAAGAGCATATTTCAGTGTTCCAGGCGAATTGGGATGATAAGGCGACCAACATCCGAGCGATAGCCGGGGAACTCAATCTTGGCTTGGACGCAATGGTGTTCGTGGATGACAATCCGTTCGAACGAGATTTGGTTCGTCGAATGCTTCCCGACGTGGCCGTTCCGGAAATGCCAGAAGACCCTGCTCTTTACGCGCGCACCCTGATGGCTGCCGGTTACTTCGAGGCTGTCAGCTTCTCGGAGGAAGACCGCAATCGATCGAAGAGTTACGAAGATAACGCCCGCCGCGTCACGCTTCAACGCAAGGCCAGCAACCTCTCCGAATATCTTCAGTCGTTGGATATGCGAATTACCTTCGCTCCTTTCGATGCCGTAGGCCGTGCCCGGATCGCACAGCTCATCAACAAGAGCAATCAGTTCAATCTCACGACCCGTCGCTATACCGAGGCCCAGGTCGCCGAGCTAGAAGGAGCGCGCGACGCATTTACGCTTCAGGTTCGCCTCGAGGACAAGTTTGGCGACAATGGCATGATAAGCGTGGCGATTTGCAGGTTAACCCAACCTGCAACCTGGGATATCGATACGTGGCTCATGAGTTGTCGCGTGCTGGGTAGACAGGTCGAAAACATGGTTCTCCGGGAGCTCATCCTGCAGGGACGCCGCGCTGGCATCAAGCGTTTAACCGGCGCCTGGTACCCGACAGAAAAGAACGATCTCGTTAGAGATCACTTCCCAAAGATCGGGTTCAGCAAGACGGCTGAGCGCGAGGATGGGGCGACATTCTGGGAGATAAGCACCGACGTCGTTCCCGAGACCGCGCCCATGGTCATTAAGCGGACCGGCTTGCCCTCCATGGAGTGATCGAACCGAACGTTTTCACGGCCGCAAGCTCGTTATGTTTGTCCTTAGCTTAGCAATCAACATTTTTGTCAACGCACTTCCAATCGCCTCGGGCTCATAATCACCGGTATTTGCATGAATTTCACCTCGCCACTCTTTTACGCCTTCCTCTTCTTGACGGTTCTGGCCTTTCACGTATCGGCCGGAGCGGCATACCGCAAGACAGTGCTGTCAATTGCCAATCTGGTAATGTTGGCGAGCTTTTCCACAGCCTGGACTGAACTCCTGCCGCTGGCCGCGTTCCTCGTCCTTGGATACGGTCTTCTGAGGATGGTCTCGCGAGATCGCACTACCTTCGCGATGGCCGCCAGCCTGCTGCTCATCCTTCTCGTGTATGTCTTTCTGAAGCAGTTTTTTTTCCTGAAAGCCTACACCCTGCCGTTCGCCTATACCGTGATCGGCCTGTCCTATATTTTGTTCCGAATGATCCATCTGATTGTCGATGTGTCGGCGGGTGAGATCGCAGTCGCTCCAAGCCCGCTGGAGTATTTTCGCTATACCTGCCATTTTCTCTGCTTCGTATCCGGGCCGATACAGACATGGCAGCAATTCAAGAACGACGAGGCTAACCTGTCGGCGCCCCTGAACAGCGAGCTGGTATTGGCTGCATTCTCGCGGGTGGCAACTGGGCTGTTGAAGGTGGCCGTCATCGCAGCCACGGCTCACTATCTCTTTGAGAACGTGAGCGTGCAGATTTTTCTGCCCGACGCTGCCGGGGGTAGCATCGGCTTTTACGGCAAGTACGCTTTCTCGGCAGCTAGCTACACCGCATACCTTTATTATAATTTCTCGGGCTATATGGATATCGTGCTGGGTGTCGGATCGCTGCTCGGCCAGAAGCTCCCTGAGAACTTTGATCGACCTTTCACTGCCCGTAGTTTCCTGGAATTCTGGCAGCGCTGGCACATCACGCTGTCACTCTGGTTTAAGGCGTATGTTTTTACTCCGCTGATGCTGCGGCTGGTACAACTAGTTCCATCACCCGCCGCCACGGCCTATCTTGGGGTCCTGTGCTTCTTCGTGACCTTCCTGCTGATGGGGATTTGGCATGGCTCGACGAGCGTTTTTGTTATCTACGGCTTTCTGATGGGGTTGGGCGCGAGCGTCAACAAACTTTGGCAAGTCGGCATGACCTCCACTCTCGGCAAGAAGAAATATCGCTTGATGCAGGATAGCGGGATCTACTCGGCGTTATCGCGCGGTCTGACTTTTACGTACTTCGCCATGGCTCTCACCTGCCTCTGGGTCTCCAGCCTCGATCAGCTAGGGCTACTGACCAAGCGACTTGGCTTTGCCGGCGTTGGCTCGGCTCTGGTGGCGCTCACTATCGGCTATGCGTTGCTATACAGCCCATGCCAGCTCGTGTTGCAAGGTTTGAAGGCGGTCGCGCTTCGTATGAGGCTCAGAACAGTCCCCGCGGAAAACATGCTTGTGGCGTCGCGCTTGCTGCTGGTTCTTTTTGTCATGGGGCTGCTCAATGAGTCGCCCGAATTTGTTTACAAGGCGTTCTGACAATGGGTTTGATACTTGCTCAGACGGTAAGGACGATAGCCTCTTTTCTTTTGCTGTATGGGGTATTGATCGCCGGATCGTTTCTGATTGCCCCAAAAGACCGCGCCACCGATATACTTGACACCTCATTGGCTCCCAACACGGTCTATGCGACCGCGACCAAATATTTGTTTTTTAATCGTGGCACGCTGAGCCCACCTCGGCCGCGAGTACTGATCTTAGGTTCATCTGATGCCGACCTCGGCATGCGTCCGGAGCAGATGCAGGGAAACATTCCCTGCGCGCAGGTCAGCAATCTTGCGATAGGCAACTCGAACGCTACCGAGATTCGTCAGACGGTCGACCTTGTTCACTTCGTCCAGCGTCCGGAAGCCCGGCTGGGGAACACCTTCGTTTTCGGGGTTTGGTACGGTGTTTTTGGCGATAGCAAGGATCGTTGGCCAGCCTCCTCACGCAAAAATGCCGAAACCGACATTGATCTCGAGCTCTACCGGTATGGCTTCTATCGTCATACCCCGGAAGGCCCGCACTCGCTGCTCCCCCCATCATGGCTGCCCATGGAAGACGCCCTGATAAGACCATTTATTGTCGCAGAAGCCGTCGCGCGTCAGCTGACCGGCAAACTCAGGGGCGAATTTTTTATCCGCCCGCCCAATCGAACGGAAGCGGAGCGGGAGGCCGCTCATTTCAGTGCTGATGAAAGACGCGCCGCCACGGCCTATTGGTACGCTCAGCTCGGTCGGAAAGATGACATATCGAGCGACGAATTTTCGGAGTTTGAGAATACCATCGCGTCGCTGTTGGATGCCCACGAACGGGTTGTGGTCGTTGATCTCCCTATTCCGCAGTGGCATCAGGAGGCGATGGCTTACGATGCAAAATATCACCAGCGATTGCCCGATCTCCTGAAGAAATTTGGAGGTCGCCAAGGCTTCGCATTTTTCAATCTTTCGGACCTCAACGCGGACGACGATTACTCGGACGAGGTCCATCCCAAACCACACCTGGCGAAGATCTGGGCAGAACGTATCGGAAAGACAGTCAATTCGGTTGCGTGCCACTCCAGCGAGGCCGCATCTCGCCAGCAACCAGAAGAGGATTAACATGGACAGCAAGATCTACGAGCGCCTCACTGAGGTATTCCGCGAGGTCTTCGATGAAGACGATATCGTTCTACGGCCGGAAATGACGGCCGATGACGTTTCCGACTGGGACAGCTTAAGCCACATTCGACTTGTGCTCGCTGCATCAAAGGCCTTCAACGTCAAATTTTCCGCAGCCGAGGTCAGTCGGCTGAACAACGTGGGTGAATTTGCGGAACTTATCCGTACGAAGATGCGCTAGTCCTTTTGTCAACGATGTACCCGGCCAGCTGGCTCGGGTAACGTGATGCGACGCGGAGCCGGGCGCATGCGGGCGATATTAGGCTTGCGCTTGAGCATGCATTGTCGGACTTTCTTGGGCACCGGCCGGCAGTCGTCACGAGGCAGCGAGTATAAGGCGATGTCGTTGCCGGAGCGGCGGCATCCCTGGCGCTAGTTTTTCTGCGCCGCGAGGTCTCCGTCTGTTGCCTCTCGGATGGATGCGCGCTCGCCGTTGCGATACTCCTGAAACCAGTCTTCGAGACGCTTCAATACCGACCGCAATTGACCTGCCGGACGTTCAATAAAATGCCAGGACGCCGCCGCGACAAGATACGCGGCTGGGAGACTGATGAGAATATTGAGATACCAAATGCGCGCCATGGGAAGGAAATGCATCATGGTTTGCTGAACCGCGAAACCATATAGGTAGATGCCATAAGAGTAGTCGGCGCCGCGCAGTAGCTTTCGGCTCGGGTTCATCAGGCCGAGCCACACCGTCGCATAGGCGACGGGCACCGGAGCAAGGAACCCCCCATATCGGCCCGCGCCCGGCAGGGCGAGCACGAGGGCCAGAGCGGCCGTCCCACACCACCCGTTCCAGGGAAGCAATTCGCGATAGAAATATATCGAAACGCCCGCCAGCAGCGTTGCAAAAAGAAACGGCTTCCTCACGCCATTGGTACTCGCGCCGACATTATTGTCGCTGTTGTAGAGAACCCAGAGCAGATACAGCATCGTGATCGCTACCACAAAGACCGGCCCGAGCGCACGCCGCCTTTTCAAGCCAAGCAGCGCGATGACAGCCACCGCACCATAACAATAGAGTTCATAGGGAATGGTCCACAACTGCCCGTTGACGACGCTCGGCCAAGGATTGTCCGCGAAAACACCCGGCAGAGCATAGTGCACGTCACCGACGGCGTTGAGCAGGTATTGGAAGAACAGCGGGTCAGAGAAATACTGTCCGGCCGGCATGGTCGTGACCAGCGGACCGAGAATAACCGCCGACAGGGCCGTCGCCGCCGACAGCGCTGGCACGATCCGGATCACACGAAGCCCCAAAAACATTACGAGCGTCCTTGACCGTTCCAGGCTCCCAGCGACGAGAAAGCCGCTGAGCGCAAAGAACATCGGAACCGGCAGATTGCAAAATCTCGCTAAATTGCTTTCATAGAGCGCGTCATTGGCGGCCAGCCCGTAGCTCGTCAGAGGGCTGTGCACAGCGATGATCAGACTTGCCAGAATAAGTCTCAGATAGTCGAAGCCGGAAGATCGCCCACCGGTCGCGGCATACCGGTCGCCGAGCGAATAGAACTTTACGCGCGCCATGAATCCTCGTTACTTCGTCGTGACTGGCCGTCTGAGCAACACCTCGATGCAACGAGGAAGTGCCAAAGAGTAATCAATCAGGTGCTTAAAACCATAATCGTCGTCGCCGCAAAAACTCTCCTAATGTTGGACAGAATTGGGTTCGAAAAGAGATATTTCCATGATCGATGCCTCCGTGGGCGGCCAGCGATGGACGGGCTTAAAATTGGTCGGATGAGACGGACCAGTCGCAAGAAAGTGGCCCGACTCACCGAAGCTGGGCGTTGCAGACCGTTGATCTACCGGATGAATGCGCCAACGGCACCTATGACGGCACAACCAGATCGGGCAGCAAGGCAGGCGCCGCGTTCGAACGATCGTCGCAATTTCACCTACTCAGCGTCGCAAGAGGCCTCGTAACCATAAGACGGCTTGGATATCGCGCTTCAGCGCAGATAAGCTGCTTTCCAGATAGCGCTCCACTAGCTGACGGCGAATTCCAACAGTCCGATCATCGCATGTCGGTCGTGCCAACCGAGGGTCGGCCGATGACGTTTCCGACTGGAACAGCATAAGCTACATTCGACTTGTGCTCGCTGCATTAAAGGCTTTCAACGTCAAATTTTCGGCAGCAGAGGTCAGTCGGCTGAACAATGTGGGTGAATTTGCAGACCTGATCCACGCGAAAATCGGCTAGCTCAGCTAGTTTTCCTGCGCCGCGAGGTCTGCGTTTGTACCCTTTGGCGGGAGTGAAAGTTTGCTGTTGCGATAATCCAGAAACTGGTCTTCGAGACGCTTCAATACCGAACGCAATTTACCGGCCGGACGTTCCACAAAATGCCAGGACGCCGCCGCAACCAGAAACGCGGCTGGAAGACTGGTAAGGATATTAAGATACCAAATGCGCGCCATCGGAAGTAAATGCATCATGGTTTGCTGAAGCGCGAACCCGTAGAGGTAGATGCCATAGGAATAGTCGGAGCCGCGCAGCATCCTCCGGCTCGGATTCATCAGGCCGAGCCAGACCGTGGCATAGGCGGCGGGCACCGGAGCGAGGAACCCCGCATATTGCCCCGTACTGGGAAGTGCAAGCGCAAGCGCCAAAGCGGCTATTCCACACGGCCAATTACAGGGCAGAAGCTCGCGATAAAAGTAGATCGAAACGCCCGCCAGGAAAGTCGCGACGAGAAACGGCTTCCTTACGCCGTTGGTCCCCGGGACAAGGTTATTGTCGCTCCCGTGCAAGACCCAGAGTAGATAGGTGATGGTGACGACAACCACGAAAAGCGGCCCGAGCACACGCCACCTCTTCAACCCAAGCAGCGCGATGACGGCAATTGCACCGTAGCAATAGAGTTCATATGGTATCGTCCACAGCTGTCCATTGACGACGCTTGGCCACGGATTGTCCGCAAAGACACCGGGCAGCAGATAATGCACGTCGCCCACGGCGTTCAGCAAATAGCTGAAGAACAATGGGTCAGAGAAATAAATCCACGGTGGCAGCACCGTGACCAACGGCCCGAGAACCAGCGCCGACAGCACCATCTCGACGACCAGCGCTGGAAAGATACGGATCACGCGCAGCCCCAGGAACATTCCGAGCGTTCTGGAGCGCTCCAGGCTACCGGCGACGAGATAGCCGCTGAGGGCAAAGAACATCGGCACCAGCAGGTTACAAAATTTTCCAAGTGGGCCGTCATAGAGCGCGTTGTTTGCGGCAAGCCCGTAGCTGGTTAGACAGCTGTGCACCGCTATGATTAGTACAGCCAGGACGAGTCTCAGATAGTCGAAGCCGGAGGAGTGCCCACCGGTTTCGGCATGCCGGTCCCCAAACGAATAGAATTTGACACGCCCCATGGATCTCAGGTCTTTCTGACTTGACCGGACGTCTAGGTCGCACCTCGATGCAACGAAGACGCAGGAACTAAAAATCAACGATGCATTTATCCTGCCATTATCTTGCCATTAGATCGTACTTTGTAACTCGTACTTTATAGCTTCGTTTTCGCCGATACTCAGTTTTCAATCAAATCAGCCGTCCGCGCCAGGCGTTCTTCGATGATTTTTTTTTGCGCGCTCCCGGTGTCCAGCACAAAAGTGAGAAGATAGAACGGCGATGTTCGAGGCAGATTTGGCTTTCGCCGCGGCTGGGTGCGCACGACGAAAAGTAAAAATGACAAAACAGGAGCAGCAACCGGCGTACTCAACCTCCGACTCCATCTCAGCCTCTTCGCTAGACTTCCCTGATGTTGGACAATGATGTTGGACGATAGTGGGTTCAAAAGGAGATATTTTCTTGATTGAGGTCTCCACGATCCGCGAGCGATGGCCTGGCTTTGATTGGTTGGCCTTCATTCTTGGCGCGATGATGATCCTGCTCGGTGTCGTGTTTGTGCTTGGCGGCGGGTGGTTGCTGTTGCTGGGCGGCTCACCGTATTACGTCTGCGCTGGGACCGTCCTGGTCGTGGCCGGGTCGCTACTGGCCCAAGGTCGGGCACATGGGGCATGGCTTTACCTCGCCATCTTTGCTTCGACGCTGCCCTGGGCATGGTGGGAGGTTGGTTTCGACGGCTGGGCATTGGTACCGCGCTTGGTTGGCCCACTGGTGCTGCTGGTTTTCGTGATCCCTGTCAGTTGGCGGCTGCGCTCTTTCCAGCGCAGTCATCGAGCAGCTTTTGGCGCCATCACGTTGTGCATATTGCTGGGGTCGGGCTGCGCTTTCGCGATCGGCCATGCTTTGGAGGCACCTGAAACCGTGGGCGCCGTTTCGCCCCCGACAGAAGGCATGGCGGATCCGTCGCCGCTGCAAACCGGATCGGATTGGCCCGCTTATGGTGGCAGCTATAGCGCCCGGCGATACTCACCACTGACCCAGATCAATCGTGAGAACGTGGTCAGGCTCACCCGGGCATGGACGTTTCACACCGGCGATCTACCGAACGACCGCACCATGAACACCTATGGCGCGGAGACCACCCCGATCAAGGTGGCTGATACGCTCTATCTCTGTACTCCCAAAAACCTCCTTATTGCGCTCGATCCGGCTACCGGAAGGGAACGTTGGCGCTTCGATCCGAAGGTACCCGACGACAACATTCCCTTCACAGCGGCCTGTCGCGGGGTGGCCTATTACGCCGTACCGAACGCTGATCCGGGGCAATCCTGCGCGACGCGTATCATCGAGGGCACGCTGGATGCACGCGTGATCGCGGTTGACGCCAAGACCGGTTCGCCCTGCGAGCACTTTGGAACCAATGGACAGGTCGATACGACGATCGGCATTGGCGAGCACGATCCCGGCATGTTTTCGATCACGTCGTCGCCGACGATCGTGCGAGATGTCGTTGTCGTCGGCCACCAGGTTCTCGACGGGCAGAAGCGCGACGCACCCTCGGGCGTGATCCAGGGATATGATGCAGATACCGGAAAACTGCGCTGGGCTTGGGACATGGGCAACCCCGATCTCGGCGGGCTGCCCCCCGCTGGCGCGACCTACACGCGCGGTACCCCCAATATGTGGACAACCGCCTCTGGCGACGAGGAACTCGGACTGGTCTATCTGCCACTCGGCGTATCAGCCGTTGATTACTGGAGCGGCAGCCGCTCGGATCTGGAAAACGAGTTCGCGACTTCGCTGGTCGCTCTCGATGTCCTGACCGGCAAACCGGCATGGCATTTCCAGACCGTGCACAACGATGTTTGGGACTATGATCTTGGATCGCAGGCCTCGCTGGTGGATTTCCCGACAAAAGGGGGTACCGTTGCCGCCCTCATCCTGCCCAGCAAGCGCGGCGATATCTTCGTGCTCGACCGGCGCACCGGCAAACCGCTGGTGGAGGTCGAAGAGCGGGATGTCCCGCAGGGTGGCGTCGAGCCGGAGCGGCGCAAGAAGACGCAGCCGTTCTCGCTGTTCCATAGCTTGCGCAAGCCGGATCTCACCGAGCGGGACATGTGGGGCCTTTCGCCGATCGACCAGATGGTATGCCGCATTCTGTTTCGACGGGCTGGCTACCAGGGCATTTTCACGCCGCCTTCGGACCTGCGGTACTCGATCCAATATCCGGGCTTCATGGGGGGCTCCGATTGGGGTGGCATCGCCGTCGATCCGATGCGCGGCGTTCTCATCGCCAACTACAATGACATGCCGAACTCGATCCGGCTGGTACCAAGAGTTGAAGCGGACCGTCTTGGCTGGACCTTGATGGATCGGAGGCACGGCAAGATCGGTGGCGAACCATCGCCGCAGATCGGCGCCCCCTATGCCGTCAATGTGAACCCGGGTTGGCGGCTTCGATTTACCGGCTTGCCTTGCAAGCAGCCGCCCTATGGCGGCATACGCGCCATCGACCTGCGAAGCGG
The DNA here is from genome assembly GCA_963736075.1 of uncultured Alphaproteobacteria bacterium. Classification (GTDB taxonomy): domain Bacteria; phylum Pseudomonadota; class Alphaproteobacteria; order Rhizobiales; family Xanthobacteraceae; genus Bradyrhizobium. The sequence goes on along the minus strand of CAVTNW010000033.1, from coordinate 283,163 downwards.
CAAGACCATCTGGGATCGTCCCCTTGGCAAGGCGCTGGGAAATGGACCTTTTGGCATTCCGTCGATGTTGCCGATCCGCATCGGTACGCCCAACAATGGCGGCTCAGTCATTACTGCAAGCGGGTTGATCTTTGTGGGGGCGACGACGGACAACGTCATCCGCGCCATCGATATTGAAACCGGAGAGACCGTGTGGGAGGACAGGCTGCCGGCGGGCGGCCAAGCCACGCCCATGACCTTCGAGGCTGGCGGCCGTCAATACCTGGCGATCATGGCCGGTGGTCATCATTTCATGGGAACGCCCATCGGAGATGAGTTGATCGCTTATGCGATACCGCCCGAATGATTTTCTCGAAGGCGACAAGACGAAAATAGCACACGCCAGGCGGGCGTGATGGCCGAACGATCGTCGCAGTTTCGCCTTCTCGGTATCGCAAGAGACCTCGTAACCATAAGGCGGCTTATCGCGCGCGCGTCGGCTCGGATAAATTGCTTTTGAGATAGTGCTCCACTAGCCTAAGTCAAATTTCAACAAGTAGATCATTGCACGTCGGGTCGTGCCAACCGAGGCGAGCCATTGTCTCTCGCAACACTCTACGCGCTAGATCGTACGACATTCGATATCGTTTCCGTCGATGTGTTCGATACGACGCTGCTCCGTAACAACAAGGGCCAACGCCGCCGTTTTGCCGAAGTCGCGGTGGAACTCGCCGGCAGGCTGCGCCGCGACGGGCACGCGTTCGATGTCGGTCTGCTCTACAGACTGCGCCTCGCGGTCCAGGGCCTCGCTTACCAGGCCGTCAAGATCGAGCGGCCGGAAGGCGACGCCTCGCTCACGCGCATTCAGCAGATACAGTCGGTGTTGCTAGGGATCGATCCATCCTGCGTCACCCACATGCTGGAAGCAGAGCTTGCGGTCGAGCGGCGAAGCCTCAGCGCTAATCGCGCGCTGATCGACTGGCTCGTCGCCCTCCGCGCGGAAGGGAAGTCCATCATCGCGATCTCGGATATCTACCTTCCGACGGCGGCGGTCAACGAGCTGTTGTTCAGGCGTGGCACGGGAATACCGATCGAACGCACCTATGTCAGCTGCGATTTCGGCCTGACCAAACACTCGGGCCGGTTGTTCGCCAGCGTCGCCGCCAATGAGGGCGTGCCGCTGGCGAGAATGCTTCATTGCGGCGATCACCCACGCTCCGACCTGGCCATGCCCCGTGCCGCCGGAATGCAGGCGGTTCTATTGCCGCGGCCGCGCCTGCAGCGCGCCATGCGCACGCTTTCGTCGGTTGCGGCTGCGCTCGCGGAGCCTCGCATCAAGGCGGCGAACTCCAGACCGGCCAGCGTCACCAGCCGACGCGACTTCGGTCGCCTGATCCTGGGCCCGATCTTTGCCGAATTCGCGCTCAAGATGTGGATCCTGTTATCCAATCTTGAGCACCCGAACGATACCACGCTGCTGTTCTGCGCGCGCGGCGGCCTTCGCCTGCGAACCATCTACGAAAGCTTCCTCGCCGCCTCTGGACTGACGAGCCCGGTCGCGATGGAGGCCCTGATGGTTTCGCGCATCGTCGCGGTTCGATCGGCCCTGCTGAAGCGCGTCCCCGCCGCCTTCGTGCAGATCGGTTACGAGTTCGGCGGCCGTTCGCTGCGGGACGTCGCGCGTGCCATCGGTTGTATCGAGCCCGATCCTGATGATGGCGCCAGCGATGCCATCTGGAGCGCGCCCTATTCGAGGCAGGGTCTTGAGACCTTATTGGCGTTGCCGGCCGGAAAGCCATTGCTGGCAGCGGCCCTGGATCAGGATTCGCTGTTCCGCGAGCATCTTGAAGACCGCAGCGCCGACCGGCCGCGGATCATCCTCTGCGATACCGGGTTGTTCGGCAGCACGCTTCAGCTCCTCAAGGCAGCCATTCCGGAGAAACGATGGGGCTGTGTCCAGTTTGCGCGCGCCAACTATAAGCGCATGGCGTCCCCACACTTCGGCGAGTTGATCGGCATTGCGACGCAGGACGACCGCTATTCGCCCTTCAATTCACGATCGTCGATCTTGCGATATTGGCACTTGATCGAGGGAACCCTCGAACCACCGTTACCCAGCGTACGTTCTTTCGCGCCGGTTGACGGCAAGGCGCGATCCAACCTTGAAATCGACGGCTGGTCCGCGCTGATCGCGCCGGAGCCGGACGATATCTTTGCAGGCGTGCTTGACTACATTTCTGGGTTACGGCCCGCCGATGCGACGGTCCGCGTAATGACCGACGTGGAGCCGGCTTTCCGGCGCCTGCACCGGGCGATCGTCTGGCCCACGCGTCATGAGGCAGATTGGCTGGACTTCCCTCCTCGTTCCATGGACTTCGGCAAAGACGGTCATGTCCCCGTGATCGTGCGCGACGGTGGATTGACGCGTGCCATGCGGCGAAGCGAATGGCGGGAGGGTGCCATCGCCGCGATGGCGCCGCCGCCATTGCGGCTGCCCCTTCTGGCCGCGGTCGAAGCGGCCTTTGCCGCGCGCTGGTTGTTCTATCGCGTGAAAGCCCCACAATGAAAGTCGCGATTATTCACTATTGGCTCGTCGGCATGCGCGGGGGGGAAAAGGTTGTCGAAGCTCTCTGTGAAATGTATCCGCAAGCGGATATATTCACCCATGTTTATGTGCCCGAGAGCGTGTCCAGCACGATCCGCCAGCACAAGATAATTCCGACCTTTATCAATGCGCTGCCGCGCGCCGCCAAGATGTACAAGACCTATCTCCCCCTGATGCCTCTCGCGCTCGAACAGCTCGATCTGCGCGGCTACGATCTCATCATCAGCAGCGAATCGGGGCCGTCGAAAGGGATCATTCCGCCCGCCGAGGCGCTGCACGTGTGCTACTGCCACACGCCGATGCGCTATCTCTGGAACATGTATCACGACTACCGAAATGGCGCCGGCCGGGTGGCTCGCCTGATGATGCCGCCGCTGGCCCATTATCTGCGGATGTGGGACGTAACGTCAGCCGCGCGCGTTGACAGTTTCGTTGCCAACTCCGCGACGGTGGCCAGCCGCATTCACCGGTATTACGGCGTGGACGCTGCCGTCATTCATCCGCCCGTCGACACTGGCGCCTTTTCGATCGCGGCGCCCGCCGAGCTGGCTGATTATTATTTGATGGCCGGCGAGCTCGTCTCCTACAAACGACCGGATCTGGCGGTACGCGCCTTTAACGAAATGCGGCTCAAGCTCGTCGTGATTGGCGGCGGCGAGATGCTCGATGAGATCCGGCGTCTGGCCGGCCCCACCGTCACGGTGCTGGGTCCTCAGCCCTTCGACATCTTGAAGCAACATTACTCCAGATGCCGCGCGCTGATCTTCCCGGGCGAGGAAGATTTCGGAATGGTTCCGGTGGAGGCGATGGCGAGTGGCCGTCCTGTCATCGCCTTCGGCCGGGGCGGCGCGACCGAGACCGTCAAGTCCGGGCTTTCCGGTCTTTTCTTTGCCGAACAAACGGTCGAGGCCATTTCTTCAGCTGTCCGTCGCTTGGACACCATTGAGATTTCTCCCGAAAAGATCGCAGAACATGCCAGCCAATTTGGCCGGGACCAGTTCTTTCAGAAGATGCGCACCCACATCGACAGCCGCCTCGCTGCGAAAAGCCATTGCGCAGCGATTTCCGACAGCTGAAACACTTTTGATCGCTTCTCCCGGTCAGGGAGCGGCGGAGGTCTCGATCACCGACAGCGCCTCGCCTTCGATCACAAGGCAGCTAAGGCGTCCCGTTGCAAATGCACCCGTATCTATATTGATCCGGTTTGGCCCGACATCTATTTCGTCACTGGGCGTATGTCCGTGAACGATAATCTTGCCGAAGTCGAAGTCCGACGACAAGAACTCTTCCCTTATCCAAAGCAGGTCGCTTTCCTTTTGCTGTGATAGCTCCACATTGGGCCTTGCCCCGGCGTGAGCAAAGAAAAAATCGCCACAAGTGAATGAATTGACCAGATCCCGGAAAAATCGAAAGTGAGCTTGCGGCAACGCGCTGTGAAAAGCCCACTGCATTTCGACGATTTGCTTACCTTTCGTCAGGCCATCGGGAGGGATTCCATACGACACCAGGGTTTGCAGGCCGCCTAACCGCAACCACTGATCGAAAAGACCGCGGTCGCTCAGGCATTTGATTGCGATCAGTTCGTGGTTACCCTTCAGGAATATGGATTCGCTCGCCGCGCCATGCTCGATCAGCCTATCGATTGTTTCACGCGACCGCGGACCGCGATCGATATAGTCGCCCAGGAAAACGTAGACCGGCCTGGTGGCCGGGCGCGCCTCGATATCGGCACGGATCCGCGCCAGCATTTCATTGAGCAAATCAAGGCGGCCGTGGATATCGCCGATAGCATAGATCCTCAAGCCGGCTTGCACGGAGGGGCGTCGCCCTTGCACCTGCAGCTCCCGGAATTTTGTAAGAGAAGATAGCACCCGCCCAGTCTCCATCGTCGATTGACGCCTCTATAGCTTATCGCTCGACCGATCCGACACTTTAAAGCCATCGATCAAACATCAGATCGCACCGATCGCCGGTCAAGCAGGAAGGCCTTTCTCCCCTCCTCCCCGTCCCTGCAAACTTCAACGTCCATCAAGATGGACATGCCAATACGAGTTGCTTGATCATACCATGAGCTTAAGCGGCAACGGGTTATTCTTGGCCACAAATGCTCCATCAAAATATCGTATTTTACCATGCGTTATAACGAGTGCCGCCGATTCACCACATTATTGCTGCGGGCCTGCGATAACGGTCGAAAAGGCTGACGCTGTTTGAAATTCAATGCCGTTATCACGAATAAATCTCTGTCGAAACAAATAGTTGGTGTGGCAATGCGTATCAAGGTGATGGTCAAGGCGACGTTTGCCGCAGCGTTAGTGGCGATGTCCGTCAACCACGCGCGGGCCGGCAGCTTGAACCCGTCAGCATCCGATCGCCTGATTGGTGACTTCAGATCGATCCCCGACGCGTTGGTAACCACCGATTCAGCTCTTGGCGCTGTCGAGGCGACCGTGCGCGATCGCACGGGATCAGATCCTTCTCCCGCAATCATCATCGCGGCGGCAACCGTCCCGGATGCAGAAATCGCAACACAACGACCTCTTCAATCCTGCGGCAGCATCGCTACCGCAGAGGTGGGTTAGGTTGAGGAATTGCAGATGAACATGGCCAGACAATTTCCGCCCTACGCACCGGCGGCAGACAACGACCCGAGTTCCGGAACGTTGCCTATGATTCAGGCTCGTGACTTCCTTGGAAGGCAGTGGCGCCTGATCGCCATGGTCACTGCACTTTCGATTGCTCTTTGGGGCGCCTATATCACACTTTCGCCGTCCCGGTATACCGCGCAGGCGGATATGATCATCGATACCAAGCGGGTGGTCTGGACTCAGGCCGAAATGACGGCCGAAAACCATATGATCGAAGACGCCGCTGTCGACAGCGAGATTGAAACGACCAAGTCGGAAAAAGTCGCAATCGCTGTCATCAATCGACTGCACTTGACCCAGGATCCGGAATTCGTCGGATCAGGTCCAGGGCTGAAGCAACGCCTGCTTATGCTATTGAAACTGAGCGACGCAACGCCGCGCCAGCCGACCAGCGACGAGTTGATGACGCGCGCTCTCGGCACCATTGGAAATAATCTGCGCGTCACTCGCTTGGGCCGCAGCTATATCGAGCAGATTGCATATACTTCCTTGGACCGGGACAAGGCTGCGACCATCGCTAACGCGTTCGCTGACGCCTACATTGAAGATCAGTTGCAAGCCAAATTTGAAGCTACGCACCGCGCCAGCGTCTGGCTCGAGCAGCGCATTGGCGAGCTGCGCCAGCAGGCGAGCGAGGCCTACCGGAAGGTTCAGGATTTCAAATCCGAGAACGGCATCATCATTGGCGTCGATGGCAAGCTCGCGAGCGAAGTTGAGCTCGATCAGCTCGGAATAGCCCTGGCGAAAGCCCGCGCGGATACCAGCCAGGCGCGGGCTAAGCTCGACCGCATATCCCGCGTTCTGGAACAGCGAACGGACAAGGAAAGCCTCAATATTCCGGACCCTATCGTGACGGACGCACTGAGTAATCCGGTCATAACAAGGCTTCGGCAACAATTTTTGGATGATCAAAACAAGGAAGAGGAGTGGAGCGCCCGGTACGGTGCCGACCACCTCGCCGCCAAGAATCTGCGCGCGGAGATGGCTGCCCTGCAGCGTTCGATCTGGGACGAGATTTCCCGCATCGCCGAAAGCTACAAAAGCGAGCTTCAAATCGCCAAGAGTCAGGAAGATTCCATCGACAAGCGGATGAGCGAGGTTTTCCAGAAATCCGCCACAACACGACAGTCGCAGGTGCGTCTGCGCGAACTCGAGACCGCCGCCAATACCTATCGGGGTATTTATGAGACGTTCCTGACGCGGTTCACGCAGTCGGTACAGCAACAATCGTTTCCATCGACGGAGGCCCGGGTTGTCACGGTCGCTTCGGCTCCTCCGGTGGCAAGTTCCCCGAACACCCAATTGACCCTTGCGCTGGCGATACTCTGCGGATTGGGTATTGGGGGACTTTCGGCATTCGCGCGCGAGCAGATGAGCCGCCAGATCCATACGCGAGCCCAGCTTGAGAAGCTTCTCGGGACCAGTTGTCTTGCGGTTCTACCGGCGGTCGCCGACAAACGACCGGTCTTGCGCAAGCGGCGGGCGACGCAGGACTCCACTGCATTCCGGCGCATAAGTGAGGTAGCGCCATTTTCCGCGACCGCGGAGGCGCTTCGATATATCAAGGTGGCAATCGATCTTCACCCGACCGGAGGCAAGGTTATCGGGATCGTTTCAGCCCTTCCCGGAGAGGGCAAAACAACGGTGGCCACAGCATTCGCCGCCTTTGCGGCGAGGGGTGGCGCTCGCACCTTGCTGGTTGACGCCGATTTGAGGAATCCTTCCATGACCAGGTCGCTCGGCTACAGCGGTCAGCCGGGCTTGATCAACATGGTCGCGGAAAAATCTGTCTTTGAAGACCTCGTCATCACCGATTCGAAGTTCAAGTTCGATTTCCTGCCATCTTCGACGCAAATCAGGCCCTCGAACAGTTCCGATGTCCTGACTTCACCAGCCATGAAGGAAATGCTGAGGCAGGCACGCAGCGATTACGATTACGTCCTGGTCGATCTGCCGCCTATGCTTCCAGTGGTCGACGTAAAGGCGGTCTCTCATCTGCTGGACGCGTTTGTCTTGGTCGTTGAGTGGGGTAGCACATCGACCGACGAAGTTCTGAAGGCCGTTAATATGTCTCCTATCGTGTCGGAGCGACTTCTGGGTGCCATTCTCAATAAGGCCGACGAGGCGGTCATGCGTCGTTTCGAAGGCTATTCCGATCGCCGTTATGCCTATTACAGCAATGATACGTTTCCAGCCGAAGCTACCTAGATCTTGTAAGTTCTCGTCATGACACTCCGGCCGCTGGCCGCGCTTGTTGCGTGCTCACTGCTGGCAGCCCCTGGACCGGGATTAGCTAGGGAATCGCGGAAGTCCGTCCACTCCGCGCTTGCAGATGAGCACTGGCCGCTTCGCGTGCAGGATGCACGTCACCAATCCCGGGGGACGTATCCGCGCCGAACAATTGCTGCATGCCAGCCCAACATCAGCCGGCCGGGGCTACCTGGACGCCATCGCCTCGCGTGAAAATGGCCGTCAGTCCCGGGTAATGGCTTTACGGGAGTGCCCTAACCGAACTCCAGTGGCGCGCTCAGCGGTTGCGCCGCTCGGCACCACCAGCCCAGATCGCATACAAAAAAAACTGCGTAATTAACCTAAATTCACAATTACGACCCAAATAATTCTTCGAGAAGTCGAGAATGTTAGTTAATTAGCAAAATGATGCATCGCAGCATTGAAAGCCTTGTGGTTGGTATGCGGGCTCTGCTCAGTTTGGCGGCACGCGCGTGAATAGCTAATGGGACCAAAGTCTTAGACGCTGCGAAGCATCGAAACCTCGCCTAAACTTCGAACTTGCGCAAGTTTTGCGGCGCTTATAAGTTGATGAGATAAGGTTATAAAAACTACTGATCAAAGTATGAAGTGATCGGGGCTGGTGATTTTCCGCGGTGTTGTATTCAGGAGTGCGCGCATATGAACGGCTTGGTCGATACACCCGGTAGTTTTCGAATTGCTTCAACGAAGCCACAGCGCCCGGTCGGGCTGATCTCGAAGAGGGTGATAGACATCGTCTTGGCGGTCTCAGGCATCGTCCTGCTCGCGCCCTTGTTGGTTATCTGTTATCTCGCAACTGTTGTTACGTCGCCCGGACCAGCGCTGTTTCGTCATCGACGCGTGGGGTTCAAGGGTGATTATTTCGATTGCCTGAAATTCCGCACCATGGTGACGGACGCACCAGAGCGCTTACGCCGATTGCTGGATGAAAGTCCTGCCGCCGCCGCGGAGTGGGCGGCCAATCGCAAGCTGCGCGACGATCCGCGCGTGACCGCGATCGGTGCGATCCTGCGCAGATCCAGCCTGGACGAGCTGCCTCAGCTGTTCAACGTCCTCAAGGGCGAGATGAGCATCGTGGGGCCTCGCCCCGTCACTGACGAAGAACTGGTCAGGTATTCAGGCGCCATCGACGCTTACCTTTCCTGCCGACCCGGCATCACAGGGCTTTGGCAAGTTAGCGGTCGCAGCACCACGACATATCAAAAGCGCATCGCATGCGACACTCTTTATGCAAGGAAATGGTCGATGACCATGGACGCGAAAATATTGATCGTGACGATTCCCGCCGTTTTGCTGTCCGATGACGCTTATTAAACGAACGCTAGTCTGTCCCCAGCAAATGCCGCCGATCGGCATTTCCTAAATCAGGCACCGTTCGAACCTAAACTTTTGGAACTGCAAAATGTCAGCTCGGCTAAACGGACGTGACGTCCCCCAAAGCGCCAGAGGCAGCCAACTATCTTACAGCCCAGGTGGCAGCAGGCGCTTCGTCGCCGTCAACGCACACCTTTGAGTTTAACCAGCGGATCCAAGGCTCGACAGCGTGCGCAATTCGATCCGGAAACTCAACGTTGGTCTTGAGGAGAGCCGCCCCCGCGGCCAATCCTGCTGCGGCCACTGCCGAAAGACAGGGGGCCGGCGGCCTATTCTCGCTCGCATCACGGAACGCCATTGGCAGCGCAAGTTCCCTCGTTATGCTTTTCGCAAGTCGGGCGCGCCCTCGAAGCTCGATGAGCAATAAGCGCCGTCAGCCGTTGTAGAGTTTACGTTAATTTGCCGTATGGATTTGCTGATTGCATAGGTTGGATTACTGAATGCTTATCGAACAACGGTATCAACAAATGAGTGATGTCCAGCAATCCGTAAAGCAGCTCGCTCAGCCCGGCCGATCCCGGCCGGCGGCCGCGCAACCAAGCAGGAAAATTGCGATATACTCGCTTACCGCCTTGATCTTGTCGGCGATGATCGCATGGTTTGGTTTGCTGGGTTGGGGATTCGTTGCCATGTTGCAGTGGCTGTGGGACTGCATTAAAAGCTTTTGACCGCATTTTGGATGAGCGGTCGCAGTGAAATTCGGATCCTTGTCAAGAGCGTCGCCATTGACGCGTGTTCTGGGGAATTGCGTCCCGCGAGCTGGCGATCTAAACGACTCTGATGTTTTCGAGCAGCGTTCCAGGACATTCTACTGAATGGCAAATATTCTCGTCGCCGGTGGAGCCGGATATATCGGGGCGCATACGTGCCTTGATTTATTCAAAAAAGGTTTCACGCCGGTCGTGTACGATAACCTCTCCAATGGTCACGCAGAGTTTGTCAAGTGGGGACCGCTCGAGAAAGGTGACATCCGGGATCGCGGCAAACTCGATGAAGTATTGAGGAAGTACAGGCCTCTTGCCATCGTACACTTCGCCGCGGCAATTGAGGTTGGCGCGTCGACTGAAGACCCTGGCTTCTATCATGACAACAACGTCGCCGGGACGATCACGTTGCTTCGGGCAGCGCAGGCCGCGGGTATCGACAAGATCGTGTTCTCCTCAACTTGCGCGACCTACGGCATTCCGACCTCAATACCGATCGACGAAGGCCACGCCCAGTCGCCGATCAATCCCTACGGTCGAAGCAAGCTGATCGTTGAGCAGATATTAAAGGACTTGGACCTCTACCAAGGCTTTCGTTCCGTTGTTCTGCGCTACTTCAATGCTGCTGGAGCGGATGCCGAGGGCGGAATTGGCGAATGGCATTCGCCGGAAACTCATGCCATACCGATTGCGATCGAAACGGCTTTGGGCCGGCGGCCATATTTTCAGGTTCTGGGCACCGACTACGAGACGCGTGATGGATCCTGCGTCCGCGACTTCGTCCATGTCAACGATCTCGCCGATGCGCATACCCGGGCGATTGCGCATCTGCTGAATAACGGTACCAGCTGCGCGCTAAATCTCGGATCGGGTCACGGCACAACGGTCAAGGAACTGCTTCATTCCGTTCGCCATGTTGCGGGCAGGGATTTCGAGGTCAAGAGCGGTCCCCGCCGCGAGGGGGACTCACCCGCACTGGTCGCCGATAATGCGCTGGCACAGCGCACTCTCGGCTGGTCGCCCCGGCATGACCTTCAGTCAATTATCGTATCTGCGTTTAACTGGCACTCAAATCACCCGTCCTAGCTTCTGTCGACAGGGAGCGGTGCCAGCACCGCAGCGATGATAGGGTCATCCACCGCAGGTTAAACCTGGCCGTCGCGACGCGCGAGCCGCGCGCCGGTAATCGCGAGAATATCGCGACGACTCCGTTCGCGGTTACCACTTGGTCTTTTCAGCCGTGTTCACGCTTGTTACCGCGTTTGCGGTGTTGGACACGGTGGCGGTCGTGTTGTTGATCAGCGTCAGCAACTTATAGTAATCGACGACCTTGGCATTGGCGACGTACATGACGTCCTTGGTTCGCATTTGAAACGCGGCGGCCAGCAACATGCCCGAGGGATCGCGTACGTTGACGTGATAGATCGTCGGTATTCGGTCGAAGGTGAATCTCTTGGTATCGACGCCGAGCTTGTCAAGGAAGAGGCGATCCTCATACCGATAAACGTAAATCTCGCGAGGATCGGATTGCTGATCGTTGAGGCCACCGGCCTTGCCCATCGCCTGGGCGAGCGTGAGCGTTTCGACGTCGAACGGTATTTCTGAGTTAAAGCCGAATACGTTTTGATTGAGTGCTCCGAGGGCGGTGAAGGATGGCGCCTCATGGGTCAGGAAAATCACGTCATTCGGTCGAATAAAGATATTCTCGCGGGGATCATGGACAACGCGGCTTAGCAGCACCTTGACGCGCTTGCCGTCGCGCTGCAGCGTCACGTAACTCTCGATCGCCTCGAACTTCGGGCCACCGGAACGCGCGATCAGCGCCAACAACCGTTCGCCGACGCTGTTGAGCGCCTGAACTCCTGGCGTATTGACGTCTCCCAAGACGCTCACGACGCTCGAGTGCTGGGTATTGAGACTGACCACCACCTGCGGCTCGATGGCGCGGTTGCGAAGCCGAGCCACAATCGCTTGCTGAATATCCGGGATGGTTCTGTCGGCGGCCGGAATCTCGCCGGCGTAAGGAACATAAATGCTGCCTTTTTGATCGACGGCCTGTGCCGGCAGATCGACGAAGTTCCCGGGGCGGGCGCCCGCGGCCTGCCCGGGCGTGAACAGGCCACCCGGCGCAGCTTCAAAGATGGATATGTTGAGAACGTCACCAACACCGACCACTTGGGTCGGTTTGGGCCGCTTGTCGGAGAATTCGCCCTGGAACGTAACCAAGTTAGGCTGGGACAAAAAACCGATGGTATCGGCGCTCACGTCAACCAGCGCATACGGCAGTGAGGCCGTCGACTGCAGACCTGCGGTGGCATTTCCATTGACCGCGTCACTGGTCGGACCGGTCCCCGGAAGCAGCGAGCACGCTGGCAGCAAGGCGACAGAAATCACGGCAAAAACGGGAACAATAAGCCGCTTCACCATGATAACCGGTCCAGAGCAACATCATCTAACATCAAGAGTTCCCGAACGGCCCCGAATTCGACCGGCCAGATTCGACCCAGCGGAATCGGAGGAATGAAGAAACACGTTAAGTTACATTGGCTTATTATGAGTTAAGCCCACACCAACCGAGGGCTACCTACAGCTTCCAGGTTGCAGCCTACAGAGCAATTCAATTACATAAAATGCCCCAATTCCCAGCCGGCTCCTCTTTTGCAAGATCCGTGACCTGCGGGCCACACTTTCCGCCCCCCCCTCTCATGCAAGCTTGCCAAATGGAGCTTTTATTTGGGTATATTTCTATGCAACTGAGACCATCTTGGGATCTTTCGGCGGTTTGAGTGCCGATTCCACGCCGGAGAGTTGTAAACTGTGACATTAAACCAATTCTAGTGCAGAGCCCCCGAAAAGACAGAAGGCGATCGCAGGCTCGGCCACCAGTGTCATCTTGAGCACAGGCGCGGCCGAATCGTCTTTGGGATATGCACAACAGTGGGATTATAGGTTGTGAGTGCCGACTCAACCGGATAATTTGATTCGATTATCGACCTGTGGAACTTAATCCATCGGGTAAGGGCCCGACTCGGTTGAGGAAACCGTTGTTGCAACCGTCCTACGGACTAAACCTTCTGGCAGGCGACCGGTACCGACGCCTGGTCGATCAGAAAATTCTGACCGGAATGCCGATGCGGTGCCGGTCGCATTGTCCGTTAACAACATTGATTTAAAAGGTTATTTGCGCAATCACGCTTTTCCCTGGGGCTTTTTTGCCCCGACCAAAAGCATTAATTTTTGTACTTTCTACTGCAGGTGTGCTGGGTAATTGCTGCTGCTGGCGCTGATTTGACCGGCGAAGGGGACATCGAGATGACGGATGCAGCCATAGCGCTGGCCATTCTGGGATTGGCGGTCGGCGCCTTGTTCCGACTAAAGGTCCTGTTATCGGTTGTCGCGCTGGTACTGGTCGCCTCGGTTGTGGTTTCCCTTTCCCGCGGTTTCACTTTTCAGGGTGCGGCTCTGACCATTATGACCGCTCAATTTATCGTGCAGGGCAGCTATTTCCTGGGATTGGTGGTCCGAGCCGTTATCAGCGCGGCCTACCGAAGACGGCTCATCCTCTGACTCCGGCTGCCCGTGATCTTGAGGTCGGAAAGCACATTAAGGCTTTTGACAATCTGAATAAAACTCCCCGTTGGCCGCATCGGTACGCTCCAGACACTGCGATGGATCGGTGGGCTTCCCCGCCACCGTGAAGTCGTACCCCTGGCCCTTCAGCACAAGGACGTAGCGGCCGGCTGGTAGCGCGAAATCGGCATTCTCGGCCTGTATCAAAAGCATTTCGGGATTTCCCGCGATCGGCCGAACTCTGAACTCATGCGACAAATTCCGAATGCTCCAGGCATCCGATACCGGCACATAGCTCGCCTTCCCTTTGCCGTCGAATGTCAAAGCGCGCACAACCCGGGCAACCACCCGAACCTCCATCCGGTCCGGTGCGTTACCCGCCAGATCGCGGCGGAACACCACGAACTTCATCTTACCGTCAGGAAGCGATGTGTGACTGGGTTCATTGATAGGTGTCGACAAGGCGACCCGCTTGTCCGGCACCTGGATCGACAGGGGCTGAAGTTCGCGCAGCGCGGCATTGCCGCTCAAGGCGTAGACGCCGTAATCGCTGGGCAGCGGGAAGGGCGCGGAATTCGACGAAACAACAGCCGTCGTCCCCCCGCCAGTCGTCAGGTCTTGCTGCGGTGATATCGATGGCGGAGCGACCGCCGCGGCTGTCGGCGACGCCGTATTAGTCCGTTGCACATAAATTGCAAAAGAAGCCACCGCCGCGAACAGCAGGCCTCCAACGAAGAACCTTATCAGCGACGATAAATCCCCGCCCGTTCGCAGTTTTAGAATTGGCAGCACCTCGGGGCGTAAACGAACGACACCGGGCGGGATCCCTTCGGCAGGGGTCGCGTTTGCCGGCTGGATCGCGACCATCGAAGTCGAGGCCGATTCGGCCGGCGGAAAACCGACCCCGACCTGCGCGAAGGCCGTCGGGTGCAGCAGGCGCGGCTGCTCTTCGTAGCGCTTGGTGTAGTCTTCCACCCCATTGATAGCCGTCTCAAGCGCGGCGGAGAGCCGCGCACGTTCGACCTCGTCGGCCCACGACGCATCGAGCTTCAATCGGGCGCGCGCGAACTCGTAGATCGCCAGGCGCATCTGCGAAGGATCTTGCTTCACCGCATTGATCATCCGCGAAAGAATCAGGGCGAACTCGACCTCTTGCGCAGGAGATGAAATCGTCTTGTCCGGATCAATAGCTGGAAGTTCTGGCTTCATCACCGCGCCGGCTTGTTGACCAGTTCCGCCGATTGCATCTCACGCGATAATCATATGAAAAACATCACTTTTCGGGCAGCCCGCAGCTTCACCCCGGGGCCCCCGGGGACAACCTCAGGTGACCTACGCGGCGACGTTGAGAAAGCACTCTAAATCGCCAGCGGTGGCTTGGCTAGACGCCAATGTCAGAGAAGCCATTGTCAGAGAGAGGGTGGTAGTCGGCGCCGCGGTTGGCGCCGCATAGGCCTTGGCGAAGAGCAGAGTTAGAGTTTATGGTCCAGATCACCACGTCCCGCCGACTATCAAATGTTAAGGATCCGGTTATGTCGTACGCCGCCAAGATAGCTATCGTTGCCGCGTTTGCGGCGCTCAGCATTTCGAATGAGGCGTCGGCTCGCGGACGCCTTTATCCGCTGACTCGTTGCGGACCCGACCTCGCTTATCTCTGCCCAATACATGGCTATTTTGATCAAGCGCCGTTCCATTACAACGTCGCCATCTACCCCGGCTGCATCAAGGTGGTGCCCGTCGAAACGCCGCATGGAATTGAGCGCAGGCGCGCCATCGTTTGCGGATGATCGGTGGAAGTCTGGCGGCTGCGAGGTACGCCATCACCGATGCTCGGAACCGCCGACCTCCGATGATCTCGGATTTGTAAACTCTTCTGGGACGCACGGATCAGCTGCTCCGCGGCGCGTTGGCGACAGCTGTCGGTGCAAAGCGGGAGAAATCAAATGGAATGGGTTCTCTTCGTATCTCTGCAATGGATCGTTCTTGGAAGTCCGACCCAGCCCACCTCGCAGCACATCGAGCCATTTGCCTCAGAGGAACTTTGCCGAAAGGCGGCCGAGGCGATCAGGCTGGAGATAAACGCTCCGATTGCCGGCCAGCGTGTTCAAACCCTGGGTCGCGTCGTGTGCTTCGCGCGAAAAGAAAAGTGAGTGCTAACCTGGCGGCGGTGCGGGTCGGCGGCAACGATGTTGCATAAGGTAGCCCCGTAGTTCAAAGCTCTCCGCCGCGCGTTCACCCTGTCCTTCATTTTGGTCGCGTTTCTGGGCACTTGATCTTCCGCGCCGACCGCGCATTGGCTAAGGCTGCGGTAACCTTTGCTTTCTGCGTCCCACGACGAGGCGAGTTCAAATCATGTTTCCGAAGCCTAAATCCGTGCTGGTTCCCAATACTTATGCCTATGAATCCGAACCGATGGTGAAGGCAACCGGCTTTCGCGAATATGACGCCCGTTGGCTGTTCGGCAAGGAAATCAACCTGATGGGGATTCAGGCGCTGGGCATGGGGCTGGGTGCCCTGATCTCGGAACTCGGCGTCAGGCAAGAGGTCGTTACCGGGCACGATTTCCGCAGCTATTCGGCTTCGATCAAATACGCGCTGATTTCGGGATTGCTGGCCGCGGGCTGCAAGGTCCACGACATCGGCCTGTGCATGACGCCGATGGCCTATTTCGCGCAGTTCGAGCTCGACGTTGCCTGCGTGGCGATGGTGACGGCCTCTCATAACGACAATGGCTGGACCGGCGTCAAGATGGGAGCAAACCGGCCCCTCACCTTCGGCCCCGACGAGATGACCCGGCTGAAGGAGATCGTGCTCAACGCCGCATTCAACAACAAGGTCGGTGGATCCTACCATTTCCATGAGAATTTCCCGGCGCGATACATCGCCGACCTGACCAGACGGCCCAAGCTGAAGCGCAGGCCCAAAGTCGTGGTGGCCTGCGGCAACGGCACCGCGGGCGCATTCGCACCGCAGGTGATGGAGGCGATCGGCTGCGAGGTGATCCCGCTCGATACCGAGCTCGACTATACCTTCCCGAAATACAACCCAAATCCCGAAGACATGGAAATGCTGCACGCCATCCGCGACGTGGTGCTTGCGCACAATGCCGATGTCGGACTCGGGTTCGATGGCGACGGTGATCGCTGCGGCGTGGTCGACAATACCGGGGAAGAGATTTTCGCCGACAAGGTCGGCGTCATGCTGGCACGGGACATGTCGGCCATCGCTGAGAACGCGCAATTCGTGGTCGACGTCAAATCCACTGGGCTATTCGCCACCGATCCGGTGCTCACAAGCCAGGGCGCGAGAACCACCTACTGGAAGACCGGCCACTCCTACATGAAGCGCCGCACCCACGAACTCGGTGCGCTGGCGGGTTTCGAGAAATCCGGCCATTTCTTCTTCAACGCACCGCTCGGCCGCGGCTATGATGACGGCCTGATCTCGGCGATCGCGATCTGCGAGATGCTCGATCGGGCACCCGGCAGGACAATGGCCGATCTGAAGGACGCGCTGCCGAAAACCTGGTCGTCGCCGACGATGTCGCCGCATTGCGCCGACGAGACAAAATATGCTGTTGTCGCGCAGGTCGTCAGGCATTTCGAGGCGATGCAGAACAACGGCGAAGTGGTCGCGGGACAAAAGATCCGGGATCTCGTCACCGTCAATGGCGTGCGCGTCACAGTCGAGGACGGCAGCTGGGGTTTGGTGCGGGCATCATCCAACAAGCCGGAACTGGTAGTCGTGGTCGAAAGCCCGGTCTCCGAGCAGCGCATGCACGACATGTTCGAAGCCATCGATGCCGTGCTGCGCGGCCATCCCGAGGTTGGGGACTATAATCAGAAGATTTGATTGTTTCGCCTGGCCGCCGGGTTCGCAACAACAATGGCCGCCAGGTCCCGGCGGCAGCCGGCAGTTGCGGTTGCGCGCCTTTGCCCGGCTGAGGTCGCGGTCGACACCGCGACATGCTCCTCGCAACAACAATTGGTCCTGCGCTTGGAGGAATGGAGCAGTTCGTCCATTATGCGCCCGACGGCCGGTCGGCAGGCCGCACCGACGGGGCCCACATCAACAAACGCATCCTCAAGAACAAACGTGCGGGATAGAAAACGCGAGGGAAACAACATGAGCATCACATCGATCGCGTCGCCGCCTGCACAGGCGGAATCTGCGGGCAAGCTGCCGCACCGAGCGGCCGTGGTAAGCTTCGTCGGCAGCATGCTCGAATATTACGACTTCTTCGTTTACGGCACGGCGGCGGCGCTGATCTTCCCGAAGGTCTTCTTCGCCAATGTCGATGCCGGCACGGCCAACCTGCTGGCGCTGCTCAGCTTCGGCATCGGTTACATTGCTCGTCCCGTCGGCGCGGTCATCCTCGGTCATTTCGGCGACCGCGTCGGTCGCAAGACCGTGCTACTCTTTACCCTTGTTCTGATGGGCGGCTCGACGCTGGCGATCGGATTGCTTCCTGATGCCAACATGATTGGCCCCGCGGCGCCGATCATCCTGACGCTGCTGCGCCTGCTGCAGGGACTTTCCGCCGCCGGCGAGCAGAGCGGCTCCAACTCGCTGACGCTGGAGCATTCGGGCAACGGCAACCGCGCCTTCTTCACAAGTTGGACGTTGAGCGGCACCCAGGCGGGCGCCATCCTCGCGACCCTGGTCTTCATCCCGGTCTCCGCTTTGCCCGAGGACGCACTGCTCAGCTGGGGTTGGCGGATTCCGTTCCTGCTCAGTTTCGTTGTGCTGGTGGTCGCCTATCTGGTGCGGCGAACGATGCCCGAGACGGCGGCATTTTCCGCGCTCAAGGACCGGCACCAGGTTGCGCGCTTTCCGATATTGGCGCTGTTGCGCGACTATTGGCAGGACGTCGCGCGTGTCATCGTTTGCGCGCTGATCGCCACCGTCTCCACCGTAACCGCCGTGTTCGCGCTGGGCTATGCCACCAGCAAGTTCGGTGTGGCGCGGCCGACCATGCTGTGGGCCGGCGTGCTTGGCAACGTCACGGCGCTTTTGACCCAGCCGCTCTGGGCGTTGCTCGCCGACCGCATCGGCCGCAAGCCGGTCTTCATCGGCGGCGTACTCGGCTGCGCGGTGCTGATCTTCCCCTATTTCATGGCGCTCACCTCCGGCAGCACGGTGTTGATCTTCGCGGCCTCGGTGATCCTGTCCGGCATGATCTATACCGCGCCGAACGCCATATGGCCGTCCTTCTATGCCGAAATGTTCGAGACCCGGGTGCGCTATTCCGGCACAGCGATCGGCACCCAGCTCGGGTTTCTCGCCGCCGGCTTCACGCCGCTGGTGAGCCAGAGTCTGGTGCGCGAAGGGCCCGATGGCTGGGTGCCGGTGGCGATCTTCATCGCCGCGTGCTGCGCCATTTCTGCCGCCGCAGCAGCGACCGCCCGCGAGACCCACGCTGTTGATATCGATCATCTCGGCAAGCGCGCAGCAACCGCTCGCGCTTGATTCTTCATCGGTCAGGGCAGACGGGCATGCTGACTTCTTCCGTATCAACCACCACCGGTCCGGTCATCGGTGATGAGAGCAATGGCGTGTGCGCTTTCAAGGGCCTGCCCTTTGCGACCGCGCCGCGCTTTACCATCGCCGTGCCGCCGCGATCCTGGAGTGCACCGTTGCCATGCACGCAGTTCGGGCCTTGGGCCCCGCAACGCGGCGCGCTGGAAGCGTCCGAGGCTGACTGCCTCAACCTCAATATCTGGACGCCGGCCGTCGTCGAGAAGCCGCTGCCGGTGCTGTTCTTCATCCATGGCGGTGCCTTTGTCAGCGGCGGCGGTGCCGACTATGACGGCGCCTACCTCGCCTCCAGCGGCGCAGCGGTGATCGTCACCATCAATTACCGGCTCGGCCCGCTCGGCTTCCTACAGTTGCACGGTCGCAGCGGCGCGCTCGGCCAGGCCAACAACCTCGCCATCGGCGACACCGTCGCCGCGCTCGACTGGGTGCGGGCCAATATTGGTCAGTTCGGCGGCGATCCGGACGCCATCACGCTGTTTGGTCAGTCCGCCGGCGCCTCGATGGTGGTCACGCTGATGACGCTGTCGCAGGCGCAGGGCAAATTCCGCGGCGCCATTGCCTATAGCGTCCCTGGGCGCGCCATCTTGACCGCCAATCAAGCCGAGGAGGTTACGGGCCGGGTTTTGGCGGAACTGCGGCTTGACCGTGAAGCCGCCGCGCTCGCGACGCTGCCACTGCCGGCGCTGTTCGCCGCGGTTGAGACGGTGGCCATGAAGATCACCGACGCACTGCCTGCCGGCACCCTGTTCGGCCCGGTGCTAGACGGCCTAGTGATCCCGCGCGATCCGGCTGACGCGGTCGCCGCGGGCGCGGTGCGTGATATCCCGCTCTGGCTCGGATCCTGCCGCGATGAAATGGAAATGTTCATGCGCGGCGACCCGCCGGCTGCGATGATCCGCGTCACCGAGCAACAGATCCGCCGCGCCTACGGCGATGCGGGCTGGGAGCAACTGGCCGGCAGCTATCGCGCCACCGCACGCGTGGATGAGAATCCGATCCAGGCGCTGCTCTCCGACGCGCTGTGGCATCGCCCGCTCGCTGACCTCGCCCGCGCCCAGGCGGCCGCAGGCGGGCTAGTCTGGCTGAGCCGGTTCGATCATCGACCGGGGCTTGAACCGTTCCTGTCACAAGGACCAACCCATGGCGCTGACAATGCCTGCCTCTGGTCGCATCCGCCGAACTTCTTGTTCCGACCGATCCTCGACCGCAAGGGCGGACCGATGACGTTGACGGACATAGAGGTCGCCTCGCGGCTGCAGTCCTGCCTGTTGCGCTTCCTGGCGAGCGGCGTCCCGGATGCGACCGAGCTCTGGCCTGCCTTCGACGCAACCAACCAGGCCCTCGCCATCTTCGACCGGCCGTTTCGGATCGAGCCCCCTGAAGAGGGTCCGCGCGCCCGCAGCTGGACGGAACTGGAAAGGTGCGGGCATGGCGCCTGACAAGCTGGTCACGCCCTCTCACTGAGAGCGCAACACGATGATGGCATCAAACGGTCAGGTTTCGCCGAAGCAATCAACCCTTGATTTAATCCGATGCGGGTACCCTGCGCAACGTGAACTCGATCTTCCGATCGGGGAGCTGCTGCCAGCGCTCGACGATCATCCGATAGCCGCCTTGCGGAACACGACCGAGAATATCACGCACGGTCAGACGCGCCGCTTCCAGCGGCAGCGTGAATGTCTGACCAACGAGGTCGTTTGCAGTCCTGCGATGGTCGCTCGCATCGGCAACATCTTGCGGTGGTTTCATCAAACCTTCTGCCTAACTTTCTGACCCGCCTAGCGCAGCTGCCGGGCAAAGTCGGGGCATTGTTGTCCGGCCCGGCTCCGTATATGCATCAATATATTTCGCAATGATTACTGCCTTTGTTGGCAAGCTGGATCGATCTGGTTAAGTTGGCATGCCAATCTGACGGCGGAGAACCAATCGTGGCGCTCGCCAATGTCATCGGAATCGACCACGCCGTGGTCGTGGTCAGGGATCTTGATAAGGCTGCCGAGAACTGGAGGCGGCTCGGCTTCACCGTGTCGCCGCGCGGCACACACAGTGCCAAGATGGGATCGGGCAACACCACCATCATGCTTGATCCTGACTACATCGAGCTGCTGGGGCTACTGGTTGAGACCGAACACAATGCACCGACCCGCGTCTTTCTCAACAAACGCGGTGAAGGCATCGAACGTGTTGCCTTCACAGCGATCGATGCGGCCGCCGGCGCGGAGGAAATTCGCGCGCGCGGTTTTGAACCCGTCGGCCCCACCGATTTCGAACGGCCGGTGACCCTGCCGGATGGCAGCCTGTCGGCGGCCAAATTTCGGATTTTTCAATGGCCAATTACCGAGGCGCCGGGAGAAGTGAGGATTTTTGCCTGTCAGCACAAAACCAGGGACACGGTCTGGATTCCGGATCTTATGAAACATGCCAACGGCGCCGAACATCTCAGGCAGGTACTGGTCCTCTCACCGGAGCCCGCCAGGGATGCCGCGCACCTTGCGCACATGATAGATCGGGACAGCAGGAGGGAGTCGGACGGCACTGTCGCGGTCTCCTCAGGGGCGGATCGAGCCGATTTCGTCTTCCTCACCAAAGACCAGCTTGGCCGGCGTTATCCCGAAGTCTCGCTGGCGGGATTGCCGGAACGCGGCGGTGCGGGTCTGGTGCTTGATACATGCGATCTCAATGCCGCGGAGCAGGCCATTGGCAGCTCCGGCGTCCGCAGCGCAGATAGGATCTGTATCGCGCCCGCGGCGGCCAATGGCACGCTTTTAGTCTTCATCGGAGCATCGCGGGAGCAGTAGGCGAGCCACGTCCGTTCCGCAATCGTTCCGGCGACAGCGACAGCAGGGCCGTCGTGCTCAGGATAAACTGTGTTTCGGCGGCCTCCCGATCAGCCGAATCGATTTTGGTACCGGGTGAGGGCCAGCGCTGCCGTATCGATCTCGGGTTTGCGACCCGACATCAAATCCGCCAGCACGCGTCCCGAACCACACGCCATGGTCCAGCCAAGCGTGCCGTGCCCGGTGTTGAGATGAAGGTTGGCATAGCGGGTTGCACCGATCACCGGCGGCCCGTCTGGCGTCATCGGCCGCAGCCCGCTCCAGAACGTGGCCTGGTCCAGATCGCCGCCGCGTGGGAATAAATCAGTCAGCGAATGGTCGAGCGTCGCCCGCCGCGCGGCATAGAGTTGGGTGGAATAACCCGAAACCTCGGCCGTGCCGCCGACGCGGATGCGCTCGCCGAGCCGGGTAATGGCCACCTTGTAGCTTTCATCCATCACGGTCGACAGTGGCGCCGCCAGGGGATCTCGGATCGGCACGGTGATCGAGTATCCCTTGACCGGATAGACCGGGATCGGAATGCCGAGCGGCTTGAGCAGAAGCGGCGACCAGCTGCCGAGCGCGACTACGTAGGCGTCGGCCTGCAACAGGCCCGCGCTGGTAGCGACACCGGTAATCCCTGTAACATCCGCCTCCAGATGATCGATCGTCGTTCCCAGCAGGAACTGCACGCCGAGATCGGCGGCACGGACCGCCAGCGCTTGGGTGAACATGTGGCAATCGCCAGTCTCATCCTGCGGCAACCGCAAGCCGCCCGCGATCCGTTGTTTTACCGCCGCGAGCGCCGGCTCGGCGCCGACACAGCCTTCGCGATCGAGCACCTCATACGGCACGCCATATTGCTTCAGCACCGCGATATCGTCGGCCGTGCCATCGAGCTGGGCCTGGGCACGGAACAATTGCAGCGTGCCCTGGCTGCGCTCGTCATAATGGATCGCCTCCTTGGCGCGCAGCGCGCGCAGGCAGTCGCGGCTGTATTCGGCAAGCGGGATCATGCGGCTCTTGTTGACCGCATAGCGCCGTGACGTGCAGTTGCGCAGCAATTTGATCAACCACCTCCACATCGCCGGATCGAGCTTCGGCCGGATCACCAGTGGACCGTGCTTCATCAGGAGCCACTTGATTGCCTTGATCGGCACGCCCGGCCCGGCCCATGGCGAGGCATAGCCGGGCGACACCTCGCCGGCATTGGCAAAACTGGTCTCGAGTGCGGGCCCGGGCTGACGATCAACCACCGTGACCTCGTGCCCGGCATCGGCGAGATAATAGGCGGTGGTCACGCCGATAACACCGCCGCCGAGAACCACCACTTTCACAATCGTCATGCTCCCGTTGCGGCCGCCGCCGGTCACCCGCAGCAAGCCGCCTATTTCTTATCGCCTATTCGGCAGAGCCGTGCCAGCCAGCTTCGATCCCCAGATCCGAACGCAGTTCATCGCGTGTCAAATCGTCTCCGCAAGCCGAAGACATCGCCCTCATCCCCGGCTTGAGGCCGCAGCGATGCCGGCGGCATCGGTGATGTCAAGATTGCTGTCGCCGATGCCCTCGCGAACGGCGCTTTGCATCGCGCTGATTTCGAACGGGACGTCTGAGCGTCGCCGCGGCCCCTCGCCGACGAGATTGTTGATGAAGACTCGCTTGGGCGGATTGGGGATAAAGCGCTCGCTCGCGACGGCGGCGCTTTCCGATGCGCATGACTGATCTTAGATCGAAAAAGTGAGGCCCTTGATGCCGCCCAACTCTTGTTGAATTCGGTCCAATTTGCGGCGATATGGCCAGTCCCCCCCGGGGGACATAACGGATCTATCAGGGCAGGCAACAGGTCTGATCTTCCCGACCCAGAGAACTATTTAACGGCCCTATGGCCCCCTCGCCTGCCCTGGTCAGGAGCCGCAAACTGACAAGCACTCCGTCTTTGTCAGTCTGCTCGTGGCTGGTCCTTCTCGGGGCAGGCATCAGGCGTCCCTTGTCGTGTCCTGATCTTCTCGCGGGGTTCAGCTCACGCAAACCCAACTTGCGGGACCATGGCCGCGTTACGGTCCGTCTTCTTACGACTCGGGCGGCTAAGCCCTCTTCGCAGGTTTCTTCAGTTCACGAACTATTACTAGACTGCCAACGGGCCCCGGCAAGGGTCTGCCAAAATTCAGACGGCGTCTTTTGCTGCCTTGACCGGGCGCGCTCGGACGATCTTTCGAGCCGGCTTGGCCTTGAACGTCATCGGCTCCCCCGTGAACGGGTTGGTGCCCTTGCGCGCTTTGGTAGCTGGCTTCTTGACCACGACGAACTTGGCAAAACCAGGGACAAGAAAGACGCCGGATTTTTTCAGTTCCTTGTAACCGACAGTTGTCAATGTCTCCAACACGCCCTTAACGTCTTTTTTCGCAACACTGGTTTCGCCAGCAATCTTCTCGATCAGCTGCGACTTTGTCATCTGCACTGCCATTTTGGCTCCTGTCTGTTGATTCGCGTCACGAACATTATTTTGAATCGAGCATAAAAGCTGTGCTTTTTGCAATCTGCACAGCTTTCTTGTTGTTTTGCCGCCCCTGCCCCTCGGCCTATTTTCGATCGAATACGATGATCCACGTGGCTCTGTGCTTTCGTAGAACCGCAAATGATCCCAAGGGAAACCGGCCGTCCGAGCTTTACCTGCCGTCGCCCTCAGGCCCCAGGTAACGGACGCACGGTCACGTCCGCTCGCCAAGCCTGGCATGGTCGTTCCGGAGATCGTGGATGCCAGAAAGTCCTCAAGCGCCCATGCAAACTACGTTCACGGCCGGCGAAGGCATCCCGCACCGCAAACCCCCGGATAGAACGGGCTGGTCACGGGGATGGTCCATGGCCAGTCCGTTTCTATCTGCATGGGGTTCAGGCCCGCGTTGACAACGACACTCCAAGCTTCGTTGCCATGGCGGAGGTCGCGCCGGGCGTTCTTTTAAGTGCTTTCGCAATCCTTTTGACGCCCGCCTTCGATTTCGCCATCGTCTTCATCTGTCGTACATCATCTTTCGTCCATGCGCGGCGAATTATTTTCTTAGCTTTAGCCATCTTTGCTCCTTTTTTGTGAAGCGGCCTTTTATCACGAGCAATGATAATCGCAACGGCAACTTGTCCCCGGGGGCGTAAAGACTGCCGGTACCTGCAGCCCGATGCGGCCCGGCTGGCTCATTCGGCAGAGGTTCTGTTCCTTAATTAACTTCCATATCCGGGTAAACCGAGAATCCGGTACCGCAAGATGGTGCAACCGGATCGGCCGCAGCTCATGATTTCTCATCTAAGGATGTCACAAGCCTTCAATTGTTCGGCTGCCCTAAAGCATAACTAATTTCGTCGGCTTTTAATCGAGGCGCGATCGCTTCGAAGCACGGGGGATTTCTGCCATATTCACTAAATGCAGCTGCGCGCCAGCAAGGCGGGCAAATTTCGGAAGATGAGAAGCGCGTCACATCGGGAAGATCGGACATGCCTGCATGTCTGAAGGCAATGCATTCACTCGCCTTCAAAGACAGGAGCTTGCAGAATGTCCCGCGCGGCAGTCCGCCGATGTATTTTCCAAACGGCTTCAAGCTCGCCGACGCCAAAGTCTGCGCCGCGCTCGTCGATATTGCCTATGATCAGTACAACCAGTGGCAAAAGGCCGGCAATCCACCGAGTTCGAACTTCAACTGGGACAAGCCGAGCAACGGCGATAGCTGTTCTGCCCCGCTGTTCTCCACCTTCATCTATTATGATATCTTCGGGTACAAATATGTCGCGACCGAGCCATTCGGCTTTGTCGCGGTGGATGGCAATGGCAACGCCTACCTGGCGTTCCGGGGCACGATGCCGACCGCTGCGGACGGGTATGCGGACGCGACGATAGATCAGACCGACTACGAGATCGTGGCGAACTACGGCCTCGTCCAGGAAGGCTACTACTTTATCTATCAGGGGTTCGATTCCTCGATCAGCCAGGCCATCGCCAATCTCTCCAGCTCGAAGCCATTCCAACGCTTTTTCTTAACCGGCCACAGCCTCGGCTGCGGCCTGTCGACGCTCGCGGTCCCCGACGTTCTCGCAAATACCTCCGTCTCGCCGGCAAAAATTCCAGTGATGCACGACAATTTCGCGAGCCCGCGCGTCGCGGGCGGCACGATCGCGCTGACCCAGAAATTCCGGGTGACGTGGAGTAACGGCGCGCGCTGTGGTGGCGTCTGCTGGGAGTTTTGGTGACGGCAGAGCACCCCGCAAAGGAGAAGGCGACATGCGCTGACTTCAGGCCGCCGTCGAGCGACGCCGCGCG
The DNA here is from genome assembly GCA_963736075.1 of uncultured Alphaproteobacteria bacterium. Taxonomy (GTDB): domain Bacteria; phylum Pseudomonadota; class Alphaproteobacteria; order Rhizobiales; family Xanthobacteraceae; genus Bradyrhizobium. Next base: position 257,355 of record CAVTNW010000033.1, on the reverse strand, counting down.
GCTTTCAACCATAGCAGCCAGGCGCGATCGATCTGGCTGTCGTTGGTCTTGGCCGCGGCCGCAGCCTCCTCCTCCGTCAGGTAGGTGACGGCCCCGAGCCGCATCGCTTCAGCCTGCAGCCGTGCGCCGACTTCGGTGTAGACCGCCCGAAATACCGCCTGGCGCAGACTGTTTCCAACCACGGTCGAACCATGGCCACGCATCAGGACGGCCGCGCTTGGGCCGAGACATTGCGCCAGCGCAGCGCCAAGGCGGCCATCCCGGATCAAGAGATCGCTTCCAGGCCCGGCCACTTCGCGGATCTCAAACACGGAAGTGGCTGCACCAAGGAAACCACACATGTGACAAACCGGCCGCAGCCTGACGTCGCGCACCACGCTGAACGGGACGACCGCCGGCGAGTGGCTGTGCACGACCGAAGCCACGTCCGGCCGTGCCCGGTAGATCTCGCCATGGATGAAGCGCTCCAGATAAACCGCCGGCGCGCCCGCTGCGATCGGAACACCGTCGAGGTCGAACACCAGGATGTCATCGGCAGTGACAAGCGCCGGCGCCATGCTTCGGGCGAGCAGAAAATGGTCCGGCAGATCCGGATGGCGCAGGCTGACATGGCCGAAGCCGTCCACCACGCCCTGATCGAATAGGATGTGGTTGGCGTCGACCAGTTCGCGGACCGCCATTGCGACCGTCTCGGACGTGGTGTCGGACATGCTGATCTGCCGTCATGATTTTGCGGTGGTGATCGCCGCGGTGATGGGCCGGTCCCTGGATGACTTCGCGCTAGCGCCAGATAGTATGGAAGCCCGGAGGCGCCGGAAAGGGACTAGGCATGCCAGAACGGGCTATTGACGTCGGCGAACTGATCGAGACCCGCCCGATCGGTCCGGCGCAATGGACCGTGATCGTTCTTTGCGCATTGGTGGCCCTGCTCGATGGCCTCGACCTGCAATCGATCGGCCTCGCGGCCCCGGCGATGGCGGCGCAGCTTCATATCGCGCCACAGGCCTTCGGAGCGGTGTTCAGCGCTGCGCTGGCCGGCCTGTCCTTGGGCGCCCTTGTGCTCGGTCCCCTCGCCGATCGGGTCGGCCGCAAGCGCGTGCTGGTCTGCGCCGCCTTCTGCTTTGGTGTCTTTACACTCACCACTGCCTATGCCGGCACTCTGCCCGAACTGCTGGCCGCCCGCTTTCTGACCGGGATCGGGCTCGGCGGTGCGATGCCGAGTTTCATCAGCCTCGGCTCGGAATATGTGCCGAAACCACGCCGGGCGGCCATCGTCAGCCTGCTCTGGGCGGGCTTTCCGCTCGGCGGCGTGATCGGCGGGGTGCTGGGATCGTGGATCATCCCGGTCTATGGCTGGCCATCTATCTTCCTCGTTGGTGGCGCCCTGCCGATGCTGTTGTCGATCATCCTCGCATTGGCGCTCCCGGAATCGGTGGGCTACCTGGTCGCCGCCGGCAAGCCCGGTGATCGGATCCGCCGGACGCTGGTCCGTATCTTTCCCGACCTTCCGATCCCCGACCATACGCGCTTTGAGCGGGTCCAGGAAACCGCGCCAAATATCACCCTGCTCGAACTCTTCCGCTCCGGCCGCGCTACCGGTACGCTCCTGCTATGGGCAAGCTTCTTCTTTGCTTTCATGATCCTGGTCACCAATTCGGCCTGGAGCCCGATCTTGCTGCGCCGTGTCGGCATCGCACCCGAGCATTCCGCGCTGGCGCTGGCCCTGTTCAATTTCGGCTCGCTGTTCGGTTCGGCCGCTGCCGGCTGGCTGCTGAGCCGTTTTGGGACATTGCGCGTGCTGCCACCAACACTGGTGCTGGGCGCGCTTGCCTATGCGATGGTCGGGTGGTCGGCGCCTTCGTTCGACGCCGTCATGGTGGCGGAGGGCCTGTCCGGCCTGCTGCTGGGCTGCGCCAGTTCGGGGCTGATCGCGCTATCCGCCATCTTCTATCCCGTGGCGATCCGCTCGACGGGTGTCGGCTGGGCCACCGGAATAGGCCGGCTGGGATCATTCACCGGGCCGCTGTTGGTCGGCCAACTGGTTGGAGCCCAATGGGACGTGCGGACGATCTTTGCGAGCGTGGGCGGCCTGGTGCTGATCAGCGCCATCAGCAGCGCGCTAATGGCCCTGCTTCCGCCGGCCGGCGTGGCCGACGCGCTTCCGGCCGCTGCCCACACCTCGCTGCACGCATGATCTCAGTGGGACGATCATGAGTAAATTACAACTTTCGATTGCGATCGGCGACTATGACCGTATGCGTCCATTGGTCGATGGCCTTGTTCAAATCGACGGTGTCGATCCGCAGATCATGTTGCTGGAGCCGGAGGAAATCTTCTTTCGCGCCTTCAGGCACGCGGATTTCGACATCTGCGAATTATCGCTCTCCAGCTACAGCGTCAAAACCGCCGCGGGAACGAGTCCCTACATTGCCGTGCCGGTGTTTCCCTCCCGCGCTTTTCGCCATACCTCGGTCTACGTCCGCACCGACCGGATCAAGTCCCCAGCCGACCTCAGGGGGTGCCGCATCGGGGTGCCGGAATATCAACTGACGGCAAATATCTGGGTCCGAATGTTTCTCGAGGAGGATTACGGAATCCGTCCCTCCGACGTCGCCTGGGTTCGGGGTGGCTATGAGCAGCCCGGGCGGGTGGAAAAAATCGAGCTCAGCCTGCCGGCCGGCGTTGTCGTCGAGAATGCGGGCCCGGCCGACACCATTTCCGCCCTGTTGGCTAGCGGACAGCTGGACGCCGTGATCGGACCGCGGGCCCCCTCCTGTTTTGAGCGCGGCTGCCCTCATGTCGGCTACCTGTTTGCCGACCCGCAAGCGGCGGCCGCGGATTGGTACCGACGAACCGGGCTGTTTCCGATCATGCACACGCTGGGGATCCGCCGTACGCTCGCCGAGCAGCATCCCTGGCTGCCGATCGCTGTCTTCAAAGCGTTCGAGCGTTCCAAGGCCATCGCGCTTGCAAAGCTCGGGGACACCTCGGCGACCAAGGTGACGCTGCCCTTTGTGGAGGAACAGTTGCGGGCAGCGCGCCTTATGATGGGGGAGGATTTCTGGTCCTATGGATTGCAGCCGAACCGGGGCGTGCTGACCCGCTTCCTCAGGCGGCATCACGCCGAGGGCCTGTCGGCCCGGTTACTATCTCCGGAAGATCTGTTCCATCCGGCGACGCTGGAGCTACACAAAATCTAGGCCTCAGGGCATGGTAACGGAATAAATAAGGCTGCGACATCCGAGGACAGGAGCAACGGCAGCGTTGAGAGGAAGCGACCATGGTATACAAATCGACCGCCAGCACGCCACTCGCGCGCGAAACCATGGCCTATGTGTTGGCGGGCGGACGCGGGACCCGCCTCATGGAGTTGACCGATGTTCGCGCCAAGCCGGCGGTTTATTTCGGCGGCAAGTCGCGGATCATCGACTTTGCGCTGTCGAACGCGCTCAACTCCGGCATCCGCCGCATGGCCGTCGCAACCCAGTACAAGGCCCACAGCCTGATCCGCCATCTGCAGCGCGGCTGGAACTTCCTGCGTCCTGAGCGCAATGAAAGCTTCGACATCCTGCCGGCCAGCCAGCGCGTCTCCGAGGATATGTGGTATCGCGGGACAGCCGACGCGGTGTACCAGAACATCGATATCATCGAGAGCTACGGACCCAAATACATCGTGCTGCTGGCGGGCGACCACATCTACAAGATGGACTACGAGCCGATGCTGCAGCAGCACGTCGATCAGGGCGCCGACGTTACCGTGGCCTGTCTCGAGGTGCCGCGCATGGAGGCGGTCGGCTTCGGGGTCATGCATATCGACGCCAGCGACCGGATCATGTCCTTCCTCGAAAAGCCCCAGGACCCGCCGGCGATGCCAGGCAATCCCGACCTGGCGCTGGCCAGCATGGGCATCTACGTGTTCGAGACGGCGTTCATGATCGACCAGTTGAAGCGCGATGCCGCCAACACCGCCTCGGGCCACGATTTCGGCAAGGACATCATTCCCCACATCGTCAGGGAGGGCAAGGCCGTCGCGCACCATTTCTCCAAGTCCTGCGTGCGATCGAGCGCCGAAGCGACGCCGTATTGGCGCGACGTCGGAACGGTGGACGCCTATTGGGAGGCCAACATCGATCTCACCGACGTCGTGCCCGAACTCGATCTGTTCGACCGCGACTGGCCGATCTGGACCTATGGCGAGATCACGCCGCCCGCGAAGTTCGTCCATGACGAGGAAAGCCGGCGCGGCCAGGCGATTTCCTCGCTGGTGTCGGGCGGCTGCATCGTCTCGGGCGCCGCCCTCAAGCGCTCGCTGTTGTTTACCGGGGTGCGGGTCAATTCCTACTCGCTCATCGAGAATGCCGTGATCATGCCCTATGTGGAGATCGCGCGCTCGGCGCGACTGACCAACGTCGTCATCGATCGCGGCGTGCAGATTCCGGAGGGGCTCGTCGTCGGCGAGGATCCCGATGCCGACGCCAAGCGCTTCCGCCGCACCGGTCGGGGCGTCTGCCTGATCACTCAACCGATGATCGACCGGCTCGGCGCATGACCGCCCTTAAGCTGCTTTCGGTAGCATCGGAAATCTACCCACTGGTCAAGACCGGCGGCCTCGCCGATGTCACAGGCGCGCTGCCGGCGGCGCTGACGGCAGAGGGCGTCGCGGTGCGTTCCCTGATCCCCGGCTATCCTTCCGTGCTCGGAAAGCTCGAGGGAGCGGAGGTGGTGCAGACATTCGCGGATATGCAAGGCGGCACCGCGCATCTGCTCGCCAGCCAGACGGAAGGGCTCGACTTGTTGGTGCTCGACGCCCCGCATCTGTATGCCCGGCCGGGCAACCCCTATGTAGCTCCAGATCGCCGGGATTGGCCCGACAATGCATTCCGCTTCGCTGCGCTTGCGGAGGTGGCGATGCGGATCGGCCAAGGCCTGCTGCCGGGCTTCGTGCCCGACATCGTCCATGCCCATGACTGGCAGGCAGCGCTGGCCCCGGCGCTGTTGCATTATGCCGGCGGCAGGCGGCCGGGAACGGTGGTGACGGTGCATAACCTCGCCTTCCCCGGACTTTTTCCGGCTCATCTGTTGGCAGCGATCGGCCTGCCGCCCGAGGCCTTCGCGATCGACGGCGTCGAGTATCACGGCGCGATCAGCTATCTCAAAGCCGGCCTGCAATTCGCCGATCGCATCACCACGGTGTCGCCGACCTACGCCCGCGAGATCCTCAACCCCGAGGCCGGCATGGGCTTCGACGGCCTGCTGCGGGCGCGGGGCGCCGCGCTCTCCGGGATTCTCAACGGCATCGATGTTACCGTTTGGAATCCGGCCGACGATGCACGGCTTGCCGTGCACTATACGGCGCAGACCCTTGAAGCCCGCGCCGGCAACAAGGCCGCGCTGCAGCGCCGCCTCGCTCTCGATGAAAAGGCCGACGCGCTTTTGTTCGGCGTGGTCAGCCGCCTCTCCCAGCAGAAGGGGCTCGACCTGCTGCTGGCGGTCTTGCCCACGCTGCTCGGACACGGCGCCCAGCTGGCGCTGCTCGGCTCGGGGGATCAGGCGCTCGAGGATGCCTTTACGTCTGCCCAGTCGGCGCATCCCGGTCGGATCAGTTGCGTCATCGGCTACGATGAGAGCCTGGCGCACTTGATCCAGGCCGGTGCCGACGCGCTCTTGGTGCCGTCGCGGTTCGAGCCGTGCGGACTGACCCAGCTCTGCGCGCTGCGTTACGGCGCGATCCCGGTGGTGGCCCGGGTCGGCGGCCTCGCCGATAGCGTGATCGACGCCAACGAGATGGCGCTGGCCTCCGAGGTCGCGACCGGGGTGCAGTTTACACCCGTCGACGCCGAGAATCTCGATGGCGCGATCGGCCGCGCCGCCGAGCTGCACGCGAACCACAAGGTCTGGCTGCGCCTGCAGCGCAACGGCATGACGACGGATGTATCCTGGCGCAAACCCGCCCAGCGCTACGCCGCGCTCTACCGCGAGATCATCGCCGCACGCGCGGGCGGCTGAGAATTGCTGAAGCAAGCCGAAGGCTGATCGCATCGATCTGCGATTTCTCTTAGGCTTCATGGCCCAGACCGCGCTGCGAGCGTGCGCAAAGCGAGCCGCGCGACACCGACCGCGGCTTCGTTGCTTGCGGAACTCCGCACCGGCACGCCGAGCGAGGCCGCGCGGATGCGGCGCCAGATTTCGTTGGCGGCCCCGCCGCCGACGGTCGCAACGCCGCTGAGAGGCGGGCCGCCGAGCTGGGCCAGGCGCCGGTAGCCCAGCGCCTCGATATCGGCGATGCCTTCGAACAGCGCCTGCAGAAACACCGCGTCGTCGTCCGGTCGAGGCATCATCCGCGGCTCCAATGCCGGATCATTGATGGGAAAGCGCTCGCCTCGGGCGGGAAGCGGATAATAATCAAGACCGGTGCGGACGCTCGGATCGATCCGACGACTGATGTCACTCAACTGTTCGGCGGTGAAAAACCTCGTCAGTACGGCGCCCCCGGTGTTGGAGGCACCACCCGCCAGCCAGAGATTTCCAATGCGATGGCTGTAAATTCCATACTCCGGCGCGTACAGCGGCTGCTCGCTCGCCAGTTTCAGAACCAACGTCGATCCCAGCGAGGTCACGCCATCTCCTGGCTTGTCGGCGCCGGTCGCCAGAAAGGCCGCGCAGCCGTCGGTCAGGCCGGCGACAACGACCGCCCGGGTCGGTACGCCAAAGCGCCGCGACGCCGCCATCGACACCTGGCCGATGATGGCGCCAGCCGGCACCACCGCGGGCAGCCTGGCGGGCTCGACACCGGTGGCCGCGATCCAGTCCGGCCAGGCGCGGAGAAGCGGGTCATAGCCGGTCTTTAGCGCGTTGCTTTCGTCACTGATGTCGAATCGTCCGGAAAACTGCCCGGCAATCCAGTCGGCCTGATGCAGGAGTCGTGCAACGCCGCCTAACTGCAACAACCGCATCGCCCGCGCGAGCGGCGACGATATGCCATGAACCGCGGCGTGGGCCGGCGCCACTCGTTCGACCGCGGCGATCGAGGCATCATCGGCCCGATCGTTGTAGAGGCTGCCCGTCGCGACCGGGACGCCGCGATCATCGACCGCGACCAGGGTGCCCGACGTGCCGTCCACCGCCAGCGCGCCCACCCGCGTTAGATCGACCTTTGCGGCAAGGAGCGCCATGGCATCGTCGAGCCCGCGCTCCCACACCGCGGCATCCTGGGTGATGCGATCACCGTCGCGATGGGCCGGCGACATCGCCGAGGCGGCGAAGGCCACGACGTGCGCGGCCTGATCGATCGCCGCTACCCGCACGCCGGAGCTGCCGACATCGATACCGAGCACCAGATCGGACATCACGCCGTCGCGGTCTTTTTCCCCGGCTTCGACGGCGGGTCCTGCAGGCCATAGCTGCCAAACGCGGCAGCGGCTTCGCTGATCTCGGCTTCGCTCAGCAGCACCGGTCCGCCGATCGCCAAAGCGAGATAATATTGCCGGGCGATGGTCTCGAGTTCGACCGCGTGCCACATGGCCTTTTCGAGCGACGTCCCGGTCGCAATCATCCCGTGGTTGGCGAGCAGGCACGCGGTCCGGTCCTGAAGCGCCTCGAGCGCGTGATCCGACAGTTCCTTGGTGCCGAACCTGGCATAGCCGGCAACTCGAATGTTCATGCCGCCGAACGCCGCCATCATGTAGTGGCAGGCCGGAATTTCCTTGTGGGCGATGGCGAGCACCGTCGAATAGGTGGCGTGGGTATGGACAATGCCCCTGACCTCCGGCCGGGCTTTCATGATGTCGAGGTGAAAGCGCCATTCGCTGGAAGGCTTGAGCGGTCCCCGCCATGATCCATACTCGCCATCGATCGGCATGGCGGCGATCATGTCGGGGGTCATCGCATCGTATGGCGTCGCCGATGGCGAGATCAGTAGGGTGTCGCCATGCCGGGCCGAGATGTTTCCGGATGTGCCCTGGTTCAGGCCGGTGGCATTCATCCAGCGGCACTTGTCGATGATCGCCTTGCGCAACTGAAGTTCGGTATCGGCCATGGTCAGTTCCTGATCTCAACACGGGTGGCGGAGGGGCCCACGATAGCACCGGCGAAGCAGGTTTGCCTAAAACCAGTCCGATCTCGTAGCCCCTTCGCCGGCGAGCTGACTGCTTATGGCGTGGCGCCGCTCCTCACGCACTCGACAAAATGGGCGATTTCCGCGCATGCGCCTCGGTGTAGCGTTCGATGAAGAACGGCAGCACGACATCGGCCGCCCCGGTCGAGGCGGCACCAAAACTCGGCACGGTGGTTGCGTGGCCGTTGCCGGCCACGAGCATGCCGCCGGAGCCGAACACGTCCAGCCGCTGGTCATAGCCATAGACGCAGCGGAGCGGGGGTCTGGTCGCCCCTACGGAATCGACAGGGGCGCCCCTTTTGAACCGCAACCGTTGTTTCTTGTTGAGCGAACTTTGCCGCCGCGAAGAACCAGAAAAGAGATGGTATCGCTTTGCTCCACCCATTCTGCGCGAACTCCAGACTAGATCGAATTTGAAGGTTCCGCAGTGGACCGATGCGGCCGCCACATACTCACCTGTCATCCTCCGCGAAAGCGGGGGATCCAGTACGCCGCGGCCCACCGACTCATCCTCGGCGTCTCTTGAATACTGGGTCGCCCGGTCAAGCCGGGCGATGACAGTCATTCACTTGTCAAACAACCGAGGCGCTTTCCGCGCCTCGCAACCTCCAGACGCGCGTCGAAGCCCCGCGGCGCGCGGCGCCCGGGCTTTTGCTGGAACGTCTCGCCCTCGAGATAAAGAGGGCGCGGGGAATGCCGCGATGCCCAGAGGCACCCGCGGCTCGTGTGCAAGAAAACGGCCGTACGCACACGAGGTAGTGCGAGGCACCGGATCATCCGGCATTCCCCACGCAATGGTTTTACGGTTTATCAACGTGCTCTCCCCGGCGAGATAAGCTCTATTGCCACCGTCGCCTTCGGATTAGCGGCTTGTTCAGCCCGGTTGAGCCGAACGAAAACCTTCCAAAGACTTGACACCAGCCTTGGGTGCCAGGACCACACGCCTTCCCCGTACGCTTCAGCGCCGTCGTCTATCATGCCAGGTATCGCTCACGAATGGGCATTCCGCCCCCTCGCCCTGCGACCCACCGCACGCCTGACGCTGCCGCGTCCACCGCATCTCATCCCGCGTTTCCTGACGATCGCGATACGCCCCTCTTAGTGGAACGAGACAAAACACCTATAGACCGTTTCGAACAAAAAGGAAACAAAAATATTTTTTATATTCGATATTGACATCCTCAAAAACATCAGCCGACCCTTTTCTACTGGGCGCCATCCGAAGGCTTAACGGAAAGAAAAATGGACGGCGAGAAGCTGCGCGTCAACTCCACGGTGGAGCAGACCGACATTTTCGGATCAAACGGCGACCGGCGCACCGAGCCCTGCCCTCAGGCAATCTCGTGCATCAACGCAGCTCCAATCCGCTCCAGCGCCCAGTCGACCTGATCGCTGGTGATCACCAGCGGCGGGGCGATGCGGATGGTGTGTTCATGGGTATCCTTGGCGAGGATGCCCCTGCCCTGCAGCGCCTTGCAGTAGCGACGCGCGCCGCCGGCTTCGGGGTGAAGTTCGACCGCGAGCATCAGGCCGCGCCCCCGCACCTCGCGGATGGTATTGGCGCGGATGCTCTTGAGGCCGTCGAGGAAGCGGGCGCCCTGATGGGCCGCGTTCTCGATCATGCCTTCCTCGACCAGCACGCGGAGCGCGGCCCGCGCCACCGCGCAGGCGAGCGGGTTGCCGCCGAAGGTCGAGCCGTGCTGGCCGGGTTTCAGGGTACCCAGCACGGCGTTGTTGGAAAGCACGGCCGAGACCGGATAGAAGCCGCCGGACAGCGCCTTGCCGAGCAGCGTCACGTCCGCCTCGATGCCCTCGTGCTGTTCTGCCAACAGCTTGCCGGTGCGGCCGAGCCCGGTCTGGATCTCGTCGAGGATCAGCATCACATTGTGCGCCGTGCAGATCTCGCGCACGGCGGTGAAATAGCCAGCCGGTGGGATGATGACGCCGGCTTCCCCCTGGATCGGCTCGACCAGGAAGGCGACCGTGTTAGGCGTAATCGCCTCCCGCAGCGCGTCCGCGTTGCCGAAGGGGATGATCAGGAAGCCCGGCGCGAACGGTCCGAAATGATCTCGCGCAGCGGCGTCGGTGCTGAAGCCGATGATGCCGAGGGTGCGTCCATGAAAGTTGTCGGCGCAGACGATGATCTCGGCCTGCCCATCGGGCACACCCTTGACCTCGTAACCCCACTTGCGCACGGATTTGATCGCGCTCTCCACCGCCTCGGCACCGCTGTTCATCGGCAGCACCTTGTGGGAGCCGGTCAACTGCGCGATTTCTTCGTAGAAGAGGGCCAGTTGGTCATTGTGGAAGGCGCGGGAGGTCAGGGTCAATCTGCCCGCCTGTTGCACCATGGCGGCGAGGATCTTCGGATGGCAATGGCCCTGATTGACCGCCGAATAGGCCGAGAGGCAGTCGAGGTAACGATGACCTTGCGTGTCCCACACAAAGACGCCCTCGCCGCGCGATAGAACCACATCGAGCGGCGCGTAGTTGTGGGCGCCAAAGCGCGCTTCGGTCGCGATCAGATTGGAGGTCGGTGGATCCATCAACCTGTTATTCCGTAGCGATCACGGCCGGCTTCCCGGACCGCAGTCCGACGATCTGCAACGGCGTGTGCGCATGGTTGTGGTCGTCGGGAGCGTAAGTACCCCCCAGCCGCGAGGGCATAACTGTCGTCTTCAGCGCCGCCTGGATGGCGCCGGGTTGGTCGGACCCGGCACGTCGAATGGCGTCAGCCACTAGATAAGTTGCCTCGTAGACAAAGAAAGAGCGTTGCGTCGGGGTCAGGCCATAATGGGCCTGATAGGCCGCGACGAAATCCTGCACTTCCGGCCGGTTCAAAAGCGGCGTGAACACGGCGATCCCAGAGAGTTCCGCCAAGCCATCGGCCTCGCGAAATTGCGGCGAGACCGCGGCCAGCGCGCCTGCGATATCGAAACGGCCGGTCACCGGGACCTTCCACCCCGAGGCCTCATAGGCCTTGAAAAATCCCTGCGTCGAGGGGCCCAGGATCGCGACGATCTCACCGGGCGCGTCAGCCTTCAGTTTGTCCAGCGCGCCCTTGAAGTCCGTGCTTCCCTTGGCAATGGTTTCCTGGTCGGTCACGCGCAGGCCGGCCTCCTGCGCGACCTTGGCCATGGCCACCGCGTTGGCCCGCTGAAAGTCGCCCTCATCCGCGATGATGGCGATCGACGCAATTTCCCGCGATTTCAGCCAGCGCACCAGACCGCGCGCGATATCCAGCTCTGAGGGAATGGTCTTGAATGCATAGGCGTTGCCGCCGGCCCCGGAGGCGTCGACGAAATCCTGTCCGGCCGAGGTCGCGATCACCAACGGAATCTTGGCCTGTTCGATCACGGGCATGATGGCATGCGTGACCGGGGTGCACAGCGCACCGATCAGGACGGGTACATGTTCCTGCTCGATCAACCGCTGGGTCGCCGGTACGCCGACGTCCGGCTTGCAGGCATTATCGGCATAGAAAGCTTCAAGCGGTCGCCCCAGTACGCCACCGGCCTCATTGATGCGGTCCAGCGCCAGCTGCGCGCCATACTGTTCGGACTGGCCTCTGTCAGCCAACGGACCGCTCAGAATGGTGGTGATGCCGATCTTGATCGGTTCGGCGGCCTGCGCCGCCGTGGCTCCGAGCAAACCAACGAAAAGAACGAGGTTGCGTAGCGTCATGATAGCCCCCGAGAATGCCGGTCGCGGCCGGCGCAATGACGAATGGGACGTGAGGAGCCTGCGGTTGTCCATTCACGACCCGGTGTAGCTCCTTACGCAATCCCCTCAACGATCACAAAAGCAGCCTAATACAGAACTGACAATGGCTCCGATGGTCATCGAAAGGGCTCGCCGAGCGTAATATCTTGGTCTAGATAACGCATATACCGACCATGAGGTGACAGCAGGGACTTTCGGACATGAATGTCATGCGTAAACAGCGGCACCTGCAAATGGCTGCCTGCTGTCTGATCGGCATGTGGCTGCTGGTCGCGGCGCCGGCGCTGGCGCGCAGCGTCACCGATTCCGCTGGTCGCACCGTCGAGATACCCGATAGCATCCATCGCGTTTTCGCGGCAGGGCCGCCGGCATCGACGCTGCTCTACATCCTCGCGCCGCAAGACATGATCGGATGGGTACGGGCGCCGCGCGATGCCGAGAAGCCATTTCTGCTGCAGGCGGTACGCGAGTTGCCGGAACTCGGCCGACTGACGGGTCGAGGCGATAGCCTCAATCTCGAGCGCTTGATCGCGGCCAAGCCGGATCTGGTGATCGATTTCGGTACCATCAACGATACCTACCGATCGCTGGCCGACCGCGTCCAGTCGCAGACCGGGATCCCTTATCTCTTGATCGATGGCCGTTTTGAAAACACGCCGGCGGCGCTGCGGCTTGTGGCTGATTTGCTTGGCGTCAAGGAGCGGGGCGAGATGCTGGCGCGGGGCGCGGAAGAAACCTTCGCGCAAGTGGACAAGGTGATCGCCGGCATTCCCGCCGAGAAGCGTCCGCGTGTTTATCTCGCGCGGGGCGCGGAAGGGCTCGAGACCGGCTCGCGGGGTTCGATCAACACCGAGATCATCGAGCGCGTCGGCGCCATCAATGTGGCGGAGGGGCCGCGGCCGAAGGGCGGCCTTGTCACCGTGTCGCCCGAGCAGATTCTGGCGTGGGCGCCGGACACCATCATCAGTCTCGACAAGCGCTTTCGGCAAACGGTGTCCCAGAAAGCTGAATGGAAGGCGGTACCAGCGGTGGCCGCGGGCCGGGTATTCCTGGCTCCCAGCCTGCCCTTTGGTTTTATCGATTCGCCACCGTCTCTCAACCGTCTGATCGGCCTGACCTGGTTGCTCCACACCTTCTATCCCGAACAGGCGCCAGGCCACCTTCGCGAGCAGGTGCGCTCATTCTACCATCTGTTTTATCAGGTCGATCTGACGGAGCCGGATCTCGACACCCTGCTCGACAATTCCGGAGGCTGATTTACGCCTTGCGCACGGCAACCATTCTTCTTTCGCTGGCGGTCCTGCTGTTCGCCATGTCCGTGATCGCCTGTGGCATTGGCCCTTTTCGCATACCGCCGCTGGACGTTCTCAAGGCGGTTCTGCATCGCGTTACCGAAGGCAGCGACGCCAGCGCGATCGACACCGTGCTGTTCAGCATTCGCCTGCCCCGCATCGCCGCGGCGGCCTTTGTCGGCGCCGCGCTCGCCGCCGCGGGCGCGGCCTACCAGAGCCTTTTTCGCAATCCGCTGGTTTCGCCGGACATTCTCGGCGTGTCGACCGGGGCAGGTTTGGGCGCGGTGATCGGCATCCTGCTGGGATTTCCGGTGATCCTGATTCAGGCCCTCGGATTCGGCGGCGGCCTGGTGACGGTCGCCGTTGTCGCAGCGCTTGCCCGCGGCCTGCGCGGAAGCGGCGACGTTCTCGTCCTCGTGCTGGCCGGCATCGTGGTCGGCGCACTGGCGGGAGCTGCGATCTCGCTGGTCAAGGTGCTGGCTGATCCCTACGACCAGCTTCCGGCCATCACCTTCTGGCTGCTGGGCAGCCTGGCTGGCGTCAAGGCCAGCGATGTCGCGGCAACGGCGCCGGTGGTTCTCTTCGGTCTCGCGCCGCTGATCCTGCTGCGATGGCGGATTGGCGTGCTCTCGCTCGGGGATGACGAGGCCCGCGCCCTCGGTGTCGAGGTCGGCCGCCTGCGGGCGATCGTCATCGCGGCCGCGACGCTGGTCACCGCCAGCGTGGTTGCGATCTCCGGAGTGATCGGATGGGTCGGACTGATGGTCCCGCATATGGCGCGCCTGCTGGTCGGTCCGCGCTTCGACCGGCTGTTGCCGGCGTCGATCCTTCTCGGCGCGGCCTTCATGGTCAGTGTCGATACGCTGGCGCGCTCGGCGGCGCGCATTGAGATCCCGCTGGGGGTCTTGACCGCTGTCATCGGAGGTCCGGCCTTCGTCTGGCTGCTGGCTCGAAATCGCCGGAAAGTCCTGCCATGATCTTGATCGCGGCGCGCGGCCTCGCCATCGGATACGGACGAACCCGGATTGCCGGCGATCTCGACCTGTCGGTGATCGCAGGCAGCGTGACCTGCCTGCTTGGCCCCAACGGCGTCGGCAAGACCACCCTGTTCAAGACGCTGCTGGGCTTGCTTCCGCCGCTGTCCGGTGCCGTCGAGATGGACGGCGACGACCTTTCCCGGCTCGACCGGCAAACCATCGCCCGACATATCGCCTATGTGCCGCAGGCTCACATCGCCGAATTCCCCTATTCCGTGATCGATCTGGTGGTGATGGGCCGAACCGCGCATCTCGGCGCGTTCGGCGGTCCGCGCCGCATGGACTACGAGGCGGCGATGGCCGCCCTCGACCAGCTCGGCATCGCTGCGCTGGCGGAACGCGATTCGACGCGGATATCGGGCGGGCAGCGACAGCTCGTGCTGATCGCCCGCGCGCTGGCCCAGCGCACGCGCATCATCATGATGGACGAGCCGACGGCGAGCCTCGACTTTGGCAATCGTATCCGTGTGCTCGACACGATCCGCGCCCTTTCGCGCAGCGGGCTCGCCGTGGTGCTCTCGACCCATGAGCCCGAGCACGCCTTTGTGGTTGCCGATCAGGTCGCAATCCTTGGTCAAGATCGCTTCGCGACCGGGCCGGTTGAAGCCGTGATGACCTCGCAACAACTATCGCACCTCTATGGCATCGAACTGAAGGTCGAGCGGACGCCATCGGGACGGTTCGTCGTGGGGCCGGCGTAGCGCAGCTTCCGAAGCTTCGATCATATCGACGCTTCCGGTGCTGCGCTTCCTGTCCCGCTCTTCGCGGGGGAGCAGGGCGCCCACGAGGGGCGCCCCTCCGTCGTATCCACTCCGTGTAGGGGCGGCCCTTGTGGCCGCCCCGCTTCGGCGCTTCCGCCCTCTCGAGGAGAGGCGGATCGATCGGCATTTTACGACGGCCCATTTGCCTGGCTAATATGTTCATGATATGTTCCAAAACATCACCGAGCCCTTACCGTAGATCGCCATGGCCGAGCAGATCGTCATCACCGAAAAAACCAGCCAGGCCAAAGACGTCCGCAGCGCCGTGGGTCACCGCTATGGGGACATCCTCCCGGCTGAAGGCCATCTGCTCGACCTCCTCGAACCAGAGGAGGTGGTGCCGGCCTGGAAGCGCTGGTCGCCGATCCTGCTGCGGCCTGACGGTCTCTACGGCACCCGCCCGGCCAAGGGCGGCAACAAGGCCGCCAAGCTCAAAGTCATTCGCGAGGCCCTGCGCCGCGCCAAGCGGGTTTGGCTCGCCACCGATTGCGATCGTGAAGGTCAGCTCATCGGCCAGGAAATTCTCGAGCATTACCATTACCGCGGCGAGGTCATGCGGGTGTTGTTCACCGCGCAGGACTTAGAAACCATTCGCACCGCTTTTGATCGGGCAAAGCCGAATTCTGAATATGCCAGCCTTTACGCCGCCGCCGTGGCGCGCCGGCAAGCCGACCAGATCTATAATCTATCCCTCACCCGCACCGCGACCGTGATCCTGGGCCGCGGCGCGCGGGGCGTGATCGGCGTCGGTCGCGTGAAAACACCGACCCTGGCCATTGTCTGCCGGCGCGAGCTGGAGATCCGCGACTTTGTGCCCGTCGCCTATTTCGAGGTGGTCGCGTCTGCGACGGTGGCGGGAGGCTGCTTCAAGATGCGGCATGCGCCTCGCGATCGCATCGTTCGGCGCGAGATCGCCATGGATGTGGCCCATGCCGCGCAGGACTTCGCGGGCCCGCTTGCCGTGCGCGTCGAGGATAAGCGGCAAGGGCCGCCCAAGCTGCACGATCTGCCGTCGCTGCAGAAGTTCTGCGGCTCGCGTTTCGGCTGGCCGGCCAGCAGGACGCTTGAGGTGGCGCAGGAGCTCTATGATGGGAAGGATAAGAAGATCATCACCTATCCGCGCGCCGAGGTGCGTTATCTACCGGCGAGCCTGATTTCCGACGTGCCGCGGATCGTGGCCGGCCTGCGGGTGGGCCAGTCGCTGGGCGCGATCCCCGTGCCCGAACCACCGGTGATCCGTCGGGGCGCGAGCGGCACCTTTTACGACAAGGGACTGGAGGGCGCGAGCCATCATGCGGTTATTCCCAACGTCAACACCATCGACAGAATCCCTGAAATCTGGCCTCGGCTATCCTCTGACGAGAAGAAACTCTTTGACGTCATCGCGCGGGCCTATCTCGCCGCGCTGATGCCGGACTTCCGCTACCGGCAGACGACCGCGACGCTCGACGTGCGCGGTTTCGAATTCCGCGCCGCCGGCCGTCAGCCGATCGATCTCGGCTGGCGAGCCGCCTTCCCGGATTGGCAACCGGCCGACGAGAAGGGCGACGAGGCTCAACTGCTGCCGCCGCTGCACGACGGCGAGATCGCGCAATTAAGGGATCCAGAGATCGAGGACAAAGAGACCCGGCCGCCGCCGCGTTACAGCGAGGGCACGCTGATCGAGGCAATGCAGAATGCCTGGCGTTTTGTCGATGACGACGTTCTGCGCGAGCGCCTGAAGGAGGCCAAGGGCATCGGCACGCCGGCGACGCGCGCCGAGATCATCGGCGGGCTGAAGAAGCAGGGTTTTCTGACGGCGCAGGGCAAGAATATCGTGCCAACCGAAACCGGGCTGGCCCTGTTCGGCATTCTCAAACAGGCCGATCCCGTGCTGGTCGATCCCGGCATGACGGCACAGCTGGAATGCCTGCTCGACGAGGTCGTCGTCGGCAAGCAACAAATGATCGGGGCGATCGATGCCGTCTGCGATGTCGCTCAACGCATCATCGGCAGGCTCACGCAACGGACCGCTGCCGCTGCGCCGGACTCGCTTGGCGCGTCATTGCAAAGTGGCGCAGGCACCTATCCACCCACTCCGGCGATGAAGCGCTTTGCCGACAGCCTGGTCCGGCAGAAGGGCATCAAGCCACCGCCCGGCTACAAGTCTTCGATATCGATCTGCCGCGCCTTTCTCAGCGAGCACGCACCCAACAAAGCCGATGCTGAATTATCTGCGACAATTGCCCCCAAATCGGTTAGTCCGGCACAGCTGTCATACGCCGCCAAGATTGCGCTCAATAAAGGCATCCTCATTCCCGATGAGGCCAAGGCCAATGCGGTTGCCATGGCCGCGTGGATCGACGCGAACAAAAACAAGACGCGCCGGAAGAGCGGTCGCAAGACCGCGCTCAGGCCGGCGGGATCGATGGCTCCCCAATCGGGGACGCCGACCAGGAAGTCCAAACAACGCAGAGCTGATGCTGTTGCCATGCCATCTGCTGCTGCTCAACCAACGTTCGTAACGGCGACGCCGTTGCGGATTCCTTATGGCAACAAGGAAGTCGCCATGAAGCTCGGCGCCCGTTATGGCTCGGCGGGATGGTACGCTCCACCCGGGGTTGAGATGGGTCCATTCGAAGAGCGCGGGTGGTTGATCCGCGATGCCGATCCGCGCGTGCCCCCGACCCAGGCTCCGCCCACCGCCTCGTGATTGCCGACTATTCCGGCTGAAATGGAACCCCGTTGGAAACGGAACTAGACGACAGCCATCGATCTGTCATCAGCCGCGGACGCTCGGCGCCTCGCAATGGCTTCGTCAAACAAGATCTTCTCCTCGCTCTTCTTCTGAGCCGAGAAACGTACGGCGATCGCACAAAGCGACGTCGCGGTGACGACGAAGCCGAGCAGCATCAGGCATTCCTGCGTCGACGCCGCCGCCTTGTTGAGGAAGCCCGCCAGCACCGCGCCGAGGTTGCCGCCCGCGCCGATCAGACCAGCAACACCGCCGAGTGCCTTGCGGTCGATGAAAGGTGTCAACGCATAGGTAGCGCCGCAGGCCATATGGGTGAAAAGGCCGAACATCGTCATGGCCGCGATCGCCAGGCTGACAGAACTCGCCTTGCTGAAGAGCATTAGCCCAAGACCTTCGCCGAGCATCAGCGCGAACAACAGCAATGTGCGGCCGTCCAGCCCCTTCAGAAGCGCGATCCGGTCGCTGGCGATACCACCGAGCGCGCGCGCAAATAAAGCCAGCGCGCCGAAGATGCCAGCGGCAAAGCCCGCGCTTTGCAGCGATAGCCCGAACTGGTCGACGTAGTAGCTCGCGGCGATGTTGTGGATGAAGATCTCAACACCAAAACAGGCACCGTAGGTGAAGGCCAGCATCCAGGTTCGATAATTGGCAGCGGCCTGAAGAAATATGGCCCAGCCGCCCTTTTTCCCGCTGTCGACATTGACGCCCTTGGCGCGCAGATCGCCGATATCGCCCTGCGGGGTATCCTGCGTATAGCGCGCATACACCAATGACATGATCAGCATGGCGATGCCTGGCACGAACATGGCCACGCGCCAGCCGAGTTCCTTCTCAACGCCGAGACTGACAACGGCCGCGACGATGAGTGGCATCAGGCTTTGGGCGGCTCCGCCACCGGCGTTGCCCCAACCTCCGACCGTGGCATTGGCCGTTCCGACGACATTTGGCGCGAACATCACGCTGGTGTGGTACTGGGTGATGACGAAGGATGCGCCGATCGCGCCGATGCAGAGGCGGAAGAACAGAAAGCTCTCGTAGCTCTGTGCAAAGGCAAGACCAAAAACCGGGATCGAGCCCAGTGCCAACAGCCACGTGTAAGTGCGACGCGGGCCGTATTTGTCGCACAATGGGCCGATCATCATCCGGACCAGGATCGTCACCGCCACCGATGCGATGTTGATGTTGGCAATCTGGTCCTTGGTCAAACCGAATTGGTCCCGGATCAGCGGCATCAACGGTGCCGCGGCGAACCATGCAAAAAAGCAGACGAAGAACGCCAGCCAAGTGATGTGAAAGGCCTTCATCTGAACCGTGGACAAGCTGAACAAGTCGATGCGCGTGGCCTTGGGTTCGGTTGCGTTGATGGCCGGTGAAGCGAATAGCATGACAAACTCCCTGAACAACCTCCGTCTCAATCATGACGGAGGGTCATTGCTGGTGCCTCACTGCGGGACTCCAACCTCGATCCGAGCGGCAAATCGGCAGCTGTCGAGTGCCACACGCTACGTGCGCAAAGCGCGGAATTCGTAGGCCCGCATGGGAAGCTTCGATGAGGTTTCACGCAAATGGTGTGCCAGAGACCATGCCGCTTTTTCGCGACCGCCACTGATCGATCGTGCCACTCTCGAAACCACTTTACCGGCTGGCTTTCCGACGCCTGGCTCCTGCCTCGTCGTCCAGAACCGGCGCCGGTTCCAGGTTTGGTTCCGCTCGATGATTTGCACAAACCCAAGGCGTGCGTAGACCTAAATATAGGCATTGCATTTGGATGGCTCGGACTAAAATCGCTGTCATGACGATCGGCCGGCTGCCCTTCGCGCCGATCTAACCAGGTCGCAACAAAGCGGCGTTGACGGATGTTAGATTGATAGACACCGGCATCTCGCGTTCCACGCAAACGCATTGCCCCTATTGCGCCATGCAATGCGGCATGAGCCTGATCGAAGCGGATGGGCAATGGTCTGTCGCCCCGCGTAATTTCCCGACCAATCGTGGAGGACTATGTCGCAAGGGTTGGACCGCGGCTGAATTGCTCAATTCGCCCGAGCGACTCCAAACACCTCTGATACGCGATGACAAGCAAGGCACACTTCGCGCTGCAAGCTGGACTGAAGCGCTCGACCTGATCGCCAGCAAGTTGCGGGATTTTGCGATCTCACATGGTCCTAATTCCATCGGTGTATTTGGCGGCGGCGGTCTTACCAACGAAAAGGCCTATGCGCTCGGCAAGTTCGCGCGGGTGGCGCTGCGGACGGCGAACATCGACTACAACGGACGATTCTGCATGGCCTCAGCCGCGGCTGCCGGGGTGCGTGCATTCGGTATTGACCGCGGCATGCCGTTTCCCATGCAGGACATCGCGCAGACCGACGCGATCTTCATGATCGGCAGTAATCCGGCGGAAACGTTGCCGCCGATCATGCAGTATTTCGAGCTACAGCGCGACCGGGGCGGCCAACTCATCGTCGCGGATCCGCGCCGCACCGCCACTGCCAAGCTCGCCACCTTGCATCTTCAGCTTACGCCGGGCACCGATGCGGCGCTTGCCAATGGACTGCTTCATATCGCAATTCAGCGCGGCCTCATTGACGAAGCGTTCATCGCCGAGCGGACCAGCCATTTCGAACGGGTGAAGCGCACCGTTGCCAGCTATTGGCCCGACCGGGTGGAGCGTGTCACCGGGGTTCCGGTCGCCCAGCTCGAAAAAGCCGCTCAGATACTGGGTGAAGCCAACACCGCGATGCTGCTGACCGGTCGCGGCCCCGAGCAGCAAAGCCAGGGCGTGAATAATGTGCTGGCGTTCATCAACCTGATGCTGGCGCTTGGCCACGCCGGAAAGGCCTTTAGTGGCTATGCGTGCATGACCGGCCAAGGCAACGGTCAGGGCGGTCGCGAGCACGGCCAGAAGGCCGATCAGTTGCCCGGATATCGCAAGCTCGACAATCCCGCCCATCGCTCGGAGGTCGCAGCGATCTGGAATATTCCGCCCGAGCAATTGCCGCAGCCAGGTCTTTCGGCGGTCGAACTTCTCGATGCACTGGGCGAGCGCATCCGGTGCCTCCTTGTGTTCGCCTCCAACATTGCTGTTTCCGCGCCGAATGCAAACCGGGTGATCGCCAAGCTGAAATCGCTCGACCTGCTGATCGTGGCCGACATCTTCCTGTCGGAAACGGCGGAACTCGCCGACGTCGTTCTTCCGGTGGCGCAGTGGGCCGAAGAAGAAGGGACCATGACCAACATCGAGGGCCGCGTCATTTTCCGGCGGCGCGCCAAAGAGCCGTCGTCGGAGATCTGGACTGATCTACACATCTTCAAGGCGCTCGCCGAGCGGCTCGGCCGTGGCCAATACTTCAGTGCAGACAATAAAGAGGTTTTTGCGGAGTTTTGCAGAGCAACCGCCGGCGGCGTCGCGGATTATGCGGGGATCTCGTATCAACGAATCCTCGCCGAGGACGGCGTGTTCTGGCCCTGTCCATCGATCGATCACCCCGGCTCGCCGCGGCTGTTCCTCGATCGTTTTGCCACCGACGACGGCCGGGCAAAATTCAATCCGGTCGAACATGTGTCATCGGCGGAGATGCCCGACCGGGATTTTCCCTATATTCTCACCACCGGCCGCGTGCTTGCACAATACCAGTCGGGCACGCAAACCCGGCGGATTGCGGATTTGAACGCCATCGAGCCGGAGCCTTTTGTCGAAGTGCACCCGGAGACGGCGCGTGGTCTTCAGATCAGGGACGGCGACATGGTCGTGCTCACGACCCAGCGCGGACGCATCATCGTTAAGGCACGGTTATCGCGCGACATTCGCTTTGACACGCTGTTCGTACCCTTCCATTGGGCCGCCGCGGGTAGCGCCAACAGCCTGACCAACGCCGCGATCGACCCGGTTTCGAAAATTCCGGAATTCAAGGTTTGTGCCGTTCGGCTTGAAAGGGCGTCGACGCTGATCCCGGCTTGCGGCGAGCCGAGCGAAAGACGCTATCTAAATTGAGAGGTTAGAAGATGATCGAGTCCAAGCCAAAATTCCTCAACGGCCTGTATCCGTTTCAGGGTGTGGGTTACGACAAGGCGGGTCCCTTCAGTGACAAACTGGTCTATTCGGTCCCGTCCGATAAGCGCGCCCAATTGATCTATTTCCGTGGCGGCAACTCGTGCGCTGAGATGGTTTGCCTGATCCTGATGCGGGACGGTCAACCGATGCGCTATTTTCCGATCGCCGCCAAGGGCGCCGAGCACGTGCCGCTGGCCGTGGTCGAGGATCTGGAGCCGGACACCAAACTTGAATTGTTCGTGGCGGCGCCGACCGGAGCCAGCGGCATGCTCGTCATCGATGTCGGCTTGTTGGAAATCTGACCGGAGCGCTTAGGGATGGTCAAGCAGAGGCTGGTTGTCATCGGAAACGGCATGGCCGGCGCCCGCGCGGTCGAGGAGGTGCTGGCCCGGGGAGGCGCCGATCGCTTCGATATCGTGATGTTCGGCGATGAGGTCTACGGCAATTACAACCGCATCATGTTGTCCAATCTCCTGAACGGCACGCAGGCTGTCGACGACATCATGATCAATCCGTTGAATTGGTACGCCGAGAACAATATCAGGCTCCATGCCGGCGAAATGGTCGACGCGATCGACCGCGGCGCAAAGGTCGTGCAATCCAGGAATGGCATCCGCGCGCATTACGATAAGCTCCTGATCGCGACCGGCAGCCGGGCTTTCATTCCTCCGATGGCTGGGGCCTACCTCGGCGAAGGCAGGCTGAAACCGGGTGTATTCGGATATCGCACCATCGACGACTGCACCGCGATCGTGGACTATGCCAAAACGAGCAAGGTGGCCGTGACCATCGGCGGCGGTCTCTTGGGGCTCGAAGCAGCTCGGGCCATGACGGTACTGGGCTGCGAGTCCCATGTCGTGCACCTCGCCGGCCACTTATTGGAGATGCAACTCGACACCACCGGGGGCGGAATACTCCGCAAGGCCATGGAGGCGATGGGCATCCAGGTCCATGTGAAAAAACTCACCAGTGAGGTCCGGGGGGCGGACAAGGTCGAGGGATTGACCTTCAAGGACCAAAGCAGCCTTGATTGCGATATGGTCATCGTCGCCGCTGGCATCCGGCCGAATTCGGAGATCGGCGTGCGCGCGGGCCTCACCGTCGAACGAGCCATTGTCGTCGATAATCACATGCGCTCGGTCGACGATCCCGATGTCTATGTTGTTGGTGAATGTGCGCAGCACCGCGGCCGCGTCTACGGCCTGGTGGCCCCGTTGTGGGACCAGGGCAAGGTATTTGCCGACCACATCACGGAGAAGAACAAATCCTCGGTTTATCTCGGCTCCAAGCTTGCCACCAAGCTCAAGGTGATGGGCATCGAATTGGCCTCCATGGGCGCGACCGAAGCCAGCGAAGACCGCGACGAAGTCGTGCAATATATTGAACCCAAGAAAGGCATGTACAAGAAGATCATCGTGCGAGACGCGCGTCTGGTCGGCAGCATCCTGATGGGCGACATCAGCAAGGCGGCTTATCTGCATGCAGGCCTTCGATCGGGATTCGCCGTTGCCCGAGGAACGCCTGTCGTTATTATTCGATCTGGGCACGCCGAACTCCAAGATCACGTTCGACGAGATGCCCGCCGATGCGCAGATCTGCAATTGCAACGGCGTGACCAAGGCTGCCATTGGAGCCTGCGTCACCGCCGGCAAGCGGAGCACTTCCGCCGTGATGGACGCAACCCGCGCAGGCAAGGGTTGCGGCTCCTGCAAGGCGCTGGTCAAGGAAGCCGTCGAATGGTTTTGCGGCGGCGACGTGCAGGAAGATCCGAGCGTCCATTACTATGTCCCGAGCATTCCGCTTAACAAGACCGAGCTGATCAAGGCCGTCCGGGAACGCGGTCTCAAGTCGGTTTCTTCGGTGTTCGCCGCGCTCGCCGATGGCATCGAGGATGCCGCCAGCAAACCGGCGCTGGCGTCGCTTCTGATCACACTCTGGAACAGCGACTATATCGACGAACGCGATGCGCGCTTCATCAACGATCGGGTTCATGGCAATATCCAAAAGGACGGGACTTTCTCCGTGGTGCCGGAAATGCCGGGCGGCGTCTGCACGCCGGCCGAGCTGAAGCGCATCGCCGATGCCGCGGTGAAATTCAACGTTCCTCTGGTCAAGGTGACCGGCGGCCAGCGTATCGATCTCGTCGGCGTCAAGAAGGAGGATCTCCCGGGCATCTGGACCGAGATCGGCATGCCGGCCGGCTACGCCTGGGGCAAGAGCTATCGTACCTGCAAGGCCTGCATCGGGACGGATTTCTGCCGGTTCGGCCTTGGTGACAGCATGGGGCTGGCTTTGAAGATCGAACGCCGCTTCCGCGGCATCGACAGTCCAGGCAAACTCAAGCTTGCCACCGCCGGATGCCCACGAAATTGCTCGGAGGCGCTGATCAAGGATGTTGGCGTGGTGGCGATCGGTGACGGCAAGTGGGAACTTTACGTCGGGGGTGCAGGGGGCGCACACGTTCGCAAAGGCGATCTGTTGTGCGTCGTCGATAGCGAGGAGGCGGCGTTGCTCTATAGCGGTCGCTTCATGCAATATTATCGCGAAAACGCGAAATACAAGGAACGCACCTACACATTCCTCGAAAGGGTCGGCATCGAACGGATTCGCGCTGTCGTGGTCGATGACAGCGATGGCATTGCCGCCGAGCTTGACGCGGCCATGAAGCGCTCGACTGACGCAACCTACGATCCCTGGAAGGAAGCACAGGCTCCAAAAACGGCTAACCAATTCGCTTCCGCCATCGAACATGATGGAGCCTAGCATGTCGGCGACCCTTTCCATCGGACCGATCGAGCAAATCCCGCCCGGCGAAGGCCGGAACTTTGTCATTGCTGAGCAGGAGATCGCTGTGTTTCGCACCCACGCCGATGAGATTTTCGCGACGCAGCCTTATTGCCCGCACCGCAACGGTCCGCTCGCCGACGGGCTGGTCGGCGACCGCAGGGTGGTCTGCCCGCTGCACGATCGGACCTTCGACCTCAGAAATGGCCAGGAGATAGGGGGCAACTGTTCGAGCCTGAAGACGTTCAAGGTATCCTTGACCGAAGCCAAGAACATCATGATATTTCTATAGGAACCAATAAGCTGCCCGTTAGAGCAATCGTTCGGGAGCCTTTATGCAAGTTCAATTTTGGGGCACGCGCGGTTCGATACCCAAGCCGGGGCCTGCCACGGCGCACTACGGCGGCAATACGCCGTGTCTCGAGCTCCGCACCGAACGGGGAACGATTGTCATCATCGATTGCGGAACCGGACTTCACGGCCTGGGGCTCCATTTGCTGTCAAGCGGGCCCAAAGGTTTGGCCGGCCACATTCTGATCAGTCATACGCACTGGGACCACATTCAGGGCTTTCCGTTCTTTGCACCATTTTTCGTGCCCGGAAACAAATGGGACATCTACGGGCCGAAAGGTCTGGACCAGTCTCTGCGCGAAACCTTGGCCGGACAGATGCAGCACACCTACTTCCCGATCGCGCCGGATCAATTCGGTGCCGCCATCCACTATCATGATCTGCTCGAAGGAACCTTTGACATTGATGACGTCAAGGTCACCACGCAATATCTGAACCATCCTGCACTAACGCTCGGATATCGGCTGGAGGCAGATGGCGCGACGGTGGTGTATTGCTGTGACCACGAACCTTACTCGCGCGCCGTCGCTGATGGCCGGGGTGATTATGCGGGGCAAGACCGGCGACATGCCGCGTTTGTTGAAGGCGCAGACCTTCTAATTCACGATGCGCAGTACACCGCCGCTGAGTACCCCTCCAAGGTAGGCTGGGGCCACAGCCCGGCCGAATTCGTCGTCACGCTCGCACAGCGCGCCCACGTGAAAGCAGTTGCGCTCACCCATCACGACCCCTTGAGAAGCGACCCTGAGCTCGATCGGATCGTCGAAGGGCTCAAAGCAAAGTTGCACGCTGCATCTTCGCCGTTGGTCTTTGCTGCAGCCGAGGGCCAACCTATCGAGATCAAGTCGTCCAGCAGCCACAGCTCTAAACCTGTGACCGGAAAATTCCAGGCAATGACCGCGCTGGAGCCGGCGCTCGCCAAGCGTTGCGTCATCCTTGGCGTCGCGGATTCCAGCTTGGAGGCCGCCTTGGCCAAGGCTATTCGCGCCGAGGGTATACGCGCGATCACTTTTCCGGATATTGACGCGGGGCGAGAGCTTATCGCCAGGGAAAAGCCCTCGCTCGCGGTCATTGAACACAGCGCCGCTCATGATGGAATAACCTTATGCCGCGCGATCCGGCAGACGGAGGGCGACCAACTCCCGGTGGTTATTGTCGCTGATCAGGAGGATCCCGTAACCGGCGCCGCAGCGGGGGTCACAGACTGGCTGATCAAACCTTTTACGGACAGCTACGCACGAACCAAAATCCGCGCCTGGGTCTTGCGAACGGCTTGCCGCTGGATGCGGGCCGCCATTCCAGAAGACGAAGAGCAACGTATGGCGGCGCTTCGCGAATTGAACATTCTTGATACTGAGCCGGACGAGAGATTTGATCGGATCACTCGTCTTGCAGCTGCGCTTTTTGATGTGCCGATCTCGATGGTCACTCTGGTCGATGAACATCGGCAATGGTTCAAGTCCTGCATCGGCCTTGACAAAAAGCACGATTCCCGTGACACCGCGTTCTGTGCTCATGTGGTCTATAGCCGTGCACCGATGATCATCGAGGACGCCTTCCTGGACGAACGGTTCGCCGACAATCCGCTGGTGATCAACGAGCCCAGAATCAGGTTCTATGCCGGCTATCCATTGATACTTGATAACGGAAGCTGCATCGGAACACTGTGTCTGATTGATAGCCGACCGCGTACGCTGCACGGATCCGACCTCGAGCGCTTGTGTGACCTGGCAAACATCGCGCTGCAGGAAATCCGTAACCTGGCAGGGTAGAGGAAGGAGGCAATTGGACGCCGCGTGCCCGTGAGATGTCAACCACAGTCGTCATTCGGTAGATCGTGATGGTTGGGCGGCAGGCTTGGCGTTCTTTGATGCTGTCCATAACGAACCTGGGTTCAGCCAATCCGGATAGAGCTCAAGCATCCCGTCATAGAGCTGGCGCGCGTCGATCGGGAGTTGGCTAAGGCGGTCGAAATCGCGGATATATTTCCTGGTCTCTTCGATGACGCGGGGCTCATCGTTGGTGCCGGGCGCCTTGTGCCCGGCGATCACGGCACTCGGATTCAGCGCTTCGATCTTGTCCAAGGCCGCGATCCATTCGAGACGCCCCTTCGCATCGGTCTCACCGAGATAGGGGTGCACGTCGTTGTAGGCGGCATCGCCGGCTACCACCAAGCCAATCGAGGGGATGTGGAGGCAGGATGTATTATCAGTATCGGTATGTCCGATGCCGACCGCGATCAGCTTATGGCCTTCGAGTTCGAACTCGTCCTGCGGCAGCGGATCGGCGACGAACAGCTGCTCGGCAATTTGGCCAGGGAACAGTTTCTTCCAGAAGCCGTCGACGGATTCGGGCGAGATATGGTTCTTCATCGCTTCAACCACCTCCCGTCGCGCCAGCACCCGCGCCTTTGGAAAGCGCTGCTGGATGAGCTTGAGACCGAAGAAATGGTCGCCATGAGCGTGAGTAATGTAGATTGCGGTGAGGTTCTTGTCGCTCGCAACGATCCAATCGGCAAGTTCCTTGGAGGCCTCGATCGTGAGAAAGGTGTCAATGAGGACCGCATCCCGCTCACCATAAATGAGCGTTGCCGTGTTCGGCACCCATTTGAGCTCATTCTTGCCGGCGGGAGTATCTCGGCTGAGGCTTGGCCGCCTCGTGATGTAAGTCTGCCATTTCAGCGCCTTGCCCGATGCTTGGTCCATCTGCGTATTTCCTCATGCTCCGCGCAGAGAAGGCGACATGGTCGCAGACCCGATGGTCTCGCCATTTCCGCGCCGGGATTGTCCACGACTAGAATCGAACTGACCACCCAGATTGCCGGCCCAGCCGGCGCTCAAACGGAAGCCAGGAATACTCACCTTACCAACATAATGCGGTATTATGCACTTATTTGCAAGTGGCTTCTCAAAAATCCTTTTCGCGCGAAAACAATCGAAGTAACGGTGGCAGCGAGCGGTTCGAAGACCGGCCGTCAGCCGCGGACCAGTTCGGTTCGCACGACATCGCCCATCGTTTGGCGCAACTTGAGCGCCTTTTCTGAGCCGAACTTTGCCTCAAAGCTCTTTTGAGCCTTTTGCCAAAACGGGAACCCCTCTTCGACCCGCTTTGCACCGGATTTCGTGAGCGTGATTAATCGCTCTCTTCGGTCGGACGGATTGACTTTGACAACGACGAGTCCGTCGCGCTCCAAAGGCTTAATGGAATGAGCCACAGTGGTGCGGTCCATCACCATGGCTTCTGCCAGTTGATTGACGGAAGCGGCTCCTTGTTGCGACAGGTATACCAGCGTGACGTATTGCGTGGTGCCAAGCCCGATCTCGGCAAGGCAGGCATCGTAGAAGCGGGCCATGTGCCTGGCCGCCTTTCTGATGGCGGTCGCGTTGCATACGGAATCGGCGTGATGCGGTTTCATGAATGAAGTCGTCCTTTAAGGGCATAATACCCTATTTCAATCGCCTAGGGATATCAATCAAGTGCTCGGGCTTCTCTTAGCTTACCCCGATGTTAGCGACCGATTTAGAAGTGCCCTTTTTCGAAATCAGCTTCCAGTTTATATGAAGCTCTCCATTCGGTAAGCAACATCCCAAGGCGCATCGGGAGCCGACAATGCCACGTCCGAAATATGCCGCGTACGAGCCTGCTGCCCCTTACTTCAATCTGGTTCGGGGGGCGCTCGGCGGTCTTGTCGATGGGGCGCACTTTTTCGATGTCGTCACCGAGGACACCATCTACGAAGTCCTCTACGACGTCGCCGGCTGGCCGCGCATGATTCGGGGACGCACCGACTTGATGGCCCAGTTCAGGAGCTATTGCGACCATGTTCAAATTCAATCTGCCGACAATCTGATGACCCACAAGACGGACGACGGCCACGTTGTCGTCATCGAATACGAGGTCCACGGAACGATCCTCGCGACGGGCAACAGATACGACAATCGGTTCTGTTCGCTGATCAGGATCAAGAACCAGAAAATCGCGCACTGGAGAGACTACATGGATTCCCTGGCGGCGTGGAACGCACTGACGGCACGAGCCCGCTAAGCCCCATCCCCTCCATCAGCGTGCTTCTGTTCGATTTAGGCTCCCGCGATAGTCGACAGTCAAAGGTCCTTTTCGGCGAGCTCGCGAAACGCATCGGGAACGGAACGGGAGATGCCCAGCACCACAGAGCCGTATCCGATAGCATCCCATCCAAAGCGACCGCGGATCTTATCGACGGCACGGTCCGCCGCGAAACGAGCCATGCCTGGCTTGCTGCCGGGGCGGCGGGCTTCATCTTGCAGTCCGAGCGGGAGTTCCAGCTCGAGATCCCAGCGCTCCTCCAGATGCGACACAGAGATCGCCAGGAGCGAGATGCTCTTCTCGTCAGGATGATCCGCAAGCACCGCGCGCACCAGCTCTTCGGCAAGCTCGGCGAGGATCACGGTCGCGGAGATTGGCGCGTCGAGCGTCACCGAGCGCGTAACTGAGTTCAGGTTGTCGAAGCGAACGCGGACCGTCACCGTTCTGCCAGGCCTCGCCCTGGCCCGGAGCCGGGAGCCGATGCGGTCCGCGAGGTGAAACAGGGTCGGTCGAAAAACCCGCTCTTCGGCAGGCTTCCTGCCGATGGCCGACTGCGCACCTGCCGATCCGGCCCGGCGATGCAGCTTGATTTCCCGGGGATCTCGATTCCAAGCCAGCGCGGCGAGCTTTTCGCCTGCCGCGGGACCGAGCAATCGCTCGAGCGACCATCCCGGCGTCGTTGCCAGTTGCCCGATCGTCAGGACACCGATCTCAGCCAGCCGCGCCTTCGTCGCGGGACCCACGCCCCACATCAGTTCGACCGGCAGATCATGAAGGAATTGCAGCTCACTGTCGGGATCGACCAGTACCAGCCCGTCCGGCTTGGCCACTTGCGAAGCAATCTTTGCCAGATGCTTGGTGCGCGCGACACCGACTGAGATCGGAAGGCCGATCTCCCTGCGCACGCGTTGGCGGATTGCGCTAGCAATTTCTGCGGGCGGACCGAACAGATGGGTGCAGCCCACGACGTCGGCAAAGGCCTCGTCGATGGAAATGCGCTCGACGAGGGGCGTAAAATCGCCGATCACGGCGATGGCGGCGTCGCCAAGCCGCTGGTACTCCCTGAAATGCCCGCCGACGAAGCGGAGTTGCGGACAGAGTTCACGGGCCTGCCATCCGGGCATCCCGCCGCGGATCCCGAACGCCCGGGCTTCATAAGAAGCGGCAAGCACAACTCCTCCACCGACGGCGATGGGCTTGCCGCGCAACGACGGGTCAAGCAGTTGCTCCACCGAGGCATAGAACGCATCAAGATCCGCATGGAGCATGGTAGCGATGGTTGCCATCCCGACCGTTCATCTCTGGAGGTTCGAAGAGCTTCTCGCGGAGGAGAACATAATGAGAACAGGAACGACGCATGTCAAGCGATCGGTAAAGATGCGCGGCGATGCCAGTCGGCTCGGCACCTGACCCCGGCCCGCCATTCAGCCGTGATACGCAAACAGCTCGATGGGTTCGTTGAAGCCGCGCACCGGAAATTCGCCCACGCGTTCCAGATCGAACTCGCCTTCCACGAAGTCGGCGAACGCGCGGGACAAGAGCACCGGCCTCCCCAATTCCTTGGTGAGTGTTTCCAGACGCGAAGCCATGTTGACCGCGGGACCGATGACGGTGAAGTCGAGCCGGGTGCGCGACCCGATATTGCCGTACATGACGTCTCCGACGTGGACGCCGGTGCCGTATCTGAGTGGCGCACGACCGTTGTTCTTTTCATTCAGGGTAGCCATTGCCTGACGGGCTTCGGAAACCGCGTGCAGCAGATTAGCGCAGGCCGACGGCTGGCTGAGCGGAAAAATGGCGAGCAGACCGTCGCCAACAAATTTCAGTATTTCCCCGCCATGTCGCGCAATCGGCTCCGACATCGCATCGAAATAGCCGTTCAGAAGATCAATGACGTCATCGCGCGGCCAGTTGTCGGAAATCCCCGTGAAATCACGCAGATCACAGATCATGATGGCGGCGCGTACTGTCGTTCCGCTGCCGCGTCGGGTGGCGCCGGCCAGAATGAGCTCGCCAGCATGCGAGCCGACATAGGTTTCAAGAAGCGTTCGTGCCAGCCGGTTCTTGATGCGAATTTCGCTGACCAGCGCCAGCACCGGCAACAGTTTCAACAGGGCGGCGATATGAGCGTCGTCGAAACCCCCGGGACGGTCGGTTGCAAAGGTCACGATATGTCTCTTGCCAAGCGTATGGTACATCGGCCACGCCACATAGTCGGTCAGGCCTTTTGCCCGCATCTCGTCATAGACGGCGTGCTTGCGGCCAAGAGAGCGATCGCGTTCGAGATGCTCGCGCACCTCGGTGGCACCGTCATAGATTTCGTTGGCGGGACTGCCGATGTATTGGGATTTTTCCCTGACCTCGTAGTCTACTCTCTCAATCACGGCATCGCGCATCCCGTCGGTCCACGTGATCTTGGCGCCAAGCCATTGCGGATGGTTGATCACAACATGGAGCGTCGCCCGCTTGACGGGAATGCCCGCGCGCTGGAGCCGGATACAAAGCTCGGCGAAGATATTGTCAATGAAGCGCTCATCGCGCGCGTCATTTGTCAGCCAGTTCAAAACGTCGCTGTCCGAATGCTCGGTGTCGGGATCGATGGTCGGTGGCGCGCCCATATCTTGCTCCTGAGCCCTGGATCTAGGGTACAGCATTATGTCGTGTCCCCGCTCGTCGGCGTCAACGGGGGCCGCCGTAATCCGGATGCGTCGGCCTGCCTGTGGGTGGCCTGCCCGCGCGGGAGGGGACGCGGCGGCTTGGGGCATCGGCGCATTACGTGCCTATCGCGTTTCGCGCGATAACATCACGATAGAAGGAGGCGCTGAGCTTCGGCGTCCGGAGTTCCGTGTCGAAATCCACACGATACAAACCAAAGCGTTTTTGAAATCCGAATATCCACTCGAAATTATCCATCAGACTCCACAGGAAATAGCCGCGGACTGGTACGCCCTCCGCGGTCGCGCGCTGCAGCTGCGTCAGGTAGTTGCGCAGGTACATGATGCGATCAAGATCGTAGACATTGCCGTCAGCAGCGAGTTCATCGGCCGAAGACGTTCCGTTTTCACTGATGTAGATTGTATCGATGCTCCAGATTTTCGGCCGCCAATCGCGGCACCCAATAGATGGTCTCCGGGCCGATCCGCAGCCACTCCGAATTCATGTGCGGAAACGAAGCCGGAAAGGGGAGAACGGAGAAGCCCGGTGGGCGGTCCGATGCGACCACGTAGTATTGCGGTGCATAGATGTTTAGACCAACGAAATCGTTTGGCGAGGAAATTACCTCTAGCTCGCTCGCCGTAAATTTGGGGGCGGCGGCACCAGCATATTCCAGAAACCCATCCGTGTATTTTCCTTCCAGGATCACGCCCAGGAAGCCGGAATTCAACTCGCGCGTTGCGATCTCTGCCGCCCGAATATTTTCGGGCGTATCGATTGCGGGGACGCAGGCCGCGATGTTCTCGGCAGGTCCGACCTTGGTACCAGAGCGCGCCTGTGCGCGGATCGCCTGCACGGCGAGCCCATGGGCCAATGCGACGTGATGACGTACCTGGTTCAGTTCAGCCGGCGGCAGCCTGAGGCCAGGGGCGTCGATGCTCCATCCATAGCCGAAGTTGACGAACCTTCCGGCTTCGTTGAGCGTAAAGAAATTCCTGACACGATCGCTCAGGCGCGCTGCCACGTAACCGGCGTAATCGGCAAACGCCCTCGACGTTTCGCTGGATTGCCACCCGCCTACGCGGTCCTGGAGCGATTGCGGTAAATCCCAATGATAAAGCGTAGCGTAGGGTTCGATGCCGTTGGCCAAAAGTTCGTCCACGAGCCGATTATAGAAATCAAGGCCTTTTGGGTTCGGCGTGCCCGACCCTTCCGGAAACACCCGCGGCCAAGCAATCGAAAAACGGTAGGCTTTGACTCCTAGATCCCTGATCAGGCCAACGTCTTGCTGGTAGCGGTGGTAGTGATCATTGGCGCGGTCGGCGTTACTATGGTCTCCAATCTTGCCGGGCGTGTGGGCGAACGTATCCCAGATCGAGCGACCGCGGCCATCCTCATCGACAGCCCCTTCGATCTGATACGCCGATGTGGCCGTGCCCCATACAAAGCCGTTCGGGAAACTGGCGGGGGCGTGGCGGTCGGGCAGAGATCCGGGCTCGCCGTCTGCAGGCGTTGCGGGCGTGGCGGCCATGCCGAACGCGGATAAGCCCGCAAGTTTCGCAAAATCCCGACGAGAGAAATTACCGGTCATCGACTTGCCCCCACTCTCCTCGACCGGCACTGCCTTCCGGCCGAGGCGCGATGCTATTTTAAGGACCGAATTGATAGGCGGAAATCCTGTCGATCTCGAACGCAACCATTTGCGGAGAATCTGCGTCGACGGCTCCGACGCCCTTGAAATACTTCGCACCCATCGCCAGGTTCACGATCATGTACATCGGGTCGTCGAAGCCGATGGGCACCTTGATATCCGATACCGGCTTGCGGTCGATGTAATAGACGATCCGCTCTTGCGTCCACAGCGCACCGTAATCATGGAAGCCGCGCGATGCGTCCGGCACCATGAAATCGAAGCCGCAGGACTGCACGCTTCCGGTAGGCTGCATCCGCCAATGCGTCGTCATCACCATGTCGCCGATCTGTTGTCCACGTCCTTCCATCACGTCGATCTCAGGAGGCCAGTCACCGTCATCGGCGAGAAGCCAGAATGCCGGCCATACGCCGGTTCCGACCGGTATCTTCGCGCGAATTTCGAAATATCCGTACTTCTGCGAGAACGAACCCTGGGTCGTGAGGATGCCGGATGTGTACTCGTTATTGAAAAGCACGGGTTTGAGCTCGGAAGGTGTCCGACTTGCGACGATCGAGAGAACGCCGTCGTGCACTTTGAACGGATCGAGCCCGAGCGGTGTCGTCGCTCGACCGCGGTAGCGGGGATCCACATAGATCTGCTGTTCGCCGTTCCAGGCGTCCTTCCGTTTGACGTCAGAGCCATCTCCTCCCCAGTAGCGCGCGTCCGGCCAGGCGGCGCCCCCAGCGTAGTGAGGTACCCACGTTCCCTCCGACAATGGATGCGCGTCGAAATCGTCGTTGAACGTGCGGTGCAGGTGCAAGGTTGCGAGCCGGCTCGTTTCTGGAGCATCGATGCGACGACACAGCTCGTCGGGCGGCTCACCCCTGACCGCCAACGAAAGCTGCATCGGCGCGAGCTTGAGATCCTCCTGCCCGAAAGCCGGCACGAGGATGACGAAATAGCCGATCATGACCAAGGCTCTAAGGATCATTTTCATGTTCCCAATGGCACGACGATAGATAGGCGGCAATTTCTGCGTTTCAACTATTCCATTTTCGATCTGCTCTCGAACCGGGGGCCGGCCTGCTTCGCCCGGCACGGCGCTGATGTAACTTAAAGCCGGCTCAGGCCGCTCACGTCTTCGCGAGGCAATCGATGACCATGATCCTTTGAGGTAGATCAAACGTCGGCGGAGTGACGATCTTAAAATGCAACTCCAATTTGGAGTTCGAAATGAAAATTATCACCGACGCGCTCGCCGCCTGCGATGAAGTCATTCGCGACTGTAAAAAGCTGCACTCCGAGGAACTTCGGCATTTTTTTGAGGAGTACGTCAGAGTTCAAAGAGAGACCCTCGAAGCGCTTCGCAAGAAGGTCAATTGAGTGGCTGAACGCGAGACATGCGTCGAATGTTACGGAGTCGCTGCCACTATGTTCCTTGGTTTGCCATTCCAGAACCCTTCGATATTGTCGACAAGTTGGTCTGCGAGCGACTGGACAGCTTCGCGGCTTGCCCAGGCGACGTGCGGCGTCAAGATGAAATTCGGCAACCCGACCAGCTGCATCAGCGGATGATCGGCCGACGGCGGCTCAGCGGTCGCAACGTCGAAGCCCGCGCCGGCGATCTGCCCGGACCGGAGCGCCTGGCCGAGCGCGACCTCGTCGACCAGACCGCCCCGCGCCGTGTTGATAATGAGCGGCTTGCGCTCCATCAGCGCAAATTCCGACGCCGCAATCATGTTGCGCGTCTGCGGCATCAAGGGCGCATGTAGGGTGATGACGTCGCTCTGTCGAATTACGTCTTCGAACGGCGTGTAAAGGGGGCCCATGCCGGACACGCCCTTGTAGGAAGAAAAAAGCGTACGCATGCCAAAGGCTCGACCGATGTCGGCGACCGCGCGGCCGAGGGCGCCATCGCCGATGATTCCGAGCGTGGCACCGGAGAGGTCGTTAATGGGGTGGTCGAAATAGCAGAACTGCCCGGTTTCGGCCCAGCGGCCCGCGCGCACTGAATCACGATAGGCGGTCAGGCTGCGACGAAGCGCGAGAATGAGCGCGAAAGTGTGCTCGGGCACCGTGTTGACGGCGTAGCCGCGGATGTTGCAGACGGAGACGCCTCGTTCGGCGCAGGCCTTGATATCGACGATATCCGATCCGGTGGCTGCAATCGCAATCAGGCGCAACGCCGGTGCCGACGTCAATTCGGCGAGCCGTACGGGCGACTTGTTGGTGATGACAATGTCGGCGTCGGCAATTCTCCCGGCGACCTCTTCAGGATTGGTGGCGCCGAATTCGGTCAATTGGTGCGGAAATGCGAACGGGCGAAGGCTGATTTCGGGCGGCATCGTATCGCGATCGAGAAACACAATGCGTGCGGAATCGGCCTTCATGATCGTGCTCCCAAATTACGGCGACGCGGTCGAATCAGAGCTTTGTCAATGCCGCCGCAACGATCGCATCGGCGGTGATGTTGAAGTGTCGGTAGAGTTCGTCGGCTGGACCCGAGGCACCGAAGCCGGTCATGCCGACGAAGGCGCCGTCGTCGCCGAGCCAGCGTTCCCACCCGAATTTCAACGCGGCCTCGACGCCGACCCGGGCGGTGCCCGGCTGCAGGACCGACGAACGATAGCCCCCTTGCTGCACCTCGAACAGCTCCCAGCACGGCATGGATACCACCGCCGTCGGGAGGCCCTTATCTTGCAGGATGGCTCGGGCGTCCATGGCCAACGCCACCTCAGAACCGGTGGCAAGCAGGGTCACGCGCCGCGTACCTTGCGCCTCGGCGAGGACATAGGCCCCGTGCCGCGAGCGATTTTCAACGGCCGCATCGGATCTGTGCTGGCGAAGCGATTGTCGGGC
This sequence comes from uncultured Alphaproteobacteria bacterium, assembly GCA_963736075.1. GTDB lineage: Bacteria > Pseudomonadota > Alphaproteobacteria > Rhizobiales > Xanthobacteraceae > Bradyrhizobium. The sequence continues at coordinate 221,294 of CAVTNW010000033.1, read as the reverse complement.
GCACACGAGCGCGACAGGTCCCGTGGTGTGCTCCAGCATGATTTCCCAGCATTCGGCCATCTCGGCGGCATCGGCCGGCCGCAGCACCAGCAGGTTCGGTATGGCCCGCAGCGAGGCAAGACCCTCGACGGGCTGGTGAGTGGGACCGTTCTTGCCGATCCCGATCGAGTCGTGGCTGAAGATGAATTTTACCGGCAGGCCCATCAGCGCGGCCATCCGGATCGCCGGACGCTCGTAATCGGCGAACGCAAGATAGGTGACCGCCAGCGGGATGACGCCGCCGTGGGCTGCCATGCCGTTGGCCAGCGATCCCATCGCGTGTTCACGCACGCCACAATGGACGTAACGACCGGCGGCATGGCTGGCCGTGAAGGCCACGAGCTGCCGCTTGTGGTTGGTCGGCGCTTCGAGATCCGCGCAACAGGTCATGATATCCGGCACAAAATCATACAGCGCACTTGCCACCTCGCCGGATGTCTCGATCGAATATGCCGGCTTGCCGTCCGCGATCGCGCGCGCCTTGTAACGCGATGTGATGTCACGCCACCCGTCGGGAAGGCGACCTTCAAAGGATCCTTCAAAGGAAGATCGGTCCGCGCTGTCCAGCGTCGCCAACCGACGCTGCCACGAGTTCGTATTCGTTGCGCGAACGGGCTCCCGCATCGAGCCAGGCCGCGGCAACGTCGTTTGGAATGGTGAAGGGCGTGCCGGGCCAGCGCCGCGATTGCGCCATCTCGTCGCGATCGGCGGGGAACAGTTTGCCGCTGTGCCCGCCGCGCTGGCCTTCCAGGCGGCGAATGCCTTTGGCGATCGTGGTACGACACGCGATCAACGACGGGCGATCATCCCCCCTCGCCGCCGCGAGCGCCTCGCTGACTGCCTCGATATCGTGTCCGTCCACCTCGGCGACATGCCACCCGGCAACGCGGAAGCGTTCGGCCACGTTCTCGGAGATGCTGAGCGAGGTCGCGCCGTCATCGGTGATTTCGTTGTTGTCCCAGAGGAACACCAGATGACCGAGACGCAGGTGCCCGGCGAGCGAAATGACCTCCTGACCCACCCCCTCCTGCAGGCATCCGTCGCCAACGAAGGCGTACGTCATATGGTCGACGATTCCGGACCCGAAACGCGCCCGCAAATGCGCCTCTGCAATCGCCATTCCGAGGGCGTTCGCGATGCCTTGCCCGAGCGGTCCCGTCGTCGTTTCGATTCCGGCCGCAGGATCGTATTCGGGGTGCCCGGCACAATGCGAGCCAAGCGCGCGGAAGGACTTCACCTGGGAGAGGGAAATCTTCTCGTAACCGGTCAAATTGAGAAGGGCATAGAGCAGCATCGATCCGTGGCCGTTCGAGACGACAAATCGGTCGCGGTCGGGCCACCGCGGATCCTTTGGATTAAATTTCAGATGCCGCGTGAAAAGCGCGGTGGCGATCTCGGCCATGCCGAGCGGAACGCCCTGGTGGCCCTCCCCGGCATTCAGGATCGCATCGACGGCAAGGAACCGGATGGCGTCCGCCAGGCGTTGGCCAACCTCGCCTGATGGAAGCGGTGGGCCGGAGGTGAGGGAGGCATGAGCCGACATGAGCAAAACACCATCTTCATGCGGCCCGGTCGGGCCGCGGCCGCGAGCGATCAGATGCGCTTCCCGCGCATCACGGGAGAAAACCGGTAGAGATCCAGGGCACGAAGGCCACGACGATGAGCCCGACCACCAACGCCGCGAGATAGCTCCAGATGCGCCTCAGGCCGGCAGTGGGGTCGACCTGGCCGATCGAGCAGGCGGCGTAGTAACCAAGCCCGAAGGGCGGGGCGAACAGGCCGATGCCCATGGCGAGGATGACGACCATCGCATAATGCACTTCGTGCACGCCGAGTTGCTTCGCCACCGGAAACAGCAGCGGACCGAACAGCACCATCGCGGGAATTCCCTCGAGCACGCTGCCGAGCACGATGAACAGCAAGATGGAGCCGATCAGGAAGCCGTAGCGGCCACCCGGCGCATTCGCCAGGGCGGCAGCGAGCGCGTGCGAGAAGTTCGATTGCGTCAGGGCCCAGGACATGCACGTCGCGGCACCAATGATGAACAAAATGGTTCCCGAAAGCGCGGCGGTACCGACAAGGGCGGGATAGAATTCTCTCCAGTTGAACGAACGGTAGAAGAGAATTCCAATCACAATCGCATAGGCGATGCCGATCGTGGCCACCTCTGTCGCGGTCGCCACGCCCTCCATCACCGCGGCCCGAATAATGATGGGCAGCATCAGGGCCGGCGCTGCGATGAGGAAGGTGCGGCCGATCTCCCGGGCGCTCGTTGCTCCACGTTCGACCGTTGTGCTTTCCGCCATCCGACGGCGCGCAATAATGGCCAGCGCCAGCGCCAGCACGATGCCAGGCATGATTCCGCCAGTGAACAATGCCGCGATCGAAACGCCGGTCACCGAGCCGATGATAATGAGCACGATCGACGGCGGGATGGTTTCCGCCATGGCGCCGGATGCCGCCAGCAACGACACGAGTTCGCCCTCGTGGATGCCGCGCTTCTTCATGTCGGGAAACAAAACCGGTGCGACCGCCGCCATGTCAGCGGTCTTGGCGCCGGAAATGCCCGAGACCAGCAGCATCGCGCCGAGCAGCACATAGGCTAGTCCACCCTCGACATGCCCGACCAGGGCAGCGAGAAAATTCACCATGGCCGTCGACATCCGCATCATCACGATCAGATATCCGAGCAGGATGAACAGCGGTACCGCGAGCAGGATCAGCGAACTGACGCCTTCGTCGATGCGGCCGGGGATCACCTCGATTGGCGTGGTCGTGGTCAGCAACAGATACGAGACGGTCGACAATCCGAAGCAGAAGGCAATCGGCACGCCTGCGAGCACTCCCAGCCCAAGCAGAACCGCGAAGAAGATGACGAGATTCCAGTTGCCGATCAGCTTGATCCACGGGCCAAGCACATAGAGCACGCCCGCCAGCACCGCGATGACGGTGATAGCGAACAAGATATTGCGCCAGCCGCGATCGGCGCTGCGGACCAGGCTTGCCATCAGCATCAGCACGACGCCGACGGGCAGCGCGGCGGCACGGATGGCATCGTTGAGCCCGAGCGCCGGCGTATGAACGAAGGTCTGGTCCTCGGCGAAATGGTACGACGGAACCAGGATGAGCAGCAGGAACAGCGCCGGCGCCGCAGCGCCGGCTGTCTCCAGCGTGTCACGGAGCGAGCCCGAGCACATTCCGATCAGCGCGGTCATCCGCATGTGCTGTCCGCGCCGCTGCGCGATCGCCGCGCCGAGCATCGCCAGCCACAGGAACATGATCGAGGCGAGTTCATCCGACCATGTCAGTGGATGGTTGAAAACGAAGCGCGAGACGACGCCAGTCAGCAGAACAAGGACCTCGGCGACAACCACGACGGCCGCCAGCGGCTCCGTGGCCAGACCCAGCAACCGGTCGAGCGACCTCACCGCGGCCGGTGAGGAGCCGGCCAGCGCTCCTGCCTGCGGATGGGCGCTCATCCGAGCTTGCCCACCGTCTGCTCCAGCAGCGTCCAACCCTTGTCGCCGAACTTCTCACGCCAGTCCTTGTAGAACGTCGTCTTGCCGAGCGTGCTTCGGAAGGAAGCCTTGTCGACCTCGACGAATTGCAGGCCCTTTGCCGAGAGGTCGTCGCGCAGCGATTTTGACAACGCCGCGATATCCGCGCGCTCGGCGTCGGCCGCCGTGTTCAGCTCACGCGTCACGATTTCCTGCACGTCGGCCGGCAGCCGCTGGAAGGATCGGCGGTTGCCGAGGATGATGTAAGCATCCCAGACATGACTGGTGAGGCTGCAATATTTCTGGACCTCGTAGAGCTTCGCGGTCGCGATGATGGCGAGCGGGTTCTCCTGGCCCTCGACGACCTTGGTCTGCAGAGCGGAATAGACCTCGTTGAAGTTGATCGGGGTCGGCCCGGCGCCGAGCGCCTGGAACAGGCTGGTCAGGATCGGTGCCGCGGGCACCCGCATCTTGAAGCCCTTGAGATCGTCCGGTGTTTTGATCTCGCGCGTCGACGACGTGAGCTGGCGGAATCCGTTGTCCCAGGACTTGCCGACCTGAAGCACGCCGACGTTCTCGATTTCGCCCTTGACGAATTTTCCGAGATCGCCGTCCATCGCCTTCCAGACCTCGTCGTAGGAGGCAAAAGCGAAACCGGTGTTGACGATGCCGGCGCTCGGGACAAGCGTTGCGAGAACCGAGGACGCGATGTTCAGATAGTCGACGGCGCCGTTGCGGATTTGACCGAGCAGGTCGGTGTCGGAGCCGAGCTGGTTGGCCGGAAACAAGTTGATCTCGACACGGCCGCCGGTGGCGTCCTTGATGCGGTCGATAGCCTCGCGGGCCCGCTTGTTGACGGGATGCGACGGATCCTGGCCGGTCGCGAATTTCAGGGTGAAATCAGCAGCGCCGGCGCGCCGCGACAGGATCGATAGGAGCGGGACGGATGCGCCGGCCGCCAGCAGCGCGCGGCGGCTCAGAACCGCCCTGGATTTCTTGGTCATTTCAGTCTCCCTGTTTTTATGGTTGGTGACGTTTTCTGGAAGCTTATCGCCTCACCGCCAGCTTTTGACTGCGCTGCAGATCGCCTCCGTCGAGATGCCGTAACGATCGTGCAGCGTCGGCAGCGCTCCGGCGGCGAGAAACTCGTCGGGAAGGCCGATCTGATGGAAGGCGGGATGAACCTGCGCGAGCATCAGGGCGGCGGCGACAGCTTCGCCCAGTCCACCGATCACGGTATGGTTCTCCGCAACGACGACGGGGCGCCCGGGCTTGCGGCAGGCCTCCACGATCGTGCGGGTGTCGAGCGGTTTGATGGTCGGCACATGCAGGACGGCGGCATGGATTTTATCAGCCTCAAGCCGCTTGGCAGCCTCCAGGGCGCGCATCGTCAACAATCCGGAAGCAACGAAAAGCACGTCTGCCCCGTCGCGCAGCAACTTGGCTTTGCCAAGCTCGAACTTGTAATCGTACTCGTCCAGCACCAGCGGCACCTGTCCGCGCAGCAGGCGCATGTAGACTGGACCCTGGTGGTTCGCCATTGCCGGCACCACCTGCTCGATTTCGCAGGCGTCGCACGGATCGATCACGGTCATGTTCGGCATGGCGCGGAACAACGCCAGATCCTCTGCCGCCTGGTGGCTCGGTCCGTAGCCCGAGGTGAGCCCGGGCAGCGCGCAGGCGATCTTGACGTTACGGTGTTCCTCCGCGATCGTCTGGTGGATGAAGTCGTAGGCGCGGCGTGCGGCGAACACCGCGTAGGTCGTGACGAACGGGGTAAAGCCTTCCGCGGCGAGCCCCGATGCGGCGCCGAACAACAACTGCTCGGCCATCCCCATCTGGTAATAGCGGTCGGGATATTCCTTCGCGAAGATATGCAGGTCGGTATACTTGCCGAGGTCGGCGGTCATGCCGACGATGTCGTGCCGTTGGCGTGCGAGCTCGATCAGCGCATGGCCGAACGGCGCCGGTTTCGTCCGCTGCCCGTCGGCGGCGATCGAGGCGATCATGGCCGAAGTGGTGAGCCGGGGCTTCGCCGCGGCTGGCGTGGGTTTGGCGGTGGTCGGCTTCATGGCCGGCGTCCTTCTTCCAAGGCCTGCAGCGCGAGCTGCCACTCGTGCGAATCCACACGCATGAAATGATTGCGCTCGCGGGCTTCCAGGAACGGCACGCCCTTGCCCATCAGCGTGTCCGCGATGATCATCCGAGGCTTTTCGCCCTCGTGGGCCTTGGCGGCGTCGAACGCGGCCACCACGGCATCGAGGTCGTTGCCGTCGATCCGCTGCACGAACCACCCGAACGCCCGCATCTTGTCCGCCAGCGGCTCGAAGCCCATCATCTGCCCGGAGGGGCCATCGGCCTGCTGGTTGTTGACGTCCACGATCGCAATGAGATTGTCGAGCCGATAATGCGCCGCCGACATCATCGCTTCCCACGTCGAACCCTCGTCGAGCTCGCCGTCGGAGAACAGCGTGTAGACGCGACTGTCGGAGCGCTTGCGCTTGAGGCCCAGGCACCTGCCGACGGCGATGCTGAGGCCGAGCCCCAGCGACCCGCCGGACATCTCCATGCCCGGCGTGTAGGACGCCATGCCGGACATCGGCAGCCGGCTGTCGTCAAATCCATAGTTGGTGAGCTCGGCTTCCGGTACGATTCCGGCTTCGATCAGCGCGGCGTAGAGCGCGATGGCATAGTGGCCATTGGACAGGAGAAACCGGTCGCGTCCCTCCCAAGCCGGATCTTCCGGTCGGTAGCGCATGGCGTGGAAGTAGGCGACCGCCAGCACGTCGGCGATATCGAGCGCCTGGGCGATGTAGCCCTGGCCCTGAACTTCGCCCATCCGAACCGCATTGCGGCGGATGCGGTAAGCGCGTTCCGCAAGCTCGGGTTCATTGGATCGCAACGCGGTTCCAGTCATGGCTTGTCCTTGCCCGTCGTCAATGGATGTGCATTCCGCCGTTCACGTCGATCACGGCGCCGGTCGTGTAGCCCGACAAATCGGAGGCCAGGAACAGGAAGATCTTCGCGACGTCATGTGGCTGGCCGAGGCGGCCGAGCGGAATGCTGGTCAGGATTTCCTTCTCCTTTTCGGGAGCGATCTTGCCGATATTGATGTCGGTGACGATCAGGCCGGGCGCGACGCAGTTGACCCGGATGTTGTCAGGGCCGAGTTCGCGGGCCATCGCCTTGGCGAGGCCGAGTACGCCCGCCTTGGCGGCGGAATAGTGCGCGCCGCCGAGAATTCCGCCGCCGCGCTGCGCGGAGACCGACGACATGCAGGCGATCGAGCCGGCCTTCTGCGCGCGCATATGCGGCATCATGGCCTGCGAAAGGTAGAGAACGCCGCGCAGGTTGACGTCCTGGATCCGGTCCCAATCCTCGGGGATGATGTCCCAGACTTTCACGGGTTGGGTGACGCCGGCATTGTTGATGAGAATATCGACCTTGCCGAAGGCCTTGAGCACCTCGGCGACCGCGCGTTCGCAGTCGGCCTTGTTGGTGACGTTGCAGGCTACGCCGACATGGTCGGCACCGAGTTCCGCGGCTGCCCTCGTCGCGCCGGCGCCGTCGAGATCGAGGATCGCGACCCGTGCGCCCTGCTCCGCGAATGTCTTCGCCGTTGCGAAGCCAATACCACGCGCCCCGGCCGCCCCGGAAATGATCGCAGTTTTGCCCTTCAGCAGCATATTCCCTCCTGGAAACCTCTTGTTTCGGTTGGCGCGGAATATGGTTGGGGGCCGGGCGCACGAAAATACGCCAAATTTGCACTGATAGGTGAATTGTGTTCACCTATCGCATGGCTGCTCCATTACCCCTACGCGCCCTGCGGGCTTTCGAGGCGGCGGCACGCACCGGATCATTCCGCGCGGCCGCGAGCGAACTCGGGTTGACGCCAAGCGCCGTGAGCCATGCCATCCGCGACTTCGAAGAGCAGATCGGAACGACGCTGTTCGAGCGCGACGGACGCAGGATGCAGGTCAATCAGGCCGGCGAAGAGTTGCTGCGGCGAGTATCCGGCGCCTTCGATGAACTGAGAAACGGACTCGAGGTTGCGAGCACGCGTTCGTCGAATCTTCTGCGAATTCATTGTGCTCCTAGCCTGGCCGCGCAATGGCTGATGCCGCGGCTGAGAGAACTGATCGCGCAGCATCCCGAACTGGAAGTCAGGCTGGCGGCCGGAACCGACTACCCTCACTTTCGCAACGATGAGTTCGACATCGACATATGCTACGGGCCGCCGCGGCAGGAAGGCATGGCCGTATTGCCGCTGGGAGAAGAAATCGTGCGTCCTATGTGCGCGCCCTCGCTTGCTGGCGCTATCCGGGAAGCTGCTGACCTGCTGAAGCTTCCGCTTATCGAAAGTGAGCAGAAGCGGGTTCGTTGGAACGCTTGGTTCGCAGTAAACGGACTCTCTGCACCGAGCCCTGGCGGGTTTCGATTCGATCGTAGCTTTATGGCGATTGCCGCGGCCGTCGATGGCCTCGGCGTGACGCTCGAGTCCACCAGACTCGCCGAACGCGAACTTTCGAGTGGCAAATTGGTAGCCCCACTGATCGGACGTGCAAACGATCCGTCCTACGTTGGGCATTATCTCGTCTGTCCCCCGCAAGCCAAGCATCGGCGTTCGGTGCGTACCTTCACAAGATGGATCACAAAAGAATTAGGGTTGGCAGAAGCTGGTCTAAGATCTTAGTGGGTTCGTGGCGGTTTGAGTTGTTGCCGGAGAGCTCTCAGGACTTGGCTCGGATTTGGAAGGGTCCGCCGCGCCGCTTGGCCACGTCAACCTGCTGGATTGCTACGGCGCATGACTCTCCTTGACCCTTCAGCCGATATCGGCCTTTTGGTGAATGGCCAGTTCGCGCCAACAGCGGCCGGTCCCATATCGCTCATCTGCGATGGCTCGTAACATGGCGCGCGTCGCGGTGGACTGCTTAAGGCGCTCCCACTTGGCGAACGCGTTCGCGGAAAATCGTAATTTGGCGCGCAAAATCGTAGCGCTTGGTAGCGGGAGAGGGACTCGAACCCCCGACCCCAGGATTATGATTCCCGTGCTCTAACCAGCTGAGCTACCCCGCCACTGCGCACGCCCTTCCGGATCATCAAACCCGAGGGGCGCGAACGCGCGGCATATAAGGAGCCGGTCGCGGATGTGTCAAGCAAGCCCCGCGGGGGCTGAAAGCGTCTGGAAAAACGCATCTTATTTTGGTCGCACGCTGGGATCGCCGCCAGGGCTACCGGGCGGCGGGATCACTGGCATGCTGCCGGTATCGGGGGTGGGCGCGCGGATTTCAGGGTCAACGCCGGTGGGCGGGCACAGCACGCCATCGGATTTTGCAAGTTGATCGCTGAGCGGTCGAGCCCGCTGGCCGGTGGTGCCGCCTTCGGGCAGGATACCGCCGCGCGGCGATGCCGGTGCTGTCGCACAGTTGTTATCGGACGCGGGGGGCGCCGTCGGCGCCGGTGGGGTGATCGGCGTAGGCGGAGCCTGCGCGCTCGCCGCGCTGCACCCGGCCATCAGCACACCCAGCATAAAGAGCGACGTTCTTATCTGCATGAGCGGAAAACGGCCGACCGCTGCGAAGGTTCCGAGCGCTTTCCTACAGGCTTCAGGATTTGCGATAGCGTATGAGAGAGAAATGCCCCATCGGCGGCATTGGCCGACGTTCGGCCAGGCTGACACCTCCGTGCTTGGCGGCCCAGTCGGTCAGTCGCGCCCAGGGAAATTCCGGCCGCCAGCCCAGCCGCCGCGCCAGCGGCGCGAACGCCAACTCGAAGAGGCGGCGGGGGCCACTCTCGGCGCCGATGTGATTGACCAGAATGAGTTCGCCGCCAGGCTTCAGCACGCGGATGAAATCATCCAGCGTCGCTTCAGGATCGGGCACCGCGGTGATGACATATTGCGCCACCACCGCGTCGAAAAACGCATCCGCGAAGGCCAGATGCTTGGCATCCATCACCGCCAGCGTCTCGACATTCTTGAGACCTAGCGCACGCACGCGGCCCTGCGCCTTGCGCAGCATCGGCTCGGAAATATCGACGCCGCACAGTTTCGTGGTGCGCGCATAATCCGACAGCGACAGTCCGGTGCCGACGCCGACATCGAGAACACGGCCACCGATCCGGTCGGCCTCGGCGATGGTGGATTGGCGACCATGGTCGAAAACCCTGCCAAATACCAGATCGTACACCGGCGCCCAACGCCCATAAGCCTTTGCGACCCCCGCCCGGTCGATATCTGACGACATGCGCCCCACGCCTCGACGATCTATCCGCGCATCGCCTCGACCAGCGGCCGCACCGCGTCTTTGATCGTTGCAGCCTTCGCGGTCGCTCGCTGGATGAAACCACCGCCGAGTATGCGCGCCTGCCCTGAGGGCGCGTCGTAGAACACGCAGGCCTGGCCCGGCGAAACACCATCCTCGCCCGCGACCAGTTCGACCTCATAGAAGCCATCGGCGGCGCGCAGCCATGCCGGCTGCGGCGCGCGCGTCGAGCGTACCCGCACGAAAACCTCCAGGCCGCCGCGCACGGCATGGTCGAGCGTACCGTCGCCGATCCAATTTACATCGCGCAACAGGATACGATCCATCCGCAGCGCCTCGCGCGGCCCAACCACCACACGGCGGTTGGCGGCCTCCAGCCGCACCACATATAACGGCGCGCTCGATGCAATGCCGATGCCGCGCCGCTGCCCGACGGTGAAATGAACGATGCCCTGATGCCGGCCGACGACGCGGCCGTCGAGATCGACGATATCGCCGGGCTCGATGGCGTTGGGCCGCAGGCGGCCGATGATGTCGCTATAGCGCCCGGTCGGCACGAAGCAGATGTCCTGGCTGTCATGCTTGTCAGCCACCTCCAAGCCAAGGCGCCGCGCCAGTTCGCGCGTCTGCGGCTTGGTCATGTCGCCGAGCGGAAAGCGCAGATAGTCCAGCTGCTCGCGCGTGGTCGCGAACAGGAAATAGCTCTGGTCGCGGTCGGTATCGGCGGCACAGATCAGCGCGCGCGACCCGTCGTTCAGACGGCGCGACGCGACATAATGCCCGGTGGCAAGCGCCGCGGCGCCGAGTTGGCGCGCGGTTGTCAACAAATCGCGAAACTTGATCGAGCGGTTGCACTCGATGCAGGGTACCGGCGTCTCGCCCAGGGCGTAGCTCTGGGCAAAATGATCGATCACCAATTCACGAAAACGATCTTCATAGTCGAGTACGTAGTGCGGAATACCGATCCGCTCGGCGACATTGCGGGCATCGTGGATATCCTGGCCGGCGCAGCAGGCACCCTTGCGATGGGCTGCCGCGCCGTGATCGTATAGCTGCAGCGTGACGCCGACGACATCGTATCCTTCCGATTTCAACAGCGCAGCCGTCACCGACGAATCGACGCCACCGGACATGGCGACGACGACCCTGATGTCCTGCGGACGGCCTTCAAGATCAAGACTGTTGAGCATAGGTCCAATCGTTGCTGCGATCACGGCGACCGTAATGTTTGCCGCGATCAAGAAGCCTTTGTGCGGTCAGACAGCCCGTATGCGATAAGAAAGTCCTGCGAGCCCGGTAAGCCCCGAAGCGGCTTCTCCTGGGTTCGCTAGATCGGAAACGGCTGAAAGGCCATCCTTTAATATAGGCCGCAGACCGGTCAGGCAATCGCGCTCGCCGCATTTGCAGGCTGCGAAAGGCAAATCTTGCCGCCGGGCAGAAAAGGAAGCGCCGCCGCCGCTCCGTAGTTCTCCTGGCCAGACCCCTAAGCCATTGAAATGTATTGGCCTATTTTACAGGCCGGGCTGGCCCGGTCCTTGCTGATCTCTGCACCAGTTTCATTTGCAAAGAGCCGCCCGTGTACAACCTCACGTCAGACCCAGCAGCCAGCGTGTCTTATCAGACCGCGCCGCCGAGGCCCGCCCGGCCCGATGCATCGCTGGGAAATGACAGTTTCGGGGCGCTTGTCGACAGCAACCTGTCCGCCGACGCCACCAGTCCGCCCCCACTTCCGCCAACTCCGCAGCCATTGGCCTCCCAGCAATCCGCCAATGAACCGCCGCCCAACGCGGACAGCTCACAATCGATCCAGGCCGGTTCTGCCAACCAGGCTGCCAGCAACGATCCGAACGGAACCGATGCCAGCGCTCCATACGCTTCAGGCGCCGATGCAGCGGGAAACGCCGACGCCAACCCCAACCCTGATGCGGTCCAGCGCCCTGCGGCGAGGTCGAGCGCCTCTAAAGCCGACGACGCAAAATCAGCCGGAAAATTGTCCTCAAGCAGTCCTTCGTCGGACGATACGAGCACTCCGGTGTCTCAGGACACACTCACGGTACCGACGCCGGTCGCGGTCGCCATCCCCGTCATCATCGCCTCGACACATGTCCCAACCCTACCCCCGACATCCGGCGGTGGCACCGCGCCGCTTGCGATCGCGGCGGCGGCCATTGCCGCCAGCAATCCCAGCTCCGTCGTACCGGTTGTCTCAACCGCGCAGGCCAAGCTCGATTCCGACGACACCGTCACAACCGCTGCGAGTGCCGATTCGGCATCGGCCGCTGCTACCTCGGCAGCAACCGCTGCCAATACCTTGGCATCGGTAGCGACCGCAAAGATCGCGGCTCAAGCCTCCGCGGGCCGGCCCGCCGCAACGCCTACCAAGCCGTCGGGTGTCCAAGCCGATGCATCTGCCATCGACACCTCAGCATCGACCACGGCGGTCGCCGCCGCGGCACCCGTGACGCCGAAGAACGCCTTCATCAAAACCACAGCCACGGCGCCGACCAAGACCTCCGCAGCCGGCGCCACGGCTGCCATTTCGAGCACCACCGACTCGTCCGCGACGGCTAAAGCGACCGGCGCAGCAACCAGCGCAGAGGCACAGCAGACAACCGCGACGGCCACGCAACAGGCCGGCAATGACGATGCCGATACGGCGAATGCGTCCGTCGGTTCCGCCTCGTCAGTGGCGTCCGCGGCGGCGGCAGCAGCGGCAGCCGCCCACGACCATGCTCCCGCCACGGCGGCGGCAAACACGCCGATCGATGCGTCAGCCGCAGGCCCGCAGGCGACGGGCGCCATCCAACCGCAGCTTTCCCCCCCAACGAGCGCCACCGCGGCGGCTCCCTTGAGCGTGACGGCAGCGACCAATGCGCCGGTGCCGTTGAGTGGGCTCGCGGTCGAGATCGCCGCCTCTGCGCAAAATGGCAAGAGCCGCTTCGAGATTCGATTAGACCCGGCCGATCTGGGCCGCATCGATGTCCGCGTCGATGTCGATCGCAATGGCCAAGTGACCTCGCATTTGACGGTCGAAAAACCGGAGACGCTGTCAATGCTGCAGCAGGACGCGCCGCAGTTGCAACGCGCGCTGGATGATGCCGGGCTCAAGACCGGCAGCGGCGGCCTGCAGTTCAGTCTGCGCGACCAGTCATCTTCCGGACAGAACAACAACACCGGCGGCAATCCGCAGCGACTCGTGATCAGTGAAGAAGATAGCGTTCCCGCGGTGCTCGCGGGACGAACCTATGGCCGCCCGCAGGGATCAAGCAGCGGCGTGGATATAAGGGTCTGAGGAGACAGTCATGACAACAACAAGCGTATCCAGCCCGGTGGTTTCGGGAACAACCGCCCTGCCGGCCTCATCTTCGTCATCGTCGAGCACCTCGGCATCGGCCACCAGCGCGCTGGCGTCCCAGCAAATTGCCGGCAATTTTCAGAGCTTTCTGACCCTTTTGACCACGCAATTGCAGAACCAGAATCCGCTCGATCCGCTGGACACCAACCAGTTCACCCAGCAGCTCGTTGAATTCGCAGGGGTCCAGCAGCAGCTCAACACCAACGACTCGCTGGCGACGCTGGTGTCCCTACAGCAGACGGCGCAGTCGACCCAGGCGCTTGGTTTTGTCGGCCAAACGGCGGTGGTCAATGGCAGCACCGCGGCCCTGGCCAACTCATCGGCGACCTGGGATCTGAGCATACCGACCGCTTCCACCGTCAATGTGTCGATCACCAACAGCACCGGGCAAACCGTGTTCACCGGCAGCTACCAGGCCAACGCCGGCAACAGTCAGCCGTTCACCTGGAACGGTCAGGGCAACGACGGCACGCAGTGGCCGGATGGCCAGTACAAGCTAACCGCGACCGCGGCGGACAGCGCGGGCAGTCCGGTAGCCGTCACCACCCAGATCCAGGGCGTGGTCAGTTCGGTCGATCTCAGCCAGTCGCCACCGTTATTGACGATCAACGGCCAATCCTACACGGTCAGCCAGATCGCCAGCGTCACCACGCCTAGCTCGACCAGTTCCAGCACCACCAGCTCCAACTAGCGGAGCAGCGACGCCGGGCGCGCGATCGAGCTCTGAGACGTCAGCGGTTCATTCGCAATTCGGCTTCAGCCCGGCGTCGCCAGACGCCGGGCTGAAGCATCTGGAGGCATTTCTACGGAGATTTGCTTTTGGAGCCTTCGGCTTAGCCAATTTTTAAGTCAGGGGGCGTAGGTTGGTAAGGTGAGTTCAGTGGTCGAGAGTTTGTGAGTACGCCATGACAGAACCCCATCGCCCGAGGGTAAAATACGTCATCGGGCCTGACGGTAGTCCATTAACAATTGCGGATCTGCCCGCGCCCGGTACCAAACGATGGGTCATTCGCCGCAAGGCTGAAGTCGTTGCCGCGGTCCGTGGCGGGCTGCTCTCGCTGGAGGAGGCCTGCAGCCGTTACACGCTGACAGTCGATGAGTTCCTCTCCTGGCAATTCTCCATTGATCAGCACGGCCTGGCCGGACTGCGTACCACCCGTATCCAGCAATACCGGCAATAAATCGCGCAAAGAGCAGACGGCATTTGATTAAAACCGGCCGCGCTTTGCGAGGCTGGTTTTTTCCATTTTGAACTTTCATCGGAGCCCTTAACCTTCGTTAACCATATCGAAACCATCCCATAGGCAATAATTGCCCAGTCGGCCCCGGGGCCGAATCTCGGGGGCGTTTGGTTTGCAGAGTCTCGTAAGCTTCCTCAAGGGTCTTGGCGCGGCCCGCCTGATGGCGATGGTCGCGGTGACAGCCGCGCTGATCGGCTTCTTCGGCTTTGTCATCATGCGCGTCACCACGCCGCAAATGACCACGCTGTTTACCGACCTCAGTTTTGAGGATTCCTCCGGAATCCTCAAGGAACTGGACCGCCAGGCAATCCCTTATGAACTGCGCAACGATGGCGCCGTGATCATGGTGCCGAAGGACAAGGTGACGCGGCTGCGCATGAAGCTGGCCGAAGGTGGTTTGCCCAAGGGCGGCGGCGTCGGCTACGAAATCTTCGATAAATCCGATGCGCTCGGCACCACCAGTTTCGTCCAGAACATCAATCATCTGCGCGCGCTCGAGGGCGAGCTTGCCCGCACCATCCAGGCCATCGACCGGGTGCAGACGGCCAGGGTCCATCTGGTACTCCCCGAGCGGCCGCTATTTTCGCGCGAAGCGCCCGAACCCTCGGCCTCCATCGTGGTGCGCGTGCGCGGCGCGCTGGAACCGCAGCAGATCAGGGCCATCCGCCACCTCGTCGCCTCCGCTGTCAACGGCCTGAAGCCGCAGCGGGTGTCGATCGTCGATGAGGCCGGTCAGTTGCTCGCTGATGGTGCCGGTGGCGACAACGACAACGCCATCGGCGACGAACGCCGCGCCGCTTTCGAGAAACGGATGCGCAACGAGGTCGAGGCCATCGTCTCCTCGGTAGTCGGTGCGGGCCGTGCCCGCGTCCAGCTGTCGGCCGATTTCGACTACAACAAGATCACCCAGACCTCGGATCGCTTCGATCCCGAAGGTCGGGTGCTGCGTTCGAGCCAGACCCGGGAAGAGTTCGAGCCAGACCGCCGACAATAGCGGCCAGGTCACCGTCAACAATGAACTGCCTGGCAACCAGAACAACAATCCCGCGGCGACCGCGCGCGACCAGAGCAAGAAGACCGAAGAAACCAACAATTACGAAATCTCACATACGACCAAGACCGAAATTACCGAAGTCGGACGAGTCAACCGCATCTCGGTCGCCGTGCTGGTCGACGGCGCATATTCCAAGAACGACAAGGGAGATCTGGTCTACCAGGAGCGCACCAAGGAGCAACTCGACCGGATCGCAGCCCTGGTGCGCTCGGCGATCGGCTTCGATCAGAAGCGCGGCGACCAGGTCGAGGTCGTCAATCTGAAGTTCGCCGAAGCCCCTGCGATCATCCCGCTCGCCGAGCCGACCGGACTGCTGGGCATGCTGCAGTTCACCAAGGACGACGTCATGTACATCATCGAGCTCTGCGTCTTGATGCTGCTTGGGCTTGTCGTGCTGTTCATGGTGATCCGGCCGCTGGTCAAGCGCATCATCGCCTCCGAACAGGTGGTGGCCCCCGCGGCTGACGGCTCGCTTCCGGCCCTGACCGATGGCAGCGCCCCCGCGGGCACTCCCGCTCCCGGAGTCGCAGGAATGATCGACGTCGCCCAGGTTCAGGGGCAGGTCCATGCCCAGTCGGTGCACCGTGTCGGTGAACTGGCCGAGCGAAACCCGAATGAAACAGCTTCTATTGTGCGTCAGTGGCTAAGCGAGCCAGCGTGATCTGACATGGCCGTACCGCAGAACACCAATGCCAACGACATCACCAGCGTCATTTCCTCGCTGGCGACCCGTCAGGCCAATCGTCCGAAGACCGAAAAGATGAGCGGACCGAAGCGCGCCGCCGTGCTGATGCTGGCGTTGGGAGAGCAATATGGCGGCAAGGTTTGGTCGCTGCTCGACGATGACGAAGTTCGCGCGCTGTCGATGCAGATGTCGACGCTCGGCACGGTCGAGGCTGACGTCGTGGAGGACCTGCTGCTCGAGTTCGTGTCAAGGATGTCGGCGTCCGGCGCGCTGATGGGAACCTTTGACGGGACCGAACGGCTGCTGCAGCAATACCTGCCGCCCGAACGCGTCGCCGGCATCATGGAAGAGATTCGCGGCCCCGCTGGCCGCAACATGTGGGAGAAGCTCTCCAATGTCCAGGAAGAGGTACTCGCCAATTATCTCAAGAACGAATATCCGCAAACGATCGCCGTGGTGCTGTCGAAACTGAAGCCGGAACATGCCGCGCGCGTGCTAGCGATCCTGCCGGAGGACATGGCGCTCGACGTGGTCGGCCGGATGTTGAAGATGGAGGCGGTACAGAAGGAAGTGATCGAGCGAATCGAACAGACGCTTCGCATCGAGTTCATGTCCAACCTGTCACAAACGAGACGGCGCGACGCCCACGAAGTCATGGCCGAGATATTCAACAATTTCGATCGCCAGACCGAGACCCGCTTCATCACCTCGCTGGAGGAGGACAACCGCGAGTCCGCCGAACGTATTAAGGCGCTGATGTTCACCTTCGATGACCTGATCAAGCTCGACTCCGCTTCCGCTCAGACGCTGATGCGCCATGTCGACAAGGACAAGCTCGGCATCGCGCTGAAGAGCGCCAACGAGGAAGTGCGCGGCTTCTTCCTCGGCAACATGTCGTCCCGTGCCGGCAAGATGCTGATCGACGACATGGCCGCGATGGGACCGGTGCGGCTGCGCGATGTCGACGAGGCGCAGGCCCTGCTCGTCAATCTTGCCAAGGACCTCGCGGCCAAGGGAGAAATTACGCTGACCAAGAACCGCGCCGACGACGAGCTGGTGTACTGATGGCCGCCCCTGCGAAATTTCTGTTCGACATGGACTTCTCGGCACCGGACAAGGCGCGCGAGCGACCCGCCACGGCGTCGGAAATCGCCCAGAAGATCGCCGCTGCGGAGGCACGCGCCTATCGCGGCGGCTACGACGCCGGGCAGCGCGAGGCGAAAGCTGAAAGCGATCGCCGCACTGCGCTGGCAATCGAGGAGATCGCGCTCGGCGTCAAGGGCATCGCGGCGCGCTTTTCCGGGATCGAAACCAGGATGGAGACCGAAGCTGTCGATGTCGCGATAGCAGTCGCACGCAAGCTTTGCGGCGCGTTGATAGCCAGCGAGCCGCTGGACGAAATCACCGCCCTGGTGAGCGATTGCTTCTCCCATTTGGTATCGACGCCGCATCTCGTCGTCCGAATCAACGATTCCCTTTATGAGGACGCGCACGAGCGGATCGCGCGGCTTGCGAAGCAGAGCGGCTTCGAGGGCCGTCTCGTGATCCTGGCTGAGCCGGGCATCGAGACCGGCGATTGCAGGATCGAGTGGGCTGATGGCGGCGTCGTGCTGGAACGCGCTGCGATCGAGGCCAAGATCGACGAACTTGTCGGGCGCTACATGGCGTCCCGTCATCAGGCCGGGACACAGCCATGAGGAATGAAACATGAGTGACACCGACGCACAGGTTCCGCTTCCGGATCTCAACGCAGCCGGCGCGCCGCCGATCGACGACGTGGCCTACCATGAGGACGAGCAGGCGACGCGCATTGCCGCCGACCTGGAGGCCGTATTCGACGTTCCGGTGCAGGTCTCGGCCGTGCTCGGCCGCTCGAAGATGGAGGTCGGGGAACTGCTCAAACTCGGGCCCGGCACCGTGCTCGAACTCGATCGCCGCGTCGGCGAGGCCATCGACATTTATGTCAACAACCGCCTGGTTGCGCGCGGCGAGGTAGTGCTGGTGGAAGACAAGCTTGGCGTGACCATGACGGAAATCATCAAGGCGGAACGCGCCTAACAATCCTTTTGAGATACGGCGCGCAACCGCGCAGACAGACGAATAGGAGGTTACCATGCGGCTTCTCATCGTTGGCACCCTGAAGGGGCAGCTTACGGCAGCCACCAAGATCGCCATGGACAACGGCGCTTCGGTTACCCACGCGGAAGACCACGAACAGGCGATGCGTGTGCTGCGCGGCGGCAAGGGCGCCGACCTGTTGCTGGTCGATGTCGGGCTCGATATCCGGGACCTGGTGCTGCGGCTCGAGGCCGAACACATCCACGTGCCGATCGTCGCCTGCGGCATTTCCAACGACGCTCGTGCGGCGGTGGCAGCGATCCATGCCGGCGCCAAGGAATACATCCCGTTGCCGCCGGATCCGGAATTGATCGCCGCGGTGCTCGCCGCCGTCGCGAACGACTCACGGGACCTGATCTACCGCGACGAGATGATGGCCAAGGTAATCAAGCTCGCACAGCAGATCGCCGGCTCCGACGCCTCCGTCATGATCACCGGCGAGTCCGGTACCGGCAAGGAAGTGCTGGCGCGCTATGTCCATACCCGTTCCAACCGCGCCAAGAAGCCGTTCATCAGCATCAATTGCGCCGCGATCCCCGAACATCTGCTTGAATCCGAACTGTTCGGCCATGAGAAGGGGGCTTTCACGGGCGCGGTGGCAAGGCGCATCGGCAAATTCGAGGAAGCCACGGGGGGTACCCTGCTGCTGGACGAAATCTCCGAAATGGATGTGCGGCTGCAGTCAAAACTCTTGCGCGCCATCCAGGAAAGGGTGATCGATCGGGTCGGCGGCACCCGCCCGGTCCCGGTCGACATCCGCATCATCGCGACCTCGAACCGCAACCTCGCCGACGCCGTGCGCGAAGGCAGCTTCCGCGAGGATCTGTTGTTCCGGCTCAACGTCGTCAACCTGAAGATACCGCCGCTGCGTGAGCGTCCGGCCGATATTCTCGAACTGGCGCTGCACTTCGCCAAAAAATATGCCGAGGCCAACGGCGTGCCGTTGCGGCCGATTTCGGCGGATGCCCGGCGGGTGCTGACATCCAACCGCTGGCAGGGCAACGTCCGCGAGTTGGAAAACACCATGCATCGATCGGTGCTGATGGCTCAGGGCGATGAGATTGGTGTTGATGCAATTCTGACGCCGGACGGCGATCGCCTGGATATGCCCAAGACCGTGCCGGCTGTGGCGCACGCGACCTTCGCCGCCGAACAGGTGACCCGCGCGCTGGTCGGCCGCACCGTCGCCGACGTCGAGCGCGATCTCATTCTGGAGACGCTGAAACACTGCCTCGGTAATCGCACCCATGCCGCCAATATCCTCGGCATCTCGATTCGCACGCTGCGCAACAAGCTGAACGAATATGCCGATGGCGGGTTGCCGATTACACCGGCCGGCGCCGGTGACGGGCACCGCGTCGCCGTGCCGGTCTGAGCCGGCCAACCTGCCCGAAACCATGCAACCAGCAACGGGATTTCGGCGAATGCTGGAGCTACGACAATTCCCAGATCGGGGCGCAAAGAACCTAGCGCTCGGCCGCACTGTCGTATCGTGTCATCAGCCGAAATCGGCGAACGCCGCAGCCGAATAGTCCGGCGCGTCGGGTTTGCGGAAAATATGAATGGGATCGCCGGGCTGCAGCTGCCGCCCTGTCCACACCGCGTAAGCAAAAAGCGCGAGATAAGCGATCGCCAGCGCGCCGACCGCATAGAACGCCCAGGCAGCAACGCGCTTCATTCCGCCGCGGCGATTGCAGGTGTAACGGGCGCGAGGCTCATGGCGAGCTTGCCATAGCGATCCGTGAAGGCCTCGGTGTCGATCTCCTCAAGCTCGATCGCGCCGCTCATCACGCCGGCCTTCCAGGCCTCATGCTCGGGATCGCTTCGGAATTCCGGCATTACCTCGCTGGCAAACAATTCGAGCGATTCGCAGATGTGCTCGTGGCTGTTCTTGCCAGCCTGATTGAGCAGGATCACCTGGTCGATGTGCGACTGGCGGAAGCGCCGCAGTTTCCGGGCGATGGTTTCCGGCGACCCGATCAGGCCGCCGCGCAGCGCCGCCTCCTGGGCCTGCGGGTTCTCGCGCTTCCACTTGTTGTATTCGTCCCACATGTTGACGGAGCCTGGCTCCGGACGCTGGCGGTTCTGCGAGGCGCCGTAGAAGCGCAGCGCGAACTGGAAGAACGTCGCGCCGTCGGCGCGCGCCCGCGCCTCCTCGTCGGTTTTCGCGCACATGAAGAAGGACACCAGCGCCATGTTCGGATTGATCTGGTAGTCCGCGAGCTTCTTCAGCCGCCTGGTGATCGCATTGTAATAGGCATGGACCCAGGCGTGCGCCGCGTCGGCGCTGACGAATTGGAAGCCGAGCGCGCCGAAGCCATTCTGGCCAGCGCGCTCGATGGTGGGAAGCTGGGAGCACGCCATCCATAGCGGCGGATGCGGCTTCTGGACAGGCTTAGGCACCACGTTGCGCAGCGGAATGTCGAAATACTTGCCGTGGTGCTCGCTGCCGCCCTCCTTGAACATCGGGAAGATGGCGCGGACGGCCTCCTCGAATACTTCCTTCTTGGTTTCCATGTCGCGGCCGAACGGCGTCAGTTCGGTAATCGAGGCGCTCTCGCCCATGCCGAACTCAACGCGTCCGTTGCTCAGGAGATCGAGCACCGCGACGCGCTCGGCGACGCGCGCGGGATGATTGGTCGTGAGCTGGAATATACCGTGGCCGAGCCGTATGCGCCTGGTGCGCTGGCTGGCGGCCGCGAGGAAGGATTCCGGTGACGGCGAATGAGAATATTCTTCCAGGAAATGGTGTTCCACCACCCAGGCATGATCGTAACCAAGCCGGTCGGCGGTCTCAAGCTGAGTCAGCGCGTCCTGATAGAGCTTGAATTCATCGCCTTCCTGCCACGGGCGCGGCAGTTGCAGCTCATAAAAGATGCCGAATTTCATGCCATGTCTCCCCCGCGCCGGTCGTTGTTTGGTGCAGTCTATTCCAGGCGAGCGCCGAGTCCAGGCTTGGTGATTTCCTTGGCAATTCCTTTGCCACTTCCGCCGCACTTGCGCCGGCGGCGCGAATGGATAGTTTTGCGGATTGCGAGCAATCGCTATCTGCGCGACGTTTCCCCTCCGAGAGCCCATGCCCAGTTTCACGCCGCATCAGGATTCCGCACTGAAGGCCGTCGCCAGCTGGCTGAAGGCAAAACCCGGCAAGAACGGCACGCCTCCGGTATTCAGGCTGTTCGGCTATGCCGGCACTGGCAAGACCACGCTGGCGCGGCACATCGCCGACGGCGTCAAAGGCGAGGTCAAATTCGCGGCCTTTACTGGCAAGGCCGCTTTGGTGATGCGCAACAAAGGCTGCGACAATGCTTCCACCATCCACTCTTTGATCTACCGCGCCCGCGAATCCGGAGAGGAACAGCCAAGCTTCGAATTATGGGACGATGCGCCCGCGTCGAAGGCAAAACTGATCGTGATCGACGAATGCTCGATGGTCGACGCCGAACTCGGCCGCGACCTGATGTCGTTTGAATGTCCGCTGCTGGTGCTCGGCGATCCCGCGCAACTGCCGCCGATCCAGGGTGGCGGCTTCTTCACCGACTGCGAGCCCGACGCGATGCTGACCGAAGTGCATCGCCAGGCGCAGAACGACCCGATCGTGCGGATGTCGATGGATATCCGGGAAGGCCGCATGCTTGAAATCGGCAGCTACGGCGAAAGCGAGGTAGTGCCGCGCGCCGCGCTCGACCCCGACCGGGTAATGAACGCCGACCAAGTGCTGGTCGGGCGCAACAACACCCGCCGCGCCTACAACATGCGGGTACGGCAAAAGCAGAATATCGAAGATCCGCTGCCGGTCGCTGGCGACAAGCTGGTCTGCCTGCGCAACAACCGCAAGAAGGGCCTGTTCAACGGCGGGCTGTGGCGGGTGAAGGCGCGGGCGCAGTCAAAATCGAGGATCATCACCATGCGGCTTTCGCCTGACGAGGACTTCGGTTCAAAAGTGACAAAGGTTTCGGTTCGCGGCGAGTGTTTCGGCGGCGCCATCGAGACCATTCCGTGGGAGCAGCGCAAGCCCTATGACGAGTTCGATTATGGCTACGTACTCACCGTGCACAAATCGCAGGGTTCACAATGGGACGATGTGGTTCTGTTCGACGAGAGTTTTGCGTTCCAGGAAAGCCGCGCGCGATGGCTTTACACCGGGATTACCCGCGCGGCGAAACGGCTGTGCGTGGTGGTGTGATGATGCCCGCGCCTGCTTCCCGGCGACAACATAGAAATCTTCCCGCCCCGGAGGCGAGCCATAGGTGAAGGGCTGCTGCTGATGCTTCGAGGCGGTCCAGACATCGTCTCGGACAACGTCGAAGACCTTGCGGACCGGCGGCGGTTCAAGGCGGAACTCGGTTCAGTCGTTCTCGTGCTATTTCGCCGATCGTTCGTCCAAAAACCTTGGGCAGCCAAGGCTCTGGGGCTAACGTCTTGGATACGCGGTATTTTATTCACGAACTCGTGTCCGTGAGGTGGTAACAATGCCCCACCGGCCGCGTATCTTGGAACATCGGGCAGGCCGGCGCCGACGACGCGCGCCTGTGGCCGAGCCAAAAATCCAAGGACCCAGAAAAAGGAAGCCCCATGTCCACGAGCCATCTCAGCCGCCTTTCGCTCTGCGTCGCAGCACTCGGCGCACTGGCGTTGACCGCGTTCTTTGCCGCCCCCTTGCGGGCTGCGGAAGACGCCGTGGTCATCCCTGCTCCTGCCACAGACGCCACCCCCTCTGACGGCATCCAGACCGTAGTGCTGTCGGGCGGCTGTTTCTGGGGCGTGCAGGGCGTGTTCCAACACACCGCCGGCGTGATCGATGCGGTATCAGGGTACGCCGGTGGCAGCAAGGCCACCGCCTCCTATCCCATCGTCTCGACCGGCACGACCGGTCACGCCGAATCCGTCGAAATCAAATACGATCCCAAGAAAATCAGCTACGGTAAGCTGTTGCAGATCTTCTTCTCGGTGGCGCACGATCCGACCCAGTTGAACCGCCAGGGCCCGGACAGCGGCACGCAATATCGCTCGGCGATCTTCACCACCAATGCCGAACAGAAAAAGGTTGCGGAAGCCTATATCGCCCAGCTGAATGCCGCCAGGGTCTACGGCAAGCCGATCGTTACCAAGGTCGGGCCGCTGGAGGGATTTTACCCCGCCGAGGCCTATCATCAGGACTATCTGACGCTCCACCCGACCCAGCCCTACATCGCCTATAACGATATTCCAAAGGTCGAAAACCTGAAGAAACTGTTTGCTGATGACTATATCGAGAAGCCGACGCTGGTGAGCAGCGCAAAGGTCATCAACTAAAGGCCGAACTGTCGAGGAGACTCCATGTCAGACACCAAGACGATGCCCGGGAAGATCGAAAAGAGCGAGGCCGAATGGCGCAGGGAATTGACGCCGATGCAATATGCGGTGCTGCGCGAAAAGGCGACCGAGCGGCCGTTCTCCGGCGAATACGAGCATGAGAGGCGGCCGGGCACCTATGTCTGTGCCGGTTGCGGACAGACGCTGTTCGAGTCGGACGCCAAGTTCGATTCCGGCTGCGGCTGGCCGAGCTTTACGCAGCCCGCAGAGGCGAGCCTTGTTGACGAGGAGCGCGACGTTAGCCACGGCATGATCCGCACGGAAGTGCTTTGCGCGAAGTGCAACGGCCATCTTGGCCACGTCTTCGAGGACGGACCGGGCCCGACCGGCTTGCGCTATTGCATCAATTCAGCGGCGTTGAAGCTGGAGCCGAAATAACTCCGCGGTTCCTTCGCTGGAACCAAGGGCATGGTTATGCTTTGTTCCATCGAGTGCCGGCAATCGCCGGGGCGCTCGGAAGGGGGATTGCCATGTCGCTTGGAACCATACTCATCATCCTGGTGCTGATTTTCCTATTGGGCGGTTTCAGCGGCCGCTTCGGGGGATACGGTTATGGCATGGGCCATTCCGGAATGGGGCTGGGCGGCGTCATTCTGGTGGTGTTGCTCGTGCTGTGGCTGCTCGGGAAACTGTAACCCAAACAAGATATTGATATAAAAAGACTTATTTTGGGATCGGGCGTCAGCCGGCCGGATTCATCATCATGCGCGGCGGGGGTCGCATTTCTGTCAAAGGAGCCTATATTAGGTGCTGTCCTGACATGACGTGTGCTGGCGCGCGAGGTCGCCCCGGCACGATCCGTTCGCGATGTCCGTTCGCGTTCTCACTAAAAAGATCAGAGGTCCCTGACCATGGCTTCCTTCAGCTTCAATACCGCCGCCGAATTATTCCCCGCCGCGATTCGGAAGAAAAAGCGTGCGGGTTTTGCGTATAGGCGGTTTGGCACCGCGGCTGAAGCAGTTCGCTTCGCAATCGAGGAATTGCCGGCGGATTCGCTGAACGGTGCCTATTTGCAGGTCGACGAGGCTCGTTTCGATCAAAGCGGCATCCGCACGCTGTACGAGAGTCAGGATTTTCCATTGCCACGCCGCCCCCGCGCCACCGAGCCCGCTGCTCCCAGCGACAAAGCAGACGCCAACGCCGCGTAGCCGTTTGAACGTTTGCCGACAAAAACCATGGACGAGCAAGGCATAGGGGGCTGATATTCGCCCCCCGATCATATCCAGGGGCAGGTTTTTCGGCTTGGCGCACTAAAGCGGATGCTTATCGATCCAACGCCGCAGCAAACGCACATTGCGGACGTTGGCGCGGAACAGCACGTCGAACGCATCACCGGCGAAGGGCACCGCACCAGCTACGCCTTGGATCGCAACATTGCCGAGCATGCGCGCCGCAATATGCCAGGGAGCGCCGAGCGCACGCGCTTCGCGCACCAGCCACAGCGAAAGCGCTGTTGTGATGATATCGCCAACCACCGGTATCAGATTGATGAGACCATCGATTCCATAGCGGATGTTGGTGCCGGGCAGGATGAAAGCGATATCGAGGAGCTTCGCAAGCGCATCGAGCCGCGCCAGCCTCTGTTCCCGGGTAAGATTCCCGAACGGATTGGCGCTCGAATGGCCGAAGTCGAACCGAAAACTCTGGAATTGCGATCCCAGCGACTCCTTTGGGATTTCGCGGCCTTCCTGATCGATAATCAGTCCCTGCGCCTCGGGACCTCGAAACGTGGCGCGGGAGACCGTTCCGGCGTTCGCCGGGCCATCCGCACGGGAACGCATAGGCCGCGGGGAAATGAAATCTTCATTCGACATCGTCATGAGATGGTAACGCGAAAGGCGTCCGCAAGTTGCGCCGTGCGATCGCAGGCGGCGGATCTCATCGTGCCGGACATTCTCACGCCTTCGCCGGCTCGTCGATCGCTTCGTGCGACAACCATGACGCGATAAAGGCGGGAACGAAACCTACCAAGCCATACAGCACAAATTGGATCGCTCCACGATCCGATCCGCGCGAGCCATAGAGCCATTCCGCGGCCACAAAGGCGATCAGCCCAACCACCAGCATCCGCGACACCCAGCTCAGTCTCTTGACGTGGAACAGAATGTCGTCCACTGCCGCGATCATCAGGGTCGGCAGAATGCCGAACAGATAGCTGTACTGTAGTGTCTTGAAAAACACCCCAAGCAGCTTGGCGATATCGGCGCCTTCAGGCCGGTTCCAGTAGCCGGACATATAGGTGGTAACGAACAGGAGCAAAAACCCGCCGAATAACGGCCCGAGAACTCCGAAAATAAGATACCGCTTCATGCAAGGCCTCCCGCGCTGCCAGACAAGTCAATTTCGCTCCGGCGCAGGGCCGCACCCTTGCGAATTCATTATGGGCGGCGGATTTTGGCCTGAATTCGATTTCAAGAAAAGGTCACGCCGCGCCGAAGGGAGCAGAATCCTATGACCAAACAGACCACACGCTTCGTTCTGACGCGCCGCGCTGCGGTCGCGGGGCTGTTTGCTGCGCCTTCGCTGGCGCTGCCGGATGCGGCTGTCCATGCCGGCGACCGCGTTGCCACACCTGGCGAGGCGGCCGCGCCTTTCGCGGCATTCTCCTGCATTGCGACTCCGCAAGCCGTCGCAGGTCCCTATTATTTCGATCCGAAATTAAGCCGAGCCGACATTACCGAAGGCAATCCCGGTGTGCCCTTGCGGATTTGGCTGGCGATGATCGACACCGCCACGTGCCAGCCGCTCAAGGGCGCGCGCGTCGATATCTGGCATGCCCGCGCCGACGGTTTTTATTCCGGCTACCGCGGCCAGGGCGACAGCCACAAGATCGACACCTCAGGCGGCACCTTTATGCGCGGCACGCAGGAAACCAACACCAACGGCGAGGCGGTCTTTCACACCGTCTATCCCGGCTGGTACATCGGGCGCACCCCGCACATTCACTTCAAGGTGTTCACGGATGAGAGGAATGTCCTGACCGCCCAGATGTATTTTCCAGACGCCTTGAGCCAGTACATCTTTAGCAACGTCGACGCCTATCGCCGCAAGAGGCGGCGCGACACCTTCAATGTCAGCGACAGCCTCGCGCTGATGGACACCAGCCATGGCGGCTTCTGCGATATCCGGGAACAGGCCGACCATTACCTGGCGACCATGGTCCTCGGCGTCGATCGCAGCGCAACGGCGCTGGCCGACAATGTTTGGCCGCCGCCGGGAATGACTTCGGAATTGATGGCGCGGCACAGCGGCGCGGTTGCGATCGTGCCGGGCGTGGCGCGATCCCTGCAGACGGAGTTCGACTGATGCTTCCCGGGCATCTCGAGGGATGCAGCCCCCGCATAAAAGGCGACGACTTGAGCAAGCTTGCCGCGAAGGAATATCTCGGAAAAGCTGGCGCCTTTACTCGCCCCACACCGCGAACGCGTCGTTGAAGGCGCGCTCCCCGGGGGCGCCCTTTTCGATGGCGATGATGGCGCGCCGACCGTTGGCGTAGACCAGCGGCACGTCGAACCAAGAGCGCTCCTTGAGGAGTTGAATGTTGCGCGCGCGGTCGGCGTCGACATTCGACAGTCCGATCAGGAAGAAGCCATCGGTGACCTTGACGGCAAGCCCGGCCAGCGGCGTGCCGCGCGCCTGCTCGTTGGATTTCATCAGGATGCCCGGCACGTTGGCGATGCCGCCGCCGACGAAATCCGGCGGCAGTACGAAGGTCAGTTCCGCGGTGTGGCTGGCCGGCAGCGAAGCGTCGGTGTTGCGACGGAAGGACATCGACATCTTGAACTTGCGATCGGGAATCTCGATGTCCGCTCGAACGGCGATGTCGGCGCTCTGGCCGGCTGAGGCCTTGACCTGCTCGGTGCGCCAGACCACCGAACCGACGTATTGTTTGCCGGCGGGATCGGCGGGATCCTCGTCGTATAGGACGACACGCTGCGCCACCGGCGCGACCTGCTCGGTCCCGCCTTGCTGGCCGACGCGATCGGAGATCTTCGGCTTCGAAAGCAGCGAAGTATCCTTTGGTGCTTCCACCGCCGAAGGCGACGACTTGAATAAGCCGCCGACAGCCGAGACCAGAGATTTGCCCCAAAGGATCGCAGCGCCGACCAGGACCAGCACGATGCCGACGGCGATCGCGCTCTTGAAAGGAAACGCCGCGGCTGAGCGCGCACGCTTCTTCGGCTCGCGGTCCGCTGCGGGGCGGGGACGTGGCGCCGGGGGGGGCGGCGCATAGCGCTCGGCTTCGGCGATGGATTCGTCATACGAATAAGGCGCCTCGGGATAGGCGCCCCGGTTCTCCACGCCCGGCTCGAGCCGGTCGAACTCCGGCGAGGGCACGTTGGCATAGGTTTTTCGCGCCGCTCGGTTTGCTTGTGCCGCGGCGCGGCCGAGATCGTCGGCATCGGCGGCGATGTCGCGGAAACCACGCATGCCCGGCGCCTGCGGTATGCCGTTGTCAGGGCCGCGGCGGGGCGCGCCTGAGCGCTCGCGAGTCGGCGGCAACTGCGCATCCTGCGCCGGGACCTGCGGGGGTTGCGGTTGCGCCCGCGGCACCTCTGCACGAAGCGTGCGCTGCGGGCGCTCTTCCTGTCCGAGCGACGCGTGTTCGTTTCGCGAAGCCGGCGGCGCGGGCGGGCGCGGCTGTGGTGCGGGCGGCGTTACGGAAGCCGGCGACGCCGATTCGGGGCGCATGCCGCCCCTAGTCGTGGCTCGGAACGCATCGCCGGCGCGGCCACCGCCAGCGCGCGAGGCCTCCCGGGCCCGCTGGGCGGCTTCGGACTCGACCTTCCGCACGGCCTCTTCCAGCGACAGCCGCTCGCGGGTGATTTCCGACTCGCTCAAGGGCGGCTGCACGCTGCGCAGCTGCGCGATCAGCGCGGAGCGCGCCCTTTCATAAAGCGCACGGCGGCTCTCACCGGGAGCACTGGGATCCAGTCCGGCGATGGCACGGGCGATCAGCGGGTAGTAATCAGCCATCTCTACTCAACAATGCTGGCTTTCCGGTAATATCTCGTTAAGCCTCGAACGGGTTCAGGACCAGGATAGTATCCTCGCGTTCGGGGCTGGTGGAAAGCAAGGCGATTGGGCATCCCACCAGTTCTTCGACCCGGCGGACATATTTGATGGCCTGCGCCGGCAGATCCGCCCAGGAACGAGCGTTGGCGGTCGGCTCCTTCCAGCCTTCGATGGTCTCGTAGACCGGAGTCACCCGCGCCTGGGCGCCCTCGCCGGCCGGCAAATGGTCGATTTCCTTGCCGTCCAGCCGGTAGCCGACGCAGACTTTGATGGCGTCGAAACCGTCGAGAATATCAAGCTTGGTGAGGGCTAGCCCGTGGATGCCGCAGGTCCGCACGGTCTGGCGTACCAATATGGCGTCAAACCAGCCGCAGCGCCGCGGCCGGCCGGTATTGGTGCCGAATTCGCGGCCTCGCTCGCCAATCTTGCGGCCGATCTCGTTGTCCTGTTCCGTCGGAAACGGCCCCTGCCCGACCCGGGTGGTGTAGGCCTTGCAGATGCCCAGCACATAGCCGACCGCGCTTGGCCCCATCCCGGTACCTGTGGCGGCCTGCGCCGCCACAGTATTGGAGGAGGTGACATAAGGATAAGTGCCGTGGTCGACGTCGAGCAGCGCGCCCTGCGCACCCTCGAACAGAATGCGTTTGCCCTCGCGGCGCTTAGCGTCGAGCAGCCGCCACACCGTTTCGGCATAGGGCAGAAGCTGCGGCGCGAGCCGTGTCAGCTCTCGCAGGATTCCGGCGCCGTCGATCTCCTCCAGACTGAGCCCACGGCGCAGCGCATTGTGGTGCGCGAGCAGGCGGTCGATCTTGTAGGGCAGCGTGTCGAGATCGGCGAGGTCCATGAGCCTGATCGCGCGGCGGCCGACCTTGTCTTCATAGGCCGGCCCGATTCCGCGCCGCGTGGTGCCGATCGCAGTGATGGCGTTGGAGGATTCGCGTATCGCATCGAGATCGCGGTGCAAGGGCAGGATCAACGTGACGTTTTCGGCGACGCGCAGATTTGCCGGGCCGACGGCAACACCCTGTCCCCGAAGTTTTGAAACCTCATCGAGGAACGCCTGCGGATCGAACACCACGCCGTTGCCGATCACCGCGAGCTTCGAGGGTCGCAATACCCCTGAAGGTAGCAGCGCCAGCTTGTAGGTCACGCCGTTGATGACGAGGGTATGGCCGGCATTGTGGCCGCCCTGGAAGCGAACGACAATGTCGGCCTGCTCCGAGAGCCAGTCGACGATCTTGCCCTTCCCCTCGTCGCCCCACTGGGCGCCGACGACGACAACATTGGCCATTCGCGAATATTCCCCCTACAAAATCCAGGCGCGAGCACGATATGTTCGGAAAACCGGGAACCTTCCCCCGTCCGGGGGCATGCTTCCCGGATCATCTGCCCAGCTCAAATCACGGCCGCGGCCGCTCACATGCGAGGCATTCAATCGGATAAAGGAAGCGGGCTACCGACGCAAGCAGAACGGTCGCTCGGCCGGGCTCAGAGAGGGCTTCAACTCATTGATATCCCCGAAAAATTTCTGGGCTACGTGATCGGCGACGGCTCACCTCAGCGCCCGACCAGATGACCGGTCCCTTGAACCTGATCACGGGCGCGGCTTCCCCTGCGGGGTCGAGAAACCAATATTCGACCATTGGGCGTTGGTATAGGTGCGGCGCTGATCCAGGCGTTCTCGCTATCAGACCGGAGCGGCTCAAACCAGTTCGCCGCCAATTTGGCAGCAACCAATCCCACGATCGTGGCAGCGGCGCCGCCGGGCACGCGAGCGGCAACCGCCTCAGCGGAGCCTGCGGAAAAACTGAATGCCACCCGCCAGAAAAAATATCGCAAGGTTGATCCATCTTCCGCGCGGCATCGACTGCACCCATCAATCCGGATATTCGCTGGCAATCGGGCGGATGCTGAGGACATCGGAGAACTCGGACAATTCCTGCTCGGACACATCGTTGACTGTCACACGAAGCTGCATGATCGCCAGATCGATCAGGTGGACCGCAAAGGATGCTCCGGTGGAAACCACGATGTTGCGTTGCTCCATCAAGACCGGAATGACGTTGCGCAGACGGCGCGCACTGAGCTCATCCATATCGATGTCCTTTGGATGTTCGCGGCGAGGTCGCGACCAGCCAGTGGCGCGTGGTGACAGCATTGGCAAACAGTTCAATGGCTTTTGTCGTCAAGCTATGGACCGCCCGGGAGTCCGTGTTGTGCCGGCCGCGGCTCACGGAGGCATCGGTTAGGAACGTAACATGATGCCCCCGATGCCAGGCGTCGATCGCGGTTGCCAGACAGGCCTCCTCCGCCAGACCGCCGATCACGAAATGCTCGATCCGGGAAGCAACGTCTTCAAACAGCTGATTGGCATAGCAAGAAGGTTGCGGGCGTTCGAAAACCATATCGGAACGCTTCGGCTCGAACCCCTTGATCCATGCAGAATGCCCATCTCCTTCGGTTACGCCTGCGATCCCCGATGGTCTCGTGAATGCGATAGGCAAAACCAGATTTCGCGCGTGCCTGATCGCCAGTTCGCAATTCAGCATTGAACGTCTGAGGTCAGACGGGCGATCCTTAATCAGTTCTTCACGGTTTTTCTCTTGGAGATCGACCATGACCAGCAATCGACTATGCGACGCGCTGACGTAGCTTCGCAGATCGATGACGGAACTCATCGGACGCCTGCGGGCAGGCTGACGCCCCTGCTCGCGGATCTTTCGAGAATGCCCGGCGTTTCCCAATTACCTTCGGGACGGATCAGTACGTACGGATCATCGCTCAGCGTGATGCTTTGCGGATGCTTCTCGGTTTCCAGCTTGACCTCGACATAGTCGAAATCCGAAAATACCAGTTCACGCGCGCCCATGAGCCTGAAGCCGCGCTGCTCCCAAACCTTCAGGAAACGTTTCTGCGAATGAGCATACAGGACGCGGTAGCCCTTCTTGCGGCATAGCTCGATCGCAGCATCCAAAAGCCTGCCGGCCAGGCCCGAACCCCGGCCTTCGTGGCGGACCGCCAACCGCTCAAGCTTGGCAAACTCGGCGAAATAACGGATTCGCATGCAACCTACCGGCTCATCATCCTTGTGACAAATTAGGTGTGTCGCGGAAAAATCATTACCGTCGAACTCTTCCTCGAACGGGCAACGCTGTTCGCCCATGTAGATTGCTCCACGGATGGCGATCACGCGGGCCATTTCGTCCATCGTCCGAACCACGCGGACGGACACAGATTCCCGAGGAGCGTCCGCAGGCGCCGGAAGATCGCTTGAGCGGTCGAACATCTGCAGATGAGGGGCGAACAGCTCTTCGTAACGGGCTCCTGGCATGAAGCCCAACGGCTCCAGAACCCGAAGCCCTCCCTTGGTGATCGGCCGCGAATAGAGATTGACGCCGCGACAGAGGGGCGAAGAGATCTTCTCCAACACCAGCGGTATCGCCGCGGCGAGAGGGCCCTTGGCATGAATGGCCCACACATAGATCCCGGCCGGCCTTTCCGATTGCCGCGCGACAAAGCAAATTTCAGGATTGCGTGTATCGAGGCGGCCATCAATGAGCCGGCGCGTGCCTTCGTGTGTTAGCGGCAACACTGCAAGGAAACCCTCGCCCGCGGGCGAGGCGATGTTGAACCGATCTTTTCTCGCGATGGCCCAGAACACATCCGGATTGTGATTTGCGACCCTCTGGAAGATTTCACTCGAAGTCAGGCCTGGGATGTCAGGCCTCGCCCTGTCCATCAATGCGGCGATGCCGGCGGCGTCAACGTTAAAAATAACCATGCGCCTCGCCAGCTGCAGGGACGTCATCCGGTCGAGTGAATGGGCGGTTGATCGGCTCCCTCGGGCAGCTTCGGTCGCGGAGCTACGAATCAAATCGATATCGAATGCATTCATTGATCGTCTCTCGATTGTGTAATCTAGTTGCTTCTGCCATAGATAGATTCCGTACAATGGTGAGATGGGAGTCTTTTGTATGCACTCGCCTGAGCGCAGGGGTGCGCACACCGGCGCGCATGTCCCGGGGAGAATGTCAAACTGGGATTTGGTCAGGATTTTCCTGGAAGTGGCCAGGATAGGAAGTTTCCGAGCCGCGGCCGAACAATTGAATATGTCCGCAAACTTCCTCAGCAAGCGCATCGCATCTCTAGAACGTGCTTATCAAACCACGCTGATGACACGCCATGTGGACGGGGTGAGGCTGACCCCCGAAGGCCGGAAAGTGCTCGAGGCTGCGGAACGGATGGAGGAAGCCTCATTTGGGCTAGACCGTGCCCTTAGCCAGGGTACACCTGCGCTAAGTGGCGAGGTTCGGCTCGCCGTTACCGAGGGGCTGGGCACATTCTGGCTCACGCCACGGCTGGTCGAGTTTCAACGAGCCAATCCCGGCCTGTTGGTTGATCTGAAATGCGAAATGCGCTCGGCTGACGTACTCCGCCTTGAAGCTGACGTCGCCGTGCAGCTCGAGGAACCCGATAAGCCCGACCTGAAGAGAATCAAGATCGGGCGGCTTCACGTCATGCCATTCGTGAGTCCGTCCTACGTCGAAATTTATGGCATGCCGAAGGACGCCGAGGATATCCGCCAAAACCATCGAATTGTTGTCCAGAACGCAGACCAGACCCGATACAGGGAGATGTACGACAAATTTGGGCATCGCGAGCAACTCGGCTTCGTTGCGATGCGCAACAACGTAAGCACGGCCCATTTTTGGTCGATCGCAAAGGGCGCCGGCGTCGGCTGGTTGCCCACCTATGTGCCGGCGCTTGGCGACCCGCTGATTCCGCTCGATATCGGCATCAAATTTGAGCTTGATATCTGGCTCGCCTATCATCCAGACGCGAAGAAAATACCGCGGGTCAAGCAGCTGATCGAATGGACAGTCCAATCCTTCGACGGCCGCAAATATCCGTGGTTCAGCGATGAGTTCGTCCACCCCAAGGATTTGCAAAGCGCGTACAAAGACGCCCAGCCCTTAGTGAACCTGTTTGCAGGCTTCAAACGAGTATCCCGTCCAAAGGTACTGCGCATCTTTCCGGATCGCAAGAACGGGACTGCCCCATGACGAGCAACGCAAATAACGAACACATCGACCTGCTTGTGAAGGCAAGATGGCTCGCGATCGGGCTTTCGCAAGCTGATCTTTTCGAAGTTCTCGATGCGTCGTGCAAACAGACGCCGCGGGAGGGCAACGGTTCGAATCGAATGGACGCCGGACGCCTCATGCAAATTGCGGGGGCGCTTGACATCCCCTGTGATCTCTCGCGAAACCAGGGCGTTGCCACGGCTCGGCAAGCCGCGGACCTTGCGCCGCCCGCCAATTCCAGTTCGTTATCTTTGCTGCTCGAACTGCGTCTGGTGCGGGCTTTCCACCGCATGGGGGACGATCGCACCAAGCTTATGCTGGTTCATCTCGCCGAACAGATTGTCAGGCGTCAGACTAACCGGGATGCGGACCCGAGCGGCGCCGGCTAGGCGCCTCCATCCTCGTGGAGCGCCGAGGATTGAGGACGCCGCCGCCGCCGGATCGGCAACCCGCAGCGCCGATCAAGCCGCGAGCGAAGCCCGCTCGGTGGACTTCAACCGGGCCGGCTTGCCGCCGGGTGGATGCCGCGGCGAATGGTCAAGGCTGGCGAGCGCTTCGAGGATCTCGTCGATGGAAACCTCCCGCCGGATCCCGGGTTTGGCGCGCAAGGATGGATTCGACGTCACCGCCGCCGCATCGGATGCCCAGGATGCCAGAATGGCCCTCTTCTCGGCTCGCGACATAGTTTCGTCAAGAAGCACATCCCGGGGATGATCGAATACCGAAGCGGGATGCAGAATTGCGCTGAGATCATAGATATTTTCATCATGGAAACGGTCTGGATCGCTCATATCGTCCTCCTGTACTCCTTTCGTTTTGGGACGGCCATCGACTTAGAAAAGCGCACGAACGACTTCAAGACCACCTGGGGAAAAAAAATTCCATCGGGGCTTTCGCCGGCCAGGGACCTGGACGCACAGTCCGCGCACTGCCGGGTTTCGCGAAGAGTCGGTGCCCGCTGAAACCCGATTGGCCCCCACCAAATTTTGCCCAGATGTTTTCAAAACGGCTGAGGCGGTTGCCATGCGACCAACTGCTGCCGCCCCGCGCATGGTCGCGATGCGTCCTGGGCCATTGAAACGGGAGCAAAACCCGTGTCTGACACCCAGGCCGGGAGACTTCCGGCCCGGATGCTGACGCCGGGCGGGGCCGCGGCGTTATGGATCGATGGACCAAGAAGCCGCTGCCAATGTCTGCTTTCGATCACGCCTCTGATACCGCCCGTTCCAGCAGCTGGCTTGCCAACCGGCCCTATCTGCTGCTCTCGTTCACCGCGCTTTGCTGGGCCGGCAATGCCATCGTCGGCCGCCTGGCCGCCGGGCACATTCCGCCGGTGACGCTGTCGTTCCTGCGTTGGGCGCTGGCCTTTCTGATTATTCTTCCCTTTGCCTGGAAGCATCTCAGGCGCGACTGGAGGGCGATCCGCGGCCACCTCGGAACCATGGTCGTGCTGTCGATCACCGGGATCGGCGCCTTCAACACCCTGCAATATTGGGCGCTCGAACATACCCAGGCACTCAACACGCTGTTGCTGCAATCGGCTGCACCGCTGTTCGTCGCCGGTTGGTCGCTGATCCTGCTCGGCGTCCGCCTGACGCTGGCACAGGCCGGCGGGATCGCGCTGTCGCTGACAGGGGTGCTGGTGATCCTGCTGCACGGCGATTTCAGTGCCCTTGCCGGTATCGCGTTCAACGAGGGCGATCTCATCTTCACGGTGGCGATCCTGATCTTCGGACTGTATTCGGTGCTGACACTGAAGCGCCCGGCAATTCACGGCCTGTCGTTCGCAGGCTTTACCTTTGGCTGCGGCGCGATCTGCCTGATCCCGCTGTGGATCTGGGAGCTGATGTCGCGACCGGTGATGCGGTTGGATACGGCAAACCTTATGATGCTGTTCTACGTCGCGGTGTTTCCCTCCACCCTGGCCTATATGTGCTTTAATCGGGGCGTGCAGTTGATCGGCGCCAACCGCGCCGCGCCGTTCTTTCATGTCGTGCCGGTGTTCGGCGCCGCGATGGCAATGGTCTTTCTCGGCGAGCGCCCGCAAGCCTTTCACCTGATTGGCTTCGCGCTGGTGCTGACAGGCGTTTTCGTTGCCTCGCGGAAACCGGCCATGGCGAGCTAGTGTTTCGAGAACCTGTGCGCAGGCCGTAATTGACGTTCTGACGAGGCGTTCCGGCGTTTGAAATTTCACGCCGGACGGCAGTATCGTCCTTCTGAATGGTTGGCTAAGTGCATCAGGCTGACCTATAATGTCGCATTCGCATCCGGAAGCCCATCCATGCAGCAGCCGTTCGACCGCGCCGCCGAGGATCTCGGCAATTCGATCCATCTCGAACACGTCAACGTCCAGGTGCCCGACCAGCGTCTGGCCGCCCTGTTTTACGTCACAGGGCTCGGGCTCACGCGCGACCCCTATCTGATGGTGTCCGACAGCAATATGTGGGTCAATGTCGGCCGCAGCCAATTTCATCTGCCGAGCGGCCAGGCCCAGGTGCTGCGAGGCCACACCGGCATCGTCATCTCAGGCCGCAAAGCGCTCCTTGACCGGCTTGCAACTGTCGCCAACAGGCTGACCGGCACGGCGTTCGCGTTCACCGAGCATAACGACTATGTCGAGGCGCTATGTCCATGGGGCAACCGCGTGCGCTGCTATGAGCCGGACGCCACCCAGTTCGGACGTATCATGCTCGGCATTCCCTATGTCGAGTTCGACGTACCGCCAGGCACCGCGCCAGCTATCTGCGGCTTCTATCGGCAGATCCTGGGGATGCCCGCCGAACTTGGAAACGGCGACGGGACCGTGGCGGCCATCAAGGCGGGCAAAGGCCAGTATCTGCAATTTCGCGAGACCGACCGGCCGCAGCCGGAATACGACGGTCATCACGTGCAGATCTACATCACGAACTTCTCCGGTCCTTATCGGCTGCTATCGGAACGTGGCCTGATCTCCAGGGAAGACAATCAATACCAATATCGCTTCCGCGACATTATCGATCTCAACAGCGGCCGGCACCTGTTCACCTGTGAACACGAGATCCGCAGCGCCACCCACCCGATGTATCTGAGGCCGCTGATCAACCGAAATCCGGCGCAGAGCAACCGTACCTACGCCTCCGGTTACGACCAAGCGCATTGGTCGATGCAACCCGACCAGTACGACTGATCATGTCGATCGGCGCCGCGGCCGAGGGTGGGCGCCTGAACCACCGCCGCCGATTACTGACGACAACAGGGGAGCAGCATCGTGAACATGCCGAAGCACCTGTTACCGACGACGGTGGTCGGCAGTTATCCGCAGCCGGAGTGGCTGGTGGATCGCGCCATGCTGTCGAAATCCGTCCCACGCACGCGCATGCACCAGATGTGGCGCGTTCCGGGAGAACATCTTGAGGAAGCCCAGGACGATGCGACCATCGTCGCCATCAGAGACATGGAGCGTGCCGGCATCGACATCGTAACCGACGGCGAAATCAGAAGGGAGAGCTACTCGAACCGTTTGGCCACTGCGCTCGATGGTATCGATGCCGACAAGCCTGCCATCATCGTGTCGCGGTCGGGACAGCCAACACCGGTACCCCGCGTCGTTGGCAGGGTTCGCCGACTGCATCCGGTCGAGTTGCGGGATATGGAGTTTCTTCGCCGCAATACGGACCGCGCGGCGAAAATAACCCTGCCGGGCCCCTTCACCATGAGTCAACAGGCCGAGGACGAGTTCTACGGCGACGGCGAAGCGCTGGCGATGGCGTTCGCCGAAGCCGTCAACGCGGAGGCACTGGACCTGCAAAAAGCCGGCGCCGACGTCATCCAGCTAGACGAACCCTGGGTGCGCCACGATCCCGACCTGGCCAGGCGCTATGCAGTGAAGGCCATCAACCGCGCGCTATGGGGAATCACGGTTCCGACCGTGGTTCATGTATGCTTCGGCTACGCCGCAGTGGTTCCGGGTTCGGCAAAGCCGGCCGGCTACTCCTTCCTGGCCGAACTTGCCGACACCAGCGCGGAGCAGATTTCAATCGAGGCGGCGCAACCCAGGCTCGATCTTGGCGTGCTCAGGGACTTGTCGTCGAAGAAGATCGTGCTTGGCGTGCTCGACCTCGCAAACCCGAAGATCGAAACCGCCGAAATCGTTGCCGATCGCATCCGGCATGGCCTGAAGTATGTGGCCGCGGGGCGGCTTATTGCGGCGCCCGACTGCGGCATGAAATATCTGCCGCGCCACATCGCCTTCGGCAAGCTGAAGGCGATGTGCGAGGCCGCCGCGGCCGTGCGCAGGGAGATCAGCTAACTAAACACCATCCGATAGCCGCGAGCGAACTGTCGAATTTCGATGTGGCGCGAATGGGAATGGCGCAGCTGGCCGTAAACGTATTTTGCGATGGCAGCAGTTGAATTTATATCCCGAACACAGCCACGGCGCGGATCGGTGACCCCGTGCCGTCGCGCCACTTCATGGGCAGGCCGATGAAGGTGAATGGCCCCTGGCCAAGCAGCGCCTCCAGATTGCACAGGCTCTCGATGTGGGTGATGTTGAGTTCGCCGCATGCCTTGTGAACCAGCGAATTGATCTTGCCCTCCGGCCCAGGCCGCATCGAATCAATGCCGAAATGCACGATGCCTTGTCCGGCCAGCCACTCGGTGGCGGCGACGTTGACGCCTGAATTGTCGGTGGCATATTCCTTGCGCGGAAACGTCCGATCGTGGTGGCCGGTGCACAAAAGCACCGTGCCGCCCTTCGGTACCCTCAGGCCGGATTGTTTCAACGCTCGATCGAGATCGGCCGGCGTGATTTCCGCGCGCGGCGCGATGTGGCGCAGATCGATGCAGATGCCCGGCACGATGCAATTCTCCAGCGGGTATTCATTCATTGGCTGGCCATGTTGGTTGAAATGCCGGGGCGCGTCGATGTGGGTGCCGGCGTGGTCGGGCATTGAAATAAACATCGAGGAAAGCCCGTGCACGTTGCCGGACTCGGCAAACAATTCTTCGTGGGTCTTCCAGACCCCGTGGATGACGGGAGGGTGGCCGGGATAGCTGGGGGTACGGTGATAGAGCTCACGACTGAGATCGACGATCTTCACGGGGGCCTCCAATGTTGCGGCGTCGCAAAACTCCGAGCAGCCGCGGCTTGATGTTGGCTTTCGCGACAAATGTCAAACCGAGCGCCGGCCGCCCGCTTTGGCCACCCGCGCGGCCATACACGCTGTAGGAGATATCGGCGAGCTGTCGTCCGACGTGCCCCGAACGGTCGCAGGGCAGTCGTCGGATAAAGGAGCCGTGTGGTTGTGTCTGACGCCCGTGCCACACTGACGCGAGGTTTCGCGTTGAAATGAATGTCTGTCTAAACCCACGCAGGTTCGCTGTAGAGCTGGGCTTGAGCCAAATTCCAGACATATCACGGCCGAATTTGATAAACGGCATGGGCCCATCGCATCATCATGAGCAAGCGCCGACGACCGCTGTTTTTGGCACTTTGACGATCGTCGCCGACGCTGGATACTTTATCCTGTTATGACGACGCATCGTGAAATCTATCGCGATTTCATCCATTAATTAGCCAAGTTCAGCAGTCAGCATCTGCACGACAGGGTGATCGGCAGGCAACTGCCGATATCAAGGAGTAAGCGTCATCGCGCAAGCGCGTCGACGAAATTATGCAAGCCATTTCGGCGGTCACGGCTACTCGGGAGCGCCAGCTATTTTTCATGCAATCAAGCGTTTCATGCACGCAGAGAATGTAGCGATGGATGAACCGGTGAGTACGCCGTCCTACCGGCCACCCTCCTCAAGCTTCGCCCCCAGAGTGCCGCTTGCGAAGAGCAAACTTCGAATTCGAAATTGGTCCGATCGATCATTCCGCAGTTGAGAACTTAGTGTCTCCTTAAAAAGATGAGCAAGGTGAACAAATGAATCTGTCGAGCCCCCGAGCGGGGAAACGATTAGTACGCAATAGGCGCGATTCTGACTTCGAATTAGGAGGACGCACTGATGTCCGTTAGGACTTGCAGAGATCTATCGTATCGCACGGCCATGACATTTTGGACCGTGCTCGTCGCAGTTTTGATCATGACGTTGGTCCCCTGCAGCCCGGGTTTTGCGACACCGCGCCGTATCCTGAAATCTCCGCCGCCTTCGGCTGCGATCTCGAACGAGGCGGCAATTCGGGATCAGGTCAATGCTTGGACAGTGGGCCTGGCCGGCGGCCTGCTGGAGGGCGCCCCGATCCGTTTCGCCACCGAGATCGCACGTGTCGTCGATGATGGCGGCTCCATGCACGTGTTTCCGATCGTAACCCGCGGCCCGACGGAGAACGTCAATGATCTCCTGTATCTCAAGGGAGTTGATGTCGCCGTCATCAACAGTGACTCGCTCGAGGAGTACAAGTCGCAAGTGCCGCAGATTCAACAGCGCATTACCTATATAATGAGCCTGTTTCCTTCCGAATTGCACATCTTCGTTCGGCCGGAGATCAAATCGCTTTCGGATTTGGCCGGCAAGAAGGTCAACTTCAATACGCAGGGCACCGCCGCAGCCTATTCAGGACCGCTGATCTTCAGCCGCCTCGGCATCGAGGTCGAGAAGACTTTCATCCCGCACCCCGTGGCGCTGGAGCAAATGAAACGCGGAGACATTGCCGCCGTCGTCTTCATTACTTCGAAGCCCGTCGATGCGTTCGTCAAGGGAAAATGGGAGGAGGGCTTCAAATTCCTGCCTGTCGAATATTCCTCGAAATTCAACGATTACTATCTGCCCTCGTTTATCGACTCGACCGATTATCCCAATCTGGTCGCCAAAGGCGAGCGGATCGCAACGATCGCGGTCCCCACTATCCTGGCTTCGTTCAACTGGCGTAACGACTCGCCGCGCTATCCTCGAGTCAAACGATTCGTCGACGAGCTCTTCAGCCGGGTGGACAAATTGCAATCGCCGGGCTTCGACCCAAGATGGAAGGACGTTAATCTGACCACGAAAGTCCCCGGATTGCAGCGCTTTCAAGCGGTTCAGGAATGGCTTGATCGCGCAAGCAACGCCAAGCAGCTTGGGAACCCCTGATGCGTGCGCTGATATTCGTCATCGTTATCGCGGGAGTGGGCGGCCCGGTTTGCGCTCAACCGGGGAGCCAGGGCCCTCAAAGCCTGGAGGCATGCTTCCAGTCAGCCCGCGATACCGACCCAATCTGCTCTAACCCCAAGAACGATCCGGCTCAGCGCTTGGAGTGTTTCCAGAACGCGCGCACTGCGCTGCTGCAATGCATGGAAAGGGCCTCGCATGCAGCGTCTGCGGTTCCAGACCTCCCCACCGGCACCGCGTCACCGGAGCCATCCAAAGCAGCGCGACCGCCGACGGAGAGGCCTGCCAAAGTGGTGGATGCGCCTGCGAAGCGCGCTGATGCTCCTGCAAAACAAATGAATGCTCCCGCAAAGCAGGCGAACACTCCTGCGATACCGACCGACGCTCCTGCGGCGCAGGCGGATGCTCCTGCTAAACCGGTGGCCCCTCCTGAAAAGCAGGCCATCGCTCCACCTACAAGGCCGATGGACGCACCTGCCAAGCAGGAGAGCGCTCCTGTGACCGACGCTCCTGCAACGCCGGCGCCTCCTCCTGAAAAGCAAGCCGTCGCTCCACCTACAAAGCCGATGGACGCACCTGCCAAGCAGGTGAATGCTCCTGCGATGCCGACTGACGCTCCTGCCAACCGGGCGGACGCTCCCGCAACGCCGGTGACCCCTCCTGAAAAGCAGGCCGTCGCTCCTCCTACAAAGCCGATGGATGCACCTGCCAAGCAGGTGAATGCTCCTGCGATCCCGACCGACGCTCCTGCCAACCGGGCGGAGGCTGCTGCAAGGCCGACGCCGCCTCCTGAAAAGCAGGCCATTGCTCCTCGTGCAAATCCGGTCGATGCTCTCGCAAACCAGGCGGGCGGTCCCGCAAAGCAGGCAGACTGGATTGTGAGTGAAACAACTTCACCGGTAGATTTCGGGCCGCTCATCACCGCGGTCATCCATTCAACGTCCGGGCCGAATACGCTGGCCGTTCGCTGTCGTGGACTGCGCACCGAACTTTTGCTGCGCACGGAGCAGGCATGGCGTTCGTCGCCGAGCGGTGAAATCCTGATTGCCTATCAAATCAACGATCAGGCCGCGGTCAGACTGGCCTGGGCTCTGTCACCGGATGGAAAGACAGCCAGTTATAAGCAGGATGCCATCGATCTTCTGCAGTCCTTGCCGGAAGGCGCACGGCTGAAGATCAGCGTATTCGACGGAGGGGGCTCCGGCCACGATGCCGCTTTCCAGCTGACCGGACTGGATGAGATCCGAAAGAAGCTCGCAACCGTCTGCAAATGGAAGCCATCAGGGGAAATTTCTTTCCGGAAGCCCTAAGTCAGGCAAATCGAGGCGGTCGACATTTTCAGGGCCGGATGTAGCTCCAGCCCTGCTCCTGCAGTTCCATCAGTCGTACGACGCCGGAGGGGACGAGTACCGCTTCGGACAACACGTCAATCGGATGTCCCTCCTTTTTCTCCATGTTTGTCTTGGTATTGTTGCACGCGGAAAACTGAACCTTGCTGGGGAATGCCAGATCCTTGAAGCTCTTGATGCGGTCCTGCACCGGCGAAGTATCGGCACGCAGCATGTTCAGGCCGGGGCCATAGGCGACGACATCGACATTTACGTCCTCGCCCTTGGCTCGATAATACTCGATCACATTGGTGGCATTATTCAGCGCGAGGTTCATGACCGCTGGATCGTTCTGATCGACTTGAATGAGCAGCCGATGCTGTTCCATGGAACTGTGCCGCTTCGCAGCGCGCGCTGAAACCACCGGCAGAAGGGATACCGAAACAATCGCTACGAATGCCGCCCGCACAAACCAATTCATACTGAACTCCTCTGGAGAAAAATGCTCCTTCAAAAAGCGAACCAGAGTGCCGTTCCTCACGTCAACAAGAATATCAGCCGCACCTAACTAAAAACGGCCGCAGTTCTGTGCAACGCCGACTCGCTTCTCGAGATCGGACAAGCAACCCCTGCGATCTGATGCATCGGCTGGCTCGTTCTACAGGCGCTAATTGCGCCGTGGAGTGCTGTCGTCGCACAGGCTATGCGCCGGTTCTGGCCGGTGTGATGATCCCACCAAAAGACCTCGACCTCAGGCGACGTTCCGGCAGTCGCCCAGCGTTTCGCGGCTCAGGCGGCGCAGAGTTTGATCAGGAAATCATCGACCGTGCGAAGCGGTGTTTGCGACTGGTCGTCGAGTTCACGGACGTCGACGCGTTCATCCGAGGCCGCCGCACCGGTAGCTGCCGCCGTCGTGGAGACGCCCCCAAGGTGGACGCTGATCTGGCTTGATCCGGCCGCGACCAACTGAATATTTGCGGGCGATCTCCCGGGTCGCGACCCTCCTGCTGATGGATCGCAGTCAATCTGCAGGCAGTGATCTCGCTTCTGAATCTGATCGATCCGGTCATCCAGCATCTCGCGCTGCATCAAATATCCGGCGAGAACGCCCGCGACGCAGACGCCAAATCATGTAGCGATGTCAAGAATTCCGGGTTTGGCAGCCATCGCTAGCCTGTTCAGCTTCACCTGAAACTGCGGAGAAATATCCCGAGGGGCGATTGGCGGAATGGTTAACGAAATGATAGGGTGAACGTATTTGGCGCTCGGTTGCGCCAGCCCCATAGCAGTACCTGGATGGACCGGCTCGTTTTGCGGCAATCGGGATGGCCGGAGGCGTTACACCGACGCGATGATATCGAGGCAACGGCGGCGGGTCGCGGCCACAACACCGAACTGTCAAATCGGGAGGGAGAGACAAAATGCCGAACTTCAAGGTGGTGACGCCGAAAGGCGCCAGCTTCACGGTCGCCGGCGGCGGCTATGCCTTTGAAAAAGAGGCGCTCGATCCAATCGGCGCCGAGATCGTCGAGGCCCCCGCCAACGAGGCGGAATTCATCGCCGCCGCGAGGAGCGCCGATGCCATCTATGCCAAGGGCATACCGATCTCCAAGACCATCATCGACGCCCTCGAAAACTGCAAGGTGATCACGCTCGGCAGCGTCGGCGTCGACAGCGTCGACGTCAAGGCGGCCACCGCGCGCGGGATCCCCGTCACCAACATTCCCGACACCTTCATCGAGGAAGTCGCCGACCATGCCATGATGCTGCTGCTGGCCGGCTTTCGCCGCCTGGTGACCCAGGACCGGATGGTGCGCGAGGGCCGCTGGACAGAAGGCCGCCCGGCGCTGCTCAAGCTCCCCCGGCTGATGGGGCAAACGCTCGGCTTCATCTCGTTCGGCCGGGTGGCGCGTGCTGTCGCCAAGCGGGCAGCGCCATTCGGCCTGCGGATGATGGCCTATGATCCCTTCATCTCCGAGACCTTGATTTCTGACCAGGGCGTGCTTCCGGCAACCCTCTCGGAAGTGCTGTCGCAGTCTGATTTCGTCTCGATGCACGCACCGGCCCGGCCCGAGGTCCACCAGATGCTCGGCGAAACCCATTTCAGGCAAATGAAGCCAAGCGCGATCTTCATCAATACCGGGCGCGGCACGACCGTGAATGAGGAGGCGCTGATCAGGGCGCTGCAGGAGGGCTGGATCGCGCACGCCGCCCTCGACGTGTTGGAAAAGGAGCCGCCGTCCCACAACAACCCGATGTTGGGCATGGAGAACGTCACCCTGACGGCCCATGTCGCCTCGGCATCGGCGCGCTTTGACGAGGCGCGGAAGCGTCGCGTCGGATATGAATTGTCGCTGGTTCTCTCCGGGATGTGGCCGGTAAGTTGCGTCAATCCTTCGGTGCTGCAGAATAGCTCGCTTCGGCGCTGGCAACCTGTCAGCATGGAGCGCGGCCCCAACAGTTAGGCACGAGCCACGGTATCGGCGAGCAACGCCGGACCGGACATCAGGGAGGATATCATGAACAGCGTGATCACGCGCCGTTGCGCGTTGGGTTTGGGACTTTCCACGGTGGTACTGGTCGCGACCCGCGGATCGGCGCAACCGGGCGCGTCCGCCATCAAGGTCGCCGACG
Organism: uncultured Alphaproteobacteria bacterium; assembly: GCA_963736075.1. GTDB lineage: Bacteria > Pseudomonadota > Alphaproteobacteria > Rhizobiales > Xanthobacteraceae > Bradyrhizobium. Next base: position 176,554 of record CAVTNW010000033.1, on the reverse strand, counting down.
TCCCGGCACCCGCGCTGGCGATCGAAAAGAGCGCCAGCCTGCGCATGCTTCGACCGGTGCGTTTCGTGCAGCCCGACGAGGATGTGTTTCGGACCAATGCGGCGCGCTTCACCGAAAAGACCGGCGTCCCGGTCAAAGTCGATTTCGTAGGCTGGGAGGACATCAATCAGCAGACCGCGGTGACGTCGAACAGCGGTGCCGGACCGGATATCATTATCGGCTTCTCGGATGCGCCGCACATCTATGCCGACAAGCTGGTCGAACTGACCGACGTCGCCGCTTATCTCGGCAAGCGCTATGGCGGCTGGATGTTTCTCGCGGAGAAATATGGCAGGCGTTACCGGAGCGATGCGTGGATCGGGCTGCCGTTCGGTGCCAGCGGGGGCCCGCTGGTGTACCGCAAGTCGATGGTCCAAGCCGCCGGCTATCAGCGGGTTCCGGATGATCATGCCGGCCTGCTGGAGCTTTGCCGCAAGCTGCAAAAGGCTGGAAAGCCGGCCGGCTTCGCGCTCGGCAACGCGGTCGGCGACGGCAACGGCTTTGCCAGCTGGCTGTTGTGGTCACACGGCGCCGCGCTGCTCGACGAGGAAGGCAACGTCATCATCAACAGCAAGGAAACCATCGCCGCGCTCAATTATCTCAAGCAGCTTTATCCGACCTTCATTGCCGGGACGACCTCCTGGAACGACGTCAGCAACAATCGCGCCTACTCGGCCGAGGACATCTCGCTGACCTCGAACGGGGTCTCGCTGTATTTTTCGCTGAGGAACGATCCCGCCACCAAGCCGATCGCCGACGATACCGAACATCAGTTCATGCCGCAGGGACTTGCCAAGACATCGCCGATGTCCGGACTCACCCTGAACGCGATGGTGTTCAGGCACAGTCCATATCCCAACGCCGCCAAGGCATTCCTGCAGTTCATGCTGGAGCACGAGCAATATGAGGCCTGGATCAACGCCAATAATGGCTATTGGGCGCATCCGCTCAACGCCTATGCGGATTGCGCGGTGTGGTCGGGAGATCCCAAGGTCAGGATCTTCAAGGACACAATGGCCAATCAATACTGGAATGGATACAAGGGACCGATTTCAGTGGCCAGCGGCGCCGTCAATGCGGATTACGTGCTGGTGCAGATGTGCGCATCGGTCGCCACCGATGCTGCAACGCCCGAGGCAGCGGCCGCCGAAGCCGAGCGCCGCGCCAGGCGATATTTTCGTCGGTAGTGGCATCCACAGCGCCATTGTGGCCCACGGCTCGCCCCAAGGCGCGCCTCGTTTCGGACCGCTGGGAGGACAATATGTCTCTGACAACGGCGCTGCCTCGACGTTCGAACCAGTTTCAGCCGGGCCGGTTGACACGGCTGTTCGACCACAAGCCATTTCTCATCTTCATCTGCCTGACGCCCGCGATCGGTCTGTTGCTGGTATTCCTGACCTATCCGCTGGGGCTCGGCATCTGGCTGGCCTTCACCGACTCGACGGTCGGCCACCGCGGGGTCTATGTCGGTCTGGAAAATTTCCAGTATCTGCTGAGCGATCCGATCTGGTGGAACGCGGTTTTTTTCAGCATCTTCTATACGGCCGTCGCCACCTTCGGAAAATTCACGCTGGGCTTCTGGCTGGCCTTGCTCTTGAACAACCACTTTCCGTTCAAAAGCCTCCTGCGCGCCATCGTCCTTTTGCCCTGGATCGTGCCGACTGTGCTGTCGGCGCTGGCCTTCTGGTGGATTTACGATCCGCAATTCTCGATCATTTCATATCTCCTGGTGGACGTGCTGCATATCCGTACCAGCAACATCGACTTCCTCGGCACGGCATGGCCGGCGCGCTTCTCGCTGATCGCCGCCAATATATGGCGTGGCATTCCCTTCGTGGCGATTTCGCTGCTGGCCGGCCTGCAGACTATTTCGCCCTCGCTCTATGAGGCGGCCATGCTCGATGGCGCCAGCGCCTGGCAGCGATTTCATTACATCACCTTGCCCATGATGATGCCGATCCTGGCGATCGTGATGACGTTCTCGATCATCTTCACCTTCACCGATTTCCAGCTGGTCTATGCCATCACCCGCGGTGGTCCGGTCAACTCCACCCATCTGCTGGCGACATTGGCGTTCCAGCGCGGCATCGCGGGCGGCGAACTCGGCGAGGGCGCGGCGATCGCGGTGTCGATGGTACCGTTCCTGGTATTCGCGACGCTGTTCAGCTATTTCGGCCTCGCCCGGCGCAAGTGGCAGCAGGGAGCGAGCAATGACTGAGCTGCTGGCGGCCTCCGCCAAGTCGAGCAATGTGACAAGAGCCACGCCCGAAACCATGCATTGGGATTCGCGAGCGCGGCGGAGCGTGACAATCTATCTGCCGCTATCGTGCTTCGTGCTGATCCTCTTGTTTCCGTTCTACTGGATGACGATTACCTCCTTCAAACCAAACGCGGAGCTGTTCAACTACAAGGCTCATAATCCGTTCTGGATTTCCTCGCCGACGCTCGCCCATATCAAGCATCTGCTATTCGAGACCGCCTATCCGCACTGGCTCCTGACGACGATGTCGGTCGCCATCGGTGCCACCTTCCTCTCGCTATTTGCCAGCACGCTCGCAGCCTATGCGATTGAGCGGCTGCGCTTCAGAGGCAGCCGTTATGTCGGCCTCGGCATCTATCTGGCCTATCTGGTACCGCCATCGATCCTTTTCATTCCGCTGGCGACGGTGGTCGTGCAGTTTGGACTATTCGACAGCCCGCTGGCGTTGATTCTGGTTTATCCGACCTTCCTGGTGCCGTTCTGCACCTGGCTCCTGATCGGCTATTTCAAATCGATCCCCTACGAGCTGGAGGAGTGCGCGCTGGTCGATGGCGCCACCCGGCTGCAGATTCTTCGGCGGATCACCCTGCCGTTGGCTATCCCCGGACTGATCTCGGCGGGTATTTTCAGCTTCACGTTGTCGTGGAACGAGTTCATCTATGCGCTAGCCTTCATCCAGAGCAGTGCCAACAAGACCGTTCCAGTCGCCATCCTGACCGAACTTGTGTCGGGAGACGTCTATCAGTGGGGAGCGCTGATGGCGGGTTCCCTGCTTGGTTCGCTGCCGGTCGCAATCTTTTATTCGCTGTTTGTGGATTACTACGTTTCGTCACTGACGGGCGCGGTCAAGGAATGAACGCACATCAGCCCCCCGATAATATCACGATGGCCTTGTCCTTGGGCCAGCGCACGCGCCAAGCAAATGAAATGTCCTTGACCTCGCCGGGTTTCGCCTCGAAGGTCCACTGAAGCACGCCGCGCTTTTGCCGAACATTGGTCGTTGTGGGCGGCGTGGTCAATGGCAACATTTCGACCTGGATCTCCTCATTTTCGCTGACTGGCAATTGATCCTCGATCGAAATCCGGATCGGTAAATCGTGGCCATTGCGCACGGTGGTCTTGAACGCCTGCTCGTCGGTCTTCGAAGTCGCCACGACCAAACCCGCGGATCCCTCGTTACGTCTAACCACGGACCGCTCGATCCCGACCTTGTCGTCGGCGCCAAATCCAAGTTGCACGGTTTCGCCCGCGCTCGCCAAGGCTAATCTGCCGCGACCGACAAACGCGCCGTCGCGGTAGAGTTCGACCTGGCCCGGCAACAACGGCGCATCTTCGCCCTGCTTGAAACTGGCCTCGAGAAATGCCGTTGGATCCACGGCCGGCGCGGAACGGATGGCAAGCTCGGGCGTAATCGTCGCGGCGGCAATACGCAGGCTCTTGCCTCCCTCGCTCGCGCCGAGGCTGACGCGCCCCGGGATCTTGAACGTCACCTGGAAACCCTCAACGTCGGCCACGGCCTGTTGCTCGTCCGCCTTCTGGTTCGCGGACCCAAAACTGGATCCCGCTCCAAAGTGTAACTGCCGCGATCGCGCGTCCGTGGGCACGCTCGCGGGTACACTCACGGCCGTTTTCGGTGGGGCAGGCGGATATTGCGCGATCAAAAAGTCCAGATCGGGCGCATTTCCCCCGCGCGCGGCTCGCACCGTCGAGACAGCCAGCGCGACCTCTGGCCAGTCTTCTCCCGTGTTCTGGGTGATTTCGGCCCGGCTCACCAGTTCGAGCTGGGGCTTGCGGTCTTTCGCGCCGGTGTCGAGCCGGGCATCATAAAGCGGGGTCCAGCGTGCATTGCGTACGGCATACGTTACCCGCAGCATCGCCTTGGTTGCGGCCGCGGCGGTGAGATCGATCCGGATCTCGAGCTTGCTCGGCGGCTTGATCGCGCGATCCAATTCCAGTCGCGCGATCTCTCGGTCGATGTTGCGTTGCAGGCGTTCCGCGTCGCGGATAGCCTTGTCCGCGATTGCGACTTCCTCGGCGACGGCGGCAAAGGCGGTGCGCCATTCGGCGATCGGGCGCGCCTCCCCCTTGTCGCCTATTCCCGCCGGAGAGGCTTCGGCAAACCGCTCGGCAAATTTGCGTCGCGCGGTGGCCGCGTCAATATCGCCTTGCAAGTTGGCGCGCTCGTCCTTGAGCACCTCGATGCGCTTGTCGAGCTCAGGCAGATTGACCGGAGGCGCAGCACGAGGCGGCCTCGTATCGATCGCGCCGATGGTAAGCTTTGCGTCCGCCTCACCCTCGACGCGCAGCGAGGATGCATCGAGCGCCAGCGGGAAATCCCGCGCCACCAGCGTATTGTCGCCGGCCGGAAGATCGAGCTCGATGATGCGGGTCACGCTGGCGCCGTCAGGATAGACGGTAACCCCATCGACCGCTGACGTGACATCGAGATCGGCCGCCTGCGCCGGTACCACGGCGAGCCCCGCGACAATTACCAGGCTGCTCGCGGCAAGGCTGTTGACCAGATGATACATGATTTTTCTCCCGCGCGGTTGGCCCCGCAATGGAGCTCCGTGACAGAAGAAATGGTTCGATTGAGGGTTACCGTAAGGCACCGCCGCGGCGGCGCGGATTTTCCGAAAGCAGCCACCGGGGAAAATAGCGCTCCGTTGACTGCTCTTCGGGAATGTGAAGGCCCAAGGCCGCGGCTTTGGGCACTTTCAATCGGCGACCTGGCGCCTCAGAACATCAGCGCCTTGGCCTGCTTCACCTGAGGCAGCGCCTGTATCTTGGCCAGCACCTCGGTGGGTACCGCGCCGTCGACCTCGACCAGCGCGATGGCGTCGCCGCCCTGCTTCACACGCCCGAGATGAAAGGTCGCGATGTTGATTTCGGCGTCGCCAAGCAGGCCAGCGAAGTGCCCGATGAAGCCCGGCTTATCCTCATTGGTGACATAGATCATCGACTTGCCGAATTCGGCATCAACGCGGATACCCTTGATGTCGACCAGCCGCGGCTTGCCGTCGGCATACACCGTGCCGGACACCGAACGCTCCTGTAGTTCGGTGGTGACCGCGACCGTGATCAGGCCTTCGTAATCGCTCTGCGCCGCGCGCACGATCTCGTCGACCACCATGCCGCGCTCCTTGGCCACCACCGGCGCGGAGACGACATTGACGTCGCCCAGCATCGGTCGCAGCAGGCCCGACAGCACCGCCGAGGTCAGCGCCTTGATCTTCATCTCGGCGACGTGACCCTCATAGGTGATCTGCACCTTGGAGATGCCGGTCTCGGTCAATTGACCGGCGAATGAGCCGAGTTTTTCGGCCAATTCGATGAACGGTTTCAGCTTGGGCGCCTCTTCGGCCGTGATCGACGGAAAGTTGACGGCGTTGGAGATCGCCCCGGTCAGGAGATAGTCCGACATCTGCTCGGCGACCTGCAGCGCGACGTTTTCCTGCGCTTCGGTAGTGGATGCGCCAAGATGCGGGGTGCAGATCACGTTGGGATGGCCAAAAAGCACATTGGTGGTGGCCGGCTCCTCGATGAAGACGTCGAACGCCGCACCCGCGACATGCTTGGAATTGAGGGCATCCACCAACGCCTGCTCGTCGACCAGGCCGCCGCGGGCGCAATTGATGATGCGCACGCCCTGCTTCATCTTGGCGAGCGCCGGCGCGTCGATGATGTTGCGGGTCTTGTCGGTCAGGGGCGTATGCAGGGTGATGAAATCGGCGCGTTTGAAGAGTTCGTCAAGCTCGACCTTTTCGACCCCGATGTCCTTGGCGCGCTCTGCCGAAAGGAAGGGATCGAACGCGATCACCTTCATGCGCAGGCCAAGCGCGCGATCGGCGACGATCGAGCCGATATTGCCGCAGCCGATCACGCCGAGCGTCTTGGCGGTGATCTCGACGCCCATGAAGCGGTTCTTCTCCCACTTGCCGGCCTGGGTCGAAGCATCGGCCTGCGGAATTTCGCGCGCTAGCGCCAGCATCAGGGTGATCGCATGTTCCGCCGTGGTGATCGAATTGCCGAACGGCGTGTTCATCACGATGATACCCTTGGCGGTTGCCGCCGGTATCTCCACATTGTCGACGCCGATTCCAGCGCGACCGATCACCTTCAGCCGCGTCGCCTTTGCCAGGATTTTCGCGGTCGCCTTGGTCGCGGAGCGGATCGCCAGCCCGTCATAATGGCCGATGATCTCGGCGAGCTTGTCCTTGTCCTTGCCGAGATTGGGCTGGAAGTCGACGTCGATCCCGCGATCCCTGAAGATCTGCACGGCAGCGGGCGACAAGGCATCGGAAATGAGAACCTTGGGTTTTGTCATTTGAGTTTCCCTTTTCGGAAAAGCGATTAAGTCGTCGTGCCGGCCGCAGCGCGATTAGGCGCGAAGTGCCAAGGCGCTCGCTCCCGATGGTGTTGTGGGTCCCGGGTTCTGCGCGGCAGAGGGCCGCTTGCCCGGGAAGACGAGTGAGACAGTTACGCGGCCTTGGCGAGCGAGGCCTTGGTCTCGGCAAAGGCCCAGTCGAGCCATTGCGTCAGGATCTCGACGTCATTGGCTTCGACCGTCGCCCCGCACCAGATCCGAAGACCGGGCGGCGCGTCGCGATAGGCGCCGATATCGTAGCCAGCGCCCTCCTTCTCGACCGTGGCGACGAGTTTCTTGGCAAAATCGGCCTGCGCCTCGGGGGTGAGCGCTGTGATCGAAGGATCGACCACCTTCATGCATACCGAGGTATTGGAGCGGATGGCGGGATTCTTGGCCAGGAAATCGATCCACGGCGTTTTGGCCTTCCAGTCGGCGAGCACCTTGGCATTGGCATCGGCACGCGCGATCAGCGCCTTGAGGCCACCGACCGACTTCGCCCAGTTCAAAGCGTCGAGATAATCCTCCACGCACAGCATCGACGGCGTGTTGATGGTCTCACCTTCGAAGATACCGGCGTTGAGCTTGCCGCCCTTGGTCATGCGGAAGATTTTCGGCAGCGGCCATGGCGGCGCGTAGCTCTCGAGCCGCGCTACCGCGCGCGGAGAAAGCACCAACATGCCGTGCGCCGCCTCGCCACCCAGCGCCTTTTGCCAGGAGAACGTCACCACGTCGAGCTTGGCCCAGTCCAGCGGTTGCGCGAACGCCCCCGAGGTCGCATCGCAAATGGTGAGACCCTCGCGATTCCCGCTGATCCAGTCGGCATTGGGAACGCGCACGCCCGAGGTCGTGCCGTTCCAGGTGAAGACGATGTCGGAGGCCGGATCGGCCTTGCCCAGGTCCGGAATATCGCCATAGCCGGCATGCAGCCGGGTGACGTCCTTGAGCTTCAATTCCTTGATGACATCGCTGACCCAGCCCTCGCCAAAGGATTCCCAGGCAATCGTGGTCACCGGTCGCGCGCCAAGCAGCGACCACAGCGCCATCTCAACCGCGCCGGTGTCGGACGCCGGCACGATGCCTATTCGGTAACCCTCCGGCACTTCAAGCACCTCGCGCGTCAGATCGATCGCGAGCTTCAGCTTGGCCTTGCCGATTTTCGCGCGGTGCGAACGGCCAAGTGCGGCATCTCGGAGGTTTTGTGGGCTCCAGCCGGGGCGCTTGGCACAGGGGCCGGATGAAAAATGCGGCACTTCAGGCCGCATCGCGGGCTTTGCTGCAGTCATGCTCTATCCTTCCAGATAGCAAGCCTCCCGTTGGGGGGAGGTGTCCCGGCGCGGTGGATAAGGGAAACACCGGGAATCGTCAAGGCGCTTTCTGGCAATCAAGTTCGACCGCTACGAGCCCCCTACCCCTTGAGCTGCACGACGGTATAGGAAGGCGTCAGCACGGAGTCGAGATAGGGCCCCATCAGCGTCGAGAAGAACTGCAGCGTGTGGCTATAGGTGGCGGTGACAATCACTCCCGACTGTCCGTTGGAGAGCGCGGCCTGCGCGGCCGATGTCTGGCTGGCGCTCAGTGTCGCCCCGCTGGGCGCGCAGTAGACGACGGTCGGGGTCGTTCCCGACATCAAGACCTGGAACACTTGAAATGAGAGAGAGCTCACCGTCAATTGCGGAACAATATTCGAAATAAACTGCGAGGTCATGTAACTGCTGGCTTCGGTACCGCAGGTCCCTGTGGGATTGTCGGAGCAGTCGGCATACACGATAGCAATCTGGGTGGCGACGCGGTTGGTGGCGTTATAGACCTGAAACAGCCGTCCGCATTCGACGACACTGGCCATCATCATGATCAGGACCGGGGCGATGAAGGCGAATTCTATCGCCGCCGTCGCAGAGCAGGACCGGATGAAAGACAGCAGCCGCTCGCGCATCGCTCAGGTACCCTGCCGCCGCACCAGCGCGCTGGAATAGATCGTGCTCAAGCCGCCCAGCCCGGGAGCCAGCGTGATGACAGTGGATTGGGCGCGCAGAGCCAGCGTGCTGGTGGTCGTTCCGTAATCGACGGTCCCATCGACAATGGGCACGGTGGCGCCGGAAAGACTGTTCTGCTGCCGGATTTCGACCGACAGGGTGGAGTTATTTGATATTATCGCTCCGGCGCCGCTGACCACGCTGCTCTTCAGCGCCGACGCATCGAGCAGCGTCGCGGTCGTTCCGGTGGTGAAGTTGTTGCGCAATGTCGTGGCCGTCGCGGCCACGCCACTGTCCAGCGCGGATTGCGCCATGTAGAAGATGCCGACCTGGGTGACCGCCATCAGCAACAGAAAGAACGGTGCCGCAAGGATGGCGAATTCCACCGCCGAGGCGGCGCGGCGATCGCGGATGAAGCCCCGGATCAGGCCTGCGCGCTTGCTGCGGTGGACCATGGCGCTAGTCCGGCGTGAGAGGATCGGCCGTGATCGTGAAGCCGGTAAAGGAGAGGGTAGACCCCGGCTGCGGCGAGGGAACGGGGATGGTGACGGCGCCTGACGGCGGGCTCGACATATAGGGGCTGCCGAGCGCGGTGATCTGAACGTCGTCGACAATGCCACCGGCGCCATCGGCCGTGCCAAGCGCAGCCAGGGTTAGCCAGTACCAAGCGGCTTTCTCGATGAAGATTGTCGCTGTTCGCGTTTGCGACGTTGCAGAGTAGCTGCACACATCCAGCAGCGAGACTGTCGATGGCGACGTTGTGCTGTTGGGCGGAACGGTCGGCGTTGTCGTCACCGTCCCGCTCGGGTTGGTGTAGCTGGTGGTCGAGCCGAGCGAATTTCCGGTATCGGGCGTACTGGCCATCTGGGCATGGGACATCAGCATGGCTACGGCGTTGGTATCATAATTCACTGTCCCCATTGACGCACCGATGTTCCAGAGTTTGCCGGCACCGCTGCCGCTCGGTAGCGACGTGCTGGTCACCGGTGAGGTCGAACAATTGCTGACACCCGAGGAGAACACGACCTCGGACTGATATTTATAGCTGATCTGATAGTAGCCGGGAACGAACAGGAAAGGTTTGCTAACCAGGCTGTTGGTGCCCCAGCCGAGCTCGATGCACTGGGTTGCCTGCGGGCACTGATCATTCCAATAAGGCAACTGATTGGTGGGCGCATTGGCCCAGCCGTTGCCTTCTTCGTCCCAGAAGTACGAACTGCCATAGGAGTTGTTGACATTGCCGCTATTGTTGAAAGGAGAGCCCGAATAGACCGGGCTTTCGAAGGTGTCATCGAACAGCAGGTTCCCGGCCGACCAAGCCGTCGTGTAATTATCCTGCACCGATCCGCTGCAGTTCACCTGGCACAGCATGATGTCGTCGATCGAGCCGCCAAATAAATCGTTGCCGCCGTCGGCGGCGAAGCTCAGCCAATAATAGCCGGCGGTGGTGACGTTGATGCTGACACTGCGCTGGATCCAGCTTTGCCCATAGAGACACATGTCGATCAGGTTGCTGCCGGCCAGTTGCTCGGTACCGTCGAGCGTCGTATGCTGCGGCGGCTGGTTGTTGGCAGGATTGAGATCGAGATAGACATTGATCTGGTTGGTGCGATAGGCGCTCGCCATCGATCCCGACCAGGATGTCGTCGAGCTGTTGGCCCAGTCGAGATCGCTGGCGGAAGAGCCGCACAGGTAGGTCGGCTCGTAACTGGGGTAGTTGACGCGGGACGCATAGTTGTAGCGCAGCTCATAGGAGCCGGCGGGCAGGTAAGTCAGCGTCGAGATCGAACTGTTGCCCTTATCGTTCGTAGTGCTGCCGTTGTCGCAATCCAGCTCGACTGAATAATTGCTGGCAATGGTGGTTGTCTTGATGGTCCCGGCCTGATCCTGCTCGAGACAATAGCCTTCGATGTGCCACTGGACGCCGCTGGCGCCGGTATATCCGACCGCACTGGTATAGCCGGTCGCGTTGGATTGGGTCCCGCTGCTGCCGTTCGGCAGATAGCTGGCCCATCCGGAAACCGGCCCGTTGGGTGTTGCCGCGAAGGTTTCCTGCATGACGATTTGCGAATTGCCGTCCGGCACCCGCTGCAGGACTGAACTAGGCGTGTCGTAGCAATGCACCTGAACCTGGAGCGGAATTGTCGAGAACCCAGCGATCTGCATGAAGGTCGTCGGGACCGATGCCGCCAGCGTGACATTCGCAGGCCCCCCCTGCGTGTAGGTGAAGGGGGTGCCGTTGGTCTGGGTCAAACTGATGTTCTGATTTTGCCAGGCCGTGGTGATGAAGTTTGTGACCTGGGTGGAGTAGGTGGTTCCGCCACCGGTACCGTTATAGGAAGCGGTCGAGGTATCGACGATGGCTGGGCGGCTAGCGTACTGGCAGGCCAGCGTGGCAACCTCCGACAATTTCTGTCGTGCCAGATAGGCCCGCGACAGATCGAGGCCGGCGCCCATCGAGGTGAAGATCATCACGGCCGAGAGGCCAAAAATCAGGGCAATATTGCCGCGCGTATCACTTCCGAACCGCGTGAGCGCCTGCAGCAGCCTCTGGTACGGAAATTGGATTGCCACCTTGGTCAATGGATTTCTCATGCATCATGCTGGGTGGGGGCTCACCGGGAAACCCAGCTTGCCAGGTGCGACGCCAAGCCTTTGCCGCGCCGTGTCAACACTCCGACGCCAATATCTAAAGCGACGTTAAGGCCCTCCATCGAATAGGCAGAAATACCAAGGCTTCGGCATCCGCTGCGGTCGAGTTTGGTCATTTCCAGAAAACGGAGTTTAAGAGTGCCTTTCCAGCGTGGTTAAAGATTCGCTAACCCACGGCAGCGGCCGGCCGGGCTGCACCCGGCGGCATGCATTCAAAATCGCAAGGTCACCGGAATCACCATCGCGCTCCCATCGATCTCAACGCGCCGACGAAAGTCCAAGCGACCGCTCGGCCTCGCCGATCCAGCGCCGCAACGCGGCATAGGCATCGAGGTGAAAGCCACCCTCATGGGCCGACCGCGTATAGGCCAACAGCGAGACGTCGGCGAGCGAGAGGCTATCGCCGACCAGAAACCGCGTCGTGGCCAGCTGGTGCTCCATCCGCGCCAGCGCCGCATAGCCGCGCTTGATCTTGTCGGGATCGAGATCGGAGGCGGCTCGGCCGAGATAGACCATCTGGAAGCGGCATACCGCGATATAGGGCTCGTGGCTGTATTGCTCCCAGAACAGCCATTCATCCATCTTGGCCGCCGCGAAGGCATCGGCAGGGATGAGATCGCTGCCGCGGGCGAGGTACCTTATGATGGCGTTAGACTCCGCCAGCGTGCGGCCGTCGTCGAACTCGATCACAGGCACCTGGCCAGCGCTATTGAGTTTGAGAAATTGCGGGGTCCGCGTCTCGCGCTTGAGCGTATCTACCTCGATCCAGCCATAGGGCAGCTTCAGCCTGTCACAGACCCATTTTACCTTCAGGCAATTGCCGGAATTGGTATCGCCGTAGATTTTCATGAGCGCCGCCGGTGGTGATAGCGCGACAGACCAGCAGCAGAAATCCGCGCTGTCAACAGGTTCAAACGAAGCAATAGCCCTCGCTACGGCTTCAGAACTTGTATCCGAGCCCCGCCCGGACGGTGTTGACAGTGGTATCGATCGTATCCGTGAAACGGATATACTCCCACTCCGCTCGCATGAACAGTCCGCCGATCAGGTTGATGTCGACACCGAGACCTCCGGAATAACCATAGATCAGGTGACCATGCTGGACTAGCGTCGAGCTCGGAGTAAAGCAGGACTCAGCAACGAAACACGCGCCGTATGGCACCGATACCGGCGAGTACTTGTCTACGACAGCTACGCTGCGCGTGATGTCGGCATCTCCGAGTGCAACGCCACCAAACAAGTAGGGCAGAAATATCCCATAGGCATAAGCCGCGCGCGCCCGCAATGTTGCCATGTCCGAAATCGAAATCGCGGCTGAAGCGCTCGAATTGATGTTGTGATAATTGTTATCGGACAAGGGTCCGAAAATACGATCCTCGCTTGCGGAAGAACTCCCTCCGAACGCACCGTGCAGATAGCTCGCCTCGACGCCGACGACAACATCATCCCATTGCGAGTTGTATCCGGCGAAGCCGCCGAATCCTGAGCTGCGAGCGGAGTCCTTACCCAGATTGAGACCCCATTGCGAAACTCCCAACGTGGCGTCGATCAGGGTATTAGCCAAGATTGCCGCAGTCATTCCGTTGGTCGCGCCTGAAAAATTCTCGTCGGACGAGCCGTAGCCGCCCTGCGCGCCGACGTAGTAGCCCTGCCAGTTCACTTTCGCGGCCGCGATTCCGTCGGTGAAACCTCCGCGCAGGAAATCGGGCATGTCGGCCGCCCGCGCGGCGGAGGCCGCACCAAGCATTGCTGCCGCCAGCAGAAACTTACGCATCGCAACGCTCCTATCGAACGCACCAACTCAGGCGCTGATCATCGCCGGTTAACCTTAACCAATCGTTCCCGAGACCGCTTTGATCGGCACGATCTTGCTCGCAAACCAGCTGGCCTGCCTTGCCGGACGACGCCGCTCGCAATGCAGGACGGCGCGGGAATGACCCGCGCCGTCGGCAAACTCGAAAGTGATCGGGCTCGCTCAGCCCTTGCGGATCAGCGGCGGCGGCGACGCCGGCGGTAGATCGCAGCAGGTCCAGCGCAGGCCGATCTTGAGATCTTGCGAAGTCAGATCGTTGTTGAAGTGGAAGGTCGACAGGCCTGGGTTCGTTCCGTCGAAGAAGTGCCCTTGCCCGAACGCGGCATTGCCCATGTCGAGATAACGGTAGGCCAACTCGACGGTGAAGTTGCTGGTGACCTTGTAGGCGACACCCGCATAGGCGGCCCAGGCGAAATTGAACTTGCCGGCCCCATCGGCTTGATAGAGCGAGGCGCCCGCTCCCCCGGAGAAAGTGGCTGAATCAGCCATGCCACTGGTGTAGTTGTAGGCACCACCCACGCCGGCGCCGACGAAGGGCGTCAAACACCACCAGGTACCGAGATCGGCATAAACGTTGACCAATCCGACCCAGCTCGAATAGCCGCCGGTGTAGGTGTCACCCAGATTATTGAAAGGAGCCCCTGCAAACCATTGATAGAAGTTGTTGCCGTTGAAGCTCACCTTCGAGCGGTATTCGCCAGTTATGTCCGCGCGAAACCAATTGTTGAACTCATAGCCGACACCAACTCCATAGGAAGTACCGCCGCTGAAGCCTCCGTACCGTTGGGTCGACGCGACCGCCGGTGAAGGATCGAGGTTGGATACCAGCGTGTTGTTTCTGGTATTCGTCATACCGATGTCGCCGCGCAGATACCAGCCGCCGAAATCCTGCACCGGCGGCGGCGCGTAATAGGGCGCCGGCGCGGCGCCTAGGTCGGCGGCAAAGGCCGCCGAGGACAGCAGTGAGACCGCTCCCGCGGCCAAGAAAGTATTAACGCTACGCATCGGCATCGTCCCTTTTGTCTGGTGAGGCAGACAGCGGAGGCCCCACATCAAAAACTCACGGGCGAACGATGCCATCAAATGTTTAAGTAGCACTTAACCCTAATAGTTAAGGTTGACGGTCCCTTGCACGTATACCGCCGCAGCAGGCCTTGGCGCGCTGGCCAGTTTGTCGTGGCAAGTTCAGGGGCCGCTTCAATTTTTTCGTGCACCGCAGAGACTTTGCCACGCCGGTCGGAACTCTCGACCATCGCGTTTGAAAAATTTTTTGTGCGGCTGAAATACCGACTGCGCGTGATCGATAATAACGCCCGGCGCTACTGGCGATAACCGCGAGCCAGACTGTCATGGCCGGAGCCTTTCCGCTTGCCGACCGGCATCCACGTCTTCGGATGTCACGCGACTTCAATGCGCGCCTCTGGGCATCTTCGGCAGGAACACCGCGAGTAGCCCGATCGCGGGCAATAGCGAGCAGACCTGGTAGATGAAGGCGATGCCGGTATGGTCGGCCAGCTTGCCGAGCACGGCGGCGCCGAGACCGCCGATGCCGAAGGCAAAACCGAAGAACACTCCGGAAATCATTCCGAAGCGGTGCGGCACCAGTTCCTGCGCGAACACGATGATCGACGACGTCGCCGACGACAGGATGAACCCGATGAATACCGTCAGCACGGCGCTGGCGAAAAGGCCGGCAAAGGGCAGCGCCAGCGTAAACGGCAGCGCTCCGAGAATCGAAAACCAGATGACATATTTGCGGCCGATGCGATCTCCAACCGGACCGCCGAAGAAGGCGCCGGCCGCGTTCGCCGCCAGGAAGATGAAGAGATAGAGCTGGGCCGCCTGGGTCGAGACGCCGAACTTGTCGATCAGATAGAAGATGTAATAGCTCGACAGGCTCGACACGTAGAGCTGCTTGGAAAACAGCAGCGCCACCAGCACGACGAGCGCGATCTTGACCCGGCGGGAACTCGGCGCGTCCGGATGCGCCGCGAGCGGCGCGAATTTTTTTCCTCGTATCTGCGGCCGGTACCACAGCCCGATCCGCCACAGGATGATGATGGCCAGAAATGCAATGATGGAGAACCAGGCGATGCTGGGCTGGCCGAACGGCACAACGATCACTGCCGCGAGCAGCGGCCCCATCGAGGTTCCGAAATTGCCACCGACCTGGAACACCGACTGCGCGAAGCCGTAGCGGCCGCCCGATGCCAGCCGCGCGATCCGCGCCGATTCCGGATGGAACACCGCCGAGCCCAGTCCGACCAGCGCGGCAGCCATCAAGATCACCAGATATTGCTGCGCCAAGCTGAGCAGCAGCAGACCGAAAAACGTAAAGCCCATGCCGATGGCAAGCGAGAACGGCTGGGCCTTGCGGTCGGTAAAATGGCCGATCAACGGCTGCAGCAGCGAGGCCGTGAACTGGAACGCCAGCGTGATCATTCCGATCTGCGCGAAATCGAGCGCGTAGCTCGCCTTCAATATCGGGTAGACCGACGGGATCAGCGACTGCATGGTATCGTTGAGGAAATGCGAGAGGCTGATGCCGCCCAGAACCACGTAGGCCGGCCCGGCCACAGCGGCCGGCCTTGCCAACGCAGTCTGGGTCATGCCCGGCACATCGACCGGCGCGATCATGGCTGGTTCGGAGACGGTCACGGGCTTGTTCAAAGGAATTGTTCCGCAGAAATGACTGGCAAGCGCGTTTTTAAGATGGCCGCGCCGGGCTAACCAGCACCATTAAAGACTGGCTGCGATGCGAATAAAGGCGCGGAATTCGCCCGGGCGCAGCCCCCCGGGCAGGTCGCTCTGCTTCGCGCCAGTCATAACAGGCCGCTACGCGGCCGCGGCATGGCCGAGGGCTGAGACGATGCAGTCGACCACATCCTCGACCAGGGTTCGGTCCGGCCCCTCGCCCATCACGCGGATCACGGGCTCGGTGCCGGAGGAACGGACCAGGAGCCGGCCGTGACCGTTGAGCCGCCTTTCGCCGTCATGGATCGCCGATTTGACATCGGCGTCGTCGAGCGGCTTGCCGCTGCGGTAGCGCACATTCTTGAGGATCTGCGGCATCGGGTCGAAGCGATGACAGACTTCGGATACCGGGCGGCGCAGCCGTTGCACCACCGCGAGCACCTGCAGCGCGGCGACAAAACCATCGCCGGTGGTCGCGTAGTCCGACAAAATAATATGACCGGAGGGCTCGCCGCCGAGATTATAGCCACAATTGAGCATCTGCTCGAGCACGTAGCGATCGCCAACCGGGGTGCGCACCAGCTCGATGCCGAGGCCATCGAGAAATCGTTCGAGGCCGAGATTCGACATCACGGTGGCGACAATACCCGGCTTGGCCAGGCGGCCGTCTTCCTTCCAGCTTTGAGCGATCACCGCGAGCAACTGGTCGCCATCGACCAGATGCCCGCGTTCGTCCACCAGAATGACCCGGTCGGCATCGCCATCCAGCGCGATACCGATGTCGGCGCGCATTTCGCGCACCTTTCTGCACAAGACCTCGGGCGCGGTCGAACCGCATTCCTTATTGATATTGAAACCATC
The DNA here is from genome assembly GCA_963736075.1 of uncultured Alphaproteobacteria bacterium. GTDB lineage: Bacteria > Pseudomonadota > Alphaproteobacteria > Rhizobiales > Xanthobacteraceae > Bradyrhizobium. The sequence goes on along the minus strand of CAVTNW010000033.1, from coordinate 159,893 downwards.
CGGATCGACGCCGATCGAAATCACATCGGCGCCCATCTCCCACAGCGCTTCCGGCACGACCTTGTAGGCCGCACCATTGGCGCAGTCGACCACCACCCTCAGCCCGTCGAGGCTGAGATCGCGCGGCAAGGTACGCTTGGCAAATTCGATGTAGCGGTCATGGACGCCGTCGATACGGCGCGCCCGCCCGAGGCTGGCGCTCTGCGCCAGACGCTTGTCGAGCGATTCATCCAGCAGCTGTTCGATCTGCTTCTCGACGTCGTCGGAAAGCTTGAAACCCTGCGGCCCGAACAGCTTGATGCCGTTGTCCTCGAACAGATTGTGCGAAGCGGAAATCATCACGCCGAGATCGGCGCGCATCGACTTGGTCAGCATGGCCACCGCCGGCGTCGGCATCGGGCCAAGCAGCAGCACGTCCATGCCGACCGAGGTGAAGCCGGCCACCATCGCGTATTCGATCATGTAGCCGGAAAGCCGCGTGTCCTTGCCGATGACGACGCGATGGCGATGCTCGCCGCGCTGAAATACCAGGCCGGCCGCCTGGCCGACCTTGAGCGCCAGCTCCGGCGTGATCAGACCGTTGGCGCGGCCTCTGATCCCGTCGGTACCGAAGAATTTGCGGCTCATATACCCCCCACCAACGATCAAGGCTTCTCAAAGCCACCCAGCTTAAGAATCCCCGAATGCCCGCCAATTGCGCGTGCAAAGGGGTTATAAGGCCTTTGCGGCCAAAAAGGCTTCAAAAAATATCATAAATGATTACCGCCGGACAAACCAGGGTAAACGCTTAACCCATTGTTAAGAAAAGCCTTATCCTAAAGCACCAGCCGGCCTATGGCTAGCCGCAGCGGCGGCTGGTTTGGCGGGACCCGGACGTGATTTATTCATTGCCATTCTCCTCCATGGCAGGCCCGCCCGTGAACCGATTTTGCCGGCCCCTCAGCCGTGATAGATCAACAGCCATAGTTACAGAAGCAAGAAGGGGCTGGAACCGTCCATGAAGCACATCACCTGCATCGAGGACCTGCGCGAAGTGCATATGCGAAAGGTGCCCAAGGCATTTTTCGACTACGCGGACCGCGGCTCTTATGCCGAAGAGACACTGCGCGCCAATCGCGAAGACCTCCAGCAGATCAAGTTTCGCCAGCGCATCCTGGTGGATATCTCGAACCGGGATCTTTCGACCACCATCGTCGGCGAAAAGTCGAACCTGCCGCTCATCCTGGCACCGGTCGGCTCGACCGGCATGCAATATGGTGACGGCGAAATCCACGCCTGCCGCGCCGCGCAGGCCGCCGGAATTCCCTACACGCTGAGCACGATGTCGATCAATTCGATCGAAGACGTAGCTGAAAATGTCGAAAAGCCGTTCTGGTTTCAGCTCTATGTCATGAAGGATCGCGGATTCTGCAAGGCGCTGATCGAACGCGCCATGGCCGCCAAGTGCAGCGCGCTGGTGTTGACCGTAGACCTGCAGGTGATCGGGCAGCGCCATGCCGATATCAAGAATGGCTTGTCGGTGCCCCCGCAATTGCTCAGCCTGAAGAACGCGCTCGACTTCGCGACCAAGCCGGCCTGGGTGGCGGGCATCCTGCGCGGCAAGCGCCGGAATTTCGGCAACATCGCCGGCCACCTCAAAGGCGTGCAGGATCTCGCCTCGGTGTCAGGTTGGGTGGCCTCGCAGTTCGACCCGTCGCTGAACTGGAAGGACGTCGACTGGATCCGCAGCATCTGGCCGGGCAAATTGATCATCAAGGGCATTCTCGACGTCGAGGACGCCGAGCTGGCCGTCAAGACCGGCGCCCAGGCGTTGGTGGTGTCCAACCATGGCGGCCGGCAACTCGACGGCGCGCCCTCGTCGATCGAGGTGCTGCCCGAGATCGCCGATGAAGTCGGTTCGCAAATCGAGGTGCTGTTTGACGGGGGAATTCGCTCCGGCCAGGACGTGATGCGCGCGCTCGCGCTCGGTGCCAAATCCTGCATGATCGGCCGGGCCTATATTCACGGCCTCGGCGCCTATGGCGGTCCAGGCGTTGCCAAGGCAATCGACATCATCAAGAACGAACTTAGCACGACGATGGGTCTTTGCGGCGTCAGCAGCATCAGTGAGATCGACGATCACGTTCTGGCGCTTTGATCTTCGCCGCCGAGACCGGGGACAGCAACGTCCCCACGGGGAAGCAAGCTCACATCGGCGGCGTCAGCCCGTCGCGGCCGACACTGATGCGGTTGGCTTCGAAGGAGCCATCCGGCAAGGGTTTGACGAAAGCGATGATCTTGGCCCCGGCCTTCAGGTCGGCCTTGTCGCCGGGGACATAGGTCACGACGGGCGTATCGGACGTAACCTCAACCTTCTTCTCGCCGTCCTTGTATTTGACCGTCAGGGTATGGCCGTCATTGCCGGCGACACTCTCGGCGACCGTCGCATTGGTCATGGTGCTATTGGGGCGCAGATCCCACGGACGCGAACCTTCTCCGGTGCCGCGCATGTTTTCCGGAAATACGTGGACCTCGACCGCGCGATTGCCGCCGTCGGGACCCGGCACCGTGGTGGCGCCGATGAAGGAGCCGACCTTGACGTCTGACAGCGCGATCTTGACGATTCCGAACACCTTGATGTCGCCGGTCATGTGCAGCTTGACGTCCTCGCCGCTGCGCGACTTGAGGGCCAGCACATCGCCGTCGACCCCTTCGATAGTCCCGCGAATGCGCGACGGCACCGGCGGCTGCTGGGCGATCGCGGTGAGCGTCGAGACCGCCACGACTGCGGCTGCAATGAGCGGACGACTGAGGCTTGAACGGCGAAAGGTCATGAAGGTGTCTCCGGTTGGCAGATTACTGGACCATAGACCCCAAAACTTCCACGGTATTCCCGCTCAATGTTTTGTGAGATCGGCCTCGACCAGAGCCCGAAGCTCCGGCGTGACCATGGGCCGCTGCCCGAACCAGAGTTCAAACCCGCGCACCGCCTGATGCAGCAGCATGTCCAGCCCATCGGCGGCCTTCAAACCACGCGCGGCCGCCGCCGCGAGCAGCGGCGTTCGCAGCGGCACATACACCAGATCGCTGACGACGGCATTCGCCGGCAGCAGCCCGACATCGACATCGAGGGCCGGCTGGCCGTGCATGCCGAGTGACGTCGTATTGATCAGCAAGCCGGCTCGGGGCAGCAGGTCACCGACGGCACTCCAGGGTATGGGACGAACATTGCCGCCGAACCGGTCCGCGACCACACAGGCACGTTCGTAGGTCCGGTTAGCCACATGAACGCGCCGGATGCCGCGCTCGACCAATCCGAACACCACCGCCCGCGCCGCCCCGCCGGCGCCGAGCACCAGCGCATCGGTGGCGTCCTGCCATCCCGGCGCACAGGCCTCCAGGCCGTTGACGAACCCCTCGATATCCGTGTTGGTCGACCGCAGCTCGCCGCCCTCGTACCACAGGGTATTGGCGGCGCCGACCGCGCGAGGCGCGCGCATCCGGCATGGTCAGCGCCAGCACACGCTCCTTGTGGGGAAGGGTGACATTGGCACCGACAAAGCCGTGGTTCGACAGGTGCAGCACGAACTCGGCCAGCCCTTCGGGCGGGACCGCCTCGATGTTATAGCCGCCTTCGATGCCAAGCGTCCGCAACCAGTAATGATGGATCAGCGGCGAGCGCGAATGGGCGGCCGGCCATCCGATCAGGCATGCGGCGCGGGCTTTTGTCAGGGCAGTCATGGCCTATCCAGTTGCGGCGGCGTGTGAGCAAGGCGACCTCGCGCCTCAAATCGGGCAAGCCGCGGCCACTGTCAATGCAAGATCATCGTCCGGTTGGATTGTATTGAGTCACGATTTCATCCCTGCGATCGGGTACGATCTATAGATGAATGGTCGCGGCAACGATCGCGCTCAGCGCCAGCGCGGCCGCCGCAGCAAACCAGACCGCGGCGAGATTGATCCAGTGATAAGCCAGCGCCCCGCAAAGGGAGCCTGCGACCAGCGCCGCCCATAGCAGAAGATTGGGCGCCCAACCCCAGCGCGCACCGCCGGTCAGCGCCGCCGCTGCGAATTGGCCGACCTTCACCAGCGCGCCGGTGACATAAGTGAGGCCGAGGCCGCCGCCGCCGTCGATTTGGAATACGGCGTTCTCCAGTCCCATCGCCAGCACGATCGCAGCGACCGCGACATTGGGCAGACTCGTTGCGTAGCAAAGCGCGGCGGCGGCAAGCAGCGACGCCTCCGCCAGCAGCACCCAGGGCTGCCGATTGACGCCGCGGCCCAGCACGATCAGGCTACCGGTTGCGGCGCCAATGACGAACAGAGCAACCAGGCCGAGTGCCTCGGTCGCGCTCGACCAGTTGCCTTCGGCAAGGCTGACGCCCATCCGCGTCGAGTTGCCGCTCATGAAAGAGACGAACAAGCCGCCGAGTTGCAGGAAGCCGATGGCGTCGACATAGCCGGCTAGCGCGCTCAGGGCACTGGCGAGGAGAATGTTGCGGGGTGAATCAAGCATTCAGCCGAACCGTGGTCGGGCAGACGTGCAGGATAGGTGCTCCGATCGGGCAATGAACTGTCAGGCGTTCCACTCATAGACCTCTTTTTCGTAGACTTCCTGAAAGCCGGCGCGCTGAAGGTTGCGGTAGGAATGTTCGATCATGTACAGGGTCTCGGAAACCTGCATCGCACAGCCGATCTGTTCGGCCCGCTGTATCCTTTTCGCGATCAGAGCCTGTTGGGCTCCGCGCCTGCGGTGACTCTCGGCGGTCGCGGCTGCCATAAGGTATCCAAGGCCTTCGAAAACGCAGAGGGTTGCTATGGCCACCGGACGCGCATCATCAAATGCCATGTAATGGAAGAAGCCTTGCTCGCCGGCGGACCTCGCATATTCCGGCCACACTGTCTCGCCCAGCTGATCGCGGGCCGCCTCTATTTCCCGGGCGCTCACTTCCCGGACTTCAAGATCGGTCCTGAATTGAAGCGGCGCGCGATGGCTGCGGCACAGTGTTGGATAGCCGGTGCGCCGGATACGGCAAAGGCCGCCCTGCTCCAGCCAGCGGCGCATGACATCCATATCAGGCCCCGGGCTGAGCCAGACGAAGAACCGCTTCACGCCCTCCGTGGCGAACAGATCGATCAAACGCCCGATGCTGTCGGCCTCCATGCCCGGTTCCGTTCCGCACATGTAAACCCTGTTCATGTTGGCGGAAGCAAATGGGGACTGGCGCGCGGGATCGATGGTGACGTAGCAATTGCCGAGCGGAAAACCATGGAACTGTTTTCGAGTAAGACTATCCGGCTGGCATCTTTCGTCCAGCCAAGCCGTCAGCCGCTTCAATTTCAACGCCAGACCGATCTTGTCCATTGCCCTCCTCACGAGCTGCGATTGCCCCGGTAACAGAATTCCACGACGGCCTTCGCGATATCGCCACAGTGTTCACGAAAGGAGCTGACTTGGAAAGCATGCTTGCAGCAAAAAGCTACGCCACGGCGTGGGTCAGAGTTGCAGGCAGGGCATCAGTTTCCGACCGCAACCGTGTTCGCCATTTCGGACCTCCGACAGCCCCACATCGCCAACGGGCTCGACATCGTGCGCTGCCCTAAAGCCTTCGGCCTTCAGCAAGGCAACATGGCGACCCTCGAACACACCACCCCTTTGTGCTCGCATAGATAGGGCCTCATGGCAGATGTTCCAGGGTATATCGGACCCGATCGGCAGCGGGTGCGCGGCTGCGCCGCAGCGCGCACCGAGCATTGCGCCGTTGCCGGCGCCAGCGTGCCGTGCCCGATCTGTGGTTGCCGGGGATGGCGACCCCACACCTGGGGTCATGATCCCAGGGACTGTCTTTACGCCGCGACGCGATGGGCGGCGATGATCTGATCGGCGGCCCGACCGGTGACCTCGGCCATGTGGTCGAATTGCCGCGTGAAACTGCCGGCGCCAGCGGTTGCCGACCGCAGCTCCACGATCAACTCGCCGATCTCGGCCTCCGGCATCATGGCACGGACACGATCCCATCCCAGCCAACCCTCGCGGGTGTCGAAGCCGAGAATCTGCCCACGCCGTCCCGAGAGGATGGCGTTGATCCTGGCGGTCGCGTCGGTGGGGCAGACGATTTCGACCAGATGAATCGGCTCCAGCAGCACCGGCTGGCACTGCGGAAGCGCTTCAGCGACGCCGATCCGCGCTGCTGTCCGGAACGCGAGGTCGGAGGAGTCCACGCTATGATAGGAACCGTCGGTCAACGTCACCTGCACATCGATGACGGGAAAGCCGAGCGGCCCGCGTTGCAATGCATCGACCACGCCCTCTTCCACGGCGCCGATGTAATTTCGCGGTACCGCGCCGCCGACAATGGTTTCATCGAACTGAAAGCCGCTGCCGCGCGGCAGCGGCTTGACCTCCAGCACCACATCGCCGAACTGGCCATGGCCGCCGGATTGCTTTTTGTGCCGGCCGCGCTGGGTGATCGGTTTGCGGATGGTCTCCTGATAGCCGATCGCCGGCGGCTGCGACTTGACGTTGACGCCGAAGCGGTCGTGCAGTCGTTCCAGCGCCACCCGCAAATGCATCTCGCCCTGCCCCCACAGCACGATGTCGTGGGTCTGGGCGTTGTGGATCATGCTGAGCGAGGGATCCTCCTCATTCAGCCGCAGCAGCGCCTGGCCGAGTTTGACGTCGTCCTTGCGGTCGGTAGCCGCCAGCGCCATCGCCAATACCGGCGCCGACGGCGCGACGTTTACCAGCGCCGGTGGCGCGGTCTTGCCGCCCGACAGCGTTTCGCCGGTCTTGACGCTGTCCAGTTTGCCCAGCGCGACCGTGTCGCCAGCCTCGGCGGAGGCGCGCTTGCTATCGTGAGCGCAGTTCACCGACAGGATGCTGGAGACCCGGCCGGACTCGCCCGATGACGATTGCACCGTCGCACCGTCGTCGAGATGGCCGGCGAGAATTCGCGTCAGCGACAGTTTGCCGCCGTGCTGCAGATGCACGGTCTTGAACACATAACCCAGCGCGTCCCGCGTCGCAGGCGCGCCGAGGCGCTTGGCGGTCTCGGCAATGCCGGGGGCTTCGTGCCGCAGCGCCTTGAGAAGACGCAGCACGCCGTTCTCGCGCAACGCCGAACCAAGCAGCACGGGGCAGATCAGCCCCTCGCGCAATTCGCGGGCGAGATCGTCGAACACCGCATCGCGCGGCGGCTGAATATCCTCGAGCAATTGTTCCATCAGCGCGTCGTCGTGATCGGCGAGCTTTTCCAGCATCGAGAAGCGGGCTTCCTTCTCGCGGTCGAGATCGCCGCCTTCCAGCGCCACGACTTCGGAGGCCTTATGCTCGCGGTAGACGAAGGCGCGTTCCAGTGCCAGATCGACGAAGCCCGCGATCAGATCACCATTCCAAATCGGAATTTGCCGCAGCACCAGCGGAATCCGCGATGCCGGCTGCAGGGTCGCAAGCGTCTCGCGAATGTGTTTGTTGGCTCTGTCGATCTTGTTGAGAAAAAGAAAGCGCGGGACCGCGAGATCTTCGAGTTCGCGCAGAATGATCTGAAGCTGCGGCAATTTGCGCTCGTCGGCCTCGCAGACCACGACGGCGGCATCAACCGCGGCAATCGCGGTGCGCATGTCATGGGCGAACTCGACCGAGCCGGGGCAATCGATGAACGTATAGGTATCGCCCATGAATGTCGTTGTGGCGGCGGAAAGGCCAACGCCCATCTTGTGGCGGCGGGCTTCGGGACTGGCATCGCCGACAGCAGTTCCGGCGTCGACGCTGCCGGCACGGGGAATCGCGCCGGTGCGCGCCAGTATCGCTTCTAAAAGTGTAGTTTTACCGCTTTGGAAAGGGCCCACCAGTGCGATGCACCGTGGACCGCGGGGACTTCTGACGTCTTGTCCCATCGCCGCCTCCTGGTTGGGAGCTCGGCCCTTGATTGGGTCGGCATGCTAGATGCTCCCCCCACATCGGCGATTTGGCAAGTCGGAAAAACACCGCTGCGGTGCAAGGTAGGACCGGGAATTCATTCCTTGATGTTTTGCGCCAGAAGCTACTTGCCGGCCAGTATCGGGCGCATAATGATCCCAGCCTCGCTCGGCGGCAGCTTGCCGACTTCCCTGAACAGGATTGTCCATGCAGCGCAATAATCCCCATAAGTTTCTGCCGGTGCGTTCGCTGCAAACATCAAATCCAGTTGCTGTTTGCTAACGCCCTGGCCGGTCATCATGGCTAGGACCTTCCGCCAAATGGCGGTTGACACAGCGGCATCTGTCGCCGCGCGAGTCGAGGCTGTTTCAACCACCAGCCTGTCGAGATCGTTCACCCTCTGGGTCAATGCTTGTGGCAAATCTGCGGGCGTAACCGGCTTGCCTGTCCCTGTGACGTATCGGTAGCAGAGCTCGGGGCTCTGCGCGCCGAGCGAACTATACTGATCCGCAAGCAAAGGACCGAACTGCAGCAGAACACTGTCATCGGCAAGAGGCCTAAGTCTCCTGAGGACGCCCATCAATGCCACGCCCACCGCGGCACGGGATTCCCCTTCGGTCTTGTCGCTCAAGTACCCGCCGTAATAGGCCTCAACCACGGCGTCGTAGTCATTTGGAAACCTGCTTTTCAGTGGCTCCATCAAGGGCAAGCCCCTTGACAGGATCCGGCCAAAATCGTCCCTGGTCGGCGAAGTTCCCATGCCCGACATCGCAAAATCGTTACCGTCTGAAACGGCCGTGATCGCTTTGGCCCCAAGCAGCGCGTTCAGTGACGGTCGCCAGAGTTCGCTGTTGGGCGTTGCGAGCGCGCGATCAATGAATTTCTTGTCGAAGCCTGCGGCCAGATAAACGTCTCTTTGAATTTCGATGCCGCCTGCAAGCTCTTGTTGCGACGTTCCGGGATACGATGGCGCGTGGAAGCCAAGAACGGCGCCTTGGCGAAGAATCCGGTGCACGCCTCCCGCAAACGCGAGGGTGCAGGCCGACATACAATTCGATGACACGTAGGTGTCCAGATGATTGCTCGTGATGAGCTTGTTAAGCTTTTCGGCTTCGCCAATCCTGCCGCCGAGACTATCGAGGTGGAGCACTCTGATCCGCGGTGACGCCTTCAGTAAATTGGCAAAGTCGTCGGTCAGGCCATATTTGAAGCCACCGGTAATTTCAGCTTCGGTGCCGTTGCGCATGATGCGCATCGAATAGGCGGGAATGTCCGGATCATTCAGAAATAACATCCGGCTTACTTCCAAGAGTTGGGGCCATCCGGAGGAAAAGAATGTTGCGGCGAGGCGAATAACCCCGACAACCATGGCGAGCTTGGCCAAGGCAGCCCAGGGAGATCTCTTGCCGACGATGGCTCTCTCGCGACGATAGCGATTGGCCGATCGCCAGACGCCGACCACTTGCCAAATCGCGATAGCGATCATTCCAGTCCAGAGCAGGAGAACCATGAAAAAGATGGCACGCGGCTCATAACCGCTATTGGATTGGAAGGCCGCGATCACGACGACCGCCAGAACGCCGGCAAACAGATTGCCCAGGAAGCCAAAGATCCAATAGGCCGTTGCCAGCGAAAATTCGCCGCGCCAATTGGCTGCAATGAAGTTGTGAGCGCGGGCTATTGTTTCGCCCGTAATTTGATCCGGCGTGTCGTCAGACCCGGCCGGGACAGGCGGCATCGCCATTCCCGAAAGTTCAGGCAACTCTGACGGGACAAACCATTGGGTCAGCCCCGGGTGCCACACCTGAGCGTCTGGCAGACGCTGGGCTTGCAATAGACGTCGCAACTCGTTCAGAGGGAGCGGACCAAGCCGCTTCGTCCCGTCGAAAAGATACCAGCCGTCCGCCATAAGGCCCCCACCTGCCATGACAGATGGTAAACTTATACTGCGCGCGACGTTTCGTCACTCCGCGCGGCGCAATTTCTTTACCGGTCTTGCCTCCCGAGAGTTTGCCGCCAAACCAGAATGTTTATCGCCCCGGCCGCAATTCCAGGCTTTCCAGGCCCGCCGCGACGTTGACGCCGACCTGGCCCTGCACGCTGAGCGGCTGAAGCGCGATCGAATTGTCCGAGCCGCCCACCAGGACGTTGCCGCCAACCCCGACGCCGACCGAGGCGCTGCCCTGCGCGCCCGCATAAGTGCCCGCGAGATCGCCGGGCCCGAGCCGCGCGACCGGCGCGTAGACGCCCCAGGCCAGCGCCGATTCCTGGGTGATGCCGAGGTCGAGGCCGACCTTGCGGATGGTGGCGATATAGCGGTCCTCGGGCAGGCCCTCGATGCGCAAGACGCAGCCGAGATTGGTCACCGAGCCGACGACAAAGCCGATGCTGGCGCCGCCGCGGCATTCGAGCACGCCGACCTGGACGCGCTGCAAAGGCTGTTGGGCGCGAACTCCCGACGTGGCGACGGCCAGCGTGGCGATGGCAACTCCGGCGAGGATGATGGAACGGCGCATGAAGAAATCTCCGGCTGAAATAGTGTGATGCGAGCAGGGAAAGAGGCCAGCGCCGTCGCCCCGGGGCGCTCGTCCTTCTATGCCACAAGATCGACGGCGGAGCCAGATTGGCCGCAGGCTTTCAACGGCGATGTCATTGCGGCGCGACCGCGAGGTTGCGCCAACGCGCGCCCAATGACAGCCGCATCCAGATTAACAGGTGAGACAGGCGCCCCGCCCGCGCGAAGCGTCAGGGAGCGAAGACCCTGACGCTGGCGGTCAACATCGCGAGCCCATCAGCGGCGGTGGCGATGCCTGGAAAAATGCCGGCGAAAGCCACGCGGCGCGAGCCGCACCGGCTGCAGTTCGATTTCGGCGACCCCGGCCGCGACATTCAACCCGGTCTGGCCCTGGACGCTGATGGGCTGCAAAGCATAGGCATTTTGCGGACCGCCGACCAGAAAGTTGCCGCCGAAACCAACCCCGACCGACGCGTTGGCGCCGACGCCACCATAATTGCCCGCCAGTTCGCCGCGACCGACCCTGCTGGTCGGCGCGTTGACAGCCCAGGAAAAGCTGGTCTGCTGGGTGAATCCGAGATCCACCCCGTAGCGGTGGACGGTGGCGATATAGGCGTCGGGACGGGCGCCTTCATTCTGGAACACACATTGAAGGCTGGTCACCGAGCCGACCACGAAACCGACGTTCTGACCGCCTTCGCATTGTAGAATACCGGCGTGCACCGCCGGTTGCGCGTTGGCGCTGGCGGCCGACAACACCAGCGCGGCGACAGCCATGGCAATTCTGAAGCATCTCACCGGTCTATTCTCCGCATCACGAAATGAATTTGCGGAGTGACCCATAGGGAGCGCCGTGTCTAAAACAAGGCGCTCCACCGGAAGCTGGCGTCCAAATATCGAGATCTGGACCGTGACGTAATTCGACTATCTCAAATTACCACAAAATCGCTGGATGCGTTTGCAGGCGTCCTCGAGATCGGAGTTCTTGGCCGCGTAGGAAATGCGGAAAGCCGGGCCGAGCCCGAACGCCGACCCCTGCACCACCGCGACGCCTTCATTCTCCAGGAGCTCGGTGACAAAATCCTCGTCGTTTTCGATCACCTTGCCCGACGGCGACGTCTTGCCCATGGTGCCCGCGCAGGACGGATAGACATAGAATGCGCCCTGCGGCCGTGGACAATCGATGCCCTTGGCCTGATTGAGCATCGCCACCACAAGATCCCTGCGCTCCTTGAACGCCTTGTTGTTGATCGGGATGAAATCCTGCGGGCCGTTCAGCGCTTCGACCGCCGCCCATTGCGAGATCGAACAGGGGTTCGAGGTCGACTGCGACTGGATCGTCGCCATCGCCTTGATCAACTCGCTGGGGCCGCCGGCATAACCGATGCGCCAACCCGTCATGCAGTAGGCTTTCGACACGCCGTTCACTGTCAGCGTGCGATCGTACAATCTCGGCTCGATTTGCGCGGGCGTCGTAAACACGAAGTCGTCATAGACCAGGTGCTCGTACATGTCGTCGGTCATGACCCAGACCTGCGGATGCTTCACCAGTACGTCCGTGATCGCCTTCAGCTCGGCGCGCGTATAGGCCGCGCCGGTCGGATTCGACGGCGAGCAGAGGATGATCCACTTGGTCTTTGCCGTGATCGCCTGCTCGAGCGCGGCGGGCTGCAGCTTGAACCCATGCGCCGCCGTGCACACCACCGGCACCGGCTCGCCGCCGGCGAGCGCGACCATTTCCGGATAGCTCACCCAATAGGGTGCGGGAATAATGACCTCGTCGCCCGGATTGATGGTGGCCATCAGGGCATTGTACAGCACCTGTTTGCCGCCGGTCCCGACGATGATCTGGTTCGGCTTGTAGCTGAGGCCGTTTTCACGCGAAAACTTCGCGATGATTGCCTGCTTCAGCTCCGGAATACCGTCCACCGCGGTATACTTGGTCTTGCCCGCCTCGATGGCGTGGATCGCTGCCAGCTTGATGTTGGCGGGGGTATCAAAATCGGGTTCGCCAGCACCGAGGCCGATGACGTTGCGGCCCGCCGCCTTGAGCTCGCGCGCCTTATCCGTTACCGCGATGGTCGCCGACGGCTTCACACGGTCGAGCGCGGCGGACAAAAAGGGCATCATCATCTCCTGGCAAACGTCATGAACAAAGCTGGTGACTTCAGACCAAGTGTGGTCTCAGACAGGTGTCACCAGACCGATCCACGATTCCTGATGTAGGGATCGCGACACCCTAAAGCGCGATGCACCACATCGCAAGAAGCTTGCTTCGACGCCTGCAAGTTTAGGGAACCTTAAAGGGCGGCGCGCTAAATTTCGCGCAACATTCGTAAAATTCCATGGTGAAATGACTCATATCTGGCAAGAGCTGCAATCCGGCCGATGGCTGACCGCAGCGCGGGCGCGCGCCTATTGCCGGATGCTGCTCGGGCTCTCGGCCCTCGCCGTGGCAGGCTGGATCGCCCTGTCCGACGGTCTGATCGACCGCAACGGCAAGCCCCTGGGAACCGATTTCTCCAACGTTTACGCCGCCGGATCCCTGACCTGGCAAGGCCGGCCCGGGGCCGCTTACGTTCCGGCACAGCAGCATGCCGCGGAGAAGGCCGTCTTCGGCGGCCGCGCAGTGCCGTTTTTCGGCTGGCACTATCCGCCGTTTTTCTTCGCGATCGCCGTTCTCGTCGCCGCCCTACCCTATGCCTGGGGTCTTGGAATCTGGCTCGCGGCCAGCCTGGCGGCCTACTTGACCATGGTGCGGGCGATCCTGCCCCGGCCGGAAACGCTGCTGAGCGCTGCGAGCTTTCCTGCGGTATTCGTCAATATCGGCCATGGCCAGAACGGGTTTCTCACGGCGGCGCTGCTCGGCGGCGCCTTGCATCTGCTCGATCGCCGGCCCTGGCTCGCGGGCCTGATGATCGGCTGCCTCGCCTACAAACCGCAATTCGGCGTCCTGATTCCGATTGCGTTATTGGCGGGCCAACGATGGAACACGATCGGCGCGGCCCTCGTCACCGTCGCAGCGCTGCTGGCTTTGAGCTTCTCCACGCTCGGCAGCGGCGTCTGGCATGCGTTCGCGGACTCCATGACCTTCACCCAGACGGTGGTGCTCGAGCAGGGCGGTACCGGATGGGAGAAAATCCAGTCCGCGTTTTCGGCGGTGCGGATGTGGGGCGGCGGGGTGCACTTTGCGTACGCCGTCCAGCTCGCGCTGGCGCTGATGCTGGCAGCGACTCTCGCCTGGCTGTGGCGGAGTGAAGCCGACTTTGAACTCAAGGCCTCGGCGCTGGCGACGGCTAGCCTGCTCGCCACTCCCTATGTCCTCGACTATGATCTGGTCGTGCTCGCGGTCGCGATCGCATTCATGGTGCGGCACGGAATCAATCGCGGCTTCCACGACTACGAGATCAGCCTCCTGGCCGCGGCATGGTGCGTTCCGCTGCTCTCGCGGGCTGTTGCCGGGATCACCGACATACCGCTTGGTCTGGTCGTGTTGTTAACGCTTTACGTCATCACACTGCGTCGAGCCGCACATGATCTTACCTCGTCCAAGAGCGGCGTCCCAAGCATCGCGCAAGCGTGATCCGAATTGTTAAGATGTGTTGGCATGAACGTCTCTACGGTTGCAGTGCGGTAGCAGTTTCGACTTTTTCTAATCGCGGGTCTTGCGACCCGGCTGCATCGGCATCATTGTTTAGCCGCGTTGGGGGTAGAAAAGCCTACTCTCGCATGCAAGCCTCTCTCACTTGAAAACTGATCGCGGTTGCAAGGCTTTCTTGACTTGGAAGATTTTCCACTCTGGAAGACATGCGGGCGGCGTCTTTCCAAACGTTCAAGAATCCGGGATCGAACAAAACCGAATGTATAAACTCTATTCGATGCAACGCTCCGGCAACAGCTACAAGGTCCGCCTGGCGCTGGCTTTGCTGAACGCGCCCTATCGCGCCATCGAGATCGACATCCTGCGCGGCGAGAGTCGCACCCCGGAGTTCCTCGCCAAGAATCCCAGCGGCCAGGTGCCGTTGCTCGAAGTCGCGGAAGGACGTTACCTGGCCGAGTCCAACGCCATCCTCTGGTATGTGGCTGGAGGCACCTCGCTGGCACCGGAATCGCGGATCGAACGCGCCGAAGCGCTGCAGTGGATGTTTTTCGAACAGCACGCGCTGGAGCCGAATATCGGCGCAGCCTATTTCTGGCTGGCGCTGGTCAAGGGCGGTCGCGATCTGCAGACGCACGCGCTGGAAGACTGGATGGAGCGTGGCTATGCCGCGCTGCAGGTGATGGAAAACCACCTCAAGACCCAGAAGTATTTTGCCGCCGGCCAGCTCACGGTCGCGGACATCGCGCTCTATGGCTACACCCATGTCGCCGACCGCTGCGATTACGACCTTGCGACCTTCCCCGCGATCCGCGACTGGTTGCGACGGATCGAGCAAACCCCTGGCTTTGTCCCGATGGATTGGTGCCAGCACACCGACGTCGGCGATCCCTCGGCCATCGCCGCCGAGGCCTAGGCCCGCGTAGTGGGCTTAAATGCCGACCGCGCCTCTATTTTGCCAATTTTCAGCCGATTCTGCCGCAAAATAGCCAGCCATTTCCGCAATCGTTCAATCCAAGCGGGTGATTCGCGCCCGCTTTCCAAGGGATCCCCGGCCATGAAATGGTCTCCCGGCGGAGCTGGCTTCAACGCCCGCTTGGCGCCTGCAGCATCGTCCCGACTGACCGACGCCGTCGCGGCCACGCTGGCGATCGGCGCGTTGTCGCTTTTCGTGATCGTCACCCTCACGGTGTTCTCGATCAAGGTCTCGATGGCGATGCCAATTCCGGCTTGAGCCAACGAAACCTTCTCCCATCTTCCGCCATCCATCCTTGCGCGACCACGCGTGGTGATGCGCATCGCGATCGCCCGACGCGATCGGTTGATGACGGCCTGTGGATAATTCTGGCTGTCACGGCCTCGTAACAAAACAAGGCTAGTTTGCCATGGCGTCTGATCAGGCCCCCCGTCACAGATCACGCGCCCCCGCGGTCCCCCGTCAGTCGCCGCCTGACCGGGGCCGCATTTTTTTGACCTGCATCGCGCCACTTCGGCTAAAATCCGGGGCATATCCGTGGTCCCTGGGCACGCGGATCAAGCGACTGACCCATTTCGTGCTTCAGCCTCGCCAAGGAGCCAACTATGCAAATTCGCAATCTCGGCGGCTCCGGCCTGCGCGTCTCCGCCGTCGGCCTAGGCTGCAACAATTTCGGCCAGCGCACCGACCTCGAAACCTCGCGCAAGGTCATTCACCGGGCGATCGACCTTGGTATCACGCTGTTCGACACCGCCGATATCTATGCGGGCATGGGCGGTTCGGAGACGGTGCTGGGCGAGGTGCTCGGCGACCGCCGCAAGGACATCGTGCTGGCGACAAAGTTCTCCAAGCCGATGAGTGCGGACGGCACCAAGCAGGGCGCGTCGCGGCGCTACATCCTGTCCGCGGTAGAGGCCAGCCTGCGGCGGCTGAAGACCGACTACATCGATCTCTACCAGCAGCACGATTTCGATCCCCTGACCCCGATCGAGGAAACCTTGCGGGCGCTGGACGACCTGATCCGGCAGGGCAAGGTGCGCTACATCGGCAATTCGAACTTTCCGGCCTGGCGCGTCGCCGAGGCCGAGTTCACCGCGCGCCAGCTCAACGTCCAGCCGTTCATCTCGTGCCAGGACGAGTACAGCCTCGTCGTGCGCGAGATCGAGAAGGATCTGCTGCCGGCGGCGCAAGCCTATGATCTCGGCCTGTTGCCGTTCTTCCCGCTCGCCAGCGGACTTCTCACCGGCAAATACAAGCGCGGCGCCACTGCGCCCGCGGATACGCGTTTTGCCAAGGCACCTGCATTGCGCGACCGCTATGTCACGGCGCGCAACGAGGACATCGTGGAAAAATTGCAGGCGTTCGCGCAGGCGCGCGGCCATAGCCTGCTTGAGCTGGCATTCTCCTGGCTGGCATTGCGACCGCAGGTATCCAGCGTGATCGCCGGCGCCACCCGCGTCGAGCAGGTCGAACAGAACGTCAGGGCGATCGGCTGGGCGCTGAGCGCGGAGGACATCGCCGAGGTTGACAGGATTACCAAGGGGTAGATCTGGCCCCAGCCCCGATTGTCCGCAAGTTGGGTTTAACTTGGCTGAACGGATAACGGCATGCCGCAGGAACGTGACCCTCCCGCTTGGCTTAAAATGAACCAGGGCGCGATCGGGCCGCCGATCGCGCACACCGCCGCCTGGATCGGGATGTTCTCCTCCGCCGCCCTCACCTATTTTCTTCATCTTCCCAAGACTTGGGGCGTCGTTGTGATTGCAGCAGGATTTTGCATTCCCTTTGCTATAGCGCGCGAATTAGCCGCCAAACGACGCGGTCAATAAAAGCGGCGGGGTGCTCTTGGCGCGGCAACCAGAAATTTCTTCTCGTCGTGCGTCACGTTTCAAATCCCCACCAGCCCGTTCATCCCCTTCGCCGCCGCGCTATCCGGGAACACCGTTTCCGCCAGCACGCGCTCACTGATGCCGAGATGGTCACGCAGCACGCCCTTGATCACCGCGCGCAGGTCGGTGGTCGGCGCAAGATCGCGGCCCTGGTAGAGATTGGCGGGCTTCAATCCCGGCCAGTCGGCAATCACTCTTCCGCCTTTGACCGCGCCGCCGGCCAGCAAAGCGATGGTGCCGGTGCCGTGATCGGTGCCCTCGGTGCCGTTGATGTGCGCGGTGCGGCCGAACTCGGTGGCAACCACGATCGCGGTGTCGCGCCAGCGCTCGCCCAATCCGCTTTCGAATTCGGCAAGCGCGCCATCGAGACCCGACAAGAGCAGCGCCAGCCGGCCGACCGGACCGCCTTCATTGGCGTGGGTATCCCAGCCGTCGAAGGCGAGCGCCGCGATGCGTGGGCCGTCGTCGGCGGCCATCAGCCTGGCGGCGCCGCGCGCCACCACCCGCATCGCTCCGGCTTGATGGGTGCCCGGCATCGGCTTCATGTCATCGCCGAGCGCCGCCTTGTCGAGCTGTAACCCTTGCGACAACGCCAGCGCCAGCGCAGGATCGCGATGGCTGTAGAGCTCGACCAGCCGCATCGCGGTATCGTCATCGGCCTGCGGCAGCGCCACCGGCGCCCAGCCGACCGTCGGCGCCGCGCCGCGCAGCACCAGCGGCGTGGTCGGACCGACGGCCAGACAGCCGGAAACCCGATCGCCGCGCGGCAACGCCTCGAGCGTCCGGTTGAGCCAGCCGGATTGGACCCGGCCCGGGCCGGCAAAGCCGCTCTCGAGCACGTCCTGGCCGTCGAAATGCGAACGATCGCGATAGGGCGTCGACACCGCATGGATCACGGCGGCGCGTCGCTCCCCGTACATCCGCGCGAATTCCGGCATCGCCGGATGCAGCGCAAAGAAGGCGTCCAGCGCGGTCGCCGCGTGCGGACCATCCCTGGTCAGCGCAATCGAACCATGCAGGCCGGCATAGTCCGGGTCGCCTGTCGGGGCCACCGTGGCCAGACCATCGAGTGCGCCGCGCAGGATCACCACGATCAACCTGGGATCGCGCCCGTCGGCGGCACGCGCGAATTTCGGCAGGTGAGCCCAGGCCGCAAACGACGCGCCGCCGCGCAAGAGCGCGCGGCGCGAGGGGGCGAGCGATGTAAGGAATTTGCTTTGATCCATCGTCATCTCCTCTGGAATTCCGGCGACATCAACAACAGCGCCAGCGCCTGCTGCCGCGATTCCGCTCGTTCGATGGTCTGCCGCGTTTCCGGCGAGGCACCATCGCCGGCAATGAGTTCCAGGAGGTCGCGGGGGTCGATCGTGCCTCCGGCCCGCGAAGCCACCTGCGCGGAAATGTCGAGCCGCAGCTTCATGCCCTCGGGCGCGGCCCAGGCCGCATTGCTATCGGGAAAACCGTTCGGCCCGGCCGGCGACCACAGCGGCTGGCCCAGAAGATTGAGACTGCCGAGATAGGGGGCGGGGTCGTCAGGAACGTGCGCCAATAGCCGGCCGGTCGCGACCAGGAATTCATAGGGGCTGCGTAGCTTTGTCAGCGGCGCCTGCCAGGCCTCGTCGGCATCCACCAGCGACGTCGTCATCGCCCTGAGATCGCCCTCGGATTTCTGGAATACGTCCTGCAACCGCGTCACCAGAACCGGGGGCGGATCGTCGGCGACGAAATGTCGGACGAATTTGGTGGCGATGAATTTCGCCGTCGCAGGACGCCGCGAGATATCCGAAAGCGCCGCCTCTCCCTGCGCGACGCCGTTATCCTCGTAGGTCTTGCCGAGCAGCAGCTGCGCGCCCGGCTGGTGCGCATTGGCATTGAAGACAAAATGGCCGGGCGGCCCAAGTTTTCCCTGCCGTCCGGCGAAGCTCCAACCGGTGATGATCCGCGCCAGCGACGTCACGTCGGCCTGGGTGTAGCCGCCGCCGACCCCGAGCGTATGTAGTTCCATTATTTCGCGGGCGAGGTTTTCATTCAGACCGCGCTGACGATTTTGCCCGGCGCGGGAGTCCGGACCGAGCGATTGCTGGTTGTCGAGAAAGAACAGCATGGCCGGGTGCTGCTCGACCGCCTTCAGCATGTCTGCGAATCGCCCAAGCACGTGCGGACGGATCGCCTCGCGCTCGAACGAGCCCGCCCATATCCGCGCCAGTTCGCCTTTGCTGGCGGAGATGCAGAAGTGGTTGGACCAGAACGCCACCAGCCGTTCGGTGAAACCGCACTCGGCGATGACGGCGCGCTGCAGCCGCGCCAGCGCCTCGGCACGATAGGTCTTCTGAATGATATTGAGTGGCGGCGGCGGCTTGGCCGCATTCGGCGGCGCCGTGTCGCTGGCCGTCATGGCCGCATTGGCAGGGCCGCCTTCCGGCGCCATCATCGCCGGTTCTTTTCCGGCCATTGCCATTGCGGCACTGTTCAGCGAAAGGCTTCGCCGCGTCGGCTTGGGGTTGGTCGTCGGTGGCGTTGGCGCGGACTCCGCTGCGCCCGCCTTCGAGGCTGCATCGCGCGCGAGCTTGACCTCGGCCTGATAGGCAAATGCCGCCTCCGCCAGTTCCGGCGTCGACTGCAGTCCCGGCATCTCCAGCAGCGCCCCGCCCGGGCGGTTCAACTCGGCTTTAACAAAACCACGGGGATCGGAGGCGGCGTTGGCCAGATCGCCGGAGGCGCCGCCGCGCGCGCCAAATCCGAAGCGGCTGAGCGCGACAAGCGCGATTTGCGGATCACGGGACATTGCAGTTCCCTTCGGGCTTTCCTTGCGCGGTCGTACGTATATAATTCCGTGAACACGATGCTGCTCCGCGCGACGTGAACCCGATATGAAAAATCCGGCCGCAATTCGGCGCCCTTCATGACAAATCGTCCAGAAACAACGATCTTGCGACATCTCAGCTGTTGCCGTTGCGGAACGGAATTCACCTGCAGCCTGTCGGCACAATGCTGGTGCGCCAAGGAAGCGGCGCGGCTGCCGATGCCGGTTGAGAGCGACGATTGCCTGTGCCGCGATTGCCTGCGCCAGCTGGCGGGCACCGACGCAGGCTAATAGGCCGCGCTCAGGCGTTTCCGGCTGTCGCTACTCTGCTGGGCCTGCGAACAGCAGCAGGTTGCCGTCGGGATCCCGGACGATAAAATCCCGCGCCCCCCAGGGCTCGCGCTTGAGCGGTTGAAGAAACTCAGCACCGGCGCCCTCAAACTCGAGAAACAGCGCCTTGATATCCTCCGGATGCGCGACGGTGAGAGAAGCCGACAGCAACTCCTCGCGTGCCCGCCGCACCGGATCGATCAGCGGCTGTTCCACGCCTCGCAAATTGATGCGTGCGCCATCGCGCTTGACCTGCGCATAGAACGGCGGCTCACCATGGACGAAGGCGACATCGAAACCAAGCTTGCTTTTGTAGAAATCGCAGGACAACGAGATGTCGGCAACGAGCAGTTGCGGTTCGGCGCCGGCGATGACTGCTCTTCTGGAACTAGCTTCGACATGATCCGGCATCAAGGACGCGTTCCGGGTTGGCCCAGTATGCAGCGTCGTCAGCATGGCCGAAGGGCCTCCCATCTGTCAATATTCGATCCTGGCGCTCTCGATCCTGCCGCCGTATGGAAACCCACGTGACGCAGAACTGGAACATCGGCGCGGTGCTGCTCGACATGGACGGCACGCTGCTTGATACCGAGCAAGTCTATCTCGAGAGTCTGGTCACGGCATTGACCGCGTTCGGCTATGCGGACGCCAGGGCGATAGGGCACGCGATGCACGGTCTTCCGGGCCCGCAATGCGAGGACATGCTGCGCAACCACTATGGCGTGGACTTTCCGCTGGCCGACGTCAACAGAGCCTTCGCTGTCCGAACAGAGGAGATGCTGCGGGAAGGTCTGCCGTTGAAACGCGGGGCGATCGAACTGCTCGACGCCTTGGGCGCGGCCGGCTGTCCGATGGCGATCGTGACGTCATCTTCGAGGCGGACCGCGCATGAGCATCTGACGCTTGGCGGGATCCGGTCGCGCTTCGAGACGATCCTGACACGCGACGATGTGATCCGCGGCAAGCCAAGCCCTGAACTCTATCTGTTGGCCGCGGCCACAATAGGCGTTCAGCCGCGGACCTGTGTCGCCATCGAAAATTCCAATCCGGGCATCGCCGCCGCCCACGGCGCCGGCACCATCCCGATCATGGTGCCGGACATTCTGCCGCCTACCACCGAGACGCAGGCCATGTGCGCGGCCATCCTGCCCGATCTGCACGCCGTGCTGGCCCTGCTGCGTGAACATGGCCTGCCTAAAAGTTAGCGGCGTTCGTGGCGCTGGCGGCCCAAGGCTTGTTGCGCCTCTATTGCTTCACGATTGGCTGGCCCGGCGAGTGGCACGCGATGCCGTCGAAGGCGTCGAGCAGCCTTTCGCGCCCCGCACAAAGCTGCTCGCCCTCAGGACGAACCGTTGGAGTGTCTTGGTGTGGATGCCTTCGTCGGATCTCTCAACCGTCATTGCGAGGAGCTCTTGCGACGAAGCAATCCATACTTGGTATTTGCTGAGCCATGAATTGCTTCGCTTGCGCTCGCAATGACGGCGGGTGATGACGATGCCGCGCTACTTCACCACCGCCGCGGTCTGTCCGAACAGCAATTTGCGTTCTTCCTCGGTGCGGATCGTCGGCTGGCCGAAATTCGGATTGACCTCCTTGGCCTTGGCGTAGGCGCGCAGCGTCGCCGGGCGTTCGCGGATGGTCTCCAGCCAGCGCTTCAGGTGCGGAAAATCCTCGATGTTCTGGCCCTGGTTCTTGTACGGCACCACCCAGGGATAGCTCGCCATGTCGGCGATCGAATAATCGCCGGCGATGAATTCCCGATTCGAAAGACGCTTGTTGAGCACGCCATAGAGGCGGTTGGTCTCGTTCACATAGCGCTCGATGGCATATTTGATCTTTTCCTGGGCGTAATTGGAGAAGTGATGGTTCTGCCCGGCCATCGGACCGAGCCCGCCCATCTGCCAGAAGGTCCATTGGATCGCGTCATATCGGCCGTAGATGTCGGCGGGAAGGAACTTCCCGGTCTTCTCCGCCAGATACAGCAGCATGGCGCCGGATTCGAACACCGAGAGTGGCTTGTCGCCGCCCTTCGGCTCGTGGTCGACCAGCGCAGGAATCCGGTTATTCGGCGCGATCGCCAGAAACTCCGGCTTGAACTGGTCACCCTTGCCGATGTTGATCGGGGAAATCCTGTAAGGCAGCCCAGCCTCTTCGAGGAACATCGTGATCTTGTGGCCGTTCGGCGTGGTCCAGTAATAAAGGTCGATCATGGTGTGTTCCCGGCGGTGATGGAAGTTGAGCGGCGGCCATCGCAAAGTAGATGCGAATGCATGAATGTCGTCCCAACCCCCGGGCCAAGTCAATGGGCGCTGGTCCCAGGGCGCAGGAAAGTGATCAGGCCGTGCCGCAGCAGCCAACAGGCCGCAGGCGGCCGCCTAAGAGTGTTCAAAAGACGCGGCCGTGGCTGAGCAGGAATTTTTCGCCGGCCTCGGTGATGACCACCCTGACGCCCGCACCCGCGACCGGCTGGCGCGCGACGAAGCCGCGATCGATCGCATCCTCCCAGATCGTCAACCGCGGACATGAGGTTCGCCAGGTCTCGATCACCTCGGAATAAAGCCTTGGCTCGCGCGCGACCCATTCGACGAGATCGAGCACCAGCGGGTCGGTCGTGTCGGCCATCGGATCTCCCCTATCGCTTAGAACGCCAGCGCATTATTGCGCCCAAGCAGCGGCGGGTGGGGTGGGCAAAGGCTCCTTTTGCGCCGTCCCCACCATTTTCGGATACGGAAAGAAAGATGGTGGGCACGTCATCGGCCCGCGCATTCGCGCGATCCGATGGCTTTGCCCACCCTGCCCCTGAAAACCGCTCATCCCCCGAAGGCCTGCGCGATCGCCGACTGCGCCTCCTGCTGGATCTGCTGCAGGTGCGCCTGGCTCTTGAAGCTTTCGGCATAGATCTTGTAGACGTCCTCGGTGCCCGACGGCCGCGCCGCGAACCAGCCGTTGTCCGTGTTGACCTTGATGCCGCCGAAGGATTGGCCGTTGCCGGGCGCGGCTGTCAGCACCGCCCGCACCGGCTCGCCGGCGAGTTCCTTGATGGCGAGTTTTTCCGGCGACAGCGCCTTCAGCAGGTTCTTCTGCGCCGGCGTCGCCGGCGCGTCGATCCGCTCATAGAAGGGAACACCGAGTTCGTCGGTCAATTGCGTGAACAATTGGCTGGGGTCGCGTTTGGTTTGCGCCGTCATCTCAGCCGCCAGCAGGCCCAGGATGAGGCCATCCTTGTCGGTGGTCCAGACCGATCCGTCGCGCCGCAGGAACGAGGCGCCGGCGCTTTCCTCGCCGGCGAACCCGAAACTGCCGTCGCTCAGGCCATCGACAAACCATTTGAAGCCGACCGGAGTTTCGACCAGCCGACGCCCGATCTTTTTCGCGACCCGATCGATGATCGCACTCGACACCACGGTCTTGCCGATCGCGCTGTCGGAGCGCCAGTGCGGGCGATGCCCGAACAGATAGAAGATGCTGGCGGCCAGATAATGGTTCGGATTCATCAGGCCGTTGGAGCGGGTCACGATGCCGTGGCGATCGGCGTCGGTGTCGTTGGCGAAGGCAACGTCGAATTTGTCGCGCAGGCCGATCAGCCGCGCCATCGCGTAGGGCGAGGAGCAGTCCATCCGGATCTTGCCATCCCAGTCGACGGTCATGAAGCGGAAGGTCGGATCGACGGCGTCGCTGACGATGGTGGCGTCGAGGCGATAGCGCTCGATGATCGGCTGCCAGTAGGCCACCGCCGCGCCACCGAGCGGGTCGATCCCGATCTTGACGCCGGAGGCGCGGATGGCCTCCATGTCGACGACATTGATCGAGATCGGCGACGTACGGCCCGATGTAATCATGGCGATGCACGCAGGCCGCCTTGCGCGCCCGGTCGTAGGGAATGCGCTTGACCCCCTCAAGGCCGGCTTCGAGAAAGCCGTTGGCGGCGCGCTCGATGACGGCGGTGATATCGGTATCGGCCGGACCGCCATTGGGCGGATTATATTTGAAGCCGCCATCCTCGGGCGGATTGTGCGACGGTGTGATCACGACGCCGTCGGCCAGGCCGCTGGCGCGGCCCTTGTTGTAGCTCAGGATGGCGTGGGAGACCGCCGGCGTCGGGGTGTAGCCATCATGCGCGTCGATCATCACCTCGATGCCGTTGGCCGCGAACACTTCCAGCGCGCTCGCCAGCGCCGGTTCCGCCAGCGCGTGGGTGTCGATGCCGACGAACATCGGGCCGTTGACGCCGGCCTTCAGCCTGACATCGCACAGCGCCTGGCTGATCGCGACGATATGGTTCTCGTTGAAGGCGTTGTTCAGCGAGGAACCGCGATGGCCTGATGTGCCGAACGCCACCCGTTGCGACGGCACCTTCGGATCGGGTTGGCCGGCAAAATAGGCCGTCACCAGCCGCGGGATGTTGGCCAGCATCGATGGGTCTGCGGGCTTTCCCGCGCGCGGGTTGACATCAGCAGCCATTCGGTTCCCTCGATGATATCCACCGCTTTCGTGCCGATGCCGGCCTTCCTAGCGTCGCATACTTAGGGCTTTTGCCCTTTCCTGTCATCCGGACTCATCCCATATTCGGCTGATGGCCAAGAACCCAGATCCTCCCCAAAAGCCCGGCAGGACCGCGAAGTCCAAGGCGCCAAATTCCAAGGCGTCGAGGCCGGACGTGCAGCCGATCGGGCCGGCCTTGGCGGAACTGCTCAACCCCGCCATCAACCGCGGCGAGAGCGGCATCGGCTCCTCCACCGGATTGCAGCCGCCACCAGATAATTCGAGGGACCGCCGCGCCGGTGGCGAAGCCGCCGCGCATCGCGCGCGAGCCTCGACGCCGAAGTCTTTCGGCGATGGCGATACCGGACCGCGAACCAATGCCCAGCGCGCGGACCTGGTGGGAACCACACCGCCCGTGCGGCAGCCCCCGTCCGAGGAATCCCAGCCTGCTTCCCCTCTCACGCTTGCGGGGGAGAGTCTGGATGGGCGTAGTTCCGCGAATCCCGGTTTCGATGAAGCCCCGCAGCGCGAATTCGCGCCCGCCCAGTACGGCACCTCGGCAACGATCCCGGCGCTCGATCCGGAACTGGCCAGGCAATTCGGCTTCACCACCGAGGAGGAAGACGCCGCGGCGATGGCGCGGCCGCCGCGCAACAAGATGGAGGCGCTCGGCGTCGCCGCGACCGCGGATGCGCTGGAAAGCCTGATCCGCGACGGCCGGCCCGAATTCAAGGGCGAGGATGGCCGGATCAAGATCTGGACGCCGCATCGGCCGCCGCGTCCCGAGAAATCCGAAGGCGGCGTGCGTTTTGTCATCAAATCCGACTACGAGCCGAAGGGCGACCAGCCGACCGCGATTGCCGAACTGGTCGAGGGCATCCAGCGCAACGACCGCACCCAGGTGCTGCTCGGCGTCACCGGCAGCGGCAAGACCTACACCATGGCCAAGGTGATCGAGGCCACGCAGCGCCCCGCCATTATCCTGGCGCCGAACAAGACGCTGGCGGCGCAGCTCTATGGCGAGTTCAAGAGCTTCTTTCCCGACAACGCGGTCGAGTATTTCGTCAGCTATTACGACTACTACCAGCCCGAGGCCTATGTGCCGCGGACCGACACCTATATCGAGAAGGATTCGTCGATCAACGAGCAGATCGACCGCATGCGCCATTCCGCGACGCGAGCGCTGCTCGAGCGCGACGACGTCATCATCGTCGCCTCGGTGTCGTGCATCTACGGTATCGGCTCGGTCGAAACCTATACCGCGATGACCTTTGCGCTGAAGAAGGGTGAGCGCATCGACCAGCGGCAGCTGATCGCCGACCTGGTGGCGCTGCAATACAAGCGCACCCAGGCCGATTTCACCCGCGGCACCTTTCGGGTGCGCGGCGATGTCATCGACATCTTTCCGGCGCATTATGAAGACCGCGCCTGGCGCGTGAACCTGTTCGGCGACACCGTTGAAAATATCGAGGAGTTCGATCCGCTCACCGGCCACAAGCAGGACGAACTCGAATTCATCAAGATCTACGCTAATTCGCACTATGTGACGCCGCGGCCGACGCTGGTGCAGGCGATCAAGTCGATCAAGAGCGAATTGAAGCTGCGGCTGGACCAGCTCAACAACCAGGGCCGCCTGTTGGAAGCGCAGCGGCTGGAGCAGCGCACCACCTTCGACCTCGAAATGATGGAAGCGACCGGCTCCTGCGCCGGCATCGAGAACTATTCGCGCTATCTGACCGGCCGCCGGCCCGGCGAACCGCCGCCGACGCTGTTCGAATATGTTCCCGATAATGCGCTGGTGTTCGCCGACGAAAGCCACGTCACCGTCCCGCAGATCGGCGGCATGTTCCGCGGCGATTTCCGGCGCAAGGCGACCTTGGCCGAATATGGCTTCCGGCTGCCCTCCTGCATGGACAACCGTCCCCTGCGCTTCGAGGAATGGGACATGATGCGCCCGCAATCGGTCGCGGTGTCGGCGACGCCGAGCGCGTGGGAATTGAACGAGAGCGGCGGCGTGTTCGTCGAGCAGGTGATCCGTCCGACCGGGCTGATCGATCCGCCGGTCGATATCCGCCCGGCCCGCACCCAGGTCGACGACCTCGTCGGCGAGGTCCGCGCCACCGCGCAGGCCGGCTACCGCAGTCTGGTCACCGTATTGACCAAACGGATGGCGGAAGACCTTACCGAATACCTGCACGAGCAGGGCATTCGTGTCCGCTACATGCACTCCGATATCGACACCATCGAGCGCATCGAGATCATAAGGGATTTGCGGCTGGGCGCCTTCGACGCGCTGGTCGGCATCAACCTGTTGCGCGAGGGCCTCGACATTCCCGAATGCGCGCTGGTCGCGATCCTCGACGCCGACAAGGAAGGTTTCCTGCGCAGCGAAACCTCGCTGATCCAGACCATCGGCCGCGCCGCGCGCAATGTCGACGGCCGCGTCATCCTCTATGCCGACCAGATCACCGGCTCGATGGCGCGCGCCATCGCCGAGACCGACCGCCGCCGCGAAAAGCAGGTCGAATACAACACCGCCCACGGCATCACGCCAGAGAGCATCAAGAAATCGATCGGCGATATCCTCAACTCGGTCTACGAGCGCGACCATGTGCTGGTCGAGATCGGCGACGGCGGCATGGCCGACGACGTGATCTCGATCGGGCATAACTTCGAGACCGTGCTGAACGACCTGGAAACCAGGATGCGCGAAGCCGCCGCCGATCTCAATTTCGAGGAAGCCGCGCGCCTGCGCGACGAAGTCAAGCGCCTGCGCGCCACCGAACTGGCCGTGGTCGACGATCCCACCGCCAAGCAACGCACCGTGCAGGGCAAGGCCGGCGCCTATGCCGGCCTGAAAAAATACGGCGAGGCCGCGAATTTGCCGACGGCGGCGATGAAGAAACGCGGCGGCGCATCTGTCTCCCCGCGCACCGGCGCCTCTCCCCGTTATTCACGGGGTGAGGGGCAGTCCACGGGTGGCGCCAGCCGCTCCTCAAAAGTCCATAAGCCCCACCTCGACGAAATGCACGGGCCCGAGTCCCTGCCCTATCGCCCCGGCCGCAGCACCCCGCGCAAACCGTCGCCCGACGACGCGAGGCCGCCCAGCGGAAGCAAAATCTTCCAGCCAACCGATTCGCGTCAATCCGGCCCCGAATTCGGCCCCCTGCCCCGCTCCTCAGGCGGAGCGCCGGGGCATCGCGGCGGGTGGAAGAAGAGGTAGGAGATCAGAACACTCCACCAGAGCAATCTCTCTCCGCATTGGCGAAGAGAGGTGCCACACGCGTGATCGCCAACACTACTCTCTAAAAGTAGTCATGGCGGTTCGATCCATCATACCCGCCGGATTTCATACAGCAGGCTTTGAAATCTGCGTCTGGAGCCACATGGGCACAAGTCATTGCGCCCGAGCTTTTCGGTCAACTCGACGTCACCGTGGACGAAACGCCGGCCGCGCTTGACATGAGTTTCCGATGGGAAGGACCGCCGCCGTTTACGCGTAACGCTGAAAGCAGGGGAGGTTTTCGAAATCGCGACGCTTGCCCATGACATCCCTCCATCAATCGAATGCAAAACCGGCCGTTTGCTATCACATCCAAGACCTGTTGCAAGCTCGCCAAACGGCCCATCCGGAAATCGCGGATCGAGAAATAACGTCCGCGCCCCCGGGCAATTCAGGCAGGCTCGTCATGGAGCCCCCGCAATGACAGCGCAGGGAGCGGACAGTCAGCCTTCCAACCGAACACCTTTACTTCGCCTGTATCTACAGGCGCCACTTCAGATGCGGTTCGGATCGAAAGACCCGTGCCGCCCCGGCCGCCTCAAATCTTGCCTTGCCCCGCCGGCGTCTGGTCCTGCTGCTCCTGTTGCTGCTGCCGCGCTTGCTCCTTGGCGTGGTGGCGGCCGTAGAGGCAGCCGGCGACCGCGCCGAGCACGCCATGTCGGCCGGCATAGTGGCCGGCGACGCCGCCGACCACGGCGCCCTTGAGGCACCCCTTGGCGTCGGCCGCATGCGGCGCCAGCGCGAGCGTTGCGACGGCGAGCAAGGTAGCGGCCGTCTTGGCGGCAAAACTCTTCATGGCGGCAATCCTCTTCAGCTGGCTTCCAGATGATGACGCCGGCGGCGCGCAATGGTTTCATCCCGCGTGATCCGCGAAGTTCGCGGCCCCGTGCAGAGGTCAGGTAAGGACCCGAACCCCGCTTTCAAGGTCGTCCTTCCCGGTATCACGGACCGGCGTCGGTAGTCGCAAGACGCGGTAGGAACATCGCGCAGGTTCTCGCGCCGCCTGCATACAACCTTCGCCGGATTTGCTAAGCTTGAAGTCGCGCCCACGTCTTTCAACCGGGCGCAGGGAGATTTGCATGGCCAAGGGTCAGATGCGCAGCAACAAGGAAAAGAAGAAGCCGAAAGCCGACAAGAACCTCAAGAAGGGCGGTGCGGCGCCAGTCAATCCGTTCGCAGCCAGCAAGGCGTCCAGCGGCCAGAGCCCCACCGCCAAGAAATAGAGCCCAACTGCGTTAGCGCTGACAAAAGCGCCAAATGAGCGCCAGGCGGGACGCGCGTAGTCGCGCCCCGGAAGCCGGGTTCTCGACTTCTCTTTTATCCGCATAAACTCCTACCAACCTCGGGCGGGGCCTGGTGGCACGCTTTCGCCGCTCTTGTTGCGGAGAGGCAAGGCTGCCCGAAAGGCCCGGGTTTTGCGCAGGCGCCCCCGGTAACCGTTGCAAAAATGCGGCAGTTCGTGGATAAAATCGTTGCTTGGCTCGATCCCAGGACGGGTCGCTCGTCACAATTTGGCGCGGATATCTGCGCATCCTCGCCTCACTGGCGCGCCGACGGGCCATGACTTCCAGAACGCGAAAGGCCTTACGGGTTGCTACCGATGATTGTGGGCACACTGGGGCGGCCCTATCCTGAGCACGACTGGGTCGAACTCCGCGTCGATGCCGCGCAGGAGACCAGCAAACTCGGCCTCCTCCTTGAGCATGACCCTGCCGCGTGACGGCCTGTATTCGCGAACTGCCGGACGGCACCCATGACACCCAACAGGCCATCGTGGCCGGTGGCCCGCCATGGCCCGCGACCGACCAGTACGATGATTTGCAACCAAAGAGGCCGTGAAGCTGTGCCTCGCCGACAACGCACCCGGCCTCATCGCCAGCCAGACGCGGTCACCCCATGACGAAGAGTTGCTGCACCAGATCGGCACCGGACAGAGGTTGTTCGGCGGCATCGACCCCACCGGCTCGATTCGCGTAACGGCGCAGGCGACCTCCAAGGAGAGTGTCGGCACAGGATTCAATCAAAGCTGGTGACCGCGATGGCGTTAAGGTTGCCACGCGATCTCGCGAATGATCGAGCCTCGCCGCATATTGGCCGCGTTACGGTCAAAATCTCCAGTCCCAATAAGGATCGGTTAACTATCGTCGCGGGCGATGTCGCGTAGACGCGAAACAGAGGGGTAGCCAATGAATTTCGTTCATACTGAAAAACTCGAGTCTGATGAGGACGTTGATTTCAACCCCGCCGCGTCGGAAGTGGAGGCCGGCATCCGGGAGTTCGTCCGCAATGACGTCGCCTATCTGCGCCGCCCAGCGCCGAGCATTGCCGGCGCCGAGCCCGCGCTTCAGCCGGGCGCCGATCCGGTCAACAACATCAATTCGCTGATCCAGCGCGTCGCCGGAACGTCGCTGTCGGAGATCGAAAACCTGATCAACGAACTGGAAAGCCTGCGCGACTTCATGCACACCGAGGGCCAGCGCGTGCTGCGTGAAATCTCCGGCTATGCCCAGCTCAGTCAGACCGCGATGAAATCCACGCGCATCATCGCCGACAATGTGAGCCAGTGGAAACGCACCACCGACGGCCTGCGCAAAGGCTGATCGCCATGTCGTACGCCGGGATTTGAGCCTTCACGCGCAGGCGGATGGCAAACCAGCCTTTGGTCGGGAGCGCGGTTTGCAACCGGTGGGCGTTGTCGGGCCGCCCCGGAATAAGTCGGCAGCAGCACCAACGACATCGCGGCGCAACATCTCAGACTTTGGGCCCTGAGGACGGTTCGGATTGCCAACTGGGCGCTTCCGGATTGGTCGATCGCCCATGCTTGGTCGATCGCGGCTGCAAAACTTTTGAACTTGCTGGCCTTGAACTGCGACTAATCGGCAGGCACCGTCAACCGGCAGGGTCAATCCCAGTGAAGAGCTTGCGGCCCGAAAACCCCGGTCCCATTCCGTTGCGCAGCACGCCGCCGAGGATGGGCACCATCATGATCCGGTTTGTCGGGCTTTTGCTGGTAGCCGTGATCGTGCTGGCGATGATCTGGATGCGCTGACGGTTCGCCGGCAGTTCGACGATTCCGGGCTAGTGGTTAATCAATTGTGACTCGAGCGGCTGGTGATCGGCGCACTCTCGAGCGTATAGGCGCCGTCGGCATATCCCTTCACCACCATTCCCGTGGCCAGCATCACCGCCAGCGTCACGGTCGCGAAAATAAATCCAACGAATTTCAAGCCGCTGCGGTCTGCCATGGTGGTTCCCTGCCATCTGTCCCTATGTCTACTATCAATCACCAAGGTTCAAAATCCGTTAGCAGCAAAATGGTTCGACTGTGGTCGTGGCGCCACGCTTCGGCAGGGTTAATAAGAGCAAATGATCTCGGCTCGAGCCGGTTCCGTGATTGTACGGGAGCCGCATGAGCGATGACCGCTGCCACGTACCGTCGTCATACCCAGCGAACGCGATGCGAAAGCGGTGATTCAGTACGCCGCAGCCTTTCGGTTCTATCGCTGGCTCCCCGGAATACTGTCATCGCCCGCTTTCGCGGGCGAAGACAGCCGAGGAGTTCGATAACAGCGGAGAGAGTTCGGTGACAGCGGATGCAGGCGAATCATGATCCGGCCGCTACCCAGCGCCAGGGTTGCGCCGCGGCACGAACGCTGTTGCCAGCAACGAGAACACCAGTTGGCCGCGCTGGTTGGTGCCGGTGTTGCGGCCCTCTAGGATGCCCCACTGCGGGCGCTTGTCCGACAACCGCAGCGAATGTACTTCGCTGGCGAAGCTGATGGTGTCGCCCGCGAGCACCGGCTTGATCCAGCGCAATTCCCGAAAACCGGGCGATGGTCCCCACACCGCGACCGGCTCGCCACGGGCGGCAGCCTCGCGGGCCTGGCGCTGGCCGTCGGCGACCAGCAGCTTCATGCACACCGAGCCGACATGCCAGCCCGATGCCGCGAGGCCGCCGAACAACGATTTGCGGCCTGCTTCCTCGTCGAGATGAAAGCGCTGCGGATCGAACTGGCTTGCGAATGTTTTGATCGATTCGGCGGTAAAGGTGAACGACCCCAGTTCGCGCCGCTGGCCGATCTCGATGTCCTCGAAGAAGCGCATCAGCCTTCCCGTTCCGCGGTGAGGCCGCTGCGTCGCGCCACCATGATCGGGGAGATCATTTCGCACAAGGCCTGCCCGGCCGCGTTGCTGACCGCGGCCTTGAACGTCACGATGCCGGTATCCGGACGGCTGCGGGAAATCCTGGCCTCCGTCACCTCGACATCGAGGGTGAGATCGTCATCGGGCCGAAGCGGGGCGAGCCAACGCACTTCGTTAACGCCCGGCGAGCCGAGCGAAGCGGTGCGGCCGATGAAGGAGTCGCACATCATCCGCATCATCAGCGCGCAAACATGCCAGCCGGAGCCGGACAAGCCCTTGAGCATCGATCGCTGGGCCGCCGCCTCGTCGAGATGCATCGGCTGCGGATCGAACTCGGCGGCAAACGCCAGCATTTCCCCGCGCGTGACGCGGCGCGGTCCGAAGGTACCGAAATGGCCGGGCGGAAAATCTTCGAAAGTGAGCATCATGTCGGGGATAGCTGCGAACCGAGCCTGATTGTGGCCGCTATTGGCGGGAATCTCAACCCGCCGCCGCGCATGGCTCATGCTCCACGGGCAAGCACTGCCGCGCGGTGCCAGCCTCCGGCTTGCCCGGATCGACGTTCGGAGCTAGGCCGAGTGCCGCCAGCACCAAGGCTTATGTATTCGACTTGCCGGGGGAGAACCAGCGATGTTTGAATTTCGCGATCTGTTTCAGTGGGACCGCTTTATTACGCCGGCGATCATCAAGGCCTTTTACTGGCTGGTCATCGCGCTTGTCGTGCTGTTTGGCCTCTCCGGGATTTTTTCCGGACTGGCGGCGATGGCGATCAGCCCGTTCGGCGGTTTCCTCTGGCTGTTATCCTCGATCGCCGGCGTGGTCGTCGGCATCATCTTCTCGCGAATCGGCGCGGAATTGATCTTGATCATATTTCGCATCAACGAACATCTCGGCGCGATCCGCGACCAGGGGCAGTTACGTTAGTTATTGAACCTGAAATGCATGACGTCACCGTCGGCGACGACATACTCCTTGCCCTCCAGCCGCAGCTTGCCGGCATCGCGGGCGCCGGCCTCGCCGCCGAGCGCCACATAATCGGCATAGGCGATGGTCTCGGCGCGGATGAAACCCTTTTCGAAATCGGTGTGAATGACCCCCGCCGCGGCCGGCGCCTTGGTGCCGCGATGAATGGTCCAGGCCCGCGCCTCCTTCGGCCCGACGGTGAAATAGGTGATGAGGTCCAACAACTGATAGCCGGCGCGGATCAGGCGATCGAGGCCGGCCTCCTCCAGGCCGAGCGTGTCGAGAAACTCGGCGCGCTCCTCGCGCGACAGCGTTGCGATCTCCGATTCGATCTTGGCGGAGATCGTCACCGCGACCGCGCCTTCCTTGCTGGCCTGTCCGGCGACCGCTTCTGAGAATGTGTTGCCGGCGGCGGCCGAAACCTCCTCGACATTGCAGACGTAAAGCACGGGCTTGGAGGTCAGCAACCCCAGCATGCCGAAGGCGCGCTCTTCCTCGGGCTTGCGCTCGAGGAAGCGCGCCGGCCTGCCCTCGCGCAACAGCACCAGCGCGCGGTTGACCAGATCGAGCTGCTCCTTGGCGTCCTTGTCGTTGCCTTTGGCCTTCTTGGTGAGGTTGTCGACGCGCTTTTCCAAACTGTCGAGATCGGCGAGCATCAGCTCGGTCTCGATGGTCTCGATATCGGCCAGCGGCGCGATCTTGCCCTCGACATGGGTAATGTCGGAATCCTCGAAGCAGCGGACCACGTGGGCGATGGCGTCAACCTCGCGGATGGTGGCGAGGAACTGGTTACCGAGGCCCTCGCCCTTGGAGGCGCCGCGCACCAGGCCGGCGATATCGACAAAGGTCAGCCGGGTCGGGATGATCTGGCCCGATTTGGCGATCGCGGCGAGCTTGTCGAGCCGGGAATCGGGCACCGCGACCTCGCCGACATTGGGCTCGATGGTGCAGAACGGATAGTTCGCCGCCTGCGCCGCCGCCGTTTCGGTCAGCGCATTGAACAGCGTCGACTTGCCGACATTGGGCAATCCGACGATCCCGCATTTAAATCCCATTTCGTCCTCAACATCTTTTCGTTGTCATGGCCGGGCCTGTTCCGGCCATGAACGCCTTGTCTGCTGCAGTCTCAGGAAAGACGTGGTTGCCCGGCACAAGGCCCGGGGTGACGGATACGCGATGCAGTATTCATCCATCGGCGCCGTTATCTTTCGTGCTTCCAAATCCCTTTGCCTGCATCGCCAGGTGCACCTTGTTGGCGAACGCCGAGTTGCGATTGGCGGCGAGCAGCCCGGCATTGTCAGCGATGGCTTCCAGCAATGCCTCGACCCAGGGACGATCGTCCTTCGCAAAATCCGACAATACGTGGCGGTACACGACATCCCTGAGACTGGGATGACCAGCGCCCAGCCAGTCGCGGGGATGTCCAACGCCGAGCCTTACCCGCTTGTAGTCCTTGCCGACCTGCGCCGAGATCGAACGCAGGCCGTTGTGGCCCGCATCGGACCCGCCGATTTTCACGCGCAGCTTCGACGGCGGAAGTTCGATTTCGTCGTGGAAGACGACGAGGTCGGCCAGACCGAGTGAAGAGTATTCGAGGGCCTCCTTAACCGATCGGCCGGACTCGTTCATGAAGGTCAGCGGACGAAGCAAGAGCACCCGTTCATCATCGAGCGCCCCTTCCGCGGTCTCGCCCTGAAAGCGGCGGCGCCACGGTCCGAAACCGTGACGCCGTGCGATGCCATCGACGGCCATGAAGCCGATATTATGCCGGTTATGCGCGTATTTCGCACCGGGATTGCCGAGACCCACGAAGAGTCGCATGACGCGGCATCCCGCGGCCTATTACTTCTTCTTGTCGCCACCGGCGGGCGCCTTGGCGGCCGGCGCCTTGGCACCGGCCGCGGGCGCTTTCGCGCCGCCGGCAGCCGCACCGCCCGCGGGCGCAGCCGCAGCACCGGCCGCCGGAGCGGCGCCGGGGGCTGCGGTCGCCGCCGGACCCGCCGCGGCGGCGGCAGCGGCCGCCTTGAGCTCTTCGGCATAGCCGGACGGCGGCACAATGGTCACCAGCGTCACGTCTTCGCGCGACAACGACTTCACGCCTTTCGGCAAATTGATATCGGATAAATGCAGCGAGTGGCTGATTTCCAGACGGCTGACATCGGCCTCGACATACTGCGGAATGTTATCGACCCCGCATTCCAGTTCGATGGTGTGGGTGACGATGTTGACCGTGCCGCCGCGTTTCACACCGGGCGCACTCTCCGCATTCTGGATATGCAGGGGAACGCTGACGCGGATGGTCGCGCCTTCGCCGAGCCGCATGAAATCGACATGGATCGGAAAATCGCGCACCGGATCGAGATGGAAGTCGCGCGGAATCACGCGGTGCTTCTTGCCTTCCAGATCGATGTCGTAGATCGTGGTGAGGAACCGCCCCGCCAGGATGCGCTGGCGCAACTCGGTATCGTCGACCGAAATGGTGACGGGGGGCTGTTTGTTGCCATAGATCACTCCGGGCACTCTGCCGGCGCGACGCTCTGCCCGTGCGGCCCCCTTGCCGCCTGCCGGACGAGCGGTCGCCTTCAATTCCTTGACGGTCGCCATCTGATTTAAGTCCTTGTTTTCAAAAAGTTAAAGGCCGCATCGCGGCCCGGTTGCATTCCGCAGCAAGCCTCCAGGGGTGCGGGGGCTGCGGACGTGACGGCGTTCTAGCTGCAAAGGCCGGAAATGACAAGGAAATGCCGGGATTTTTGTGGCCGAGCGGCGGAAACCCCGCTGACGGGCGCGAAACGGGGGGTGCCGGCCGCGTCGAATCAAAATCTGATCGCTTGGCTTGAGCGGGCGACCCAGTCCGCCGCGGCCTCGCGATTGATCACAAATTTCTCTCTAAGCAATGGATCCCCGCCTTCGCGGAGATGACATGCTGAGCGATCTCCGCCTTCCCGCCAAGCGAACCGCGCGCACGGAGATTCAAGAGATCACCCCTCCGTCTTCAGGCCGCCGATATCCGGCGCCGAGGCTGACCCGCCGAGTTTGGCTTCCAGCACCGCGATGCGTGCTTTCAAAGCCTCGTTCTCCTCACGCGCCAGGGCGGCCATGTCCTTGACCGCCTCGAATTCCTCGCGCTTGACGATGTCGAGATCCCTCAGGATCTTTTCAGCCTGGTTGCGGACCACGGCATCGACCTCGCGCTTGACGCCCTGTGCGGCTCCGGCGGCGTCATTCATCAATCGCCCGATCTCGTCGAAAAACCGGTTGCTGGTCTGGGTCATGGCGAAATCTCCACTCGGCGGCAATCGGCGCCTCGCCTGACAATGGCGATTTCGCCGTCACACTTCAAGTGCGCTGACCTCGTTAACCCCTTAAGCAAGTTGCCTTGTCATGATCCGGTTTCCTTGCAATCGTATCGATCGCCAGGCAAAGCGCGCTCAAACGAAAAGCCCGGAGCAACGCCCATGATCGACCAGCAGATCGAGATACCAACCCGGGACGGCCACGTCACCACATTCATCAGCCACCCCGAGCGTGACGGCCCGCACCCTGTCATCATTCTCTACATGGATGCGCCGGCTATCCGCGAGGAACTGCGCGACATGGCGCGCCGGCTGGGTACCTCCGGCTATTACGTGATGCTGCCAAACCTTTACTATCGCTCCGGCGTCATGGAACTCGGCCCCCTGCCGGCCGACCCGGAATCGCCCGAGCGCAAGCGCATGTTCCAATTGATGGCCTCGATCAACATCGCCATGGTCATGGAAGATACCACCGCCCTGTTGGCCTATGCCGATGGCCAGGCCGCTGCGCGCAGCGACCTCGTCGGGACTGTCGGCTACTGCATGAGCGGGCGCTACGCCGTCAACGCGGCAACGCATTTTCCGGGGCGCGTCAGAGCCGCCGCCTCGATCTACGGCACCCAGCTCGCCACCGATCAGCCCGACAGCCCGCATCTTGCCGGGCGCAAAACCAAAGCCGAGCTCTATTTCGGCTGTGCCGAAACCGACATCTATGCGCCGGTCGAGACGATCGAGAAGGTGAGACAGGGGATGCACGACGATGGCGCCCATGCCGAGGTCGAGATCTATCCCGGCACCCATCACGGTTTCGCCTTCCCGAAGCGGCCAGTCTACCATCGCGACGCCGCCGAGCGGCATTGGGAACGGCTGCTGGCGCTTTATCGGCGCAATCTAAAGTCATAAACTGCGATTCGATGCCGTTCCTTGTCATCCCCTTTCCGGCCTTCGATCCCATCGCGATTGCGATCGGACCGATTGCGATCCGCTGGTATGCGCTCGGCTATATCTTTGGCATCGTGCTGGGGTGGATCTACGCGCGCGCCTTGATCAAGCGCCCGCAATTGTGGAACGGAGCGTCACCGATCACGCTTTTGGACATGGACGATTTCATCCTCTGGGTCACAGTCGGCATCATTCTGGGCGGCCGCACCGGCTATGTCCTGTTCTACAATCTGCCGTTCTTCATCCAGCACCCCAGCGAAATACTCGAACTATGGAAAGGCGGCATGTCGTTTCACGGCGGATTCCTTGGCTGCGTCGCCGCGGTGATGCTGTTTTGCTGGAAGAGAAACCTGCCGACTTTATCGCTGGGTGATATTACCTGCGGGGTCGCACCGATCGGCATCTTTCTGGTCCGCCTGACCAATTTCATCAACGGCGAGCTCTGGGGCCGGCCGGCCGATCCCGGCCTGCCCTGGGCGATGGTCTTTCCCAATGGCGGCCCGCTGCCGCGCCATCCGAGCCAGCTCTACGAGGCCGGGCTCGAGGGCATCGTGCTGTTTATGCTGCTGGCGGTGATGATCCGGCTGGGCGCGCTGAAACGGCCGGGGCTGATCCTCGGCAGTTTCATCGCCTTTTATGGACTGGCGCGGATTTTCGGCGAGTTCTTCAGGGAGCCCGACCCTCAGCTCGGATTTCTATGGGGCGGACTGACCATGGGAATGTTGCTGTCGCTGCCGATGATTGCGGTCGGCGCCATCCTCATCGCCCTGGCCTGCCGCCACAAAACGCCAAGCTCCTCCCCAAATCCCATCGAGGGCACGCCATGACCGAGCTCTCGCCGCTAAAGTCCGAGATCGTCAGATTGATCAAGACGGTCGGGCCAATGCCGGTCTGGCGTTTCATGGCGATGTGCCTGACGCATCCCGAACACGGCTATTACGTCGCGCGCGATCCCTTGGGACGCGAGGGCGATTTCACCACCGCGCCCGAAGTCAGCCAGATGTTCGGCGAATTGCTCGGCTTGTGGGCGGCATCGGTGTGGAAGGCGATGGGCTCGCCGGCGCAGCTGCGATTGATCGAACTCGGACCCGGGCGCGGCACCATGATGGTGGACGCACTGCGCGCGCTGCGGGTGCTGCCGCCGCTCTATCAATCGCTGAGTATCCACCTGGTCGAGATCAATCCGGTGCTGCGCGACAAGCAGAAGTCGGCGCTGTCAGCGGTGCGCAATGTCGCCTGGCACGAGGATATCGACGACGTGCCGCCGGGGCCGACGATTATCCTGGCCAATGAATATTTCGACGTGCTGCCGATCCACCAGATGGTGAAACGCGAGACCGGCTGGCACGAGCGCACGGTTGAGCTCGACGCCGACGGCGATCTGGTGTTCGGTGCCGCCGCCGAGCCCATGCCGCGCTTCGAGGTGCTGCTGCCGCCGCTGGTGCGGGCCGCTCCGGTCGGAGCCGTGTTCGAATGGCGTCCCGACACCGAGATCATGAAGATCGCGACCCGGGTTCGCGAGCAGGGCGGCGCGGCGCTGATCATCGACTACGGTCACCTGCGCAGCGACGCAGGCGATACCTTTCAGGCCATTGCCCGCCACAGCTTCGTCGAGCCTCTGAAAAATCCCGGCGAGGCCGACATCACCGCCCATGTTGATTTTCAGGCACTGGCGCGCGCCGCGGAGGATTTGGGCGCCTACGTCCATGGCCCGGTGCCGCAGGGCGACTTTCTGAAGCGGCTCGGGATCGAAGCCCGCGCGGCGAGGCTGATGGCCAAGGCCGCGCCGGAGACCGCCGAGGACATTTCCAGCGCGCTGCAACGGCTGATTGAAGGCGGCCGTGGCGGCATGGGATCGCTGTTCAAGGTGCTGGCCATCTCGGAGCCGCGTCTGAGAGAGCTGGTAGGCTTCATCGACGAAGGGGAAGCCGCCAAGGCCGCGCGATCATGATGCTCGGATCGGAACTGCTCTCGGCCATTCCCGGCCTGCGACACGCTTTCTTCACGCGCGAGGGTGGGGTGTCCGGCAGCATCTATTCAAGCCTCAACGGCGGCCTTGGCTCCGGCGACGATCCTGCTCACATCGCGGAAAATCGCCGCCGGATGGCGCAACAACTGGGCGTCACGCCGGAGCACTTTCTCAGCGTGCACCAGACGCACTCGCCCGATGTGGTAGTGGCATCGGGACCGTGGCAAGGCGGCTTGCGACCCCGCGCCGACGCCATCGTCACCCGCACCGAAGGTCTTGCTATCGGCGCCACCACCGCCGACTGCGGACCGATCCTGTTGGCAGATCCGCGGACGCGCGTGATCGGCGCCGCGCATGCCGGCTGGAGGGGCGCGCTGGCCGGCATTGTCGAGGCGACCATCGAGGCCATGGAAACGCTCGGCGCCGAACGCAGCGGCATTGTCGCGGCTATCGGTCCCTTGATCCGCCAGCACAGTTACGAAGTGGGCGGCGAATTCGTCGAGCGGTTCATTGCTGATGACGCGGACCACGCGCTGTTTTTCATTCCCGCCGCGCGCGAAGGCCACGCCCTGTTCGACCTCGCCGGCTTCATCCGGATGCGCCTCGAAAACGCCGGGGTCCTGATGATCGAGGACACCGGCATCGATACCTATTCCGACGAGCGTTTCTACAGCTACCGGCGCTCGGTGCATCGCGGCGAGCCGGACTACGGCCGGCACGTGCACGCGATCGCGCTGGAAAGCTAGGCAGGGTCACAGAACGGCGAGCAGCACCATCACGGTGCCTGCCACACCCACCACCCAGACCAACGGCCTGATCATGGGAACTCCGGCGAGATAGAGCCCGGCGTGGAGCACGCGTGAATAGAAGAACAGCTGTGTTCCCAGTACGGTCCAATAGTTCGACACATGGGCAACCGCTGCTGCCAGCACAAAGGGAGCAAAGATCGTCAGCCCCTCGCGGTGATTGTCGACCACCCGCTTGGTGCGGGCCTGAAAAGTCGTCGGTGGCGGCAGATTGTCCCGCGCATTGGCCATTCTTACCGCCCCCTGCGCCGCCGTCCCCGCCGCAGCCTGGATCAACACCAGAACGAGCAACAAGGCCCCCGAATAGACCAGCATGTGCAGCTCAACTGTCATTTATTTCCCCCCTTGCTTCACCGTTCCGGCCACTAGCTCAGCGATTCCTTGAAGCTTATCATATCGAGCCTTGCTCCGACCTCATCCTGTGAGGAGCGCGCTCTTCGCGCGCGTCTCGAAGGATGGCCGCTTGCACCGCCTTTGCGGCCATCCTTCGAGACGCATCGCGCTTGCGCGATGCTCCTGGGGATGAGGACCGGGGAGACCTGACGATATGATCAGAACTTCAAAATCACTCGTCTAGAGCATGTCCCGATAAGGTTGAATCGCTTTTTTTCTATCGTCATGGCCGGGACAAGCCGGCCATGACGACTAACGATGACAAGACCGGGATAGGCTCTAGTCATCGCTGGCGCGGTGCGTCAAGCCCGCTGACCATAGCGGTGGTTGGCGCGGCACCTTGCCACGTTCCGAAAGACGGGCTTGCGGCAATATCGTGCTGCAATGATTGATCTGCTTCCCTTGAAAGCATGGGAGGCGCCAAGCGGAAGGGCACTGGCCATGCACGACCAGAACAATATGTTCTATGCTATCGCGCTCTCTGTAGTCGTCCTGATCACGTGGCAATATTTCTTCGCGACCTCGTTCCTGGGCAAACAACCTACGCAAAAGGCGGCTCGGGTCAACGAATGGCCCGCGGGAACGGTGCTTCCACGCCAAACTCAAACCGTCGAGATGGCCTTAGCAGCCGCGGCCGCTGCTCCACCGTCGCGGCCGGATTCGCGGCAGGAGGCGCTGGCCCGATCGCAGCGCGTGGCCATCAACACGCCCCGGCTCAAAGGATCGATTGCGCTGACCGGCGGACGCATCGACGATCTCGCGCTGTTGCAGTACCGGCAAACCATCTATCCCCGATCGCCGGCCATCGAGCTGCTGTCGCCGTCCGGCAGTCCGCAGCCGTTTTATGCCGAGTCCGGCTGGATCGATGCGTCCGGCGGAAATGTCAAAGTGCCCACCTCGGAGACCGCGTGGCGCCAGCAGGGATCGGACGCTCTCGGCGTCGGACGCCCGGTTACCCTGCTCTGGCAAAACGGCGAGGGGCTGGAATTCAGGCGGACGATTTCGGTTGACGAAAACTATCTTTTCACCATTCGCGATGAGGTCGAAAACCACGGACCGGCGGCTGTCGCACTCGCTCCGTATGCCGTGGTCTCCCGTCATAACCCGCCGTCGACATCGGGCTACTACCTGCTACACGAAGGCGCCATCGGTGTTCTCGGGGCGCAGGGGCTGCAGGAGATCCGCTACCAGACGCTCGATGACAAGAAGCGGGTGCCCTTCGACCTCCGCAATGCCTGGCTCGGGTTTACCGACAAGTATTGGGCTGCCGTCCTGTTGCCTGAGACGTCCGCCCATCTCCACGCCGAATTTTCCGCCGGCGCGCTTGGTTCGCTCAGAACCTATCAGGCCAGTTACGTGGAGGATACGCTGACGATCGCGCCCGGAGCCCAGGCGAGCGCCACGGCCAGGCTGTTCGCCGGTGCCAAGGAAGTCGCGATCCTCGATCGCTATCAGGAGGCACTCGGTCTCAACCGGTTCGACCTGGCGATCGACTGGGGCTGGTTCCGCTTCATCACCAAGCCAATGTTCGCTCTGATCGACGCCATTTTCAGGCTGGTCGGAAACTTCGGTGTGGCGATCCTGATCGTGACATTGATGCTCAAGGTCGCCTTTTTTCCGCTCGCCAACAAATCCTATGCCTCGACGGCGAAGATGAAGGCCCTGCAGCCGCAGATCCAGCTGATCCGCGAGCGTTTCGCGGACGACAGGATGAAGCAACAACAGGCGACCATGGAGCTCTACCGGAAGGAGAAGCTCAATCCGCTGGCCGGTTGCCTGCCGACGCTGGTCCAAATCCCGATCTTCTTCTCGCTGTACAAGGTGCTGTTCGTCACGATCGAGATGCGTCAGGCGCATTTCTTCGGCTGGATCAAGGATCTGTCCGCGCCGGATCCGACCAGCCTGTTCAATCTTTTCGGGTTGATCCCCTATGACCCAGCATCCCTGCCATTGCTGGGAGGACTTCTCATGGTCGGCGCATGGCCGCTGATCATGGGCCTCACCCAGTGGGTGCAGATGAAACTCGCTCCGGCATCGCCAGACCCGACCCAGGCGGCGATCTTGAACTGGATGCCCGTTCTCTTCACCTTCATGCTGGCGAAATTTTCGGCCGGCCTGGTGATCTACTGGACCTGGAACAATTTCCTGTCGATCATTCAGCAGGGCATCGTCATGCGCAGCAATGGGGTCCGTATCGAACCCTGGGACAAGCTCCGTGCCAGGTTTAAGAAACGCGGGGCCAGCGATTGATGAAGCGACCGAGCACCCGAACCTGTTCGTCGGACGACAGCGGCACCACGGAATGATCATGCGCACGACCCTGGTAGATGTCGTTCGAATCCCGACCAAAGGACCTGGTGACGTATCGGGTCTGCTCCAGCTGATCGAAGCGGGTAAAATCGAGCCCGCTTCAATCCTGGCGATCCTGGGAAAGACCGAGGGCAACGGCGGCGTCAATGATTTCACGCGCGAATATGCCGTTGCGGCGCTGAGCGGTGCGCTTGCGCCCTATGTTGGCCTCCCCCAACACCACGTGGAGCGGAAGATCGCCTTCGTCATGTCGGGCGGCACCGAAGGCGTGCTCAGTCCGCATCTCACGGTCTTCGCGCGTCGCGCGATCTCCGAAGGCCCCTCCGGCGGCATCGCCGGCAAGCGGCTGAGTATCGGCATCGCCCAGACCCGCGAGTT
This sequence comes from uncultured Alphaproteobacteria bacterium, assembly GCA_963736075.1. GTDB lineage: Bacteria > Pseudomonadota > Alphaproteobacteria > Rhizobiales > Xanthobacteraceae > Bradyrhizobium. The sequence continues at coordinate 116,923 of CAVTNW010000033.1, read as the reverse complement.
CATGCCGGAAGAGCTCGGCCGCGGCGTTCAGATCGAGGAGACGGCCAAGGCAGTCCGCCTTGCGATGGCAGATGCAAGCATCGACGATCCGCAGGATGTGCATTTCGTGCAGATCAAATGTCCGTTGCTGACAAGCGACCGTATCGAGGCCGCCCACGCCAGGGGCGAGAGCACCGTAACGACCAGCGCTTATGGATCGATGGCTTACTCGCGTGGCGCCTCCGCGCTCGGCGTAGCCAGCGCACTGGGCGAGGTGGAGGGAATGATCGACGACGCTGAGGTGCTCAAGAACTGGAACCTGTTTTCCTCGGTGGCCTCGACTTCGGCCGGGATCGAGCTGATGCATAATGTCGTCATCGCCCTGGGAAACTCGACATCGTCAGCGAGTCCCTTTGTCATCGGGCACGCCGTGATGCGCGACGCCATCGATGCCGCCGCGGTGATCGGTGCACTGGAGAGCGTTGGCCTCTGGGCGAGCGATCGTCCCGATCCGATCGTCTCGGGCCGCCTGGTCAATATATTCGCCAAAGCGGAGGCCTCCCCGGATGGCAATGTCCGCGGATGCCGTCACACCATGCTCGAGGATACCGATATCAGCGCCACCCGCCACGCCCGCGCCGCGGTGGGCGGGCTGATCAGCGGTCTCGCGGGAACCGGCGCCGTCTATGTCTCCGGCGGCGCGGAGCATCAGGGGCCGCCGGGCGGCGGCCCAGTGGCGGCCATTGCGCGTTTGTAGAAGTTCCAAAAGCGGCAAATGTTCGGCGAACCAGCCCGTTACAGGGCATGGCCGCAACCGGAACTGGCAGCTGGACCTTAAGACTTTTTAAAGATATCGCATGCGGCCATGAGGGATGTCGTTACTGCTCACTGGCGGGCCTGCCGCCGGACGCCGCGTGCTGCCGCGGCCGCCGTTTTGTTGGTGCTTGCTTGCGGCCTTGGCGGCTGTGCCGGCGGCGGCGGCGCCAGCAGCTCGTTTGCGAGCGCCAGCGCCGGTCCGACCGTCACCTTCGAATCGATCGATGGCCCGCCGCCGCAGATCTTCGATCGCCTGGTTGGCGTGCTCAACAGCGAGGCCCAGCTGCGCAATCTGTCGATCGTGCCCCGCGAAGCCTCGGCCTCCTACCGGGTGCGCAGCTATCTCGCCGCCGAGGTCAATCACGGTCGCACCGTGATCGCCTGGGTCTGGGACGTCTATGACCGCGACCAGCAGCGTGCGCTCCGTCTTAACGGCGAGGAGCCGGCCGGTAGAGCCGGCCGTGACCCCTGGGAGGCCGCCGATGATCTGGTGTTACGGAAGATTGCACAGGCGGGCTTGAGCGGTCTCAGCGCCATGATCAATGGAACGGTACCCGCGGATGGACCACCGCCCGCGGCGCAGCCTGACCGGCGCGGCCCGGCGGTGGCGAGCGCCGATGAGGTCTCACCGGCTTCGGGGATCTGGCACGTCAGCGCGCTTGGCTACAGCGACCATTAACGCAAAACAGGCTTTTGTCGCCAAACAGGCATTAAGCGCTTATTTTACGCAGGAAAACCGGATTCCACGGGTTGCCAGCCGCATCCTCTCCTTGATATCACCTCGCCGGTCGAGGCGCGCCAGTTTCGTGGGTATTCCGATATGTTGAACATCGTATCCAGCAAGGCGCGAGGAGAGGTGTCGATGTCGGCGAAGAACGGCTCAATCAAGCTCGTTGCCGGCAACTCCAATCCCGCCCTGGCGCAGGCCATCGCCAGCGGGCTGGGACTATCCGCTGACCAAGGCGGTGGTGCGGCGTTTCGCCGACATGGAAATCTTCGTCGAGATCCAGGAAAATGTCCGCGGCTCGGATATCTTCATCATTCAATCGACCTCGTTTCCGGCCAACGATCATCTGATGGAGATCTTGATCATCACCGATGCATTGCGCCGGGCCTCGGCGCGCCGCATCACCGCGGTGATCCCTTATTTCGGCTATGCGAGGCAGGATCGCAAATCCGGCTCGCGCACGCCGATTTCGGCCAAGCTGGTGGCCAACCTGATCACCCATGCCGGCGTCGACCGCGTCATGACGCTCGACCTGCATGCCGGCCAGATCCAGGGCTTCTTCGACATTCCGACCGACAACCTCTTCGCCTCGCCGGTGATGGTGCGCGATATCAAGGAACGCTTCGACCTCGGCAAGGTCATGGTTGTATCGCCCGACGTCGGCGGCGTCGTGCGCGCGCGCGGGCTCGCCAAGCGCATCAACACGCCGCTCGCGATCATCGACAAGCGGCGCGAGCGCGCCAGGCGAATCCGAAGTCATGAACGTGATCGGCGACGTCGCCGGCTATACCTGCATCCTGATCGACGACATCGTCGATTCCGGCGGTACGCTGGTCAACGCCGCCGATGCGCTGCTCGCCAATGGCGCCAAGGATGTGTACGCCTATATCAGCCACGGCGTGCTGTCCGGCGGCGCCGCCGCCCGCATCATCCGGTTCAAGGCTGAAGGAACTCGTCATCACCAACTCGATCCTGCCGACCGAAGCGGTGCGCAAGGCACCCAACATCCGCACGCTCTCGATCGCCTCGCTGATTGCCGAAGCGATCGGCCGTACCGCCGCCGAGGAATCGGTGTCGAGTTTGTTTGATTGATGGATTGTCAATATCTTTCTTAGGTCATTCGTCCACGTAACCCGCATCACGCGCCAAAATTCGAGTTCCAGTTGCCTCTATCGAGTGCCCTTTTAAAAGGCGATGGTGTTGCTGACTGGTCACGCATGGTGGACAAAATCGATCGCCACTCCGCCATCGGTTGCAGATGCGCGCATACGAAGGCTACGATTTGGTTACGCAACGCTCGCCAAGCCATTTCGAGGGGCCATGAAGCCAGATCGCCACAATAATATTGGATCATCCGTCTGGCTCTTGATGCCTTGCCGGGCCGTGCGTGCGCTGCAGGCCGCCGCCATCGCGCTGCTGTTGGGACTTCAGCCCGGCGCCGGCACGGCGAACGCGATGGCCGCGGCGCCGTCAGCATCGGATGCCCACGTCTATCTCTTGCGCGGCGTGCTCAATATCTTTTCCCTGGGCCTGGATGACATCGCGGCGAAACTGCAAGCGCAGGGCATCACCGTCACCGTCGCCAACTATCTCTCCTGGGCCTCGCTGGCCGACGAGGCCGCGGCGGAATACAGGAGCGGACGGACGCGGACCATCATCCTGGTCGGGCACTCCTCCGGCGCCACCGCGCTGCCCGACATGGTGGCGCGCCTGGACCAGCTCGGCGCCCCCGTCAAGTTGGCGATCGGCCTGGATTTGGTGTTTCGCACCAGTCTGTCCGGACATGTCGGGCGCTATATCAATTTTTACGTGGCAGATGGCGTCGGCACGCCGGTCTCGAAGACCAGCCAATTGCATGGCGCGCTGGAGAATGTCGACGTCAGCAATAGCGGCGTTGGACATCTTACCATCGACAAGAACGAGATGATGCAACAGCGGGTCATCAGTGCCATCGACGCGGTGGCCTTCAGCCGTGCGAAAGCCCCGTCCGTCACGCAGCGGCCGCCGGCCATGAGGGCCGCCAGGCATAGTGCGGGTACGGCGAACGCCGCCGTGACCACGAACCAGTAGTTTTCCCGGCCCTTCCCCGCTTCGGATGCCTGGCGCGCGCCTCAAATTCTGCCTATTCATCGGCGACACGGCTGTCTTTCGGGAAATGTGCGCCGTCGGCGTCGATGGCTGTCGACTGCTAGGTGTGCCCATTCCTTAGAGCGATAGGCCGGAAGCGCATGATCCATCCAAAGCGAACCGCAGGCCTCCTGATCGGCGCGATGCTTTCAGCCGGCCTGTTCTGTGGTTGCTTCGGGGCTGCCGCGGCTGGGTCGCTCGCGGCACCGGGCGACAGCGCGTCCGCCGTGGAAAGCCCGCCGGCAGCCAGAGGCGGTCCGCGCCATACGCCTGCCGTCGTCGTACAGGCGGCCGCGCCGGTCGCAACGCCCCCGGTCGCCGCGCAGCCCCCGGTCGCGCCGCGCGGGCGCGTCTATCTGTTCCGTGGCGCCCTTGGCCCGATTTTCTCGCGCGGGATGGACCGCCTGACGGAACGGCTCGAACAGGCCGGCGTCACCGCTGATGTCTACGAGTTCACGATCTGCCGCCTGATCGCCGAGAGCGCCATCCGCGAATATCGCGACGATCCCGCGCCGATCATCCTGATCGGGCACTCGATGGGCGGGTATTGCAACCTGATCTTCGCGCAGATGCTCCTGGCCGAAAATATCCCGGTCAGCCTCATGGTCACCATCGACCCGGCTCACGTTACGCCCGACGTGCCGACCAATGTCGAGCGCTATATCAATATTTTCCTGTCGAAAAGCGTTCTGGGAGGCGGCGACGTCAAGCCTGGGCCGGGCTATCACGGCCACTATGCGAGCTACGATCTCTCGCAGCATGACGAGGTCACCCACATCAACATCGACAAGATGAACGCCGTCCACGAACAATTGGTCAACAAGATCCTGCAGCTCGCCACCACGCCGGCGCAGACCCAGGGCGAGCCGCTTTCGCTTCGCTATGTCGTTCCCGCCAATGTCGCGATCGAGCTGTGGGACAGCGGCACGCCGGCGATCGCCCGTCCGGGCGACACGCTGCGGACGATCGCGGACCTCTATCACGTACCGCTGTGGTCGATCACCCAGATCAACAAGGGCTCGGACAGCCTGCCGCTGGTGCCCGGCGAGCGCATCATCGTCCCGCGCCACCTGTTGCCGCTCGCCATAGCCTCTGGATCGCCGCCACCCGGCCGATGAGTTCGCAGGCCCTTCTGGGTAAGCGCAGCATAAAATTCTCTTGTCGAACGGAGCGATGCAGCATTCTTCCATTCGGCAAATTTCAGTCTTGAGCTGCATTGAAGCTTCTCGCAACCGGACCCGGATCGGATTAGCCTGACCTTCGCTTGAGCCGGATCAACCGGCCGGCGTACACATTGGGAGGCTTTGATGACACGCGAAGTGCAGCGCGATCCGGGGTCACAGCCTGATCCGGAAACAACGATCTCACGACGAACACTCGTCCACGGCCTGGCGATTGCCGCCGGCGCCACCATGGCGGGGACCGGCGGCGCGCTGGCCCAGCAGACCGCACCAGCGGGGCCGCCCACGACCATCACCACTCCGCCGCGCGATTTCGGCCCTGGCGGCGCCCCGACCACTTATTTCTGGGACCCCGATATCATCGCGGTCGATCCGTCCTTCAATGACCTCGCCCAGCCCAACACGTCGATCAAGCGTCTTTACACGGGATTATTATGGGCCGAAGGCCCGGCCTGGAGCGCGCAGGGCCGCTATCTCGTCTGGAGCGACATTCCCAATAACCGGCAGATGCGATGGTCGGAGGATGATGGCCACGTCTCCGTATTCCGATATCCGTCCAACTATTCCAATGGCAACTCGTTCGACTTCCAGGGCCGACAGCTCTCCTGCGAGCATCTCACCCGCAGGGTCACGCGCTACGAGCACGACGGTACGGCCACCGTGCTGGCCGATAATTTCAACGGCAAGAAGCTCAACTCACCCAATGATGTCGTCGCCCACCCGGATGGCAGCTACTGGTTCACCGACCCGCCCTATGGCGGCCAGCTCTATGAGGGCGAGCCGGACGGGGGCGGCAAGCTCAACGCGCGGATCGGCGAGCCGGCCGACTTCGTGCCGCGCAAGCGCGAACTGCCGACCAATTGCTATCGGATCGATCCCTCTGGCCGCCTCGATCTCGTGTTGACTGAGGACCAGGTGCCGGATCCCAATGGGCTGGCGTTCTCGCCGGACTACAAGAAGCTGTATGTGATCTCGACCGGCAAAGGGCCGGGCGATACCGGGCCGGGCGGCAAAGGCAACATGTTCGTGTTCGATGTCGGCGCCGACAACAAGCTCAGCAATCAGAAGCTGTTCAACGACTTCATCATTGACGGCGTGAATTGCGGGCCGGACGGCGTGCGTATCGATGTCAACGGCAATGTCTGGGCCTCGAGCAATGCCGGCCGCCATGTCGGCTATAACGGGGTGACGGTGTGGACACCCGAAGGCAAGCTGATCGGCCGGATCCGGCTGCCCGAGGTTTGCGGCAACATCTGCTTCGGCGGCCCCAAGCGCAACCGCCTGTTCATGGCGTCGAGCCAGTCGCTCTATGCCGTGTATACCGCGACCCAGGGCGCCGCACCGGGCTGATCCGGCACCCCGGTCGAGCGAAGGCCAGGTGGCGCCGGCGCGATCCGACCGGCATGAGCGAAACGACCGGCGACCACGGTTTGCCTCTGGCTTCATTCTGCCATAACCGGCCCCTGATAATACAGGCTGATATCAGGAAAAGAGGTTATGAAAGGTCCGGCACCGACAGCGTTCCCAGGGCGCCCCAGAGCCTGCGGCGGCTTTCGACCCGCCGCATTGCCCGGGGCTATATCGCCGATAGACTGAGTTCCTCGCTCTGCTCGCCCAAGACAATTGGCCTTCAGTTTTTGGCGGGAAGATCGTATTATCCAACATCGGCTCGGCGGAACGCCCGGACTGCCGACACCGATGCGCCATATTGTTCTTCGTTGGCTAAAGCCGTGATCGCCCCGAGGGCCTCTTCGCCCTCGTCCAAAATCAGAACAAAGGTCCGTTCTTTACTCCGAACGGCCGCGACGAGACCCAAGAGCGTCAAGCGCCGCTCAGCCGCAAGTTGCCGCCCGTTACCGCTTTTGCACATGCATCCGTCATGCACGATCTCTGGGGAACGAGTAGGTTTGGAGGGCGTTGGAGCGTCGAGACATAACATAGAGGATGTATAACATGCGCAAACTTCTGATCGTTTCGGCCGCGCTCTTCATCGCCAGCTCTGCGCCATGCCTGGCCCGAGATTACGCCTGGTGTGCTCGCACCATCACGAACCCGGATTTCGGAAACTGCGCTTTCACCTCCTACCGTCAGTGCATGGCCACTGTCAGCGGCCAGGCGGGAGAATGCATCGCGAATCCCCGCTTGGCCTATGGCCAGACGCGTGGCCCGCGAAACGCACGGGGCTGGCAGAACAACGGCGGCGGCTGGGACAACGGCGGCAACTGGAACAATAGTGACCGCTGGTAAAGGTCGGAAACAGGCAAACAAGGCCCCGGAATTCGTCGTCATCGCAGAGGACGCATTGCGCCGCTGAGATGACGAAAGTCCGCGCTTTTCTCCCAGAGACAGCGCCGCCAGTTCCGCTTGCAACGCTCTCGATAGAACCTGCCAGAACGCCAAAATGATTAGCTTTCGTCGGTCATAATGAAGATCAGTCCGGTCAAGGCTGAACCCACGCCGAAGATCGTAATTATGGTGCCTACGAACACGACGCTTGTGGCAGCTCCGTCTGAACCGTTGTTGACTAACCTGACGACCCCGGACTGATCCAACATGTTAAGGGCAAGGACGAGCATCAGCCCCATGGCGACGCCCATGACTGCATTACTGGCCAGCTTCATTAGGATCGATGGTGTACTTGCAACGGGTCGTCTACGCATCGGCGCTTCTCCAACGAAGTACCATTCAAGCCTGGGAAACATCCGAAGTTCCAAGTGAGCCGATATTTGCCCCCAACCGGGTCGCTCTTTTTTTGATCAGGACATTCAGGACATAGAGCCCTTCGTGGGATCTTCTCAGGACCTGAAATGGAATGTCCGCCTGTCAACGGCCATGCCGGCCGTGAAGGGTGAGACCATGAGCCGTCGATCCCGCCGGGTTCAGCCGCGCTGTCGATTGTCTACGGGCAATCGCAAGCGAAGCCGATAATAAACTGATCAGGAGCTGACTACCCGGCCGCGCGATTGGTGGGCTCATATCGCCGCCGATGCGCCTTGCGCATCATGACAGCCGGGCGCGCGCCATCCTGGGGAACAAGCTGAAGTTCGGCCCGTTGGCAGTTTCTGGCGCTGCAACAAGCCCCGGTATGCGATCCGGATCTGAAGGAGGGTAAGCATGAGTTCCGCAGATCGGACGGACGACAACGCTGTCTCGCCGGCCGCAGAGACAACCCGGCAGAGAACGCCCAAGGCGGCGACGCGGCCAATTGCGAGGCCCGTTCCGGCCGTCGATGAAGACAACATGCGGTCGGAAAAACCTCAACCGAAGCCCGGGGATCTCAAGCGCGATCGGCCCGAACAGCCGGACCATGATCAAGGTCAGGACCACGGACCGGGAGGAATCAGGGGCGCCTTTCGGAAGCATCCCGTCGCCATGATGGTCTGCCTCGGACTGATCGTGGCCGGAATTATCGCCGGCGTGGTTTGGTACCTCTACGCCCGGCATTATGAGAGCACGGACGACGCGTTCATCGATAGCCGGCCGGTGCTGGTCAGTCCGGAAGTCAGCGGCGCCATTACCAGCGTCAGCGTGACCGACAACCAGATCGTCAAGCGCGGCGATTTGCTCGCGACCATCGATCCACGCAACTACAAGGCCGCGGCCGATCAAGCCGGCGCCCAGATTGAGCAGGCCGAAGCCACGGTGAAACACATCGATGCGCAGATCGCGGCCCAGAAAGCCCAGGTCGATCAGGCCAACGAACAAGTGACCGAAGCGCAAGCGGCCTTCAAATTCGCGCAGGACGAAAACACCCGATATCAGGACCTAGTGCAGAAGGGTGCCGGCACGGTGCAGCGCGCGCAGCAGGCAACCTCCGACTTCAACGGCAAGCGGGCCGCGCTGGAAGCGGCCACCGCGGCCAAGGTCGAGGCGGAACGCCAGATCGATGTGCTCAACGCGCAGAAGATCGGCGCCTCGGCCCAGGTTGACGAGGCCAGGGCACAAAAGGATCGTGCCGATGCGGACCTGCAACGCACCGCGCTGCACGCCACCGTCGACGGACGCGTGACCAAGTTGACCGCGGCGGTCGGCGCGCTCGCGGCTCCCGGGCAATCGATCATGATCGTGGTGCCGCTGGATGTGTGGGTCACCGCCAACTTCAAGGAAACACAGCTTGCCGCCATGCGCGTCGGGCAACCCGTCGATATCCGGATTGACGCCTTCGGCGGCCGCGACTTTCCGGGCCGGGTCAACAGCGTCCAGGCCGGCAGCGGAACGGCGTTCAGCCTGTTGCCGGCCGAAAACGCCACCGGCAACTACGTCAAGATCGTGCAGCGCGTGCCGGTGAAGATCACCTTCGACCGCCGTCCCGATGTCGAATTGGGCCCGGGCATGTCGGTGGTGCCGACCGTCACCGTCCGTCCGTGACCGGGACCCGCGGGCGATGCCGGACGCAGCGACCACAGGCGAATATGGCGACGCCAACCCATGGGTCATCGCGGTGCTGGTCGCGATCGCGACCTTCATGGAGGTGCTCGATACCACCATCGCCAACGTCGCCTTGCGTTACATCTCCGGTGGACTGGCCGTCAGCAGCGACGAAGCGTCCTGGGTCATCACCACCTACCTGGTGGCCAACTCGATTGTGCTGTGTGCGAGCGGTTGGATCGTGCAGATGTTCGGTCGCAAGAACTTCTTTCTGGTCTGCGTGGCGCTGTTTACCGTCAGTTCCCTGCTCTGCGGTTTTGCCTGGAGTCTGCAATCGCTGCTGATCTTCCGCGTCATGCAGGGCCTGGCCGGCGGCGGAATGACGCCGGTGGCGCAATCGATTCTGGCGGCCGCCTTCCCGCCTGCCAAGCGCGGCCAGGGATTTGCACTCTACGGCATCGCCGTGGTGGTCGCGCCGGCGGTCGGGCCGACGCTCGGCGGCTGGCTCAGCGACAACCTGTCCTGGCACTGGTGCTTCCTCATCAATGTGCCGGTCGGCCTGCTCTCCGTCGTGCTCACCTACATGATCATCCCGAGTTCGCCGGAGAAAGCCAAGGAGCGCGAGCGGCTGTGGGCCAGGGGACTGAATTTCGACACGGTCGGCTTCCTGCTGATCGCGACCTTCCTCGGCGGCCTCGAGGTGGTGCTCGACCGCGGCCAGATCGACGACTGGTTCGGCTCATCGTTCATCGTGGCGTTCGCCGCGGTGTCGGCGACCGCGCTGCTGTTGTTCATCCCCTGGGAGCTGAACCGGCCGCAGCCGCTGATCGACATCAAGATGCTGACCGGACGCCAGTTCGGCACCTGCTTCGTCATCATGCTGGTGACCGGCGCGTTGCTGATCGCCACCACCCAGATCCTGCCGCAACTGCTGCAAACGGAATTCGGCTACACCGCCACGCTCGCCGGGCTGGCGATCTCCCCGGGAGGCGCCATGACCATGGTGATGATGGTGGTGGTGGGGCGGCTCGGCTTCGTGCAGCCGCGCTATCTGATCACGATCGGCGCGGCGGTCGCCGGTCTTGCCATGATCGATCTGCTTCGCATGAGCCCCGATGTCGGTTTCTGGTTCTTTGCCTGGTCACGCATCTATCTCGGCATCGGGCTGCCGCTGATCTTCATCCCGATCACGACCGCCTCCTACGATGGCATTCCGCCGGCCAAGACCGACCAGGCCTCGGCGCTGATCAACCTGGCGCGAAACTTCGGCGGCTCGATGGGCGTGGCGCTGAGCCAGACCGTGCTGGCGCGGCGCGAGCAGTTTCATCAGAGCCGGCTGGTCGAACACCTCGGCACCTGGAACCCGTTCTATAATGATACCTTGAATCGTATCCAATCCTATCTGAATGGGCAGCCTGCGACCGGTAATGCGCTCGGCACCGCGTCGGCGGTGATCGGCCAGGACGTGCAGTCGCAGGCGACGATCCTTGGCTATATCGATGTCTTCTTCGTGCTGGCGTTGGTCGCCGGATTGATGGTGCCTCTGGCGCTGTCCCTGCGCGCGGTCAACCGGAACACCGGTGCGATGGCCGCGCATTAGAGCCGGTCCCGGTCACGTTGAACCATGACTTCCGTCATATTTTTTCGCATCTGGCGCAGGAACGGAACCGCGGATGCTCCGTTGGTGGCAGCGGAGGAACCATGAGTGTTCGTTTGTCCCTGACGCGTCGCCGTGTGCTGATTGCTTTGGCGGGGATCGCGCCTGCAATGCGGTTCCTGTCTCCCGCCAGCGCCTGGGCGGCCGGCGATGACGATATCTTCCTGCGGACCAGCCGCGTGATCACCGGCACCGACTTGCTGTCGCCCGCGATCAGTCAGCGCATCGAGCGCCTGCTCGCGGAACGGATCAAAGGTTTTTCGTCCCGGCTGGGTGATCTGGCCGGCGTCATGCGGAAAGCCGGGGGCGGCCGGCAACAGATGATTGGTGCTCTGAACGGCAACCAAGTCAGCTTCGCGATCGAGATCGCCAAGCCCTGGTATCTCGGTTATGTCGGCACGCCCTCGAACTTCGTGCTCAAGGACAACGCGGCCTTTGCGACTTATCTGCAGGCGCAGTCCTGGCAGAAGATCCTCGACCAGGTTCCGCGTCCGACCTATCCCGATGGCAGTGCCGGCTGGTGGGTGACCGCGCCTCCCGGGATCGCTGCACCCGCGATGCCGGGCGAGATCGTGGACTGGACCTTTCATCCCGGCGGCCCGCCGCAAATTCTGGCGCCCGACCCGGCTTGGAAAAGCTACGCCTCGGCGAAACACCAAAGCATCGCGGATGCCCGCCAGGCGAAGCCCGGGACCGCTGATATGTCGGAGTCCAAATGATGACGGGGCGCCGCCGCTTGCGCGCGAGGATCTAGGCGATGGCCGAGCATGACGCAGATGTCATCGTGGTCGGCTCCGGCTCGCTGGGCTCGCTCGCGGCCTTGCAGTTGGCCAAGGCCGGCAAGGACGTCCTCATCCTCGAAGCCGGACCCGAGGTGCCGGACTGGAAAATCACCGAGAATTTCCGCACCAGCCCGCGCAAGGGCAATCTCAATGCACCGTTCGGCGACATCCCCTATGCGCCCAATTCCTATACGCCGGGCTACGTCGATTTCGACGCCGATGTCGGCTGGCTGCCTGGCACGCTTCGGGTGGCCGGCGGCACCTCGCGGCACTGGACCGGGGTTGCCTGGCGTCTCTTGCCCGAAGAGATGAAGATGAAGACCAATTTCGGGATCGGCAGGGACTGGGCGTTCGACTACGACGAACTGGAGCCGTTCTACACCGAGGCAGAATACCAGGTCGGCGTCAACGGCGCCAACGAGACCGATTACTCCGGCCAAAACCGCGGCCATCCCTATCCGCCGAGATCGAAGCCCTTTCCGTTGCCGCCCGAGGCCAAGCCCTATCCGTTGCAACGGTTCCAGATGCGCACGGCCACGCGCGGCTACCGGCTCGATCACGCCCCCAATGTACGGCTCTCGCAGCCCTATGCCGGGCGTCCGGCCTGCATCGGCAACAACATCTGCAACCCCAACTGCCCGATCGGCGCCAAGCATTCCGGTGTGCAGGATCTTGAAGCGGCGAAACAGGCAGGCGCGCGGCTGCGCACCGGGGCGGTCGTGGACAAGCTGGTCGCGGACGGCAAGGGGCGCATCACCGCCGTGTCCTATCTGGACCCCAAAGGCAACCGCACCACCTTGAGCGCGAAAATCTATGTCATCGCCGCGCATGGATTCGAGACGCCGAAACTGCTGCTGATGAACGAGCTCGCCAATTCGTCCGGAATGGTCGGCAAGAATCTGATGCTGCATCCGACGCTGTCGATGGGTTTCTTCGCCGATGAACCACTATGGGTGGGGCGAGGCCAATACCTGCACGGCGCAAACTTGCAGCGCCGGCTCCAGAACGACCGCTCTCAGGTGTCGGGCGGCTTCTATCAATACCTGAACCACAATGCCGGGCCGGCGATGGCCGAGGCCCTGTTCAAGGAAGGCGGGCTGATCGGCGAGGCGCTGGACGAGGAGTTGCGGCTGCGGGCGTCGCAGTACCTGTCGATCCAGCTGCTGCTGGAAGATTTGCCGCAGCCCGACAACGCGGTCACCGTCAATCCGTCATTCCGGGATGTCCTCGGTCAGCCCGGCATCAGGGTTCACTACCGGCTGCAGGATTATGCCAAGGCGGCGTTGCCGCGCACCTTGGACGACTATGCCAATTGGCTTCAGGCCATGAACGCCGTGCCGCAGGAAATTCCCGGCGCCACCTGGTACAACCAGCACCATATCATGGGGACCGTGATCATGGGCAAGGACCCCAGAGATTCCGTCGTCGACGGCGACCTCAAGTGCCATGACCATGACAATCTCTATCTGGTCACGACCGGGGTTTTTCCCTCGGTCTCCTGCGTCAATCCGACCTTGACCGGCATGGCGCTGGCGATGCGGGCGGGACAACATCTGGCCAAGCAGGTGTGAGCCATGAGAGCGAACTTCTTTCTGGCTCTCGCCTGGCTCGCCATCCTGCTCTGCCAGGGGGCGGCAGCGCAGGCCACCGAGGCCGATCCCGCCCTGGTTGAATGGGGCCGCCACCTCGTCACGGCGGGCGACTGTGCGGGTTGCCACGGTCCCTCCTTCTCGGGCGGGGCGGCCATCGCCAGTCCGATCGGCAGCATCTTTGCCAGCAACATCACGCCGGACAAGAAGACGGGAATTGGGTCATGGACGCTGGCGCAATTCTCCAACGCGCTGCGGAAGGGGCAGTCACCGAGCGGCGATCTCTACCCGGCCATGCCCTACACGTCGTACACGGGGCTGAGCGACGATGAAATCCGCGCGATCTATTCCTATCTCATGCTCGGCATCAAACCGGTCGCGAACCATCCGCCCGAAACCCGGCTGCCATTTCCCTTTCTTCGTTCGGCCATGGTGGTTTGGGATGCGCTTTTTCTCAAGCAGGGCCACCCCACCGGAGCGATCGCGGTCACGGGCGACCAGTTGCAGCGCGGCCGCCTGTTGGTCGAGACGCTCGGCCACTGCTCCGACTGCCATACGCCGCGCGGCGACCTGATGCAGCAGCGTTCAGCGCGGCATTTCGGCGGCGCTATGGTCGGGGGCTGGTGGGCCCCCAACATCACCTCCGACAAGACCGGCATCGGCGGCTGGAGTGACCAGCAACTTGCGACGTTCCTGCAGACTGGGCACACCGGCCTGGCGGTGGCGGCCGGAGACATGGGAACGGTGGTGTCCCGCAGCCTGAGCAAATTGTCGAAGGACGATATTGCCGCCATCGTCGCCTATCTGCGTCAGGTTCCTGCGGTCGCCTCAGACCACCCCGAGAAAACGATGGGCGCGGTCTCCCGCCCGCTTCAGGTCGCCGAGATCGAACCCGCGGGCGAGAGCGGGTGGCAGGCCATGCTCGGCCACGACACCACGCAGGGTGACATTCTGTACCAAAGCGCCTGCGCCTCTTGCCACGGCGTCGATGGCAACGGCTCTCTTCATCAGCAACATCCCTCGCTGCGCCGGATCACTTCCGTTACTAGTCCAGCGGGCGCGACACTGGTGCAGGTGATCGCCCACGGGGTCGCGCAGACGATCAACAACGAACACATCTTGATGCCCGGCTTCCGCGCCAGCATGGATAACGCGCAGATCGCATCTCTGGCCAACTACGTCCGTTCGCAATTCGGTGGCATCGAGAGCAACCTGACGGCCGCAGAGGTGGCGGACATCCTCGACGGCCAGATCGACACCCCCTGGCTGATCCAGAACGCCCATTGGCTCGCCATCCTGACGCTGGTGATTTCCGTATCTGTGTTTCTGGTTATCCTTTGGGTGGCCGTCCAAACTCTCCGCCGGCGTAGCGTCAAGGTCGCCTGAAGATACGCGCTCGCGTTGATACGGGCGATTTAGAGGCAAAGAGGTCATGGCGCGTACTGTGTCAGCAGCGCTCCCCCGAGGTCCCCGGAGCATGCGGCGGGCCTTTGGCCCGCCGCATGAATTCCGATTCAATTGTCAAACAGCCAAGCACAAGAAACGATGGGATACGGGGTGTCGAAAGAGGGCGACCACAAGGGTCGCCCCTACAAGATAGATACCGCGTAGGGGCGCCCCTTGTGGGCGCCCTGTTTCAACCACCCGCGCTGTTTCTTCTCCAACGAAGCACGACGCCACGAAGAACCAGAAAAAGTTCGGGTCACGCCCTCGCTTGATGTCCTCGCACCCTTCCAGACATGCGTTGACGCCCCGCGGCGCCAGGCGCCCGGGCTTTTGCCAGAAAACTCATCGCCCTCGAGAATAAAGAGGGCGCGGGGAATGCCGCGATGCCCAGAGGCACCCGCGGCTCGTGTGCCAAGAAAACGGCCGTACGCACACGAGGTAGTGCGAGGCACCGGATCATCCGGCATTCCCCACGCAATGGTTTTACGGTTTATCAACGTGCTCTCCCCGGCGAGATAAGCTCTATTGCCACCGTCGCCTTCGGATTAAGGTTGGTCCGACCCGGTTGAGCCGAACGCATCCTCCGAAGACTTGACACCAGCCTTGGGTGCCAGGACCACACGCCTTCCCCGTACGCTTCAGCGCCGTCGTCTAGCCTGCGAGGTATTCGCTCACGAAGATCAATCCGCCCTGCGAACCGTCGCCTGCCTGACGCTGCCGCGTCCACCGCATCTCATCCCGCGTTTCCTGACGATCGCGAAGCGCCCCTCTTTGTGGGATGAGACAAAACAGTGATTAAACCGTTTCGAACAAAAGGGGAACATAAATATTTTTTGTTTCAGGGATTGACAACCCCGAAATGCCCGCTCCAGTCCGTCGGGCTATAAGTCCTTTCGTCGACACGCTGGATTTCGCCGCCAAGGCCTACAGGGACGCTCTTGTGATCGAAGGCGGCATTCTCAGGGATCAATGCGCCGCCCTCTACTACCGGCCCTGGGACAAGATCCCTCAAGCCGATCACGCCGAAGCCGCAGCCCGGCGGCGAGAGTGACGTTGAGACAATCTTACTTAAGGCCTTGGGTCTCGAGTTTTGCACTCACGCGAACGCGAAGTAAGCGGTCTCCGGATTGGTCTCGAACCTCGATGGCGCGATCGAGCTGGCTTACTGGACCGATGCCATGCCGGACCATTTCCGTTGCGATCTGATTTGCCTCGACTGCGGCGGCTTGAGGGTTCTCAAACATCTCACCTTCTTCGTCTCGATGGATGCCGCTTTCGTCATGAATATCAAAGTAGAACCGAGGCATGGTTGCGGCCTTTCCTGTATGCACCACGTCCACCTTGGGTGAATGGCCTCGAACAAGGCCCGTTCCCTGCCTTTATGGGCCGAACCTAATTATGTCGGCGGTTGCAGTTCCCGGCGACCAGCCAAGGGTGAGTTCCGGGACCAGACATTCTCGACACCTAAAGTTGGTTGCACTTCGAGCATGGGAACTCGCGGAGACGTGCTTGGTGGAACCCATCACGATCCTCGCCATGCCGGTGCAAAGTCAGCCCTTTCCCGCAGATCAGGTCCGGTTCCACGGCCGCCAGTGGGTGGGGCGAACGGCGATGCTTTCGGCGGATTCCGCCTTGGTCCAGCCGTGCGACGCTCGGTGGCACGGAAATACCAGCGCGTGCGGACCCTCGCTGTCGATCACGGCAAGCTCGATCTCGATGTCGAACGGCGCGGTGCTGATGCATTGCCACATGCCGGTTTTTGTAGCCCTCCCGCAGACTGCCACATTGATCTATCGCAGGTCGGCCGGCTGAAGATGGCCGGGTCGCTGTCGCCGGCACAAAAATCGTTTTCGTCGCCCGCGCACCGGACTAGGATTGGCCATTCGCCGGAGCCATCATCGATGGACAAGACCGTTGCCGAACTGAACATCGAGCATTATCGCAAGCTGCTGGCGTCCCCCGACTTGGACGAGACCAAGCGGAGGACCGTCGAGAGCCTGCTCGCGGCAGAGGAAGCCAAGCTGGCGCAGATCAAGGCCGAGCGGGCGGCCGCCATGATCTCGTCCAAACGGAAATAACTCTGGGAGTCGGATTGATCCAGCACGCGGCGAGAGGTCGCCGCTGGCGAAGAAACCGTTCCTTGGAAAACCGCTGCTGAGCACGACAGCCTTGGGGTTCGTGCTCGTCTGGTCAAACACCTGGTATCGTGGTAGGCACTGAAATGCAGTTTCGAGTGAGCCCCCATGTCGTGTAAAGTCAGCCATCGTCCGCTATCCATATTTCTGGTCGAGGACGAAACCTTGATCCAGATGATGGTTGCCGACATGATCGTAGAATTGGGTCACACCGTTGCAGCCGAAGCAAGCAACCTCGCAAAGGCTTTGAGCCTGGCGCAAACCGCCCGCTTTGATGTTGCGATACTGGATATCAACTTGAACGGCCAGCGGATTGACCCGGTCGCAGAGGCTATTTCACTTCGCCAGCTGCCCTTTATCTTTGCCAGCGGTTATGGCGAGGCCGGTCGCACAGAACGCTTTCGCCAAAGCCCAACGCTGCAGAAGCCATTTAATTTATCACAGCTCGCAGAAGCCATTGAAGCCGCTACGATCAGCGCCAAAGAGGGAGCATCACTGAAAGAGGGTTAGACTTGACTGAAGGGGTCGAACATCGCGATCAAGATCCCGCGCAATTTCTGAGCTAAGCCGTGGTGGAGGCTTCATCCGCCGAAGAGGCGTTTCGGCTGATCCGCAATGGCGCCCGCCCCGATGTCCTGGTGACGGATCATCTGATGCCGGGCATGAATGGTACGGACCTTGCCAGGATCGTGCGATCGGAGAGACCTGGCATGCGAGTGCTGCTGGTCTCCGGCATGCGGAGGATGATGGCCTCACACCAGACTTGCCTCGGCTCACCGAACCGTTTCGAAGTGACGAACTCGCCCACAGTTTAGCCGGATAAGCAGCGCAACGACCGTTCTGCGATGGCCCCTCTTACGCAGATCGCTCTGCAACAACCCGGATGACGTAAAGCGGGTTTTTGAATTCGTCCGTTACCTCGAGACGCAAATCTCGCCCCGGTCGAAGGCTGCCATCGATCTCTTGCATCAGCTTGCCGATGATTTGGGTCGCTTCCCGCCAAGCCGCATGCTTGTCTGAAAGTTCTTCGCCCTCGTTATCGAGACTTAAGCGCTCATGTCGGACATTGAAAAAATACTTGGGCATGGAAGCAAAACAGCTCCACCAATAGAAGGTTCCGGGACCTTCACTTCTACACTTCTTCCCCACTTGCCGTCCTATAGCTTCATGCACTGCACAAGACGCGCGGAGCCGCAGAACTCTTTTCGTCTTTCCCGGGCCCCAGTCAGAGCGCAAGCCACGCTTAATATCGAAGAGGCCGCCCCTCGGACGGCCTCTTGAGGAATAAGATGGCTCGGAGTGCCTAGGAGTCCGCGCCAACCGAACCGTCCTGTATGAGTTTCCAGCGACCCTTCGGCAGGAAACTATTTAGCTGATTTACCGAAACTTGTTTTTGATTTAGCGCAAAGCCTGTCATCGCGGGTGAGCGGCATCGAACGCGCTGAAACTGGTGACGGCGAGAATACGAAGCCGCCAAGACGACGGCAGCATCCAGAAAATTACCTGCTGTCTCAGCATTGGCGGGGTCAAGCCTGGCCGATGCCTAAAGCATGACCATCGGAAAAATCAGCGCGGCGAGCCCAGGCGCGCCGGATGCACCCGGCAACTTCCAAGGCGGGCAAGCGTTGAAGCCACATGGCAAAAGCATCGCGCCCTCCCTGGAAACGTCCCAATCCTCGCCAGCGGGCGGGTCAGCCAGCACGGCATTTGTCACCGGCGAAGAAAATGGCCGCAAAGAAGAGCGCGCAACGCGCCGGCCGCCCCTACCCCAACCTCGTGGACAATATGCGCATGTCAGGGAAGACGGTGAAAAAGCCGACCCGGCGTGCAAGAAAGGTTCGCAAGAAGAGCGCGAAGAAACCCACGCTGAAACGTTCTTCGATGCAAGGCGAGAGGGATCCCCGGGGCGGACTAACGGCAGCCGGTCGAAAGGCTTTCGCGCGCTCGCAAGGCGCGCATCTGCGGCCCGGTGTTACCAAGAAAATGTCGGAGGTGACACCGGAGGAGATGCGCCGCAAGGGGAGCTGGGCTGTTCGCTTTTACGGACGCAAGGAATTACCACCGCTGCTGAATGGCCAGGGCCGTCCAACCCGATATGCGCTCTCCGCGCACGCCTGGGGAGAGCCGGTGCCGCGGACCGTCACCGCCGCGCGCCGCATAGCCGCGAAGGGTAAAGGTCTGCTCGCGCGCTATCGCCGGATCACCAAAGACTAAAGACATCCCGCGTCGCTAAGCCTGCGCGAGTTCCATGATCGTCCGAGAGAGCGTTTCAAACGCATAAGGCTTCAGCAGGTACTTGGCACCGGCCGGCAGGTCGTCGGCTCGGAACGTCGTTTGACCGGATGCGGCAAGAATTTTTACAGGCGGCCACCGAGTCCGGACCATGTGGGCCAATCGCAATCCATCAATCGCGCCGGGCATTCGGATATCAGTAAACAGGACATGGACATCGTCTCGCACTTCCAGAATCGCAATAGCCTCGTCTCCATTTGCTGCCTCCACCACGTCAAAGCCAGCGTCTTCGACGATCGCGACGGCCTGCCACCTAAGGAGCACTTCGTCTTCGACGATAAGAACGACAGGTCGGTTGCTCGCAGCATGCGCCATGGTTTCGACCCATCGATGGAGACTTTGGCGTATGGCCTTTTTTAAACCGGAGCTAGCGCAGAGCCGCTTCACATGGCTCTCTGTCCAATTACCGGACCAACGGGCCGGATAGCTGATCGTTCCGGCTTTGACTGGCTAGAATTTAATTCTCGGAAAAACTCCTCCGCTGCAACATCTGGCTCGTAGAAAAACATTTGCCCCGCGTTCCGCATTGCAGCGGGAACCCGTAAAGCAAGCGGCTCCAAAAATATTGCCCTCCGGAAAAAACCGGGCTTAGATAGTCCCGGGCAGGGTTCGCTTGGAGGAGGTAACGGTGAATCCCAGAGCGGCAGTTTTTCAACCGGAATTGATCGAATTGATGAAGGCGGTGCTCGAGGATGCCGCAGCCATGCTTCCGGAGGCGAAGCGCACATCGGCGATGAAAGCTGAAATCGCTTCGCAGATACTTGCCTGCGCGGCAACTGGCGAGCGTGATCCGATCGTGCTGAAAATGGCTGCGCTTGCCGTCGTTGACAAGGGCCCACATTATTCGCACGCGATCTCAGCCGAGCGCCGGCTGGTCTGAGTCCTCACGCGTTTGAGCTCTTTGGGAAAGGCTGTGCTGAGGCCCCTCTCCGGGTAGATGGTCTCCGAAGCTGGCTGGAAGAAGTGGCATGTTCCTACGTCCCGAACGTCTGCCATTCCGCCGGAGGCTCGACCGGCTGCACTTCGATTACCATTGCGACGGCGCAGACTTATCTGACTCGACCCGGATCGAGATGGCGGACCTCAATCTTGCGATCAATGCGCAGGACACCATGGCAAACCGCGGGGTCTCATGATCAGCGCCACGAAGCGCAAAAAGAAAGCCCCTTCGCGGGGCTTTCTTGCTATCGACCGTCATCACCGTCAGGCCGCGGACGCTTTGGCATTGACGCCCTTGCGCAGCGCCACCGTGCTGAGTTTGGTGTTTGCCGCCTTCTCTTCATTGAGATTTGTGGTCAGCAGCCGGACCACGTCCTCGTGACCAAGTTGTTCGGCCCAGGCGATCAGGGTTCCGTATCTGGAAATCTCGTAGTGCTCCACAGCCTGCGCATTGGCGACGATCGCGGCGTCGAGCACGGCCTTATCCCCGATTTCGCCGGCGGTCTCATCAGCTTCCTTGATAATCCCGTCAATCGCCGGACAATCTACCCCTTCGGACTTTCGGCCAAGCTTCGCGAACACCTTATCAAGCCGTTCGATCTGGTTCTTGGTGTCCTGCAAATGAGACGTCAGGCCGGCCTTCAGGTCCGCGTTGGTGGCCTTGTCGGCCATCTTCGGGATCGCCTTTGTCAGCTGTTGCTCGGCATAATAGATGTCCTGCAACTGATGCAGGAACAGGTCTTCCATCGTCTTGATGTCCTGGGTGAAAATTCCCATCGTCGTTCTCCTATTCCATAGGAGGGTAAAACGCGCAATCTGTTCTCCTGTTCCGAACGCTGCTTGCTTCGCCCCATCGGTTACGCAGCTCAGCCAATAAACATCTGCCATCGGAGGGCCAGAGCCTCCGACCGATGGGTTTAGTTCGGTGGTTCCAGGTCCTTGGATGCGAGATATCGTCTAATTTCGTCGAGCTTTTGAGACTTGAGCGCGCGCTGCGGATCCTGTGCCGGCGCGGCCGGATTGAATTTGCTCGCTGCAATCTCTTTCAGCTCATCAGCGGTGAGATACGTTGATGGTGGGCGGCGCGACATAACGGTTCCCCTTGTAAAAGGGGAAAAATGCAAATGGGAGTTCTCGGTTCCGGGTGAGGAACAATACATTTACCGAAGATGTGAGGAGCCGGACCCCGAAGCCTTTGGGAGCGGAAATCTCTGACCCCGATCAACGTGCCGTCGATGGATCGCGGCGGAGGAAACCAAGGCCGCTGGAGCGAGACTGGTCGTAGTTCGGAACGAACGACGTTCGAGCCATTGAAGAGACGGCTGCTTGCGATCCATTAACCTTACCTCTTAACTATTCATTAATTATGTCTTTGCGGGCGCAAACAGGCCGGCCTAGCGTGCGTTGGCGGTGCTTGTTAACCTATCAACTGGTGCGTGACATGACGTATAGAATGTACGGAGCGTTGATCGCCTTGCTCGGCGCGACCGCGCTGATGCTCAACCCGGAGCCGACCTTGGCCAGGTCGGGAGCCCCGCCTCAAGCGTCGATGCATTCGATCTCCCACCGGCTCGCCGCCAAGCCCCTCAGGCATCATGGCAGAAACGAAATCGGGGTGTTCTGGCCGGGAGAGGGGGACTTCGGCTACGCGCCCTCGATTGACGAACCTCCGGCCGGTACGCCAACAGGCGACGTCCATTACACCTATGACGTTCCCTGGGATTGGGCGCATCGACTTCCGCCTCCTGGTCACTTCTACGGGGCGAGCTGCCCTACCGAGGCCGTGAAGGTTGCGGGACGTAACGGCACCGAGCGAACCGTCAATGTCACGCGGTGCTACTACTAAGCAGGCGTAGATCCGGATCAGCGAGGGCGACCTCCGGGATTTTATAAGTTCCCGCCCTTGCTGCATTTCGCGGAGCTCATGCAGGCTGCCAGCTACGATCCACCAACCGCGCGCTGCCCGCGCCTGCGCTCGACCGTAATCTCCGCCAGAATCGACATCGCGATTTCCTCCGGCGTGATGGCGCCCAAGTCGAGGCCGGCCGGTGCCTTGACGCGATCGATCGCGGCGGCATCGATGCCTTGGGCGACCAGCTTTTGGCGCAGCGCCGCCATCTTGCGCCGGCTGCCGACGAAAGCGTGGTACGGCGCCTCGGTCGAAACCGCAGCCCGCAAGGCGGCTTCGTCGCCTTTGCCTTGGGTCGATACCACGATGAAACGCCGGGTCTGATTGAGTTCGCCGAGCGCATAGCCATCGATCAGCACGTCGGCCTCGGGGGTGTCCACAAGATCGGCGGACGGCGCCGCCACCGTGACGTGATAGCCCAGCACCCGGGCCTGCGCCGCCAGCGACAGCGCCACTGGGCTTCCGCCCAGGATGACCAGCGCGGGATGCGGCAGCACCGGTTCGACAAAGATGTCCATGGTGCCTTTGCTCGGGCACATGTTTTCCGCGAACCGCACGCCGTCGCGATTCTCGCCGGGCTTGACGCCGAGTTCGGCGAGCAGATTTTCCGGCAGCACCGAGACCATGCGCGGCTCGCCGTCGGCGAGCGCGTCGCGGGCGGCCTTGAGCACCGCGCCGCGGGCGCAGCCGCCGCCGATCCAGCCTGCCGCGATGGTGCCGTCGGGCCGGATGATCGCCTTGGCGCCGGCCTTCGCCGCGGTCACCGATACCGTGCGCACCACGGTAGCAAGAACAAAAGCCTGTTCGGCGGCCGTGAGCCGGGCCACCAGATCCATCACTTCGACATGTCTGGTCATGTAAGGCGCTCCCTTCGACGGCTTCCGTCCACCTCTGCCGCTCTTGTCCGCCGAAGCCCGCCTTCGGGCGAAGGCGGATGCGGGAGAGGGAGCGCACTTCCGTCGTGGCTACATGTTCGATCCAATTTCATCTCATCCATTTCAGAGCCGCGCCAGATAGGGTTCGAGCGCCGCAAGGCTTTGCAGCGTGTTGGCGGGCGCGTAGAGATCGACATGGGGTAGAGCGGCCTTGATGCCGGCGGCCTCGGGCCGATAGCCCTGCCACGCCATCATCGGATTGAGCCAGATGATGCGCCGGCAGCGTCTGGCCAACGCCGCCATCTCGCGGCCAAGCAGCGCGGCATCGCCGGTCTCGTAGCCGTCGGATACGATCATCACGCAACAGCGCGAATGCAGCACGCGCGCGGCATGCCAGCGATTGAAGGTCTGCAGACTTTCGCCGATCCTGGTGCCGCCGCCCGCGCCCTGCGCCATGACCGACAGCCGGTCGAGCGCGCGCGCGGCATCCTTTTCCTTCATGGCGTCGGAGACGTAAGCCAGCCTGGTGTGGAACAGAAAGGCCTCGGCCTCGCGGAATTCATCGAGCACGCCGTGAATGAAGCGCAGGAACACCCCGGTATAGAGGCTCATCGAGCCGGAGGCGTCGAGCAGAACCACCAGCCGCAAGGGTTTTGGCTTGCGCTGCCGCCTGACGAGGCTGATCGGTACCCCGCCATGACTGATGTTGCCATGGATCGTCCTGCGCAGGTCGAGCCGGTAGCCGCGCCGCCGCGCCAGATCGCGCCGCGTCAGCCGCGTCCGCAGGCTCTTGGCAAGCTGTGCGGCGGCTGCATGGGCCTGCTCGATCTGTTCGGGGTCGGCCATCTTGCGGAAATCGATTTCGGCGAGATTGTCGGCGCGCGAGGCGCCTTCCCGCCGGCCCTCGCCACCGCCCTGCTCCGGCGCGTCGTCGGCCGACGGCAGCTGGTCGGTGGCGGCTTCGCTGCCGACCGGCTCGGAGTTTCGGTCCTGCAGGCTTTTCAGTGACGGGCTGTTGGCCGCCTTGGTCGAGCCGATGGTGAGGGATCGCGACCGCACCCGCTTGCCGAGCCAGAAGGCATCGAACAGCCCATCGAACTTCTCCCAATCGGTTTTGCGCGCCGAGAACAGATGCTTGAACGCGCTGCGCAGCAGCGAAGGCTTTTCGACATAGCCCGCCGCCATCAAAGCGGCGGCGTCGCGGCCCTCGTGCAGGCCGACGGCAAAACCGGCGTCGCGCAGGGTTTTGAGAAACCCGGCGAGCTTGGTCGAGACCAGCCGGGAAACCTCGTCGATCTCAGGATATCCGGGCGTGGTGCCGCAACAGCTCATGCGACCTTCCCCAATAACCTTGCCGTCACTTCAGGTTTGAAACGCGCGCGGTCCTCGTGGGTCTTGAGCAGGCACATCAAGGTGTCGTGAATTGTTTCGGGCGCCTCCTGCAGGTCGCGCACGCCGATCCCGACCAGCGCCGCCGCCCAGTCCAGCGTCTCGGCGACACCAGGAACCTTGCGCAGTTCCTCCTTGCGGATGCTTTCCACCATGCGCGCGATCTGCAGCGACAGCGAGGCGCCGGCGCCCGATATCCGCGCCATGATGATGCGGGCTTCGCGATCGACGTCCGGATAATCGACGTAGTGGTAGAGGCAGCGCCGGCGCAGCGCGTCGGAGAGCTCGCGGGTGCCATTCGAGGTCAGCACCACGTGCGGGATGGTAGTGGCCGAAATCGTTCCGAGCTCGGGAATCGAGACCTGGAAATCCGACAGCAGCTCGAGCAGGAAGGCCTCGAACTCGTCATCGGCGCGGTCGATTTCGTCGATCAGGAGTACCGGCGGCTTGTCACGCCGGATCGCGGCCAATAGCGGCCGTTCCAAAAGGTACTTTTCCGAAAAGATCTGATCCTCGATCGCGTCGGCATCGCCGCCGCGATGGGCCTGGATCGCAAGCAGCTGGCGCTGGTAGTTCCATTCATAGAGCGCGGCCGACTGGTCCAGCCCCTCATAGCACTGCAGCCGGATCAGTTCGGTCGCGTGCACGGCGGCAAGGGCCTTTGCCACTTCGGTCTTGCCGACGCCCGCCTCGCCTTCCAACAGCAGCGGGCGCCGCAGGAGTTGCATCAGCGAGATCGCGGTCGCCAATTCGCCGTCGGCAATGTAGCCGCTGGCGGCCAGCGCTTGCGCGATTTCCTCGCGGTCTTTCATGGCCAGAGCGCTATTTGTCGTCATTGCGAGGAGCGAAGCGACGAAGCAATCCAGCTTCTTTCTTTGATAAGAAAGCTGGATTGCTTCGCTGCGCTCGCAATGACGAAGGAGTCATGTTACGCGAATACTCCCAGATTCTTTGCCGCCCGCCAGTTGCGCCAGTAGTCGTGCGGCATCTGGATGTGCGTCGAGCCCAGGAACGCGAAGGCGTCGTTGACGGCGTTGGAGAACGCCGGCACGCCGCCGACATTGGGACTCTCGCCGACGCCCTTGGCGCCGATCGGGTGATGCGGCGATGGCGTTACCGTGAAGTCGGTCTCCCAGTGCGGTGTCTCCACCGCAGTCGGCATGAAGAAATCCATGAACGAGCCGGTCACCACATTGCCGGTCTCGTCGTAACGGATTTCCTGGCCCATGGCGATCGCAAAGGCTTCGGTCAGTCCGCCATGGACCTGGCCCTCGATGATCATCGGGTTGATACGGGTACCGCAATCGTCGAGCGCGTAGAAGCGCTTGATCTTGTAGACCCCGGTATCGACGTCGATGGTCATGACACAGATATAGGCGCCGAACGGATAGGTCATGTTGGGCGGATCGTAGTAGCTCACCGCCTCCAGGCCGGGCTCCATGCCCGGCGGCACCGAGTTATAGGCCGCCCAGCAGATATCCTTCATCGACAGGGTCTTCTCCGGCAATCCCTTGACCCGGAAACCGTCGATGTCCCATTCGAGATCATCTTCGTGCACTTCGAGCTTGTAGGCGGCGATCATCTGCGCCTTGGCCTTGATCTTGCGCGCCGCCATCGCGATCGCAGCCCCCGCCACCGGCGTCGAACGCGACCCGTAGGTGCCGAGCCCGTAGGGCGCGGTATCGGTATTGCCTTCCTCGACCATGATATTGTCGGCGGGGATGCCGATCTCGGTGGCGATGATCTGTGCCCAGGTGGTCTCGTGGCCCTGGCCCTGGCTCTTGGAACCGACCCGGGCGATGCCCGCGCCGGTCGGATGCAGGCGGATTTCGCAGGAATCGAACATCGCAATCCCGAGGATATCGCAGTTCTTCGACGGCCCGGCGCCGACGATCTCGGTGAAGAACGACACGCCGATGCCCATGATCTCGCGGGTCTCGCCGCGTTTGAAGGCCAAGCGCTGTTCGGCCTGCTGCTTGCGCAAACCGGCATAGTCGACCGCCTCCATCATCTTCTTCATGGCGGTGTGATAGTCGCCGGAATCATATTCCCATCCCAACGCGGAGTGATAGGGAAACTGCTCCGCTCGGACAAAGTTCTTCAACCGCAACTCGGCCGGATCCATGCCCAGTTTCTGCGCCAGGATGTCCATGCCGCGCTCGATGCAGTAGGCCGCCTCGGTAACCCGGAACGAGCAGCGATAGGCGACGCCGCCCGGCGCCTTGTTGGTGTAGATGCCGTCGACCGACAGATGCGCGACCGGAAAGTCGTAGGAGCCGGTGACGATGTTGAAGAAGCCGGCCGGCCATTTCGAGGGGTCGGCGCAGGCGTCGAAGGCGCCGTGATCGGCCAGCACATGGACCCGCAGGCCCGTCACCTTGCCCTCCTTGGTCGCGGCGATCTCGGTGGTCATGTGGTAGTCGCGGGCGAACGAGGTCGCGGTCAGGTTCTCGATGCGGTCCTCGACCCATTTGACGGGTTTGCCGGTGACGATCGAGGCTACCGCGGCGCAGATGTAGCCGGGGTAAGCGCCGACCTTGTTGCCGAAGCCGCCGCCGATGTCGGGCGAGATGACGTGGATCTTGTGCTCGGGAATCTTCGCGATCAGCGCCACCACGGTGCGGATGACATGCGGCGCCTGGAAGGTGCCCCAGATCGTCAATTCGCCCTTGATCTTGTCGAACGAGCAGACGCACTGGCAGGTCTCCAGCGGCGAGGGATGGGTGCGGTGGTAGGAGATCATCTCCTTGATCGTGACGTCGGCCTTGCGGAACGCCGCGTCGGTCAGGTCCTTATCGCCGACGGTCCATTCGAAGATGTGGTTGTGATGCTTGCGCGGACCGTGCGCGCCGGTGGTCTTGCCGGCGAGATCCTCGCGCAGCACCGGGGCATCAGGGTCCATGGCCTTGAACGGATCGATCACGACCGGCAGCGATTCATATTCCACCACCACCTTGTTGATGCCGTCATCGGCGGCATAGCGGTCGGTGGCGACCACGAAGGCGACCTCCTGGTTCTGGAACAGCACCTTGCCGTCGGCCAGTACCATCTGCACGTCGCCGGCCAAGGTCGGCATCCAGGCCAGGTTGACGGTTTTCAGCGTCTCGGCCGTGATGACAGCCAATACCCCGGGCACCTTCAGGGCCTCTTCCGAGTTGATTGATTTGACCCGCGCATGCGCATGGGGCGATCTGACGAAATCGCCGTGCAGCATGCCCGGCAGCTTGACGTCGTCGACATAATTGCCCCTGCCCTGCGTGAAGCGGATGTCTTCGACGCGCTTGCGCTTGCAGCCCATGCCTTCGAGGGCCGCGGTGCGTTGTTCCCGCGTGGGAGTCATGTCGTTCATTCCGCAGCCTCCTTGAATTCCACGCCATTGATCTTGTCGGCGGCGTACTGGATTGCCCTGACGATGTTCTGATAGCCGGTGCAGCGGCAGAAATTGCCGGAAATGCCGATGCGGATTTCTTCCTCCGAGGGCCGCGGATTCTCCTGCAGCAGCCGCTGCGCGCGCACGATCATGCCGGGCGTGCAGAAGCCGCATTGCAGGCCGTGCATCATGCGGAAACCTTCCTGCAGCGCCGACAGCGAGCCATCGGCATTGGCGACGCCCTCGATCGTCATGATCTCGGAACCTTCGGCCTGCACCGCGAACACGGTGCAGCTCTTCACCGACATGCCGTCGAGATCGACGGTGCAGGCGCCGCAATGGGTGGTCTCGCAGCCGATATGGGTGCCGGTGAGCGAAAGGTTCTCGCGCAGGAAATGCACCAGCAGCGTGCGCGGTTCGACAAGGCCTTCGACCTCGGCGCCGTTCACTTTCATGGTCACATGGGTCTTTGCCATTCTTTATCCTCCACGGGATTGCGTTACCGAAGTTCGGACCTCATCCTGAGGAGCATCGCGAAGCGATGCGTCTCGAAGGATGGCCCCGGGTGACGACAGCAGCGCAAGCCGCCATCCTTCGAGACGCGCGCGAAAGGTGCGCGCTCCTCAGGATGAGGTCCGCGAGTGCTGCGGCGTATTGGTCTCATGAAAACCATGCAGTTAGCTCGCACGCGAGGCCGCGCGGGTGAGCGCCCGCGTCACCATGATGCCGCCGACATGCTTGCGATATTCCACGGGTCCGCGGGCATCGGCGGCCGGCGACATGATCGCCACCGCCGCCGCGGCGGCGTTTTTCAATGTCGCCGCATCGAGGCTGGTCCCGATCACGGCTTTCGCTGCGTCAGCGGCGAGCAGCGGGGTTTCGTGCAGATTGGTGAGGCCGATCGCGCAGGTTACAACCTTGCCGCCCGCCATCGTCAGCACCACCGCGGCCGCCGCCGTGGCGTAATCGCCGACCTTGCGTTTGAGTTTCTCATAGGCGTAGCCGTGGCCGGCCGCGGGCAGGGGAATTGAAATCGAGGTCAGGATTTCACCGGGCTCGAGCGCGGTAAAATAGGCGCCCTGATAAAATTCAGAGGCCGCGACGTCGCGACCGCCCGCGCTTCCTTCGAGCCGGTAGCTCGCGCCCAGCGTCAGCATCAGCGCCGGCATGTCGTTGCCGGGATCGCCATTGGCGACATTGCCGCCGATGGTGCCGCGGTAGCGCACCTGCGGGTCGGCGATCAGGGCTGCGGTTTCGTGCAGGATCGGCAGCGATTTGCCGAGCTCTGCCGACCCCAGCAGTTCGTGCTGGGTGGTCATGGCGCCGATCACGATTCGGTCACCCTCGCGCCGGATTCCCTTCAGGCCGTCGATGCCATGCAGATCGACCAGATGTTCGGGGGTGGCGAGCCGGAGCTTCATCATCGGCACCAGACTATGGCCACCGGCCAAGGGTCGAGCTTCTTCGCCGAACGTCGCCAGCAGCTTGACCGCGTCGGCCAGCGTAGCCGGCCGGTGATAGTTGAACGGGCCAGGAATCATGGCGTCCTCCTTTGTTCCGCCGTCTTGTTTTCAGGCGTTCGTCGCAGGCTGTTGCGGGAATGTTTCACAGGCAAGGCGGAGACCTCCATTGGGTCACGGAGCGAGCGAGATTCACACGAATGACGGGATTGTTCGCACGAGATGCGTCAGGTATAGCGACCTAATGCAGGGATAGCCGTTCGATTTCAGGCCCGGCGCTTGGCGACGAGGCCGAGTCGCGCCTTGACCTCGGCGATCTTGGCGCGGCTGACAGGCACGCGATGTGGCGATGGGCCATCGAGCTCGATCACCGCGCCGTCGCCCTCCCTGCGAACGAAGCTGATATGGGAGATGGCGACAATATGGCTGCGGTGCACCCGCAGGAACAGGCCGGGGTCGAGCTGCGCTTCCGCTTCGGAGATCGACCACGGGCACATCCGCTCGCGGGTGCCGTCATGCACCCGGGTATAATGGGCATCCGCCCGCACGCTCCGTATTTCCGTGGTCTCGATGAAATGGATGCCATCGGCGCCTTCGATCGGGAGCCGCGGCGCGGGCGCGGCACGGGGCGGCTGCCCGAGGCCGCCGAGCGGCGCCGACATCGGTCGCGGGAAAGAAGTGGCAGCACCTGCCGCGGCGGATAGCAACGGCGGCGCGACGACGCCGGGGACTTCCACCAGCGCGCTCGCGCCCTCTGCCGGCGTCGACGTCTGCCGGCGCGGATCGGGCACCAGCGACAACAGAAAGCCGGCCGCGATGACGAAGCAGAGCACGGCCACGACCAGGGAGAGCGTTTGCTGCGATGCCGCCAATGTTCCCAAATGCCCGGCCGGAGGCGTCGCGCAAGCCACGAAATGCATGCCGTACATCGCGGTGTAGTGCATGCCCGATACGGCGATGCCGAACGCGATCGAACTCGCGATCAGCCGGATGCCGTCCTGCCGCGCGAGAAATGCGCGCAGGCCGCCATAGGCCGCGACGATCGCCACCGCGACCGAGAGGGCGACCATCGGGGCATCATGCTCAACGGCAAAATTGCCGGCCAGGCCGTGAATGCCGACATAATGCATGCTGGCGATGCCGGCGCCCAGCAGCACCGCCGCAGAGATCACGCGGCGCTGCGACGGTTCGCCGATGCTGACAAAGGACAGCGAGATGCCGACGACCAGCGCGCAGATCAGGAAGGATACCACCGTGGGCAGCACGAGATAGACCGTATCCGCCGGTAACGGCGCCGCCAGCATGCCGACGAAGTGCATGGTCCAGATGCCGATCGCAAGAAAGGACGCGGCGCCGGCAAGCAGCGCACGACGGCCGGCGCCGGACGTTCCGCGGATCCGCGCCGCGAGCCCAAAACCGGTGTAACCTCCCAGGATCGCGACCGCCACCGAGAGCGCGACAAGGGCGGGATCGTGTCCAACGAACATGATCGTTTCGGCCGTCCGTCGCCACGGGCGTGCCTCCTCCCAGCGCCGAGTTTATAGGCGCGGCGGTGGAAATGACAATCGACGGTTCGAACGCCGAGCCCATGCGGCTAAACGTGCGATGACATGAAACCAATCGTTTCCGAGCGTTGCTCTCTCGCTCCCTCTCCCGCTCTTCGCGGGCGAGGGTTGGGGTGGGGGCAGACGCGGGAGGTGTGCAGAGGGAGCGCAGCGGCTACACGATCCCGGCCGCGACCTGCCCTCGCAGCCGTTCCAGACTGAGCAGGGTATTGGCGCAGGCCTCCGCGACTTCGACGCCCTTGGTCGCAAAGTGCTTGCGGAAGAACTCGAAATGCGCCGCGCTTTCGTGGAACTGCTGCGGCGTCAATACCGCGGAGAATATCGGCACCTCGGTTCGCAACTGCACATCCATCAGTGCCTTGATCACGGTGTCCGCGACAAATTCGTGCCGGTAGATGCCGCCATCGACCACGAGTCCCGCCGCGACGATCGCCGTGTAGCGCCTTGTCTTGGCGAGCAACTGGGCGTGCAGCGGGATTTCGAACGAACCCGGCACCTCGAACAGATCGATCTGCGCGCGCGTAATGTTGCGCGCCTCGATCTCGGCGAGGAAGGCGATGCGGCATTCCTCCACCACCTCGCGGTGCCAGCAGGACTGCACGAAAGCGATCCGCTGCGGCTTTGCGAATCGCGGGTGGACGCGGACCGCGGGAGGATCAACCCCTGGCGCGGCGCGCTTGACTTCGTCGGAGTGTTTGACGTCGGGAGCATCTTGCAGCATCTGATTCATGGCTTTCCTCTTTCAGGACCAGAATCAGGGCACACGGAACGGCGCGCCGCGCGAACTGCACGGCTGCCGCGACCGTTCTCTTTCATCCGGACTTTAACCGTCGGCCTCGGAATCGCACCGAATCTGCTGACCCTTGCTTTGGTCCCTCAAGACCCAGGCAAGGCGCTCGCGGGCTTGGGCTTGTTAAACCCTTACCGCCGGTGGGGAATTTCACCCCGCCCTGAGAACATCGGCCGCCCGGATTGGGCGGTCGGATCAAGTATGCCCAAGCCGTGCGCCGGCAGCAAGCCGCTTTGCAATCGGGAATTCGCATGCGCACCATGATCCAGAGGCGAGTTCTGGGAGCAAATCCTGGAACCGGGGCCTGACCGGGAAGATGAAGCGTCAAGGGCGGGCCGATTCTGCTCGTTGCGGGCGAATGTGCCGCGCCGGACTCGCCTATGGCGAATCCAATTCCGGTTTGTTCTCGCGCCAAAAGTTAACGCCTGACATCAGCTGTGGACGGACCGCGCTTTGCCTGTGGATGGCCCGGGGGTACCGTTGCGCGGATTCCGCAAATCACATCACTTGATCCCGGCAGGCTCCGGACCATCAGGGGATTGCAGTTGGCAGCGGCGCGTCATAGCCATGTTGGTGTATCGGCGCGTGTCGGCCTGCTGCGTGCGTATCAACCATCGTGATTGTTGTTGCAAAGGCAAGGTCGAGACGGCATGTCCCTCCTCGAAGGCATTATCGATTCCCGGAACAATCCGCTCGCGGTGGTCGAGGATATCGCCGCCGATCATAACTGGTCCTTCGAGCGCTCCGGCGAAGACGAGGTCACGATCGTCTCCAAGGGCGATTGGACCGACTACCAGCTTTCCTTTACCTGGATGACCGAGATCGAGGCGCTGCATCTGGCCTGCGCTTTCGACATGAAAATCCCCGGTCCGCGCAGGCCCGAGGTGCAGCGGCTGATCGCGGGCATCAACGAGCAATTGTGGATCGGGCATTTCGATATCTGGAGCCACACCGGCATGATCATGTACCGGCAGGCGCTGGTGCTGCCGGGCGGCCTCACCGCGTCGACCGCGCAATGCGAGAGCATGCTGGTCGGCGCCATCCATGCCTGCGAGCGCTATTATCCGGCGTTCCAGTTCGTCGTCTGGGCCGGCAAATCAGCCACCGAGGCCATGAGCGCGGCGATGTTCGACACCGAGGGTGAGGCGTAAGGCGCTTCAAGTGCTGACCATATCGAAGCTTGCGATGCTGCGCTCCCTCTCCCGCGAAGCGAAGCGCTTGCTTCGCTTTGGCGGGAGAGGGTTGGGGTGAGGGCGTCTCACCGCAGAGGCTGACACGGCCCGTTGGGAGACCCCCTCACCCGCCGCTACGCGGCGGCCTCTCGCGCAAGGGGAGAGGCGGACGGATGACCGGCGTGGCGCGGCCCGACCCCCACCGCACCCTCCCCCGCGAACGAGCGGGAGAGGGAGTGAGAGGCCAACGCTCGTGGCCTGAAACGATTGGTTTCGTAGAAGCGATGTTCTAGAATCGCCTGTGGCTATGGGTCCCGGCTTTCACGAGGACGACGGGATCATTTGTGGTGACGCCTTTGGCAAGCAACGACACGCTGCAACACATCAGCGGCACCATCCTGCTCGCCGGCGCGGGCAAGATGGGCGGCGCGATGCTGTCGGGCTGGCTGGCGCAAGGGCTCGATGCGACGCGCGTGGCGGTGATGGAGCCGCATCCGTCCGATGAAATCCGCGTACTCGTTTCAAAAGGAATTCGTCTCAATCCATCGCCCGGCGATCTCGGCGGCGTAGCCACACTCGTGGTCGCACTGAAGCCGCAGACCTTTCGCGACGCGGGTCCCGGCCTGAAAGCCTTTGCGGGCTCTTCCACGCTGGTGCTCTCGATCATGGCCGGCACCCCGATCGCTGCAATCGAACAGGCCTGTGGCGGCAGCGTGGTCCGTGCCATGCCCAACAC
Source organism: uncultured Alphaproteobacteria bacterium (assembly GCA_963736075.1). Lineage (GTDB taxonomy): Bacteria > Pseudomonadota > Alphaproteobacteria > Rhizobiales > Xanthobacteraceae > Bradyrhizobium. The sequence continues at coordinate 83,619 of CAVTNW010000033.1, read as the reverse complement.
GCCGGCCGCAATCGGCCGCGGCATCACGGTCGCGGTCGCGGCGAAACGGGTCAGCGCTGCGCAGCGCGCGGCGGCCGACGCGCTGTTGCGCGCCACCGGGTCGGTGGAGTGGATCGACGATGAGACATTGATGGACGCGGTGACCGCGGTGTCCGGATCCGGGCCGGCTTATGTTTTTCTGCTGGCCGAGGAACTGGCGCGGGCCGGCGTCGCCGCCGGCCTGCCGGCAGCGCTGGCCGAGAAACTGGCGCGAGAGACGGTCGCGGGCTCCGGCGAATTGCTGCACCGCTCGGACTTCCCTGCCGCGACGCTGCGCCAGAACGTCACCTCGCCCGGCGGCACCACGGCCGCGGCGCTGGGCGTGTTGATGGCACCTGACGGCCTGCAGCAGATCATGACGCGCGCCGTCGCGGAGGCGACCCGACGATCGAGGGAGCTTTCGAAGTAGGTTTCGCCGCCGGTTCAGGTTGTCCCCAGACGCTGGGTGAAACTCGCCAGGTTGACCAGGCCGCGGGCGTGGCGGCCTTCGCCGATGCGGCGCTTGTCGTCGAAGGCTTCAACCTCGAAACGGATCAGCCGCCGCTCCACCGCGACCACCCGCGCCGTGGTCCGGACCGTAGCGCCGGCCGGCGTCGCCGCGAGGTGACGGATATCGACCTCGGTGCCGACGGTGATCCAGCCGGGCTCCAGATCGGCGTTGATGGCGTCACCGGAGGCCATCTCCATCTCCAGGATCATCATCGGGGTCGCATAGACCATCGGCATGCCCTGGACAAAATACCCGACGGTGCGCTCGGGCGGCACGACCAGCGTGCGCTCCGCGCTCATGCCGATCCTGATGACGTCGCGTGCATCCATGGATGATCCCTGAGGGTCGTTCTGGGGCGCGAGTGAAACGAGCGAACCCGGAATCTCGATGATCCGGGTTTGCGCCGCGCGCGCCCCGGAATGACGATGCTGAAAATCCTAAAGCGAGCGTATATGCGCTGCGGCCCTACTTCTTCTGCTCCGCCGCCCGCTCCACGAACGTCTTGCCGCCCTTCATCTTGTGGGACAGCGGCGCCTCGTTGATCTGGATCACGACGGCATCGGCATCGACGCCAAGGTTCTTCACCAGCGCCTGGGTGATGTCGCGCATCATGCCGGCCTTCTGCTCATCGGTGCGGCCGGCCGCCATGCTCACGGTAATTTCAGGCATACCCGTCTCCTCATTCATTTTCTTTCGTCATGGCCGGGCCTGCCCCGGCCATCCACGACCTTGCCTATCAAACAAGACGTGGAGGCCCGGCACAAGGCCGGGCATGACGCCCGGGCAAATAGCTATCCCCATTTCACCCCATGCCGCGCCAGCACCTCGCGCACTTTAGCGAGCAGTTCGTCTTCGCCGCAGGAAAATTGCGCCGGGCGGCTCTCGCGCCACTCCTGGTTCGAGGCGATGGCGGCGGCGGCTTTCGCGCCCTCGATCAGATCCTTGATCTGCACCTCACCGCGCGCCTTTTCATCACTCCCCTGAATGATCACGCAAGGCGAATTGCGCCGGTCGGCATATTTGAGCTGGTTGCCCATATTCTTCGGGTTGCCGAGATAGAGCTCGGCGCGAATCCCGGCGCCGCGCAAGGCCGCGACCATCTTCTGATAGTCGGCGACGCGATCGCGGTCGAATACGGTAACGACGACGGGACCGAATTCAGGCGTGGTGTCGATCTTCCCCAGCATCGTCAGCGCCGCCTGCAGCCGCGACACCCCGATCGAAAAACCGGTCGCCGGCACCGGCTCGCCGCGAAAGCGCGACACCAGGCCGTCATAGCGGCCGCCGCCTCCGACCGAGCCGAAGCGGACCGGGCGGCCTTTTTCGTCCTTGGTCTCCAGTGTGAGTTCAACCTCGTAGACCGGGCCGGTGTAGTATTCGAGACCGCGGACCACGGAGGGATCGATCACGATGCGGTCAGAACCGTATCCGGAAGCAGAAACAAGCCTGGCGATTTCTTCCAACTCTTCACGACCCTCTTGACCGATTTTGCTGTCACGGAGTCGCAAATCCATTTGCGCGGCTTTCTCCTCGGCATCCTTTACTTGTTCGATGACGCTGATCACCAGCACAATATCGGCAGCACCCAGTCCGGCTCCCTTGGTAAAATCGCCGGACTCATCTTTGCGACCATCGCCGAGCAACTGCTGGACGCCGGAAATTCCCAGCCGATCCAACTTATCGATCGCCCGCATGATGGTCAGCCATTGCACATCATCGGTTATACCGATTGCGTCTCGCACCCCATCAAGCACCTTCCGGTTATTCACCTTCACTACGTAGCTGCCGCGCGGGATGCCCAGCGCTTCCATCGTATCGGCCGCCATCATGCACATCTCGGCATCGGCGGCGGGCGAGGCGGAGCCCACGGTATCGGCGTCGAACTGCATGAACTGGCGGAAGCGACCGGGGCCCGGCTTCTCGTTGCGATAGACATAGCCGGCGCGGTAGCTGCGATAGGGCTTTGGCAGACTATCAAAATTCTCCGCGACATAGCGCGCCAGCGGCGCGGTGAGGTCGTAGCGCAAGCTGATCCACTGCTCGTCGTCATCCTGGAAGGAAAACACGCCCTCGTTGGGACGGTCCTGGTCGGGCAGGAATTTGCCGAGCGCGTCGGTGAATTCGAAGGCCGGCGTCTCCACCGGCTCAAACCCATAGCGCTCATAGACCTCGCGGATCTTTTCCACCATGGCGCGGGTCGCCGCGATCTCGGCCGGTCCGCGGTCGGCCAGCCCGCGCGGCAGCCGGGCTTTGAGTTTCTGCGGTTTTCTGGGTTTCTCGGCCATGGCGCGCGTTGGTATCAGCCGAGACGCGATGCGGCAACCATGTCACGCGCCCAGCGCCAAATTCGTCATGGCCGGGCTTGTCCGGGCCATCCACGTCTTTGTTCGACGTTGCCAAGTCGTGGATGCCCGGCTGGCGAAATATTCCGAGGCAAAGATGGCCTACGCGATCCTGCGCACCCAGCCTTCGCTGTCGGCGACATCGCCGCGCTGGATACCGACGAGCCGGGCTTTCAGCGCTGATGTGATCGGGCCGCCCGCGCCGTCGCCGATGACGATATCGCCGTCGGCGCTCTTGATCTTGCCGATCGCCGAGACCACCGCGGCCGTCCCGCAGGCGAACGCCTCGCGCAGCTTGCCGCTGGCGGCATCAGCGCGCCATTGCTCGATGCTGTAGCGCTCCTCGCGCACGTCGCGGCCCTCGCCGCGGGCAAGCGTGATGATCGAATCCCGGGTAATGCCGGGCAGGATCGTGCCGCTCAAGGGCGGCGTCGCCATCGAGCCGTCGTCGAACACGAAGAAGATGTTCATGCCGCCGAGTTCCTCAACCCAGCGATGCTGGGCGGCGTCGAGAAAGACGACCTGATCGCAGCCGTGCTCGATCGCCTCGGCCTGGGCCAGCAGGCTGGCGGCGTAATTGCCGCCGCATTTGACCGCGCCGGTGCCGCCCTCGGCCGAGCGCGTGTAGCGGTCGCTCAGCCAGACGGTGACCGCCTTGGCGCCGCCCTTGAAATAGGAGCCGACCGAGCTCGCGATCAGGACGAAGAGATATTCGTGGGAGGGGCGGACGCCGAGAAACGCCTCGGTCGCGAACATGAAGGGGCGCAAATAGAGGCTGCCTTCGTCGCCGGGAATCCAGGCCGCATCGATCTTGACGAGTTCGTCGACGGCCTGCAGGAACACGGCTTCCGGCAGCTCCGGCATGGCAAGGCGCGCGGCGGAGGCCTTGAAGCGCCGCGCGTTCTGATCGGGCCTGAACAAAGCGATGCTGCCGTCGCTGCGGGTATAGGCCTTGAGGCCCTCGAAGATTTCCTGCCCGTAGTGCAGGACGGCGGCCGCGGGATCGAGCGAGATCGGCTCGCGGGCGCGCACCTGCGCATCGTGCCAGCCGCGGTCCTGCGTCCAGCGGATGGTCACCATGTGATCGCTAAAGACGCGGCCGAAGCCCGGATCCTTCAAAAGGTCCGCTCGCGCATCGGCGCCGACGGGTTTGCGGGTCGGGGTTAAGGAAAAGGCGATCTTGGGTTGCGCGTGCATGGGGCAGGTCCGTAGCTGGCGTGGTTTCGCTTGCGTCCGAATAAGTTAATGCGCTCAGGGCCCCCTGCCCGCGACCGGCCCGGAGGCCGAACCTACGCCGGCACGCCCCATCGAGGACATGCTTTTGCGGACGGCGGAAGTCCAGTATGTTTGCCGAAGTGCGGCTCGGCAATCGCACGGTCTACAAGTTCGCGGCGCAGGCCGCTACCTCCGGCTTTCTCGGGGGCCGATCGAAGCATCCTGCGGACGAAACGATCTAATGTTTCGCTGCAGCTGACTGTTTTGTAACATTGAACCCAAGATATGTCAATATGGCTGACATAAATATCCTGAGTGCTTCAGCCGAGTCCGATTCGCGGCCGGCTCAAACGCTCGCGCCTGCCCCGGGCGCCAGCGACCTGCGCTGGGATATCATTGAGCTGTTGTTCTTCGCCTACCGGGATTTCGTCGGTGACGCCGACCATGAACTTGAGGTATTCGGGTTCGGTCGGGCCCACCACCGCGTGCTGCATTTCGTCCACCGTTATTCCGGTTTGAAGGTGGCCGATCTGTTGGACGTGCTGCGCATCACCAAGCAGTCGCTGGGACGGGTTCTCAAGCAGCTCCTGGATGAGGGTTACATCGTGCAGAAGACCGGCAGCGACGACCGGCGGCAGCGTCTTCTTTTTGCCACCGCAAAGGGCGAGGCGCTGGTCGCCAAGCTGGCGGGGTTGCAGACGGACCGGATCAACCGGGCGCTGCGCGACCTCGGCCCGTCAGGCGCGGAAACGGTCCGGCAGTTCCTGCGCGCGATGATCGATCGGGACGATCCGGACAAGGTGCTGGAGACGATCTTGGCGACCAGCCCTGCAACCACAAAGGAATGATCGTGCCCTTCGCCGCCACAGCCACGACACCCCCGCCGCAACCGGCCGATGACGCCCCGCATCTGCTGCTGGTCGACGACGACCGCCGCATCCGCGATCTGTTGTCGCGCTATCTGTGCGGCGAAGGTTACCGCGTCACCACCGCGATGAGTGCCCAGGACGCCCGCGCCAAGCTCAACGGGCTGCATTTCGATCTCCTGATCCTCGACGTCATGATGCCCGGCGAGGAGAACGGCTTCGATCTCGCCCGCTTCATCCGCAGTTCCTCCTCGGTGCCGATCATCATGCTGACGGCGCGCGATGAGGCCGCAAGCCGCATCGAGGGGCTGCAGATCGGCGCCGACGACTACGTCGCCAAACCGTTCGAGCCGCGCGAGCTGGTGCTGCGGATCGGCAACATTCTCAAGCGCACCGCGCCGCCGCCGATCGAGACGCTGGAGCAGGCGGCGTTCGGACCCTATGTCTACCATCTGGACCGCGGCGAGTTGCGCAACGGCGAGGAGGCCATTCATCTCACCGATCGCGAACGCGACATGCTGCGCATCCTGGCGTCGGCCCGGGGCGAGACGGTGCCGCGCACCGCCCTGACCGGCAACGGCACCGTCAACGAGCGCGCTGTCGACGTGCAGATCAACCGGCTGCGGCGCAAGATCGAACGCGATCCGGCCAACCCGCTGTTCCTGCAGGCGGTGCGCGGCATCGGCTATCGCCTGGTGGCATCGCCTTGAGCCACTGGAGATGAGGACCGCCCCCGTGAGCAGCGCCCGATGAGCACGCTCGACACCGGCATCACCCTGTTCCGGACCGCCTCGCGGAGGGTTTCCGCGGCCAACAGCTGGATGGGCAACGCCTTCAAGGGCTGGATGCCGACCGGGCTCTATGCCCGGGTGATGCTGATCATGATCGTGCCGATGGTAGTGCTGCAGTGGGTGGTGGCCTTCGTGTTCTTCGAGCGGCACTGGAGCACGGTGACGCATCATCTGTCCGCGGCCGTGGTGCAGGATATCGCCAGCCTGATCGATGTCTACAAGGGCTATCCGCAGGACAAGGACCGCGCCCAGCTGCGGCGCATCGCCCAGGACCGGCTCGGCCTGGTGGTCGATTTCCTCCCGGTCGGCGACATGCCCCCGCCCGGCCCCAAGCCGTTTTTCTCGCTGCTCGATCAGTCGCTATCGGAGCAGCTGCGCCTGCGGATCGGGCGCCCGTTCTGGATCGACACCGTGGGCCGCTCCAATCTGGTCGAAATCCGCATCCAGCTCGATGACGCGGTGATGCAGATCTTCGCCCAGCGCAGCGCGGCCTACGCCTCCAATTCGGAGATTTTCCTGTTCTGGATGTTCGGCACGTCGTCGATCCTGCTGGTCGTCGCCTGGCTGTTCCTGCGCAACCAGATCAAGCCGATCCTGCGCCTGGCCGACGCCGCCGAGAGCTTCGGCAAGGGCCGTGAAGCGCCGAACTTCCGGCCCCGCGGCGCCCGCGAGGTGCGTCGCGCCGCGCACGCCTTCATCGAGATGAAATCGCGCATCGAGCGCTCGATCGAGCAGCGCACCGCGATGCTGGCCGGCGTGTCGCACGACCTGCGCACCATCCTGACCCGCTTCAAGCTCGAGCTGGCCCTGATTGGCGACAGTCCCGAGGTCGACGGCATGCGCCGGGATGTCGACGAGATGTCCGGCATGCTGGAGGACTATATTGCCTTCGCACGCGGCGACAGCGGCGAGCGAGCGCAGCCGACCGACATGGCGATTGCGCTGGAGGAACTGCGCAGCGACGCCGAGCGCAACGGCCATACCGCGACCGTGGCCTTTCGCGGGCTGCCGGTGGTGACAGTCAAGCCGGCCTCCTTCAAGCGCTGCCTCGCCAACCTCGTCTCCAACGCCGCACGGCATGCCGACGCGATCGCCATCGCCGGGCAACGCGATCACCGCTATCTGACCGTGACCGTCGATGATGACGGACCGGGAATTCCGCAGCACATGCGCGAGGAGGTGTTCAAGCCCTTCCTGCGGCTGGATGACGCCCGCAACCAGGACGAGGGCGGCACCGGCTTAGGTCTTGCAATCGCCCGCGACATCGCACGCTCCCATGGCGGCGACATCACGCTCGGCGACAGTCCGATGGGGGGCCTGCGCGCGACGGTGCGAATCCCGGTATAGGACCAATGGCGCGGCAGCTCCACGCCCGGCCTACCGTCTCACGCACTCCGGCTACAAGCGGCCGAGGTCAGCTCCACAAGGTCAGTACAAGGCGCGAACCGGCTGATCGTTGGCGCCATACGGCACCCAGCGGCAGGCAAAGGAAATATAGCCGCCATACCGAGCTTGGACGGCCAGGAATTTCACCACCTTGCCGTAGGACGCGCAGTGGTCGACCGCGAGCTGGCGGACGTCGGTCTGCATCGCCAGCGGATAGGCAATGATACCGCCGGTATCGTTACCCTTGATTGGCGGCACGGTATCGGCCAGCGCCGGCAAGCCTGCCACAATCATGGACACGGCAACCAAGCCCGCAGCCTGGATCATTCGCATCGCAGTCTCCTTTTCAACCAGGAAATACCTTAAAGCGCATCGGACGCCATGAAAAGAACGGCTTGCGATAAGATAGCGACTATCGGCGAAGTGTTGCCGGAGCGCACTTGACCTAGTCGAGGCTTCGCGGCACCGTTCCCCCATTGGTCCCTCGGATGGATTAACCATGCTCGACCTCTTCAAATTTCACGCCAAGCCCGGCGCCGCGCTGGGTGGGTTGCTCAGCCTGTTTATGTTTGCCGGTACGGCGGAGGCCGCCAATCCCTTGGAGCTGAACTTCTGGCTGTCCGGCCCGCGCTATGACGGGCAGATCAAGCCTTGCGAAGCCGCGCTGAGCACCATCTCCTCCCAATTTGCCGAGAAGGAGAGCACGTTCTGGAATTCTTCCTTGACGATTACCGGCTACGGCCGGATTCACGAAATTGCGTTCCGCCCCTGGCAATCGGATAACATCCCGCGCCGCTACTGCGGCGGCGACGTGATCCTGAGCGACGGCCAGACCCACGCCGTCTACTACTCTCTGATCGAGGATGGCGGTTTTGCCGGTTATGGACAGGGAGTTGAATGGTGCGTGACCGGGCTTGATCGCGACTGGGCCTACAAGCCGGCCTGCAGGTCTGCCGGACCTTAGCTTTGGGCCACCTCCCGCCGGTCAAATTTCGTCGGGCTATCGAAATCTTTTGTTCTTGAAATGTTCCGGATGCCTGCTAGGCTTTCAAGCTGTCAGGCAAGGGGTGCGGTCATGTCAGTTTCTCCACAGATTTGGTTGTGGCAGCTTTTGATTTCACGGCTTTTGGTATGCTTGGGCGGGCTCGCCTTGGCGGCGGTCGCCGCGCTCGATCCGGCAATGGCACAGGACCGGCGCCAAAACCAACCCGGTGAGTTCGATTATTACGTGCTGTCGCTGTCGTGGTCGCCCTCTTTCTGCGAAGAGGCCGCGGAGCGCGGCAGCGGCGGCCGTTCGCAGGCCCAGTGCGGCGGCCGGCCATTTTCCTTCGTGGTTCACGGCCTGTGGCCGCAATATGAGAGCGGCTTTCCCGAATATTGTGAGCGGCCATCGCCGCGGCTCGATCGCAACATCATGTCCTCGATGCTCGATCTGATGCCGGCGCCCGGGCTCATTTTCAATGAGTGGGACAAGCACGGCACCTGTTCCGGACTGGGCGCACGCGGCTATTTCGAGACCATCCGCAAGGCCCGTGCCGCAGTCAAGATCCCCGAACAATTCCTGCAATTGTCCGATCCAAAGACCATTGCGCCAGGCGACATCGAAGAAGCCTTCATCAAGGCCAATCCCGGGCTGAGCGAGGGCGCGATCGCGGTGACCTGCAACCGGACGCGGCTCAGCGAGGTGCGGATCTGCCTGAGCAAGGATCTGCAATTCCACCCTTGCGAGGAGATCACCCGTCGCGCCTGCCGGCGTGATGAGGTGGTGATGCCGCCGGTCAGGGGCGGCTGAGGAACGGCATCCCGTTCGAGAGGCTACGGACCCGGAGATTGATACATTTTCGGGTCCGGGTGCCTTGCATCGCTGCGTTCATGACACGGGGTTACTTTCGCTCGCCCGATGTCGTAACCCCTCTGCCATGAACTACCGTCATGCCTTTCATGCCGGCGGCTTTGCCGACGTCATCAAGCACATCGTGCTGGTGCGCATCCTGATCTATTTGCAGGAGAAGCCGACGGCCTTTCGCGTCATCGATACCCATGCCGGCGCCGGTCTCTACAACCTCACCGGCGAGGAAGCCCGCCGCGGCGGCGAATGGCTCACCGGTATCGCGCGGGTGATGCAGGCGCGGTTCTCCGAAACCACCGGGCTGTTGCTCAAGCCCTATCTCGACATCGTCAGGGCCTTCAATCCGCAAGCCGAGCTCATCGCCTACCCCGGATCGCCGCTGATCGCGCGCGCCTTGCTGCGTCCGCAGGATCGCCTGACCGCGTGCGAGGTCGAACCGAATGCACGCAAGCGCCTGATCGAAGCGCTGCGCCGCGACAGCCAGGCCCGCGTGGTCGATCTCAACGGCTGGACCGCGCTGCCGGCCTTCGTTCCGCCTCGGGAACGCCGCGGCCTGGCATTGATCGATCCGCCTTACGAGCAGAAGGACGAGTTCGAACGCATGGCCGCGGGCTTTACAGAGGCTTTCGCCAAATGGCCCACGGGCAGTTACCTGCTATGGTACCCTGTGAAAAGCCGCCGCGTCTCCGACAGTCTGGTCCGCGATGTCGCGGCAGCGGCCGATGCCGGCCCGTCGCCGGGAAGTTGCTTGCGGCTGGAGTTCAGCGTCGCGCCGCAGACCGCCGGCACCGCGCTGGCCTCGGCTGGCCTGTTGATCGTCAATCCGCCGTGGAAACTGGCGGGCGAACTGCGGGCAATCCTCCCCGAACTGCAGAAGCCGCTCGGCCAGGGCGGCGCCGGCCGCTTCAGGCTTGAGACGCCGAAGCCCTAAAGCTCTCAGCCGGCGCTCGGTGACGCGGCGAAAAGTCCGATTTGAGCCGTAGGCAATTTGCCGGAAACCGTATTATGCTCAAATCCATTAGGACCGGCGTTACGTTCCGCTTCCGAAAATGGCAGCGGCGGAGTGACAAGGCCTCAAATTTTTGGGGGCGGATCGGCGCTCGATCCGCGAGAGTGGCCAAGCCTTCCGGCAACGAATGTCCGGCGGGCCGATACGCCGGTTTGGCGTAGCGGCAAAGCAGCTTGGGGTAGGAGTTCCCGATGGCCATGACTGGTACGGTCAAGTTCTTCAATGGAGAACGTGGCTATGGCTTCATCAAGCCCGACGACGGCGGCCGCGATGTGTTCGTTCACATCACTGCGGTGGAGCGGGCCGGATTGAAGGATCTGACCGAAGGACAGCGCATTACCTTCGACGTCGAACCGGACAAGAAGGGCAAAGGCCCCAAGGCGGTCAATCTCGTCATTTCATCCTGAGGGATGTGCAAGAAAATCCCGGCCGCAAAGCGGCCGGGAGGTCGGGTTCGATCCGTTTCTTCTTGCTATCAGAAGTGATAGTTCACGCCGGCGCGCACCAGCCCGAATTGGTAGCCGTTCGATACCCCGGTGATGGTGAAGGGGGTGTCGTTGAGATCGACATAGAGATATTCGACCTTGGCGCTCCAGTTCGGGGCCAAACCGACTTCAACGCCGAGGCCCGCGGTCCAGCCCGCGTTGGTATGAGATTCCGAAAGACCGAAGGTCTCGCCCTGCAATTCGCCGAATGCCAGACCGGCGGTACCGTAGAACAGGACATTGCTGACGGCATAACCGGCCCGGCCGCGCACCGTGCCGAACCAGGGGTTCGAGAATTTCCAGGGCGCGAAGGTGTCGTTGGCGCCGGTCGCCTGCAGGTCGCCCTCGACGCCGAACACCCACGGACCCGACTGCCAGTTGTAGCCACCCTGGATGCCGCCCGCAAAACCCGATGGCCTGGTCGGATTGTAATCGACCGAGCCCCAGGCATAGCCGAGATTGGCGCCGAGATAGGGGCCGGCCCAGCTATAGGCATTGAGTGGCTGATTGACGGTGTAAGGCGCGCGCGATTGATAAGGGGGCAGATCGGCCGCCTGCGCCGATACCGTCCAGCCTGCGGCGATCACCGCCACCGCGCCTGCGACAACCCTGTTCATCTCTTACTCTCCTCACCCGACCGCCCCCGCCCGCTGGTGCGGGCCCGCGTGGCGCCCGACTGACCGGCATGGTTACGGAAATCCACTCTTTTCCGATAAGATTTATCGAGACTTATGGGTTAAGGGCTTGTTAAGGGCTGCCCCCCACTGCCCGTTAGTCTTAAGAAAGCCTTACCCGCCACCGGGCCCGTAACGGCCAAGCCATCCCGGCTCCGATCGATGAGCCCGCGCTGGCGATGGCCGATGCCGGCGCTTAAGTTCAGCTCCATGGATCAGGATTCGACCGAACACCCAGAGGTATCAGGTCCGCCAATGGCGCGGCGCGGTTCCGAACCGGCGCCCGATCAGCCAGATTTGCCGCCGCCCGAGCTCGCTCCCGGGGATGTCGATCCCGCTACCGTCAACGCCGAGGAGGAGATGAGGAGCCGCGGCTGCCGGAGGTGGCGGAGGAACCAAGCGAGGCGGTTGCGGAAGGCCCGCTGGCGGTCGGCCATGCCGCGATCAATCGTGCGGTCCGCCACGCCCCGACCTCGCCCGGCGTCTATCGCATGCTCAACGCGGCCAGCGACGTGCTCTATGTCGGCAAGGCGAAGAATGTTGCCAAGCGGCTCGCCTCCTATGCCCGCCCGAATGCGGTGCAGCCCGCGCGCATCCTGCGCATGATCGCCGCCACGGTGACGGTCGAGATCATATCGACCTCGACCGAGACCGAGGCGTTGCTGCTTGAGGCCAACCTGATCAAGCAACTGCGTCCACGCTTCAATGTCCAGCTGCGCGACGACAAGTCATTCCCCTATATTCTGATCACGGGCGATCACTGGGCGCCGCAGATTCTGAAACATCGCGGGGCCCAAACGCGACCAGGACAATATTTCGGGCCGTTCGCCTCGGCCGGCGCCGTCAATCGCACCATCACGGCGCTGCAGCGCGCCTTTCTGGTGCGTTCCTGCACCGATGGCTTCTTTGAAAGCCGCACGCGGCCCTGCCTGTTATATCAGATCCGGCGCTGTTCCGGGCCGTGTACCGGCGAGATCGATTTCCCCGGCTATGCCGAACTGGTACGGGAGGCCAAGGACTTCCTTTCCGGCCGCAGCCGCCTGGTGAAGCAGGAACTGGCCGGGGAGATGGAAAAGGCCGCGACCGAGCTGGAGTTTGAAACCGCAGCGCTGTACCGCGACCGCCTGGCGGCACTGTCGGCAATCCAGTCGCAGCAGGGCATCAATCCGCGCACCGTGGAGGAAGCCGACGTGTTCGCCGTCTACCAGGAGGGCGGCTATTTCTGTGTCGAGGTATTTTTCTTCCGCACCGGCCAGAACTGGGGCAACCGCGCCTATTTTCCCCGCGCGGAGAAGTCGTTCACCCCGGAAGAGGTGCTGGGCGCTTTCCTGGCGCAATTCTACGATGATAAGCCGCCGCCGCGGCTGATCCTGCTGTCGCATGTGATCGAGGAATGCCAGCTGTTGGCCGATGCGCTCGCCATCAAGACCGGCTTCAAGGTGGAAATCCTAACGCCCCGGCGCGGCGAGAAGAAGGAGCTGGTCGCGCATGTCCTCACCAATGCGCGCGAGGCGCTCGGCCGCAAGCTGGCCGATACCGCGTCCCAGGGCCGGCTCCTGCAGGGCCTGGTCGCCACGCTCGGGCTGCCGCATCTCCCGAAGCGGATCGAAGTCTACGACAACAGCCACATCCAGGGCACCAACGCGGTCGGCGCCATGATCGTCGCCGGGCCGGACGGCTTCATCAAGAACCAGTATCGAAAGTTCAACATCCGGGCCGAAGGCCTGACGCCGGGCGACGATTACGCGATGATGCGCGAGGTGCTGCAGCGGCGCTTCAAGCGACTGTTGACACGGACTGCGGAAGGCGATGCTGCGGGAGCCAAGGCGGACGACGAGACGTTCCCGCAATGGCCCGATCTGGTCATCATCGACGGCGGACGCGGCCAGCTCAACGCCGCCAGGGAGATCTTCGAGGAACTTGGATTGAAGGAGGTCGCGCTCCTGGCCGTGGCCAAAGGCAGGGATCGCGACGCCGGCCGCGAGACCCTGTTCATGCCGGACCGCGAACCCCTCAAGCTGGAGCCGCGCGATCCCGTGCTGTACTTCGTCCAAAGGCTGCGCGACGAGGCGCATCGCTTCGTGATCGGCTCGCACCGAAAACTGCGCAAAAAGGATATTCGTGAGGCCGGGTTGCAGGAAATCCCGGGCATCGGGCCGTCACGCAAACGTGCCTTGCTGCATCATTTCGGAACATTGAAGGAGATCGAGCGGGCCTCGATCGCCGATCTCGGCAAGGTTCCCGGCGTCAGTGCGGAAAGCGCCCGCAGGATTTTCGAATTTTTCCACAGCGGGGCGGGTTGAGCCGGATTAAGGATGGGTTTCGGGTCACATCGGCGTCGTCTGCAACAGATCATGTGCGCCCACGGTTGACCTTCATGCCCGAGCGGTATTGGTAAGACGGATGAACATGGCCACGACCAGAGCGGCGGCGAAGACCTCGCTGACCCTCCCCAACATCTTGACCTATTCCAGGATCGCCGCCATCCCGGTGGTGGTCGGCTGCGTATTTGCGCAGTCCATCATGGACGGCCCGTTGTGGCTGCGCTGGGTGGCGCTGGCGGTCTTCATCGCCGCGGGGGTGACCGATTATCTCGACGGCTATTATGCCCGCATCTGGGACCAGCAGTCGGCTTTCGGCCGCATGCTGGACCCGATCGCCGACAAGCTCCTGGTCGCCTCCTGCCTCCTGATGCTGGCCGCCGACAACTCTATTCACGGCTGGACGCTCTGGGCCGCCATCGTCATCCTGTGCCGGGAAATCCTGGTCTCGGGCCTGCGCGAATATCTGGCGGGTCTGCGGGTCAGCGTGCCCGTGACCAAAATGGCAAAATGGAAGACAACGGTGCAACTGGTTGCGATCGGCTTTCTGATCGCCGGCGAAGCCGGTGAGGAGATATTGCCGGCAACCACCCTGATCGGCATCGTCTTGTTGTGGATGTCTGCGATATTCACGATCTACACCGGCTGGGACTATTTCCGCGCCGGCATTCATCACCTCATCAAGGAGGATGAGGCATGAAGGTCAAGTATTTCGCCTGGGTGCGCGAGCGGGTCGGCAAATCGGAGGAAATGGTCGAGCCGCCGCCCGATGTGAAGACCGTCGCCGATCTGATGGCTTGGCTGGTCAAGCGCAGCGAGGCCTACGCCCACGCGTTCGAAACGCCTCGGGTGATCAGGGCCGCGGTCGACCATACCCACGTCAACTCAGATACGTTGATCGCCGGCGCCCGCGAAATCGCCTTCTTCCCGCCGATGACAGGCGGCTAGCTGCCATGACCGCCGCTGCAACCATCCGCATCCAGGAAGCCGATTTCGACATCGCGCGTGAAATCGCCGGCCTCACCAAGGGGCGCACCGATATCGGCGCCGTCGTCAGCTTCAGCGGCATTTGCCGAGGAGGCGAAGGCGACGAGCGCATCGCGGCGTTGACGCTCGAGCACTATCCGGGAATGGCGGAGGCCGAAATCGCGCGCCATGCCGAGCGCGCGATGGCGCGCTGGCCGCTGACGGGGCTTACGGTCGTTCATCGCGTCGGCCGCATCGTTCCCGGCGAAAATATCGTGCTGGTCCTGACGGCCTCGCAGCACCGGCAGGCGGCCTTTCAGGCCGCGGAGTTTCTGATGGATTATCTGAAGGCCAACGCCCCGTTCTGGAAGCGCCAGGAAAGCGCTGATGGCGAAAACTGGGTCGAGGCCCGCGATCACGACGACGAAGCCGCCGCGCGTTGGACCCAATCCTGATGGCGAAGCGTGCGAAGGCAGGCGGCGGACGCCGCCGCTCGGTGCCGAAATCTGCCAAAGTCTCCGCCGCAAAAGGGGCCGCTCCCGAGCTGCGGACGCTGCTTGATTTCGTCCGCTATGCCGTGAGCCGCTTCATCGAGGCAGGGCTGGTGTTCGCCCACGGCACCACCGATCCGGTGGCGGAGGCGGCCTTCCTGGTCTGCGAGAGCCTGCATCTTCACCCCGGCCAGTTCGAGATGTTCGCTGCCGCGCAGGTCACCGCACCCGAGGCCGAAGCGATCCTCGAGGTGATCGAGCGCCGCGCCGCGACGCGGCAGCCCGCCGCCTATCTGGTCAACAAGATCTACCTGCGCGGCCTGCCCTTCTATGTCGACGAGCGCGTGATCGTGCCCCGCTCCTTCATCGGCGAATTGCTCGACAGCCATTTTGGCGGCGGCGATGACGCCGCCGGCTCGCTGATCGACGATCCCGCCGACATCGAGAACGTGCTCGACCTGTGCACCGGCTCGGGCTGTCTTGCCGTGCTCGCCAGCCGAACGTTTCCAAATGCGAGAATTGATGCAGTCGACATCTCCGCCGGTGCCCTCGAAGTGGCCGCGCGCAATGTCGCCGACTATGGCCTTCAGAGCCGGGTGGAACTGCACCGGGGCGACCTGTTCCAGCCTGTGGCAAGCAAGCGATACGACCTGATCATCTCCAATCCGCCCTATGTCGACGCGCAGGGCATGGCGGAGCTGCCGCGCGAATGCCGCGCCGAACCGAAGCTCGCCTTCGACGGCGGCGCCGACGGGCTCGTTGTCGTCAGGCGCATTTTAAAGGAGGCCGGGCGGCACCTGACGCCACAGGGCGGCCTGTTGTGCGAGATCGGTCGCGGCCGCGATCGGCTCGAGGCCGAATTTCCGCAGCTGCCGTTATTGTGGCTCGACACGGAGGAATCGGAGGGCGAAGTATTCTGGATTGCTGCCGCCGATCTCTGAACTGCCACCCGCCAATCGCAAGCTTGAGGTTTAATTTTCCCGAGAACGCCTGCTGGGTGGCGCCATGGCGCGGGTGATGGCGTTTCGCTGCCGCAACTGATAGCTTACGCCGAAACTGCAGCAATCTGATAACTTCAAGAGGCCCCCATGCTGGACAAGAGCCCACGCCCCTCGCCCGTCAATGTGCCCAACGACTTGGCGGCGCACTGGATGCCATTCACCGCCAACCGGGCCTTCAAGAAGGCCCCGAGGCTGCTCGCCGGCGCCAAGGACATGCACTATTTTACCGTCGACGGCCGCAAGATCATCGACGGGGCGTCGGGCATGTGGTGCACGAACGCGGGCCATGGCCGCAGCCAGATTGCCGCGGCGATCGCCAAGCAAGCGGAGACCCTGGATTATGCCCCACCTTTCCAGTTCGGCATTCCGCAGTCCTTCGAGCTCGCCAGCCGCATCGCCGATCTGGCACCTGCCGGGCTCGACCATGTTTTCTTCTGCAACTCCGGATCGGAAGCCGCCGATACCGCGCTCAAGATCGCGCTGGCCTACCATCAAACCCAGGGCCAGGGCACCCGAACCCGCCTGATCGGACGCGAGCGCGGTTACCACGGCGTCGGCTTTGGCGGCACCTCGGTCGGCGGCATCGTCGGCAACCGCAGAATGTTCGGCACCCTGTTGGCCGGGGTTGATCATCTTCCCCACACCTATGACCGCGACAAGCAGGCCTTCACCAAGGGCGAGCCGGAATATGGCGCGCATTTCGCCGACGAACTGGAGCGGCTGGTCAACCTGCATGGCGCCTCCACCATGGCTGCCGTCATCGTCGAGCCGATGGCGGGATCGACCGGCGTGCTGCCGCCGCCGAAGGGCTATCTCAAGCGGCTGCGCGAGATCACCCAGAAACACGGTATCCTCCTGATTTTCGACGAAGTCATCACCGGCTACGGGCGGCTCGGTTTTGCCTTCGCCGCGGAACGTTACGGTGTGACACCGGATCTGCTCACCTTTGCCAAGGGCATCACCAATGGCGCCGCGCCGATGGGCGGCGTATTGGTGCGCGACACCATCCACGATGCCTTCATGAGCGGTCCGGAACATCTGGTCGAGCTTGCCCACGGCTATACCTATTCGGCGCATCCGTTGGCCTGCGCCGCCGCGCTCGCAACGCTCGATATCTACCGCGACGAAAAGCTGTTCGAGCGCGCTGGCCGCATCGAGCCGAAGTTCGCCGACGCCGTCATGTCGCTGAAGGGCTTGCCGAATGTATTGGACATCCGCACCGTCGGCCTGACGGCGGGCATCGATCTCGCGCCGCGGCCGGATCTCCCCGGCAAGCGCGGCTTGGAAAGTCTGAACAGCGCATTCCACGACAATGACCTGATGCTGCGCATCGCCGGTGACACGCTGGCGCTGACGCCGCCTTTGATCATCAGCGAGGACCAGATCGGCGAGATCGTCGAGAAGGTCGCCAAGGTGATCCGCGCCGTGGCGTAGGCTGATTGGGCAGCGAGCGCATTTCCGGCGCCGGATTGAAGTTCGGAAAGAGTGACCGGCAAACAGCGCAGGATACCTCCGCCGCGCATCGCAGCGCCGAGATGACGGCTGTTGCAGCATTTTCCGGAAAGGGTGGACACTGTCTTTCCCCTGGAAAATGCGGCAAATAAAGCACGGCCGGCAGCCGCTCCCGGCCTGTCCACAGAACACTTGCTTCTCGAATCAGCAAAGGTGTTAAGGTTGCGGCACTTTTGGGGCTACAGCAGGTTGTTTCTGTGACTTCCCGGTCTGAGGACCTAAGGGCTTGAGGTACCGCGCGCAACATGATCCGCATTTCCACGATTTTCATCGCCATCTGCATGGTGCTGGTCGCAGCGTCGCTCGGCCTGATCCTCTATTCGGTGGCCGGCATCAATGGCACCGCATCCGCGATCGTGGCTCTCACCGCGCTGACCTTCCTCATCCTCTACAACGCGGTATCGATGCGGTTGCGCGACCGCAGCGATGTCGGCGGCCAGATCGCGGATTTGTCGCGTGGCACCGCCGACCTCGCGCGTCAGGTCGCCGAATTCGGCCGCCGCCTCGCCGCGATCGAGGGCCGGGTGACGTCGGCAAACTCCGCGGGCGCCGACCGCATTCAGGCCGTCGTTGGCGAAATCAACGAACTGGGGGGGCTGGTCAAGCAGCTGGCGGCCTCCGTTGCTCAGCATGACGACATGCTGGCCTCCGGGGCCGCAGCGCCCGCGCCCGCCGGAACGGCTTATCACGACCCTCAAAAACCTCCGCCGCTCGCCGACGATAACGGCCTCACGGCCCCGCCTGCCACCAAGGCCACCGCCGTGGCCAGCGAGGCACCCCCCTTCCGCAGCCACACGCAGATCCTGAGTGCGGTCCGAAGCGCCATCGAGGAAAACCGGATCGACATCTATCTGCAACCGATGGTGAGCCTGCCGCAGCGCAAGGTCCGCTTCTACGAAGCGGTGACGCGGCTGCGCGACGACAAGGATCAGATTCTGGCCGCCGATGATTTCATTGGCGTCGCCGAAGCCGCCGGGCTGATCGGGCGGATCGATCACATGGTCATGCTCAAATGCGTGCAGGTGCTGCGCCGGCTGATGGTGCGCAACAAGGAGGTCGGCGTGTTCTGCAATGTCGCGGCAGCGACGCTCGGCAACCCCACGACGTTCGCGCAATGCCTGGATTTCCTGGAAGCCAACCGCGCGCTGGCGCCATCCTTCGTGCTCGAATTCAAGCAGTCGACGTTCCGCAATCTCGGGCCGACCGAAACCGAGCATCTCGCCGCCTTGGCGCAGCGCGGCTATCATTTCTCCGTCGATCACGTTACCGATCTGCGGATCGAACCGCGCGAACTGGCCGACCGCGGCGTCCGCTTCATCAAGGTGCCGGCATCGCTGCTGCTCGATCCAAGGCAGACTTCGGCATCCGACATCCATCCCTCCGATCTCTCGGATCTGCTCGGCCGCTTCGGCATCGACCTGGTCGCCGAAAGAATCGAAGGGGAACGTGCAGTGGTCGACCTGCTCGACTATGACGTGCGGTTCGGGCAGGGATTTCTGTTTGCTCCACCCCGGCCGTTGCGGCCCGAAGGCGCATCTGCTACCGGCGGAGCAGCTTCGAACAAGGCGCAGGAACCCAATGGCTACGCTAAACATGCCGTTGTCGAAAGCGGGGCCATCGAGCCTCCGCGGGCAACCGGCAACGCCGCCCTGGCGCGCCGCGCCGTTGGCTCGGCCTGAGCGATATCAGGGATCATGACCGCGCTCCACTTTGTCGAGAAGCTGAGCGATCTCGCCGATAGCATCGATGTCGTGCTCAGCGATATCTGGGGTGTTGTTCATAATGGTCTGGAGGCGTTTCCCGAAGCCTGCGAGGCGCTGCACAGGTTCCGCGAGCGGGGCGGCACGGTGATCCTCATTACCAATGCGCCGCGGCCGGCGGACTCCGTGCAACGGCAGTTGCGCAAGCTCGGCGTGGCCGACCAAACCTACGATGCCATCGTCAGTTCGGGCGATCTGACACGGCATTTCGTCGCCGACCATCCCGGCCGCAAGCTGTTCTGGCTCGGCCCGGAGCGCGACAGCTCTATCCATCGCGGCCTGGATGCGGTGCTCGCGCCGCTGCAACAGGCCGATTACATCGTCTGCACCGGCCTGTTCGACGATGAAACCGAATCGGCGGAAGATTATCGCGAGATGATGATGCAGGCGCGCGAGCGCAAGCTGATGCTGGTCTGCGCCAACCCCGACATCGTCGTCGAACGCGGCGACCGCCTGATCTATTGCGCGGGCGCGATCGCCGAACTCTATCGCGAACTCGGCGGCGAAGTGATCTTTTATGGCAAGCCGCACCGGCCGATCTACGAACGCGCCATGGCGCTCGCTGCCGAGCGCCATGGCCATGCGATCACCCTCGACCGTGTTCTGGCGATCGGCGATTCCGTACGAACGGATCTGGCGGGGGCTCACGGTTTCGGGATCGAATGCCTGTTCGTCACCCGCGGCATCCATGCCGGGGACTTCGAAGGCCTCGATCAACTGGACCCCGGCTCGGTGAAGGAGCTGTTCGGCCATCCGCCGCGGGCACTGACGCGGGAGCTGAGATGGTAGCAGAGCGGCGTTGAAGTCTACGCCATCGCCAGGTCGGGGAAAACGGCCTCGATCTTGGTCTTCAGCGTGGCGGCATTGAAGGGCTTGACGATATAATTGCTGACCCCGGCCTTCTTGGCGGCGATCACGTTTTCGGTCTTGGATTCCGCGGTTATCATGATGAACGGCGTGGTCGCCAGATTGGGATCGGCGCGGACCTCCCGGAGCAGGTCGTAGCCGGTCATCGGCTCCATGTTCCAGTCGGAGATCACGAGCCCGTACTTCTTGCCGCGCATCTTGTTGAGGGCTGCCGAGCCGTCACTGGCGTCATCTATATTCTGGAACCCGAGTTGCTTCAGAAGATTCCGGATGATGCGGATCATGGTGTTGTAGTCGTCCACCACCAGCACCGGCATCGATATATCTACCGCCATCTCAAATCCCCCGCACGCTATTCACGCCGCACATCATCTGCGAGCCTGCACAAACCGGAGCGTCCCGCTGTCAGCTCCAAGAACTAGCATTAGCCCTTAAACAGCCCGTTAACCGGCCGCTTCCGGGAGCGATGAACCTGATCTCCACGGGCTGCCGTTCGGACCGGCTTGACTTCCCGGGGGCCGCCAAGTCACGGTCCCGCGACTGAACCCATCCCCTGCGCTTGCGAAGAATTTCTCAAAATGACGTTTGGCTTTACCGTTATCCGCGATAGCACGCCCGCAGCCTTGATCCCCAAGGGAGCCGTGGTCGCGATGGGCAACTTCGATGGCGTCCACCTCGGCCACCGCGCGGTGATCGAAGCCGCCCTGCAGATGGGGCGTGCCCACGGTCAGCGAGCGCTGGCGTTGACGTTCGAACCCCACCCGCGCCGCTTTTTCAGCCCCAACAGTCCCCAGTTCAGGCTCACCGACGAGGCCGCGAAGCTGCGGCTGTTGGCCGGGACCGGGCTTGCCGGCGCGGTGGTGATGACCTTCGACAAGGCCCGCGCCGGGACATCGGCGCAGGATTTCATTCGCCATGAACTGATCGGGCGGCTCGGGATCAGCGGTATCGCGGTCGGCTATGATTTTCATTTCGGCAAGGGCCGGGTCGGCTCGCCAAGCCTGCTGGTCGGCGAAGCCCCCCGGCTCGGCATCGAAGTCGACGTGCAGCCCCACGTCGATATCGAGGAGCGGCCGGTGTCTTCCAGCGCGATCCGCATGGCGCTAGCCGAGGGACAGATCGAGGACGCCACCCGGATGCTCGATGGCCCGTGGTTCGTGACGGGTGAGGTAATCCATGGCGAAAAACGCGGCCGTGATCTCGGCTATCCCACCGCCAATATCCGCCTCGACGGCAATTGTGGACTCAAGCAAGGCATCTACGCGGTGCGGGTCGCCCGTGCCCAGGGCAACGACCAGGTGCGCTTCGACGGCGTCGCAAGCTTCGGCCGCCGCCCCACCTTCGACAACGGCGCGCCGCTTCTGGAAGTCTTCCTGTTCGATTTCTCGGGTGATCTCTATGGCGCGACCCTCGATGTCGCCTTCATCAGTTATATCCGCGAGGAATTGAAGTTCGACAGCGTGGCCGCGCTGGTGCGCCAAATGGATGACGACTCAGCCCGGGCCCGCGCCGCTCTGGCGGCAGCTCCCGGCGCGTTCCCGAAACTGGGGATCGTCGGCTGAGACTATATCTCAGCCGATCAGGCGATCATCGAACGGCGCTTTGACGGCTTCCGCGACTACGATACCCGCCCGTCCGATGAGCCGGGTTCAAGAGAAAGTTATGCCCCTGATGGCTAATGGCAGACGGCACCCGCAACAGGGCGCTCGCGGCTCGATCGAGCCATTGATCGCCAATTTCCCGGCTTGCCATCGTATTGGTCCGCCAATCTGCCGGTCCTGAAGCTGGACGATCTCCATTGTAATGGCAGGCGGCAGGTCGATTCGCAGTAGCTGGTAGGTTGGCCGGATCAGGTCGCGATCCATATGGACCAGCATCTCCAGCAAGGCGCTTGACGGATGATCTGCCAGATAGAGGATCCGCCTACCCTGCGAATGCCATCTGCCCGCAGCTTTCAGGCCACCGATTCCGGACAGATCAGCATAGTTCGAAATCCGCCAGAGTTCCATGTGGCGGGCTCACGCGAAGATTCCGTGATCGATCCTTTCGAGCATTTCACGAACGACGGCGGCGCCAAGTTGGTCCCGTAACAGGTCTACGGGCCTTTGGTCTGCCAAGGATGCATTCGGCCGATGCAGCCAAGCCTCCGCTTTTTCTTCCTCGCCAAACACCCGGTCGGCGAGCGTTTTGATTTCGAGCGTCCTAACGAGGCTGTCGGATTGGCCTGATACGCCGGTGACATCTTCCGGCTGATCTAGTCTTCTCATAAGTTCCGAGAAACGGTCTGGAGCACCTGACCCGACCACGTCGTCGTATATTGCGCGAAGCTGCGGTCCGATACTCGACTGAATTTCGGAGTTCAGCCCGCCTTGTCGGCGGAGCTCCTCAAGTCTCGTAAGTCTCCGCCAGCGGCTTCGCACTCATGAATTTCTCTCCATCAATCAATAGATTAGTATCTCTGAAGGAATTCGCAACAGCGCTGTTTCCGGCCCAAGGTGGATCCCTTCGTCGGGGCTTTGCGATTCTCCGCCCGGCTGCTATGGAAAGCTCCATGTTTGCGCGGCGCACCATCCCCATTAGCGGCCCGGCTTCCGCCTGAGTTTCGGCTCGGCGCAAGACCGGGATGCCCTAACTCATCCGCGAGTCACATCGCGTTTCAGCGCCCTTTGAGCCAAACCAGAGCCTTCATGTCCGAAAAGCCTCAGAAATCCGACACCAAAGACTATTCCAAAACCCTGTTCCTGCCGCAGACGGAATTCCCGATGCGCGCCGGGCTGCCGCAGCGCGAGCCGGAAATCCTGGCGCGCTGGAACGATATCGACCTCTACCGCCGGCTGCGCCAACAGGCCGCCGCGCGGCCGAAATTCGTGCTGCATGACGGCCCGCCCTATGCCAACGGCAATATCCATATCGGGCATGCGCTGAACAAGATCCTCAAGGACGTGGTGACCAAGAGCCAGCAGATGCTCGGCTTCGATTCCAATTACGTGCCGGGCTGGGACTGCCATGGACTGCCGATCGAATGGAAGATCGAGGAGGAGAACTACCGCTCCAAGGGCAAGCCAAAACCGGATTTCCGGGATGCCGCGGCCATGGTGGCGTTCCGGAAGGAGTGCCGCGCCTACGCCACCCACTGGCTCAACGTGCAGCGCGAGGAATTCAAGCGGCTCGGCATCGTCGGCGACTGGGACCACCCCTACGCCACCATGGACTATTTCGCCGAAGCCCAGATCGCGCGCGAACTGATGAAATTCGCCGCCAACGGCACGCTCTACCGCGGCTCCAAGCCGGTGATGTGGAGCGTGGTGGAGAAGACCGCGCTGGCGGAAGCCGAGGTGGAGTATGAGGATTATACGTCAGATACGGTGTGGGTGAAGTTTCCGGTCGCGGGTTTCGGCGACGACGTGGACGGCCGGGACAAGCCCAGCCCTGACGGAAGCGTGAGCATCGTGATCTGGACCACGACCCCCTGGACCCTGCCTGGCAATCGCGCCATCAGCTATTCGCCGAAAATCGCCTATGGTCTTTATGAAGTCACGCAGGCGCCAGCCCAGAACTGGGCCCAAAAGGGTGACAAGCTTATCCTCGCTGACAAGCTCGCCGCCGAGGTGATGAAGACCGCGAAGGTGGAAGCCTTCGTCAGAAGGCAGGATGTCGATCCCCAAAAGATCGGCCACGGCGCGCATCCGCTCCGAGGCACGGGCTACGATTTCCAGGTCCCCCTGCTCGAAGGCGATCACGTCACCGACGACACCGGCACCGGCTTCGTCCACACCGCGCCCGGTCACGGCCGCGAGGACTTCGATGTCTGGATGGCGAACGCGCGCGAACTGGCCGCGCGCGGCATAAACACGACCATTCCTTACACCGTCGACGAGAACGGCGCGCTGACTGATCAAGCCCCGGGCTTCACCGGCAAGCGCGTCATCAACGACAAGGGCGAAAAGGGCGATGCCAACGAGGCGGTGATCAAGGCCCTGATCGACGCCGGCATGCTGCTGGCGCGTGGGCGATTGAAGCATCAATACCCGCACTCCTGGCGCTCCAAGAAGCCGGTGATCTTCCGCAACACACCGCAATGGTTCATCGCCATGGACAAGCCGATTGCCGATGACGGCAAGGCAAAACCCGGCGACACCCTGCGCGTCCGCGCGCTGCGTGCGATCTCGGTCACCCAATGGGTGCCCCCGTCGGGGCAGAACCGCATCAACGGCATGATCGATAGCAAGCCCGACTGGGTGATCTCGCGGCAGCGCGCCTGGGGCGTGCCGATCGCGGTGTTCGTGCGCGAAAAGGGCGATGGCTCGGTCGAGATTCTGCAGGATGAAATCGTCAATCAGCGCATTGCCGAGGCCTTCATGGAAGAGGGTGCAGACGCCTGGTACATGGCCGGCGCGCGAGAGCGCTTTCTGGGCGCCCGCGCCAGCGAAGACTGGAGCAAGGTCGACGACATCTGCGACGTCTGGTTCGATTCCGGCTCGACCCATGCCTTCGTGCTGGAAGACCGCCAGCATTTTCCCGAGCTCGGCGATATCAGGCGCAAGGTCGATGGCGGCGACGACACCGTGATGTATCTGGAGGGCAGCGACCAGCACCGCGGCTGGTTCCAGTCCTCGCTGTTGGAAAGCTGCGGCACCCGCGGCCGGGCGCCGTTCGACATCGTGCTCACCCACGGCTTCACGCTTGACGAGAACGGCCGCAAAATGTCGAAATCGATCGGCAACACGGTTGAGCCGCAGAAGGTGATCGCGCAATCCGGTGCCGACATCCTCAGGCTCTGGGTCTGCGCTACCGATTATGCCGACGACCAGCGCATCGGTCCGGAAATCCTCAAGAACACCATCGAGACCTACCGCAAGCTCCGCAACTCGATCCGCTGGATGCTCGGCACGCTGCATCACTTCAAGCGCGGCGAGGAGGTCGCCTATCCCGATATGCCCGAGTTGGAGCGGCTGATGCTGCATGAGCTCGCCGGCCAGGCGGCCATCGTGCGCAAGGCCTATGCCGAGTTCGACTACAAGACCGTGATCGCGAGCCTGTCGGCCTTCATGAACAGCGAATTGTCGGCCTTCTATTTCGATATCCGGAAAGACACGCTGTATTGTGACCCGCCATCGTCGCTTTCGCGCAAGGCGGCGCTCACGGCCATCGACATCATCTGCGATGCCCTGCTGCGCTGGTTCGCGCCGATCCTGAGCTTCACCTGCGATGAAGCCTGGCAGCTCTACCGGCCTGGGGCCGAACCCTCGGTGCATCTGACGCTGCTGCCGGACGGGCTCGAAGCCTTCCGCGACGATAAGCTCGCCGCCAAATGGGCGGTCGTCCGCGATGTCCGCCGCGTCGTCACCGGCGCGCTGGAGGTCGAACGCGCGGCCAAGCGGATCGGCTCCTCGCTGGAGGCCTCGCCCATGGTCTATGTCTCCGACCCCGGGATTTTCAACACACTGTTCGACATCGATCTGGCCGAGGTCTGCATCACCTCGAATGCCATGGCCAGCAATGACGACGCCCCGGCTGGCGCCTTCCGGCTGAGCGAGGTACCCGGCGTGGCCGTGGTGGTCGAGCAAGCTGCCGGCACCAAATGCGCGCGGTCGTGGAAAATTCTCAGCGATGTCGGCAGCGACCCCGACTATCCCGACGTGTCATCGCGCGATGCCATGGCGCTGCGCGAGTGGAAGGCCTTGGGGGTTACGGTCTGATGACGCGCCTTCGCCCCGGCCTGATCGCCGCCATCGCCGTGCTGGCGCTGGATCAGGCGTCGAAACTCTGGCTGTTGTTCGTGTTCGATATCGGCCACCGGGGCGTGGTCCGGATCACGCCGTTTTTCGATCTGGTGCTGGCTTTCAATCCCGGGATCAGCTTCGGCTGGTTGCAGAATGACGGCGAGCTGGCCCAGATCGGCCTGATGCTGGTCAAGGCGGTGGCCGTGATCGTGCTGGCGATCTGGATGGCGCGGTCGCGCACCCTGATCGCCACGCTGGCACTGGGGCTGATCATCGGTGGCGCCATCGGCAATGCCATCGACCGCTTTGCCTATGGCGCGGTGGTCGATTTCGCCCTGTTCCACGTCCAGATTGGCGGAAATACCTTCAACTGGTATGTGTTTAACCTTGCCGATACGGCGATCGTTGCCGGGGTGGCGGCCCTGTTGTATGATTCCTTCCTGGGAATACCCGCCGCAAAAGCGCCCTGATCCCGGCGGATAGAGCCCATAAAGCTTAATGTTGCTTGCATCCGAGGAGCTTGCGCCCGAGCGCCGCCTTTCGGAAAACGTTGAACAGGAACATCACGATGCGCAACAGCGAAGCCGGCGCTTTGAGGGTGCCGAATTGGTCGGGAGCGATGACCCGGACGCTGCGGCTGTCCGCGGTGGCGGTGGGCGTCGGGCTGGTGATGACCGTCGGCGTCGCCCGCGCCCAGGACGACGAGGATGACAAGACCTTCGAGGAAAAGATCATCGAAGGCATCATGTCGGGTATCGGCGCCACCAATATGGACAACCGGGGCATCGACTATCGCGAACGATCCCCGCTGGTAGTGCCGCCCTCGATCGCCCTGCCGCCGCCGGAAAACGCCAAGGCCGAGATCAAGGATCCGAACTGGCCGAAGGATCCCGATGAAGTCCGTCGCAAGAAGGCCATCGCCGACAGGAAGAAAAGCGCGCCCAGCCCCTTGGAGGCCGCTCGCCCGCTATCGCCCAGCGAACTCAATGCCTACCGGACGACACCGACCACCCGCGCCGACAGCGATCCGGTGCAGCCCGGCACATCCGCCAACAATCCGATGCTCAGCCCGTCGCAGCTCGGTTTTGACGGCAAGTTCAGCAGTCTTTTCGGCGCCAAAGCCACCGAAACCGCGCCGTTCAAGGGTGAACCCTCCAGGGAATCGCTGACCCAGCCTCCGCCCGGATATCAGACGCCCTCGCCGAATTTTGCCTATGGCACCGGGCCAAAGGATTCCATGTACAAGGAATATAATCCGGTGCAGGGCAAATATGGCGACTAGCTGCGCCTGACTCTCGCTTTCGTGGCGCCGGTTTCTTGCCCTGCGGTGCATGTGAGTGGCTTTATGCCGAACCAGCCGCAGGGATCACCGAAAAGGACCTAATGCCCTTCCTCCGACTAGTCGAGCGATTCCGAGGTTCTGATCATATCGGCATAATTCCGACCCTCATCCCCAGGGAGCAGCGCGTCAGCGGTGCATCTCGAAAGATGGCCGCAAACGACAGTGCGAGCTGCCATCCTTCGAGAGGCGAGCCCTCGGCATCCGGGCGAAGGCTCGCTCCTCAGGACGAAGTCAGAGCGCTTGGGTTCGGTAAGTTGAGCGGAATCGCTCAACTCGTCGTCGCCCTCTTCGTCGCCGCATTTGCTTTATCCGCAAACCCCGTTCGCGCCCAGACCACGATCACCTCGGCGCCTCCCGCCTCCTTTACGCTCGGCAACGGTCTGCAGGTCGTGGTGATCGAAGATCACCGCACCCCGGTCGTGACCCAGATGATCTGGTACAAGGTCGGCTCCGCCGACGAGACGCCCGGCAAATCGGGGCTGGCCCATTTCCTCGAACATCTGATGTTCAAGGGTACCGCCAAACATCCCGCCGGCGAATTTTCCGAGACCGTGCTTAAGGTCGGAGGCAACGAGAACGCCTTCACCTCGACCGATTACACCGGCTATTACCAGCGATTCCCGCGTGAGCAACTGGCCAGGATGATGGAGTTCGAGGCCGATCGCATGACCGGCCTGATCCTCAAGGACGAAAATGTGCTGCCGGAGCGCGACGTCGTGCTCGAAGAGTACAACATGCGGGTCGCCAACAATCCCGAGGCGCGGCTGACCGAGCAGATCATGGCGGCGCTATACCTTAATCACCCCTATGGCCGCCCGGTGATCGGCTGGCACCAGGAAATCGAGAAGCTCGACCGCGAGGACGCGCTGGCGTTCTACCGGCGGTTCTATGCGCCGAACAACGCGATCCTGGTGATCGCCGGCGACGTTGAGCCCGGCGATATCCGGGCCATGGCGGAGAAGACCTTCGGCCAGGTGGCCGCACAGCCCACCATACCCGCCGAGCGGATCCGCCCGCAGGAGCCGACGCCGGTGGCGCCGCGCACGGTGACGCTGTCCGACCCCCGCGTCGAACAGCCCAGCGTCAGGCGCTATTATCTGGTGCCCTCTGCCACCACTGCCGCCAAGGGCGTCAACCCGGCGCTCGAAGTGCTGGCGCAGTTGATGGGCGGCGGCAGCAATTCCTATCTCTACCGCGCGCTGGTCGTTGACCATCCGCTCGCGGTCAACGCCGGCGCCGGATATCAGGGCACCTCGCTTGACCCGACGCAGTTCACCATTTCGGTCTCGCCAAAACCGGGTGTCTCGTTTTCGCAGGTCGAACAGGTGGTCGACGACGTCATCGCCGAGGTCGGGAAAAACCCGGCGCGCGCCGAGGATCTCGAGCGGGTCAAGACCCAGCTGATCGCCGAGGCGATCTACGCGCAGGACAACCAGGCCACCTTGGCGCGCTGGTATGGCGGGGCGCTGACCACCGGGCTGAGCATCGAGGACATCCGAAGCTGGCCCGATCGCATTCGCGCCGTCACCGCCGAACAGGTCCGGGACGCTGCGCGGAGATGGCTCGACAAGAAACGTTCGGTGACCGGTTATCTGATCAAGGACACCACGCCGAAACCTGAGGAGAAGCACTCGTGAAGGCAGCCAAGATGGGTCCCAAGGCCTTCGTTCCCGACGCTTCCATTCTCACACCATCATCCCATGAAGCGGCGCCTGCCAAGACAGCTGCCAAAACACCTGCCAAGCCTTCGCTGTGGGCTTGCGCACCCCGGCTCGCCTTGATCCTGGCCGCCGGCCTGGCGGTGATCCCGCTGGCGTCGACGCGGTCGCACGCCGCGGCCCAGATCCAGCACCTGATTTCGCCGGGCGGCATCGAAGCCTGGTTCGTCCAGGACAACACGGTGCCATTGATCGCTATGGAATATGCCTTCGGCGGCGGCTCGACCCAGGACCCCGCCGACAAACCCGGCGTCAGCAATCTGGTCGCCGACCTGCTCGACGAAGGCTCGGGCGAATTGGATTCCAACACCTTCCACGAGCGGCTCGACCGCCGTGCCATCGAGCTGAGCTTCAATTCGACGCGGGACTATTTCCGCGGCTCGCTGCGCATGCTCAGGGACAACCGCGACGAGGCTTTCGATCTCCTGCGGATGGCCTTGACGTCGGCGCATTTCGAGACCGCCGATGTCGAGCGAATTCGCTCCCAGGTGATGTCCGACCTGTTGCGCGAGACCTCCAATCCGATGGCGCTGGCCGGCCGCAAGTTCATTTCCATGGCCTTTGGCGATCACCCCTATGGACGGTCGACCGACGGCACGCTGGAGAGCGTGCCGAAAATCGATGTCGCCGACATGAAGGACTATGTCCGCCGCGTGCTGGCCAAGGACACCCTGCGCATCGCCGTGGTCGGCGACGTCGATCCCGCCACGCTCGGCGCCCTGCTTGACCACACCTTCGGCGGATTGCCGGCCCATTCGAACCTCGCGCCGGTTGCCGACATCGAAGCGGCGCGGCCACCGCAGCGCGCCTACATTCCGCTCGACGTGCCGCAGACCGTGGTGACGTTCGGCGGCCCCGGCTTCAAACGCCACGATCCGGATTTCATGGCCGGCTACGTCGTCAACCACATCCTCGGCGGCGGCGGGCTGTCCTCACGGCTCTATCGCGAAGTCCGCGAGAAGCGCGGCCTGGCCTATTCGATCTATGATTCGCTATTATGGATGGATCATTCCGCACTGTTCGTCGGCAACACCGGAACCCGCGCCGACCGCGCCAGCGAGACCGTCGAGGCCATCACCAGGCAGGTCCGCCGCATGGCTGAGAGTGGTCCGACGCAAGAAGAACTGGACGAAGCCAAGTCCTATCTCAAGGGCTCGCAAATGCTGGCGCTCGACACCTCCTCCAAGCTCGCCTCGGCGCTGTTGCAATATCAGCTCGACAAGCTTCCCATCGATTACATCGAAAAGCGCAACGCCATCGTCGATGCCGTGACGCTGGACGACGCCAAGCGCGCCTCCCAGCGGCTGTGGGGCCACGGCCTGATCACCGTGATCGTCGGCCGCGCCCCGGAAGCCGCCGCAGAGCCGGCGGCCGCGATACCGCCGAATTAAGCTTGATCGGTGCGCACGGCGAACTGGCCTGAGAACGGCTGGTAAAGCATTTCCGAAGTTCCTGCCATATCGGCCTCCTCCCTATCTCTCAGGGAGAGCCGAGTTCGTGAATATGCCAAAGGCTGCGATTTATTTCGCCTTTAGTGACTTATTTCACAAGCGAACCTTTGTTTTCGTACAATCTATGGATGTTAACCTTGAGTAAGTGTGCAAATTCATGATCTCATAGGAGCAAATCCAATGGCTAACACGACATTACAGAATCGCTTCAATTCACCTATTCAGCAACTCCAAGGCGCACCACACCCGCTTCCTCTCCCAGTCGAGACGCTATGGGGGACGTGGCAGAACGTGGACCCCAATACGCGCGGCATCATCCGGGTCGTGCTGTCCGATGCCAATGGAAAGATCGGGGTGCACGTGTTTGGCGCCTGCACGCCCACACCTTGTGACTGGAAGCAGGTAACAGGGCTTGCCTATGACGCGTCCGTGGCGGGCGGTCCTGCGATCGCTTTCTCCGCAAACTATAGCTTCTCGTTCCTGGACACGATCGTGACCGGACATCTCGATGGCCACAACCTGATCGTCGAGGATTTCAACACCTTCAAGGACGGCAGCGGCCGCGCGCCTTTCTACGAACAAGGCACCTTCAAGAAGGTGTGATAGCCCGCTCCCAGGTGGCGGCTGCGGGCGCACAACCGCGCCGCCGTTTTGGAGGCCGCAGGCTGTGAGCGCTCAGGCGACGGCGTGATCGTGCCTGCGGCCAAGCAGGGCGCCCGCGACGCTGGTATTGGTCGACGGAAAGCAGCTCCGCACCTGGATTGTGGGCGCCCTTTGTCGACGCCCGGCACCCGGCCTGTTTCATCCATACGGATCCGCCGAAGGCCGGTCCGGAACGCGCGAATGATCGCCTGCGAATGGCTCATAAAACCGCTATCGTACGCCGGTCCGATTCCCGCTCGGGATCATCCTTATTTCCGGTGCCACCATGCTGCGGATTTCCCGCGATCTTTCCATCGACGAGGATGACGTCGAGATCACTTTCGTGCGCGCCTCGGGGCCTGGCGGACAGAACGTCAACAAGCTCTCGACAGCGGCGCAGTTGCGGTTCGACACCGACAAGATCGCGATGCCGGCCGACGCCGCGGCGCGGCTGAAGCGGCTGTCGGGCCAGCGCATGACCAAGGATGGCGTGATCGTCATCCATGCCCAGCGTTTCCGAACCCAGGAGCGCAACCGCAGCGATGCGATCGAGCGCCTGCTCGAGCTGTTGCGCGAGGCGATGACACGCCCGGTGCCGCGGCGGCCGACCAAGCCTACGCTGGGCTCCAAGCAGCGCCGGCTTGAGGGCAAGAAGCGCCGCGGCGATGTCAAGGCCAAGCGCGGCTCGGCCCGGTTCGACGATTGAGGCAGAGTACCAGGGCCGCGCTCGCACCATGGCCGGCTTGCCTCCGGCATAAAACAGCCGGCTACTACCACCGCTTGTTCAAGCCGACCTAAGCTCGAGGCCACGTCAACGGTCATGGTCATGAGCAAGCGACGTCATGAGCAAGCGACGCGTGATACCCGCTTTGGGACTTGGCTTTTGCAGTGCGATAGCGATATTCGGCGTCGCGACGGCGCAAATGCCGTTGCCTGCTGCAAAACCGCTCGATGGCGCGGCGCTGTTCAAGCAGCAATGCGGCACCTGCCACACCCTCGACCTGTCCGAGCCGATCCGACAGGGGCCCCCTCTGGTCAAGATCATCGGCAGGCCCGCCGGCAAGTTCGCAGGCTTCCACTATTCACCCGGGCTGGCGCAAGCCGATTTTGCCTGGGACGAGACCAAGCTCGATACCTGGCTGACCAATCCGCAAGCCTTCATACCCGGTGTCGTGATGGCCTACCGGCAGGCCAAGCCCGAGACCCGCGCCGTCATTATTGACTATCTCAAGGGATTGAACTGATGGCCAAGCCCGTTCATTCGATGATTCGCGTTCGCGACGAAGCCAAGGCGCTCGATTTCTATGCGCGCGCCTTCGATCTTGCGATCGCCGACCGTCTCGTGTTCACCGACTTCGCGCTGATCTATCTGCGCCACCCGTCCTCGCCGTTCGAACTCGAACTGACGGTCAATTTCGACCGCAAGGAACCCTACGCCGTGGGCGACGGCTATGGCCACCTTGCGGTTGTGGTCGAGGATCTCGATGCCGAGCATGCCCGCTTTACGCGGGAGCAATTACAGCCGGGCCCGTTGCGCGATTTCAAGCATGACGGCGCGACACTGGCGCGCTTCTTCTTCGTCTCCGACCCCGATGGTTACAAGATCGAAGTAATCCAGAAGGGCGGCCGCTTCGGCTGAAGCCGCCGCTACGCCTGTTGCAACCAACAAATATATCAATGGAGGATGCCATGAGAGAAGTCGATCGTCGAGGCAAGGTCAACCGCCGCACCTTTCTGCAGGGCGCGGCGACCGCGGTGCCGGTGGCAGCCGTCGCCGCCAGCGCCGGAATGAGCATCGAAGATGCTTGGGCCGCCGACGCCACCGCGCTCTCGCCGGCGACGCTGAAAACGCTGGTGAAGGTCGCGCGCGACATCTATCCGCACGACATGCTGGTCGACGGCTATTACATCACGGCGATCAAGCCGTGGGACGGCAAGGCGACGAAGGACCCCGCGGTCAAGGCGATGCTCGAAGAGGGCGTCCGCCGTCTCGACCAGGACGCGAACGACCGTCACAAGCTGGCCTATGCGCAGGTGCCGTGGGAGGCGGACCGCGTCGTGCTGCTGCAGGGAATCGAGCAGACCGCGTTCTTCAAGGCGATCCGCTCCGACCTTGTGGTCTCTCTCTACAACCAGGAAGAGCTGTGGCCAAAGTTCGGCTACGAGGGCTCCTCCGCGGAGCATGGCGGCTACATCAAGCGGGGCTTCAACGATATCGACTGGCTGCCGAAGGCTTAAAGCCGTCCATTAAAAAAATCAGGGAGAACACACCATGGCTAAATTTGATCAAAACGACGACGGCGTCGTCGTCATCGTAGGCTCCGGCGCCGGCGGCGGCACGCTCGGCAACGAGCTCGCGCAAAAAGGCATCAAGGTCGTGATCCTGGAGGCCGGACCGCGCACCGAGATCCCTGACTTCATCAATAACGAATGGGAAAGCTTTACCCAGCTGGCCTGGACCGACATGCGAACCACATCCGGCAGCTGGCGCGTGGCGAAGGATTTTGCCAATCTGCCGGCCTGGATCGTGAAGTCAGTCGGCGGCTCCACCGTACACTGGGCCGGCGCGTCGCTGCGGTTCGACGAGCATGAATTCAGGATCAAGTCCGCCTATGGCAACGTGCCCGGCGCCAATCTGTTGGATTGGCCGGTCACGCTTGCTGAAATGGAGCCGTGGTACGCCAAGGCCGAAGACAAGATGGGCGTCACCCGCACCAACAATATTCCGGGACTGCCGGGCAATAACAATTTCAAGGTGCTGGAAGCCGGCGCCAGGAAGCTTGGCTACAAGGAAGTGCACACCGGCCGGATGGCGATCAACAGCGAGCCGCGCGACGGCCGCGGCTCCTGCCAGCAGATCGGTTTCTGCTTCCAGGGCTGCAAGTCCGGCGCCAAGTGGTCGACGCTCTATACCGAAATCCCGAAGGGCGAGGCGACCGGCAATCTCGAAGTGCGGCCCGGCAGCATGGCGCTCAAGATCGAGCACGATGCCTCGGGCAAGGTTACCGGCGTGGTCTATGCCGACGAGGCCGGCAAAACCCAGCGCCAGAAGGCGCGGATCGTGGCGGTGGCCGGCAACTCGATCGAAAGTCCGCGGCTGCTGCTCAACAGCGCCTCGAACCAGTTCCCGGACGGGCTGGCCAACAGCTCCGGCCAGGTCGGCCGCAACTACCTGCGGCACATGACGGGCAGCGTCTATGCGGTGTTCGACAAGTCCGTCCACATGTATCGCGGCACCACCATGGCCGGCATCATCCGAGACGAAGCCCGGCACGATCCCTCCCGCGGCTTCATGGGCGGCTATGAAATGGAAACGCTATCGCTGGGGCTACCCTTCATGGCGGCGTTCCTCAATCCCGGCGCCTGGGGACGTCCGTTCACCGCGGCGATGGAGGGCTATCCGAGGATGGCCGGGATGTGGCTGGTCGGCGAGGATCTGCCGCAGGAAACCAACCGCATCACCCTCGATCCTGTTGCCAAGGACAAGTTCGGCCTGCCGGTGGCGAGCGTGCATTACGACGATCACCCCAATGACATTGCGATGCGCGACCACGCCTATAAACAGGGCTCGGCGATCTACGAGGCCGTCGGCGCCACCGTGACCTATCCGACCGCGCCCTATCCCTCGACCCACAACATGGGCACCAACCGGATGAGCGCAAATCCCAGGGACGGGGTCGTGAACAAGTTCGGCCAGACCCACGACATCAAGAACCTGTTCGTCTCCGACGGCAGCCAGTTCACGTCAGGCGCGGCCTGCAACCCAACCCTGACCATCGTCGCGCTCGCCATTCGGCAAGCCGATCACATCGCCGGCGCCATGGCGCGAAAGGAGATTTAGGCTTGTTTTCATGGACTGCATGAGCGGAGACATTGACTGAGCCTCATAACCACTCGTCATCGCCCGACTTGATCGGGCGACCCAGTACGCCGGGCCGTTCGCGATCAATCGCAGTCGCCCCGGGCATGCTGGATGCCCCGCTTGAAGCGGGGCATGACGAGCGGTGGGCGCTATTCCGCCGCGATCAGCCTCGGCGCGGCGGCTTCGGGTAATTCGGCGGGCCCCGCCGCGGCCTTCGACCGATAGATCAGGCACGAGCAGCGCAAGAGCGAGGCAAAATTATGCACGTCGCCGCAATGCTCGAGAACCTCGTCGTGCAGACGCGTCAGGAATTTGGCAAGGCTCAAGCCTTCCTTGGCGGCGATTTCTTCCAGGGTATCCCAGAACGAAAGCTCGAGCCGAATCGACGTCGAATGGCCATCGATACGAAGCGACCGGGTCTGCGATTCATAGTTGCGCTGCGGCTGGTGAGCGAACAGCTGGCACATCGTCATCCTCCCCGTTTTCTTCTTTTGGCGGTTTCTTGCTTGGCGTTTTGCAAACGATATACCCGGCGGGCGGCGCTCACAATCTTTCCCTCCGGGAACCGGAACCGAAGCCGATTTTCGGTAATATGTCGCTATTCCCCTCGTTTGGACCCGGGAACGCCGTCGTTCCCGGCGTTCCAACTCCGGTTGGCTGGGGATGAAATTCATTCGGCACGCTTTTGGGCCCCTTCGGCCAGCGCCAGCGGGCTAGAATGCGGGGGATCGCTATACATCGGCCAGAACTCGCATATGCCCGTCCGCCAGCTCCCCGAACAGCTCGTCAACCGCATCGCCGCCGGCGAGGTGGTGGAGCGGCCGGCCAGCGTGGTCAAGGAACTGGTAGAGAATGCCATCGATGCGGGCGCCAGCCGGATCGATATTTTCACCGATGGCGGTGGCAGAAGGCGGATCGGCATCACCGATGATGGTGCCGGCATGACCGCGTCTGATCTGACGCTGGCGGTTGATCGCCACGCCACCTCCAAGCTCGACGATGAGGACCTGCTCAGGATCCGCACCCTGGGCTTTCGTGGCGAGGCGCTGCCTTCGATCGGCGCGGTGGCGAGGCTCGGCATCACCACACGGCATGCCAGCGAGCCGCATGCCTGGTCGCTGTCGGTCGAGGGCGGCGAGAAATCCGCCCTCATGCCGGCCGCGCTTTCGATCGGCACCCGCGTCGAGGTCGCCGATCTGTTCTTTGCGACGCCGGCGCGCCTGAAGTTTCTCAAGACCGACCGTACCGAGGCCGAGGCCATCCGTGAGGTGGTCCGGCGCCTCGCCATGGCACGACCCGACATCGCCTTCAGCTTGGCCGGCGAGGAACGCGCGCCGGTCACCTGGGCTGCGGCATTGCCGGGCGCCAGCGGCCGGCTCACACGGCTCGGCGATATCCTGGGAAGCGATTTTCGCTCCAGCGCCATCGAGGTGCGGGCCGAGCGCGATGGCGTGGTGGTCGAGGGCTTCGCCGCGGCGCCGTCGTTGACCCGGGCCAATGCGCTCGGGCAATATCTTTTCGTCAACGGCCGGCCGGTGCGCGACCGACTGATCCTGGGCGCGGTGCGCGCGGCCTATGCGGACTATCTGCCGCGCGACCGTCATCCGGTGGTGGCGTTGTTCGTGGCACTCGATTGCGCCGAAGTCGACGCCAATGTTCATCCTGCCAAGAGCGAAGTCCGCTTCCGTAACGCCGGCCTGGTCCGCGCCCTGATCGTGCATGCGCTCAAGGAAGGCTTGGCGCGCGAAGGCAAGCGCAGCGCCGCCAACAGCGATGGCGCGGCGATCTCCTCGTTCCGGCAGGCCTTTACACCGCGCGCCAATTGGGACTGGCAGCGCTCGCCGGCCTATCCGGTCGGCTCGATGCCGGCCTTCGAGGGGGCGGCGGCGACCGCCTTTTCCGAACCCGGCCAGGCTGGGTTCGACGTCGGTGCGCCGTCGGCCGACGTGCGCCTGCAGGAAGGCGCCATCACCGATTGGCTCGACCGGCCGCTGGGCGCGGCACGGACCCAGATCCACGAGACCTATATCGTATCGCAGACCCGCGATGGCCTCGTGGTGGTCGATCAGCACGCCGCGCACGAGCGCATCGTTTATGAGAAGCTGAAGGCCTCCTTGGCGCGCAACGGCGTGCAGCGACAGATCCTTTTGATCCCGGAAATCGTCGAACTCGACGAGGCGACGGTAGAGCAGCTGGTCGACCGCGCCGAGGAACTTTGCGCGTTCGGATTGGCGATCGAAATCCTTCGGCCCCGGCGCGGTCGCGGTGCGCGAGACGCCGTCGCTGCTCGGCAAGGCCGACGCCGCTGCATTGCTGCGCGACCTTGCCGAACACATGGCCGAATGGGACGAGGCGCTGCCCCTGGAACGACGCCTGATGCATGTCGCCGCCACCATGGCCTGCCACGGCTCGGTGCGCGCGGGCCGAAGGCTCCGGCCGGAAGAGATGAACGCGCTGCTACGCGAGATGGAAGCGACGCCGAATTCCGGCCAATGCAATCACGGCCGTCCGACCTATGTAGAACTGAAACTGAGCGATATCGAGAAGCTGTTCGGCCGGCGGTGAGCGGCAGTGCCTCCTCACATCGAACTGTCATCGCCCGGCTTGACCGGGCGACCCAGTACCCCGCGCCGTTAACGATCAGTCGCCGGCGCCTGTGGAATACTGGGTGCCCCGCTTGAAGCGGGGCATGACGAGTGGCGAGTGGGGACGCACTTCAGCCAAATCGCAAAAACGTGAACTCGGTATCGTCATATACGCGCCGTTCCAGCTGTTCGAAGCCATCCGGCGCGACAAACTCCGCCGCCTTTGCCTCCTCGACCACCAGCAGCGCACGGCTCGTCAGCCAGCCGCCATCGCGCAACGACGCCAGTGCTTTCTCCGCCAGCATCTTGCCATAGGGCGGATCGAGGAACACCAGCGAGAACGGCTCCATCGGATGGGCGGGGCCGAGATGCGTGGCATCGCGACGGTACACCTTGGTCACCCCGCCGAGCCCCAGCGCCTCGACATTGTTGCGCAACAGGGCGCGCGCTTCGGGGCCGTTATCCACGAACAACGCGAAATTGGCGTCGCGCGAGATCGCCTCGATGCCGAGCGCGCCGGTACCGGCGAACAGGTCGAGCACGCGGGCGGCGGCGATGGGATCTCCATAGGCATGGATCAGGATATTGAACAGCGACTCGCGCAAGCGATCCGCGGTGGGGCGGATGTCGCGCGAGGATGGCGATGCCAGGTGACGGCCCTTCAGTCGACCACCGACGACTCGCATTCGCTACTCGTCGCGCGGCTTGAAGTCGCGCTTGCCGTGGTAGCCGCGCTGCGGACGCCGGGGCGGCCCGTAGCCATTGGCCTCGGCCTCATTGCGCGCGCGGGCCTCCTCGCTACCGGTGCGCTGAACCAGTACGCGGCGGCCCTTGCGGTCCGCGATCAACGCGCTCTTGCCGGCGGGCTTGATCGGCTTCTTGACCCGCAGGGCAGCGGTCCCGGCGTCATCGATAACGGGCTCTGGCGCGCCCGGCATCGGCCGGTTGAAATCGGCGCCGGCGAGCGCGGCGATCTTTTCGCCGAGCTGATCGCGCAGCACCCGGGTCTTGACCTCCTCGACCTGCCCCTCGGCCAATTCGGCCAATTGGAATGGGCCGTAGGAGACGCGGATCAGGCGGTTCACCTCGAGGCCGAGATGGGCCAGCACATTGCGCACTTCGCGATTCTTGCCCTCGCGGATGGCGAATACCAGCCAGACATTGGCGCCCTGGTCACGTTCCAGCGTGGCATCGATCGGGCCGTATTTGACGCCGTCGACCTCGACGCCCTTCTTCAACTCGTCGAGCTGGGCCTGGGTGACCTCGCCATGGGCTCGGACGCGATAGCGCCGCAGCCAGCCCGTGTCTGGCAGTTCCAGCGCCCGCGCCAGGCCGCCATCATTGGTCAGCAGCAACAGGCCTTCGGTATTGAAATCGAGCCGGCCGATCGAGATCAGCCGCGGTAGCCCTTGCGGCAAATTGTCGAACACCGTCGGGCGCCCCTCGGGGTCGGCATGGGTGGTCATCAACCCGCGCGGCTTGTGAAACAAGAACAGCCGCGTGCGCTCGCGCGCCGGCAACGGCTTGCCGTCGACGGTGACGACATCGTTGGCGGTGACATCGAGCGCCGGCGAATTGATGACGCGGCCATTGACGGTGACGCGGCCCTGCACGA
This sequence comes from uncultured Alphaproteobacteria bacterium, assembly GCA_963736075.1. Classification (GTDB taxonomy): domain Bacteria; phylum Pseudomonadota; class Alphaproteobacteria; order Rhizobiales; family Xanthobacteraceae; genus Bradyrhizobium. Next base: position 44,617 of record CAVTNW010000033.1, on the reverse strand, counting down.
TCCATTCCTCGGCATCGCGGCGCGAGGCCAATCCTGCCCGCGACACCACCTTGGCAATGCGTTCGCCGGACTTTTTTTCACGCGGCGCACGCGCCGGACGCCGCTCCTCCGGCGCGCGTTCGCGGTAGGCGCCACGGCCGCCGAAGGCCGGACGTTTTGCAAAAATCTTGGCATCGTCCTCGTTGTCGCGGCGCGGGCGCTCGGCCTCGCGGTCATGGGATCGCGGTTCGCTGCGCGGATGCTCCTGCCAGGATGTGCGGCCTTGGCGCGGGCGCTCGAATGTCGGACGCGGCTCGCGCGGTCGATCGAACTTCGGCCGCTCACGAGTGGGGCGGTCACCCTGGGGACGATCACCCCGATCCTCGCGCGGGCGTGAAAACCGCGGACGCTGGTCGCCATCTCGCTCTTCCCGCGGCTTGTCGAAACGCGGCTTTTCAAAGCTTCTGGCGCCGTCGCGGGGCGGACGGGAATTGCGCCCGGCATGATCGGGCGAACTGGCATCGCGCTTCTGCCAGGGCTTCGCGTCACCGCGGCCTCCAGCATCCCGGCCTCGGTCGCCGAAGTCCTTGCGCGGGCCCCGGTCTGGCGCGCCGCGCGAGAATTTCTTGTCGCCGCCAAATTTTCGCTCAGGCCGATCCGCGTCGCGCGATGGGCGCGCCGCATAGGGGCGGTCCGAACGCGGCCGATCGCCGTCCTTGCGGAATCCTTCGCCACGCGGCGTATAAGGGCGCTTCTCACCACCGCCATCGCGCGGCGCATAGGTCTTCCGGTCGCCGATCTTCTTCTCGGAAAAACGCGACGCCGGACGGGCGTCGCCGCGATCGAAGCGCGGCGCGCGATCATCGCGGTTGGTATGCGGCCGATCCCCACGCGGCGTGTAGGGACGCTTTTCGCCGCTGCGATCGTCGCCTGGGCGGACATCCTTGCGCGGCTGCGGCCGGTCCCCGCGCGAACGCGGCGCGTCCCGGTCGAACCGGCGCGGCGCATCCTCGGTATCCCGCCGCTTGCCAGCGTAAGGCTTGCCCGCGCCCGAATGTGGCTTCTTCTCGTAGGGTCTTTTGGTAAACGGCTTGGCCCCCTCGGCCCTGGCGGCGTAGGGACGCTTGTCGCCATCCGTCCGGTCTGCAACGCCCTGGCCGGCCAAGCCGCGTTTGGCGAATTTCTTGTCCGGCCCGCGGGCCGCCCCGGAGCGGCCCTTGCCGCCGGCGGGGCGATCACGCCGTCCGCGCGAGGAGTCATTGTTTTTGTTGTTGTCGCGGGGCATGAAGGGTCTCATTTCGGGTGCGGGGCAAAGGGCCGTCATGCGCGCGCTCAACTGAGCCGCAATGTTACGCAAAAACCGGCATCCACATGTGCTGAAGGCTCAATCTCCTAGCAGGTTTCTTCCGATGATACGAGGCATCACCACCCCCTCTTTCATGGATTTGGCGCTGAAAACGGCGGAAAATGCCGGAAAGGCTGGCGAAGTACCGATCGGATGCGTGATTGTGCGCGATTACAAGGTGATCGCCACCGCGGCCAACCGCACTTTGACCGACCGCGATCCGACCGCGCATGCCGAGATCCTGGCGATCCGGCAGGCCGCCGAGGCCATCGGTACCGAGCGGCTCAACGAATGCGACCTCTATGTGACGCTGGAGCCCTGCACGATGTGCGCCGGCGCCATTTCGTTGGCGCGGCTCCGGCGGCTGTATTTCGGCGCCGGCGATCCCAAGGGCGGCGCGGTGGAATCCGGCGTGCGGTTCTTTGCGCAGCCGACCTGTCACCATGTGCCGGAGGTCTATTCGGCGGTCGGCGAGCGCGAGGCGGCAGCCCTGCTGCGGGATTTTTTCAAGGCGCGGCGGTGAAGAACGCCAGTAACGCTCTGGCGGTCGCCTCCGGATTTTCCTCGGTGAGGAAATGCCCGGAATCGATGGGCATGCCCGCGACATCGCTCGCCCAGTTTCTCCAGCTGTCGAGCGGCGTCGCCGCGGCGGAGGCGATCCCGGCATCGCCCCAAAGCGCCAGCAAGGGAACCGTGATCTTGTTGCCGGCGTCGCGGTCCACCTTGTCGATCTCGTAGTCGGCATAGGCCCCGGCGCGGTAATCCTCGCACATCGCGTGCACCCGCGAGGGATCGCGAAACGCCGCCAGATAGTGCGCCAGCGCCCGCGGGTCGATGGCGTCGAGATTTTTCGACTTGGTCTGGCTCGCCATCTTCTGCCGCAGGAAGAAATCCGGATTGCCGCCGATCAGCGTCTCCGGCAACGGATGCGGCTGCGCCAGAAAGGTCCAGTGATAGATCTTCAGCGCGTAAAGCCGGTTGATCCGCTCCCAGTAGTCATAGGTCGGCAGTATATCCAGCACGGCCAGCTTCGACAGCCGGCCGGGATGATCGAGCGCCAGCCGATAGGCGACGCGGCCGCCGCGATCGTGCCCGGCCAAACCAAAATGCACATGGCCAAGCTGCTCCATCGCCTCAATCACAGTCTTTGCCATCGCCCGCTTGGTGTAGGGCGTATGATCGCTGTCGCTGTCAGGCATATCCGACCAGCCATAGCCCGGCAGGTCGGGGATGATCAGCGTGAACTTGTCGGCAAGCCGCGGCGCCACGCGATGCCACATCACATGGGTCTCGGAAAAGCCGTGCAGCAGCAACAGCGGCGGCCCGTTGCCGCCGACGCGGGCGAAAACGCGCCCCGATGCAGTGTTGATCCATTCCGACGCATAGCCGGGATAGAGGTCAGCCAGATCGGTCATGTTCAAACGCTCTCCCTTTCTACCGCCTGCCAACCGATGTCGCGGCGGCAGAAGCCATCGGGCCATTCAATGCGGTCGACGGCCTGATAGGCGCGATTCTGCGCCTCCTTCACGGTCCTGCCCGTGGCGCAGACATTCAGCACGCGCCCGCCATTGGCCAGAATATACCCGTCCTTGGCGACCGTGCCGGCGTGGAAGATCTCGACGCCCTCGACCTTCGCCGCCTCATCCAATCCCCCGATGCGACTGCCCTTGGCATAGTCGCCGGGATAGCCCTTGGCCGCCATTACGACCGTCAGGGCGGGATCGGGGAACCAGCGCAGGTCAAAATGCTTCAACTGCCCGTCACACGAGGCCAACAGCGCCGGCACGATATCGGACATCATCCGCAGCATCAGCACCTGGCATTCCGGATCGCCGAAGCGGACATTGTACTCGAACAGCTTGGGACCCTCCGCCGTCAGCATCACGCCGGCATACAATACGCCGCGGAACGGCGTGCCGCGCGACTTCATGCCGTTGACGGTGGGCATAATGATCTTCGCCATGATCTCGGCGTGGATCTCTGGGATCACGAACGGCGTCGGCGAATAGGCGCCCATGCCACCGGTGTTTGGCCCATGGTCGTGGTCGAACACGCGCTTGTGGTCCTGCGCCGAGGCCAGCGCGATCGCGCTCTCGCCATCGGACAACGCGAAGAAACTGATCTCGCGGCCGGCGAGATACTCCTCGATCACGACCTCAGTGCCGGCCGCGCCGAACGCGCCATCGAACATCATGGCGACGGCATCCTCGGCTTCGCGCAAGGTCTTGGCCACCACCACCCCCTTGCCCGCCGCCAGGCCATCGGCCTTGACCACGATCGGCGCGCCCCTGGCGCGGACGTATGCCAGCGCGTCGGCGGCGTTGGCAAATTGCCCATAGGCGGCGGTCGGAATGCCGAATTCGCTGCACAGCGCCTTGGTAAATCCCTTCGAGCCCTCGAGCTGCGAGGCCTGCCGGCTCGGCCCGAAAGCCTTGATGCCGGCGCCAGCGAGATCGTCGACGATTCCGGCGGCGAGCGGGGTTTCCGGCCCGACCACGACAAGATCGATGGTGTGGCGCCGACAGAAATCGATCACCGCGGCATGGTCGGCGATATCGAGGGCCACGCATTCCGCCTCGCGCGCGATACCGGCATTGCCCGGCGCGCACCAGAGTTTTGTCAGAAGCGGCGAGGCCGCGATTTTCCACGCCAAGGCATGTTCGCGGCCGCCGGAACCGAGCAGGAGAATATGCATGACAGGCCGCCAGAGCGTGGTTCGGTTGCAATGAAAACGGTTTAGCACGGCGCCGCCGCGCCACAATCACTCCAGGTGTGGATATGTGCTACCGGACCGAGGCGGCGATAATCTCCTGCAGGGTGGCGACATGGCGGGCGAAGGCGGCGCGCCCGGCGGCAGTGGCCGTCACCGTGGTCTGCGGCTTCTTGCCGACAAAGGCCTTGTCGACGGCGACATAGCTGGCTTTCGCCAGCGTTTCGATATGGGCGCCGAGATTGCCGTCGGTGGCGCCTGTCATCTTCTTCAGCCGGGAGAATTCCAGCCCGGCGCCTGACGGCAACGCGTTCAAGCGCCGCCATGATCTTGAGGCGCAGCGGCTGGTGGATGATGTCGTCGAGTTCGGCCATCGGTCAGCTCCGGCGCATCCAGAGCCCGCCGAGAATAAGGCCGCCGCCATTGACCAGCGCCATCCACGGCTCGAACCATGGGCCGACAAAAAAATAACCGATCAAGGTGAGCGCGGTGATGGCAAGACCGATCGCGACGAAGGCATATCCAACCCATAAGCCAGCGATGGTGTAGGCCAGCATGAAATAGATGGCCCAGAAGGTCCCGATCTGGCGCGGCGGCGTCAAGTGACCGAGCCAACTGCTGAAGATGCCGAACGCGATGAAGAGCAGGAAGGCCATCAGCATCCGGATATCAACGGTGCGGATGCGCGTTCGGGCATAACCGACGGCGCTGATGGCGAAAGAGCCGGCAATGCCCACCAGGTAGACCCCAAGCCAGACGTAACCGGCCCAGCGCGGCCAGAGGAATGATGCGATATTGCCGGCGAAGACCAGCCCGCCCCATAGGATCGCGAGCAGGCTGGCGAGATTGTAGATGGTGGACTGGCGGACCCGATGGGCGATCGCGTCGATATCCGACAGCGTCGAAGCCGCTTCCTTGGGATCGATGCGCGTCATGAACCACCTCCTGCTTTCGCCACGTCATCGGCAATGACAGATACCGCCGCGGGATCGCTGACGATGCCCATGTGGTTGACGCCGTCGATCAGCCTGACGGGAACGCGCGGCCCCATGGCATCCCGATATTTCTCGGGCAACATCAACTCGTCGGCGGCGCCGCCGAACAGCGTGATCGGCTTGCCGGCGGCGGCGAGATCGCCGCGATAATCGGCCGAGGCTGCAAAATTCTTCATCAGCCGATAGGAATAGGTGGGCGCCAGGATCGCGCTGGTATTCGGGCCAACCGCAAAAGCAATGGTCGGCAGCGATTCACAGCAGATGATGCCGAGGCGGCGGAGCACCGACAGAGCGAGGAAACGCGGAATGTCGGGGCTGGCCCAGCCGCCGGCATCCTGGCGGCTGCTCGGCGCGTCGTAGCCGAGATAGGGCGCCAGCAGCACGGTGCGCGAAAACAGGTTCTGGATCGGCGAGCCCGCGACCCGCAGCGCAAATCCACCGCCCGAGGAATGGCCGATCAGCGTCAGCGGCGCGGTGGGTTGGGCTGTGCGGATCTCGGCGACGAGATCCGACAGATCGTCCTCGAGCTGCCCGATATAGCCGATGTCGCCGCGGGTGCCGGATCCGCCATGGCCGCGGATATCAGGCGCGTAGGTGTCGATGCCGCGCGCGGCGAGGGTCTTGGCCAGCGCGTGGACGGCGATGCTCGACCCCGACGAACCATGCACGACAATGGCAACCTGCCCATTGGGCGCCGAACGGCCGGGTAATGCCGGTAGGCCAGCTCGGTGCCGTCGCGGGCGTGAAACCGCTGCAATCCCGGCATGTCGCTGCGATCCACCGCGGCCGCCGTCGTCGAAATCGAGGTCAGCTCCGGCGGCCGGCGGACCGGCGCGGCGATCATCACCGCCAGCAGCAATCCGGCTAAACCGATCGCGGCAAGGATCCAGATCACGGCCTTGAAGCCGCCCGAGATGATCATGGCGATCATGATGCCCCGCTTCCTTTGTTCCGGCCTTGGCCGATTTCGCTCAATAATGACAACGTCACGGTCCGACCGTTGATCATGGGCTCACCTCTTGCACAGGATGGGGCATCACAGAGACCAGCAGGGAATGGTCATCCGCTGCTGCGATCTCGGATCGAAACCGCTGTTGGCTCGCCCAGAACGGCTCGCTCGGACGCCATTCGAGCAGCTGCCCGCGCTTGGTGCGGCCGATCTCGACGCACCCCTTCACAATGTCCGCGGCCGCTGCGATTGAGATTGAAAACGACGACAATTGTGGTTCGTGGTTGCTCCCCCAGGACGGCAACGGCGGATCAAATACCACCCGCAAAAAGTCGCCATGGGCGCCGCGATCGAGGTATTCGTTCAATCGGCCGGTCCGATCGCACCGCAGCGAGACGCTGCCACCCCAGGTTCTATTCAGCACATACAAGCCAGCGGTCTCCAGCGAAGGCGTAAATCCGCCCGGACCGAACGTCGCCTTGAACGTACTGTAGCGAATGAGGCCGATGAAAATTCCGCGGCTGTAGGCCCATTTGAAAGGAAATGCACCCTGGGCGTCGTCGAGCCCGAAGGCGTAGTTCTTCGGTCCGATGAAGGCCTGGCCCTCTTGGGCTCGCGCATTGCTGTCGCGATAGAAGACCAGGAAGGCGCGGTCGCTCATGTGGCCGCTCTGATCGGTCAGTCCGGCGCCCCGTTGGGACAGCATTTGCTCCGGATCGAACCGGACATTGATGGCGACCGGCATGTTCTCGATATCATCAAACCTCACCTTCACATTGCGCGGCCGGGCATCATCTCCTGATATCTGATAGCTGATCGGGCGATAAGTGCTGCCGACAAAGCTCGCCGATCGAGCATCGTTGCGATAGTGGAGCTGGTGCTTCGATCCGGCGCGTTCGGTGAACCAGACCCAGACGACGACTTGACCATCACGGTCCGGCTCGCGGCCGGCGATTTCAACCGACTCATACAGCGGGTGATGCGGCAACCACAGAAACCAATGGTGGTCCCAAGCGTCGCCAATGGTGGAGAATGGCACCAGCGGATACGGCATCGGGAGCTCCTGCGGCTGGGCCGTCGCCGGCTTGAGAATCATCACTGAGCTGCAGAGCATTGTCGCCGCCTCGAAGGCCTGCAGGATAAATTGCCGCCGTGACTTGACCCGCTGTCGCTCATGAACTCCCAGGCCTGCCGAGGCGCCATCATCGGGGGCCATCGTGGTCATGAACTCGGACCAGCGGTTGCAACATCCTCGGCAATCATCGACACCGCGGCGGGACTGCTCACGATGCCCATGTTGCCGCTCAGGCGTTGCAGCTGTTGGCGCCGGCCGCGCGCAACGCCGATGCTGCGCATCACGGCGATGCCGATCAGAACCATCAGGGCCTTGCTGACAAACCCATAAATCGACATTGTCACCGCCCAGGTCGTGACGCTGACATTGAGCGCCACGATCAGGTTCAAGGCGGCTGAAAAAAACATCAGGCCCGACCAGAGATAGCCGAAAATGACGGCGACATCCGGCACCCACTGTATGGCGATCGCCGGCAAATAGCGGTTCATCCAGCCCCGCTTCAGCATCACAACGCCAACAATCATGTAGATCACGCTGGGCTTGATCATCACGTAGCGCGGGTCGTCGGTGAGCAGCGCGGTGGTGCCTGAGCCCAGCACCAGGAACAGGCTCATCCACTGCATGGTGTCGATCGGCTTCTTGCGTGCGAACTGCCAGGCGATCTGGGCGAGACCCAGCGCCATGCCAAGCACAATCGAAAGGGGAACGTTGTGCGTCACAAGATAGACCAGCAGAAAAAGCAGCGTCGCCGCCATGTCGATCAGCAGCAACTTGCCGGCATCGATCAGGTCCTTCATCGGAGTTCTCCATGACTTGCCGCAGCACTTCCGAGGGCGCCTTTATCAAAGGCGATGTTCCATGGATAGCTCCCGCCAGGCTCAATCCGTAGATCATGAATTTGCTCTGGAGTTTGCGACATCCTCGGCGATCATGGATACCGCGGCAGGACTGCTGACGATGCCCATGTGGTTGACGCCCTCGATCAGCTTCACCTCGACCGGATGCGCGGCGCCGCGCATCGCTTCGGCATATTTGTCGGCCAGAAACAACTCGTCCTCGGCGCCGGCATAGATCGTCAGCGGTTGAGTCACCCCGGCAAGGTCCGTCCGAAAGTCGAGGTGCGTTCCGAAATTGCTGCGCAACCGTTCGGAATAGGCTGGCACGAGCCTGCGCTCTGAATTCGGCGGGACCGCGAAGGCCAATACCGGCAATGCGTTGCAACAGTCGATGCCGATAAAACGCAGCGCCTGCAATCCAATGATGCGCGGCAGATCCGGGCTGGCCCAGCCGCCCGAATTCGGCCGGTTGGTCGGGGCCAAGGGGCCGAGGAAGGGCGCCAGCAGCACGGTGCGCGCAAACAGGTTCTGGATCGGCGATCCAGCAATGCGAAGCGCAAACCCGCCGCCGGAGGAGTGACCGATCAGCGTCAGCGGCGCGGTGGGCGCGGTCTTGCGAACCAGGGCGACCAGATCGGCCATATCGTCCTCCAGCTGGCCGACATGGCCTATATCGCCTCGCATGCCGGAGCCGCCGTGGCCGCGAACATCGATGGCATAGGTTTCGACCCCTCGCCCCGCCAGCGCGTCCGCCAGCGCATGAACGCTGGCGCTCGAGCCGGACGAGCCGTGCACGAGGATGGCGACGCGCGCGTCAGGCGCTGCCAAGCGCGGCGGATAGTGGCGATAGGCCAGCCAGGTGCCGTCGCGGGCCTGAAAGCGATCGAGGTCGGGCATCGCGCTACGGTCGACGGCGCCGGCGGTCCGGGAGATCGAGACAAGTTCTGGCGGCGGGCGGAGCGGCGAGGCAATCAGCCCGGCGAGCAGCAGGGACGCCAAACCCGTGGCGGCGAAGCCCCAGCGCAGTGCTCGAAGCCCACCTGACAGTATCTTACCGATCATGGCACCCGTCTCCTCCGCTCTGATGAAGTAATCTATCTACAGATTACTCTGTAATATAGAGTAATCTGTATTGCAAGAGCCAATTTGCGACAACGGCGAAAATCCCTAACTTGGGTACCAACCGTGAAAGTCCGATTCGACGCCGATGCCCCCCGCCGAAGCCCTCATCAATGCACCGGAGTTCACGGTGTCCGAACTCTCCTCGGCACTGAAGCGGACCGTCGAGGATGCCTACGGCCATGTCCGGGTGCGCGGCGAAATCACCGGCTTCCGTGGGCCGCACTCCTCCGGGCATTGCTACTTCGCGCTCAAGGACGACGGCGCCAAGATCGAGGCCGTGATCTGGAAATTTGCCCACGCCAGGATGCGCTTCAAGCCGCAGGAAGGCCTCGAGGTCATCGCCACCGGCAAGCTCACGACCTATCCCGGCTCGTCGAAATACCAGATCGTGATCGAGGCGATCGAGCCCGCCGGGATCGGCGCGCTGATGGCGCTGATGGAAGAGCGCAAACGCAAGCTTGCCGCCGAGGGGTTGTTCGACGAGGCGCGCAAGCAACTCTTGCCCTGGCTGCCGGAAGTGATCGGTGTCGTTACCTCGCCGACCGGCGCGGTGATCCGCGATATCCTGCATCGGTTGCAGGACCGCTTTCCGCGCCGCGTCCTGGTGTGGCCGGTCAAGGTGCAGGGCGAAGGCTCGGCCGAACAGATCGCGGCCGCGATCCGCGGCTTCAACGCGCTGCCGCAGGGTGGCCGGATTCCCCGCCCCGATCTCCTGATCGTGGCGCGCGGCGGGGGTTCGCTGGAAGACCTTTGGTCGTTCAACGAGGAGATCGTGGTGCGCGCCGCCGCCGACAGCTCGATCCCGCTGATCTCCGCGGTCGGGCACGAGACCGACATCACCCTGATCGATTTTGCCGCCGACAAGCGTGCGCCGACGCCGACGGCGGCGGCCGAAATGGCGGTGCCGGTGCGCAGCGAACTGCTGCTCGAGGTGGCAACGCTGGCGCGGCGCACGTTTAAATGCTGGCAGCGCGGCCAGGAAGGTCGCTGCCACGAACTGCGCTCGGCAGCCCGTGCGCTGCCCGCGGCAGGCGAACTGCTCGCGATCCCGCGGCAGCGGCTGGATGGCGCCGCAAGCTCGCTGCCCCGTGCCTTGAAGGCCAATACCCACGCCCATTTCCGCCGTTTCGCGCAGGCCAGTGCCCGGTTGACCATGCGGGTGCTGCGCGGGCAGCTCGCCCAGGCTGACCATCGGCTGACCGTATCGGGCGAACGCCTGACGCATTCGACGGCGTCGCTGCTGCGTAACCGCCGCGATCGCTTTGCCGGGCTCCAGGTCAGGCTGAAGGCCTCAAGACTGGCCAACGCGCAGGCGCAGCGCCAGAAGATCGCCCGCGACCGCGAGCGCGCGCAGCGGCTGGCCGAGCGCGCCCGGCGCGCGCTCGTAATGGCCATGCAGCGACTTCAGGCGCGCGTCTCCCACAGCGGCCAGCTCCTGGGAGCACTGTCCTATCGCAGCGTGCTGGCGCGCGGCTTCGTCCTGGTGCGCGATGAACGGGGCCATGCCCTGCATGCCGCGGCGGCCGTCGGACCTGGCGCCCGGCTCGAACTGGAATTTGCCGATGGACGGGTCGCGGCCACGGCCGATGCGGATCGGCCGGCGGTGGCGCGTCCCGTCAAACAGGTGGTGAGCGAGCCCAAGCCTACCCAGCCCAAGCGCCTAGCCAAGCCCGTCGACCAGGGAAGCTTGTTTTAGCAAAGGCTGAAGGGATTACGAACGATCGCTCATCTGGCGAGCCATTCTGCGACGCGCTTTTGCGAATTGGCGCGGGCTTCGAGGTCGGTGCCGAGATGGCCATGTTCGGGTAATGTGGCATCGGACGTTCCGGCAATCGCTTGCAGCGGAAAATTCTCGCGGTCGAAATCGTGATAGGCGCCGGGATAGACGACGATCCGCGTCAGCGCGCTGCGCCCGCGCGCGCCGTCCACCATCTGTCGGCAGGCCGGCGGCGAGTTGACGTCGTCCTTGGCGCCGATCAGGAGCAGCGTCGGAACCCGAGCGCTCCAGCCCAGGCCGGACGAGGCGCGGCAGTCCGGATAGAACGCGATCGCCGAGCGGAAATCCGGCCCGTCGATCCGTCCCGACAGCTGCGGACGAACGGCCCAGAGCAGCGCGTTGGCGCCGTTGGCCCATCCCAACAGACTTATGCGGTCTCGCGCGGCCCACGGCTGCTGCGCCAGCCATTGTCTGGATGCCAGGATGTCCGCTACCCGTTCGCGGCGGGCATGCACCCGGCGCTCCTTGATCCGGCATTGCGGACCCAGCTCACGCGAACCATAACTGTCCGGCAGCAGGACCGCGTCGCCTGCCCTTACCAATCGCTCGGCCCAATCGCGATAGCGCGGCAGTACCGGCTCGGAACGTCCGGCCAGTCCGCCACAGGCGTGCAGCGCGACCACCACGGGAAACGGGCCGTCACCGGCCGGCTTATAGAGCTGGGCGTGCAGTACCCCGTTGGTCAAGGGAATATCGACTTGACGCGGCGTAGCCAACGGCGCCGCCGCCGCGGCGAACACCGGAGCAAGGAGTGTCAGCCAAATCGTCGCCGACAGAAGGCGCATCGCATTTGCCACGTCGCAGCGTTCCACTGCCCATAGGCTAGCATTTGCGAAACTGGCAATTCATCACAAATCGGTGGGGTCTATGCCGGTCTCAGGACCTGGCGGCATTCTGCACGATGCAATCGACCAGGACCGGGATGGATCCGTTTGCGGCCTTGCCACCAGATGAAAGCCCGGCTGGCGGAGGCACCACGGGCAGATGTCTTGGATTGTATCGGAGGTGGGCGGCCAGCGCCTGAGGAAGAATCCATTGGCAACCATGCCTCTTGAAGATGATTTCGTCTGCTATCTCTCCTTCGCGGACGTGTTTGGCCTTCCAGACAATCATGGTACGCTCCCAACCGCACGCAACTCATCCGGGCGCCACGCACTGCTTCTTCATCCCGGGTACTGGCGCCAATCGACCTCGTAAGTTTGACCTATTTATGATAGAGTGGGGTCGTCGGAGGGGCCGAAGCAAATTGGAGTTCAAAACGTGCTTAATAAATTCGGCCCGTCAGGCCACGGCGAAGCGCAGCTGCAGTATCTGGATGGCGATTTTCGCGTGATTTCTCCGGGAACCTATGTGCGCTGCGCGGTAACCGATACGCGGATCTCCCTCGACGAGCTGAAATATTGGAGCGTCGACCTGCAGGAGGCCTACGCCATCCCGAGCGCCGTTCTGCAGCGACACTTCCCGGGGGCCCTGAAACCGCGCAGCTGAGAATGCCGGCTGGGCCGGACCACGCGGATTCCGCGACAGCATGTAGATGATCGGTTGGCTACGATGTGAATTCGGCGGCAGTCGGGCGCTTGGCCGCCGCTTTCGTTCAAGCGGTGGTTGTCCTGAACCGCTTTTCGCGCGCCTTGAAGAGCCGCTCCGAGATGAACTTGCGCAGCTGCGTGGGGTTCGCGAACTCGATCGTCACCCGAAACGGCAGGATATCTTCCGCCCAGCGCGGCAATGGCTCGGCGCCCATGCCCAGACGGGCCAGGTCCTTTTCGGTGGTCACCAGGGTCAGAGCGCCGGTTTTGGCCTCGGCAATAAGATTTTCCATTTCGGCTTGCGAAAACGGATGGTGATCGGCGAAGGCACGCTCGCGAACGACTTCGACACCATTGGCGCGCAGCGTCCTGAAAAACCGCGAGGGATCGCCGATCCCGGCGAACGCCAGCACGCGCTTGCCGCGCAGCGACGCCACCGAGGCCTCATCGGCCCTAAGATGGGCCGAAAGAACCGGCCTGCCCCGCGCGGCAATGGCGCCCGCAACCGCGCCGGCTTTGGTTCCATGGCCGACAACGATCAGCGCATCGCTGCGATCGAGCTGAAGCGACAATGGCGCGCGCAGCGGCCCCGCGGGCAGCACCCGGCCGTTGCCAAGGCCGCGATCGCCATCGATCACGATCAGGGCGGCATCCTTGGCAATGGCAGGGTTCTGAAACCCATCATCCATCAGGATCACAGTGGCGGCTTGCGACCGCGCCAAAGCGACGCCGGCAATGCGATCCCGGGCGACCACGACCGGCACCGTCCGTGCCATCATCAGCGGCTCGTCCCCGACATCGATCGCCGCATGCCGCGCCGGATCGACCTTGATCGGACCGCGCAAGCGCCCCCCATAGCCGCGGCTGAGCACGACAGGCGTCTCGCCGAGTTCCCGCAGCAGCTTTGCCAGCGCCAGCACCGCAGGCGTCTTGCCGGCCCCGCCGACGTGATAGTTGCCGACGCAGAGCACCGGGATGCCGGCATCAAAACCCTCGCGCCGCAGTCGCATGCCTGCAACCAGGCCATAGAGCGCGCCGAGCGGCGCCAGCACCAACGATATCCACGAAGATGGCCGGTGCCAGAAGCCCGGCTCACGCATTCGCAGCCCCCATCTCGAGCCGCAACTGCAATAGATAGGGTTCGAGCGCCGTGAGCGTGCGATCGAGCGCCCCGCCGAGTTCTCCGACCACGCGCTCCGCGGCGGCAACCGATGCGTCGCGTACCGTGGGATCGGCCAGCAATTGACCCAGTTGCTTGACCAGCGCCTCCTGGGTGCCGGCGCTCCTGGCACCGCCGGCGCGGTCCAGCGCCTCGTAGACATCGGTGAAATTGAAGACGTGGGGGCCATGAACAATCGAGGCGCCGAGCTTGACCGCCTCGATCGGATTCTGCCCGCCATGTTCGACCAGCGATCCACCCATGAAGACGATCGGCGCCAGCCGATAGAACAACCCCAATTCCCCCATGGTGTCGGCGACGTAGATGTCGGTGGCCGCCGTCGGCCACTCCTCGCGCGAACGCAAGCCGACCTTGAGGCCGGAAGCCGCGACGGCGCGGGCGATCGCTTCGCCGCGCGCGGGATGCCGCGGTACGATCACGCTCATGAGCGATGGAAAGAAGCCCGCAAGCCTGCGATGCGTTTCAAGCCAGATCTCCTCTTCGCCGGGATGGGTCGACGCCGCGGCAATAACGGGACGTCCGCGCGTCACCGACATCAACCGCTCCAGCTTGGCGGGATCGGCGGGCGGCGCCGGAACATCCAGCTTCAAATTACCAGTCATGACGACGTTGCGGCTGCCGAGCGCCGCAAAGCGCTCGGCGTCGACCCCGGATTGCGCCAGACAGACCTCGAACCGCCCAAGCAGCGCCGAGATCGTGCCGGCCATCCTGCGCCAGCGCGGGAACGAGCGCGGCGACATCCGGCCGTTGATCAGCACCATCGGCAGCCGCCGCGCGGCGCTCGACAGAATAAGATTGGGCCACAGATCGGACTCGATGAACAGCGCCAGCGACGGCCGCCAGTGATCGAGGAAGCGCTCGACATAGCGCGGCGAATTGTAGGGCACATATTGGTGGATGATATCGGGGGGAAACCGCTTGGCGACGATCGCCGCCGAGGTCACCGTGCCCGACGTCAAGAGAATGCGGAGGTTGAGCGCGCGCAACCTTTCGATCAAGGCCGCCGCGGCCAGCACTTCACCGACGCTGGCGCCGTGAATCCATACCAGCGGTCCATGCGGCCTGAGGTCCCTGCTCATGCCACGACGTTCGCCGATCCGGTCGGGATCCTCCTTGCCCTGTTTCAGCCGCCGCTTGATCAAAGCCGGCGCCAGCGGCGCCACCGCCGAGGACAGCTTCTGATAGACGCGTAGCGTCATCGGCAGGGCATCAGCCATGCGACGCCTCTTCTGGACGACCGACCTGCGCATAGGCGCGACGGGTCGCTTCGTTCAGGTATGTCTCCAGTCGCAGGCGCAGCTGTTCCATGGTCTCGGCATCTGCGTCTGCCGGCACCACAATCGGCTCAATGCCGACCAGCGCACCTCGTCCAAATGGCAGATTGATGGTGGTGTGGTCCCAGTTGTTGAGGCGGATAAAGCGGCTTGTCGCCATCGCAAAAGGCATGATCGGCCGTCCGGATTCACGTGCCAGCATGATGATGCCGAGACCGGCGACGCGCGCGCGCTTCGGCACGTCGGCGGTCGACGCGACATTGTAGCCTTCCGAAAGCGCCCGCACCATCTCCTTGAACGCTCCGACGCCGCCCTTGCGGTAAAATGCCGAGCCGTGATCGCCGGAACCGCGGATGGTGCCGATGCCAAGCCGTTCGACGGCAATGGCGTTGAATTCGCCATCGCGATGCCGCGAGATCAGCACCTTGACGCCGCGATGGCTCGGCTTGTTCGGGATGAATGGGGTCATGAAATGCTGGCCGTGCCAGAACGCAAAGATCGCCGGCTGCTGCGGCTCGACCAATTCATAGACGTTAGCGGGCTCGAAGCTGAATTTGTTGGTCAACCAGACCAACCGCAGAAACTCAGCCGCGAGAAAGCCTATAGTGCGCTGCACCCAGGTGCTGCGCAGAACATTGCGACCCAGTCTCTTCAACGGGCAGGCTTTTGGTCTTGACCAGGATCGAGCAGCCGGTGGAGATGAACCACGAAATAGCGCATGTGGGCGTTGTCGACGGTCTGCTGCGCCTTCGCTTTCCAGGCCGCGTAGGCGCTCGCATAGTTGGGGAACACCCCGACGATCTCGACCTGATCAAGATCCTTGAACGTCGTCCCGTCGAGATCGATCAGTTCGCCACCAATCACGAGATGAAGCAATTGCTGATTGGCACTATCTGGCATGATTCCTTTTCCCAACTCGTTCCCGCCAATAAGATTCCCGGCGCAAATCGAGGCCGCGCAGGGGCTAGCCGCGGCCGCGGAAATGCTCGACAATTTGGGCGTGACGATCTCGGCCCGCCGCGACAAGCACCCCATGCGCCACGTCCCGGCGGTTATAGAGAATCTTATCCCCCGAGAGCGCGGTCATGATACCATTCGCTTCCTGAACGATCAAATTGGCCGCGGCAAGGTCCCAGTCGCGGCTTTGACCACCGGCAAAAGCCGCGTCCAGGCTTCCTTGTGCTACCCGGCACAGCCGAAGCGCCAGCGATCCGATGCGGGGATGAAGGACAATTGCCCCAGACGAGCGGTTAAGCCGCTCGACCAACGGTTTTGGACCCGCGATGCGGGAAAAATCCAGCTCCGTGCCGGATGTCGCATGAACCGGCACCTGGTTGCGTACGGCTCCCTGCCCGCGGGCGGCAAAGAAGAATTCGTTGCTGGCGGGAGCAAATACCGCAGCCAGCAGCGGCCGCTCTTCCTCAACCAGCGCGACGCTGACGCACCAGTCCTCGCGGCCGGCCAGATAGCCCCGGGTGCCATCGATCGGATCGACAATCCAGACCAATCGCTTGCCAAGACGCGTTTCGTCGTCGACGCTTTCCTCGGACAGCCAGCCATAATCCGGTGTCACCGGTCGCAACCTGCGCTCGATCAGGTCGTTGACCGCGATGTCCGCTTCAGATACCGGCGACGAAGCGCCCTTCGTCCAGTTTTTCAGCTCGGTACGGAATAGCGACAGCGCCAGCGTGCCGGCTTCCAGCACGGCGTCCTTCAGCAGCGCGGTATCGCGCGCCAGATTCTGATCCTGCAGACGGTCAACGCTAGCGTCCGCCAAGCGTCAGGCCCTCGATACGTATCGTTGGCGCGTTGACGCCGTAGCGGAATTCCAGATCGTTGGCCGGGACCATTGATTTGAAGATCTCGAGCAGGTGTCCGGCAAGCGTCACTTCGCTCACCGCATAAGTGATCTCGCCGTTCTCGATCCAGAAGCCGGAGGCGCCGCGGCTGTAGTCGCCGGTGACGCCATTGACGCCGGATCCGATCAGGTCGGTGACGTAGAATCCCTGGCGGATGTCCGAGATCAGCTCGGTCGGCGTCGGCGTGCCTGCCTCAAGATGCAGATTATAAGGTCCAGGCGAGGGCGATGACGATACCCCACGATGGGCATGGCCGGTCGTGACCATGCCCAGTTCGCGCGCGGTCGCACAGTCCAACAGCCACGACGTCAGCACGCCCTGATCGATGATGGCGAGCGTCTTCACCTTGACGCCTTCGGCATCGAAGGATTGCGAGCGCAAACCGCGCACCCGCAGGGGATCGTCAACGATGCGAATATTGCTCGCGAACAACTGCTGTCCGAGGCGGTCCTTGAGGAAGCTGGTTTTGCGCGCGATCGAGGCGCCGTTTACCGCGCCAACCAGATGGCCGACCAGCGATCCGGATACCCTGGGATCGAACACGACCGGCACCTTGCAGGTCTCCACCTTCTTCGGATTGGCGCGCCTGACCGCACGCTCGCCTGCCCTGCGGCCGACGCTTTCGGGCGAGGCCAGGTCGGCGGCGTGTGGTGCCGAGGTGTAGTCATAATCGCGTTCCATGGCGGTGCCGTCACCAACGATCGCCGTCATCGAGATGCCCTGGCTCGATCGCAGATAGGAGCCATGGAAGCCGGTGGAAGTGACCAGCACCATGCCGCCAATTCCCGCCGAGGCCGACGCGCCGCCCGATTTGGTCACGCCCTTGACCGCGAGCGCCACCGCCTCCGCTTCGCAGGCGCGGCGTTCAAGTTCCGATGTCGAAGGAGAGATGGGGTCAAGCAGATCGAGCTCCGGGAAGTCGCGGGCCAGCAATGCCGGATCCGCCAGACCCACATACTTGTCGTCGGGCGCGACCCGCGCCATGGCGACGGCACGCTCCGCCAGCCTGGCGACGCCGTCGCCGCTGATATCGTTGGTTGAAACCACGGCCTGTCGTTGCCCTACCAGCACGCGCAGTCCGATGTCATCGCCTTCCGAGCGTTCGGATTCCTCGACGCGTCCATCGCGCACCTCGACGCTGTGCGAAACGCCGCGCACCGCCACCGCGTCGGCGGCGTCCGCGCCCGCGCGCTTTGCCGCCTCAACCAGACGCTGTGCCAGCGCACTCAAAGCGGATTGATCGAACAGGTCGGAAACGGCGGTCTGCGATGAGGGCGGAGACGTGGCCGATGGTGAAGAGATCACGAACAATATCCCATGGATCGAGGAAGCAGGGCAGCGGGGACTTAGCACCGAGAGTCCTTCAGATGTGCCCAATTGACGCGGACTTCAAGCATTTTCGCAGCGCCGAAGCGAAAGAATTCGAGGATCCCGCAAGGTCTTGTCAATCATGCAGGCCAAGGTTCTGTCAATCATGCTCGCCAATGCAGGGCCAGTGATATTCGGTTAACCAGCATTTTTAAGCGATTTCGCAACCTGCTCTGGCAAGGTCCCACGCATCGACCGGGAACATAATCCCGGCGGGGAGACAAAACCGTGAGGCGTCAAACTGCAACAAGCGGGATCAATCCCGCTGGGTCGAGCCGCGCATTGCGGCTCGACCCTCTCTCTCTGCCCGTCAATTTCGATGCGCATGACACCCGCGCCGACGGCGGAGTACGACAGATCGAACTGCATCGCGAGCGTGTCGTTCTGCGTCGTGCCCTGCGCGGCATGCGGATGGCGGTCAATTTACGGGTCCGCGATTTTCTCGGTGTGGCCTTGCGCGGCATCGACGACGCCCAGATGCTGGTGCTGGCGCATCGCGATCCGTCGTTGACGATCCCGCTATGCGTGAGTTCTGATGCCAACGAGATCGCTACCGCCTGGCAGGCCTGGTGCGAGTTATTCGCGTTGCCGCGAATAGCAGAAGCCCAGGCGCGAGAACCGGCCCCGCGCCGGCGGCGCCACAATGCCATCCGGGCGCGACGACCGAAATTCCTGGTGCGACGCCGCCGCGGCGGCCCGCTCGATCCCGCGGGTGTTCATCGGGGCGAGCGCGAGATCATTGCGCGCGACTGATTTCGGACCGGACGATGCAACGGCA
Source organism: uncultured Alphaproteobacteria bacterium (assembly GCA_963736075.1). Lineage (GTDB taxonomy): Bacteria > Pseudomonadota > Alphaproteobacteria > Rhizobiales > Xanthobacteraceae > Bradyrhizobium. The sequence goes on along the minus strand of CAVTNW010000033.1, from coordinate 25,841 downwards.
TCGCGATCGCGTCGTGCGCCTGGCCGCACATCGCGGACGGCTGCAAGGCCAAGGCCTCGCGAAGCCGATGGGCGAGAACCATCTTGCGATGGGGCTTGGTCAGAACCGCAAGATCGGTGCGACGTGACCCCCTGTTCGATCAGCAATATGATCGGGACAATGCCGTTCAATACGGAACGCGACCCGGATAACGGGAAAATCTGATTCCCGGTAGCCCTGATCAGGCCGCCCGCATCACCGCATCCGCCAGCAATCCCGTCATCAGCAGCAGACCCGCGTCGCGGTTGGATTTGAAGATGCGCAGGCACAGGGCGGCATCGCCGACCTGAAGCCGCCGGATCTGCCAGCCAAGATGCCCCGCGAAACCGACAAGCCCGATCCAGGCCAGCAAGCCGGCGCCGGCGAGCGCCAGCGCCGCCCCGATCAGGACCACCGCCGCCGCGTAAAACACCACCAGCGCCCGAGGCGTGCGTGCGCCGAACAGCAGCGCCGTCGATTTGATTCCGATCAGCGCATCGTCCTCGGCATCCTGATGCGCATAGATGGTGTCGTAGCCGATCACCCAGGCGATCGAGCCTGCGTAGAGCAACAGCGCGGTCGCATCGATGCGCCCGAGTACCACGGCAAATCCCATCAGCGCGCCCCAGGAGAACGCGAGCCCGAGCACGATCTGCGGCCAAAATGTAATCCGCTTCATGAACGGATAGACCGCGACGATGACGAGCGAGGCAATGCCGGTCGCGACCGCGAAGCGATTGAATTGCAGCAGCACCGTCAAACCGATCAGTGACTGAATCACAAGGAAAGCCGCCGCCCGCGGCACGCTCACCTGCCCGGCCGGAATCGGCCGCGACCGCGTCCGCTCGACCAGCGCGTCGAGATCGCGATCGGTGATGTCATTCCAGGTGCAGCCGGCGCCGCGCATGGCGAATGCGCCGATCAAGAACAGCGCCAGATTGAAAGGCAATGAACTGACGTTTCCGGTGACGCCAGCGGCCAGCGCCGCTGACCACCAGCATGGCAAGAGCAGCAGCCAGGATCCGATCGGCCGGTCAAGTCGGGAAAGCCGCAGATAGGGCCGCGACCATTGCGGAGCAAGGGTATCAACCCAGTTGCCAGTGGCATCGGCGACGCGGGCGGACGCCCCGTTCATCTCGGGCGCCGATCATCGCGTAAGGACATTGCCATTCAAGGTATCGAAGGTGCTGGCGCCCTCTTTCTTATTCGAAGTAGCCTGCGGAAGCGCCGCCGCGGAGCCCAGCACGTCGCTCAGGCTCGGACCTGCCGGTCCCTTCATTTGTTGCTGCGCCACCGCGCAGACTTTCTGCTGCATCACCTCGGTATTCTTGTGGCCGGCTTTCAATTGTTGCGATACTTGCGGCGGAATCCCGCATTCCGCCGAGTGGGTATCGACATATTTCATCATACTCATTTCCGCCTGACTGAAATTCCCGATCAGTTTGCAGGCTTCTTCCGGGCTCGCATGCCGCTCGCTGGCAGTCTTGATCAGCTTACCGCGCCTCTCGGCCTCTTCGCGCAGGGGCAGGAACGCCTTCATGCATTTTTCGCCAGGACCGGATTGCTGCGGAGGTGCCGCCGGGCGCTCGAAGCCGCCGCCGGCCAAGGGCGCCGCACCGGTGACCGGAAACGATGTGGGCGGTGCGCCGACGGCCGCAGATGGGGCTGCGCCGTTGACCGGCGGAAATGCCGGATCGTTGGCCATGGGGGCTCTACCGGGGAGCGGCGCCGGAAAGGCCCCTTGGGCGGCGCCGGAAAGGCCCCTTGGGCCAACGCCTGACCGGCGGCGGCCGCGAAGGCGGCCACACCAAGCAACAGAATCAGGCGACGGATGATCAAGGCTGTTTCTCCGGCAAGGTCCCCTTTGCGCGCACTTCGCGCAAGAACCGTTATTCCTGACGGGGTTTCTACGGTCGCTGCCCACTCCATACAACCCGATGAATTGGGCAATAGCGCGGCGTAGCGCCGCGCCGGACCGCAATACTTGCGCAAATTTGACCCTTTTGGACTAAAAGTTGCCGGAATTGGAACTTCGCCAATGCCGGAGCTTGCCGGATAATGGAACATCGGTCATGCCCTCATATGATTTTCGCGCGCCCCGGCTGTTCGTCGATGCCGCGCTGGTGGCTGGCGCGTCAGTCAGGCTAGATCGCGGCCAAAGCAACTATCTCGGTAACGTGATGCGGCTTGCCGCGGGCGATCCGATCCTGGTGTTCAACGGACGCGATGGCGAATGGCGGGCCTCGATCGGGGGCCGGAAGCGGCCGGAAAATCTCACCATCGCGGCCCAGACCAGGCCACAAGACCGACTGCCAGATCTCGCTTTCGTCTTTGCGCCTCTGAAACACGCCCGGCTCGACTATATGGTACAGAAGGCGGTCGAGATGGGCGCGTCATCCCTGCGGCCGGTCCTGACCCGCTTCACCCAGGTCGCAAGACTCAACGTCGAGCGGATGCGGGCCAACGTCATCGAGGCCGCCGAGCAGTGCGGTATCCTCAGCCTGGCCGAGGTCGTTGAGCCCATCGCCCTCGATCGCTATTTGAGCCAGCGCGACAGTCGGCGCCTGCTGGTTTTCTGCGACGAAGCTGTGATGCCGGTCAATCCCTTGGCTACGCTGCAGGGCGCACCGGCGGCTTCCGGGATCGAACGCCAGCGCGGCCAGCACGTTGCTCTTTCCGCTGGCGATTCGCGCCGTAAAGGCCGGCAACCGTCAAAAGACGTTCGGAATGGCCGGAAATGTGGCGAGGTCGCGGGTCCGCATCGTCGCCGACGGCCCCGCCTCCATGGTCAGCACCTGCTCGTCCCGCAAGGAACGATGATTTTCGACCCGGAATTCGATAAGCATGGCGATTCTCCCCGTGTTCCCTATAATATACAATTTATTGGTGCGTTTACGCAAGAAGTTTGCGGAAAGAACGTGAAAATAGCCATTCCTACCGGGAAGCAACGTCTTTTGGGGAGATTATCGGTTCTTTGGGCGGCGGCCGATAGTTGCCCCGGCGGTCTGGGCAATAGAGGACATGTCCGGTGTTATGGCCAGATGATCCCGGCACAATAGCGGGCTGGAAATCCGCCGGAAGTCGCGCCAAATCAGCACGGCCCCGGCGAACTTAAATGCGGCACTTCGCAGTTCAAGTCAGGTCCCGATGTCCGATGCCGTCGCAGCCTGGGCGCTGTTCCATCTATTATGCACCCAGGGTAGAATAAAATGAAAGAATGTAACGACGAGGAGCGAGCGATGGCACACGAAGTTCGCCAGCGTATTGTGCGGCCCGCGACACCGGAGGAAAAAGAGCGACACGCGCGAAATTCGGGAGAAGATTGAAGAAGAACTGCCCGAATTGAAGCGATGGGCGCGCAGACGCGGCGGCGCGTCACCCCGACCGGATACCCGTCGGCACGGTTTTCGGCGAGGAAGAGGCCGACGTTGTCCTCGCGATTGATCATTACGCGGCGGGCCACGCGCTGGCCGACCGCAGTGCCGTGGTCCGAGAGGCGCTCGTGCAACTCCTGCGCATCGATATTCAGCGGCAACCGTCGGGCCAGGCCGAATGCCCATGCCTGTCCAATCGGGCCGACAATCCTCCTGGCAGCAGTTAGCAGTTAAAGCCAGGCCTCGGTGTCCCGGCTCTTCCGCTGCTCTTCCCCAAGAGCATTCGCCCGCGCTAATCCTGACGAACAATACAGATCGCCGCGCCAGAGTCCACCATTCGCTCTAGCTTCTCTCGGACGTTGCCTTGAAATCGTTCCAGTGCGCGAAAACGGCGAGATTGATAGTAAGAGAAGACCTTTTCAGACTCCAGACTTGTGGCAATTCGCACGCGCCGACGGCCTGCCTATCGTTGCCCGCGAGCAAGAAGCCGGCGGCGCGGATAATACCAAGCCTCCGGGGAGGAGTTGCCGAAACGAATGAGTTGTTGCGAACCTGCCAGCACTTGTTCACTCGACCCGGTTGCTAAAGCACGGGTAATGTCGTGGACATTCCAGACATAATCTCCTCGTGCCATCCTATGGTCAACCACTATGATGTCATCGAGCAAGAACTGCGGCTTGAAACCGGCTACGCAATCCTTAAGGACACTATGGTACTCCTCGCTGGGGACTGATCCGCAAATGCATAGAATGCTCTTAAACGGATCATAGGATTGCACCCGAAGGAAGCAGTTTGGAATCGCGGCGAAAGCCTTATCCAATGCCAGCACATAATCGAACGGCGCAAGGCGGCCTTTCGGAAGGACGACCATCTTCGAGGCATCGACGCGATCGATGGCGACCGGTATCTTGATCATACCGTTCTTGACCTCGCGCGTACAGCGCCAAGAGGCCGTTCATCTCGATTTGCTTTTGCTGCGAATCATCGGCGACTAATCCGCAAACCTGAACGACGCCGTCTGTTCGGACCACCGCCACGAAAACTCGTGTAGTCGCCAAAGATTCAACCTGTCCGAGATTATTTCGCAATCGCTCCGTAAGACGCTGCCATTGAGATGGGGGCAACGGCTCAGCCACCGGTGGCTCCTGCTCGACCGGTTGCGGTAGAAAGCACGACAATTGCGATCAGTACCGACATACCTCGGGAACACTTCGCGTTACACGTCATTGGTGGTACCTCAATCTCTCCTGGCTGGAATCTGGGCAAATCAAATTAGGCCGATCACTTCCTAGTATAGCCAGAACTGGTTCTCTGTGCAAATTTGTGGCCCCGCCGTCTAACGAATCAGCAACTCGACGGGTTTGCGCCGGATTGTCCAAACCGTGCCCAGCAAACATGCGAGTACCGTAATTGCAATCGTTAACGTCAAAATGATAGCCGTCATTCCGAGTGAAAGACAGAACCACCCATCGGCAATGCGGTCTCCGACAAATTGGCCTACCAGTCGGCCGGTGACAATTCCAGCACCGCCTGCACACGCGCCCAGAGTCGCCGCCTGACCTACCAAGAGCAGGCTAATGTGTCGGGCAAGCATCCCGCCCGCTTTCAAGATTCCCAACTGGTAGCGGTTTTGCGCGACCCGCTGCCATGATGTCAACACGAAGTTGACCGTGCAGACGAAACCAGCCACCGATACGACGAAGATAAGGACTGCGGCCAGTGGCTTGACAGTTCTCTTCAGGCGTTCCATGGCTTCAATGTAGTGAGGGTCAACTTCGAGGCCCCAGGGGCGTACCGATTCGGCGATCCGTTGCAGATCATCGAGACTGGCGGCATCAATCCCAACGTACGCCCACGTTTGCTTGGCGTGCAATGCGGCGACGGGGGAATGATGAATTCGCACGTTGGAAAGACCCAATAGTTTCTTGTCTCGGAGCGATCCCCGGATTTCCTCGGCGTACGTCCGCAAACGGCTTGCGGGCAACTGGCGGTTATTACGAACGCGGATTTCCAAACGATCGTCAGTGAAATGCAATTCCAGATTGCGTTTGGACAGCGTTTTCACGACCGCAGCCAGAGCTTCGTTCTCGCCGGCAGCAACCGGCTCTAGCCACACGTTACTGACGAGCGGATCTGGATCAAATTCATCCGCGGTAACCTCTCGATACAAACCGTCGGGCATGAGAAAATGATATTCTCCAGGTATCGACTTTACCACGCGGCGGACGACCAGCGGGACTGGGGTTTGCCTGCAGTCGAGCCAAACCACGCCAGCGTCGGCCGGGTAGTTGCATTCCTTGAGAAAGGTCTCCGTGACAACGATCTCCGGGGCCGTATCTGCCGAAAACAGGGTGGCGTCCTTATTGTCGCCCACGAGCGAGGCCACGATCGCATCGTCGGCTTGAATCGTACGCCCGGACAAGTAATGGTTCGACGACCCGAGTGGTTGGCTGCCCGGCGCTGGCCTCCCAGAAGAGCATGTCCGCGAGGTTCCATGGGTGAAGGTCGGCGGCCGAGTGCGTCAACAGGCAAGCAGGAGGGATTATCTCGGTCGTCAGCCTTGTCAGCAAGGGTGGATCAATAGCACCCTGGCCGTGCTTCAAGCAGCTCACATCGAGTCGCAAAGCAAGCCGGCTTTCCAGTTCGCGGCTCATCGAGAGGCGTTTGCCCTCTAAGAGCCCAATGCCCACCACCGCGAGCACGACGAGCATAAACAGCATTAGCGCGCTCGTCAACGCCGACCAGCAGTGACGACGGAGTTCGCACCAGCCCAGATGGAACAAATATCCGAGTCGTACGCGGCCATCACTGGCCGGCGGGAGCGAGTTCAAGACGGCGGCGCCGGTAAGTCCCTCGGCCACGGTTTTGCCGTATTCCGTTTGCTGGTATTGCGCCTGCCGCGACGAGCAGGCAGCCAGCGCCTCGGCCGAAGGGATTTCTGCACGTCGTATCAGGCGACCTTGGTACGGGACGCCGTTCTGCAGAACGAGGAAATGGTCGCATCGTCCAAAGGCATCATTGACGTTATGGGTGGCCAGCAGCAGCGTGCGATTTCGATGGTCACACGCGGACTGCGATTGCCAATGTTGGAGTACGTCCAGAATGCGTCCCGCGTTCGTGGCGTCGAGGTTGCCGGTTGGCTCGTCAGCTAACACGACTCGCGGATCGTGGGCGATGGCCCTCAAGACGGCGATCCGTTGCGATTCTCCGCAGGATAATTGGGCAGGCAACTTGTCGGCGTGACGTTCCATTCCGCACTGCCCGAGCAGTTGCTGCGCAACGCGGCGTCTCTCTTCACTCGGCACACCGATGAGGCCGAGTTGCAACGTGGCATTGTCCCGGCAGTTGAGATAATCGAGCAAGTGATGAAATTGAAATACGAACCCGAATTCCCGGCGGCGGAGTCGAAACCCCTCTACCCCGTGCGCGGCGAGCTTGTCGGACAGGCCCTTGCCGGCCACGCTGGCCAGGTCATGTGTTTTGTCGTACAGGATTTCGATAATTCGATCATCGCCGCCCAGATCGGGCGTATCGAGCACTCCCAGGAGGTTGAGCAATGTGCTTTTCCCTGAGCCCGAGTGGCCGAGCAAGGCAACGCACGCATTCCAAGGAATGTCGATGGATTCACAATCCAGCGCGACGGTCGGAGGCTCTTCTCCCTGCCCACGATAGGTCTTCCTCACGTTTCGCAGTCGAAAACAAACGTACGAATCTTCGCTCATGCTCTGTCCCTTAAGGCAACAAGTCTCGATCGATCCAGGCGCGCGCCTCCTTCTCGGCGTCCTCGCGGCCTTCGCCGAACCACCAGTAGCGGCGGGAACGCGGGTTGAGCCGTTGCAGTTTGCGGCGGCCGGTTTCGCCGACCTCCGTCCATACGTAGTCGGCCTCGGTTTCGCGCAGTATGTCGGCCAGACGACAACGGCTTCGATCCAGCGAATCGCGGAGCTTGACGAGTTGGGCCGGGTCACGACGGCCAAGTTCGTCGAAGTTCAACGCCAGCAAGGAGTTCTCCGAGCGCACCTTGATGCCGAAATGCATTTGCATGAGCTCCGTCAAGGTCATTTGCGGGTTGATATGGACCTCGCCGCCGGTAACGGCGTTTAGGCTCTCCTTCCACACTTGTTGAACTGGCCTCGTCTGGAAGTTATCAACCACGAGACGAAGAAACTCCGCAAGATGGTTGACCTCTCCCTTGTTCATCAGAACCACGTGCTGGATGCTCGGCGAGATACGCTCCCCGGACTGCGCGGTCTCCTGCGGGTCTCTTTCCGCTATCCAACCTTCACGGAACAACTGCACCCCGTGCGCGGCCAACTGCAGCGTTTCCAACTTCTGGTCTCGGATCATGTCTTCCATGCGATTCTTCCAGATCACACCGTAGGTCCGGCGAGTCGTCTCGACGTCCTTATCGCTGGTCGCGCGCAGATCGAGGGTCGCCATGACGTCGTCGGGAATCTTGCTGCCGGCATGCAAGCACTCAAGACACCGTTGATAGATTGTCTTCTCGGTGATAGCGAGGTCGAACCTGCGCACAGATCGTGTCGATAATCTGCCGGCTGCTGGAAGTCACCTTGACTTGAGCAGTCAGGGCCTCCAATCCCTTTTTCAAGTCGGCATCCACGGTGCCTTTTCCGGCAAAGGTGGCCAATTCAGCTTGGGCCAACTGTGCCGAGATCTGCTTGGCCTGGTCGACGAAGAGGTGCTTGCGGCTTCCCTTGCCGACGGGGAAAGCAAGGAACGCAATCGGGGAGGTGCCGCCAACGGCCCGAATCTGGCGGCACACTTCATCGACCGTATACGTCTTATCATTCGGATCGTTGCCGTCATCACCGATGAGCACGAGAATCTTCACGGCATTGGCATCGAACGCCATCGGACTCGGAGTCGTTTCGCCGGGCTGGGGCGTTGCGTTGGGGTCGTCTTTTGCTTGTAGCCGCCGGCAGATCGCTAGGAACATCTGCTCGTGTTGATCGCCACCGCCAAAGGGTTCTGCGTTGTCTAGTAGGATACGTGCTTCGGCCGCGCGGCGAAAACCATGGAATTCCAAGTCCTTGGGTTGGTCGCGCTGGTTGCGGTAGTAGTTCACGGAAATCTCAAGTTGCTTGGCTTGTTTTGCCCGGTCAGTCACGCCCGTGATGATTTCGTTCACAGCGTCTGCTGCCGCCTTGATCCACGGGTCCATGCTGAAAGTCCCGTCGATGATAAAACAGAGTTGGACCTTTGCGATCCGCCGCTGCAAAGTTTCGACCCGGGCCCGCAAATCGTCGATCTGCTGCGCGGTTGCCAAACGCTCGACGCGATTACCGCTTGCCGATTGGCGGAACACGTCGCCGATGAACCCGATCCGATAAAGCGTATTCCCGCGAACGTGGATCACGCTGGGGCCCGCGTCAGCCTCGACCAACGGGAAACGCGCTTGATCGAAACGCCATTCGGTCAGCGACATATCTTCCTCGGCAACCGGCGGCACTTGCTCCGGATCCGCCTTCTCGAGATAAACCTTGAGTTGATCGGGTTCCAGGAAGATCCGGCAAGGCTGGGTCCGCTTGTGTTGTCGCAGGTCCCGCTTGTTGAATTCTACGGCCTCGCGCGTGTTCCACTGGCAAACTCGTTGCCGGGGAACCCAACCGAGCAAGTCGCTCTTGTCGGCAACCCAGTCCTTGATGCGCGGCTCCTGACCCAAGAGAAAATGTGAATGTGTTGGTGTTTCGGCGAAGACGTAATAGATGCTGAACAGGGCCCGCGGCTGAAGCGGATTACCGCGGTCATCCGGACGGTCGGTAAACGGGATCTTCTCAGTGAGCATGCGTACGCCCCCCTCGCCTTCCAAACGATTCACGAGCATTGCCTTGCGGTGGATGGGGCTGCGCGCCGCGGTGAGGCTCTCGGGGCCTTGTCGAGCATCGTCGCGATGGAATTCCAGGCAATGGCCCTTCTGAATCCATCCGTGACACGTACGTACGGGAACAACGGGGTAATCTTGCTCGGTAGCGGCCGTTACGAGGAACAGATACTTGCCTGACTCGTCGATGCCGGCAACGTAGAACGTATCGCGGAACTTTGCCTTCGCCATTACGCTGCTTGGAGATGCGGGCCGGGAGAAGATCGGGGCCCCTTCCGTATGGACCATGCATTTCAACGGTTGCGACACATCGGCGAGCAGGTTTCGCGGAACAACCGTCGGCTTTCCACCGGCGGGATATTCCATGTCCTGTTCGGCCCCAGCCGTGCCGACACACAAGCAAATGCTGATTACGAACAATATCCTGATCATGGCTCAATCCTGAGGGATGGGCGGCAGGTCCAGGGGTTGGCAGAGCAATTGGGACAACCGCTGCTGAACCGACTCGGCGGTCCCACGTGGTATGGTTTCCTTTGTCTTGGCCGAGCTATTCGACCGGTCCGTCGTTGCATCGGCACCCCGAACACAAAGACCGACATATTGCCCGCCGGTGTCGGTTGCCAGGTTCAGCAGATCGAGAGAGGGTTCTTCGCCCGTCTTGAGTAGATGGATCGCCCAGACTTCGACAGCATACTTTCTGGAAAGTTCGGCGGCACGGCGCCATTTCTCGGGCTCCGGATCGGCATGCCGAAGGGGAGTGCAGGTCACGTAGACCAATCGCCACTTGCCGCCCCGCGGAACGACGAGGTCTAAGGCGGACTGAACGCCCACAAGGCGTATCGACTCTTCGCCGACGGCGGCCTGATGATCGGCCAATTCCTTGCGAAACACTTCCAGGTCCGGCACGAGAAAGTGGACATCCGGCGCGAGCAACACGGTAATCCGATCGCCTCGGTTGGCAGCCACACCGATCTTCCGCCGAGGTGTCTGCCGCAACGACGCCGCGACCGTCTGAAGAACGGCCTGCCGAACTGCGGGGTTGTCGTATTCTCGCATCCTTTCTCCGCTGTCGATCATCACGAGCACTGGCGTGAGTCGGTCATCGGGCGGCACCTGGACCGAAGCCGAGAGCCGCTCCAGGTGGCCCTGCGCAACCGGGCGTCGCGACGAAACTCGGCGATCTGCGATTGCACGTCTTTCAGGTCTTTTGCAGTTTGTTCCCAGCGTTGCTTGCCGTCGCCGTTGATTTTCTGCAGGGATTCCGTCAACGATTGCAGGTCCTTGAGGGCTTGCGCGAGTTGCCCGCGCCTTTGTTTGGAATCGTCTCCAAGCGCCGCCGACAGCGAAGTCACCGATTGAGCGATCTGCGACTTCAGCGCAGTCGCCAACTCGTCGATCTGCGGCTTCAGCGAAGCCGTTCGACTTGTTGACCTGCGACTTCAGTGCCGCCAGGTCTTCCTTCTTCACGGTGTCATTCGCGGTTTTCGACGGTGGCGGGCCGTTGGCTTGCGAATTCGCAGAGACTGGCGGAGGAACCGTCTGCGCTGTGACGTTCAACTTGCCCAAAGTCTCATCCAGTTGATTCTGAAATCCAAACCAGTACCACCAGCATTGAGAACCGATTATCGCGATCAGGAGCGGCATAACTGCGGCAATAAGAGTCCAGAATGCGATCCTTGACGGTTTCTTCTCATTGCTTGCCTTGTGTCCGGGGGGCAACTCGGAGGCAAACTTTTCCACGTCTTCAACGCTTAGGTTGCTGAAATGCTTGGGGATTGGGGCTGAAGAAGCCGATGTGTCTGAAGGGGCCAACCATCCGGCCGAGGACGGAGCAGGCGGCTGAGGCTGAGTTATAGTAGCAGCAACGCCTTCATTTGGCGATCGCTGCGGTTCGGCCGTAGCGGCTGGTTCCAATTGACCGTCTTGGTACGTTGTCTGCCCGCGGACCCGAGGGGGCATCACCGACGGCGCGGCCATCGCTGGCACCGCTGATTCACCTGCCGTGACCACACCCGACGGAGATCCGGGCTCATCGAGCAACTCTTGGGCTTGTTTGTCAGCTTCTTCGACCGCCTGGACGATTTTCTCTAGTTCTACACCGACATAAAGTCTATTAACCCACCGGAAGTTGGACACGCCATCTTTTTGCATTTTTCGCACTTCGTCGAAATCGAAGTGCGTCTTGGGTTGGCGCTCTTCTTTCGTCGCGCATGCCCATCTTACCATCCTGCCGGCTGGTTTGATTTCAAATTTAGTCTTGGCTACTTCCCTACGCAGAATGGTATCCGGACGGATTTGTTCAGCCTTGCATTCTTCCGAGAGGGCATTGTTGTCTCCGATTGGCGTCCACTGGCGTTGCTCGTCCAACTTGTAGAATTGTGGTTCAGTCATATTGCCCTCGATGAATGCTATTCGTCAAAGATACTAAGGGACGGAGGGCCTTCCGGCCGGTATTCGAAGACGTCGTAGTTCGCCTTCCAGACGATTCCCTTGAGAACATCCAAACGATTGCCGTGGAACTGGATGATTCGAAGATGAAGCGAACCGGCATCATGCACCAACTGCTGGTCGGCAGCCTGGACCGCCGCATCACCGCCATCCTCGATGGACACCTCCGGATTCCAAGTCAGGAACACCAATTGCACGGAGTTCTTGATTTCGCCCGTTACATGTACGACCGATCGCAAATTTGACATTGTTGCCGAGGCATGGCCTGCGGGAAGCATATGCGGCCAGCGGCCCTGGCGGAGATCGGACAACGGCCAGGGCACGCTTTGGGAAGGCGTATCGAGGCACACGCTTTCCTGAACGAGCCAGGTTGATGGCACGGATTCAAGGGCGTGTCTCAGCTCGGCAAGCAGCCAACCTCGCCTGGCCGGATGCAGCAAGTATTGCGACGCGTCGATTGCGAGGTAGATATCGCGATTGTCCGGCGGCGGGAGTTCCCAAGTGTCCAGCGGACGTCCGATTCGCTGGGCGAGAAGTTTCTCGTCCGGAATCTGGATCTCTTGGTTGCGATCGCCAAATTGCGCAAATACCGCTCTCCTTCGCTGCGGAGCACCGGAATTTCGTCATCGTCCCGAGGAACCTCCGGATACAGTCGCATGAATACGAACGCCCAACGGTCCTGGCCCATCCGCTGGATCTCATCGCGCAGCCGTTGGTAGACTTGCCCCTCCAGGTAACCTCGGAATCGACCGACTTCGGTCAGGTGACGATAGTACATGTCGCGGGGGTTTGCTGCCCCTGAGGCAGGATACGCAAAGAGCACGACTTGGCCGGGCAGGGGCATCAGGCACGCGGGAAGGAGTGACAAATTCGTCCCGCCACGTCACTGACCCGACGTGTCGTGATGCTGCCAGCGAGAACTTGCGGTCGATGAGCAGGGGAGTGAATTTCCCCCGGTCGCCCACATGCGACCAACGGACCGCGATGCGTTTGCTGAGACCCCTTTCGGTGGCCTGTTGCCGCTGGGCGTGCAGGTAGTCGGACAAATATCCCCACATCGGGACGTTGGTCCCAAGTGTCGTCGAAACTGGCCGCAGTTTTGAGATCGCGTTCGATCTTCGACCACCGATTCGCCTCGGCGGACGGCGGTACCTGCGCAACGGCGCTTGCTAGCGTCACGGTGCCGAAAATCGCCAGGCTCGCCACATGATCGACGCGGACTCCTCGAAGAGTTGAAACGGCAGCCGACTCTCACGGACCGGACGGTTTTGGGGGGGCAGGTGAGGTTGGCGGGGAGGGGAGCCGGGTCCGGAGACGTTCTTTGCTTTCCTTGCCCGACGAGTTCTCCCTGGCCGCGTCCTCGGATCCTTTCCCCCAAAGGTCTTCCATATTGTGATTGATGGTTGGATCTCGTTGCGTCTCCGGCGGAAGCCCCGCAATGATCCGCAAGGACTCGATACGGCGATCTTCTCCGCCCATGAACTCACGCAGCGCTTGCGCTTGGCAAGCATGTTGCCTGGCGCTTGACTTTCGCGCATGCGGTCGCGGAGTTGTGGCGAAGCACTGCGACCGGGCCGCCTGCTTCTCGAGGTCCTTGGTCTCAGCACCGCTTGCGGGCCTCCTCGAAGATGTGTCCGTATCGTTCGCCGAGCAACTTCTCCAAATCCGCCGATTGCCCGGGACTCAAGTCATACTCCTCAGGTACTGATATTCGAACTTCGCCGAATCGGCGCGGACTCCGCGTTGCGGAGTACCTCGCGGATTCGGGCAGCGAGGACTTCGCGTACTTCTCTTGAAGCTCTCTTATCGCATCGTCAATCGCCTTGCTCTTGCGATAACCTGCTTCAACTCTTGACGTCTTCGTTGGCAAGCTCCGCCAGCGCCCTGCGTTTCCTGCCAGGTGCGGCTCTCCTTCTTAAGCAACGCTCTTCGCTCTTTGTCGGCTGCCTGGTAGAGTGCGGAGTGACGGCCAACAGTTCGTTATCGAGTTGCACGCTGCGCCCGCAACCTTTCCGCTGCTTTTTTCCTCTCCAGTTTCTGCTTCTGCTGGGCGGCGAACCCCTTGTGCTTCCCGGAATCTCACATAGATAAAAGTTCAGGTCGGCTTCCAGTTCATAACGGGTCAGAGCGCTTGTTCGTATTCCATTTGCAGCAAGATCAGCCCGGCATAATGCCGGTAGATATCCGGGTCCACGCGCTTGTAGTAGCCATTGATACTTTCGCCTTTTTGCGGTTTGCGCGGATCCCTAACTGCACCAGGATCTTGGAAATCCGGTCCATTTCCGCTCTGCCACTCCTGAAGTTCTCCAGCGCTTCTCGGTAACTTCGAACGCCGTCGGTGGGATCCGCGGCGACTGCCACATGGGCGGAGATCAGAAACACGATTGCCAGATCATGGTTTTTTCTCTCTCGTAAGATTATCCAGAATTTCCGCGACTTTCTGCTCCGTGAAGCTTATCGACCGGCGGCTGGTTTGCCTTGGAACTCGCCCGTTGCGGCGGGCGAGGGATCTCCCATTGGGCGTCGCTCGCCCCGGTCACGGCATTCAGGGAAATAGAACCGCTCTTTCGCGATCATCCAGTTGTTGCCGGATCTTGGCGATTTCCTCTTGTATTTTCTTCCAGCCTGCGGCTCGAGCGACTGCCATTTGACTACTCGTAGAGGTCCAGCGTGAGATCTCGATATGAATTCTTCTTCTCCAGTCAGCGCAATCCGGTAATCGCGTTCCATGTCGGAGGGGGCCATCGCTCTCATGGCGCGAAGGCGATCTTGCACATCGGCTGCTTCATGAGATCCCGCCCCCGCCTGTACTTCGCCGTCCGCTTCAAGTTCGGCAATTCTCAAACGAAAGCGTTCGATGCATCGTCGCAGAAACGCCTCTTGGCGCAGCAGGTCCTGGCCGTCAGGATCGATCCGCCGGGCGCGCGCCGACGGCGTAGAGTCGCTTGTCCTGCAATTCGCTCGCCGAAGGGTCGGCAAGAATGGGCACGGCATCGGCAGAATGTGGCGGGCGACGGAGAAGAATGCGGCGGCTGCCCATGCGCCGCCGTAGCAGCGACAGGAACAACATCGCATGCAAGCCCCGCATCCTCATTTCTCCGCTCCCTGCGAACCCGGTGTGTCGGAAAGTACTTTGTTGATTACCTCAAGGAACTTCCTGCTGTCGGCGGGGGTGCTGGGGGTTTTGCGCGGCTCGGTGCGGAGTTGCTTCTTCAAGAGGTCCCGCTGCTCGTCCAATTTCTCGAAAGGATCCAGATTTCCATTTACGTAACTATGTTCCGCCTTGACAGCCTCCGCGTGCTCCTTGGCCTTGGAAAGTAGGTCGTCATCCCACTTCTTCCATTCGCGAACCGTTTTTGCGCAGTGCGTAGATCGCTCAACAGGGCCACATCTTCGATCGTGAGATTGGATTCCCGCAAAACTGTTCAAAAACCGGACACCATTTCCGCCGGTGCTTTCGACCGCAGGGCGACCAGGCGGGCCCTAAATTCCGGCGGGTGACCGTCGCGTCGGCCCGCCGTACCTCTGGCAACGACGCCAAGTCGTCGATTTGCAACTTCAAGCGTTCGAGCACAACACGACATTGCCGCTGCAATCGCAGGAGCGGAATGCCAACCTCGGCGTCGAGACTGCTCGCCGCGGCCAACTCGCTTTCCAACTGCGCGTCGGAAATAGAACCGATCCTCTGCACCCGCTTTTGCCTCTCCTCCGGCGTCACGCGACCGTCCGACGATACACCCGGTCGGACCGTGGAATTCGCCGAACCGTCGCGCTCGAGGTAGCCGTCAAGGGTAGACATGGCAGCCCTAGACAAAGCAACACGAAACCGAGAATCGGTCCGAAGATCGCGGTCATCTTTCTCCAGAACATGACGATCTCCATTTTACGTTGAAGTGGAACACGCGATGTGGCATCGGTTCGTCCAGGATTAGTCGTCGCAATTGATTAAGGACGTGGTGACGCGGGTTTCGCGGTTGACGGCGAGAGCCTCTCCCATCATAATTCCGACCCTCGGGGGCAAACTCACACCGGTGGGTACGATCTTCTTCAAGCCACCCTCCACTTGACGGGCCGCCGCTTCCGCCTTTTCAACTACGTCGGGACTGAAGGCGTCCAGATTGATCGAACTGACCAGATCGAGATTCCCGTCAACATATTTTGCATAACAGCGATCTGATCGGCCGTCCGTTCCAGATCCGAGTATTTTTGTAAGACCTCGGTTGCCTCTTGGAGAACCCGTCGGTGCTCGGCGGGCAACACGTCGTCGAGTTCCTGGCTCTCGGAAATCGCCTTAACGATGAGAAACTGCCGCTTCATCGCCTTGATTTCCACCTGCCGGACCAATTTTTGAAATTCCTCCTGCCATTTCTCCTTGGGGACCTTCTGGTACTTCTCCTGCCGCGCCTGGTAGTCCGGCACGCCCTGAATCCCCGCAGCCGGATACTCCTTGGCATAGCGATCCTGGATCGCCTTTTCAAAGCCTCCTTGTGTTGAAATCAAGTAAGCGAGAACTTGGCCGTCGTAGCGGGTCTCTTGCACTTCCTTGGCCAGAGATTCCACGTCGGCTTGATATAAGTTCCATCCGTCCGCGCAAACGACCGGAGAGGTGTTCAACCCAGCGGGCGTAATCCCGGACTTCCACATTCGAGTTGATACTTCGCGTCCAAAGCCGATTCCACGCGGTGCGCGGCGAGGCCCACGAGATACGCCTGGGCTTTGAAAATCTTGTTAGCCCGGCGGAACATAGTCGCGAGACGATTCTCCCTTGCACTTGACGGTTGCTTTGCCTAACTCATCCAGGAGCGAGTTGACAGCTTCGAACTCTGCCATCTCTGCGTTCAAAACGACTTTTTTCTCCTCGGTAACTTCTACCGCCTGCTTGCTGGGGGCCGCGGCCCGCGCGACGGAGCACCGATTGGTTGGCCACGCAACCCGCTGGGCGCAAGCACAACAATGGTCAGTATGACGCCGAATGTTGAAATACGCATGATAATCTCCTAGGTTGGCCGATGTTGGATCAATGTGGTGGGAACAAAATGTTTCGAAACCCAAACTGGACGGAAGTCATTGCGAAGGCTTGCTGTCCTCGCCGGGGGCCGTCAGCAACGCCTTGAGCACCGCAGTAAGATCGTCGGCCGAAACTGCCGTTACCGCGCCGGCCGCGGCGGGCGCATTGTCGCCGTAGATCTTGGCCAGGTCGGTAATGCTGCTGGAATAAGGGACGTCCGCGCTCACCTTGTCGGCCGAAACCCTTTGCAACGCATCCAGTTGCTTCTCGGCGTTCGCGATACATTTATCACAGAGCGAAGCATCTGCCTTGACTTTGCGAGCGACAACAACCTTCTTCAACGAGCCAACGTCAACGCGATTCTTCTTGAGGCTCTCAAGGATCGCGGCCGCTCGTCCTTTTTCGTCTCCGATCTGCAGTGCTTGTGAAAGTTCATTGCGAAACCCTTCGTTCGCCAGCAGGGCCTCAATGTCCTGAATTTGGGAATCTTGCGCAAAGTCCTTCAAGGCGGCCGCCAATCGGTCGGCTTCGCGCCGCAAGGTGGCCCGGTCCTTCAGTATCGCTTGCCCCTCGAGGCTGAGGACCGCTTGTGCCCTCGCCATTTTGGCCTTCAAGTCGCTCACAGCCATGGTGTCAATGCGTTCCGCCACGATGCGTTTCAGTTCTTTCGGGTCGGTCACTGCGACCGTGGTCGGTGATTTGGCTTGAACTCCCGAATCGGCTCGCGGCTTGTCGGCCCTTGGCGCTGACGTGTCTGGCACCTTGACGTTTGGCGTGGACGAGGGCGGCGTCTTTGCCTCGTCACCCGTTGGCGGATCGGCCGCGCAAAGCATTTGACCCATTACAATGCAGAGCCCGATGCCCCAGAGAATGGACAGCTTCAAATGTACCGAGGACATGAATTTCTCCTTCTAAAACTCTAGATCGTAGGGCCACTAATTCAGGCTATTCTACCAACAACAAGAACCGAGTAAAAGCAACTTACAAACAAAATTCCTATTCTTTCGGGAGCGGAAGGTCCAGGGGCTTGCCCTTCTCTGGACAGAACCGGACGCTGGAAATGCTCACGTCACCCTGGGAATCCGTGGCCCAGCGAACTTCTAGGTAGTCGTCGCGCTGCGGCTGAAAGTCAACGATACCCCGATCGGCGGCCTCCCGAAAAGCGCGAGCTCGCGACTACAGTTCATACGTTTCCGATTGGTGCCGGTAATAACCCCACGTCATTCGGGTGGGAGGCACCGAAGTCAAAGCGGCCTCGCTCAAGGCGTTGCTCATAAACTTCGAGTCGCGTCCAAGTCGAAGTTGGTTGGCAGAATTTGCGACAATTCGCTCTCGAAGAACGTAGGAAACGGTCGCGTCGGTGAAAAATCGCGAACGCTGTGCCGATTGCAGATTTCGCCACTGCACATCGCCATCGGCGTCGAGAACCACTTCCAGGACCACTTTCGGCGGTTCCTTGCCACCCGGTTCGCGATCGAGAACCCAAGCAACTTCCATCCGCGGATATTTCTTGAACAGTTCCTGCGTGGCCCCGGAATATCGGAACGGAGGCAGGCTGCCCTCGAGTTTTGGCCGCTCCGACGGTTTGCCGTCATTCGTCGAGGCGGCCACGCCTACCTGGGGCGATACGGGCAGTGACGATGGAATCAGCGATGGGGGCAAAAGAGCACTATTCGCAGTCGGTTGCTTCGATGTGTCCGCAGCCGACGGTTTGTCGGATGGATGTGCCAACTTCTCTTCGGGCTTGCCTTCCTGTTTCGTGGCGAGACTGAGCATGCCCCCTTGCCGGAACTCTTCGGCCGGTGCTTGTCATCGTTGGTATCCGGTTCAGTTGCCTTTCCCGATTTGTTCCGCAAATCAGGCACGGTTCCATCGGGATTCTCAGGTACGTCCTCGGACCATTCGGGGCTTTCGCCTTTATCGATCCCATCCGGTTCGCCCTTCCCTCCGGGCTTGCCGCCATCGCTTGGTGTCCCTGAATTGTCCGCCTTGTCCGGCGCGTCGGGCTTGCCCGGCATATCAGCCTTGTCGTTCGCCTTCAATTCATTGGTCGCGTCCGGCTTGTCCTTCTCTCCTGCCTTGTTGTCGACATCGAGCTTGTCCTTTTCCGCTGGCTTGTTGTCGGCTTCGGGCTTGGTCCTCGCAGCGACCGTATCGTCCGCGGTGGGCTTGCCGTTCGCTTGCTGCTTATCCTCAACACTTGGCTTGTCCTTCGTTTCCGCGTTTTTGCCAACATTCTCTTTGTCCGTCGTGCCGTCAGGCTTGTCGGTGTCTTCCGGTTTTTTTTCCCGCTCCAGTTTCCTTCGCACCGAAGGTCTCTTGCGAATCGGGGATATTTCCGGGGGCTGCAAGACTGCCGTCCGAGACGTGGGCTGGGTCTTTAGCTGCGAACGGAAGCTTGGATCGCGGCAAATTCAGAATACTCGACGCTGCCTTCTCCTCATCGCCTTCCGCTCCCAGGTCTTCGCTTGACGAATTATCCTCGGTGCTTTGTGGCGAGGCATCACTGTTCCCGGAAGGTCCACGACGTTGCGACGCTCCACCGCCGGAGCGTGGCTCCCCGTAAGGACTTCCTTCGGTTTTGCGCAGACGCGCCCATTGGTTCCCAGCCAGTAACTTTGCGCGCACGGAGAATGAGTTTAGTATCAATGAGAATAGCCGCCAAAGCCAAAACAACCGCAGCCGCATGAATCGTCTTCCGCTGCAGCTTGGATCGGCGAGCCAGGTAATAGCGCGAAAGAATGAAGGCTACGATGATTGCGGGCGCAAGAATGGTTTGAGCAATCAGGAAAAGGACTGCCCACTCCATCGGTCGCTGCATATTAGAAAGGTCCATCGCGTAAGCCCCGCTCGTCGCCACCACAGGACGGTTGCCATCGTGACCCAAACGCTCCTACCTAGAAACTGCTCCGTAGATCCGTACCTAGTATAGCCAATTTCAAGAGAAAGTGCACTAGCTTTACAAGTCGGTAGCCTACCTCAATTACGATTTACTTGTCTACACCCTTTTGGGCCCCACCGAGCCCTTCCGCTGCGGGCGGTGCAGACGAAACCCCCAACTCTGAGGGGGTAGGCCGGGGAAGTTGCGATCCTGGTTCTCGGGTCTGGTCGCCGACAACTGCCGGCTGGCCATCATCCTCGAAGGCGGGGTGGTTGCTCTTCGATATTTGGAGAACGTGATGGTTAAGTCGGACTGCGCTAACGAAAGCATCGATCGAACTACCCACAAGGACCAGAGCCAAAGCGACCGCCATAAGCAAATAGTTGTCTCCGAGGATCACCAATGTGAACTGAACAACGACGCTCACACCTAATATGCAGACACCCTTGAGCATTTGCCCGTTGTAGAACTGCCCAAGGCAAAGGCCGCTCATCAGACTCAAGACGGATGCCACCCAGGGACTCTGTTCGGCCTTATAGTGCTTCTGGAGCGGAGACTCGTCACGCTTGTAATCATCGAGGAAACTAAGGAATTGGCGACCAGTTCCCAATGAACCGCTGCCGGGCATACCTCCGGATAGGTGGGCGAACCACCTCGATGTTCTTGACGCGGTTCTGGCGAGTTACCTTCGTTTTGAGCCTGTAGATCGGTCGTCAACTGTAGCCGACGGACAATGATTTTGCTTGCGCAATAGGGGCATATAAGACGCGTTTCGACAGGTACGTCCTGCACCGCAAAGCGGCAACGGCAGTTTTCGCATAGAAGCATGATCATGCGACGTCGCTCGATGGTCGTGTTTTCTAGGTAGTGCCTTGTGGAACGACAGGTTCATCAAGCAAGCCAGGGCATTCTAGACGCAACGGCCTGACGCTACAAGCATACGGTGTCGCAATAGAGCACGCGCACACGGGATGTTTGCAATCAGACGGACCGATCGGGCTCTTGGGATCCGCAGACGGGGCTCGTCCGGTGTTGGATGCCTGGGTTGTTTCATTCATTATCTATCCTACCAATCTGGACCTGTCCTCTTCAATCTACGCTCTCCATGGCCATCACGTGACCTATAACTGGTGTGCGGCCGGCGTATGGAAGCCGGCGACGCGGCGGGAGCAGTTCAGCGCGTGGCGGATGTCGTGGAACCAGAGGACCTCGCCGTTGGTGGCATAGAGGAACGGCACGCGGAAGCCGCGGAAGTCCAGGGGGCTTTGGGTTGGCCCCTGGAGTAGCGTTCGGCCTGGACGAGAACGTTCTGGGGGCCGAGGGTCAGCCGTTTGGCCTCGACGATGCCCAGGAGAATGCCATCGACGAAGAGGGCGTAATCGGCCGGGCCGTTGGCGGTGGGGTATTCGCTGACGGCGTGATGCGTGTAGGCCGTGGTGGGGCGGCCGGGCACGTAGGCGGCGATGGTCCAGCCCTGCTGGCGCAGGAGCGGATCGATCCGCATGCGGCGCGTTGCGCCCTCGGATTCCTGCCGGGGGTTTGGCATGACAGGCAACCTTCCGATGCGGGCCGGGCCGGCGGGCCGCCGCGGAAAGGGGGTAGAGCACGGCAGCCCACCGACTCGATTTCATCCCCGTCGCGTTGCGATGGCGATAGGGAACCCAAAGGGATAGTCTAACACCGTCTGGGAGGGATGATTCAAGTAGGGGCGTGCCGAAATGAGGAGCGGGGAGCGGGGAGCGGACCATGCGACGCCATTGCCGTACCATTGAAGATGGTTCGCTGATGGCTGCTTCTTGCTCTCAGATTCCTTGATTTGCTCGGGGTTTCTTGGGTCCCTCGGCATCTATGCCCATTCGACCTTGACCATTAAACACAATACCGTTGAAATAGTCATAACTACTGATTCTACAAAGGTTTTCTTCAAGGACGGAATATGGCGGTGTTCGGGACGTTTCTTTTTCCACTTCGACATCTTCCGCTTGATTACGCGGGGGTTAACGCGATTGCGGCGCGGGTGATAAGTTCCGTGCTCAGTTCCTTGAGCAAAGCTAGTACCACGCTTCAAGCGACTGTGGCGTACGGCTGTCGCACTCTGGAAGTCGGCACTGCAAGATCCGCAGACAACCGGTGAACCGCATGCGGCTTTGGTTGGACGGCGACGCCGCGAAACGAGCCTTGCCCCAAGGTCGCGATTGGCGGAGCGCCGGGTTACCTGCGAACCACTGGTCGGCACTGATGGTGTACTTGGGCGACGGGCGGATCCCGATTTCAACAACGACCAGTCGGAGCAGACCTTATTGGCCGTCTACGGTTGGCCGCGCCAACTCGTCTGTCCTGGTATCCAACGCGGCCGCCGGCCGCTTGCAAATGTTCAGCATCGTCAGCAATTCACATCGCCATCATTTGGTGATCGCCCATTACTTGGAAGACGTATTGCGTAGGCTTGCCGATGCCCAGCAGAACCGTCCTGCCGACCTTGAACTCGGCACGCCCTATCTGCTGGAATTTCTGCCGACCGCTGGGCGTTGGCGCATCCGAAGTCGGTGTGTCACGACCGCATCGAGGAGCGGGAAATCGTCTCCGATGCCAAGCGGGGGCGGCGTGCGAAAGCTCGCATAAAGGCCCGCGCCGCCCAGGCGGCAAACGCTCGCTAACCGCCCGCCGTCCGTGCTCCGCTTTCCGTGTCCGACTCGTCCACAGCCCACCGTCCCTAGGCATGCCTAACCCGGACTCTTAAACCCTTCTGGGTTCGAAACGGGGAGCAGTTTGTCGTGGAGGCTCCCGGCGAGAACATTATGAGAAATTCGGCTCGATGGTTTGTGGTGCGATGGCGGTCGCCGCGATGCTCTCGCTCTGTCCATTTATGCCGAGCACATCGAAGACCTTGGCCAAGTTGGGCCGGCCTTGGCGATCGCCGTGAGGGCGATCGCTCCCCGATCGAGGAAAACCTTGTTTCCCTCGGCCGAATTGGCGGGCACGGCATAGTCGGGCATAGTCGGCACCGAACAGCGGTTGGCCAAACTGCATCGCCGTGCGCCGACAGGCGCGAGTGCCGCCCGTCGTGCCCGACTCGATAACGAGCAATCGCGTCGCTTGAGACCGATGATCGTGTTGTTCCGCTGCATGGCTTGCAGGGCGTTCCAAGGCAGACTTTAACGAAAGGAAAAGGAAAATGGAATTCAGGGAATCGATGCCATCTTCTTTTCTTCGATCTCCCTTTCGTCCATTTTCCTTTCAGTTCCGTGGCGCCATTCGTTCCCGTGGGTTGCCCAAGGCCCCTTGTACGTAAAAAAACGAAATCTGAATGTCGAAATCCGAAACGGCGGGCGGTTTGTGGCCGTGCGTTCCCTGCGGACGACATTCCTGCGGGCCATTGGCCTTTGGCTCGGGGTACGAATATAATCATACCTTCGCAGAGCCCAACTCAATAGTGGAGGGGCCGGATGGATAATCCGAAATCCCGAATGTCGAAACCCGAAACGGGAGCCGCTCATTTTACGACATCCCAGTGTCCGCCTTTTGTCGCGCCGAATATCGCAGGACTTAGCCGACCTTAGTCTGTCAAATGATGCTTGACGCTACTTCCGACTATTCCCATTTGCTTGGCCAATTCGCTTACGGTGATTTCGGGCGTTTTTCTCATCAATGCCAACGATCGTTTCTGCACGTTTCCTCCCCTGGCTTTTTCATCCTTCTTTTCATCCAACTTTTGCATTTCTCGACTTTTCTCCCCTCAACCGTCTTGAGTGTGGCTCGCAGTGGGCGGGGTTCGCATGAAACGTGAGCATCAGGCCCCACATGCCGAAGTCGTAGACCGGCGGCTCGATGCCGTGTTCCCGACATTCCTCGCAATCTTCTCGATGCCGCGTCCCCAGGCCTCGATATAGCCCGCGCGAAAGAATGCATTGGCGAGCAAGGGATTGTAGGGCTGCGACGGATGCTTGCCCAGCAGCTTTTCCATGGTCCAGTTCTCCGGCATGACGCCCGAATTCCAGAGAACAATCCGGTCGTCATACACGCTGATCTGGATGGGGATGCCGCTGGCGTAGTCCTTGTGGACGACGGCGTTGAGCAATGCCTCGCGAAGGGCTTCGTACGGAAAGAGAAAGGTCTCCCTGCGGTGCAAACCCTGATAGCTGATGTAGGCTTTCAGATATTTCGCGTGCAGCAGTTCCAGGGTCTTCTCCACCTGCTCGAACAGGCTCCCATGCACCTCGTCCTGGTAGCGGAGATCGTCATCCGTCATGAAAAAACCGACTTGATCCAGGCCCCGCTAACATATTTTCTCCGGGCGGCCGGAGAAAAGCAGCCAGGCGGCGCGTTTCAGGCCGTGCTTTTCGGTTAGCGCCAGGTTCCCGAGGAGCACCTGGCGGGCTGTCGCGCCGCGAACTGCGGTCGATGTGGCCGCTTTCCGTCGCCCGCTGCTTGAAGAGCCGGATTGCCGCAGGACTGCAGGACCGGGCGATAAACGAGGGTTCCGGCGCGTCGTCCCAGTGCCGCCCGCGATTTTTCAGCAGGAATCGCTCCAAGGCCGTCCCCTTGAATTCCTGCTTTGTGCTGCCACTACGGTAGTAGTATTCGCCCTTGTAGCTGATCGGACTGGGATAGGGCTCCACTCGGATTTCCAGATAATCCTTGCCATTTTGCTCGCGCAGGTTCACGTTGACCATGATCCCCAGGACGTCCCGCACTTTATTCGGGATGTCCTCCAGCAGCTTCCGCGCCTGCGGCACGCCGACGACGCACCCTGGTCGTTCCGGCCGATGACCAGCACACCACCCTCGGCGTTGGCGAAACCGCAAATCCATTTCAGCCACTCGTCGCGCCAGACTCTTCCCACTCGACGTGCTGGTGCTCTTTCATAGTTCGAGACCGATGATCATGTCGCTTGCGTCGATGGCTTGCCGGGCGTTCCAAGGCAGTCTTTAATGAAGATGTGCGAAAGGAAAATGGAATTCAGGGAATCGATCTCATCTTCCTCGTCCATCTTTCTGTCGCCCATTTTCCTTTCAGTTCCGTGGCGCACACTCCATTCCCGTGGGTTGCCCAAGGCCCCTTTGAAAAACCAAAAATCCGAAATCCGAATGTCGAAATCCGAAACGGCGGGCCGTTTGTGGCCGCACGTACCCTGCGCAGGACATTTCCGCCGCCCGGGAAACGACTATAATCATACCCTCGCAGGGCCTGACTCAATAGGGGCGGACCCTGGTGGAAAATCTGAAATCCGAAAGGGAGGAGTCGCCCGAGTCACCCTCACTCCCTGCCCCTCTCCCGGAACGGGCGAGGGGAGAATCTGCCCACCCCCTGCCCCTCTCCCCGAGGCAGAGGGGAGACCGAATATCAACCCTGGTGAAAACCAATGCGGTTTTGCCGGTGCGGCCGGCGGAATCATGAGTTGCCGGATGGCCTCAAAAACGATGGCGAACGGCACTCGCCGGTCGCTAGTTGGCCGCCGGCAGCTTGCCGTTGGCGATCTTCTCGCCGAACGTGGGCGACTTGGGGTCCGAGGGCTTGCTCTTGAGCTTGGCAATGGCGTCCAAGGCGGCCTGGATCTTCGCCTTGTCCTTCTTGTCTTCCTTGCTCAGCCGCTTGGCAAGCTGCTTGCCATAGTCGTTGCGGATCTTCTTGTTGTCGCCGCCCGCGTGGCATACGGTACAACTGGCCTGGCGAAAGGCCTGGGCCAAGGCGACGTCGCTGGCCGCGGTGCTGTCGGGCTTGACGTACTTGGCCTGAAACGCGTCCTTGAACTCCTTGACCGCCACGGCCGGCGAGGCCGAAAAAGCGATCAGGCCCAGGACCGCCAAAAAAAGAACTGCCGAGGAAACGCTAAACTTCATGCTCATTAATGATCCTCTGTGGTGGGGTTGTGAGGTGGGATTCATAGGCCGGGCTTTTTATTATCACCGATCAAACGCAGAGCGACAAGTGTCTCTCTTGTGAAATGACAGGGATTGGGGTACAATTCAGTTTTGGTGCATATCCCTGTAAAGGCGTCCGTTGCCACCCAATCGGGCAGGTCTCATGGCAATCACGGACGGGAATCCCGAGTGAGCGTCTACGAATCACGTCCTGTCAGCTCGGAGGATGCCGAGCCCACTGAAGGCGATTCCGCCGCGCTTCGCCAGCGTGTCTTGTCGCTGCGCCTGCCGCGGCAGGAATCGACCCGCGGAAGCGGCAGCGCAAGGGCCGCCTGGGTCCTGGTGGCCGTGCTGGCGGTCGTCGTCGGGGTCCTTGTCTACTTGCTGCTCCAGTGGGGCTCGACGGAGG
>CAVTNW010000032.1:0-39081 GCA_963736075.1 uncultured Alphaproteobacteria bacterium | reverse complement strand
CGCCACCGACAAGCGGCCGAACGTCGTACGCAGACCATAAAGTCCGCAAAAACTGGCGGGCACGCGGATCGATCCGCCGGTATCAGTACCCAGCGCAAAATCGCAGAGTTTTGCTGCGACCGCCGAGGCCGAACCGCTCGATGAGCCGCCGGGAACGCGGGCAGGCGCCTTCGAATTGATCGGCGTACCGAAATGCGGGTTCATCCCGAACATGCCGCAGGCGATTTCATCAGTGTGCGTCTTTCCAACCAGATGCGCTCCTGCCAGCAGCGGCACCAGGGCGGCGGGGGCGGTCGTCAGTGCCGGCTGCGCGTCGCGCAAACGGTCCGGGTTGCCCCACGCCGATTTGAAGCCCGCGATATCGATCAGGTCCTTGGCGGCAAACGACAGGTCCGCGAGCGGTCCGTCCTGGACCAGCCGGAGCGAGCTCGGACCGTGCTCGACAAAGGCAAGACGCCTGATTTCGTCGCGACTGATCTCACCAGCAATTGGCACGGGCGATCACTCGGCGGCGTCGGGAAGATGCGAACGGTTTTCAGGCAGACCGTAAGAGCTCATGAACTGGTCGACACCGTCCTTGACGCCGTCCCAATCGAAAAACCGGAAGGAATTTCCGCGCGTGACAAAAGGCGCGCCCGAATAGAACATTTCATATTGCAGATGGCGCGAGCCGAATTCGGAGCCGACAGCATCCCATGCCAGCTTCATCAGCTTGACCCTCTGTTCCGAGGTCGCAACCGTCGACCGCTGCGTCTTGTGGATGATGGCGTTGGTTTCCGGCGTCGCGAAATCCGCGTATGAGGAAGGAACCATGATCATGCCGCCGCCTGAAAGCGAGCGGATCGCATCAGCGATTTCCGGATAAGTGATTTGGGCGATGACTTGCGCGGTGCAGAGCAGGAGACCGGTCCGGGACATAGAATTCCCCGAATTTCTCGCCCTTCAATTCCATCGCAATCACAAGCGCTTCAATGTTGCCGACCTTCGCAGCCATCAACCCCAGGGTTTCGCGTACCTGCGGGTAATTGATGATGTTGTTGGTTTCGGCGATCTTGCGCGCCAGTCCGAGCATAAATCGCAATTTCACCATCAGGCGTATCATGCACTGATAGTTCTGCAGCACGTGGGCCCTGGTGTCGTGCCACTGCGCCTGCGCCATCCTGAGGTCCTTGAAGACGAATACGCGGTCCCAGGGAATCTTGACGTCCTCGAAATGGACCACCGCGTCGTTCTCGTCGAACCGGGACGAAAGCGGGTAATCGAAGGCCGACGTCGCGTTCTGTTCGTAGCTGCGCCGGGACATCAGGGTCAGGCCCTTGGCACCGAGCGGCACTACGGCGGTAAAGGCATAGGCCTCATCACCAGCCTGCAGGGCCTGGAAACCCGCGACCAACAGTTCGTTCGCCATGATGCCGCTGGTGGCCAGCATTTTCGCACCGCGAATGGTGATCCCTTCACGGTCCTCATCGACGACGGAAGCAACCAGATGCGGATCGGGCTGGCCGCCGGCCGATCTGGCCTTGTCTGATTGCGGGTTGATGATGACGTAGGACAGGAACAGATCGTTGTCGCGCGCATAGGAAAAATAGGATTTAAGCGCGGCGGCGCGGGCGGGGTCGTAGTCGCGGAATGCGGCAAGCCCCATCCGCAGCCCTGCCAGCGTGGAGGCGACATGATCCGGCGAGCGACCGATCATGCCGCAGGACAGCCCGGACCATGTTTCGATGGCCTGGCGGCGCCTGACCAGGTCGCCATACGTCTTTGGCAGCAGCCAAGCCAAGTTGACCCGTTCGCCGCTGGTCGGCGAGGCGAAGGTCATTTGTTCGAGATTTTCCGGGGCGGCCTGAAAATCGTAAAGGCGGGATATGGTCGCAACCACGTTGCGAAAGCAGGGATCAACTGCGACGTCGGTTACTTTTCGCCCATCGATATAGATCGAACGGCTATCGCGAAGGCTTGAAAGATACGCGTTTCCGTCTCTGGCCATGGAGGACTCCGCAAAACGTGCTGGAATCCGACGCCAGGCATTTACCCATTGCAGCCGGAATTTGGAAAACTTTAGGGTCGAAGCGAAATCCGGGTCAAGCCGATCCGTTGAGCACGATGAAAGCCCTATTTAGCGGATCTCGTCGTGTCAGTGACCAGTGATTAAGCAGAAATATCCCAGAATTGTACAATAATGCGCCACATTGTATACGCGATCGTGCGGATGATGAGAGACGGCGCTAGCCGGAGGTCAGGAATGCCTTGGCTGCCTTTTCGTGCTCGTCACGCAGCCGCGCCAGATCGACTCCGACCGGAATACCCTCCGTCAGGCGCCATTGCCCCGCAATCATGACGCGGTCGGCCCGATGCGCCCCGCAGAGCACAAGCGCTGCGATCGGGTCGCCAGCGCCGGAAAACCGCAATTCGTCCAGGGTGAAAAAGGCGAGGTCGGCCTGGCGGCCGAGCTCAATCCTGCCGATATCGCTGCGGCCTAGACATTTGGCCGATCCTTCGGTCGCCCATCGCAACGCGTCCAGATGGGTGAAGGAGGAGGCGCCGTAGGTCAGCCGTCCCAACAAAAAAGCGTGGCGGACCGACTCCATCAGGTTGGAACTATCGTTTGAGGCGGAGCCGTCGACGCCAAGACCGACCGTGACGCCCGCGGCCTCCAGATCCCTGGTCCGGCAGACGCCCGAGGACAGCATCATGTTCGACGTAGGGCAGTGGCAAACGGCCATGCGATGCTGGCCGAGGCGCCCAATCTCCGCAGCATCGAAGTGAATGCCGTGCGCCAGCCAGACCCTTGGGTTCAGCCAGCCCACTTGCTCGAGGTAGTCGAGCGGGCGGCAGCCCAGGTGATGCAGGCAGTAATCATCCTCGTCCTGCGTTTCTCCGAGATGGGTATGAAGCAGGCAATCGTGCTTGTCGGCGAGCGCGGCCGTATCGATCATCAGCTGCCGGGTGACGTTGAAGGGCGCACAGGGCGCCAGCGCCACGCGCGTGAAGGAGCCCTCGCGGGGATCGTGATATCTGGCCAGCACCCGTTCGCAGTCCGAGATCACCGCATCGTAGCTCTGCATCAATCGTGGGTCGGCGACACCGCCGTCGGCAAATCCGAGATTGATGGCGCCGCGCGTCAGCGTCATGCGCATTCCCAGTTGAGCAGCTTCTTCAGCCTCGATATCGACCGCATCGGCCATGTCCTGCGCAAAGACGAACAGATGATCGGATGCGGTGCTGCAGCCCGAGATCAACAGCTCGGCCAGCGCGACGCGCACGGCGAGGCGAAAACAATCGCGGTTAAGATGCGCGCCCCAGATTGGATAAAGCTGCTGCAGCCAGGGAAACAGGCTCTTGTTGAGAGCCTGCGGATGGGCGCGCGTCAGGGTCTGAAAGAAGTGATGATGCGCGTTGACAAGGCCGGGGAGGATGACGTGCCGCCCCGCATCGAACACATGATTGCAGGGCGTCTCAGGTCCCTGCCGGCCGACCAGCTCGACGATCCTGCCGTCCTCGACCACAAGGCCGCGCGGGCCGGCCTCGGCCAGCATGGCGATCGGATCGCGAATCCAGGTTCTCATACGCCTACTCTGCTGCGGGTTCCAATCGCGGTGTGATGCTCGGCGCCCCGGCCAGGAGGCTGCGCGAGCCAGCGACCCGACTCGGCCGCAGCGTAGCGGCCGGTGGGCGGGCTGCACAGCGATTAGCCATTCACCGCCGGAATCGTGCGGCACACAAGCTTGGGCGGTCGCGGTTCTCACGCCCTCCCAAGGGGGTAAGGGCCAATATCGCCCGGGGACGTTGCGAATTCATCGATTCTTTGACGGGGTTCATGCCCGCGCCCGGCGATATCGGGACGAATCCCGCCCACTTTGCCGACTTGGCGCGCGGATTGCTTGTGTTTTGCGAGCGCGTCGAGATCGTTCTGTGGCGCCGCTTGCTCGTGGCCGAGGCTGATTGGAATCATGGACCATTCGGGATTTGAAGACTTGAAGCCGCGGTTGGTGCTTACCGGCATTACCAAGCGCTATCCGAGCGTGGTCGCCAACGATGGCGTTTCCTTGAGCGTTCGTCCCGGCGAGATCCATGCGGTGCTGGGTGAGAACGGTGCCGGCAAAAGCACGCTGATGAAGGTGATCTATGGCGTCACCAAGCCGGATGCCGGAACTATCCTGTGGAATGATCAGTATGAAACCATCGCCGCTCCCTCGCAGGCGCGGCGCATGGGAATCGGCATGGTTTTCCAGCACTTCTCCCTGTTCGAGACCCTGACGGTCTGGGAGAATATCGCCTTGGCGCTGGACGAGCCGGTTCCGACCGCGCGGCTGGCGGCTCAGATCACGGAAGTATCCGAGAAATATGGGCTGCCGATCGACCCCTATCGCCTTGTTCACAGTATGTCCGTGGGCGAGCGGCAGCGCGTGGAAATCGTGCGCTGTCTGCTGCAGGAGCCCAAGCTCCTGATCATGGACGAGCCCACTTCCGTGCTCACCCCACAGGCCGTCCTGATCCTGTTCAAGACCCTGCGGCGCCTGGCGTCGGAAGGATGCAGCATCCTCTATATCAGTCACAAGCTCGATGAAATCCGGGCGCTGTGCGATACCGCCACCGTGTTACGGGGCGGCCGTGTCAGCGGCACCGCGATCCCTCGTAACGAAACCAATGAGAGCCTGGCGCGCATGATGATCGGCGGCGAGCTGGCCGAATGCCACCTGACCCCGCGCGAAGCCAAGGAAATTCGGCTCGATGTCAATCACCTGTCACTGGCCACGCCTGACCCGTTCGGCACTACGCTCAAGGACATCACTCTTCAGGTGCGAAGTGGCGAGATCCTCGGGATCGCCGGCGTTTCCGGCAATGGCCAGAAAGAGCTGATGACCGCGCTCTCCGGCGAGCGGTTGAGCAAAGGCGAGATGATCAAGCTGATGGGGCAGCCGGTCGGCCATCTCCATCCGGCGCAGCGCCGCGCCGTCGGATTGACCTTCGTCCCGGAAGAGCGGCTCGGACGCGGCGCGGTGCCACCGATGAGCCTGGCCTATAACGCGCTTCTGACCGGCGCCCGCAAGGGCATGGTACAGAACGGGCTGATCCATCCCGGCGTGATGCGAACGTTTTCCAAGTCCGTGATCGAGCGGTTCAAGGTCAAATGCGGCGACGAGCAATCGGTCGCATCCAGTCTTTCCGGTGGAAATCTCCAGAAATTCATCGTCGGCCGGGAGACCATGCTGGCGCCCAAGATGATGATCGTGGCGCAGCCGACCTGGGGCGTCGATGTCGGCGCGGCCCAGCTGATCAGGCAGGCCCTGATCGACCTGCGCGACCAGGGTGTGGCGCTGCTGGTGATCTCGGAAGAGCTCGATGAACTATTCACCATCAGCGACCGGCTCGCGGTCATCGCCGAGGGACGGCTGTCGCCGTCGGTTCTGCCTGCTGAGACCTCCATCGAACAGATTGGCACGTGGATGAGCGGGAAATTTGGCGACAAGGCAGCTCCCCCTGCCGCGTCCGCCGGAGCCCCATTGGAGACGGCACATGTTCAGGCTTGAGCGTCGCGCTACGCCTTCTTCAACGATGAGTATCGTGTCGCCCTTGTTGGCGGCGTCCGCCATGCTGATCACCGGATTTCTGCTGTTCAGCTTCTTGGGCAAGGATCCGATCGAGGCTTTCTATCTGTTTTTCATCAAGCCGCTGTCTTCCACCTATGGCATCGGGGAGCTGTTGCTGAAGACGACGCCCTTGCTGCTCTGCGGGCTTGGTCTCGCCTTGGGCTTCCGAGCCAACGTCTGGAACATCGGCGCCGAGGGGCAGCTCACCATGGGGGCGATCGCAGGTGGCGGCGTCGCGCTGTGGTTTGGGGAAAGCGATTCCAGCCTTGCCATGCCGCTGATGCTGCTGGCCGGCATCCTCGGCGGCATGGCCTGGGCCGCCATCCCGGCCTTCCTGCGCACCCGCTTCAACACCAACGAAATTCTCGTGACGT
This sequence comes from uncultured Alphaproteobacteria bacterium, assembly GCA_963736075.1. Lineage (GTDB taxonomy): Bacteria > Pseudomonadota > Alphaproteobacteria > Rhizobiales > Xanthobacteraceae > Bradyrhizobium. Next base: position 33,116 of record CAVTNW010000032.1, on the reverse strand, counting down.
TGATGCTGGTCTATATTTCCCAGCTGGTGCTGTCTTGGCTGGTGCACGGACCATGGCGTGATCCCCAGGGGCAGAATTACCCGCAGTCGCAGGGCTTCGGCGACGCCGAAACCATGGACGTGCTGATCAGCGGAACGCGGGTGACCTGGGGCATCGTCTACGCTCTCGGGCTCGCGATTATTGCCTGGGTGTTTTCGCAGAAGACCTTCGCGGGTTTCAGAATGCAGGTGGCGGGGCTGGCGCCGGCGGCAGCGGCCTACGCGGGATTTTCCGAGAAACGCAATATCTGGATCGCGCTGCTGCTCTGCGGGGGAGCCGCCGGACTTGCCGGGATTTGCGAAGTCGCCGGCCCGATCGGACGCATGCAGCAGGAGATCTCGCCGGGCTATGGATTTGCCGCGATCATCGTGGCCTGGATCGGACGACTGCATCCGATCGGCGTCATATTCGGCGCGCTCCTGATGTCGCTGCTTTATCTCGGGGGTGAGTTGGCGCAGATGGGGATGGGTTTGCCGTCGGCGATCACCGGATTGTTCCAGGGGCTGTTGCTGTTCTACCTTTTGGCCGCCGACCTGTTCATCACTTTCCGATTGAAACGCGTGGTCGCCGCGCCGGAGAACAAGACGCCTCAGATGGCGACCAAGTTGGAGAAAGCGGCATGAATCCTCTGGTTCCGATGATCGCCAGTACGGTGGTGGCTGCCACTCCGCTGATCTATGCGGCGCTTGGCGAAACCGTCGTCGAAAGATCTGGCGTGCTCAATCTCGGTATCGAGGGCATGATGCTGATCGGTGCGGTATCCGGATTTGCCGCGACGCGCGCGAGCGGCAGCGATACCGTCGGGTTTCTGGCCGCGGCCTCCGCAGGCATGGCGCTCTCCCTGGTATTTGGATTTCTGACGCTCAATCTGCAGACCAACCAGGTCGCCACCGGCCTTGCCCTGACCCTGTTCGGGATCGGATTGTCGGCCTTCGTCGGTCACGATCTGGCGGGGTTGCCGGTGGATCGGCTGGAGCCGATCCACATTCCCCTATTGACGGCCATTCCCGTTGTTGGCGATCTGCTGTTCCACTATGACATCATGGTTTATCTGTCGGTTTTGCTTTATCTCGCGGTGCTGTGGTTCCTGAGCAAGTCGCGAATGGGACTGACGCTGCGGGCAATCGGCGAGTTCCCACATGTCGCCCATGCGATTGGCAAGCCGGTTCTGACCACGCGATATCTGGCCGTGCTGTTTGGCGGCGCGATGGCGGGCATCGCGGGCGCCTACCTGTCGCTGGTGCAGACGCCGATGTGGGTTGAGGGCATGTCGGCCGGCAAAGGCTGGATCGCGCTCGCGCTCGTCGTATTCGGCACCTGGAAGCCGACCCGTGTGGTGATCGGCGCCTATCTGTTCGGCGGCGTGACCCAGTTCCAGCTTTTCGCGCAAGGCTTTGGCCTGCCGGTGCCGACAGAATTCCTGTCCATGTTGCCCTATGCGGCGACCATTATCGTCCTGGTCATCATCTGCCGCGATCCCAAGACGATCCTGCTGAACCAACCGGCCTCGCTTGGCCACAGCTTCCATTCGGCCGCGTGAGATGGGGCCTCGCGGCTTGATCCTCCCCAAACAGTCCAGCCAAACCAAAAGGTAAGCATCATGAATCCAAGTAGAACTTTGAAATCACTCCGTCTGGGCGTCGCGACAGGTCTGATCGCGATGCTGCCGGCGGTAACGTTCGCCGCCGAGCCCCTCAAGGTCGCATTCGTCTACCTGGGCCCGCGCGGCGACGGTGGCTGGACACAACAGCACGACATGGGCCGGCTGGGCCTCGAAAAGGCGATGGGCGACAAGATCAAGACCACGTTCGTGGAAAACGTCCCTGAGACTGCCGACTCCGAACGCGTATTTCGTCAGCTTGCCTCCGATGGGTACAAGCTGATCTTCGCAACCTCGTTCGGTTACATGGAGCCGCTGCAGAAGGTCGCCAAGCTGTTCCCCGACGTGAAATTCGAGCACGTCAACGGCTTCAAGACCGCCAAGAATATCGTCGTCTATGAGCCGCGTTTTGAGGAAGGCTTCTATCTGATCGGCACCATTGCCGGCCAGATGACGAAAAGCAACACGCTCGGCTTCATCGGATCGTTCCCGATCCCCAGCGTCATCCGAAACATCGACTCCATGACGCTCGGCGCCCAGGCGGTCAATCCCAAGGTCAAGACCAAGGCGATCTGGGTCAACACCTGGTATGATCCTGGTAAGGAGCGCCAGGCGGCAGATACGCTCATTGCGCAAGGCGCCGATAACGTCGCGCAGAACACCGACTCGCCCGCCTCCATCCAGGCGGCGCAGGAAAAAGGCACCTACGCGTTCAGCATCGATGCCGACATGTCAAGCTTCGGCAAGAAGGCGCAGCTTTCCGGAACCACCGAAGACTGGAGCGGCTATTATATTGCCGAAACCAAGAAGGTGCTGGACGGCACCTGGACCGGCGAGCGCCACACGCGCTGGGGTCTCAAGGAGGGAATGGTGGTGATGGCACCGCTTAATCCCGCGATTCCCCCCGAGGCCGTCAAGGTCTTCGAAGACAAGAAGGCCAAGCTTATTTCCGGCGAGCTCAAGCCGTTTGCTGGTCCGATCAAGGACAACACCGGCAAGGAGTTGGTTGCCGCCGGCGCTCAGATGGATGACAAGACCTTCAACTCGCTCAGCAGCTATGTTGAGGGGATCGACGGCAGCGTTCCCAAATAAACCGGGAAAGCAACGCCAGAAAATAGGTGTCGGCGTCTTGGATTGAGCGCCGACACCTTTCGACCATCGCGTGGCTGAGACAGGGCGCCCCTACGCCATGTCGACCGTGTGTAGGGGCGACCCTTGTGGTCGCCCTGCTTCAATGCAGCGCGTCCTGCCGGCTCAAACTGGGTACAAAATTCGCAATGACGGGCGAGAAGTCTTCATCTTCTCGGCCTGAGGAATGCTCCAAAGGGACCTTCGCCATGGCACCCGCGGTGACAGCTACGCTTAAAGCCAACCATGTGCCGGACTCCGCTTTGCCGATCATCGATATTGGCGGCCTGTCGTCACGTTCCCTGACCGACCGCCAAGCTGTCGCCGAACGTCTTCGCACGGCCTGCCTGGACAACGGTTTCTTCTACATCATCAACCATGGCGTCCCCGAGCGCCTGATTCAGTCGCTTTTTGAGCAAAGCCGGCGCTTTTTCGATCTGCCCGCGGCGGCCAAAAGCGCCGTCGACAAGAGCCTGTCTTTTTGTCAGCGCGGTTTTGAGCCGATGCGGGCGCAGACGCTGGAGGCGGGCGCGCCGCCCGACCTCAAGGAGAGTTTCTATATCGGACCGGAGCTGTCGCTTGACGATCCCCGGGTGGTGGCGCGGCGCTTCAACCACGGCCCCAATCTGTGGCCCGCCGGCCTGCCCGACTTCCGGCCGGTGACCGAGGCCTATTTCGCCACCATGCTGGCCCTCAGCCAAACGCTGATGAAGGGATTGGCGCTGGCGCTCCATCTCGAGGAGGACTATTTCGCTGCCTATTGCACCAACCCGCACGCCACGCTGCGGCTGCTGCATTATCCGCCGCAGCCCGCCGATGCAGCTCCCGGCGAGAAGGGGGCAGGCGCGCACAGCGATTTCGGCGGTGTCACGATTCTCCTGCAGGATGATCTCGGTGGCCTGCAGGTCCAGGGCAAGACCGTGGGCGAGTGGATTCATGCCACCCCGATTCCCGGCTCCTTTGTCGTCAACCTCGGCGACATGATCGCGCGCTGGACCAATGATCGCTTCCGCTCGACCGTTCACCGCGTCGTCAATGCGTCCGGACGTGAGCGGTATTCGGTACCCTTTTTCTACTCCGGAAATTGCGACCAGGAAGTCAGATGTTTGCCGTCGTGTCTTGCGCGTGGCGAAACGCCGAAATATTCGCCGACCACGGTCGAAGGGCATCTCAGGGAGATGTACCGGCGGACTTACAAATAATCGTCGGCGCCTCATTCGATTCCGTCGCCCAAAATGTCTGACTTCGATCCCGTCATCCTGATCCACGGAGCTTGGCAGGGGTCGTGGGCCTGGGCCCGATTGATGCCCTATCTCGAAGCCGCTGGTTTCGTCGTGCGCGCGGTCGATCTGCCAGGCAATGGCGTCGATGGCGCCGATCCCGCTGATATCACCTTCGAACACTGGCTTGATTATCTCCACGACGTGGTCGACGGCTGCGCCGCTCCGGTCAGCCTGGTCGCGCATTCCGGAGGCGGGATGCTGGCGACCGCGTTCGCGGAGCGGTGGCCGGCCAAGGTATCCAGGGTAGCCTATGTCGCCGGCATGATGCTGCCTGGCGGACAGAGTTTTGAGGAAGTCGTCAACTCGGTCATCACGCAATATCCGGAAGCCGCGGGGATCTGGCCGCACCTCGAATGGTCGGCGGATCGTTGCGTATCGCGCGTTCCTGCGAGAGCCGCGATCGCACATTTCCTGCAGGATTGTACCGCGAGCGATGCCGTGGTCGCCGCGGCAAAATTGACTCCGCAGGGCGAGGGCTGCCGCGCCGTCCGATCTCCCGCGAGCGCCGAACGTTACGGCAAAATTCCCCGCCTCTATGTCGAGGCTCTGGATGATCGTTCCGTGATCTTAGCCGTGCAGCGCGTGATGCAGGCGCTGGCGCCGGGTGCGCGGGTGGTTTCGCTTTCGACCGGACACGCCCCGCAGTTCTCTGCGCCCGAACGTCTGGCGCAGGCGATCATTCCGTTTCTCAAGGAAGGCTCGTGAGCGAAAAGGGTCAGGCCGCCGCCTCCCGCATCATCGTTGTCAGCATTTCCGCCAGCACGCTGGCGATGGCACTGCTGCCGCGTTCGTGACCGATCAGCATCAGCGCCTGGGTATCCTGCGAGAGTTCGCGCACCGGGACATAGACCAGGCGTCCGGCGCGGCGCTCGAATTCGATGTCGAAGGGCGTCAGAAAGGTGATGCCGTTCTCCAGGATTGCGGCATGCCGCATGATTTCGATGGCATTGGTTTCGATGATCGGCTGCAGATCAAGCTTTACGCGGGTGAAGGCCGCGTCCAGATAAGGCCTGATCGCGGTGCTGCCATCAGCCACGACCAGCGGATAATCCATGCAGTCGCCAAGGCGAATGCCGGCGCGCTTGGCCAGCGGATGGTTCGGCGCCATCACCGCCCCCAACTTGCCGACGGCGCGGGCCAGCACCTTCAGATTGCTGTCCTTGGTGAAGTCGAAGCCGATGCCAAGGTCGGCCTCGCCATTGGCGACCGCGGATTGGATTTCTTCACCGGTCGTCAAAAGCGTCAGGGTCAGTTTGACCCGCGGATTGGAGAGACGGAATTGCTTCACGGTACCCGGCACCAGATTGGAGGCCAGTCCGCTCATCATTGCGACCGTGATCTCGCCGCGCCGCAATCCCTTGAGTTCCTCGATCTTGGCCTGGGCCCGGGTCAATTCCTTCAGGGTCTGGCGGATATGGCCGATCAGTACCTCGCCCGCCGCCGTCAGGATCAGTTTCTTCGGCAGGCGCTGAAAGAGCGGGGTTCCCAATTGCGTCTCCAGCGCCAGGATCTGGCGGCTGATCGCGGACGCCGCGACGTTGAGGTGACTGGCAGCCTTGCGGATCGATCCGGTCCTGGCAACCTCGTCGACATAGGTGAGCAACCGGCTATGCAGCATGTTCGGTCCGGGGCAACTAGCTCGGCGCTTCCGAAGTCTTGATCATATCGGCAGTCTCCCCGGTCCTCGCCCTGAGGAGCATCGCGCAGCGATGCGTCTCGAAGGATGAGGTCAGAGCGAGCCTCGATATCATGACTTTCATGGAAGCGCTCAAGTAGCAGGATGACAGATGTTGCCGAAAAGGCAACGGACTTGCCGAATCAAAGCGCTTTCAAGATACGCCCCTCCCGTGCTGAATCGATCGCTGGCGGATCAGCTCGGCGCGGATCGCGCGGCCTGCCAGCCGGAGACGATTGACGCATGGCCCCTAAATCGCATTGGTGGGCGGATCTGACCACGCAGGATTTCGCCGCGCTCGACCCCGAGCGGGTGGTGGCGATCGCGCCGGTCGGCGCGGTCGAGCAGCACGGCCCTCATTTGCCGGTTGGCGTCGATGCCGCGATCAATGCCGGCATCATCGCGCGGACGATCGAACTGATGCCGGCCGATTGCCCCGCTTTGGTGCTGCCGATGCTGCCGGTCGGCAAGTCCGACGAGCACTTGGCTTTCCCGGGCACCCTGACGTTATCCTACGAAACGCTGGCGCGGGTCTGGTTCGAACTCGGCGCCAGCGTGCACCGTGCCGGCCTTCGCAAGATCCTGTTCTTCAACTCCCACGGCGGCCAGCCACAGCTTCTGGATATTGTTTGCCGGGACTTGCGCGTCAAGCTCGGCATGTTCGCGCTGTCGGTGATGTGGCCGGCTCTGATCGACATGGATGCGCTCTACGACGCCGATGAAAATCGCCATGGCATTCATGGCGGTCAGAGCGAGACCAGCGTGATGCTGCATCTTCACCCTGGACTTGTCGACATGGACCGCGCCGAAAATTTTGTTCCTCTCTCGGTGGAGATCGAACGCGAGTCTGAATTGCTGAGCCCCGAGGGAGCTGTCCGCTTCGGCTGGCAGACCCAGGATCTTCATCATAAGGGCGCCTGCGGCGACGCCACCAAGGCCAGCGCCGAGCTCGGAGGGATCACCGTCGAGCGCACGGCCGCCCGGCTCGTGAGGCTGATCGACGAGATCAGCCGCTATCCGCTGTCGCGGATCGCGGCGCGAACGGCATTCGACAAGCCGTAAAGAAGAAGCCAGAGTTAAAGGAGAGGCCGGATGGCATTCAGCGTGGCGGATATCAGCAAGGCGCAGGCATTCCGGATTTCGCCTGCCGACAGCAATTATTTCGTGATGCTGTTCGATCCAGAAGACCGATGCGATCGACAATATCTTCGTGATCGAAATCTTCAAGGCCGGCGGCGCCACGCCGCCGAACGAACATGCCACGGCGCATGAATTCTTCCATGTGCTGCACGGCGAAGGGATTGCGCGCTGCGACGGTAAGGCGCTCCCCATCAAGAAGGGCTCTTCGCTGCTGCTGCATCCGGGCTCCGAGCATGTGATCGAAAATACCGGTCCCGGCAAGCTCTACACGCTGACGGTGATGACGCCGAACGAAGGCTTTGCCGAGCTGATCCGCGGTGGCGAGCGCGTCGCGCTCGATGCGGACGACATCCGCATCCTGCAGGGCCTTTAAGCCATGAGTCTCGCGCCGAGCACTGACAACGACGACCAGGAATTGCGACCGCTGGGCGCAAGCCCGCGCAATCGTTGGCGGGTGTCGGAGACACGGGCCGATCTGGTGCGCTGGCCCGACGTTCCACGGCCGATCACGCTGCAGGCGGACGGCAAGCTGGTGACGTTCGACCTCGCTTGCACCGCCATCGTCGTGGTGGATATGCAGAACGACTTCTGTCACCCGGAGGGCTGGCTCGGCCATATCGGTGTCGATGTGGCGCCGGCGCGAACGCCCATCGCTCCGCTACAACGTCTCCTGCCAGCGTTGCGCCACCATGATGTGCCGGTGATCTGGCTCAACTGGGGCAACCGGCCTGACCGCCTCAATCTCAGCCCGGCGCTGCTGCACGTCTATAATCCCACCGGCCGAGGCGTCGGCCTCGGCGACCAGCTGCCGCGCTCCGGCGCCAAGGTGCTGGAGCGCGGCAGCTGGGCGGCTGCTGTGGTCGACGAGCTCGCGGCGGCGCCGTCCGACATCCATGTCGCCAAATACCGCATGTCCGGTTTTCAGGACACCGAGCTCGACAGCATCCTGCGCAACCTCGGCGTCACCACGCTGCTGTTTGCCGGCGTCAACGCCGACCAGTGCGTGTTGTGCACGCTGCAGGACGCCAATTTTCGCGGCTATGACTGCCTGCTGCTGGAAGACTGCACCGCCACCACCTCGCCGGACTATTGCCTGGCGGCAACCCTTTACAACGTGCGCCAGTGCTTTGGCTTTGTCGTCCGATCGGAGAAGGTCACAGCTGAACTGGCGGGCGGCGAGAGTGCCGCGCGGCTGGAAGGTGGGACGTGAACGATTTGCCGTCCGACGCTCTCACAAAACTGGTCGCCGATCTCGGCGATATTCCTGTCGTGACCGATGCCAAAATCGTGCGCCGGCGCTCGCGCGATTTCTTCTGGTACAGCCCGGTGCTGAACGAGCAACTCGAGGGCAAGTCGGCCGACCTGATGGTCGTCCCGCGTGACGAGGCCGATGTCATCCGGGTCGCTGCGGCCTGCGCGCGCCATCGCGTGCCGCTGACGGTGCGGGCCGGCGGCACCGGCAATTACGGCCAGGCGGTGCCGTTGCAGGGCGGCGTGCTGCTCGACATCACCGCCCTTGATGCCATCGAATGGGTCAAACCGGGCAGGCTGCGGGTCGGTGCCGGCGCCAAGATGAACGTCATCGACGGCGAATTGCAGCCGTCAGGCTGGGAGCTGCGGATGCATCCTTCCACCAAGCGTACCGCGACCATCGGCGGATTTGTCGCCGGTGGATCGGGCGGCATCGGCTCGGTCAATTACGGCGGCCTGCGCGAGGTCGGCAACATCCTGGCCGCGCGCGTGGTTACGCTTGAGGAGGTGCCGCGCGTGATCGAATTGCGCGGCGATGCCGCCCAAAAGATCAATCGTGCCTATGGCACGACCGGCATCATCACGGCGCTGGAAATGCCGTTGGCGCCGGCCTGGAACTGGATCGACGTCGTGGTCGCATTCGATGACTTCATCGAGGCGGTGGCCTTCGGCTACGAGGCGGCGCTCGCCGACGGCATCGTCAAGAAATTGCTCTCGCCAGTGACCTGGCCAATGCCTGCCTATTTTGGCGCGCTGAAACCCCATTGTCCCGACGGCCAGAGCATCCTGATCGCGATGATCGCGGAGCCCTCGCTGGAGAGCTTCAAGTCCCTGCTCGGGGGCCGCGGCCGGATCACGCTGGAGATGCCGACCGATGACGGCCCCGGCCAGGTTCCGCTCTACGAATACAGCTGGAATCATACCACCCTGCAGGTGCTCAAATCCGATCGTTCGGTCACCTATCTGCAATGCCTTTATCCGCATGGCCAGCTCTTGGAAAAAGTCGCCGAGATGCAAACGATGTTTGGGGACGAAGTTCTGCAGCATCTGGAATTCATCCGCTTCAGCGGCCACGTCACCTGCAGCGGATTGCCGGTAGTGCGCTACAGCGATGCGGAGCGGCTGCACGAGATCATCCGGCTGCACGAAGACCATGGTGTTGCTATCGCCAACCCGCATGTCTTCACCGTCGAGGATGGCAGCCGCTACAAGCGGGTCGACGCCGACCAGCTTGGATTCAAGCACGAGGTCGACCCTCATGGCCTGCTCAATCCCGGCAAGATGCGCAGCTTTGCGGCCGAAAGGCCGTAATTGTGATGCATGTGCTCTATGTCTATTGCCATCCGCTGGATGAGAGCTTCCATGGCGCGATCCGAAAGGAGGCGCTGGCGGGGCTTAAGCACGCCGGCCACAGCGTCGACCTGCTCGATCTCTATGCCGAGGGCTTCGATCCCGTGCTCTCGGCCGAACGGCGCCGCGACTACCATGATCCCCAGCGTAACCGCGCCAACAACCAGGCCTATGTCGAGCGCTTGATGGCCGCCGATGCGCTGGTGGTGCAGTTTCCAACCTGGTCGTTCGGCCCGCCGGCGATGCTGAAAGGCTGGTTCGACCGGATGTTCGGCCCGGGTATCGCGATGGACCTGTCCGATCCTGGAAAGGGCCGGCCGCTATTGCTTCACATCCGGCGCATCACCGGGATTTCGACCTACGGCCGCCCGCGCTGGCAGGCGATCGGCATGGCCGATCCGCCGCGCAAGATCATCAAGCGCTACCTGCCCTGGTTCACCGGCGGCAAAGCCAAGGTGCGCTATCACGCGCTCTACCACATGAACACCGCGACAGCGGAGAAGCGCAGCCGGTTTCTCGCCAAGGTGCGGCGGGAGATGCAGCGGTTTTAAATTCGTCGCTGCTGGCGACGGCGGTGGCGCTGCGGTCGCAGCCCCCGAACTTCGCGCACTTCGCGGGGAGAAGCTCGGATTGCTCAGGACGTCATCCCCGCGAAAGCGACGCGAAAGCACGCCGACCAGATGGCGCGCCTCCGGTCGGGGTGTTTCGGTGCTGTCAATCCCTCAATCAAAAATTATTTCTGTTCCCTTCTTGTTCGAAACGCCCTAGAACCGGTTTCGTCTCATCCCAACAAGAGGGGCGGCTCGCGATCGTCAGGAAACGCGGGGTGAGATGCGGTGGACGCGGCAGCGTCAGGCATGCGACGGTTTGCAGGGCGGATTGATCTTCGTGAGCGAATACCTCGCAGGCTAGACGACGGCGCTGAAGCGTACGGGGAAGGCGCGTGGTTCTGACACCCAATGCTAGTGTCAAGTCTTTGGAAGGTTTTCGTGCGGCTCAACCGGGCTGAACAAGCCGTCAATCCGAAGGCGACGGTGGCAATAGAGCTTATCTTGCCGGGGAGAGCGCGTTGATAAACCGTAAAACCATTGCGTGGGGAATGCCGGATGATCCGGTGCCTCGCACTACCTCGTGTGCGTACGGCCGTTTTCTTGCACACGGGCCGCGGGTGCCTCTGGGCATCGCGGCATTCCCCGCGCCCTCTATTTCTCGAGGGCGAGACGTTCCAGCAAAAGCCCGGTCGCCCAGCGCCGCGGGGCGTTGACGTGTGTCTGGAGCTGACGGAATACGAAATCGTCCGCGTGGCTGTTTGAAAATTTGAATCGGAAATAAAGTGCGCGGTGGGAAGTGACCCCCACCGGCCTCGTCCATATAGGTGTCATCGCCCGGCTTGACCAGGTCAAGCCGGGCGATCCCGTAGTCCAGACACGCCAGTGATAAGCCGATGGGCTGCGGCGTACTGGATCCCCCGCTTTCGCGGAGGATGACAGTTGAATATGTAACGGCGCATGCATCTAGGGCTGATGACAAGCGAAATCATTCTCGCGCCGGCTCAACTCAGAGCCATATCACTTCAGCCATCCTCTGGCGCCGCGGCGATGACTTCGATCTCGACCAGGAATTCCGCGCGCGTGAACCCATGCACGATCATCAGGGTCGAGGCGGGCGGCGTTCCTGGAAAATGCCGGTCGCGCGACCGCATGTAGTCCGGCATATGCGCGCGATCCGTCACATAGGCATTGAGGCGGACGACGTCCGCCAGAGTCATGCCATCTTCGGCGAGGATCGCGGCGATATTGGCGAAGCACTGGTCGGCCTGGGCTTCGCAATCGACTGGAATGGTTTCGTCGGCACTGACGCCGAGCTGGCCCGAGGTAAAAACCAGCCGGTGCCCGGCAGGCACCGCGATGCCATGGCTGTAGCGCGCCAGGGGTGGATTGATCGATGGGGGAGAAAGCGCGCGCACTTGCGGTCAGGCCTCTTTGCCGGGTGAGGAACAGCAGTGATCGGACGTTAAGCCGTGTTCGCCGTTGCGTCATTCGCCAAGTTGTCGATGCCTATGTTTAGGCAGCGGGCGCCGCTTTTTGGAGCAGTCTGCTTTGCTCCCGGTCAGCAACATTTACCGTTGCTGAAAAGGCAACGGATGGCTCGAATCAAAATGCTTTCAGATGACAGTCAGCATGTGCATCTTGAGCTGACACGACGGCCAATGACGGCGATCGCGCCGGGCTGGAACTGATGGCTGGCGAAGCGCCGGTCCTTAAACGAGGGTGCCAAATAGCCATGAATTTTCTTTTCCGGAATTTGCTGACGCGAACGATCGCAACAGCCTTGGTTGGAACGGGTGCCTTGCTCGGCTCGCTGGCGCCGTCATTGGCTGCCGACAAGGTGACCTTCCTCACCAGCTGGTTTGCGCAGGCCGAGCACGGCGGCTTCTATCAGGCCAAGGCGACCGGGCTATATGACAAAGCCGGACTCGATGTCACCATCAAGATGGGCGGTCCGCAGGTCAACGGCTCGCAGCTGCTGCTGGCTGGCGAGACCGATCTGATGATGGGCTACGACATCCAGGTCCTGAAGGGACGCGAACAGAACCTGCCGCTGGTGACGGTCGCATCCTCTTTTCAGTTCGACCTGCAGGGGCTGATGGCCCACGACGACGTCGCCGATATTGCTGCCCTCAAGGGCAAGCCGATCCTGATCGCCGGCTCGTCCCGCATTACCTTCTGGCCGTGGTTGCGGGCCAAATACGGCTTTACCGATGATCAGATCCGGCCCTACACGTTCAACCTGCAGCCGTTCTTCGCCGACAATAATGTCGCGCAGCAGGCTTACCTGTCTTCCGAACCGTTCCAGGCGCAGCAGCAGAACCAGAAGGTGAAATTCTTCCTGCTGGCCGACGGCGGTTATCCGCCCTACGGTTCCACCATCGTCACCACCGAAAAAATGATCGCGGACAAGCCGGATGTCGTGGCACGCTTTGTGAAAGCATCGCTGGAAGGCTGGCGCGACTACATCCAGAATCCGACGCCGGGCAATGCGTTGATCAAGGCCGATAACCCCAAAATGAGCGACGCCCAGATCAACTTTGCGATAGAGAAACTCAAGGAGAAGAAGGCCCTCGACGGCGGCGATGCGGCGACCCTGGGCATCGGGGTGATCACCGCCGAGCGCTATAAGAAGATTTACGACTTTCTGGTTGCCGCAAGCCTGCTCGATCCGAAGACGGATTGGCAGAAGGCTTTCGACGCGCGCTTCGTCAAGGATCTCAAGATCGGAGCGCAATAGGTGTGGCGATGAGAGCTCTATTGCCCGGTGAGTCCCTTGGCAAAAGCCCGAGCCCAACGACGACCGGCGGCGAGCGGCCGCCGGCGGTGGAAATCCTCTCTGCCGAGAAGGTATTCGCCAACGGCGCCCGCGGCCTGGCACCGATCGATCTGACCATTGCGGACGGCGAGTTCCTGACCCTGATCGGTCCGTCCGGCTGCGGCAAGAGCACGCTGCTCAAACTGATCGCCAATCTCATCGAACCCTCAGATGGTCGGCTGTTGTGGTGGCGCGGCGATTTCGGTGAGGTCGGTCAGGACGGCCGGCGTTTTGCCTTCGTATTCCAGGAGCCCACTTTGATGCCGTGGGCCCGCGTCGACGCCAATGTGAGATTGCCGCTCGAACTCGCCAACGTGGCCGATGCCAAGACCAGCCCGGAAGTGGCAGACGCCATTGCGCGGGTCGGCCTGTCCGAGTTCACCCGGCATTATCCCCGCCAGTTGTCCGGCGGAATGAAAATGCGGGTCTCGATCGCGCGGGCACTGGTGACCAACCCCAATCTGTTGCTGATGGATGAGCCGTTCGGGGCGCTCGACGAATTCACCCGCAACAAGCTCGATGCCGATCTGGTCCGGCTGTGGTGGGAGCGCAAGCTGACCACCGTGTTCGTCACCCACTCGATCTACGAGGCCGTGTTCCTTTCAACCCGCATCATCGTCATGGCCTCCAATCCCGGCCGCATCTTCCGGACCATGACGATCGATCAGCCGCAGCCGCGCGATGAGGCATTTCGCGACAGCCCGAAATTCGCGGCCTATTGCCGCGAATTGTCGACATGGCTCGCCGAGGCCTCGCTTCCCGCGACACCGGGAGGCGGGTCATGAAGCCGCTGCTGCAGTCGGAAGCCTTTGTCCGGATCGCGGCGCCGGTCGCCGTCGGCATCGTGCTGTTCGGTTTGTGGGAGCTCGGCTGCCGGCTGGCCTCGATCCCGGTCTATTTGTTTCCGAAGCCAAGCGACATCCTCGTAAGCCTCATCCATAACGGGCCGTCCTTGTTGCGGGCGCTGATGGTGACCTTGCGGGTGACGCTGCAGGCTTTCCTGGCGGCGGTGGTTCTCGGCACGTTGATCGCCTTCATGTTTGTGCAGAGCCGGGCGATCGAAGTCAGCCTGTTTCCCTATGCCGTGCTGCTGCAGGTGACGCCGGTCGTCGCCATCGCACCGCTCATCATCATCCTCGTCAAGAACACGCAGGTTTCGCTGACCATCTGCGCCACCCTGGTGGCGCTGTTTCCGATCATTTCGAATACCACGCTGGGGTTGCGCAGCGTCGATCCCGGTCTTGCCAACTACTTTCGCATGAACCGCGCGGGACGCTTCAAGACGCTGGTCAAGCTCAGGATCCCCGGCGCGTTGCCCTATTTCTTCGGGGGCTTGCGCATTTCCAGCGGGCTGGCGCTGATCGGCGCGGTGGTCGCCGAGTTCGTCGCCGGCACCGGCGGCCGCTCCTCGGGACTGGCCTACGAAATCCTCGATGCCGGCTTCACGCTCGATATTCCCCGCATGTTCGCCGCCCTGTTCCTGATCACTCTGACCGGCGTGGGATTGTTCGCGGCGATGGTGGTGCTGTCCAGGCTCGCTCTATCCAACTGGCACGAGAGTGAAGTGGGAGCCGAGACGTGAGCGGGCTTCTGATCGAGAATGCGATCGGAATCTTCAGCGGGCTTGCTGGGGCCGATATGCGAACGAGCGGCGCGATCCGTGTCCGCGACGGCGTCATTGCCGCGATCGGCAGGCTTGAGGCCGAACCTGGGGAGCAGCGGCTCGATGCCTCCGGCTGCGTGATCTATCCGGGGCTGATATCGACCCATCATCATCTCTTTCAGAGCGTGATGAAAGGCGTGCGCGCCGGCATTAACATGCCGTTGGCCGGCTGGCTGCGCTCGGTGCCCTATACCTATTGGTCTGAAATCGACGAGGAGGCGCTGGCGACAGCCGCCCGGATCGCGCTTTGCGAATTGCTGCTGTCGGGCACCACGACGGCGGCCGATCACCACTATCTGTTCAGCGACCTCTTCAGGTTCGATCCTGCGCATGTGATTTTCGAGGTCGCGCGCAGTCTGGGCATCCGGCTGGTTTTCTGTCGCGGGGGCGCCACCAAGGGGCGCCACTTCGATACCGATGATTTGGTGCCGATGCCGGTCGAGACGCTCGACCGCATGCTCAAATCCGTCGAAGCCTGCGCGCAGCGCTTCCACGACACCTCTCCGGGCAGCCTGTCCCAGGTGGTGCTGGCGCCGACCACGCCGACCTGGTCGCTCGAAGCCGGTGAACTCAAGGAAGTGATCGCATCGGCGCGCCGGATGAAGCTGCGGCTGCACAGCCATCTCTCGGAAACCCATGACTATGTCGATTATTGTCTGTCGGTCCACGGCAAGCGACCGGTGCACTGGATCGCCGACCACGACTGGCTCGGACCGGATGTGTGGTTCGCCCATCTGGTGCATCTCGACGACAGCGAAGTGCGCCTGCTGGCGTCAACCGGGACCGGCATGGCGCATTGCCCGCAGTCCAATTGCCGCCTTGGCTCCGGCATCGCGCCCGCCGACGCGATGGCGCGGCTCGGCGGCGCGGTGTCGCTCGGCGTCGATGGCGCGGCCTCCAACGAATCCGCCGACATGATCAGCGAGATGCACAGCTGTTGGCATACCCATCGGGCGCTCAAGGGCGCCGCTTCCGTGACCGCCGAAGACGTCGTGCACTGGGCCACCGCGGGCGGCGCCCGCGTGCTGGGAAGGCCCGAGATCGGCACGCTGGCGCCGGGGCAGCAGGCCGACATCGCCATCTTCGATCTCAGCGAGCCCAGGTATTTCGGCATGCACGATCCCCTGATCGCGCCGGTCACCTGCGCCGGCTCGGCCCATCTTCGCTATCTTCTGATCGGAGGCCGCATCGTCGTCGAGAACGGCGCGATCCCCGGCATTGATATTGCAAAGCTAAGATCCGATGCAGCCCGGATCGTCGCGCGCATGGCCGCCTGACCCCTGGAGAAACCTGATGCTCAATACCAAACAGCCCGTGCTTCGCCGCTTCTGGTACGCGGTCATGCCGCTCGACCATCTGAAGGACGGGCCCAAGCCGTTCACGCTGCTCGGCGAGCCGATCGTGCTGTTTCTGGATGCCGACGGCCAGCCGTCCGCGTTGGAAGACCGCTGCTGCCACCGCACCGCAAAACTGTCAAAAGGCTGGTGCCGCGACGGCCATATCGTCTGCGGCTATCATGGCTGGGAATATGACCGCGACGGCAAGCTGGTGATGATCCCGCAATTCCCGTTCGAGCAGCCGATCCCCGAAGCCAAGGCGCGTTCCTTCAGGAGCCAGGTTCGCTACGGCTACGTCTGGGTCGCGCTCGACGAGCCGCTCGGCGACATTCCCGACGTGCCCGAGGATCGCGATCCCGGTTTCCGCCGCATCTTCCAGTTCTACGACAAGTGGAACACCGCAGCCCTGCGGCTGATGGAGAACTCCTTCGACAACGCGCATTTTGCCTTCGTCCACAAGGGCACGTTCGGCGATATCAACCAGCCGCGGCCGGAAAAATATGAGATCGTCGAGACCGACTACGGTTTTGAGGCCGAGACCATCGTCACCGTGCGCAACCCGCCCAACGCGCTCCGGATCACGGGGACCGCCGATCCCACCACCAAACGCCACATGCGCAACAAGTGGTTCATGCCGTTCTGCCGCCGGCTCGACATGGAGTACCCGTCCGGAATCCGGCACATCATCTTCAACTGCGCCACGCCGATCTCCGACGGCCAGATCCAGGTGGTCCAGATCCTGTTCCGCAACGACACCGAGGCGCAATGCCCGGCCCAGGAGCTGATCGACTGGGATGCCGTCATCATCGCCGAGGATCGCGAGATCCTCGAATCCACCGATCCCGACGCCATCGTCGACATGGGCCGCAAGATCGAGAAGCACATGCCATCCGACCGCCCGGGTATGCTGATGCGCAAGCGGCTGTTGGCGCTGCTGCAGGAGCATAATGAGCGGGAGGTGCCCCGGCATGAAATGGCTTGAATGCTGCCTGTAGGGCGGATTGGAGCTCACGGGGCCGCGCGGCGCCGTGGGCGTAATCCGCCGTTGCGCGGCAGAAGTGGGTTACGGCTTCCCCTCCAACCCACCCTACGGACTTAACGTCTCGGCCGATGCCTAGAGCGGAACTCCTTTCCATGACCCCGGATATCCTTGTCAAGAATGTCGCGCTCTGGGGCACCGAGGGCCTGTGCGATCTCGCCATCGCCAACGGTCGCTTCGTCAGCATTGGCCCGGCCTCGGTTTCCACCACGGCCGCCCTCACGCTCGATGCCGAAGGCCGGCTGGCGGTGCCCGGCTTTGTCGAGCCGCATATTCATCTGGACAAGGCGCTGATCTCCGAGCGGGCCCCGGTCAATCGATCGGGTACGCTGACGGAGGCCATTGAAATTCTCTGGGAGATCAAGCGCAATTACGCCGTGGAGGAAATCGCCGACCGCGCCTCGCGCGTATTGGCGCGGGCGCTGGAGCACGGCATTAGCCGCTTGCGGACCCATGTCGACGTCGATCCGATCGGCGGCACGCGTCCGGCCGACGGCCTGATCCGCGCCCGCGAGTGCTTTCGCGAACTGATGGACATCCAGATCGTCGCCTTTCCCCAGGAGGGAATCGTCAAGTCCCCGGGCACCGAAGCCCTGATGCGGGAGGTGATGAAACGGGGCGTCGACGTCGTCGGCGGCATGCCGTTCAATGAAAAGTCGCCCGCCGACAGCCGCCGTCACATCGAGATTGTGTTCGATATCGCCGAAGAGTTTGACGCCGACATCGACATGCATGTCGACGAAACCGACGATCCCTTGGCGCGAACGCTGGAGGTGCTGGCCGAGGTGACGATCGCCCGTGGCTGGCAGGGCCGCGTCACGGCTGGCCACACCTGCGCGCTGGCGAGCTATCCGCGCGACTACGCCGATCAGGTGATCGGGCGGCTGCGCGAAGCGGACGTCAACATGATCGCCAATCCGGCCACCAACCTGATGCTGCAAGGCCGCCTTGATGACTATCCCAAGCGCCGCGGCGTGACCCAGGTCAAGGAACTGCTGGCGGCCGGGGTCAACGTCGCCTGCGGTCAGGACTGCGTCCATGACACCTTTTATCCCTTTGGCCAGAACGACCCGCTCGAAATTGCATTCCTGTTGTGCCATGTCTCGCATATGAGCCAGCCGGCCGAGATTCGCACCGCGATGAATATGGTCACCTCGCATGGCGCAAGGGCCTTGCGGATTGCGGATTTCGCCGTGACGGTCGGCAGCGTCGCCGATCTGGTGGTGCTGGAGGCCCGCGACGCCCGCGAGGCCTTCACGACGCGGTTGCCGCGACGCTGGGTGATCCGGAAGGGCAGACTGATCGCCGAAAGCAAGCTCGAGATCCGCCGCTATTTCGACATCCCGGCGGTGCCGGCACGCTGAAGGATTTTACGATTTGGATTTCCGCCAACTGCGATACGCGCTGTCGGTCGCAAAGGAACGCAGCTTCACCAAGGCGGCGCGGCGGCTCAATATCTCGCAGTCGGCGGTCAGCGAGCAAGTCAAGCTGCTCGAAGACGAGATCGGATTTCAATTATTTCGCCGGACTTCCGGCGGCGTCGAGACCACCGATCGCGGCCGCACCTTTCTGTATGAGTCCGAGCGGGTGATGGGTGATTTGCTCAGCCTGTCGGACACTGCGCGGCGATTGCGCGGCGCGTTGCAGGATAGCCTGACGATCGGCATGGGCTCGGGCATGGCCCAGATCTTCATCCCGCGCCTGTTCAGCGATCTCAGGGCCGATCTTCCGGGCGTCCGGCTCGAAATCAAGACGGCGCCGACCCGGAATATCTTCAGCGAACTGCACGAGGAGAGGATCGATGCCGGCATCGCCATCGAATCCGATCCGGATCGCTTGCCGGCCGGATTGGTATTCGACCGGCTGATCGATGCCGAGATGGTGTTGATCACCCATCCCAGGCACCCGCTGGCCCGCGCCAAGCAGCCCGTCGATATTGCCCGCCTGCTCGCCGAACCCTTCATCATGAGCGAGTTGACCGTTGGCTATGGCGAGTTGGTGCTGTCGCTGTTCGCCGACCTCGGCATCAAGCCCGATATCCTGGCGGTGGTCGACAATATCGAGACCATCAAGATCATTGTGCAGTCCGAAGGCGGCATTGCCATCGTGCCGCGCGCCTGCGCCGACAACGAAGTCACGCTCGGCGTGTTGAAGGCGCTCGCCATCGCGCCGCCGCGCAATGTCGCCCTCAGCCTGTTCCGCCGCCGCGAGCCGCTGTCGCGCCGCAAGGAAGCGGCGCTGGTCAAGGTGCGGGAGTTGCTCAAGGCCTAGCTGATCGGAATTTCCGATATGGTCATAGAAAATCGGTTTTTGACTTGGGTCAGTCCCCAGCCCCATGGTGGCCGGCGCGGCGGCGCGGGCCGCCGCCGATCGGCTCGTGGATGGAAGCATCACATGTCATCTCGCACCTCTGCCGCGCGATTTCGCATCGGCATCGATACCGGCGGGACCTTCACCGACATTGTTTCCGTCGATACGCTGACGGGCGCCACGGAGGTGACGAAGGTCGCGAGCACGCCGGCCAATCCGGCCATCGGCCTGTTGCGAGGCGTCAACAAGATCCTCGATGCGGCCGGCGCGACCACCGATGACGTCCTGGGCCTGGCCCACGGCACCACGGTTGCCACCAACGCGCTGCTGCAAAGCGAGATCAATTCGCTGGGCCTGATCGTCAATGCGGGTTTCAGGCACATTCTCGAGATTGCGCGCCAGTCGGTGCCGGAAGGCTATGGCAATTCCTATTTCTGGGTAAAGCCGGCCCGGATCGTGCCGCTGCAATTCGTCCGCGAGGTCGGCGGACGTTTGGATTTTCGCGGCAACGAGTTGCGGCCGCTGGACGAGGCCAGCGTGCGCTCCGCTGCGAAATTCTTCCGCGCTCAGGGCATTCGCGCCATCGGCATCTGTCTGTTGCATTCCTACGCCAACGACGCGCATGAGCGCCGCACCGCCGAAATTCTCACCGAGGAATATCCGGAAGCAACCATGTCGCTTTCCTGCGTGGTATTGCCGGAATACCGCGAATACGAGCGTGCGGTGACCACGCTGGTCGACGCCTTCGTCAAGCCGCATATGGAACGCTATCTCAAGCGCGTGCACGAGGAGCTCGGCGCCGGCCTGCAGGACAAGCCTTTTCTGGTGATGCAGTCGAGCGGCGGCGTCGCCAGTGCCGATCAGGTTGTGCGCAAGCCGATCACCACGGCGCTCTCGGGCCCGGCGGCCGGCGCGCTGGGCAGCGCCGTGGTCGCGGAAATCGCGGGCTTTCCCGATCTGGTGACGCTGGATGCGGGCGGCACCTCGACCGATCTCTGCTTGATCGAGGGCGGCAAGCCGCATCTCACCAATGGCGGCTCGGTCGGCCCATTTCCGGTACGGATCCCGATGATCGACATTGAGACCATCGGCACTGGCGGCGGCTCGATTGCCTTTATCAGCCGGGAAGGCCATCTCAAGGTCGGCCCGCGCAGCGCCGGCGCCGAGCCCGGACCGATGTGTTATCCAAACGGCGGCAGCGAGCCCACCATCACCGATGCCAACCTCTTGCTGGGTCGGATTCCGCCGGCGCTGATCGGCGGCGGCATCGCGCTCGATGTCGACCGCGCCCGCGGCGGCATCGCCGCGCTCGCCGCGCGCCTGCCCGGCCACATGAGTGTCGAACAGCTCGCCAGCGGGATCATCGAGATCGCCAACTGGAGCCAGGCCAACGCCATCCGCCAGATGACGATCCAGCGCGGCATCGACCCGCGAACCTTTGCATTGCTGTCCTTTGGCGGCGCAGGCCCGGCGCAATCGGCCGCGGTGATGGATCTGTTGGGCATGAAGGCCTGCATCGTGCCGCCCAATCCCGGCAATCTTTCGGCCTTTGGCCTGCTCGCGGTGGACTGGCGCACCGATCATATCGTCACCAAGGTGATGCATGAAGATGCCATTGATCTTGCTGACGTCGCAGCGCGCTATGCCGCGCTGGAGCGCGCGGCCGCGGCGACATTGCAGCGCGACGGCATCGAGGCCTCGCGGATTCGGCTGGTTCGCGAGGCTGACGTGCGCTACGCCGGCCAGTCGATGGAGGTGCGCGTCACCGCACCCGGCGGCACGGTCGACGCATCTTTCCTCGAAGGCCTGATCGCCGCCTTCAACGCCGCGCATCTCAGGACCTTCGGCTATGATTATGCCGGCCGGCAGAAGATCGAACTGGTCAATCTCTGCGTCTCCGGTTTCGGGCTGATCGAGCGGCCCCAGATGCCGAAGCTCGCCGAGCGAAGTGGCGATGCCACGCCAAAATCGAGCCGCATGGTTTATTTCGGCGCCCAGTTCCAGGACACCCCGGTGTATGACCGTGACTCGCTACCCTCAGGCGGGCACATCATCGGACCGGCCGTGATCGAGGAATTCGGCTCCACCAGCGTGGTATTTCCCGGTCAGGTGGTCGAGGTCGATCCGCATGGTATCCTTGTGATCCGGCCGGTCTCATCGCAGGAGACTCGGCGATGAACGTGCATTCGCCCGCCCATCCCTGGCCGACTGCGCCGCTGCGCGAAGCCGAAAGCGTCGATCCGATCGTGCTGCAGATCGTCGAAGGCACGCTGAATTCGATCGAGGCCGAGATCGAATATGCCATCGAGCGCACCGCGCGCAGTCCGATGATCCGCGAGGCGCATGATTTCCGGGTCGGGTTGTTCGACCGTTATTGCCGCAAGCTGACCGGGCGTTCCTATTCGGCGATGCCGAACGCGGTGGTGCGCGACTTTCCGCCTGAAACGATGAAGCCCGGCGACGTCTTTCTGATGAACGATACCTACTTGACGGAAGGCAGTATCGGGCATCTGCCCGATCTCTGCAGCACGGTGCCTGTCTTTCACCAAGGCGAGGTGGTGGCCTACATCCAGGCCTTCGGTCATCACGATGACGTCGGCGGCAGGGTGCCCGGCTCGATGCCTGGAACGGCGGTCACCGTATTCGAGGAAGGCATCGCGATCCCGCCAGTGAAGATCTACAGCGAGGGTGTCCGCAACGACGCGGTATTCACTATCATCAGGCGCAATACCCGCGTGCCGGAAATGCTCTCGGCCGATCTCGACAGCGAGGTCCAGGCCTGCCTGATGGGCGCGCGCCGGATGGGCGGGCTGTTCGACCGCTTCGGCAAAGAGCAGGTCGAGGCCTGCTTTCAGGCCATCCTCGACAAGTGCCGCGATATCTATCGCAACGAGCTCATGGCCAAGATCGCCGACGGCGAATATGCCTGGGAAGATTATGTCGAGCATGACGGCATCACCGATCCCAAGCTGCACAAGATCGCGCTCAAGATGACCAAGAGGGGCGGCAAGATCACGCTCGATTTCAACGGCACCGATCCGCAATCCTCGGGCCCGATCAACTGGCCCGCGGACTATGCCGACGGCGCCTTCCTGATCAAATGGATTGCGCCGATCCTGCGCAACCTTGCTGATACGCCCGAACGCGCCGCCGAGATCCACGTCAACGAAGGCGTCTGCGAGGTCTTCGAGGTGATCTTTCCGCCCAAGGGCACGTTGATCACGCCGCGATGGCCGGCCGCGACCAACGCGCGGTCCTTTGTGCTGTTGCGCTGTCTCGGACTTCTGGCCGGCGTGGTGGCCCAGGCGGTCGACGGCCGCATGCCGGCCGATCAGGAGACCATCCGCTATACCGGCTTTTTCGGCAACGATATCGACGGCAAGCCCTTTCTGTCGCGTGAGGTGCTGGGCGGCGGCTCCGGCGGCCGCTATTATGCCGATGGCAATGACGCCATCCACATCGTTCCGGACTCCCGCAATCAGCCGGCGGAATTCACCGAGACGCGATTTCCGCTGTTGGTGGAGAAGCTGGCGCTGCGCACCGATTCCGGCGGCGCCGGCTTGCGCCGCGGCGGGCAGGGCTATGAAAAACACTATCGCGCGCTGGTCGATTGCCGGACCATCGTCACCGCGGATCGGGTCCGGCTGGGCTGCTATGGTCTGAACGGCGGCAAGGCCGGGCAGCCGTTCTGTGTGACGATTTATGCCGAAGGCGAGGCCTATGATCTTGGCGGGCTGGTCGATGGCGAACCGGTGCGCAACGGCCAGGTCGTTCGCGTGGTGACGACCGGCGGCGGCGGCTGGGGTGACCCGCTGCAGCGCGAACCCGAACTGGTGCTGCGCGATGTCGTGGAGAACAGGGTTTCGCTGGCCAGCGCGGCAGCCGACTACGGCGTCGTGTTCGCAACCACAGCAAGCACCGGGCAGCCCGTGGTTGACGAGGCGGCGACCAAACTGCGCCGCGCCGAGTTGGCCAAGATGCGAAAGAGCCCGCCCGGCATGATTGACCGCGGCGAGGGCTATGAAAAGATGCTGCGCGGCGAACATCCGCCACGGATGCGATGAAGCGCAACACGATGAAGGCATTGCGGATGAGGGGAGTTATGCTGCATGGCAATTGAAGTGGCTAAGGTCGAGCTGAAGACCGTTCAGGATGCCGGTGGCCTGGAGAATTTGATCGCCACCGGGAAGTTCAAGGCCGACGAAGTCATTGCAGTGATCGGCAAGACCGAGGGCAACGGCGGCGTCAACGACTTCACCCGCATTCTCGCCGATCAGGCTTTTCGAAGGGTGCTGCTCAAGCACGGCACGCGCAACGAGGCCGAGATCCACACCATCCCGATGGTCTGGTCCGGCGGCTGCGACGGCGTCATCACCCCGCATGCCACGATCTTCGCTCGCAACAGCAAGACCGGGCCGGCCGACAAGTCGCGCCTCGTGATCGGCACCGCGCTGAGCGCGGAATTGCTGCCCGAGGACATCGGTCGTCCGGCGATGGTTCAGAAGGTCGCCGACGCCGTCAAAGCGGCGATGCGGGATGCCGGGATCACTGACCCAAAAGATGTGCATTACGTCCAGACCAAGACGCCGCTGTTGACCATCGATTCCGTGCGCGATGCGGAATCCCGTCACCAGACGCTGGCCTGCGAGGTCCACGACTCCATGGGCGTTTCCAACGGCACCACAGCGCTCGGCATTGCCGTGGCACTGGGCGAGGTGCCGATGCCAAAGGCCGAACAGATCTGCCGGGATCTCGACCTTTATTCGTCGGTGGCCTCCTGCTCCTCCGGCGTGGAACTGACCCAGGCGCAGATCGTGCTGCTCGGCAACAAGGCTGGCGCCGGCGGCCGCTACCGCATCGGTCATGCCGTGATGCGTGACGCGCTTGATATCGACGGCATCTATGATTCGATCCGCAACGCCGGCTTGGAATTGCCGGAACGGCCACGGTCGGAAGACCTCAAGGGGCGGGTCGTCAATTGCTTCATGAAATGCGAGGCCGACCGCCGCGGCACGCTGCGCGGGCGGCGGCAGATCATGCTGGACGATTCCGACGTCCACCACCACCGCCATTCCAAGGCGGCGGTGGGCGGCGTGGCCGCGCTGGCGATCGGCGATCCCGCCGTATTCGTCTCCGTCGACGCCATGCACCAAGGGCCCCATGGCGGCGGTCCGGTGATCGCCATTGTCGAGCTGGATGAGTAAAATCGGCACGTTCCTTGCTGAGAAAGGATGATGCCGGCTGGCGGGGCCAGCTATGCTGCGAGCGGATTCGACTGGAGCGCGCCGATGAGATGGTTAATTCGCACGACCTTTACCCTTGCCATACTGGCCCTGGGCGCGACCGCGTCCAATCAGGCGCTGGCGCAGGATAAGGTCTCGGTCGGGGTGTTTCCGCTCAGTTCATCGTTGCCCTATTTCGTCGCGCTGGAGCGCGGGTTTTTCAGGGAAGTCAATATCGAACCTGAAATGATAAAGCTGATGGGCGGTCCGCCGAACGTCGCGGCGATGATGACCAACCAGATCGAGGTCTCTGCGGTGCTGGTGACGCTCGAAGGCCTCAATGCCGACGTGAAGAAGCCGGGGGTAGCGATGTATATCGCGCTCAACAGCCAGACCAAAGTTTTCAAGATGGAACAATTCGTGGTCCGCAACGGCTTCAAGGCCGAGAGCATCGCCGACCTCAAAGGCGCCAAGCTGTTGTCGGCGCCGGGGCCGGCCAATCTCAACACCGCCAAGGCCGTTCTGGCCAAGAATGGTCTGAAGGAGGGGGATTATACAATCGATCAGCTCGACATGAGCCAACATGTCAATGCCATGACCGCCGGCACGTTCGACGGCGGCTATACGCTCGAGCCGAACGCGTCGATGATGATCAAGGCCGGTGTCGCGCGTTCGCTGGAGGCTGGCGTGATCTCCAAGTATATTCTGGGCGATGAACATGCCGACGCTTATGCCGCGGGCTGCGCGATGACCAGCGACTTCATCGCCAAGCGGCCGGATGTGGCCAAGCGGTTCGCCGCGGCCTGGCGCAAGGCGATCGATTTCATCAACACCAACCCCGACGAAGCCCGCAAATACCTGGCCAAGAACACCTTCACGCCTGATAACGTCGTCGATATGGTTTCGATGCTCGGCTATGTCATGGTGGGCGACATGACGCCGCGGCAACTTGACGATTTGCAGAAGTTTGCCGACTTTGGCACCTCGATTGGGGTGGTCCCTGAAAAAGTCGACGTCAATAAATTTCTGCAGAAATTCTAAAAGGCTTCCCCCGTGGCCTTGGCTGAGCGAACTGCGAACATCGAACGGGCAGGCTTGGTCCAGGATGCGGCGCGGCGTACCGCGCCGCATGTCACGATCCGCGGCCTGACAAAGCGGTTTTCCGACGCCACCATCTATGACAACTTCGATTTCGACATTCCGCGCGGCAAGTTGATGTCGGTGTTCGGACCCAACGGCTGCGGCAAGAGCACGCTGATCAACATGATTGCGGGGCTATTTCCGGTCGATGCCGGCGAGATCCTGTTCGACGGCCAGCCGCTGAGCCAGATCAAGTTCGGCTACGTGTTCCAGAATTATCGCGAAGCGATGTTTCCGTGGCTGCGGGCGTTCGACAACATCGCCTATCCGCTCAAGGTGATGGGAATAGCGAAGGCCGAGCGCACCGCGCGGGTGGAAAAGATCGTCGCCAATCTCAATGTCAAGATCGACCTCAGCCTCTATCCTTACCAGATGTCCGGCGGACAGCAGCAGATGGTCTCGATCATGCGCGCGCTGGTGGTCGAGCCGGAAATCCTGTTCCTCGACGAGCCGTTTTCGGCGCTAGACTATGAAATGACGCTGTTCATGCGCGAGCAGCTGCAGCGCATCTTTGTGGAGACCGCGACCACCACCGTATTGGTCTCGCACGACCTGGAAGAGGCGGTCTATCTGTCGGACCGCATTCTGCTGTTGTCCCGCCATCCGGCCCGCGCCGTCGAGTTCGTGCATTACGACGCGCCGCGGCCGCGCACGCCCAAAACCATGTCGGAACCCGATTTCATCGCCATCAAGGCACATTGCCTCGAGGTGTTCCAGCGCGAAGTTCACAAGGGATAAGGGCGATGAAGCGTCTCCAGATCCTGCTCCCTTTTGTCGGCGTAGCGGTCCTGCTTTTGATCTGGTCGCTGACGGTCTGGGCCCGGGTGGTCGATCCGGTGCTGCTGCCGTCGCCGGCGGCGACCTTCCGGGCGATGTGGATCGGCATGACCTCCGGCAAGCTCGGCGTTGATTTCCTCAAAACCGTCGAGCGCACGGTCTACTCGACCGCGATCGCGGCCGTGATCGCGATCCCACTCGGCATCCTGCTCGGCTCGTCGGAAAAACTCTATCGCTCGGTCGAATTCCTGATCGACTTTTTCCGCTCGACGCCGGCCTCGGCGATGTTTCCCTTGTTCCTGGTGCTGTTCGGCATTGGCGACCGCACCAAGATATCGGTCGCCGCCTTCGGAGCGGCGCTGGTCATCTTGTTCAATGTCGCCTACGGCGTCATGAACGCGCGCAAGACGCGCATCCTGGCGGCGCGGGTGATGGGCGCCTCGCGGCTGCGCGTGCTCTGGGACGTGATGCTGCTGGAATCGCTGCCGCAGACCTTTGTCGGCCTGCGCAACGGCGTATCGCTGGCGCTGGTGATCGTGGTCGTGGCCGAGATGTTCATCGGTTCGACCGACGGGCTCGGCCAGCGGGTGTTCGAGGCGCAGCAGCTGTTCGACATGCCCGATATGTACGCCGCGATCTTCGCCGCCGGCGCACTCGGCTATGGCCTCAATCTGTTGTTCCTCACGATCGAGCGGCGTTTTGTCCATTGGTCGGGCAAGTAGACGGGAGCTGACATGACCGAGAGCCTGAGCCGCAAGAGCGCCGTCGAACTGGCCTCGCTGATTGCGAGCCGTGCCGTAAGCCCGGTCGAGGTGATCGACGCCCATCTTGCTACCATCGCCCGCGTCAATCCCGCCCTCAATGCCATCGTCACGCTGGTGGCGGATGCCGCGCGGGCAAAGGCAAAAGAGGCCGAGGCAGCGGTGCAGCGCGGCGACGCGCTGGGAGCGCTGCACGGGCTGCCGGTCGCGATCAAGGATGTTACGCCGACAGCTGGCATACGCACCACCTATGGCTCGCCGCGCTTCAGGGATAACGTGCCATCAGAGGATGCCGAGGCGGTGCGACGCCTGAAGCAGGCCGGCGCCATCGTGCTCGGCAAGACCAACACGCCCGAATTCGCTGCCGGCGCCAATACCTTCAATGACGTGTTCGGCGTCACCCGCAATCCCTGGAATCCCGCGCTGAGCCCTTCGGGCTCTTCCGGCGGATCGGCGGTTGCGGTCGCAACCGGTATGGTGCCGCTGGCGCAGGGCACCGATTTCGGTTGCTCGATCCGGATGCCGGCTTCCTTCTGCGGCATTGTCGGCATCCGGCCGACGCCGGGGCTGACGCCGAACTGGCCGATGCCCTTGGCCTGGGACCCCGGCCAGGTTCACGGGCCGCTGGCGCGAAGCGCCGAGGATGCCGCGCTGATGCTGGACGCGCTGGTGGGCTTCAGCCGTGCCTCGCCGATATCGGTGGCGCCGCCATGGAAGAGCGCCCGCGCCATCGTCAGGGATGCCCGCGACGTCAAGGACCTGCGTATTGCCTATGTCTCCGACATCGCCGGCATCGGGGTCGAGCCTGAGATCGATGCGATCTGCCGGAAGACGGCGATGTCGCTGCGCGATGCCGGCGCCACCGTGGAGGAGACGGCTTTCGATATTTCCGATGGCAAGTCGCCCTATCAGGCTTGGCGCGGGCTGTGGATGGTCGGCCAGCAATTTGCCAACCTCGACCACCTGGAAGAGTTCGGCGCCAATCTCAAAGGCAATGTCAAGGCCGGCCTGAAAGTAACGCCATTGGATTTTGCCGCCTCCGAACAGAAGCGCGCCCAGCTGTTCCAGCGCTTTGCGGAGTTCTTCGAGCGATATGATCTCCTGATCACCCCGCAATCGCCGGTCAAGCAGTTCCCGGTGGAGATGAACTTTCCAACCCTGATCAACGGCAAAAAGCTCGACAACTACACCGACTGGATCGCCGGTTCGTTCCTGATCACCCTGATGAGCCTGCCCGGCGGCAGCGTGCCGGCGGGCAAGACTACAGATGGCCTGCCGGTTGGCATCCAGGTCGTCGGTCCACGCTTCGAGGAGCCGAAGATCCTGTCGGCCATGAAGATCGTGCAGGAGACTATCTGATCGGCTGGCCGCCTTACGGGTAAGACCATATTGGGGTAGATTGCGTGACACCCGGCCAGTTCGCGCTTGGAAGTAAGCGTAGCCCGGAAGAGCGTAGCGATAGGCGGGACTTCCTCCTGCTGCGGTAGTCCCGCATATCGCTGCGCTCATGCGGTCTACGGCCTGAACCCCGCGACAACTCTATGGAGTGTCGTCGATCGTGGGTAGCAGCGGTTTGATGTCTATCGACCTGGGTCTTCGCGGCGCAGTCGTTGGATTGTGTTTGTTGATCGCCGGCGTGGGGCTGCGGGATCACCGTGACAGCACGGTCGTGCGTCTGGGCGCGGCGCTCGCGGTCGGTGCCGCCGCGTCCGCGATCGACTGGCCCCGACCTTCCCGCGGCCTTTCCAATGGTGGGCGCCGTTCATTCTGGCGTTGGCCGGGGGAAATTCGGTCATATTCTGGCTATGGGCGCGGGCAGCTTTCGATGACGACTTTGTCGTCAAGCGCTGGCACGGCGGCTTGTGGGCAGCCGTTACAGGCTTGCAGTTCTATGTCGCCGGCTGGAGCCTGTGGCCGACGTTCGACCGGGCGCTGTCATTGACCACGCTTGGCCTGGCTTTGCTGGCCGCGGCGCAGACGCTGGCCACGTGGCGGACGGACCTGGTGGCAGGACGACGCCGGCTGCGGCTGGTCGTCCTGATTGGAGCGTCGACCTATATCGTCATCGTGGCTGCCGCGAACTTTGCCGGGACGCCTTCGATGTCCTTTTCCTCGGTGGCGAGTGTCGCCAACGCTTTCGCTTTGCTCGGTTTGGTGGGTGTTAGCGCATGGAATCTGTTACGGGCGGCCGATACGCAAGGCTCGATCCTGGCCTCGGCGACCGGCGATGCATCCGGCTCCGCGCGCACCATGGCAAGGGATGGCGAGCGCAAGCCGCCCGAAATCGAGCGGGCGTTGTTGCGCCGGCTGGAGCAGCTGATGGTCGTCGAACGCGCCTATCGGCGCGAGGGCCTGACCATCGGATCGCTTTCGGCGCGGCTCGGCGTGCCGGAATATCGGCTGCGACAGCTCATCAACGAGGGTCTGGGGCACCGCAATTTCAATGCGTTCCTCAATGGCTATCGCATCGAAGACGCCAAGACGGCGCTGGCCGATCCCGAACAGCGGGACGTTCCGGTTCTCACCATCGCCATGGATGCTGGTTTTCAATCGCTCGGCCCCTTCAACCGCGCCTTCAAGGCTTCGACCGATCTCACCCCAACCGAATTCCGCCGCCTCGCGCTGGCGAGGCATGCATCTACCGTCCTGAAAGATCAGGATAATTTGGAAATCGGCAAGTCCGCATGAGGAAATCGGTCGGTCAAGTTTCGAATTAGGCGAGAGCGCACCGAATAGGCCGGGCAGGTTTTCCCTTATTTAATTCAGCAGAGGGAACCCCCGCCATGCGCCATCCAACCGCGAAACTTTCCTTTTCGAACGTCGCTCTAACCAAAATGATCCGGGTGTGCTGGATGGCGGCGCTCACGCTCTGTCTGGAAGGCGCGGCGCATGCCGACGATCTGCAGGCGGTCAGCGATCCCGGCAGTCTCGGCTTCTCGGTGCGCCGGCTGGAGCGCATGACCTCCTGGTTTGAGGCGCTGAGCCAAAAGGGCGATCCCTCCGGTTTTGTCGTGGCGATCGCCCGAAACGGAAAGCTCGCCTATCTGCAGCCGACCGGCTTTGAGGACCCCGACAAGAAAAATCCGATGCGGCCGGATTCGATTTTTCGTATCGGATCGATGTCCAAGCAGATCACCAGCGTCGCCACCATGATGCTGGTCGATGAAGGCAAGCTCGACCTCGACGCCCCCGTGGCGCAATATCTGCCTGAACTCAAGGATATGCCGGTCGTCAAGACCGATCCCGCCACCGGAGATGCGATCCTCGGCGAGCTTGAACCGGCGAAGCGCGCGATGACTATCCGCGACCTTCTGCGCAATACGTCCGGCCTCGTCTATGCGGAGCCCTATTTCGCCGACCCCGGATTTGGCAACGCCGCGATCCACGCGTTTTACGGATTCAAAGCGCCGTTCCGGCGCGATAAGACCCTCGCCGATTTCGTCAAAAGCCTTGGCGCCCTCCCGCTTCTGCATCAGCCGGCGAAGTCTGGGAATATGCTATCGGCTTCGACGTTCTCGGACGCGTCATTGAAGTCGTCTCGGGCCAGCCTTTTGACCAGTTTCTGCAAAGCCGCCTTTTTGCGCCGCTGCACATGGTCGATACCGGCTTCTCCGTGCCGGCGGATAAACTCGCTCGCCTCGTCGCCGCCCCGGGTACGCAGCCCCAACCTTTTGGGAACTGGGACGTCGGGAAGCCGCAGACGTTCTTTTCGGGTGGGGGAGGGATCGTCTCGACGGTCCCCGACTTCCTGCGCTTCAGCCAGATGCTACTCAATGGCGGCGAGCTTGACGGCGTGCGCATTTTGAAGCCGGAAACGGTCCGACTGATGACGACAAATTCCCTGCCGCCGGAAATCCACATCGCGGGGCACGAAGCCGGCCCAGCTTTTGGCACGGGATGGGGGCTTGGGTTCGCCATCCGTACCAATCCGGATTTCAGCCTGATCCCAGGCACGGTCGGCAGCTTCAACTGGCAAGGTAGCTGGGGGACGTTTTTCTCAGTCGACCCAGTGCAGAAGCTGATCTTGGTGATGATGATGCAGCGGCGGCAGTACAGTGAAAACGGTTTCTATTTCAATGCCATCCGCCGTCTGCCCTATGGGGCGCTGAGCGTTCCTGAACCCGACGCGCGCGCCGCGCCGACGCAGGCGGCAGATGTCGGCGATCTCGCGCAATATGCGGGACGATACGACTTCGGCGGCTCGACAAGCTCGCTGGACAGGCAGCTTCTGCTCGTCGACGGAGCCGGTTGGATCGGTCTTGATGCCGTCGTCGCAGAGACCGATGGCCTAAGAGTGATTAAACCGGCCGCGGCGGGCCCCGCCGCGAGAGCGGGTGTCATGGCCGGAGATCTCATCACCGCGATCGGCGCCGAATCAATCAAGGGCCAGACCCTGGAAGCGGCCTTTCGCCGGATTTCAGGTCCGGTCAACGAGGGCATGAAGCTCAAAATCATCCGTCATAAGCAGACTGAACCGCTTGTTGTCGCCTTTGCCCGCGAGGCGGCCCCCTCGCACAGTGTCCAGCTTCAAATCCATCTCGCGGACGGCAAGCTTGTCGTTGAGGCGACGGGGGGCTGGTCGATCCTTGATTTTTACAGGGGCCAGCCGACGCCCGTGGCGGCTCTTGCAAGGGATGAATTCTACGTCGAGCGTGGCGATCATACGCGGATTGCTTTCATTCGCGACGCGACTGGTAAAGTCAACGGCGCTGTTCTCAATCCGGGACTATGGGAGCAACGCAGCGCGCTCGCCCAATAGGAGCACCGATCGGTATCGAAATCGATCCATCGGTCCGAGCCGCAGCATATCGCGCCGCGAATGCGGCGAGCGAGGTCGGTGGCCGGCCCAATAGCCAGCCAGCACGTTGGCATTGCCCTTGAGGCCGTCGCGGGCATAGCTGCGAAACATCTTTGTCAGGGTGTCGCGCGCAAAATCGCTGAGGCCGGCGGCGCGGGCGCGACGGTCCCAGTCTTCGACGGATTCGGCCACCGCGCGGACTGCTCTCTTCAGCACCCGGCCGAAGATCTCGGCGATCTCGTCCTGGCTCAGCGGGGGCGTCCCGACCAGCTCATACCTCGCCCCCGAATGGCCGTCGCTTGTCAGCACAATCGCGGCGGCTTCAGCGACGTCGTCGAGATCGACCAGGCTGAGCCGGGTCTCGACGGGATAGGGAACGCGATAGATACCTTCGCTCACCATGCGGTCCCATTCGGCGAGGCTGTTCTGCATGTAGGCGGTAGGCTGCAGGATGGTGAAATCCAGCCGACAGGCAAATAGCATCTCCTCCACCCGGAGCTTGTTCCAGTGATGCGGCATGGCTTCGATCTGCGGGTGCAGCACCGAGTGATAGACGAGGCGAGGGCGGCCTGAGGCGGTGGCGGCTTCAACGAGGCCGGCTGCGAACGGGATCTCATGCGGGCTGACATTGGGGCAGATGTGATAGATCGCCTCCATCCCTTGCACGGCCCGCGAGACAGCTGCGCCGTCGTCCATCGCGCCTGCGATGACCTCGCGAACCCCGATCGCCGTCAGTTCGGCCTCATGCGACGCGGTGCGCACAAAGGCCCGTACCGCCGCCCCCCGCGCAACCAGCGCCTTGATGACAGCCTTGCCGGTCTTGCCGCCGGCGCCGGTGACCAGGATCATGTAGAACTCCGCGCGTGGCGTCCCGCGCGCACGCACGGTCCGCAGGCTTTGCGCACGCTACAAAAACGACTAAATCCATGATCGTCAATGCCACCGTGCATGCAGACGGAGGAACCAAGATGCAGTTGAGAAACTTTGGGCGGACGGGCATGCAGCTTTCCGTGCTCGGATTTGGCTGCGGGGCGGTCGGCGGAATGATGGTGCGCGGTGATCCCGCCGACCAGGAGCGCACCATCGCCCGCGCCATCGCCACCGGCGTCAACTACTTCGATACCGCGGTGCAGTACGGCAATGGCGAATCCGAAAAGAACCTTGGCCGCGTTCTGCAGAAGCTGAAGCCGGCCGATGCCGTCGTCGAGCCCCGCCGAAAAATCCCGCATTCCCTCGA
>CAVTNW010000031.1:0-195634 GCA_963736075.1 uncultured Alphaproteobacteria bacterium | reverse complement strand
CGAGATGATGCCGTGGGTTACGGTCTGGCCGACGCCAAAGGGGTTGCCGATCGCCCACACGACGTCACCCACCATCAGTTCGTCGGAATTGGCAAAATCGAGCGTGGGAAACCGCTCATGCGCGCCTTTCAGCCGCAAGACCGCCAGATCGCTGCGGGGGTCCTTCAAAACGATCTCGGCCTCGAATTCCCGCTTGTCTGATAGCGATACCTTTACCTCATCGGCCCCTTCGATGACGTGGACGTTGGTCACCACCAGGCCTGCGGGATCGACCATGACGCCCGATCCCAGCGAGCGCTGCATCTGTTCCGGCTGCTGGCCAGGCACGCCGAAGAAACGACGGAAGATCGGATCATCGAGCAGCGGATTGCGGTCCTGTATCATCTTGGCCGCATAGACGTTGACCACGGCCGGCTGCACCCGCTGCACGATCGGCGCGTAGGACAGCCGCAGCTCCGACGGGGAGGCCGGCAAACGCCGGTCCTGGGCGTTGGCTTGGTGCGAGTTTCCAAAAAACACGCCGCCCATAGAATGGTCGCGGCGGCTTGCAGAAATCGGGGCATTCTCACCTCTTGATGCAGCCATGAGATATAATCGCCTCGAAGCGGCTTTAGAAGGGCGCTAGGCAGGGCGATCCCTCGTCTTCAGGCCGCATCTTCCAGTCCTACAACCCACTCCCCCACCATCCACGCCAATTGGGTCGCGTCGTCGACTGACGTCATCGGTTCGCGTTGGCCTCCCGCGAGGCGAACCAGTGACGCGTGGTGTGCTTCATGTGCAACATGCGGAACTATGGCGATGTTGCGGAGCGGTCATGTCTTTTTCCTATGGTTATTAAGGTGAACATAAATGCTTGAAAGGTGTAACCATGACAAGATCGACGTTTGCGAGTACCGCTGTGGTAGGCCTGATCGGCGCTTCGCTTGCATCCCCTGCACATGCAGAATCCTCCAATGATGCCGAGATCGCGCTTTTGAAACAGCAGCTCCGCCTGATGGAGCAAAAACTCGACAAATTACAGAAGCAGACTTCGGCAAATACCGCGGCGGCTGCCAGCGCCAACGCCAAGGCCACCAGCGTCGCGAACGCCAACGCGAACTATCCGGTCAAGGGTCCGATCGTGCCGTCCGGCGTAGTGGTTAGCATGCCGAACAACCGGCCGACCCTCTGCACCGCCGATAGCGAGAATTGCATTTCGATCACCAGCCGGCTGCACTTCGATGTCGGCGGTTACAATTATCAGCCCATCTCCGCTTCGACTTCGCCGCAGCAGCTCGATAGCGGGGAAAACGTCCGCCGCGCACGCATCGGTGTTATCGGCAAATTCCTGGGTGACTGGAATTACGGCCTGATCTACGACTTCGGCGGCTCGTCGGACGGGTTTGCCACTTCGGCCGCCGTCACCCCTACCGCAGCTGTGCCCGCGCCGGGAAGCGTAGGCACCCTTCCCGGGGGCGGCGTCTCCGGCATTGAAAGCGCCTACCTCAGCTATACCGGCTTCAAGCCCTTCGGCGGCAAATTGGCCATCGAAGGCGGCATTCAGGACACGCTCTACACCCTGGACGAGGCCACAAGTTCGAACGACATCATGTTCATGGAACGCGCCTCGCCGGGTGTCGTCGCCTCGAACATTGCCGCGGGCGACTTCCGCTCCGACGCCGGCGCCCGCTGGTATACCGACCAGTTCTTCGCGGGAGCCTACGTCACCGGTCCCACCACGGGCGCCATCCACTCAGCATCGAGCATAGCTCCGCAAGGCACGACAGAGCAGTATGGCTCGTTCGTGCGCGTCGCGGGTCAACTGGTCAGCAGCAACAACTATTCGTTACACCTGGGCGGCGATGCCGAATTCCTGATCCAGCCGCCGCACAATCTCATTGCCAACACCCAAACGCTGACGCTGAGCGATCGGCCGGAGTTGCGCCTCGACCCGACCACCCTGGTCTCGACCGGGGCGCTCGCCGACGTCTCCGGCGCCCAAGTCTACAGCGCCGAAGCGGCGGGAACGTACGGGCCGTTCTTCGCTCAGGGTGAATACTTCTGGTACCATGTCGATCGCACCTTTGGCCCGGGTTTGCCGAGCGAGAATTTCGAAGGCGGCTATGCGCAGGCGAGCTATATGTTGACCGGAGAAACCCATACCTACAATCCATCCACCGCCGCCTACAACGGCATAACGCCGGCCCATCCGTTCTCGCTGCAAGGCGGCGGCTGGGGCGCGTGGGAGATCGCCGGCCGCTACAGCACCATCAATCTCAATAATGACCTGGCCACCGCGAACGGCGTCGCGGGGGGCAGACAGGATGTCTTTACGGCCGGCCTGAATTGGTACGTTTCCGGCAATATCCGATTCATGTTCAACTATTTGCACGGCGACATCAGCAAGCAATTGAGCCCGACCAATTCCACCGACACCGGTTCCAAATTCGATGCGGTGGCGATGCGAACCCAGATCGCGTTCTAGATGATTGACTTCGGCAGGAGCAGCCGCCGGGCCGCCCCTGCCGGCTGGTCCTTGGCGGATTCCGGCGCGTTTCAACGAAGAGCTTTACAAGCTCCGGCTAAACACGACATCTGCCTTGCACGCGTTGGCAACGGAGTATGCCCATGAAGGCTGTCGGCTACAGGAAATCGCTGCCGATCGAGGCGACGGAGGCTTTGATCGATTTTGAAACCACCAAACCGGAACCAACCGGTCGCGATATTCGCGTCGCCGTGAAGGCGGTATCGGTCAATCCGGTCGATACCAAGGTGCGCAAGCGCGCAGCACCTCTCGAAGGCGAAACCAAGGTGCTCGGCTTCGATGCCGCCGGCGTCGTCGACGCCATCGGCCCCGAAGTCACGCTGTTCAAGAGCGGCGACGAAGTATTCTATGCCGGGTCGATCCTGCGCCCGGGCACCAACGCGGAATTTCATCTGGTGGACGAGCGGATCGTCGGCCACCGGCCGAAAACGCTCTCCTTTGCCGAATCGGCCGCCTTGCCGCTGACCTCGATCACCGCGTGGGAATTGCTGTTCGATCGCTTCGGCGTGGCGCCGGGCAAGAGCTTCGATCCGCGCACGCCTCCTGATCATCGGCGGCGCCGGCGGCGTCGGCTCGATCCTGATCCAGCTCGCCCGCCGTCTGACCGGATTGACGGTAGTGGCTACGGCATCGCGGCCGGAATCGCAGAAGTGGTGCAGCGATCTCGGCGCCCATGCCGTGGTCGATCATTCAAAGCCGATCAAGCAACAGGTGGAGAAGCTAAAGTTTCCGCCGGTGGGGCTGGTCGCCAGCCTCACCAACACCGACCAGCATCATAAGGCGCTGGCCGATATCATCGCGCCGCAGGGTAAATTCGGATTGATCGATGATCCCCAGGAATTCAATGTCAGCGTATTCAAATCCAAGGCGGTCTCGATCCACTGGGAGGCGATGTTCACGCGGCCTTCATTCCAGACCTCGGACATGGTCGCCCAGCACCATCTGTTGAATGACGTCGCCGACCTCCTCGACAAGCACGTGCTGCGCACCACGCTGGATCAGACCTTTGGCAGCATCAATGCCACCAATCTCAAGCGCGCGCATGCGCTTCTGGAATCCGGCCAATCGCGCGGCAAGATCGTGCTGGAAGGCTGGTAGACCTCAGGCGCGCGGCGCGTCCTCGCAAGGCATCGCGCATCTCATGCGATAGTCTGGACAATGCCGCCCTCGGCGCGGAGCGCTGCGCCGTTGGTGGCCGATGCTTCTTTCGAAGCGACATAGAGCACCATGTTGGCGATTTCCTCGACGCTGGCAAAGCGCTGCAACAGCGAGGTCGGACGAAACTGCCTGACGAAGCGCGCGCCGGCCTCCTCCATCGACTCGCCGCTTTGTCGGGCAAGATCCCTGACGAAGGTCTCGACGCCTTCGGACATCGTCGGTCCCGGCAGCACCGAATTGACGGTGACGGCGGTACCGCGGGTCATCTCGGCCAATCCGCGCGACACCGCGAGCTGCGCGGTCTTGGTCATGCCGTAGTGGATCATTTCCTTCGGAATGTTCAGCGCCGATTCGGAGGAGATAAAGACGATGCGACCCCAATTGCGCTTCAGCATGCCCGGCAAATAGCTGCGTGAAAGCCGTACGCCGGACATGACGTTGACCTCAAAGAAACGGTTCCAGTCTTCGTCGGGAATATCGTAGAAACCCTTGGGCTCGAAAATCCCGGCATTATTGATCAGAATGTCCACTTCCGGCAGCTTTCCGACCAGTGCGCTGCATCCGGCGGACGAGGAGACGTCGGCGGCAACACCCCGGACCTTGCCGCCGGGCACCGCCTTGGCAATCGCCGCGGCGGCTGCCTCGACCCTTGCTTCCGTCCGGCCATTGACCACGACATCGGCGCCGGCCGCCGCAAGACCTTTGGCGACCGCGTGGCCGATGCCGGAGGTCGAGCCCGTCACCAGCGCCGTCTTTCCCTTGAGATCGATGATCATGAAACCTCTCCCTGGCTGATGACACGGATATCGGGAGCTTCGGGCGCGTCTGCAATCGCAACCGAGGCCCGGTGGCTACGATTAAAAAAGCGGCGCACGAAGGCGCCGCTTTCGGGAACTACGGTCTTGAAATCAGGTCTACGCGGCGGCGGCCTTGTCCTGCTCCGGGCCGGAATCGAGGCCCTTGGCATCGACGTCGCGGTCGACGAATTCGATCACCGCCATCGGCGCGTTGTCGCCATAGCGGAAGCCGGCCTTGATGATGCGGGTATAGCCGCCCTGGCGGTCCTTGTAGCGGGCGGCCAGCACATCGAACAGTTTTCGGGTCTGGTCGAGATCCCGCATTTCGGAGATCGCCTGCCGGCGCATGGCGAGGCCGCCCTTCTTGCCGAGCGTGACCAGCTTTTCGACGATCGGACGAAGTTCCTTCGCCTTCGGCAGCGTGGTGACAATCTGCTCGTGCTTGATCAGCGACGCGCACATATTGGCAAACATCGCGCGCCGATGCTCGGCGGTGCGGTTGAGCTTGCGATGAACCTTGCCATGACGCATGGCGTCTCTCCTGCCTGAACTGTGTCATTCCGGACGCCGCGAAGCGGCGATCCGGAATCTCGATCTATCAAACCCCGGGGATTCCGGGTTCGCGTTGCCGCGAGCCCCGCGATCGCGGAATCAATAATGGTCCTCGAAGCGCTTGGCCAGTTCGTCGATATTTTCCGGCGGCCAGCCCGGCACTTCCATGCCGAGATGCAGCCCCATCTGGGCCAGCACTTCCTTGATCTCGTTCAGCGACTTGCGGCCGAAGTTCGGGGTACGGAGCATCTCCGCTTCCGACTTCTGCACGAGGTCGCCGATATAGACGATGTTGTCGTTCTTCAGGCAGTTGGCCGAACGCACCGACAGTTCGAGCTCGTCGACCTTCTTGAGGAAGGCCGGGTTGAACGCCAGATCCGGGATGATCTCCTGCGTCACTTCCTTGCGCGGTTCCTCGAAGTTGACGAAGACGTTGAGCTGGTCCTGCAGGATGCGCGCGGCATAGGCCACCGCATCATCAGGCGAGATCGCGCCGTTGGTCTCGATGGTCATCGTCAGCTTGTCGTAATCGAGGATCTGGCCCTCGCGGGTATTCTCGACCTTGTACGAAACCTTGCGCACCGGCGAGAACAGGCTGTCGACCGGGATCAGCCCGATCGGCGCATCCTCGGGACGGTTGCGCTCGGCGGCGACATAGCCCTTGCCGGCGGCGACGGTGAATTCCATGCGGATCTCGGCGCCCTCGTCCAGCGTGCAGATCTGCAGATCCGGATTGAGCACCACGACGTCGCCCACGGTCTGGATATCGCCGGCGGTGACGACGCCCGGCCCCTGCTTCTTGACGACCATGCGCTTGGGGCCTTCGCCCTGCATCTTGATCGAGATATCCTTGATGTTCAGCACGATGTCGGTGACGTCCTCGCGAACGCCAGCGATCGAAGAGAATTCGTGCAGCACGCCGTCGATATGCACCGACTGCACCGCCGCGCCCTGCAGCGATGACAACAGGATGCGCCGCAACGCGTTGCCGAGCGTCTGGCCGAAGCCGCGCTCGAGCGGCTCGGCAACCAGTGTCGCGAAGCGGACGGGATCGGTGCCCGGCGTCACCTGGAGCTTGTTTGGCCGGATAAGTTCTTGCCAATTTTTCTGGATCGTCACTGTGTCACCCATGAGCCAGTCAATTTGCCATCCAAATTACTGGCGTTGGAGATCGCGGATCAGTCCGCGGGCTTATAAAATTTCTAAAAACCATCGCGGGTGGCGAAGCCGCCCGCGTTCGAACGTCAAACTCTCCGGCGTTTGCGCGGGCGGCAGCCGTTGTGCGGGATCGTCGTCACATCGCGGATCGATGTGACGGTAAAGCCCGCGGCCTGCAACGCGCGCAGCGCCAATTCGCGGCCCGAACCCGGACCTGCGACTTCAACCTCCAGCGTCCGCATGCCATGTTCCTGCGCCTTCTTGGAGACGTCTTCCGCCGCCACCTGCGCGGCATAGGGGGTCGATTTGCGCGAACCCTTGAAGCCCATCGTTCCGGCCGACGACCATGCAATGGTATTGCCCTGTGCGTCGGTGATGGTGATGGTCGTGTTGTTGAACGACGAATTCACGTGCGCGATACCGGATGCAATGTTCTTGCGCTCACGACGGCGAACACGGGTGGCTTCCTTGCCCATTCAGAGAACCTTTCCAACGATCTCAAACGCCGCCGTCATGCCAGCGGCTACACCTAATGAGCGAGCAGCGAATGGGAATAGAAGGCTTTGCCCTATTCGCTATTCGCTACTGACTATTCGCCAATTACTTCTTCTTGCCGGCGATCGACTTCGCCGGCCCTTTGCGCGTGCGCGCGTTGGTGTGGGTACGCTGACCGCGCACCGGCAATCCGCGCCGATGACGCAGACCGCGATAGCAGCCGAGGTCCATCAAGCGCTTGATGTTCATGCCCGTCTCGCGACGCAGATCGCCTTCGACCATGTAGTCGCGGTCGATCACCTCGCGGATTTGCAGCACTTCCTGGTCGCTCAGCTGCGCGACCCGGCGATCAACGGGAATCTTGACCTTCTCCAGGATCTCGGCCGCGTTCTTCTGGCCGATGCCATGGATATACTGAAGCGCGATCAGTACGCGCTTGTTGGTGGGGATGTTCACGCCGGCAATACGAGCCACGTACTTTTCTCCTGTCACCGGCCGCTGACCGGCAGTCTATTTTAGTTAACTCGGGCAGGTGTCCGCAAACGCGAACACGACGCCCTCCCCTCGTTCATCTAGGGGCCCGGCATCGTCCAAAAACTATCCGACTGGATACCGCGCTTAATAAAGGATTCAAACCGGTTTCGTCAACCGTCCCTATGCCTTAGCTCGCCGTTTCGTGACCTTTTTAACGGATTTCTTGGGTTTCCGGGCAGCACCGCTCTTGGAGCCCGCCCCGGCAGCACGAGACGGCTTTTTTGGTCCCTTGGAGGCCGGCTTCCGGGCCGCGCCCGACCCCTTGGCGCGCTTGCCGGAGGTTCCGGCGCGGCTCACGGCCGCCTTCGAAGCCCCTTTTACGGCCGTCTTGGGCCTATCGGCGGTTCGCTTGGCTGCGGTCGCTTTTTTGACAGCCTTGGTTTGGGCAGCCCCGGCTTCCACCGCGCCGATCGCGGCCAGGATACGGTTAATCTCGTGGGTGACGTGCTCGATGGTCATCATGCCATCGACCGTCAGCAGCTTGCGACGCTCCGAATAGTAGTGAATCAGCGGCTCGGTCAGCGCGCGGTAGCTTGCCAACCGCCTGGTCAGCACCTCGGGGGTGTCGTCGGCGCGTACTTCCTCGCCTCGTGCCCGCATTTCCGCGGCGCGGGTTTCCACCCGCTGCAACAGCGCGCTTTCGTTGACGCGAAGCTCGATCACGGCATCGAGCTTGAGGCGTTTCCTGCGGAGCAGCTCATCGAGCGCTTCCGCCTGCGGCACCGTGCGCGGAAAGCCATCGAGAATGAAACCCTTTGCCGCGTCCGGCTGATCCAGCCGGTCGGAAATGATGCCGATCACCATGTCGTCGGGCACCAGACCGCCGCTGGCCATGATACCCTGGGCCTTGATGCCGACCGGCGTCTGCGCCGCAACCGCGGCACGCAGCATTTCCCCAGTCGACA
Organism: uncultured Alphaproteobacteria bacterium; assembly: GCA_963736075.1. GTDB lineage: Bacteria > Pseudomonadota > Alphaproteobacteria > Rhizobiales > Xanthobacteraceae > Bradyrhizobium. The sequence goes on along the minus strand of CAVTNW010000031.1, from coordinate 187,511 downwards.
GCTGAATAATACCAAAGCGGTAAATCAGCCGCTGCGCCTGGGTTCCCTTGCCCGAGCCCGGCGGCCCCAGAAGTATCAGTCTCATCCTTGTTCGCCCCCCGGCCCGGTGAGCGATAAACCGCACACCCTCATTCTTATATCCAGCGCGAGACCAACCGAGCTCAGCGCCGCCTTCCCCGCAACTTCGACTTCCTGATCAGCCCCTCATACTGGTGGGCAAGCAGATAGCCCTGCACCTGCGCCACCGTGTCCATGGTGACACTGACCACGATCAACAGCGACGTCCCGCCAAAGTAGAACGGCACGGAGGCGTAGGAAATCAGAATTTCGGGGATCAGGCAGACAATCGCCAGATAAATGGCGCCCAGCACGGTGATGCGCGAAAGCACATAATCGATGTATTCGGCGGTGCGTTCGCCCGGCCGGATGCCCGGAATGAAGCCGCCATGCTTTTTGAGGTTATCGGCCGTCTCGGTCGGGTTGAACACGATCGCGGTATAGAAGAAGGCGAAGAACACGATCAGCGCCAGATAGAGCACCAGGAACAGCGGCCGGCCATGGCCGAGCTGGGTCGTGATCCATTGAAACCATTCCGGACCCTTGCCGGCATTGAAATTCGCCACCGTGGTCGGCAGCAACAGCAGCGAGGAAGCAAAAATCGGCGGAATCACGCCGGAGGTATTCAGCTTCAGCGGCAGATGCGAGGACTGGCCCTCGAACATCTTGTTGCCGACCTGGCGCTTCGGATACTGGATCAACAGCCGCCGCTGCGCGCGTTCCATGAACACGATGAAGGCGATCACCGCGACCGCCATCACGATGACAATCAGGATGAGCCCGGTCGACAGCGCGCCCTGCCGACCCAATTCCAGCATATTGGCGAGCGCCGAGGGCAGCTCAGCCACGATGCCCGAGAGAATGATCAAGGAAATGCCGTTGCCGATGCCGCGCGACGTGATCTGCTCGCCGAGCCACATCAGGAACATGGTGCCGCCGGTCAGGGTGACGGCGGTCGAAAGACGGAAGAACAGACCGGGATCGGTGACGACATTGCCCGCGCCCTCCAGGCCGACCGCGATGCCATAGGACTGGAATGCGGCCAAAAGCACCGTGAGGTAGCGGGTATATTGATTGAGCGTCTTGCGGCCGGCCTCGCCCTCCTTCTTCAGCGCCTCGAGCTGCGGCGACACCGTGGTCAGAAGCTGAATGATGATCGATGCCGAAATATACGGCATGATGTTCAAGGCAAAGATCGCCATGCGGTGGATGCCGCCGCCGGAGAACATGTTGAACATGCCGAGGATGCCGCCGGCCTGCGAGTTGAACACCTTTTCCCAGATGCTGGGATCGATGCCTGGCAGCGGGATGTAGGTACCAAACCGGTAGACCAGGAGCGCGCCGAGGGTGAACCAGATACGCTTCTTCAGCTCTTCGGCTTTTCCGAGCGCCGAAAAGTTGAGGTTTGCCGCCAATTGTTCCGCTGCTGAGACCATGTTCGGCTTCCCTCCCGCGCGCGCCCTGATCTGCCATGCTCCGGACGACGGGGCACAGTAGGCGCCGGACATTATTTGGTGCTCGGCTTCGATAAATCCATCGTCGCTTCGCCCGCCCGCCCGTCACCGGGCGGGCGATGACGCAGATGTTACGCCGCCTCGCCTTCATCCTTGGCCGGCGCCAGGATCTTCACGGTGCCCCCCGCCTTCTCGACCGCAGCAATGGCGGATTTCGAAGCCCCGTGAACCTCTATCGTCAGCTTGGCCTTGATTTCACCCCGGCCGAGCAGCCGGACGCCATCCTTCGGACGACGGATGACACGGGCCTTGACCAGAGATTCCGCATTGATGGCCGCGCCGGCGTCCAGCAGCTTGGCATCGATGGCCTCTTGCAGGCGATCGAGATTGATCTCGGCGAATTCGAGCCGGAAAATATTGTTAAAGCCGCGCTTCGGCAGCCGCCGGTGAAGCGGCATCTGGCCGCCTTCGAAACCCTTGATGCGCACGCCCGAGCGCGCGGTCTGGCCCTTGCCGCCGCGGCCGGCCGTCTTGCCCTTGCCTGATCCGATGCCACGGCCGACCCGCATCCGCTTCTTGCGCGAGCCGGCATTGTCGGCGATATCGCTGAGCTTCATCGTTCGCTTCCCTTAATCTCCGGGCCATGATCGTCACCGAAAGGCGGTAGCCATTTCGGGATCACGCCACCATGCTTATTTCCCGTCGACGATGCGGACGAGATGTTGGACCTTCGCAATCATGCCGCGAACTTCAGGGGTGTCCTGCAGCTCGGTGACCCGGCCGATCTTGTTCAGCTTGAGGCCGATCAGCGTGGCGCGCTGCGAGTGGTGGCGGCGGATCGCGCTGCCGGTCTGCTCGACCTTGATCATTTTTGCGGCCTTGGCCATCGTCGTAAACTCCAGATCGTCTTCCATCTGGCATGATCTTTGAAGAAAACGGCCATTGGCCATTTTTTCCGATCATGCCCGCTTTATTCGGCCACCACCTCGGCGTCGCCGCCGACGCGGCGCGACTGCAGCGTCGAAACCTTGATGTTGCGGCGCGCCGCGACCGAGCGCGGCGAATCCTGATGCTTGAGTGCATCGAAGGTGGCACGAACCATGTTGTAGGGGTTCGACGAGCCGATCGACTTCGCCACCACATCCTGAATACCGAGCGTCTCGAACACCGCGCGCATCGGACCCCCGGCAATGATGCCGGTGCCCGCCGGTGCCGCGCGCAGATAGACCCGCCCCGCCCCGTGACGGCCAGCGACGTCGTGATGCAGCGTGCGGCCTTCGCGCAGCGCGACGCGGGTCAGGTTGCGCTTCGCCGCTTCCGTCGCCTTGCGGATCGCCTCCGGAACTTCGCGCGCCTTGCCATGGCCGAATCCGACCCTGCCCTTCTGATCGCCGATCACGACCAGCGCCGCAAAGCCGAAGCGCTTGCCGCCCTTGACGACCTTGGCCACACGATTGATGTGGACGAGCTTGTCGACGAACTCGCTGTCGCGCTCTTCTCGTCCGCCCCGGTGGCCGCCACCGCGTTCGCGTTCACCTGCCATGGTGTTTTCCGATCCTTAAAAGACTTGCCTTGAGAGGCCAGCGCCCCTGGGTGTCCGTTCCATCCATAACTTCAGAAGCTCAAACCGCTTTCGCGCGCCGCATCCGCCAGCGCCTTGACGCGACCGTGATAGAGATAGCCGCCGCGATCGAACACCACCTCGGTGACGCCCTTCTTGACCGCGCGTTCCGCCAGCAGCTTTCCGACAGCCTTGGCGGCGTCGATATTGGCACCGGTGTTGCCGCTCTCGCGCATCGCCTTTTCCAGTGACGAGGCCGATGCCAGCGTCTCGCCCTTGAGGTCGTCGATCACCTGCGCATAGATGTGCTTGGAGGAACGGAACACCGACAGCCGCGGGCGGCCGCTGGCGGTGCGGCGCAACGACAGACGCACGCGTTGCTTGCGCCGGGCATTGGTGATCTTGAGTTTCGACATGGCCGGCTCCGTTACTTCTTCTTGCCTTCCTTGCGGAAGATGAATTCATCCGAATATTTCACGCCCTTGCCCTTGTAGGGCTCCGGCGGACGGTAGCTGCGGATCTCGGCGGCGACCTGGCCAACGCGCTGAACATCGTTGCCGGTGATGACGATCTCGGTCGGCTTCGGCACCGTGATCGCGATGCCTTCCGGGATCGCATAGACCACGTCGTGGCTGTAGCCCAGCGCGAGCTGCAGGTTCTTGCCCTGCAGGGCTGCGCGATAACCGACGCCGGTGATCTCGAGCTTCTTCTCGAAGCCCTTGGTCACGCCGGCCACCAGATTGGCGACCTGCGCGCGCGCGGTGCCGTAGAGCGCCTGGGCGCGGTTGGTGTCGACCCGCGGCGCCACTTTGACCGCGCCGTTTTCGAACTTCACCTCGACGTCATCGTGCACCACGAACTGAAGCTGGCCCTTCGGTCCCTTCATCTTCACGGTCTGGCCTTCGACGGTGGCGGTAACGCCCGACGGAACCGTCACTGGCCGCTTGCCGATACGAGACATGACTATTCCCTTCCTCAAAACACCGTGAAGAGAATTTCGCCGCCCACATTCGCGTCGCGCGCGTCGTGGTCGGCCATGATTCCCTTCGGCGTCGACAACACCGAGATGCCGAGGCCGTTGTTGACGCGCGGCAGGTTCTTCACCGAGGCATAGACCCGCCGCCCTGGCTTGGACACCCGCTCGATCTCGCGAATCACGGGCTCGCCGTCGAAATATTTCAGCTCGATCTCGAGCTCGCTGCGGCCCGACGCATGGTCGATGCTGGCATAGCCGCGGATATAGCCTTCGGCCTTCAGCACCTCGAGCACGTTGGCGCGCATTCTGGATCCCGGGGTCGAGACCTTGGGCTTGGCGCGCATCTGGGCGTTGCGGATGCGGGTGATGAGATCGCTGATCGGATCGTGCGTGGACATCTTGACGACCCTCCTTACCAGCTCGACTTCACGAGCCCGGGAACCAGACCCTTGGAGCCGAGTTCACGCAGCGCGATGCGGCTGAGCTTGTTCTTGCGATAGACCGAACGCGGGCGCCCGGTCATTTCACAGCGGTTACGAATCCGGGTCGCCGACGAATTGCGCGGCATTTCGGCAAGTTTCAGCGTCGCCGCGAATCGCTCTTCCATCGGCTTCTTCTTGTCGGCGATGATGGCCTTCAGCTTCGCCCGCTTCGGCGCGGCGTTCTTGGTCATCCGCGTGCGACGATTGTTCTTCTCGATCGAACTCTTCTTTGCCATGCTTGGCTCCTGGGTTTCCGCGTTTGAGAGGCTTGAGGTCAGCTTCTCACTGCCGGAACGGGAAATTGAATGCGGTCAACAACGCTCGCGCCTCATCATCGCTGCCTGCCGTGGTGCATACCGTGACATCCATGCCCCAGGTTTCCCCCATCTTGTCGAAGTCGATCTCGGGAAAAATGATGTGCTCCTTGATGCCGAGCGAGTAATTGCCGCGGCCATCGAAGCTCTTCGGATTGAGGCCGCGGAAATCCCGGACCCGGGGCAGCGCGACATTGACGAGGCGGTCGATGAACTCGTACATTTTGGCCTTGCGCAGCGTCACCTTGCAGCCGATCGGCTGGTTCTCGCGCAGCTTGAAGGTGGCGATCGCGACCCGCGAGTAGGTCACAACGGCCTTCTGGCCCGCGATCAGCGACAGATCGGCCGCCGCCAGTTCCGCCTTCTTGCGGTCATTGACGGCTTCGCCGACGCCCATGTTGAGCACGACCTTGTCCAGGCGCGGCACCTGCATGATGTTGGCATAGCCGAACTGCTCGGTCAGCTTTCCGCGGATTTCCTTGTCGAATTGCGCGCGCAGGCGCGGCGTATATGCGGTATCAGCCATCGATCTCTGCTCCCGTGCGCTTGGCAAAGCGTACCTTCTTGCCATCCGCATGAAATCTTGAACCCCACCCGCGTCGGCTTGCCGTCCTTGCCGACGATCGCGATGTTGGACAGGTGGATCGGCGACTCCTTCGAGACGATGCCACCCTCCTGCGCCTGGGTCTGCTTCTGGTGACGCTTGACGATATTGATGCCGCGGACCAGCGCCTTGTTGTCGTCCGGACGCACCTCGAACACTTCGCCGGTGCGGCCCTTGTCGCGGCCGGACAACACCACCACCTTGTCGCCCTTCCGGATCTTGGCAGCCATCACAACACCTCCGGCGCAAGCGAGATGATCTTCATGTGGTTCTTGGCGCGCAGCTCGCGCGGCACCGGCCCGAAAATGCGGGTACCGACCGGCTCCGACTGGTTGTTGATCAGCACGGCGGCATTGCGGTCGAAGCGGATGACGGAGCCGTCGGCGCGGCGGATGTCCTTGCGGACCCGGACCACGACCGCCTTCATGACGTCGCCCTTCTTCACCTTGCCGCGCGGAATGGCTTCCTTGATCGACACCACGATGACGTCGCCCACGGTAGCATAGCGGCGCTTGGAGCCACCCAGCACCTTGATACACATGACACGGCGTGCGCCTGAATTATCGGCCACGTCGAGGTTGGTCTGCATCTGAATCATTGATGCACCTCGTCCTCTTCCTGATGCGCAAGAATTTGCGCCTGAATTTTTTTCCCAAAATCCGGTTCGGCCTGGCCGAACCGCTTTCAGGCCGTTTTCTTCTGTTCACCCCGGACCACGGTCCAGCGCTTCAACTTCGAGATCGGCTTGCTCTCCTCGATCCACACCATGTCGCCCGGCTTGAACTCGTTGTTCTCGTCGTGCGCGTGGTAGTTCTTCGAGCGGCGGATCGTCTTCTTGTAGATCGGATGGGTGAAGCGCCGGTCGACCCGCACCACCACCGTCTTGGCTTGCTTGTCGCTGACGACCACGCCCTGGAGCGTACGTTTTGGCATATTAAGCCCCTTACTTCTTCTTCGCGCGCGCTTGCGCGGCGATGGTCTTGATGCGGGCGATGTCGCGGCGGGCCTGACGCAGCCGCGAGGTGTTCTCCAGCTGCCCGGTGGCGCGCTGGAAGCGCAGATTGAAGCGCTCCTTCTTCAGATTGAGGACAGCGTCATCCATCTGATCGGGACTCATTGCGCGGATATCGGCGACTTTCATCTCGGCCATGACCAATTCCCTATTCCGCAATGCGCGCGACGAAGCGCGTCTTGATCGGCAGCTTGGCGGCGGCGAGCGACAGCGCTTCCTTCGCGGTCTGCACGGTGACGCCGTCGATTTCGAAAATCACCCGGCCCGGCTTGACCCGCGCCACCCACAATTCCGGCGTCCCCTTGCCGGAACCCATGCGGACTTCGGCGGGCTTCTTGGACACCGGCACATCCGGGAAAATGCGGATCCAGACCCGGCCGGCACGCTTCATGTGGCGGGTAAGCGCGCGGCGCGCGGCTTCGATCTGGCGCGCGGTAATGCGCTCCGGCGCCATCGCTTTCAGGCCGAACTGGCCGAACGACAACGTCGCGCCCGAAGTCGCGGCGCCGTGGATACGGCCCTTGTGCGCCTTCCGGAACTTCGTTTTCTTTGGTTGCATCATGGCTTTGCGCCCTCAAACCTTCTCACAAATCGCTTCAAGCCGCGTCGCGGCGGGGCCGTGAGGTTTCGCCCTCGGCCATTTTCTTGTCCTGCGCCATCGGATCATGCTCAAGGATTTCGCCCTTGAAGATCCAGACCTTGACGCCACAGGTGCCGAACGTGGTGAACGCGGTGGCGACCCCGTAGTCGATGTCGGCGCGCAGCGTGTGCAGGGGCACGCGGCCCTCGCGATACCATTCCATCCGCGCGATTTCGGCGCCGCCGAGACGGCCCGAGCAGTTGATGCGGATGCCCTCGGCACCGAGCCGCATCGCCGACTGCACCGCGCGCTTCATGGCGCGGCGGAACGCGACCCGGCGCTCGAGCTGCTGGGCGATCAATTCGGCAACCAGCGTGGCATCGAGCTCGGGCTTGCGGATTTCCACGATGTTGATGACGACGTCGGAAGCGGTGATATCGGCGACGCGCTTGCGCAGCTTGTCGATATCGGCGCCCTTCTTGCCGATCACGACGCCGGGACGCGCCGAATGGATCGTCACCCGGCATTTCTTGTGCGGGCGCTCGATCACGATCCTGGCAACCGCTGCCTGCTTCAATTCCTTGTGCAGGATCTCGCGGATTTTGACGTCCTCGTGCAGCAGCTTGCCGTATTCGTTCTTGCCGGCGAACCAACGGGAATCCCACGTCCGGTTGATGCCGAGACGCAGCCCGATCGGATTGATCTTCTGACCCATCGTTCTCTCCCGCGCCTCTGGTTAAGCGCTCGCCTCGACCTGACGAACCACGATCGTCAGCTGCGAGAATGGTTTAAAGATACGGCCCGAACGGCCACGGCCGCGCGGTGCGAAACGCTTCATGACGATGCCGTTGCCGACATGAGCCTCGGCGACGATCAATTCGTCGACGTCGAGATCGTGATTGTTCTCGGCATTGGCGATCGCCGATTCCAGGCACTTCTTGACGTCGACCGCGATTCGCTTGCGCGAGAACTGCAGATCGGCGAGCGCGGCCGAAGCCTTCCTGCCGCGGATCAGCTGCGCGACAAGATTGAGCTTCTGCGGACTGACCCGAAGCATCCGGGCGATCGCCTTGGCCTCGTTGTCCGGGAGGCTCCGTTCGCGCTTTGGTTTGCTCATCGCTTAAGTCCTCAAGCCTTCTTGGCTTTCTTGTCGCCAGAATGGCCGTGGAAGGTCCGGGTCGGCGAGAACTCGCCGAACTTGTGCCCGACCATTTCCTCGTTGACCGATACCGGCACGTGCTTCTGGCCGTTATAGACGCCGAACACCAGACCTACGAACTGCGGCAGGATGGTCGAGCGGCGGCTCCAAATCTTGATCACGTCATGACGGCCGGACGCGCGCGCGGCATCTGCTTTCTTGAGCAGGGAGCCTTCGACGAACGGGCCTTTCCAGACTGAACGAACCATGTCCGGCGTTCCTTACTTCTTCCGCTTGTGGCGGCTGATGAGAATGAATTTGTTGGTCGATTTGTTCGAGCGGGTCTTCTTGCCCTTGGTGGGCTTGCCCCAGGGGGTGACCGGATGACGGCCGCCGGAAGTGCGGCCTTCGCCGCCGCCGTGGGGATGGTCGACCGGGTTCATGGAGACGCCGCGGTTATGAGGCTTGCGGCCGAGCCAGCGATTGCGACCGGCCTTGCCGATCGAAATATTCATGTGATCGGGATTCGACACTGCTCCGATGGTGCCGGTGCAACGGCCGTGAACCAGACGCTGCTCACCCGAGTTCAGGCGCACAATCACGTAATCCTGGTCGCGGCCGACGATCTGGGCGTAGGTGCCGGCGGACCGCGCCAGCTGGCCGCCTTTGCCGATCTTCAATTCCACATTGTGGATGATGGTGCCGATCGGCATGTTGCCGAGCGGCATCACGTTGCCCGGCTTGACGTCGACATAGTTGCCGGCGATGACGGTGTCGCCGACCGCAAGACGCTGCGGCGCCAGGATGTAGGCTTGCGTGCCGTCGGTATATTTCAAAAGCGCGATAAAGGCGGTGCGGTTCGGATCGTATTCGAGGCGCTCGACGGTCGCCGGCATGTCGACCTTGGTGCGCTTGAAATCGACGATGCGGTAAGCCTGCTTGTGGCCGCCGCCGCGAAAGCGCACCACCATGCGGCCGGTGTTGTTGCGGCCACCGCTGGAGTGCTTTCCTTCGGTCAGGGTCTTGACCGGCTTGCCCTTGTAGAGCGCCGAACGATCGACCATCACCAGCTGGCGCTGGCCCGGGGTCGTGGGGTTGAATGTTTTCAATGCCATCGCTGTATCGCCTTATAGCCCGGTGGTGACATCGATGCGGTGGCCCTCTTCGAGGGTCACCACCGCACGCTTCACATCCGACTGCGAACCGTAGGTGCCGCGGAAGACCTTGGTCTTGCCCTTGCGCACCAGCGTGTTCACGCTCTTGACCTTGACGTCGAACAGCTTCTCGACGGCTTCCTTGATCTGCGGCTTGGTAGCCTTGCTCGCGACCCGGAACACGACCTTGTTGTGTTCTGAGGCATAGGTCGCCTTTTCGGTCACGACCGGGGCGACGATGATGTCGTAAAAGCGCGGATCGATAGTCTTCATTTGAAGCGCGCCTCCAACGCATCGAGCGCTGCCTTGGTCAGCACCAGCTTCTGACGCCGCAGAATGTCATAGACGTTGATGCCCTGGACCGGCAGCACGTCGATATCAGGAATGTTGCGCGCTGCGGTGGCGAAGCCGCTATGGACCTCGGCGCCGTCGATGATCAGCGCATTGGTGAGCCCGAGGCTTGAAAAGTGTCCAACCAGCGCCTTGGTCTTGGCGGCTTCCAGCGTGGCCGATTCAATCACGATCAGGCCGCCGTCCTTGGCTTTCGCGGACAGCGCATGTCGCAGCGCCAGCGCACGAACCTTCTTCGGCAGATCGGTCGCGTGCGAGCGCACCACGGGGCCGAAGGCACGGCCGCCGCCGCGGAACTGCGGCACCCGGGCCGAGCCATGACGCGCACCGCCGGTGCCCTTCTGCTTGTACATCTTCTTGCCGGTGCGCCAGACATCGGCGCGGCCCTGGGCCTTGTGGGTCCCGGCTTGACGCTTGTTGAGCTGCCACTGGACGCAGCGCTGGATGATGTCCTTGCGCGGCACCAAGCCGAAGATCTCGTCCGAGAGCTGGACCGATCCGGCCGCCTTGCCGTCAAGCGTTGTGACGTTCAATTCCATCTCACGCGCCCTCCTGCTCGGCCGGCACTGCCGCCGCCGGTTCGCCGCCGGCCAGGCGGAACTTGCCCGGCTTCGGCGCCTCCTTCGGCAACGCCTTCTTGACGGCATCGCGCACCGCGATCCATCCGCCCTTGGAGCCCGGAACGGCGCCTTCGACCAGGATCAGTCCGCGCGCGACATCGGTCTGCACCACGCGCAGATTGAGCGTGGTGATGCGATCGACGCCCATGTGACCGGGCATCTTCTTGTTCTTGAAGGTCTTGCCGGGATCCTGGCGTCCGCCGGTCGAACCGATCGACCGATGTGAAACCGAGACACCGTGGGTGGCGCGCAAGCCGCCGAAATTCCAGCGCTTCATGCCGCCGGCGAAACCCTTGCCGACCGATGTGCCAGTGACGTCGACGAACTGTCCGACCACGAAATGGTCAGCCAAAATCTCGGCGCCGACCGGGATCAGCGCGTCTTCCGAGACGCGGAATTCGGTGACCTTGCGCTTGGGCTCGACCTTGGCGACCGCGAACTGGCCGCGCTCCGCCTTCGGCAGATAGACGGTCTTGCGGGTGCCCGAACCGAGCTGCAGCGCGACGTAACCGTTCTTCTCGGTCGTGCGATGACCCAATACCTGGCAATTTCCCAGCTTCAGCACGGTCACGGGGATATGTTCGCCGGTCTCCGTAAAGACCCGCGTCATCCCGACCTTTTGTGCGATCACTCCGGAGCGCATCGGCGTGCTTCCTGTTCTTTCTGTCCGCTAAAATCCGGACGGGCTTGAAAGTTAGAGCTTGATTTCGACGTCGACACCGGCGGCCAGATCGAGCTTCATCAGCGCGTCCACCGTCTGCGGGGTCGGATCGACGATATCGAGAAGACGCTTGTGCGTGCGCATCTCGAATTGCTCGCGGCTCTTCTTGTCGACATGCGGCGAACGGTTGACGGTGAACTTCTCGATACGGGTGGGCAGCGGGATGGGCCCGCGTACCTGGGCGCCGGTCCGTTTCGCCGTGTTGACGATCTCACGCGTCGACGAATCGAGAATGCGATGGTCGAACGCCTTGAGACGTATCCGAATATTCTGGCCGTTCATTGCCGCTGTCTTTCTTTGTCGTCGTGTCTAAGAGGCGAATAGCGAATAGAAGTAGAAATATCTGCCTGCCAACTATTCGCTACTCGCTACTCCCTATTCGCCGATCTTATTCGATGATGCTGGCGACCACGCCCGCACCGACGGTGCGGCCGCCTTCGCGGATCGCGAAGCGCAGCTTTTCTTCCATCGCGATCGGCACGATCAGGTGCACTTCCATCGCAATGTTGTCGCCCGGCATCACCATCTCGGTACCCTCCGGCAGATGCACGACCCCGGTCACGTCGGTGGTGCGGAAGTAGAACTGCGGCCGGTAGTTGGTGAAGAACGGGGTGTGGCGACCGCCCTCCTCCTTGGTCAGGATGTAGGCCTCGGCCTTGAACTTGGTGTGCGGCTTCACCGAACCCGGCTTGCACAGCACCTGACCGCGCTCGACTTCCTCGCGCTTGGTACCGCGCAGCAGCGCGCCGATGTTGTCGCCGGCCTGGCCCTGATCCAACAGCTTGCGGAACATCTCGACGCCGGTGACGATGGTCTTCTGGGTATCGCGCAGACCGACGATCTCGATTTCCTCGCCAACCTTGATGACGCCGCGCTCGACGCGCCCGGTCACCACGGTGCCGCGGCCCGAGATCGAGAACACGTCTTCCACCGGCATCAGGAACGGCTGATCGATCGGACGCTCCGGCTGCGGAATATAGCTGTCCACCGCCTTCATCAGCTCGAGGATGGCGTCGTGGCCGAGCGCCTTGTCCTTGTCTTCCAGCGCCGCCAGCGCCGAACCCTTGACGATCGGGATCGTGTCGCCCGGAAATTCGTACTTCGACAGCAATTCGCGGACTTCGAGTTCGACGAGCTCGAGCAGTTCGGGATCGTCGACCATGTCGCACTTGTTGAGGAACACCACCATCGCGGGAACGCCGACCTGCTTGGCCAGCAGGATGTGTTCGCGGGTCTGCGGCATCGGGCCGTCGGCCGCCGACACCACCAGGATCGCACCGTCCATCTGCGCCGCACCGGTGATCATGTTCTTCACGTAGTCGGCGTGGCCCGGACAATCGACGTGGGCATAGTGGCGATTCGCGGTCTCGTATTCGACGTGCGCCGTCGAAATCGTGATGCCGCGCGCCTTCTCTTCAGGCGCCTTGTCGATCTGGTCGTAGGCGGTGAACGTCGCACCGCCGGTTTCCGCCAGCACCTTGGTGATCGCCGCCGTCAGCGACGTCTTGCCGTGGTCGACGTGACCAATGGTTCCGATGTTGCAGTGCGGTTTATTACGTTCAAATTTTGCTTTGGCCATTTGACTCTCCGTTCAGTCGTTAACTGCCGCCAACGACAATCAGGCAAACTTCTTCTGGACTTCTGCCGACACGTTGGCCGGCGCTTCCGCGTAGTGATCGAACTGCATCGTAAAGGTCGCGCGGCCCTGGCTCATCGAGCGCAGGTTATTCACGTAACCGAACATGTTCATGAGCGGCACCATCGCATTGATGACGTTGGCGTTGCCGCGCATGTCCTGTCCCTGTATCTGCCCGCGCCGCGAATTCAGATCGCCGATGACGGAGCCGGTGTAATCCTCCGGCGTCACCACCTCGACCTTCATGATCGGCTCGAGCAGCACCGACTTGCCCTTTTGTAGCGCGTCGCGGAACGCCGCGCGCGATGCAATTTCGAACGCCAGCGCCGAGGAGTTGACGTCGTGATAGGCGCCGTCCACCAGCTGGACCTTGACGTCGACCACCGGAAAGCCGGCGACCACGCCCGACGTCAGAACGCTGTTGAGGCCCTTTTCAACGCCGGGAATATATTCCTTCGGAACCGCACCGCCGACAATCTTGGATTCGAATTCGAAACCCTTGCCGGGCTCGTTCGGTTCGACGATGAACTTGACCCGCGCGAACTGACCGGTACCGCCGGTCTGCTTCTTGTGGGTATAATCGACCTCGGCGCGCTTGGTGACGCGCTCGCGGAACGCCACCTGCGGCGCCCCGATATTGGCGTCGACCTTGTAGGTCCTTCTCAGGATGTCGACCTTGATGTCGAGATGCAGCTCGCCCATGCCCTTGAGGATGGTCTGGCCGGATTCCTGATCGGTCGACACCCGGAACGAGGGATCCTCCGCGGCAAGCTTGGCCAACGCGACGCCGAGCTTTTCCTGGTCGGCCTTCGATTTCGGCTCGATCGCGATTTCGATCACCGGCTCCGGAAACTCCATCTTTTCCAGGATCACCGGCTTATTGGGATCGCACAGCGTGTCGCCGGTGCGGGCCTCCTTGAGGCCGGCCAGCGCCACGATGTCGCCGGCATAGGCTTCCTTGATGTCTTCGCGGTTGTTGGCATGCATCAGCAACATCCGCCCGATGCGCTCCTTGCGGTCGCGGGTCGAATTGACGACGCCGGTGCCCGACAACAGCGTGCCGGAATAGATGCGGCAAAAGGTGATGGTGCCGACAAAGGGGTCGTCCATGATCTTGAACGCAAGCAGCGCCAAGGGCTCCTTGTCGTTCGGCAGACGAACAACTTCGTTGCCGTCCTCGTCGACACCCTTGATCGCGGGCACATCGACCGGCGACGGCAGATAGTCGACCACCGCGTCGAGCAGCGGCTGCACGCCCTTGTTCTTGAAAGCCGAGCCACACAGCACCGGAAAGAAAGCCCCGGTCAGAACCGCCTTGCGGATCAACTTCTTCAGCGTCGCCTCATCGGGCTCGTTGCCGTCGAGGTAGGCCGCAAGCGCCTCATCGTCGAGTTCGACGGCGGCTTCCAGCATCTTCTCGCGGTATTCCTTGGCCTTGTCGGCGAGGTCGGCGGGAATATCGATGTCCTTGAAGGAGGCGCCGAGCGCCTCGTCGTCCCAGACCACGCCCTTCATGCGGACCAGATCCACCAGTCCCTTGAAGTTGTTCTCGGAGCCGATCGGCAGCTGGATCGCAATCGGCTTGGCGCCGAGCCGGTCAACGATATCGTCGAGGCACTTGTAGAAGTCGGCGCCGGTCTTATCCATCTTGTTGGCGAACACGATGCGCGGCACCCGGTACTTATCGCCCTGACGCCAGACGGTTTCGGTCTGCGGCTCGACGCCCTGGTTGGAATCGAGCACGCAAACCGCACCGTCGAGCACCCGCAGCGAGCGCTCGACTTCGATGGTGAAGTCGACGTGGCCGGGAGTGTCGATGATGTTCAGGCGCTTGCCGTTCCAGAATGCGGTCGTCGCGGCCGAGGTGATGGTGATGCCGCGCTCCTGCTCCTGCTCCATCCAGTCCATCGTCGCGGCACCTTCGTGTACCTCGCCGATTTTGTGGCTTTTGCCGGTGTAATACAGGATGCGCTCGGTGGTCGTGGTCTTGCCGGCATCGATATGCGCCATGATACCGAAGTTACGGTAGTCTTCTATGGCATGAACGCGAGGCATGGGTTGTTCCTTAAGTTCCGTTCGTTTCGCCGTTACCAGCGATAGTGCGAGAAGGCACGGTTGGCTTCCGCCATCCGGTGCACGTCTTCTCGCTTCTTGACGGCGTTCCCCCTGCCATTCGACGCGTCGAGCAACTCGGCCGAGAGCCGCTCCGTCATCGTCTTTTCATTGCGGTCGCGGGCCGCCGAGATCAGCCAGCGGATGCCGAGTGCCTGCCGGCGCACGGTGCGGACTTCGACCGGCACCTGGTAGGTGGCGCCGCCGACGCGGCGCGACCGCACCTCGATGGTCGGCATCACGTTCTCGAGCGCCTGCTCGAACACCGTCAGCGGGCTCTGCTTGGTCTTGCTCTCGATCATGCCGAGCGCGCCATAGACGATGCCTTCGGCGACCGACTTCTTCCCGGCATACATCACCGAGTTCATGAACTTGGTAACGATGATGTTTCCGAATTTCGGATCCGGAAGTACTTCACGTTTTTCGGCAGAATGGCGGCGCGACATCTCTTCTCTTCCTTCGTCATGGCCAGGCTCGTCCCGGCCATCCACGTCTTAACTTTTTGATCCAGATCCCCTGGGGTCTCACGCTGTTCTCCCGGGGATGATCCAAGCTACGCTTGGATCATTTCGGACGCTTGGCTCCGTATTTGGAACGGCGCTGCTTGCGATTCTTGACGCCCTGGGTATCGAGGACGCCGCGGAGAATGTGATAGCGCACGCCCGGCAAATCCTTGACGCGGCCGCCGCGGATCATGACCACGGAGTGTTCCTGCAGGTTATGGCCTTCACCGGGAATATAGCCGATGACCTCGAAGCCATTGGTCAGGCGCACCTTGGCGACCTTGCGCAGCGCCGAGTTCGGCTTTTTCGGAGTCGTGGTGTAGACGCGCGTACACACACCACGCTTCTGTGGTGATTGCTGCAGCGCCGGCACCTTCTTGCGCGACTTCTGTACCGTTCGCGGTGTTGTGATCAGCTGGTTGATCGTCGGCATATCAGCCTTCACCCTTTAAGTTCGTTCGCGCAAAACCGGTATCGGCTTCGCAAATTCATTCGGGACTTCCCGGCCCCATTCGGTCACCCCGCGCGGAAACAAACCGCGCAAAGCGAAATCGCGCCAACCGCTCATCGCTGAGCGGGAAGCGCTTCGACGCCACAGAGGACCGCGGTCGAAACTGATCAAGGATTGTTGATCAATCGGACACCGAGGTCATGCATCCGACATCAATCTCAAGAGAACTTGCTCAAGAGAACCAAGATCGTCCTGGCATTGCCTAGCTATCATCGACAGCGTTTGAGCGGCATTCGTCGAGGCTGGTGCCCATCCTGCTCCCCCAAAATGACGCGAGGGGCTGAAAGGGTGGTCCGTTCCGACTCTGGCGTCACTCACCGCCTGTCGTTAAGTGCGCGGGTTTTATCGGCGGTGGATAGCCAAGTCAAGGCGAAACACAAGGCAGGAAGCACCTCTGCCGCCAGCAAAAATCGACACCCGCTGCATCGAAAAGACAAGGCGGAATCAACCGCTTTGGCGAAAGCGGGGTCCCATCCATCGGGCCCTCGGAGGCATACCGTCCGCCGCAGCCTCGGGGCGGCGCGCAATGCTTGCGAGCAAATGGGCGGGATCTGATTGGCGCTCTCCGCCAAATATTACCCGGGTAATATATGAGGCGCATCTGTTATCGAGGCGAGGCGATGCCCAGGCGCTTGGATGGCGCCGCCGAAGGCTGGTTTCGGAGCCAGCCCCGCAAGCTCTTGAGACGCAGATAGCCTAACTGCCGACCTGCTTCCATTCGGAAGCCCAGCGATTTTACCGGGCCGAGATCGACCAGCATATCGACCATGATTCGCCGCCCCGCCCACAGCTGGGCCATGAAGCTTGCTTCGGCGGCGCAAGAATTGATGGCCGTGATATCGGATCTGGCAAAAAGCTCGTCGGTGATCCGATCGATCAGCAGCGCGCCCGGCGAATACTTGCCGAATTGCGCGCTGAAAGCGGTTTTCCAGGTATAGGCCGTGGTGCCGCAATACATCAGCACCTGCGCCGCGATGGCCTCGCCATCGACCCGCAGCAGGGCTACCGAAGCCTCGCCCTGCGCGGCCAGGTTATGAAATAAACGCCGGACAAAGGCCGCATCCTGGGGATCGGACAGCAATGCGGTGCCCCTGGCCCCTTTCCAACTGGCTTTTTCAAGCGCGAGAAAGTTCTCGAATGCAGTTCGGGCCGCATCGGGAGTTCTGTCGTTGACGATATCGACGGTACCGAGCGCCGATAGCCGGTTCCAATCCTGCCGCAGTTTTTTTCGCGTTGCGCCGGATCGTTTGATGCCAAACTCGGGGGTGACGAACGGCCGCGCGCTTTCCGACAGCGTCAACGGTTCGACGCCGCGCCGGTTCAATTCCCGCAATATCGCGGGGTAGCTCGGACATTCGGTATCGAGCGATGGCAGGCTGATGACGTTGGGCAGCGCGGGGTTGTTTTCGATCGCCGCGAAGAACGCCGTGATCACCTCGTCGACGCAGCAGGGATCGATTACCGGACTGGAAAGAAATGCATAGTTGTAAGGCAGGGCCTCGAACACCATGGCCCAGAACGGCACCGGCCTGCGCGCCTGCAAAGCCCAGATGCCGACCAGCTTCGGAGACCCATTCCCCTCCTCCCAGGCCTGCAGCACATGAATCCTGGCGAAGTTGGTCTCACGCGCCGCCTGCAACGCGGCCGGGTTCATGAAGACATTCGACGACGCGCGCCGAATGAGCGCGTCCCACTGCGAGCCGATGCCTGGATGAGGTGAATCAAACGTTACCGAAATCATCGGACCCTTGCCTTGAGCGACCGCGATGCTGCAGCCATCTTGCAGGTCCGGCATTGCCACAAGGTTAAGCACGACGATCTCGTTCGGAAGTTACCATTGAGAGTTTCTTTGCATTTCCGGCGCAATCATGCGGCCCTGGTACTGAGGGACAGGCATGCGCTACACGGATGTTGCAATCGTCGGCGGCGGTCTCGCCGGCTCGGCCGCCGCGGCCATGCTGGGACGCGCCGGCATCCCGGCAGTCTTGATCGACCCACATACCGTCTACCCACCTGAGCTGCGCTGCGAGAAGCTCGGCGGCGATCAGCTCGATCTGTTGCGAAAGACCGGTCTGGCCGATGCGACCCTGCGCGCCACCACGCTCGACGGCGAAGTGTGGGAGGCGCGCTTTGGCCATGTGGTCACCAAAAAACCCAGCGACCAGCACGGCGTGATGTACCATACGCTCGTCAATACTTTGCGCGCGCAGATTCCGTTCGGCGTCGAAATGATCTGCGCCAAGGCATCCGGCATTTCAAACAGCCGGGAACGGCAGCAGATCGCGTTGTCGAATGGCGAGGAAATCTCGGCACGGCTGGTCGTGCTGGCAAATGGATTGAATGTTGGCCTTCGCCATCGGCTCGGCGTCGATCGTCATGTCATCAGCGAATGTCATTCGATCACGCTGGGCTTCGACGTCGCGCCGGTCGGGCGCGCCGCTTTTCCTTTCCCCGCATTGACCTATTGGCCGAAGCGATCGAGCTCTCGCATGGCTTACCTCTCGATGTTCCCGATCGGTACGGCGATGCGCGCCAACCTGATGGTTTACCGTGAGTTGGGCGACCCGTGGCTGTCCGCCTTCCGCCGCGCTCCCGAACAGACCATGCTCGACATGATGCCCGGGCTGCGAGACATGATGGGAGAGTTCAGGGTCAGCCTGCCCGTCAAGATGAGGCCAGCGGATTTGTATGTTGCCAGAGGCCATCTTCAGCCCGGCATGGTGCTGGTCGGTGATGCATTTTCGACTTCATGCCCCGCGGCAGGCACCGGCGCCACCAAGGTATTCACCGACGTCGAGCGGCTGTGCAACGTTTACGTCCCGCAGTGGCTCACGACCGACGGCATGGATGTCCAAAAGATCGAGGCTTTTTACAACGATCCCATCAAGATGGCGTGCGAGGCACGATGTCTCGCCAAGGCCTATCACCTTCGCTCGCTGTCGATCGACAACGGTCTGAGTTGGCGCGCGCAGCGCTGGGCCCGTTTCATCGTGCGGCTGTCGCAGGGCACGTGGCTACGGTTCCGAAAGCGGCTTTCGCAGCGATCAGCGCCGCGGAATCCGGCGGCCAAACCCTCTGCGCATCCCGGACACGGAAGCCTCGCGTAAGCCGGTCACGGGCCGCCTCGCACCCCAAGGGCGGCGCTGCCAGACAGCCCCGGCCGCGCCATCTCAATCGTCATCGTCATCGTCATCGTCGCTGTCGTCATCGGCCTGATCGAACGCTTGATGTGGCTTGTGGCTTTGATCGTCCCACAGTTTGCGATAGACGCCGCCGGCGGCAAGCAGCTTGGCGTGCGAACCGCGCTCGATCGCCCGGCCGCCGGATATCACGATGATCTCATCCATATCGACCACCGATGTCAGGCGGTGGGTCGAAAAGATCATGGTGCGGCCCTTGGCGACCTTGAGTAGCGTACGGTTGATCGCGGCTTCCGTGGTCTGATCAAGCGCCGAGGTCGCCTCATCCAAGAGCAGGATCGACGGATCGCGGACGATGGCGCGGGCGATCGCGATGCGCTGGCGCTGGCCGCCGGACAACGTATCGCCGCGCTCGCCGACGGGCGTGTCGTATTTTTGCGGCAGCGACATGATGTAGCGATGGATCTCGGCCTTGCGCGCCGCCTCAACCACCTCCTGGTCGGTTGCGCCTTCCTTGCCGAGCCGGATGTTTTCCCGGATCGACATGTTGAACAGCATGTTTTCCTGGAATACCACCGCCATGCTGCTGCGCAGGGATTCCCGGGTGACTTTTCGGATATCGACGCTATCGATGGTCACCCGACCCTCGTCCGGCACGTAGAGCCGCAGAATCAGATTGAGCAGCGTGCTCTTGCCGGAACCGCTCGGACCGACGATGGCGATGCTCTTGCCGACGTCGAGCCTGAGACTGAGATTGTCGAGCACCGGCGTCTGGCTGCCTTCGTAGCCGAACGTGACGTGGTCGAAGGTGATGTCGTGGGTAATGCGCGGCAGGTCCGGCGCGCCCGGACGATCATCGGTGCCGCGGGTCGGCTCATCCAGCAATTCCCTGATATGGCGCACCGCCGCCGCCGACTGGATTGACACCGGAATGAAATGCATGATGTGGGCGATGTTATAGGACACTTCCCAGAACGCGCT
Source organism: uncultured Alphaproteobacteria bacterium (assembly GCA_963736075.1). GTDB lineage: Bacteria > Pseudomonadota > Alphaproteobacteria > Rhizobiales > Xanthobacteraceae > Bradyrhizobium. The sequence goes on along the minus strand of CAVTNW010000031.1, from coordinate 167,604 downwards.
CTCGAAGGTCACGAAGGTGCCGATGGTGATCTGACCCTTGGTCGCCAGATAGGCGCCGATGGCGAGCACCACCAGGTGAAGCAACAACACCGAGATCGTCACCGTGCGCTCGACCATGGTCGACAGGAACGCCGCCGACGCTATCCTGCGGCGCGCCTCGTTGTTACGCATCGTGAACCAGCCGAACGTGCGGCGCTGCAGGCTGAACGCCTTGACCACGGCCTGCGCCGCGACGTTTTCCTGCACCATGCCCAGCAGCGCCGATTCATTGAGCTTCTGCTCGTAGTTCGCCTGCACCGCCTTCGGCGTCAGGATCCGCGGGCCGATCAGCGTAATCGGGAACACCAGCAGCGAAATCGCGGCGAGTTGCCAGTTCAGGAACAGCATCAGGACGATGCCGGCGATCAATTCGAAGAAGGGCAGCGCCGCGCTGCTCGCAAAACTCTTGACCGACCCCTCGAACGCCGAAAGATCGACGGAAAACCGCGACAGGATCTCGCCGCGCTTGGTGCGGGCAAAATAGGCCGACGGCAAATTCTGGATATGCTCAAACAGGGTCGACCGCACATCCGAGATCAGCGACGCCGCCAGCTTGGCGTCCCACCGCTCGTACCAGACCGCGACGATCGACGTGATGATCCCCGCGACTGCCAGCACCGACAGGATCCGGACCAGCGCCTGGAAATCCTCCTCACCGAGAGCATCATCGATCAGGAACTTCAGGCTCAGCGGCATGATGACATTGAACAGGGTCTCGACGGTGACGCCGAGGCCGACGAATGCCAGTATTCGCTTGTAGTTTTTCAGAAATGGTTTGACGAACGCATAGACGGTCGCCAGCGCGCCGGCGGCTTCCCTCGCCGTAAAGATGACGAGATCCTCGTCATCCTCGTCCTCGGCAATATCGAGTTCGTCGTCTTCTTCGTCATCGTGATCGGGGTCCGGCGGCGGCGCCGTCTTGCTGCCCGCGGCGCCAATGTCGGTGGCGACGCCGGCTGCCGTCTTCGCATCGGGCTCCGGCGCAACGGCATCCTCCGCGGCCGCGGAAACCGGCTGAACCGAAGCCGGGACCTTGATCAAAGATGGAGCCTTGGACGCCATAAAACCAACCGATGCTGCACGGCCGGCATGACCGTAAAATCGAGGGAAGTGGCCCCCGCGAAACCACCGCATCGAGCCGATACGAAAGGTCGCGCTTTCAGAAGAATTGTTGCAAGCGTGTGTCTTTGCACCTAGTCGTCGTCGGCTTCGACCTTGTCAAAGAATGAGTAGCGCAGGCTGTCGGCGTCCGCGTACCACCGACCCGGTCCCTTGTTGGCGGCCAAGGTCGCGGTCCAGAGCGCATCCGTGCAGTCCTGGCGGTGCATCGAGAGGTCGAACCCGCTGCTGAAAAACAGCTCGGACCATTCCCACCAGGTGCCGAGCTTCTTGACCCCGCGCAACAGGTCGTAGCGATCGATCAGCTCGGGCGCCATGTCCGAGGTTACCGATCCGAACACCAGACCGGTATGGACGACCCGGTTCAATTCCCGAACCGCGCGCGCGACCCGGTTTTCCGCGACATGGCACAGGCTGGTCTCGAACACGAAGTCGAACTCACCATCGGCGAACGGCAAATCGGTGATGGTTCCAAACTTGTTGAACACCTTCAGTGCTTCCGGCGTCTTGGCGTGAATCGCGCGGTTGTTCTCGATCCCCCACGCATCCACCCCGCGATCGCGCAGCGCGGCCACCAGTTCGCCACTGGCGGACCCAGCCACCAACAGCTTGTAACCCCCGGCCCGATTCCACACGATCCTGATCAGATCCATCAGATAGGCCGGATCGGTAAACTGTTTCCAGACCTCATGATAGGGCCCAAGACCGCGATAGTTCTCGAAATAGCTACGGTCGATCTTGTCGGACACCGGCGTGCCGCCGGCCGCGCGCGCGCGGCGCATCCGCATCATCTCGGTGACAACGATATCGGTGGCGGCATCGGAGGAATTGAGCAGTCCGTTCAGCGTCGAATCGAACAGATAGTCGCCGACCACGACCAGGCCGGGATGCTGCTTCGGTTCGGGACGGTGGTTGGTCATGACGTCCCGCGCCGGCATGCCACCGGGAACAGCATTCACCGACGACAGCCAGCGATGGATCTTGCCCTCCATGAAGTGTTCGCGCGCGTTGCCGAGCGAGGCCGGCAGCGACTTCAAGGCAACGTCGATCAGCTCGCGATCGCTGAGGTTGGCGAACGCGAGCGCATCAGAGCCGGCGATCAGCCAGTTCAGCACGCCGTGCCTGCCGACATCGTGCCGCGAGCCCTCGTTGTAGACGCAGCAGCCGCCGAATGCCTCCGACATGAACCACGAGCCCGGGATCTTCTCTCCCCAGAACGGCTCATCGAACAGGATCGAGACCCGCAGATAGTGCGCCGGTCGATCGAAATAAGCGATGTGCTTGACCATCGACTGGCGCAGTTGCTCGCCTTCCCAGCGCATGGTCGCGAGCCAGTTATGCGGCAGACACATCAGAACGAGATCGAAATCCCTGTCCTCCGGTCCCTTGCCGTTCATCATATTGAGCTGATAGCGGCCGGCCGGGGTCTTGCCGACCTTGAGCACGCGGTGATTGAGCTGGATATCGGCGTCGACCTCGGACTGCAGGCATTCGATCAGCTGCTCGTTGCCGTTCTGGATCGAATACAGCCCGATATAGCCGTCGACATCCATGACGAAGTTCTTCAACGCATTGAGCCCGTTGGTGTTGTGACACTCGGTGGCGATATCCGAGCGCGCCATCACCTTGAAAAAGCGCTTGGCCGTGGGATCGTCCACTTCCCTGTCGAGCAACTCCTCCGCCGTGAGGTAGGCCCATGGATGCTCATTGTCGTGGGCGCCGACGCCTTCGTAATATTCCAAAGGCGACACCATTTCGGTGCAGCGCTTGCGGAACGCCTCGATCGCCTCGGCGGTCTTGGCGCCGTATTTGCGCCGCATGCCCGGCACGTCGCGCAACAGCTCGCCGTCGAGCTGAACCTGCTCGGCATCCATCGGAATAGTCTGCAGGCCAAAATGCTGGATCAGCTCGCGCAGCGGATCGGGGCCGGTCATCGAGTAGTCATAGATCTCGGCAACGCCGGCCTCGTACATCGCCGGCGCGGCATCGAACTTTCGGGTCAGGATCTTGCCGCCGAGCCGGTCGGAGGCCTCGAATATCGTGACGCGGCAGAGCTCGCCCAACTTCTTCTTGAGATACCAGGCGCTCATCAGGCCGCCCGGCCCGCCGCCAACGATTGCAAGATCCAACATGTTATTTCCGTGATGTCCCGCCGCCGGCCGATTTTAGCCGGCATTCGGGCTAAGTCCCGCCCAGAGAAGCGCTTTTTACCCTGAAGGAAAGATGAACGAACGATGGTATAAACGTCACACTCGGCAAAAAACAGAAAAAGGCCGGCTGGCGCCGGCCTTTTGCATAACATCGTGAATTTATAGGCTTTATTCCGCCGGCGGAAGCGCCAAGGGTTCTACCTCCGGAGCTGCCGGCACGATCGCGGCCTGTTTCTCGCGTTCATCGAGGATCAGCTTGTCGCGCTTGACGGCAACTTCGCGGATCTTGGCCATCGAGGCGCCGGTGCCGGCCGGGATCAGCCGACCGACAATGACGTTCTCCTTGAGGCCTTCCAAGGGATCAACCTTGCCGTTGACGGCGGCCTCGGTCAGCACCCTCGTGGTCTCCTGGAACGACGCCGCCGAGAAGAACGATCGGGTCTGCAAGCTCGCCTTGGTGATGCCGAGCAGTACCGGCGTACCCGTGGCGGGTTTCTTGCCCTCTTCCTTCGCCTTGACGTTGAGCTGGTCGAACTCGATCTTGTCGATCTGCTCACCCGAGATCATGTCGGTATCGCCCTGATCCGTGATTTCGACCTTCTGCAGCATCTGCCTGACAATGACCTCGATGTGCTTGTCGTTGATCAGCACGCCCTGCAGCCGGTAGACCTCCTGGATTTCGTTGACCAGATAGGCCGCGAGTTCCTCGATGCCCTTGATCGCCAGGATGTCGTGCGGCGCCGGATTGCCCTCGACGATGAAGTCGCCCTTTTCGACGATATCGCCGTCCTGCAGGTGGATGTGCTTGCCCTTCGGGATCAGATACTCGCGGGGCTCCTCGTTCTTGTCCATCGGCTCGATCGAGATGCGGCGCTTGTTCTTGTAGTCGCGGCCGAACCGGATGGTGCCGGCGATTTCCGCGATGATCGCCGCGTCCTTTGGCTTGCGGGCCTCGAACAGTTCGGCGACACGCGGCAGACCGCCGGTGATGTCGCGGGTCTTGGCGCTTTCGGTGGAAATACGCGCCAGGATATCGCCCGGCTTGACCTTGGCGCCGACATCGACCGAGAGGATCGCGTCGACCGACAGCATGTAGCGGGCCTCACCGCCGCGTGCCAGCTTGAGCACTTTGCCGTCCTTGCCCTTGATGACGATGGCCGGACGCAAATCCGACCCGCCCCGCGAGGTGCGCCAGTCGATCACGACGCGCTTGGCGATACCGGTGGACTCATCGAGCGTTTCCGAGATCGATTGGCCCTCGACCAGATCCTCGAAGCCGATGGTGCCCTCGACTTCGGTCAAGACCGGCCGCGTATAGGGATCCCATTCGGCGATGCGCTGGCCGCGCTTGACCATGTCGCCTTCATCGACCCGCATCCGCGCGCCGTACTGAATGCGATGGGTGGCGCGCTCGGTGCCGTCGGCGTCGGTCACCGCAACCACCATGTTGCGGACCATCGCGATCAGATGGCCTTCGCTGTTCTTGGCGATCGCCTTGTTCTTGATCGTCACCTTGCCCTCGAAGTTGGACTCGATGAACGATTGCTCGTTGATCTGCGCCGCGCCGCCGATATGGAACGTGCGCATCGTCAGCTGGGTGCCGGGTTCGCCGATCGACTGGGCGGCGATGACGCCGACCGCTTCGCCGTGGTTGACCGGGGTGCCGCGGGCAAGATCGCGGCCGTAGCACTTGCCGCAGATGCCGTTGACGAGTTCGCAGGTCAGTGCCGAGCGGATCTTGACCTCCTGAATGCCGGCCTGCTGCAGGGCGTCGACGTGGGACTCTTCCATCAGGGTGCCACGCTTGACCACGATCTTGTTGGTCGCGGGATCGCGCAGATCCTCGCCGGCGGTGCGGCCGAGGATGCGCGAAGCCAGCGAGGCCACCACCGTGCCGGCATCGATGATGGCGCGCATCTTGATGCCGAGCTTGGTGCCGCAATCGTCGGCCGTGATGATGCAGTCCTGCGCCACGTCGACCAGACGCCGCGTCAGGTAGCCCGAATTGGCGGTCTTCAACGCGGTATCCGCCAGCCCCTTGCGGGCGCCGTGGGTCGAGTTGAAGTATTCGAGCACCGACAGACCTTCCTTGAAGTTGGAAATGATCGGCGTCTCGATGATCTCACCCGACGGTTTTGCCATCAGGCCGCGCATGCCGGCGAGCTGGCGCATCTGATCCTGCGAACCGCGGGCGCCAGAATTCGACATCATGAAGATCGAGTTGATCTGGGCCTCACCGCCCTTCGGATTCTTCTTAACGGCGGAGATTTCCGTCATCATGTCTTCGGAGATCTTCTTGGTGCACTTCGACCAGGCATCCACCACCTTGTTGTATTTCTCGCCGTGGGTGATCAGGCCGTCATTGTACTGCTGCTCGAATTCCTTGGCCAGCGTGCGGGTCTCCTCGACGATTCTCCACTTCGAGGCCGGCACCACCATGTCGTCCTTGCCGAACGAAATGCCTGCCTTGAAGGCATTGTAGAAGCCGAGCGCCATGATGCGGTCGCAGAAGATCACGGTCTCCTTCTGGCCGCAGTGGCGATAGACCTGGTCGATGACGCCGGAGATCTCCTTCTTGGTCATCAGCTTGTTGATGACATCGAACGAAATCTTGGGCGACTTCGGCAATACGTTGCCGAGCATGACGCGACCGGCGGTGGTCTCGATCCAGCGTCGGATCGGCTTGCCGGCCTCGTCATTGCCTTCCCAGCGGTATTTGATCTTGGTGTGCAGGTGGATGACCTTGGAATGCAGGGCATGCTCGATCTCGGCCATCTCGCCGTAGAGCTTGCCCTCGCCGGGGAGGCCTTCGCGCATCACCGACAGATAATACAGACCGAGCACGATATCCTGCGACGGCACGATGATCGGCTGGCCGTTGGCCGGATGCAGGATGTTGTTGGTCGACATCATCAGGACGCGCGCCTCGAGCTGGGCTTCCAGCGACAGCGGAACGTGTACCGCCATCTGGTCGCCGTCGAAGTCGGCATTGAACGCCGCGCAGACCAAGGGATGCAGCTGGATCGCCTTGCCTTCGATCAGGACCGGTTCGAAGGCCTGGATGCCCAGGCGATGCAGGGTCGGCGCGCGGTTCAACAGCACGGGATGCTCGCGGATCACCTCGTCAAGGATATCCCAGACCTCCGGTCGCTCCTTTTCCACGAGCTTCTTGGCCTGCTTCACCGTGGTTGAGAGGCCCTTGGCGTCGAGCCGCGAATAGATGAACGGCTTGAACAGTTCGAGCGCCATCTTCTTCGGCAGCCCGCACTGATGCAGCCGCAGTTCGGGGCCAACCACGATCACCGAGCGGCCGGAATAGTCGACGCGCTTGCCGAGCAGATTCTGACGGAAGCGGCCCTGCTTGCCCTTCAGCATGTCCGCCAGCGACTTCAGCGGTCGCTTGTTGGCGCCGGTAATGACGCGACCGCGGCGACCGTTGTCGAACAAGGCGTCGACCGCCTCCTGCAGCATGCGCTTTTCGTTGCGGATGATGATATCGGGCGCGCGCAGCTCCATCAGCCGCTTCAGGCGATTGTTGCGGTTGATGACGCGGCGGTAGAGATCGTTGAGATCGGAGGTCGCGAAGCGGCCGCCATCGAGCGGCACCAGCGGGCGCAAATCGGGCGGAATCACCGGAACCACCGTCAGGATCATCCACTCCGGCTTGTTTCCGGAATAGCGGAACGCCTCGACGATCTTCAAGCGCTTGGCGAGTTTCTTGTGCTTGATGTCGGATTCGGTCTCCTGCATCTCGGCGCGCAGACCGGCCTCGAGCTTCTCGAGTTCAAGTCCCTTCAGCAATTCGCGGATCGCCTCGGCGCCGATCATGGCGGTGAAGGAATCCTGGCCGTATTCGTCCTGCGCCTTCAGGTATTCGTCTTCCGACAGCAGCTGGCGGTCCTTGAGCGCGGTCAAGCCGGGCTCGAGCACGACGTAGTATTCGAAATACAGAATGCGCTCGAGATCCTTCAGCGTCATGTCGAGCAAGAGCCCGATGCGCGAAGGCAGCGACTTCAGAAACCAGATATGCGCGACCGGGGCGGCCAGTTCGATATGGCCCATGCGCTCGCGCCGGACCCGCGACAGCGTCACTTCGACCGAGCACTTTTCGCAGATGATGCCCTTGTACTTCATCCGCTTGTACTTGCCGCACAGGCACTCATAGTCCTTGATCGGCCCGAAGATGCGCGCACAGAACAGGCCGTCCCGCTCCGGTTTGAAGGTGCGGTAATTGATGGTCTCCGGCTTCTTGATCTCGCCGTAGGACCACGACAGAATCTTCTCCGGCGAGGCGATTGAAATCCGGATCTGGTCGAAGACCTGAGCCGGCGTCGTCGGATTGAACAGATTCATAATTTCTTGGTTCATCGTCTTCTCCTCGCGTGCCGATCGTCACCGGCAGCAAATTCGAAATTCTTTTAAAGCCACGCGCCCGCCCAACGTCCGGGCCAAGCGCAGATGCCCGGCTTAGAAGCCGGGCACGATGCCTTGAGTTACTCGGCCGCCTCGGACGTCGGGGTGCCTATCTTGGAATTGTGCAGGTCGACGTTGAGGCCGAGCGAGCGCATTTCCTTGACCAGCACGTTGAACGATTCCGGGATACCTGCTTCGAAGGTGTCGTCGCCACGCACGATCGCCTCGTACACCTTGGTACGGCCGGCGACGTCGTCCGACTTCACGGTCAGCATCTCCTGCAGCGTGTAGGCCGCGCCGTAAGCCTCCAGCGCCCACACTTCCATTTCACCGAAGCGCTGGCCGCCGAACTGGGCCTTGCCGCCCAACGGCTGCTGGGTCACCAGCGAGTACGGGCCGATCGACCGGGCGTGGATCTTGTCGTCCACCAGATGATGCAGCTTCAGCATATAGATGTAGCCGACGGTCACCTTGCGGTCGAAGGCGTCGCCGGTACGGCCGTCATAGACGGTCGACTGTCCGGAGGCATCGAGGCCGGCAAGCTTCAGCATCTCCTCGATGTCGGCTTCCTTGGCGCCGTCAAACACCGGCGTTGCGATCGGCACGCCGTGGCGGAGATTGCCGCCCAGCTCCATCAGTTCGCTGTCGTTCAGCGATCGGATGGTTTCCTCGTCGCCATAGATCTTTTTCAAGGTCTCCTTCAGCGGCCTGATATCCTGCTTGGCATAGTAGGCATCGACCGTCTGGCCGATGCGCTTGCCGAGGCCGGCGCAGGCCCAGCCGAGATGGGTTTCGAGAATCTGCCCGACGTTCATCCGGCTCGGCACGCCCAGGGGATTGAGCACGATGTCGGCATGGGTGCCGTCCTCGAGGAAGGGCATGTCCTCGATCGGTACGATCTTGGAGACCACGCCCTTGTTGCCGTGCCGGCCCGCCATCTTGTCGCCGGGCTGGATCTTGCGCTTCACCGCGACGAAGACCTTGACCATCTTCATCACGCCGGGCGGCAATTCGTCGCCACGCTGCAGTTTTTCGACCTTGTCGAGGAAGCGCTGTTCAAGGCCCCGCTTCGATTCGTCGTACTGCTTATGCATCGCCTCGATTTCGGCCATCAGCTTGTCGTTGGGGGATGCGAACATCCACCACTGCGACCGCGGATGCTCGTCGAGCACCGCGCGCGTGATCTTGGTGTCCTTCTTGAAGCCCTTCGGACCGGCGATGCCCTGGCGGTTTTCCAGAAGCTCCGCCAGACGGCTGTAGACGTTGCGGTCAAGAATGGCCTGCTCGTCGTCGCGGTCCTTCGCCAGACGCTCGATCTCTTCCCGCTCGATGGCCAGCGCACGCTCGTCCTTGTCGACGCCGTGCCGATTGAAGACCCGCACTTCGACGATGGTGCCCTGCACGCCCGGCGGCACCCGCAGCGAGGTGTCTCGGACGTCGGAGGCCTTCTCGCCGAAGATGGCGCGCAACAGCTTTTCTTCCGGCGTCATCGGGCTTTCGCCCTTTGGCGTGATCTTGCCGACCAGGATGTCGCCGGCACGGACTTCGGCGCCGATATAGACGATGCCGGCTTCGTCGAGGTTCTTCAGGGCTTCTTCCGAGACATTCGGGATGTCGCGGGTGATTTCCTCAGGGCCAAGCTTGGTGTCGCGGGCCATCACCTCGAATTCCTCGATGTGGATCGAGGTGAAGACGTCGTCCTTGACGATCCGCTCGGAAAGCAGGATCGAATCCTCGAAGTTGTAGCCATTCCACGGCATGAAGGCGACCAGCACGTTGCGGCCGAGCGCGAGCTCGCCGAGGTCGGTCGAGGGACCGTCGGCGATGATGTCGCCCTTGCGCACGTTGTCGCCGACCTTCACCAGCGGACGCTGGTTGATGCAGGTCGACTGGTTGGAGCGCTGGTACTTCATCAGCCGATAGATATCGACGCCCGACTTGGTCGGATCGAGATCCTCGGTGGCGCGAATGACGATACGGGTGGCGTCGATCTGGTCGATCACGCCGGTCCGGCGCGCCGCGATCGCGGCCCCCGAATCGCGCGCCACCACGCCTTCCATGCCGGTGCCGACGAACGGCGCCTCGGCCCGCACCAGCGGCACCGCCTGGCGCTGCATGTTCGAGCCCATCAGCGCGCGGTTGGCGTCGTCGTTCTCGAGGAAGGGAATCAGCGCCGCGGCCACCGAAACCAGCTGCTTCGGCGACACGTCCATGTAGTCGACCTTGTCCGGCGTGATCATCACCACGTCGCCGGAATGGCGACAGACCACCAGATCGTCGGTGAAGCGGCCCTTGGCATCGAGCGCCACATTGGCCTGCGCGACGTGGTAGCGCCCCTCCTCCATCGCCGACAGATAGATCACCTCGTCGGTGACCCGGCCGTCCTTGACCTTGCGATAGGGCGTCTCGACGAAGCCGTATTTGTTGACGCGCGCGAACGTCGCCAGCGAGTTGATCAGGCCGATATTGGGGCCTTCCGGCGTTTCGATCGGGCAGATCCGGCCGTAATGCGTCGGATGCACGTCGCGCACTTCGAAGCCGGCGCGCTCGCGGGTCAGGCCGCCCGGTCCGAGCGCCGAGAGCCGGCGCTTATGGGTGATTTCCGACAGCGGATTGGTCTGATCCATGAACTGGGACAATTGCGACGAGCCGAAGAACTCGCGCACCGCGGCGGCCGCCGGCTTGGCATTGATCAGATCCTGCGGCATCACGGTGTCGATATCGACACTGGACATCCGCTCCTTGATCGCGCGCTCCATGCGCAACAGGCCGATCCGGTACTGGTTCTCCATCAGTTCGCCGACCGAACGCACGCGGCGGTTGCCGAGGTGATCGATGTCGTCGATTTCGCCCTTGCCGTCGCGCAGGTCGACCAGCGTCTTGATGACGGCGAGAATGTCTTCCTTGCGCAGCGTGCGGTGGGTGTCGGGCGCATCGAGTTCGAGGCGCATGTTCATCTTGACGCGGCCGACCGCCGAGAGGTCATAGCGCTCGCTGTCGAAGAACAGCGACTGGAACATGGTCTGCGCCGAGTTCGATGGTCGGCGGCTCACCGGGACGCATCACCCGATAAATATCGAACAGCGCGTCCTCGCGCGTCATGTTCTTGTCGGCGTGCAGGGTGTTGCGGATGTAGGCGCCGACATTGACATGGTCGATGTCGAGCAGCGGCAATTCCTTGTAGCCGTGCTCGTTGAGCGCCTTCAGCGACTTCTCGGTGATTTCCTCGCCGGCCTCGGCGTAGATCTCGCCGGTCTTGGGATTGACGAGATCCTCGGCCAGGTAGTTGCCGACCAGTTCCTCATCCGACAGCCGCAGCGCCTTGAGGCCCTTTTCCTGCAACTGGCGCGCGCCGCGCACGGTCAGCTTCTTGCCGGCCTCGAGCACGACCTTGCCGCTGTCGGCATCGATCAGGTCGTTGATGGTGGAATAGCCGCGGAAGCGGGTGGCGTCGAACGGTACGCGCCAGCCCTCCTTGGCCCGCTTGTAGATGATCTTCTTGTAGAAGGTGCTGAGGATGGCTTCGCCGTCGAGCCCGAGCGCGAACATCAGCGAGGTCACGGGAATCTTGCGGCGGCGGTCGATGCGCGCGAACACGATGTCCTTGGCATCGAATTCGATATCGAGCCAGGAGCCCCGATAGGGGATGACGCGCGCGGCAAACAAAAGCTTGCCCGACGAATGGGTCTTGCCCTTGTCGTGATCGAAGAACACGCCGGGCGAACGATGCATCTGCGAGACAATGACGCGTTCGGTGCCGTTGACGACGAAGGTGCCGTTCATCGTCATGAGCGGGATGTCGCCCATGTAGACGTCCTGCTCCTTGATGTCCTTGACCGACTTGGCGCCGGTCTCTTCATCGATATCGAACACGATCAGGCGCAGCGTCACCTTCAGCGGCGCAGCATAGGTCATGCCGCGCTGGCGGCACTCGTCGACGTCATATTTGGGCGGCTCGAACTCGTAGCGAACGAATTCAAGCATCGAGGTGCCGGAGAAGTCCGAAATCGGAAACACCGAGCGGAATACCGCCTGCAAGCCCTCGTCCAGCCGTCCGCCCGGGGGTTCGTCGACCATCAGGAACTGGTCATAGGATGCCTTCTGAACCTCGATCAGGTTCGGCATCTCGGCGACTTCCTTGATGTGTCCAAAGAACTTGCGTACCCGCTTGCGACCGGTGAATGTCTGCTGCGCCATCGTGGCCTCTCATTTCGTCGCCCATCTCGGAGCGAACCTTCCGAAGCGCGATTGCCATCGCCCCCGGGTTGAATTTCGATTCGTTTTCAGCCCCTGGAAGCCGAGGTTCCAGGGCTTAAGTCCTGAATCCCGGCACCAGACCTTCAAAACGCAAAACGACGCGCGGGCGCTAACCGCACCCGCCCGTCACAACCATCATCTTAACGGACTGCAAAAGCCCGAAATTGCTTATCTCCCAACGGCTTAGGCAGAAACCTCGCCGTTCCCGCCGCCTAACCGTGCTTTCGTGCTGCCGGCCCAATATGGGATGGCAAGCGCGGAGATTCGAGGGGTGCCCCTGCGAATCCCCACACATTGTCGTTACAATCTCTTACTTCAGCTCGACCTTTGCGCCAGCCTTTTCGAGCTGGGCCTTGACCTTTTCGGCTTCGTCCTTGTTGACGCCTTCCTTGACCGGCTTGGGCGCGCCCTCGACCAGATCCTTGGCTTCCTTGAGGCCGAGGCCGGTAATGGCGCGGACTTCCTTGATGACTTCGATCTTCTTGTCGCCGACGGCGGCAAGCACCACCGTGAACTCGGTCTTCTCTTCAACCGGCGCCGCGGCAGCGCCGCCACCGGCGGGACCGGCTACCGCCACGGCGGCGGCGGCGGACACGCCCCACTTTTCTTCCAGCAGCTTGGCGAGTTCGGCAGCCTCGAGCACGGTCAGGCTCGAGAGGTCGTCAACAATCTTCTGTAGGTCAGCCATTGATCTGTTTCCTTAAGCGTATCGGTTCGAACCAGGTTTGATGTTTGCGAAGGGCGTCAGGCCGCTTCGCTCTTTGAGGCATAGGCCTGAACCACGCGCGCGAGCTTGGCCGCGGGCGCAGTGGTGAGCTGGGCGATCTTGGTTGCCGGCGCCACCAGGAGGCCGACGATCTTTCCGCGCAACTCATCAAGCGACGGCAGGGCCGCAAGGGCCTTCACGCCGTCGACATTCAGGACGGTTTTACCCATCGATCCGCCGAGAATGATGAACTTCTCGTTGGTCTTGGCGAATTCGATTGCAACCTTCGGCGCCGCCACCGGATCGTTTGAAGTCGCGATCACAGTCGGCCCCTTCAACAGGGAGCCGATGGCAACGACATCCGTGCCTTCAAGAGCAATTTTGGCGAGACGGTTTTTCGAGACCTTTACCGATGCACCCGCCTGCTTCATCTGCATGCGCAGCTTCTGCATCTGGGCCACGGTGAGGCCGGAATAATGAGCCACGACCGCGACACTGGTGGTCTTGAAAAGACCGTTCAGCGCGTCAACCGCGTCCTTTTTTGCCGCTCTTTCCACAGCAAGCTCTCTCCGGTTGGCGGCCTTTGCCAAAAAAAGCAGGACCGCCGGGTTACATCCCATCGTCTTGCCTGAACCTGGCCTCTAGACCTCTTTAAGTCCTGGGACACGTCGGGCAGAACGACACATGAAAAGCCTGCCCTCCCCAGCCCACAAAGGCAGGGGGTGTCGAGGTTCGAACCATATCTGCTGAGCGATCGCTAAGTGCGATGCCCAGGAAAATCCGGTCTTCACCCGTCTATGCAGGCAATCGATTAAGCCGTTGAAGTAACGCTTTAATTTCTTCGCCGGCGCCTGCAGTCTCGGACAGGATCGAAGCCCTTCGGCACGCCGAAAGACCCCTGCCACACCCTCACTTCCCGGAAGCGACAGCTTTTCATCCTTTCGAGCAACCCTTGCGGATGTCCGGAAAGGAATGATCTCCTATCGTATCGGGTGTTCGGAGTGCGAGCACAGACGTGCCAGCAACCGCCAGCACGCCCGGAAAAGGCTATTTAGCTGGTCTCTTCAGCCTTGCCAAGGACTAATTTTCGGCATTTTCGGCCCCGAGTGGCCTGCGAAATTTTCCTGCCGATTTGTCACATATGGGTCGGTTCGCTCGTCTTGGCCGCACGGAGGTTGCCATGCGGAGATCGATTTCGGCCATCCTGGCGGTCCCGACCGTCGTCAATGGGCTGATGATGATGCTTTCGGGGCCGTTCTGGTACATGAGTGTGCGCGGCGTGTCCGACACCGGTCCCTATAACGATCACTTTGTCCGGGACATCGGCGCGGCCTTTGTGGTCGCGGGTCTGGCGCTGGCGGCGCGGGCCTGGCGGCCGCGTTACTGGGCCGCCGCGGTTGCCGGCGCCGCTTTCCTGGCCCTTCACGCCCTGCTCCATCTTCTCATGGTGATCGACGGCCGCGATCAGCACGCCGTGTTCGACCTGATCACCGTGGTATTGCCGGCGGGACTGGCGCTTTATTTCGCCTTCCCTGCGAAGGGCGAAGTTCATGCGTAGGTGGATCGCGCGCCGCCTGCTGCGTGCCATGAGCAGGCGCCACGGTTACGACACCAGCTATCTCGACATGATGCTGAGCGTATCGCCGTCTGCATTCTTCAAATTCGCAGCCGTCGTCAAGGCGGCCAACCACCGCGAGGTGGTTCCGCTCGATGCCAGCTTCGCCGCCCGGCTGGTCGGCGTGCTGGCCGAGGATTGCGGTCCCTGCATCCAATTGTGCGTCGACATGGCGCTCGAGGCAGGCGTGCCGAAGCAGCAGATCGAGGCGGTCTTGTGCCGTGACACCAGCGCGATGAACCCCGCCACCAGGCTCGGATTCAGCTTTGCTGACGCCGTGGCCCGAAGGTCCGCCGATGACGAGACGTTTCGCTACGCCATCCGCGCCCAGTGGGGCCAGAAAGGCGTCATCGACTTGACGCTGGCCCTGCAGATGGGCCGGATGTTTCCGATGGTCAAAGCCGGACTTGGTTACGCCTTGCAATGCCGGCGGGTCACGGTGGACGGGCAGCCGATCGATGTCGTCAAACAGGCCGCGTGAAAGTGATCCGCTGGCACCCCATCGCGGGCGGCTGCTCGGCCTTGCCTATCGCATGCTCGGCAGCCGCAGCGACGCCGAGGACGTGGTGCAGGACGCCTACCTGCGCTTCGCCGCGGCGCGGGACGTCCACAATCCCGAGGCGCTGCTCGTCACCATTGTCACGCGGCTTTGTCTCGACCGGCTCAAGAGCGCCAAGGCGCAGCGCGAGATCTACATCGGCCCGTGGCTTCCCGAGCCGGTGTTCGATGCCGAGAGCCTGGCGGCGGATGCCGCCACTGAATTGGCGGACGATCTGTCCTTCGCCCTGCTCCTGGCGCTGGACCGGCTGAGCCCGCTGGAACGCGCCGCCTTCCTGCTGCACGATGTCTTCGACCTGCCGTTCGCAGCGGTCGCGCGGATGCTGGACCGGACCGAGGTCTCTTGCCGGCAGCTGGCCACGCGGGCCCGTCGCGCGGTGCGCGATGCGCGCCCGGCGCCGGCTGCAATGCCGGATCGTCACGCCCGGCTGCTGATCGCTTTCAGCGAAGCCGTTGCCAGCGGCGATGTCTCCCGTCTCGCCGGATTGCTGCGCGAAGATGCCGTCGCGGTGACCGATGGCGGCGGCCGCAAGACCGCGGCGCTCCATCCGATCATGGGCGCCGACAAGATCGCCCGGTTCTTCATTGCGCTTGCGGCCAAGAACACCGGCCGCGACATTCGCATCGAACCGGCTGTGATCAACGGAACCGCGGGCGCCCTGCTCTACATCGACGGCGAGGTCGACCAGACCTTGAGCATGGCCAGCGAGGGCGACCTCATCGCGGCGATCTATATCGTGCGCAATCCCGACAAACTGCGCCATGTCCCTTCCACCGCGCGCCGCTAGCGCTTCAGCGCAAGCCCACGGGATGCGGCAGCGGTTGGCCGGCGAAATAGGCCTCGAGATTGGCGATCACGCAGGCCTGCATCGCGGCATGCGATCCGATGGTGTGGCCGCCGACATGCGGCGTCAGCACGACATTGGCGAAGGCGCTGAGCGCGTCCGGCGGATGCGGCTCCTGCTCGTACACGTCGAGGCCGGCACCCGCGATGATCTGGTCGGCCAGCGCCGCGACCAGCGCCTTTTGATCGACCACCGAGCCGCGCGCGATGTTGATCACAAAACCATCCTGGCCGAGTTTCCGCAGGATCGCGGCATCGACGGCATGGTGGGTGTCGGCGCCGGCGCGCACCGCGATCATCAGCACGCTGCACCATTCCGCCAGCGCTTCCAGGCTCGGCAGATAGCGATAAGGCACGTCGTGCCGGCTGCGGCTGAAGTAGCCGACTTCGCATTCGAACGCAGCGACCCTTGAGGCAATCTTGCGGCCGATCTCGCCCAGGCCATAGATGCCGACGCGCCGGCCGGGATTGCCGGCCTGCGGACGCAGCAGCGGCGAGGCTTTGGCCAAGGCCCAGTCTCCGCTGCGCACATACTGGTCCGCCGCCAATAGCCGCCGCGTCACCGCCAGCATCAGGGTGACCGCGAGGTCGGCGACCGCAGCGGCATTCGCCCCTGGGCTGTGGCCGACCGCAATGCCGCGCTGCGCAGCGGCGGCCAGATCGACCCCGTCGTAGCCGGTGCCATAGCAGACGATGGCGCCAAGCTTCGGCATCCGATCCATCATGGCCCCGCCGAGCGGCGTGCTGCCGGCTGTGATCATGGCGCGGACATCGGACAGCTGCTCGGGGGTAAATACTTCAGGCAGTGGACGACCTGCTGTTTCCAGCAGCTCGAAGCGTTCGCCAATGGGCGCCATCATGGCCTTTGGAAAGCGCGAATAAACCAATACTTTGAATGGCATAACCAGATTTCCAGATGTCAAAGACGAGGGGCGGAATCGGTTGCCCAATTCCGCCCCTGAAGGCATTTCATTTAGCGCGCTCGAACACTAGCCGAGCAGGCTGCCCGGCTCGACCTTTACGCCCGGGCCCATGGTGGAGGAGACCGCGACGCGCTGGATGTAGGTGCCCTTGGCGCCGGTCGGCTTGGCCTTGGCGACCGCATCCGCGAGCACCTTGATGTTCTGCACCAGCTTGTCGGCCGAGAACGATGCCTTGCCGACACCGGCCTGCACGATGCCTGCCTTCTCGACCCGGAACTCGACCGACCCGCCCTTGGCGCCCTTCACCGCGCCGGTGACGTCCATGGTGACGGTGCCGATCTTCGGGTTCGGCATCATGCCGCGCGGTCCCAGCACTTTGCCGAGCCGGCCGACCAGCGGCATCATGTCGGGGGTGGCGATGCAGCGGTCGAAATCGATCTGACCGCCCTGGACCTTCTCCACCAGGTCCTCGGCGCCGACGACATCGGCGCCTGCCGCCTTGGCCTCTTCGGCCTTGGCGCCGCGGGCGAACACGCCGACCCGCAAGGTGCGGCCGGTACCGTTCGGCAGCGTCACCACGCCACGCACCATCTGGTCGGCGTGACGGGGGTCAACGCCCAGATTGATCGCAATCTCGATGGTCTCGTCGAACTTCGAGGTGGCGCGCTCCTTGACCATTTTGACGGCGTCGGCGAGCGGATAAAGCTTCTCGCGATCAACGCCTTCACGGGCCTTCTTCAATCGTTTTCCAATGGCCATGATCCCATCACCCCGCAACTTCAAGACCCATCGAACGGGCGGAGCCCTCGACCATCTTCATGGCCGCTTCGATCGAGTCGCAATTCAAGTCTTTCATCTTCTTTTGGGCGATGTCGCGGACCTGGTCCTTGGTCACCGAACCCGCTTTGTCACGGCCCGGCGCTTTCGAGCCTGACTGGATCTTGGCGGCCTGCTTGAGAAAGAACGACATCGGCGGGGTGCGCAATTCGAAGGTGAACGAACGATCGGCGTAGATCGTGATCACCACGGGAATCGGGGTATTCTTCTCTTCCTTCTGCGTCTGCGCGTTGAACGCCTTGCAGAATTCCATGATGTTGAGGCCGCGCTGACCAAGCGCGGGGCCGATCGGGGGCGAAGGGTTCGCCGCGCCGGCCGGCACCTGCAATTTCAGGTATCCGGTCACCTTCTTTGCCATACGTCACTCCTCATGCTGTTTTCGGACCATTCCGAAAACTTCACAGGACCGTGGTGCGGTTCGCATGACGGCTGGCGACCGTCAGTCCCCTTCCACGGCTCTTCTTCCGCTCGCGCCTGGCGCTTGCGGGCGTCTTCTCCCTCGCGCCCCGCGCTTGCGGGGAGAGGGAATAGTACCGCTCAGACCTTCTCGACCTGAGCGAATTCCAGTTCCACCGGCGTGGCGCGGCCGAAGATCGAGACCGCGACCTTGACGCGCGAGCGGCCCTCGTCGATTTCCTCGATCACGCCGGAGAACGATGCGAACGGGCCATCGGCCACCCGCACGTTCTCGCCGATCTCGAACGACACCGAGGCCTTCGGCCGTTCCACGCCTTCCTGCACCTGGTGCAGGATCCGCATGGCTTCGGCCTCCGAGATCGGCATCGGCTTGTTTTCCGCGCCCAGGAAGCCCGTCACCTTCGGGGTATTCTTGATCAGATGGAAGGCCTCGTCAGTCAACTTCATCTTGACCAGGACATAGCCCGGGAAAAACTTGCGCTCGGCGTCGACCTTGCGGCCGCGGCGCACCTCGGTGACCTTCTCGGTCGGCACCAGCACCTGCTCGAACAGTTCCTCGAGCCCGCGCTGCTTGGACTGCTCGCGGATCGATTCGGCGACCTTCTTTTCGAAGTTCGAATAGGCGTGAACGATATACCAGCGCTTGTCCGTGGTCTGGGCTGCGAGGCTTGCCATCAGTGGATACCGAGCAAGAAGGTGACGACAAAGCGGATCAATTGATCCGCGGCGAAAAAGAACACCGAGGCCAGCGCCACCATCACGAACACCATGATGGTGGTGATGGTGGTCTCGCGCCGGGTCGGCCAGGTGACCTTGTTGGTCTCCGAGCGCACTTCCTGCAGGAATTTGAACGGGCTGAAAGCCATCGTTGATGAGATCCGCGTCCCGTGGGACGATTTTCGAAGATATCAGAAAATCCGAACAGCCCTGTTGCGCCCAGCCCTCTTCCGAAGGATGAGCCGGCGAAGGGCTCGGATGTTTTCCGGGGGAATTCAAAGCCGCGCCGGATATCCGCATCAAGCGGGCCGGCAGCAGGTGGCGGGTATGTACTGCGCATCAGGCCAAAGGTCAAGACGGCGGGAACCCTAAGGTTGAGGAACGGGGCCAGGAATGCCGCGCCGACCTCCGATGCCGTCACCCGGCTTGACCAGATCAAGCCGGGTGATGACAGCTTTGTTTTGGTGGACTTCCGATCCAATTGTCAAACAGCGGGACGCTTCGCGTCTTGCAGGCTCCGGACGCAGATAAACGCCCCGCGGCGCCATGTCCGCCTGTCGGGCTATCCCCTTCCCGGGGGATTGCTATTGAATTAACCCTGTCAATGGCGTATATAAATATGCTCTGGGATGCCCAAGATATCAAATTCGACTTCGTGGGCGAAGCCACGTCCGCAGAGGTTCTGACTGTCCGGATCGACACTCCCATGGGTGCCATTTTCGCGATGGCGGAGCCGAAGGAAGTCGGACGGACCCTCATTTTGGACGGGTTCAATATTCACTCAGATGCCGGCGCGCGCGCCACCGGGATTTCAAATTTGCGGATGTTGGCCGAGCTGGTGATGGAGAGGATGGACCACGATGAAATCGTCATTCAAGGAACGGCTCGAACGACTGGGTCCTGTCCGGGCCGTATCCCAGGTCGTCTCCGGTTCACCCGTCGTGATGTCCCTTCGCCCCGCGACGAACCCTCGTGACGTCAATCCGGTTTCGGCCACCGTATCGCTCGCCCGTCGTGGCCTGTCGATGCTCCGCGCCAAGCGTGCGCTGGAGGAGATGGTTGCAACGGGACGGACAGTGATCGAACTCCCGAAGGTGGAGAGCCGAGCACTGTTGACGGCAGAGCTGGCAGAGCTTGGCGTCGTGGCACGTTCGGTGGCAGGTCACGATGTCGACATCAAGGGGCTGAGAGAGCGGTTGAACATGACCCAGGAGCAGTTTGCTCTCCGGTTCGCAATCGACCTCGACACGCTGCAGAACTGGGAAACAAAGCGGCGCAAGCCCGACAAGGCAGTCCAAGCCTACCTTCGCGTCATCGAGCGATTGCCTGAAGCCGCCAGCGAAGCCCAGGAAGATATAGGCTCGCCAGAGGCGTCCTTCTCACGTTAGTCTTGCTCCAGCAAGCGGAAGCGCTGGCTGGGAAACCGGGAGCGACCAGCCGCGCGGTCATAGGCGAGCGGAAGCGAGGTGTCCCTCACCTGCCCGGCTTCGCGGAGCCTGCCATCGGGCGCGCCGCCGGCCGGCCCCGTAGCATCCCGGCAATGCCGAGGTCCTCGTCGAGCTCGGGCCAGTGAACACCCAGCGCCATCAGTTCAAAATGCCCGCGCGCCGCCGCATTGGCATCCCGCAGCCGCGGATACCAATCGAGCGGGGTCGCAATCCTGCGGCCATCGGCGAGCGTCACCACCAGTTCATCGGTGGTGAAGGCTACCGAGACCGGCCGAATATCGCCGACCTCAATTTCCAAAGTACTCCTGCCATTTGCCTTCTAGAACATCTCGTTGTGGTCGCAGGTGACGGACTATAACGCCTCGTGGGCGGGAATCCCGCATTGACCGCGTTCGTCCTGCGAGCTCGCCAACGTGCCCACAAATTCGATGACAGCTTCGTCGCGTTCGACCGCATCGACAATAGTCGGTAAGGCGCGCAACGCCAGATCGATCAACGTTCGATTGCTTGCATTGCCTATTCTGACCCACAGGATCGCCGGACCATCTTTGCTCGCCGCCCGACAGGCGGCGGGAACACGGAGGTAATGGAGACCGCCGGCCGACCCGTTCGGATAAAACAAGCCGGACTCGGGCTTGTCGAAGATGGGCGGCCACAAGGGCCGCCCCTACAGGATCGACATCGGCGCGGACGCCCCTTGTGGGCGCCCTGGCGATCGAGCCATTAAATTTTCAAACGCCAAGGCACTTTCCAATAGTTTCAATGACTTGTGGCGACTAACAGGACCAATGCGCGGCTGCGCTTTAAGCGGGCTTTTGAATGCAGTGACTGACGTGAAATAAATTTTGGCCGGGCGTCGCGCGACGATCCGATCGCCAGCCGCGCCGCGCGGCGGGAAGCCCTGCGCGAGATGAAACAGCGCGCGAGCAAGCTGGCATGATAGAGTGATGCGGCTCACCGTTTGAGGGTTTGAGACAGGCAATCCGATGTCGCCCGATTTGACGACGACAATCTTGTTCGCTGTTCTGGGCTTGATTGCCCTGTGGTCCATTATGAACAATCTGGCCACCGGCAATGCGGAAACCCGCTGGTGGATCGTCAATGTCAAGGAAAACCCCGGCGGGTTCTACCTCATCATTTTCTCGAAGGCCGCCTTTATCTCTTTCAGCATCGCGGTCATCTTGCATGCCTTCGGGCTGATCGGCGATCCCTTTGTCTGGATGCGGCAGTTTTTTCCCACAGGACACTGGCGGTCCCCCCTTGAGAGGGGGAACTCTATGACGCAGAAATTCTGACACGGGCTTACATCGTCTGCCGCTCGCGGCACGCAATCGGAAACACCCGGATGCACCGCTTTGGCCTGAACGACGGAGGCGCTCGTCGCGCGGCCGTCCGGCTATGACGACTGAAGACGCAAACTTCAAACGGTCGCCGGCTGCGTGCGCGCCCACGGCACCGGAGACACGCGCAACGCATAAGCGCCGTCACCGAGCAGAACCTGTGCGATCAGCATGATGACCCAGGCCAGCGGAAATTCCATTCCGGCATCGGCGAACCAGAAGCCCTTGCGCACCATCCAGTGATTGGCGACCGCCAGCAGCACGGGGAGCGACAACAAACTGACATAACGGGTATAGACGCCGAGCAGCAGCAGCAAGGCGCCGGCAAACTCGATGGCGACCGTGTAGCCGAGCACGACGCCCGGATAGCCCTGCTTGATGAGGCCGTCCCACCAGGGATCGAACCCGATCACGGCGAACTTCCTGATCAGATGCGCGAAAAAGAAGAACGACAGCCCAAGCCGGAGGACGAGCGCCGCATAAGGCGCAGTGCGATGGTCGATCATGGATGCCCTCCCCCGCTATTGGTTTGGCGCCATTCTACGACTGGCTTTTTGCTCACCGCAACGACCGTTTCGCGCGCCGCGACACGTGATGATGCCTCGGTTGTTCCCCTCGTCGCCTTGTCGCGGCCAGCGTTTTGAACCAGCATCGCGCAAAATACCGATCGCAGCGAACTCTCGCGACCAAGAAGGACACCCTCATGGACGACGCCAACCCAGCGCTGCCGCGCGCTTACGACCTCATCGTCTATGGCGCGTCCGGCTTTACCGGCCGGCTGGTGGCCGAACATCTGCTCGGCACCTGTGGCGCGACCGGCGACATCAGGTGGGCGATGGCTGGGCGCAGCACCGGCAAACTCGCCGAGGTCCGCGATCGTATCGGCGCACCCTCTTCTCTCCCGCTGATCGCCGCCGACGCAGGCGATCCGGCGTCGCTGAAAACCATGGCGGAAAGCGCCACCGTGATCGTTTCGACCGTCGGGCCCTATCAGCTTTACGGCGAGGGCCTGGTGGCGGCCTGTGCCGCGGCTGGCACCGACTATGTCGACCTCTGCGGAGAACCGGCCTGGATGGCGGCGATGATCCGCAAATACGGCGACACAGCGCGAGCCTCCGGCGCGCGCCTCGTTTTTTCCTGCGGCTTCGACTCCATTCCGTTTGATCTCGGCGTCTTCTTTCTGGAGCAGCAGGCGCGCACCATGTTCGGCGAGCCCGCGAGAAGGGTGCGCGGCCGGGTGCGGAAAATGAAAGGCACATTTTCCGGCGGCACCGCGGCAAGCCTGCTCGCGACCGTCGAAGCCGCCGCGCGAGACCCCGCGATGCGTAAAACGCTGTCCGACCCCTTCGCCCTGACGCCGGGATTTGTCGGCGCGGACCAGCCGAGCGGGAACGAGGTCTTCGAGGACCTCGCCGCGGGCTCCTGGGTGGCCCCCTTCATGATGGCGATGATCAACACCAAGGCGGTGCACCGTTCGAACCAGTTGCTGAACTATGCCTATGGCCGGGATTTCGTCTATGACGAGATGATGATGACCGGCGCGGGCGCGGCGGGCGAGGAGCGCGCCAAGGCGCTGGCGCGGCGCGAGGCGATCCAGAACGCCGTGATCGGGTTTGCGCCAACCCGCGCCTTGATCCGTCGTTTTCTGCCGAAGCCCGGCCAAGGCCCATCCAAGGCCGCCCGCGACGCCGGCTTCTACGACATCCTGCTGATCGGCGAAACCAGCGGCGGCCACAGCCTGCGGGTCGCGGTCAAGGGCGACAAGGACCCCGGCTATGGTTCGACGTCCAAGATGATCGCCGAGAGCGCCATCTGTCTCGCACGCGAGGTCTCGCATGAGGCGGTGGGCGGCGGATTCTGGACCCCGGCCTCGGCGATGGGAGAGCCGCTGATCGGCCGGCTGCAAGCCAAGGCCGGAGTCACCTTCACGCTGGAGAATGGGTAGGGGCCGGCCCGCAATCTCTCCCGTCCAAGATGGCGCTGCTAACCCCCCGTGGCCAGGTCACCGGGTTTTCTTATTGAGCCGCCAGGGCGGCTGCCCAGTTGAAGTTGTAATAGGCGCCGAGACCCTTCATGCAAAGCACACCACCCAGAACGCAGGCGATGAACACCAGCGTTCTCGTCGAGAAGACTTTGGCAAACAACGCCATGTGATGCTCCACTTCCTAGCGCCGATGCCCGAGGCTGATTCCGAGCTTGAGCGCCTTCTGGCGCAGCGACCCGACCGACCGCTTGGTCAACTTTGCAATCTTGACAACCGGAGTCCTTGCCCTCGAGTGAGCGCGCAACTCCTTGGCATCAGCCTTGGTGTACGCGCGACGCACGACCGTCTTCTTTCTTGCTGTCTTGGCCACTACTTGCTCCTTGATGGTGAGGCGGTCTTACTACCACAGATATCCCGAGCTTCAATCTTCATTGGCTTACCTTATACCAACGGTCGCAACTCGTCGTTCTCGATCTTGAGAAAAAGAGCCGAGCGCTCTCGACGCTGTATCACTGCCTTTTGCTGTACGAAACCGGTCTCGACGAAAGGACGCTGAGAAAGCGGATCTACGACAGCTTCGGATCGTTCCAGATCAGGCACAGCTTTGTGGAGGTAGGTCTCCTGGACGAAGATGTGTTGAGGCCACCTAGCGCGACGCAGTGATTCGGTGCAACCTGTCCGAGCGGACAGGCCGGTCGCGAGGTCCTTTAGCCGGCAGTCTTAAAGAGCATTCTTTCTGCACCAGGGGTGACCATGGGCAAGAATATCATTATCTTTTCGGATGGTACCGGCCAAGCCGGCGGACTGACGCCGGATGAGAAAATCAGTAATATCTACAAGCTTTACCGCGCCACGCGGTGCGGCCCGGAGTCCGAGATCGATCCGCGAACGCAACTGACATTCTATGACCCCGGCTTAGGCTCTCAGCCTGACAGCGGCATGTTCTTCTTCGAACGCGCGTACCGGTGGCTCCACAATATTGTGAGCCAGGCGACGGGGCTCGGCATCACCTTGAATATCATTGACTGCTACGCGGCCATTTTGCGGATGTGGCAACCCACCGATCGCATTTTCCTGTTCGGATTCAGCCGAGGGGCATACACCGTGCGTTGCGTGGCCGCCGTGCTGTCGCTGTGCGGAGTGCCGACCACCATGGCTGACGGTCGCACGCCCCTATTCCGCGACGACGGATCGACCCGGAAAATCGCCAGGGAAGCCGTCAGGAAAGTTTACCAGCACGTCGGTTCGCCCAAGGACAAAGCGTACGTCGAACAGCGGCAGGCGCTCGCGCTTCAGTTCCGTCAGAAATACGGATCAGACCAGAACGGCGTTCCAAACGTCAATCCGTTCTTCATAGGCGTGTTCGACACGGTCGCAGCGCTCGGCAGCTATGGGACGTCCGCTCTCTTGGTCGGTGCCGCCGTCATTTTTCTCGCCGTCCTCAGCCTGCTTCTGTCACTGCTCGTGTTTTCGTTCTGGTCGATTTTCCTGTTCCTGCTCGCTGTTTCGGTCGCCATCGGCGTCATATGGTATGCGGTGACCCATGTGCAGTTTGCCGTCGGGCTCCCCGGATATAGCTTCTTTGAAACGCTGCACGTCACGGCGCCGAAGATGCAATTCTACGACAAGCACTTGGACAACGCCGTGTGGTACGCGCGCCACGCGATGTCCATCGACGAGAACCGGGCGGACTTCGCCAGAGTGGAATGGGGCAGCGCGAGAAACACAGGGCCAGCACGACCGGACGAGTACCCCGACTGGCTTGACCAGATCTGGTTCGCGGGCGTGCATTCCGACATCGGCGGAAGCTATTCGGAGAACGAATCTCGTCTATCGGACATCGCGCTCGAATGGATGGTGCACGCCGCTGAAAATCTCCCGGATGGTACGACGCCCAACGGCAATGGGATCCAGGTCGACAGGCACTTCTTGCACCTGAACCCCGACCCCTGCGGACCGCAGCACGACGCCCGGGAGCCTGGCTATCTCTGGGGATTGATCAAGTACGCCAAGGCGCTGCGGCCGGTTAATCCGGATGCGATCTTGCATCCGAGTGTCTACACGAGGTTCGCGGCCGCGAGGGTTCCGCAGTTCTACGAGATGAAACCCTATCGTCCTGAGAACCTGCGAGGCCACGAAAAGCTGAGGAAGTACTACGAAGGCATCTCCAGGGCGTAGAGGGTTGGGGAGACCGCGATCAGGACACCCTGCTCCGAGTCGTCTCAGTGGAGCTTGCCCTACATGGCGCTGAAAACCCCCATGGCCAAGTCGCGGTGGGTGAGATCATTCCGGAATGGTGGGCGACATCGACCGGACTAAGCATTACCCGTTGGGGTTTGATGAATCCCGGCACCTTCGGTTTCCGGCCGCCGACCCAACAGTACGCCCGCGCTTGGCGATTGCCCTGGTCGGCGCTATTACCGATCCCTGAAACGTGGCCCGTCCCCGTAGGACGAACGCGATTTTGGATGATCAGAGATCAGGGTCTTTGGCGCGTTCCCAAGCGAGGAAATCTGGCGAGAGATCAAACTCTTTCAGGATTTTTCGGATCAGATAGGTTATCTCCGCCACATTATTTATTTTTTGATCGATGTAGATCGTCGAAGTATTTTTCGGATGACCTTGGTAATGCCGAACAGCAATCTCAAGGTTGCTGTCGAGTTTGAAGGACGCTCCTTCGTACGTGTCTAGTTCGTCTGTATCCTTCGATATCTCGGCATACTTTCCCACCACGTCCCAAACAGGGCGATTGATGATGGCCTGCGGTATGACCTCAACGCTCAGGTTAGCTATTGGCTTGATCATGACCGTTCTGCATGTTGATTAAGGTTGCCTATGATCAAAACGTGTCCACGGGATGGCCGCGTGATCAACTCCAGAAATAGCTAGCAAAGTGACCCCTGATGTTCCGACATACCAGCGTGCTTCGTAGGGACTTCCACTGCCCTTCGTGGGCGCAACTGAGGTCTCGAACTCCACTCCCCGAGCATTGTTAGGCAGATTACCCCGATATGCTTTAACACTTGGTATGTCGCTGCCCCGCGCAGGCTTACCCATGATGTGACCGGATGAACCCTGCGCGTCAGCGTCAGCAGTAGTCTGCGTGGGCGACTCAAGGCGATGAAAAACGTCGGGCAAAATTCAACCCAAAGCTGCTCAATCAACACCGTTATCCTTTACTGCAAAGGAACCGAAGTCAAACCGGTTGCCGTTGACGGGACTAGCCGATAGTAGCAGGTAGCGGGCCAAATACTTGGTATTTTTGCATCGCCGGGCGGCAGAAATGCTACTGACCGAGAACGCCCGACGGTGCCGAAGGTTTCGCGACTTCGCCACCGCGGAAGGCGCCATCGTCTCGCCGCCGATGGGAGGTTCGACTGGACCTCGTCTAGACCAACGCGGCGGCCCACAAGAAGTATGCCGGCGAGGCCATTGGCCTGATCGATCCGGAGCGGAGCGGAAACTTAAAAAAATTGTCGCACCAGGATAGTCGCGCCAAAAATCTTATCAGGAAACCGGTAGGGTGCTGCCTAGCTATCTGGCAGGAGTGGCAGGGCTCGAACCTGCGACCCCCGGTTTTGGAGACCGGTGCTCTACCAATTGAGCTACACTCCTGTACGGACCTAAGCGTCGCCGCCGATCCGCGCTGGTTCAAGCATAGGCAGCGGGCCGATTGCAAGAGCGAAGCGGTTGAAGGGCCGACCCGAGACCAGCGTTGCCGAAGTTCTGCTCATGTCGAAGCTTGGGATGCTGCGCCCCCTCTCCCGCTTGCGGGGGAGGGTTGGGGTGGGGGCAGACGCGGGTGGTGTGTATGCTGAGGCACCCCCACCCCACCCTCCCCCGCGAAGAGCGGGAGAGGGAGTGAGAGGCCAATGCTTCCGGCCTGACCTGAAATGATAGGTTTCACGGTGTCGCTCGACTAGCTCGTCTCGCGCAGCAGCCAGCGCCGGTAGTCCTGCCCGAAGGTGCCGATGACCTTGTCGGTGACGCTTTGGTCGGAGGAACTGTCGATCGCGGCCTGGACGGCGGCGCCCAGCAGCCCCGATCCGGCGGGCAGCGCCACCGACTCCTTGGGACTGGTGATGATGACGGCGCCCGTGCGGGCGTCGACCAGCGTGGCATCGGCGGTCATGCCCCGGCCGCCGCCGATCAGGATGCTCATCATCGGCCCTGCGATCTCGAAGTTGCGGACGGTGACCTCGAGCCGCACCGGCCGGCGGCCGATCAGCGTCCCGGCCATCACCTTCTCGACCCCGGCCTTGACCCGGGTCGCCAGCGCGTTCTGGACGTAGGCCCTGGCCTCCGGCGTTTTGGCGATGCCCATGATCTGATCGTCCGGAACGCCCTTGGCCGCGGCATAGGCCCGCAGGCCATCCTCCTAGATGATCAAGGCTCCGGGATCGACGTTGACGGTGACCGCCGTCAGTTTCATGTCGGCGACGTCGTTTGGCGACAGCGCATTTTCGACGGTCACGCACCCGGCCAACGCCAGTGCGCCCCCAAGCGCGGCCATCCGCGCCAGTTTCAATACTGTATGCAACGAAACCCCCTGCAGCCCAGCCGCGGCCCCACCACGGCTCCCGATCAACCCAAACGGGCAATTTTAGAATTCGTCAACCCTTATGCACTTTGCCGTGCAGATCAATTGACATGCGTCAAACCGGCCGGTGCCGTGCCGCAAACGGCCTTTTCAAGCAGGCCTCCCGGCGCCACACTTGCTGACAAGGATGCCGCCTATCCGGCCAACGAACACGCAGGGAGAAACCCATGACCGCGCAAGCCGCCGCCAAGCCGCCCACCGCCCCGCAGACCCCGCCGCTGCCTTTAGCCCAACCGGAATCGCTCGGGCTGTCGTCAGTCCGGCTGCAGCGTCTGTCAGATGCCTTCAGGCGCGACATCGACAAGGGGACCATCCCCGGGGTGACCATGATGGTGGCGCGCCGCGGCCAGATCGGCTGGTTCGAGGCGCTGGGGCGGCAAAGTCCTTCCTTGCCGGCGCCGATGGCGCAGGACAGCCTGTTCCGGATCTTTTCGATGACAAAACCGATCGTCTCGGTCGGCATCATGATGCTGCTGGAGGACGGCCGCTTCCTGCTCAGCGATCCCCTGGCCAAATTCATCCCGGAATTTGCCGAGCAGAAAGTGGGCGTCGAGAGCAACGGCAAGCTCGAGCTGGTGCCACTGGCACGGCCGATCACGATCCAGGACCTGCTGCGGCATACTTCAGGGATCACCTACGACCACACCGGCAACAGCCTGGTGCAACAGCTCTATCAGCAGTCGCGGCTGCGCAGCCGCAAGATCAGCAATGCCGAACATGCCGCCATGGTCGCGGGCCTGCCGCTGCAGTGTCAGCCCGGCGCCGAATGGAACTACAGCCGCTCCACCGACATCCTCGGCCGCATCATCGAGGTGGTTTCCGGGAAGACGCTGGGCGCGTTCCTCACCGAGAATATCCTGGCGCCGCTGCGGATGGCCGAGACCGGCTTTTACACCGGCGAGGCCAATGCGCATCGGCTGGCCGAGCCGTTCCCGACCGATCCCTGGAGCGGCGACAAGGTGCAGCTGTTCAACATGCTGGATCGCCCGGTGATGGAATCCGGCGGCGGCGGCCTGGTCTCGACCACGATGGATTACGCGCGGTTCTGCCAGATGCTGCTCAATGGCGGCACGCTCGACGGCAACAGGCTGATCGGCCGCAAGACGCTGGCGTGGATGGCCTCGGACCATCTCGGGCCCGCGGTGAAGGTCAATAGCCCGCTGCTGCCGGCGGGCCACGGCTTCGGCCTGGGCTTTGCGGTGCGGACGCAACCGGGCCTGGCGCCGTTTCCCGGCTCGGTCGGCCAGTTCTTCTGGAGCGGCATGGCCGGCACGTTCTTCTGGATCGACCCCAGCGAGGACCTGTTTGCCGTGTTCATGTCGCAGGGCCCCGGCCAGCGCGAATATTTCCGCACGCTGGTGCGCAGCCTGGTGTACGCGGCGCTGGAGTGAGCGCGCGGCGCTCGCGTCATTTGGGTTCGTCGGAAAGGTGGTGGGCACGGCGCCAAGGGGGCGCCTTTGCCCCCCTACGCGCTGAAAATAAATCGGGCTCGATCTCGCGGCAGCGGCGGAGGGCCCCCTCGCCCGCGTCTATCGCGGGGCGGGTCGTCTGAGGGCGCCCCAATAATTCCGCGGCCGCTCCCGGCTTCACACCGCTGGTGATCACCCATCGAAAATTCCAACCGTACTCCGCGCCGCGAACGATCAGTTGATGTGCCGCCACTGGACGATACGCCGAGAATACGGCAAGCTTCAACCTCTGGTTTCAGATGAGGGGAAGCACATGGCACAGCAGTCGAGCGCGGTACCGCCGGGCTGGATCGGCGGATTCGCCCAATCGAATTCCAAATTTGACTATCCACATCCAGACCTGTCTTCGCTGCAGCTGCTCCACAACATGTGCAATATCGACAAGCTACAGCGCCAGCAGAAGGTGCTATGGCCCGAGTTCAGCTGGCAGACGGTTCCGGGAACCGAGGCGTCCCGGTGTTTTCAGATGTTCGCGCCGGATATTTCCCGGCTTGGCTACACGGATGAGGGAAGGATCTATTCGATCATCTGTCCCCAGCAAGGGGCCTGCTCTCCCATATTCGGGTGCCTGAATATCGAAGTGTCGGTGACCGGCAACCGGGGCTGGGTCGACGAGAACAGCAAGCTTGTTGCGGCTGATCTGACCACCGAAGGCAAGATATGGTTCACCCCGGGTGCGCACGCAAATCCGTTGGTGAAAAACCTTTGGAAGTTGTTTGTTCTAAACGGGCATCAATTTCCTGACGACAAAGCGAATGCGATCATCGTCAATCTCCACAAGACCAACGATCCCTCGCAGCCAATCCTGCAGGGCCTGAGCGGAGAAACCACGAGATTCAAAAGCCCTGGCTTTGCCCAGCACCAGGACAAGGCATGGGCCGTGGCGAACCTGGAAGTCCAGATCGGCCCGATAGCCCTGACGAATGATCCTGTTGTCGATGATTTCAATTCGCTGGTGATGTTTGCGTTCAATATCGCTTCGGGCAAATTGCTGGCTGTCGGCAACGTGCTGACGTGGAACGTGTGGTTCGAGGACCCTACTCTCGTTGACACACAGGAATGGAAGGATCACGCCGAGAAGTGGCGAGATTCCATCGATGCCGACCATGGTGCTCCATGCGGTCAAGGGACGCCGCCGCGGTACTTCAATGGCAATCTGTTTCATGCCGAGGACGCGGTGCTCGTGGAATTGATCCAGATGGCTATTGCGTACCTCGAAAAGCATTGGCCGGCCGAGAAACTCGGTACCGACCAAAAATCGATGCGCGACAAGATCACGGGTCATCTCGAAATGCACCGGGCGCGCTTGGCCGCGGTTGCAAGTCGGTAGACGATTGTCCGAGGCCGCGCTGGCCGCGTGGGGGGATGTCGCCGCCCCTCACGAACGCGGCGGCGACCGGTTCGCCCCAATAAGCCGGACCCTGACGGAAGACGTGCTCAAGTCGCGCCTTCGACGGCGCGGAGATTACCCTCGCCGCTGTTTTCAAGAAGGCGGACTTCTGGAAGAACCATTCGTCCATGACGGTGGGTGAGTCCACTGCCAACGCTGGAGTACGCAGCCCTCAGCTGATGGTGGCGCCGCCGTCGATGACGATGGTCTGCCCGGTCATGAAGGTGCCGGCACGGGAGGCCAAAAACACCGCGGCGCCGGCGATTTCGTCGGGCTCGCCGATCCGCGCCAGCGGCGTGCGGGCGGTCGAGGCTTTCAGCATCTCGGGATTATCCCACAGGGCCTTGGCGAAGTCGGTCTTGATCAGGCCCGGCGCGATGCAGTTGACGCGGATGTTGTGGGCGCCGTATTCGCAGGCGAGATTGCGCGCCAGCTGCATGTCGGCGGCCTTGGAGATCGCGTAGGCGCCGAGCACGGTGGAACCCTTCAGGCCGCCGATCGAGGAGATGATGGTGATCGAGCCGTCGCGGCGCTCGATCATCTGCGGCACCACGAGCGAGATCAGCCAGTGATTGGCGACGATGTTGTTGTCCAGGATCTTGCGGAACTGGTCGTCGGAAATGCCGGCCTGCGGACCGTAATAGGGATTGGAGGCGGCATTGCACACCAGCGTGTCGATGCTGCCGAACACGCGGTTGGTTTCTTCCACCAGGTGCTTCAGGTCATCCTTGGTCGAGATATTGGCGGCGACCGCAAGCGCGACCTCCTGGCCGGCCTTGTGGTTGATGGCCTGCGCCACCTCGTCACAGACCTGCTGTTTGCGCGAGGAGATCACCACCTTGGCGCCGTGTTCGGCCATCCGCTCGGCGATGGCGCGGCCAATGCCGCGCGACGAGCCGGTGATGACGGCGACTTTCCCCGTGAGATCGAACAAGTTCATACGCGCCTCCCGTGATGTCGGCGGCTTCGCCGCCTTGATTTTTATGGCGTTCAGAGTTCAGGCAAGCTTGGTGGTCACGGTCACTTCCGGTCCCGCCGGCTGATGCATGGCGCTGTGCGCGGCCTCCGCCAGCCACGGCTGCTGGTTGACCATCGGCAACCGCCAGCTGCTGTTGTTTTCGCTGGCGATATGATCAAGCCGCGTCACCGAGCAATTATCGATGTCGAAGGCAAGGCCCTTGTCCGGCTGGTGGCCGAGCGCCAGCCCGATCGCGGCCTTGATGGTACCGCCATGGGCGACCGCGATCACGGTGCGCCCGGCATGGGTGGCATTGATGCGCTCGATCGCGCCGCGGACGCGGGTGTACAGATCCATGAAACTTTCCCCGCCCGGCGCCTTTTGATCGATCGCCGCGAACCAATGGCTGCCGGCCGGCAGGCTGGCCAGGAACGCCGCGCGGTTCAGGCCCTGCCATTGCCCGAGATTCTGCTCGGCCAGCGCCGGCTCCTGATGCAGCGCGGCGGGTCTTGGAAATCCCGCCGACCAGATCGCCTCCGCGGTCTGATGGGTGCGCTTGAGGTTGCTGGAAAACCACACCGCATCGCGCGGCAGGATCTGGCCCACCGCCTCGAACACGGCGCGATCGCTGGTGTCGCAGTCCATGTCCTTCTGGCCGTAAATGCAGCCGCCATCGTTGCGTACGGGAGCGTGTCGCACCCACCACCACCGCGTCGCCACCACGCTGGCCCCCTCGGAAGGGGGTGTCGCGAACGGTTCGGCCGGATTGGACATCGCGAAAGCCCTTCAATATCGTTCCACGTGGCTTTACGTCACGGCACCGTCGGCCTCAAGGGACTACAGCTGGGGACGATCGGCTAATAAATGCGCAACAGCGGCACTCGCTCAATCAGGATGCAGGGAGAAACACATGGGCCGCCTCGAAGGCAAATCCGTCATCATTACCGGCGCGGGCAGCGGCATCGGCCGGGCGGCGTCGCTGTTGTTTGCCAGGGAAGGCGCACGGCTGGTCGCGGTCGACCGCAGCGAGGGCGTCAAGGAAACGATCGAGCTGGTGCGCGCGGCCGGCGGCACCGCGGAGGCCGTGATCGCCGATGCCGGCTCGGAAAAAGATGTCATCGCCTTCGTCGATCTCGCGATCACCCGTTTCGGGCGGCTGGACGCGATCTGGGCCAATGCCGGCATCAGCGGCGGCCTGGTGCCGCTGGCCGAGCAGACCGTGGACCATTGGCAGGAAATCCTGCGCATCAACCTGATCGGACCCTTCCTGGCGATCAAATATGCCATGCCGCATATGATCAGGCAGCACTATGGCTCGATCGTGTGCACCGCCTCGGTCGCCGGCCTCAAGGCGGGCGCCAGCGGTCATCCCTATGCGGCGAGCAAGGCCGGCGTGATCAGCCTGGTGCAGACCACGGCCTATTCGCTGTCGGGCACCGGCGTGCGCATCAACGCGGTCTGCCCCGGCCTGATCGAGACCGGTATGACCAAGCCGATCTTTGACAATGCCCGGCAGCGCGGCACCGACGGCAAGATCGGCCAGCTCAATCCCTTGAAGCGCGCCGGCCAGCCCCATGAACTGGCGGCGATGGGACTGTTCCTCGCCAGCGACGAGGCGTCCTACGTCAACGGCCAGGCTTTTCCGGTCGACGGCGGCCTGACGGCCTCGATGCCGTATGCGGGCAAGCCGATTTAGATTTAGATCGGCGATTGCGAAGTTCTGATCCTATCGAAGCTTGCGATGCTGCGCTCCCTCTCCCGCGCTCTTTCGCGCGGGGGAGGGTTGGGCTGGGGGCCAACGCGGGTGCTGTCGATGCTGAAGCACCCCCACCCCGACCCTGCCCCGCAAAGAGCGGGAGAGGGAGCGCGGCAGCGCAATCACTGCGGCAGGGGGGGCATGGGCGCCAGCGGTGCCGCCGCGGCGCGCGGCACGGTCCGGCGCGGCGTGGTGGAGGGGATGGCAGCTTGCGCCGAAGCCGGGGCGGCTGTTGGCACAGGCCGCGGGGTCGGGATCGGCTTGCGCGCCGTGGAGACCGGCGGCGTTGCTACTGTCGATAGCCTGGGCCGCAAGTTCGGGTCAGACCACCGGGCAGCGTCGCGCGCCATCTGGTCCTGGCCGGCCCTGAGCTCCGCGAGGCCAGCCTTCATCTGCTCCATTTCCTGCCGCAAGCCGGCGAGGTCGCGCGCCATGGACTGCAACAGCTGCGCCGAGTCCCCTATCGGATCCGCCGCGTTGGAACCGGCGCTGTCCGCTGCGCTCTGGGGCGAGGATGGCGGCAGGGCCGCAGTGTCCGAAGTTGCCTCGGCGGCAGGCGCGTCCGCCGCCTGGTCAGCCGGCGGACTTTGCTGCGGAGAGAGCCACGTCGCGACAAACGGCGGCGCCCATTTCGCGACCATCTGTCCGACGGCCTGGCCACGCGACTGCCAGAGCACGGCCGCGCCGGCCAGGCAGGCGGTGATGACCATGCCAATCACGCCCCGCATCAGCCGGCGCCCGAGCGAGGGTCGGGCCTTCGACTGGTTTGGCTGTGCTGCCGGAAGCCGCGCGAAGTGTCTTATCCACCGCTGGAACTGCCATGCCGGCGACAGCCTGCGCTGCCTTCTGGAGAGCGGATGGACCGCTCTTGCTGTCTTCCTCGGATTTAGAAACCAGGCGCGTCGGAATAATGTCAGGCGCAGCCACCGCTTTATCGCGCAGGCCGGTTGGCATGGGATTGGGCGCTGAAGTCACTGTTGGCGCTCTGCCATTCAGGTCCACATTCTTTCGCTCACGCGCGGGGACGGCGTATCAAGGCTTGCGACGATGGCGCTCTCAACGCAAGCAGTTTCGATCCGGATTCCAACAAAAGCGCGGCAATATCATGAAAACGGCAAGGCGGCTGTTGCTACCCCCCTGCTTTCCCCTTGGGCCAATCCAATGCCTGGGGCCCGCCGTCACAAGGCTCCCGCCTTCTGCGCGTATTCCCAGGAGAGCCTGGCCAGCGGCACCGTGCGCTTGGCAAACTCGATCGCCTTGGCGTTCGCCGCGGTGCCGTCGCGGATGCGTCCGGCGATACCTTGGGTAATTCCGGCGAGCCGGAATGTATTGTAGGCAAAATACCAGTTGAGGTCGGGCACCGCGCTGCCGGTGGCGTTGCAATAGATCTGCGCGGCTTCTTCCATGCTCGGGATATTGAGCGCCTTGAGGTCGATACCGGCGAGGCCCGGCATGGTCCACTGCATCAGGAGATAGGTGAAGTCGGCCATAGGATCGCCGAGCGTCGAGAGCTCCCAGTCCAACACCGCGATCACGCGCGGTTCGGTTGAATGGAAGATCATGTTGTCGAGGCGATAATCGCCATGCACGACCGAGACGCGCTGCTGCGGCGGTACCGTGCGCGGCAGCCATTCGATCAGCTTTTCGACCTCCGGGATGTGTTGGGTCTCGGAGGCGCGGTACTGCTTGGTCCAGCGATCGATCTGGCGCGCGAAATAATTGCCGGGCTTGCCGAAATCGGCCAGCCCGATCGATTGCGGATCATATTGGTGCAGCCGCGCCAGCGTCTCGATCTTGCTGGTAAAAATGGCGTGGCGCGCCTCCGGCGTCTGGCTCGGCAGCGTCGGATTCCAGAACACCCGGCCCTCCTCCATCGACATGATGTAGAAGAAAGCCCCGATCACCGCATCGTCGGTGCATAGCGCATAGGCCTTGGCGACCGGAAAACCCTGGCGGCCGAGCGCGGCGATGACGCGGAATTCGCGATCGACCGCATGCGCCGACGGCAACAGTTTGCCGAACGGCTTGCGCCGCATCACGTAGGAGCGCGCAGGCGTTTCGAGCTTGTAGGTCGGATTCGACTGGCCGCCCTTGAATTGCTGGACGCTCAGCGGTCCCTGGTAGCCCTCGACGTGTTCGCGCATCCAGCCGTCGAGTTTGGCTTCATCGATCCGATGCCGCTCCTCGACGGGCCGGGTGCCCGAAAATTCCTCGTCGCTTCGCACGCCCTCGGCCACGATGATGATCCCTCAGCTTATTCGTTCGTTTCCAGGCGC
This sequence comes from uncultured Alphaproteobacteria bacterium, assembly GCA_963736075.1. GTDB lineage: Bacteria > Pseudomonadota > Alphaproteobacteria > Rhizobiales > Xanthobacteraceae > Bradyrhizobium. The sequence continues at coordinate 131,788 of CAVTNW010000031.1, read as the reverse complement.
TCGGTCCTCATCCTGAGGAGCACGCCTTTGCCCCGAAGGGCGAAGGCGTGCGTCTCGAAGGATGGCAACTCGCACGGCCATCGCCCGCGGCCATCCTTCGAGACGCATCGCTGGCGCGACGCTCCTCAGGATGAGGACCGGGGTGAGCCAGCGGCGCGCTCCATCAGTGCCTGACGGGAGCGTTGGCATACTTCCGAAGTTCAAGCCTGGCAATGGCGCGGTTGTGGACCTCGTCCGGGCCATCGGCGAGCCGCATCGTGCGCATCGAGGCATAGTCGCGGGCCAAGCCCGCATCGTCGGAGACGCCGGCGGCGCCAAAGGCCTGAATGGCATGGTCGATGATCTTCAGCGCCATGTTCGGCGCCGCCACCTTGATCATGGCGATCTCGAGCTGCGCGCTCTTGTTGCCGACCTTGTCCATCATGTCGGCGGCCTTGAGGCACAACAGCCGGTTCATCTCGATATCGGTGCGGGCTTCGGCAATGCGCTGCTCCCAGATCGAATACTCGATGATCTTCTTGCCGAAGGCGGTGCGCGAGGACAGCCGCCTGACCATCTTCTCCAGCGCCTCCTCGGCCTTGCCGATGGTGCGCATGCAGTGATGGATCCGGCCGGGCCCGAGACGTCCCTGCGCGATCTCAAACCCCCTGCCCTCGCCGAGCAGGATATTGCTCACGGGGACGCGGACGTTGTCCATCAGCACCTGGGCGTGGCCGTGCGGCGCGTCATCGAAGCCGAACACCGGCAACATCTTTTCCACCTTGATGCCGGGGGTGTCGAGCGGCACCAGGATCTGCGACTGCTGCTGGTGGCGCGCCGCATGGGGGTCGGTCTTGCCCATCACGATCGCAATCTTGCAGCGGGGATCGCCGACGCCCGACGACCACCATTTGCGGCCGTTGATGACGTAATGATCGCCGTCGCGCTCGATCGAGGTCTCGATGTTGGTGGCGTCCGAGGAGGCCACCGCGGGCTCGGTCATCAGGAAGGCGGAACGGATCTCGCCGTTCATCAGGGGTCGCAGCCACTTCCGCTTGTGCTCCTTGGAGCCGTAGCGCATCAGCACTTCCATGTTGCCGGTATCGGGCGCCGAGCAGTTGAACACCTCCGAGGCCCAGCCGATATGGCCCATTTCCTCGGCCAGCGGCGCGTATTCCAGGTTGCTCAATCCGGCGCCGCGGAATTCGTCATCTTCATGCGATGACGGCGGCATGAACATGTTCCACAGCCCTTCGGCGCGGGCCTTTTTCTTCAGGTCCTCGACGATCGGCAGCACCTTCCAGCGCTCGCCGGCCTCGTCCTGCTGCCGGTAGATCGGCACGGCCGGCCGCACATGCGTGTTCATGAACGACTGCACCCGGTTGAGCCATTCGCGCTGACGATCAGACATGTTGAAGTCCATGGGGCGTTCCTCTTATCCCTGCTTGAAATTGCCGGCACTTTCTCCCCGCCGACCCTCCGCCGCAAGACTAATCTTGGCGCAGATGGCAGCGGCGGCGGCCGGCTGGCCCGAGGCACGTCCCGCGCCAGCCGCGCATTGACATGTCCCCGTCTCAAACGATAGTTTCATACATATGTTTGAATTGCAATGCGGCCCCCAAGGCGCCCTGAGATGCCGTCAGACCTGACCCGCAACGCCATCCTGGACGCCGCCGAGCGGCTCTATGCCGAGAGCGGGTTCGCCGATGTCACGCTGCGCGACATCGTTGCCGCGGCCCATGTCAACCTGGCGGCGGTGAATTATCATTTCGGCTCCAAGGACGAGCTGATCGCCGAACTGTTCGTGACCCGCAGCATCGCCACCAACCGCGAGCGGCTCAACGAATTGAAGCAGGCCGAGCAGCAAGGCGGCGGCCGCGCCGAGATCGGCGCCATCCTGCGCGCGCTGGTCGGGCCGACCTTGCGCGGCTGCCTCGGCCCCGAGCGCGAGCGCTCGACCGCGGCGCGTTTCATGATCCGCGCCGGAATCGAGACGGTGGCCCCGATCCGCCGCATCAAGAACCGCGAAATCGATCACTTGAAAAAGTTCGCAGCGGCGATGCGGCGTTCGCTGCCCGACTGCCCCGAGGTCGAGCTCTATTGGGGCCTGCACTTTGCGCTCGCCATGGCGCACCAGACCATCCGCGACAGCGAGCGGCTGACGAAAGTGTCGGAAGGCCAATGCGACCTCGATGATGTCGATGGCCTCATCGCGCGCATCGTCGCGGTGGCGGTGACGGCGCTGACGGGTGAGATGCCGCGCAAGCCCGCAAGACCGGCCGCGCGCGACGCGCGCTGATCATTGAAGTGCGTAGGGTGGGCAAAGCCAACGAGACGCGCGAACGCGCGGTTCGATGGCGTGCCCACCATATCGCCCTACCGTTCCGCAGGCATCGCCATCAGGATGGGCGACCAGCGCGCGATTTCGGACCGAACAAAATCATTGAATGCAACAGGCGTGCGTTCGGCCTTGGCCGGTATCGAGGCGCCGAGCTGGTTCAGCCGCTCGCGCACCACCGGTTCGTCGAGTGCCTTGTCGAGCGCGTCCGCAAGCCTGGCGATCATCTCGGGCGGGACGCCCTTGGGCGCGAACAGCCCGGCCCAGAGGTCCATGTGATAGTTCAGGCCTGCCTCGTCGGCGGCCGGCACATCCGGCAGGCTCGCCAGGCGCTCGCCGGCGGAGACGGCATAGGCCTTGACCAGGCCCGCCCGAACCAGTTCCGCCACGCTGACCGACTGCTCGCAGAGGAAGTCGACGTGGCCTCCCATCAGATCATTCAACGCCGGGCCGGTCCCGCGATAGGCCACCAGCGTGGGCCTGGCGCCGATTTCCGAGGTGAACAGAAGACACGCCATGTGCGAAGACGAGCCGATGCCGCCATGGGCCTGTTTGATGGCCTCGCCTTGTTGCCGGAGCACGGCAATGAATTCCTTCAAGTCCCGCGCCGGGAAATCCTTTCGCGCGACGATGACGGCCGGCGAATCCGCGGTCATGCCGATCGGAACAAGGTCTCTCAGCGGATCATAGCCGCGGTTCGGCATCAGCACCGGGGCCGCCACGTGGGAGCCCATGGCCGCGGCCAGCAGGGTGTAGCCGTCAGGTGAGGCGGCCGCCACCCGGGCGCTGCCGATCGTGCCGCCGGCGCCGCCGATATTCTCGACGATGATGGATTGCCCGAGGATCTTCGACATCTGCTCGGTGACGACGCGCGCCACGACATCGCTGGCGCCTCCCGCGGGAAACGGCACGATCACGGTGATCGACCTCGTGGGATAGTCCAGCGCCCGCGCCGGCGCGACAGTGATCGCGACACCGATGAAGAAGACCACCAACAGCGTCGCGATGGCCTGCCGGCTACTCATCTTTAACGCCACCACGTACTCCCATCCGTGAAGTCACGCCGTCACGGCTTTTCCGTCATCGTCCAATATCTCGGCAATCTCGACCCGGCGCCCCTGGCGCGCCGAGAGTATGCCGGCGCGCACCACGGCGAGCGATCGCGTCGCGTACTCACCGCCCGACTTCGAGCGCGCCCTGCCCGCGGACCGCGGCGGCAAACTCCTCGATCTCCTCGACCAGGGTGTCGTTGGCAGCACACGGCACGGCCACCGGCCGGCTTTCGCCGCGCTTGAGGGTGCGCAGCCCATGATGCAGATCGTAATAGGCGGTCTGGTCCTTGCCGTAGATGTTCATCAGATAGTATTCGGACGCCGAGGCGTAGCTGGCGTTCAGCGTCGAGAGCGCGCCATTGGCATGCCGCAGGATCAGGCTCGCGACATCCGGATTGTCACCGGGCAGCACCAGCTGCGCCAGTTGTCCGCTCACCGCCTCGACCGGTCCGATCAGATATTCCAGCACATCGATATAGTGGATGCCGATCTGCAGCATCACGCCGCCGGGCATGCCGGCGGATTGGTAGCGCCACGACGTGAGATCGACCTTGCCGAGGCGGTCGCGGCTGATATTGGCCTCGGCATTGACGAGCTTGCCGAACCGGCCCTCATCGATCTCTCGCTTGATCCAGCGGAAGTGGCTCTCGCGCCGCCGCTGATAGCCCAGCGCCAGCACCACGCCGGCCTTGCGGCAGGCTTCGGTAATGGCGCGGCCGTCGGCAATGCTGTTGGCGATCGGCTTGTCGAGAAACACGTGTTTACCGGCTGCCGCGGCGGCGCTGGTGGTCTGAAGATGCACATCGTTGGGCGTGGTATTGATGATGGCCTCGATCTCGCGATCGGCCAGCATCTCCTGATAGCTTGCCACCGGCCGGCAGCGGTATTTGGCTGCGAAATTGCGGCGCTTTTCCTCCGAGCGGGTGTAGCAGGAGATGATCTCAAGCTTGCCAGAGCGCTGGATGGCATCGGCCAGAACGTCGGACCACCATCCCATCCCGATGCAGCCGACGCGTAACGCACCCGTACTCACCAACTTACCCCTCAGAACTTTCCAGTCACCGGATCGGATTGTGCGCCAGCCAAGCGCTGCCATCAAGAACCAATTCGGATTTGGGGTGAGGGACTCTCTCCGCGAGTTCCATTCGCGGAGAGTTCCCCTCACCCGGATTGCTGCGCAATCCTACCTATCCCCGCCTTACGCAGCTTCGCTGCGCCGGGCGGGGCGAGGTAGCACCGAACGCGGGCTCTTTCATACACAGTGGGACGGCCACGACGATGGCGGAACTCAGGATGAGGACCGAGGCCCGGAACCGATTTGGTTCGCCTAGGTGGATCCGCCGGGCTTTTTCTTCAGGTCCTCGGCCATCTCGAGATGATGTTTCAGCATCGGCAGGGTCTTGCCGGCCCAATCCTTCAGCTCGGCATTGTCGCCGCCTTTGGCATAACGCTCAAACAGCGACACCGCGTCCTTGTGCCCGCTGACCTGGTCTGAATCATAGTCCGAGCTGAAGTCCTTGCCGCTTTCGCCTTTGAGCTTGTCGAGCATGCTCTGGTGCGAACTGTCGAGCGCGGTAGGCAGCTCGACCTTGACCTTGCCACTGGTGACGAGGCCCTTGAGCTCGGTCGAGCTCTTGGTGTGATCGCTGATCATTTGCGCGGCGAAGGTTTTCTCCGGCGCATTGCCCTTGTCCTGTGCGAGCTTGCTGGAATCGATTTCGAACATGTCGGAGATGGCAGCCTCGCTGACGAAATCGGCGGTGGTCGGCGCGATGTCCAGAACCGAATCGATACCGGTTTTCTCGCCGAGCGTCTCGGCGAGCGCAGGGCCCGACAGCAGCAGGCAGGCCAATGCGACGACCGAACGTCTGCTGATGATGTCTCTGGAAAGCAATGCCACGTCATCCTCCATGAAATTTCGACAGCCCTGTCGGACCACGCCCTCAACATTCCCCGTGGACACCGGTTCCCGGGCGGCGCGATTTTCTGCGCTGTTAAAAAAAGTCGGGGCAGGATCCGCGCTGACGCCGTCGCGCCGGTGAAGAGCCCAAAGCTCGGTTCCCGTGCAGGACCCAACCACGCCCGGTAGCGACCGCCTTGTATTGGCGACGAAATTCCGGTCCAATTGCCGGCAATTGCAGGCTGGCTGCATCAATCTCATTTGGCTGAGCAAGGCCGACATCAGAGGAAGCAAAGCCGTTGGGCAATATGGCCGATCTCATAAAACTCAAAGACTGGTCGGCGACGCCGCTGGGTGACTATGAGACGTGGCCGCCAAGCCTTCGGCTGATCGTCAGCATCATGACGGCTTCGGGCTTTCCCATGGCCGTCAGGTGGGGGCCGGAATTCATTGTGATTTATAATGACGGGTACAAGCCCATTCTGGCCGACAAACATCCATGGGCCTTGGGACTTCCATTTAGCGAGGTGTGGCCCGAAGTCGCCCCGGAGCTTATTCCGCTTCACGAGGAGATTCTTGCGGGAAAGAATCCGGGCGTATTCTCGCAAGACCGGCCGCTGACCATTCGGCGTCACGGGATGAACTGGGAGACGGCGCATTTCACGGTAAGTTACAGCCCTATTCCGGATGACGCCTCGCCGACCGGCGTGGGTGGCGTGCTGGTTACAGCCGTGGAAACCAGCCAGCGCCTGCGAACCGAGCAAGCGCTGCAGCGGCTCAACCAAACCTTGGAGGCTCAGGTTGCCGACCGCATTCGCGAGCGCAACGGCGTCTGGCGCGTGACCCACGATCTTCTGGGCGTCGGCAATTTCAGCGGACGGCTGTTGAGCGTCAATCCCGCCTGGACGGCCGTGCTGGGTTGGAGCGAGCAGGAGCTGCTCGAAATGGACCACCGAACTTTGCGACATCCCGACGATTGGCAAACCACGGCGGGCGAAATCGCTCTCTCGGCGGAGGGCGTTAATCGCAAGTTTGAGAATCGATGCCGGCACAAGGATGGAACCTACCGCAGCATCTTCTGGTCCGTGGTGCCCGAAGGCGACCTGTTCTACATCCATGGCCGCGACGTGACGCAGGAAAAGCAGCAGGCCTTGATCCTGCAACAAACCGCGGAGGCGTTGCGGCAGTCCCAGAAGATGGAAGCGATCGGTCATCTGACAGGCGGCATCGCCCACGATTTCAACAACCTGCTGCAGGTGATCTTGGGTAACCTGCAGCTTCTGCAAAAGGATATTGCCGGCAATGAACGAGCCGAGCGGCGCGCCACGAACGCGTATGCGGCCGCCGTTCGCGGCTCGAAGCTGACCCATCAGCTGCTGTCGTTTGGGCGGCGTCAGGCCCTGGAGCCCAAGGTCGTCAATATCGGCCGTCTGATCTCCGGAATGGACGAAATGCTGCGCCGGTCGCTGGGAGAAGGTATCGAGATCGAAACCATCGTCGCCGGCGGCCTCTGGAACACGCTGATCGATCCCGGCAACCTGGAAAATGCCATCGTCAATCTCGCCATCAACGCGCGAGATGCCATGCAAGGCACCGGCAAGTTGACGATCGAGGCCGGCAATGCATTCCTCGACGAAGCCTATGCGCAAACGCAGGCGGAGATCGAGCCGGGTCAATATGTGATGCTATCGGTGACCGATACCGGAAGCGGCATGACCGCGGACGTGGCTGCCAAGGCATTTGATCCGTTCTTTTCAACGAAGCCCGAGGGGCGAGGTACCGGGCTTGGACTGTCCATGGTCTATGGCTTCGTCAAGCAGTCGCTCGGGCACGTCAAGATCTACAGCGAGCCCGGTCATGGGACCACGGTCAAGCTTTATCTTCCCCGCGTCATCCAGGATGAAGATGTCCTTGCACCTGTCGGGCGCACCCAGGCCCAAGGCGGGACGGAGACCATATTGATCGCCGAAGACGACGAGGAGGTTCGCGCGACGGCCGTGGAGATACTGGGCGATCTTGGCTACCGCGTCTTGAAGGCCAACGACGCCTTGAGCGCGCTGCACATCATCGAAAGCGGGCTTTTGATCGACCTGCTGTTTACCGATGTGGTCATGCCGGGAACGCTGAAAAGCACGGAACTCGCGCGCAAGGCAAAAGAGAGGCAACCCCACATCGCGGTGTTGTTCACGTCGGGCTATACCGAAAATGCCATCGTTCACGGCGGACGTCTTGACGCAGATGTGGAGCTGCTGTCGAAACCTTATACCCGCGAGGCGCTGGCGCGGAAGGTTCGGCAAGCGCTCGCCAAGGCCGGCCGGCCTCCGCACTAGATCAGCGTTTCCGAAGTCTGGATCATATCGGCATTCTTCGCATCGGCGCGGCCGATCCACCGTGCATGAAGCCGACGGGATGAGGGCCTTTGGCTAGACGTTAGATGCCGCGCCCACCAAACGGCTGTCATCGCCCGGCTTGACCTGGCTTGACCGGGCGACCCAGTATTCCAGGGACGCCAGTGATCAATCGATAGGCCGCAGCGTACTGGATCCCCCGCTTTCGCGGAGGATGACGACCGCGCAGGGCTTGCCAAAAACCATCTGACTGCAAGATCGTCGCCCATCAATTCCCGCTTTGCCCCTCGGGGACATACCGATCATCGATGCCCCCCTTATAAAATCAAGGAGATGGCATTGGTTCCGGAAGCCAAACATTGTCCCAGCGGGCGAGCATATGTCCGAAGCCGGACACAATTTCTGCCGCGCCATCGCATGACCCCGCTCCCGAAACAGTTATTGAACTAACTTGAAGCTTGCGCGTTCACGCCGCGTCTCGTGATGGCGTGAGGTGCCGATGAGCTGGTTCTACTGTGATGCCGGATGGTCTCTGGTCTTCGGAGCCGTCGCGTTCATGGCTCTCGCCGGCCATCCCATCGATCCCGCGCACATCCGTAAGAGATGGCTCTACCTGGTTATTCTTGCGGCCCTGGTGCCTGCGACAATGCCCATAAGCCGATCCAGCGCCCGGGATCTGGAAGGCCGATTTGCCAATTCTCCCCTGCATGACTGGTTCAACCAGCTGAAAAGCGGCAAGGGCCTTTGCTGTTCGTTTGCCGACGGCGCATCGGTCGAAGACCCCGACTGGACCATCAAGGATGGTCACTACCGCGTGAGACTCGACGCCAACTGGTATGACGTACCTGACGATGCCGTCATCGGCGAACCCAACCGGGCGGGAAAGACAATGGTTTGGCCGTACTACTCGGATGGCAAGCTGATCTATATCCGCTGCTTCATGCCCGGCGACATGGGATAATAGGCAGGATCTATATTTCGTGCATCACCTGTGCGTAGGCGATCAGCGCAAATAACACGGTCCCGCCAATGATGTTGCCGACGAGAACCGGGATGAAGAAGTCAACCACCATCGCCTGGACACCAAGATGTCCGTTCAGCACCAGAAAAAACGCTTCGGCGCTGCCGGCGACGATGTGCATGAATCCGGCGGCGGCGATCAGATAGGTGATGACGACAATGACATGGAATTGGGCGGCCTCGGCGCTGGGCAGCAGCCAGACCATGGTCGCGATCAGAAAGCCGGAGGCGATCGCGCGCAACACCATCTCAGTCCAGGTGTGATTCGTGATCTCGCCCGCGACCTTGAGCATGGCGGCGCTCAACTCCGGCGTCAGTACAGAAGTAAAGGTATAGAGCAGCGCCACGACCAGCGTGCCGACCAGGTTCGCAACCAGGACCACGCTCCACAGCCGGCCAAGTCTCCACAGATTGGCGAGGGTGAAGTCCGCCATGACCGGCAATACGGCAGTGACCGTGTTCTCCGTGAACAGCTGCTGTCGTGAAAGAACCACGATCACAAAGCCCACGGAGTAGCCGAGATTGCTGACCAGAGGCGTCCACGACGCTTCCGGGAGATGCGCCAGCAAGACGGCCTGGGCAAGCAGCGAGAAACTGATGGACAATCCGGCGGCGACCCCCGACCACCATAGCGAGACGATCGGCCTGTCCATCTCCTCGTCGCCGTGCCTGCGCACGACTTCGTAGATCACCGGCGTACGCGGGCTGGACCTTTCCTCGACCTCGTCGGCCTCCTTTTTGGAAATCTGCGGCTTTCCCCGCCCGGCCCGCTCCTGCTCGTCGGGCTTGTCGTCGACCGATGTGAGTTTCCAGGGCTTTTTCATCTCTCATTCCCAGACGAGGCGCGCGTGTCCGCGAGGTGACGGTTTGATCGGGTTCAAAATCCTGGGCCGGCTGAGGGCCTCCCTTTCAAACGGCGTCCGCCGGAAATGTTCCGTTCGTGTTCTTGCTCGCACAATTGTTTTTAGGAATCCACGACCCCGGCGTATCAGGGGTCAGAGCTTGAAATTGATCGCGCAGTGCACGCCGACGGGGTTGAAAGCGATGGCGACGCTGCCGTATTCGGGTGGAAACGCCGTTTTGATCAGACGCGAGCCAAAGCCCGACCGCGTCGGAGCAACGACGGACGGCCCCTTGATTTCCTGCCACTGCAATTGAACTTCGTTCTCGAGCGCTATCCAGGTCACCGAGATCATGCCGCCCGGTACCGACAAGGCGCCATATTTCGTCGCGTTGGTGCCGAGCTCGTGGAACAGCAGCGCACAGGAAGTCGCCAGAAACTGCGGCACCGCGACGGCAGGACCCTCGATCAGAAACCGGTCAACTCCGAACGGCTCACAGGTCCCGCGCAGCAACGACCCGAGGTCTACCGACGCATCCGGGGTCTCGCTGACCACATGCTGCGCCCGCTCGAGGACCGCAAGCCGCGAGCCGAGCAAGGCTCGGTATTCGGCGACGGAGTTCGCGGAGCGGGCGGTCTGCTCCGAGATGGCTCGCAGAATTCCAAGCAGATTGTTGGCGCGATGTTTCATCTCGTGCGCCAGCAACACGGCGCGCTCTTCGTCCTCGACATGACGCCTGATCAGGGCGCGAAACAGGGCGGCCATGAAAATAACCGAACCGCAGGCAACGCTGAATCCGATCACCGTGGGCAGCTGGGCGATATTGAAAGCAAGGCTTCCCGGCGGTGGCAGCCAGAAGTATCTCGCGATCATCAACGCAAGAACGGATGCCGTAAGCCCCGATAGCGTGCCTCCCCATACGCTCGCGATGATGATGAACGGGTAAAACAACACGACCGGAATATGTCCATGGGCGACCGGCTCGATCAAAAATCGAAGCAGCGCGCCGGCGGCAACGCAGGGCACGGCGATAAGCGGTCCCCTCCAGCCCGACGGCGGCCTCGACGGTATATGACGTGCCAGCTGCTGCACCAACCGTCCGGATGTACGCGGCGGCACGCTCATGGGCTGTTGGATGGCCCCCTCCAGAAAATGATGGCAGGCGCAACCGTTCAGCCCTTGTTCGAACCCGCCGCCATCCTCATCATCATAACATTGAGGACCTGGTAGTACAGCGTTTCCGGGGTTGGGATCACATCAAAGCTGGTGCTGACCCGCGCGGTGGGTGCGGAGGCTCAGAGATCATGACCTTTGCGCCGCAACTCTTCGCGCATCTGCTTTTGCAGGTCGGCTGCCGCCGATTGTCCGAATTTCTGACCCGCGATCATCGTTTGCTGTGTCACGAACGGCAACTTCTGCAGAAGCTTCTGCCCCGTCGGGGTCCTGTAAAACGCCGTCAAATCGCGCAGTTCCGCTTCGCTGAAGTTGCTCGCATAGATCAAGGCTATCGCGCTCGCCAGTTCTTCGATCCGGCCGTTCATCGTGTCCAGCAATTTCGGCGCCAAGGCATCGTAGTCGCGATCGACCTCGGGCCTGTTCTGAACGAGGGACGACTTTATCTGCCGGAAGATCATGGGCAGCATGGCTTTGAATTGATCGGGTAGCTTCATGGTATCGATCAATTCCTTGGCGGCGGCCTCCGCGCCGGCATTTGGCGATTGCGCATGAACCGGAGCCAGAACAAGCAGCGCGAAGACGACCAAAAGTCCGAAGAACCGATTAAATAATGTACGCATCACATTTTCCTGCTGAAAAAGCGGCGGCCCGATCGCTGCCGCGGGAAAAGACACCTCGGGCACGGCGCGTCCTGAGCAACATCGCCCTTCGCGAGGGGACAGAAGTCTGGAAGCGGTGGTCGTCATCAGGTCTGGAGCGGGTGAAGGGAATCGAACCCTCGTATTCAGCTTGGAAGGCTGCTGCTCTACCATTGAGCTACACCCGCGCGAGGCATCCCCTAACACGCCACCGGCGCCGCCTCAACCCGCTCTGCACGCTTCCGTGCGGCGGCCCGGCCGCGGGCCGCCGACCTTCGTGCCGGGGCCCCTTAACAACAGGCGATTTCGCGCCTATAGTGCGCTTTCCATCAACAACGAAAGGAGGTGATCCAGTGTCTTTCACCAAGCGCTGTCACCTCGCTGGGATCGCCCGCTAGGCTCTTTTAAGGGCCGACGCACCTGGGCATCTCAGCCCGGACCAGCGAGTTACGAAAGTTGGGGCGCGACGGGGAAACCCGTCGCGCTTTTTTTGTTTTGTCCGTCGTTTGAGGGCGCCGCAGTTCGCCCGCGGGCACACCGTCCTCATCCCGGAGGGCATCGCGCAAGCGATGCGTCTCGAAGGATGGCCACAGCGCCGGTGCCAGCGGCCATCCTTCGAGACGCGAGCCGTTGGCTCGCTCCTCAGGTGAGGTCGGAGCAAGCCTCGATAGGATCATCTTCAGGACATCGCTCAACCCCGCTCACCCGCCTTGCGGAAAATAAAATTGTTGCAGTAATCCTTGCTCTTCCAGAACCATTCGCCGTCGGGGCGCTGATGCAGCGCCGCATCGAATTGGCTGAGCGGCAGAACCTGCTGATGCCGGATGAAGCTGCCGGCATAGCCCTGCGCCTCGAGCCAGGAAAAGACATCCTGGACGCGGCGAGGCGCGAGGTGGCGATTTTCGCACTCGAAGACCAGCAGGGGCGCATGCTGGCGCAGGATGCGCTCGGCGCCTTTCAAGGCATCGAGTTCGGCGCCCTCGACGTCGATCTTGAGCAGCGTGATGCGGTCGCTGGCGGCGAAATAATCGTCCAGCGCGATCGTCGGCACCGACAAGGTCGTGAAGCTTTCGCCCTGCACGGCGTTTGGCAGCAGCGACGCGCCGGGTTGATGTCCGCTCGGCAGGAACAATTCGCCATCGCCGGATCTGGAATAGACCGCCTTGGCTTCCACCTTGACGTTGCCAAGCCCGGTCGCCCGGCAGACCTCCGTGAGCGCGCGGGCCAGATCCGGCTGCGGCTCGAACGCCACCACGCGGCCGTCGCCCACCCAGCGCGACAGCCAATAGATAAAACTGCCCTTGTTGGCGCCGATGTCGCAGACGATGTCGCCGTGCCGGATATGCTGCCGGATGACCTCGAACTCGGCCTTCTGGTCACGCAGCCGTGCCTTCAGCGACCGAATCCGAAAGCGCAGGCTTGGGGTCGACAACCATGACTGGAAAATGGACACGGGTAATGCTTCACTCACGCCGCACCCGGGATCACGCGCATGTCGGCGTCAAAGCGCGCGGTGTGGCCTAGACGCTCAAGAGAAATCTGACAATACCTTGTCGGAGCAAGGCCGCGATGCCCATCGCGCCGAACGGGCTGAAGCGCACAGGGCCATCCGGGCGTTCGCTATCATTACCCACTTTTGCACTTGATGACGCAGTAGGCGTACGCGATCGGATTGAACAGGCCCCGGCTAATGGAGCTCAGCACGCAGTTGCCCCAACATCCCGCTCTTGGAACGCATTTTCCGGTCGCGGGATTGTAGACAGTGAGCGGGTCGGGACAGGGATTTGGCGCGCGCGGGGCGGTCCGCTTGGCGATGCTGCGCTGCTGCCGTTCGATTTGCGCGGCACTGGGCGTCAACGGGCCAAATGAGCCGACCGCCACGTGATGATTGGTCGAATCGGCCGCACCGATCGTCCATCCACTGGACAAGGTAAAGGTCCAGGATGCCGGATCGTCGGGGTTCGTTATCGTGGCCATCGGAAACAATGCGGGGCCGCCCCCATGACAGCCCACGTTATAATCCATCGCCGTGTAAGTGCTGAGGTCGCTGGTTTGCGCGAGCCGCAGCTGGCTGGTCTGCCCGTCAGCCCAAGCGAGGTAGAATTGATCCAACAGCACGAGCGATGGCGGCCCAAAGCACGGCGTTGCCGGGGTCGCCACATCGGTAAAGGTTTTTCCGCCGTCGACGGAGAGATAGATGAGGATCGGCTTTGGCCCACCGGCCATGTCGCCGCCGCAAAGAACGTAGATTCGGTCGGGGTCGTCGACGCAAATCGTCGGGCGCGATGTCAGTCGCTTGTCGGTCTCGAAGTGGGTGATCTGACCGCTCCTGTCGCAGGTGGCAAAAGCGAGCTGCGAGGTGGAGGTTTGCCAGGCGATGTAGAGCAGGTCGCTCGAATAGGCCAGGGCGGGTCCGGCATGGACGCCCTCCGACGACAGGGTCTGCGTCCCCGTCCAGCCGTCGTCGGAAGACGCCAGCTGGACATATCCGTCGCGGTCGACAAATGCCACGAACAGGCTTTCCCAATCGCTCGCCACCGCTACCGCCGGCGTATCGAAACAGGCCCAAGACGGATTGAGGGCGATCGGGCTGTAGGGAGGCGAACTGCCGCTGAATGCCATGGTGATGGCACCCTGATTCCGCGCGTCCTCCCACACCACCGCCGTACCAAACAGGCTGTCACCATCGATTGCCGGCGCCGTCTTCGATAGGCCAGTTAGCATGGTCGTCGATAGATTGATTGTCATGATGCCCCCCTTGGGACGGCTGCGCGCGCCGACGGCATCGTCAGATCGGCAGCCATCGCTGCGGAATTGGAAGTCCCTTCGCGGTGCAATTTTAACACGCGTATCGGAGCCCCGCAATCACAAGGCGACCCATCCGTGGAACCAACCGGTTCAGCAATTCGTGCTCGGGGATGAGGTCTCAGCTCCGCGCGGCGAGACGCGCGCCCATGCCGCGCGCCTCATTACGCGGCCAACGGGGGCTTGCTCCTGATTCAATCCAATGTCTATGTTCGTCAACAACCATCGCAGGGACGCCCAATGGACCATCTGTGCGGCAAGGCCATCCTGGCCTCGGGCTTTCATATGATGGAGCGCGGACGCGTCGATGTGCTGGATCAGGCGCTGATCCTGATCGGCGAGGACGGCGCGATTTTGTCGGTGCTGCGGCCCGATGACGTTTCCTATGCCGAGGAGAAAAGCCGGCGAGAGGCCCAGGGCGCGCTGGTGAGCCTGCCGGACGGCTGCTACCTGCTGCCGGGCCTGGTCGATCTGCATGTGCATGCGCCGCAATATCCGCAGCTCGGCAGCGCGCTGGACGTGCCGCTCGAAGTCTGGCTGCAGCAACACACCTTCCCGCTCGAAGCCCGCTATGCCGACGCGAGCTTTGCCCGCCGCAGCTATGGGGTGCTGGTCCGCGACCTCTTGGCCCACGGCACCACCACGGCGCTGTACTTTGCCACCATCCACCAGGAGGCGACGCGCATTCTCGCCGATATCTGCCTGGAGGCCGGCCAGCGCGCCCTGATCGGCAAGGTCGCGATGGACAATGCCGACGAATGTCCGGCCTTCTACCGCGACGCCTCGCCGGACGAGGCCATCCGCGGCACCGAGGATCTGATCTTCTATATCAGGGGCCATCCCGGCAACGCCGCCGCGTTGGTCAAGCCGGTGGTGACGCCGCGTTTCATCCCCTCCTGCACCGATGCCACGCTCGAGGGTCTCGGCGCCCTCGCCCGGCAATGCGGCTGCCATGTCCAGACCCATTGCTCGGAAAGCGATTGGGAGCACGGCTATGTGCTGGCCCGTCACGGCATCACCGACACCGACAGCCTGGACCGATTCGGATTGCTCGGCCGCCACACCGTGCTGGCGCATGCCACGCTGATCACGGCCGGCAACATGGCGACAATCCGCAGCCGCGGTTCCGGCATCGCGCATTGTCCGCTGTCCAACGCCTATTTTTCCAGCGCGGTGTTTCCGCTCCGGGCCGCGCTCGACAAGGGGCTGCATGTTGGCCTCGGATCGGATATTTCGGGCGGACCGAGCGCCTCGCTGTTTGACAATATGCGCAGCGCGCTGATGGTGGCCCGCATGCTGGAACTCGGCGTCGACCCCGAACTCGGACCGGACGCGCGCAGCCGTCATGCCGGCGCCAGGGTCGATTTTCGCGACGCCTTCTATTGCGCCACGGCCGGCGGCGGCATCGCCCTCGACCTGCCGGTCGGACAATTCGCCCCCGGCTATCAGTTCGACGCGATGGCGATCGATACCCGCGTCGAACGCGGCACCATCCGGCTGTGGGACGATCTCGATCAAGGCGAAACCATCCTGCAGAAAATCATCTATACCGCGTCGAAGCCGAACATCGCCAAGGTCTGGGTCGGCGGCCGGCAGGTATCGTGATCGCCGGCATCTTGCTAAGCAGGGCCATGTGCCCGGCGCGCGCCGGTTCGGAGGCTCCATGACTGCGATGACCAGAGACCATCTCCAGTTTCGCCACCGCGGCCGGGTGATCCGGCTGACGGGCTTTTCGCCGCAGACCACCGTGCTGGACTGGCTGCGGCTGGAGCAGCGCTTGACCGGAACCAAGGAAGGCTGCGCCGAGGGCGATTGCGGCGCCTGTACCGTGGTGATCGCGCGCGAGCACGGCGGCCGGCTCGACTATCAACCGGTCAATGCCTGCATCGCGCTGCTCGGCCAGCTCGACGGCGGCGAGCTGATCACGGTAGAGGACCTGGCGCAGGCGGGCGAACTGCATCCGGTGCAGGCGGCGATGGCCTCAGGGCATGGATCGCAATGCGGCTTTTGCACGCCGGGGATCGTGATGTCGCTGTTCGCGCATTTCCATAGCGACGGCCGAGCGACCGACCGCGGCGAGATCAGTGATGTGCTGGCGGGCAATCTCTGCCGCTGTACCGGCTACCGTTCGATCATCGACGCCGCAAGCATGGCCTGCGCCGGTCCACGGACCGATCATTTTGCCAGCAACGAAGCCGGCACCATCGCCGCCTTGCAACTCCTGAACGACGGCGCCGACGTCCTGGTCGGCGACCCCTCGCGGTTTTTTGCCGCGCCAGCCAGCGAAGCCGCGCTGGCGTCGCTCTATCAGGACCATCCGGACGCCAGGATCCTTGGCGGCGCCACCGATGTCGGCCTCTGGATCACCAAGAAGCTCCTGACGCTGGACAAGATCATCCATGTCGGCCGCGCCGGCCTCGACCAGGCCGTAGCCGATGACAACGCGCTGCGCATCGGCGCCGCGGTGACGCTGGCCGACGCGGCGCCGCTGCTCGGCGCGATCGATCCCGATCTCGCGGAGATCCTGCGGCGCTTTGGCTCGGCGCAGGTGCGCAGCCTTGGCACCGTCGGCGGCAGCATCGCCAATGGATCGCCGATCGGCGATCTGGCGCCGCTGTTCATCGCGCTCGGCGGCAGCGTCGAACTGCGCCGCGGCGAACACATCCGCACGTTGCCGCTGGAGGATTTCTTCCTCGGCTATGGCAAGCAGGACCGCGCCCCCGGCGAATTCGTCCGGGCCCTGGTCGTCCCCAGGCTCGCGCCCGCGACCTGCTTCCGGGCCTTCAAGATCAGCAAGCGGTTCGACGAGGATATTTCCTGCGTGCTCGGCGCCTTCCGCATCGGCCTCGCGGATGGTCGCATCACCTCGGCCCGCGTTGCCTATGGCGGCATGGCGGCGACGCCGAAACGGGCCGCCGCGGTCGAGCGCGCGCTGGTCGGCGCCGCGTTGCATGATCCCGCCACCTGGCGCCACGCTTCCGAGCAGATCGCGCTCGATTTCACTCCGCTGAGCGATCTGCGCGCCAGTGCCAATTACCGGCTCGGTGTCGCCCGCAATATCCTGATCAAGGCGCTCGCCGAGATCGCGGGCGTATCGAGCGGGATCACCAGGGTGGCCGACCGGCGGGAGAACCTCGATGCCGCGGAATGAGCCCATGCTGCGCCACGTACGCCAGCCGCTGCCGCATGACAGCGCCGTCAAGCATGTGCAGGGCAGCGCCGATTACATCGACGACATGCCGGAGCCGGAAGGCACCCTGCACGTGGCGATCGGCGGCGCGCCGGTGGCGCGCGGCCGCATCACCAAGCTCGACCTCGATCGAGTCCGCGCCTTCCCCGGCGTTCACGCCGTCATCACCGCCAAGGATATTCCCGGCAAGAATGACATTTCGCCCGCCAATGCCGATGAGCCGGTCTTTGCCGCCGAGCGCGTCGAATTTCACGGCCAGCCGGTCTTCGCGGTGATCGCGGCCACCCGCGACGGCGCGCGGCGCGCCGCGACGCTTGCCGTGATCGAGATCGAGCGCGAACCGCCCGATGTCACGGTCGACCAGGGCCTCGCCTCCGGGGCCACCGTGCTGCCCGACTATGCCTTTGTCGGCGGCGACCCCGAGGGCGTCATCGCCGGCGCGACCCATCGCCTGGCGGGCAGCCTGCGGATCGGCGGCCAGGAGCACTTCTATCTCGAGGGCCAGATTGCCCTGGCCGTCCCCGGCGAAGACCAGGACATGCTGGTGACCTCATCGACCCAGCATCCCTCCGAGGTCCAGCACATCGTGGCCCGGGCGCTCGGGGTGGCCGATTCCTTTGTCACCTGCCAGGTGCGGCGCATGGGCGGCGGATTTGGCGGCAAGGAGACCCAGGCCACGCAATGGGCCGTGATCGCGGCGCTGGCCGCGCACGCCACCGGCCAACCCTGCAAGCTGCGTCTCGACCGCGACGCCGACATGATGATGACCGGCAAGCGGCATGATTTCCGGGCCGACTGGACGGTCGGCTTCGATGCCCAAGGACGCATCGATGGCGTCGACCTGCAGCTCGCCGCGCGCTGCGGATGCTCCGCCGATCTCAGCGCCGGCGTCGTCGACCGCGCCATGTTCCACGCCGACAATGCCTATTTCCTGCCGGCGTTCAACATTCATTCCAGGCGCGTCAAGACCAACACCGTCTCCAACACCGCCTTCCGCGGCTTTGGCGGGCCGCAGGGCGTGCTCGCCATCGAGCGCGTCATCGATGCCATCGCCTGGCATCTCGATCTCGACCCGCTCGATGTGCGCAAGGAAAATCTCTATGGCGGCGGTCGCGACCTCACGCCCTATGGCCAGACCGTCGAGGACCATGACGTGGTCCATCGGCTGATCGACGAGCTGGAACGGACCTCGGACTACCGCGGCCGCCGCAACGCCATCGCGCAATTCAATGCGGCATCGCCCGTTCTCAAGCGCGGCATCGCGCTGACCCCGGTCAAGTTCGGCATTTCCTTTACCCTGACCTCGCTCAACCAGGCCGGCGCCCTGGTCCATGTCTATCAGGACGGCTCGGTGCATCTCAATCACGGCGGCACCGAAATGGGCCAGGGCCTGTTTCAGAAGGTGGCGCAGATCGCCGCCGAGGAATTCGGCATCGGCCTCGACCGCGTGCGGATCACCGCGACCTCGACCGACAAGGTGCCCAATACGTCGCCGACCGCGGCGTCCGCCGGCAGCGATCTGAACGGCATGGCGGTGCAGATCGCCTGCCGCGAGATCAAGGCGCGGCTCAGTCATTTTGCCGCGGAGAGCTTCCATGTGCCGGAGGATGGCATCGTCTTTCGCGACGACCGGGTGCTGATCGGCAATGACAGCGTGGCATTCTCGGAGCTTGCCAAGAAAGCCTATGGCGCGCGCATTCATCTGTCGTCGGCGGGCTTCTACAAGACCCCGAAGCTGCACTGGGACCGCGCCCGCGGCAAGGGACGCCCGTTCCTGTACTATGCCTATGGCGCGGCCTGCACCGAGGTCACCGTCGACCTCACCACCGGCGAAATGAAAGTCGAGCGGGTCGACGTCTTGCACGATGTCGGCCGCTCGCTCAATCCGGCCATCGACATCGGCCAGATCGAGGGCGGCTTCGTGCAGGGCATGGGCTGGCTGACCACCGAAGAGCTGGTCTATGACGCCGACGGCCGGCTGCTGACGCACGCGCCTTCGACCTACAAGATCCCCGTGGCCTCCGACGTGCCGGCCGATTTCCGCGTCGCGCTGTTCGACAACGAGAACCATGAGCCGACCATCTATCTGTCCAAGGCGGTGGGCGAGCCGCCCTTGATGCTGGCGATTTCGGTTTTCGCCGCCATCGCCGACGCCATTCATGCCGTTCACCCCGGCCAGCCGGTTGAGCTCGATGCGCCGGCGACGCCGGAAGCGATCCTGAAGGCGATCGGCCCGTTCGATGTCGCCGCCGCGCTGGCAAAGGCCGCGGCCGCGTCGGCCACCGGCGCCGGCGCAGCCCGCGGCCAGCCGGCTTGAACGCCGATGGTGTGGTGGCGCATTCGCGAAGCGGTCGAGGGCCATGGGCGCGCCGCCCTGGTCAGCGTGATCGAAGTCGAGGGATCGGCGCCGCGCGAGGCCGGCGCCCGGATGGTGGTCGAACCCGAGGCCGGCTTGTTCGGCTCGATCGGCGGCGGCCGTCTCGAATACGAGGCGCTGGCCGCGGCGGAAGCGGCGCTCGGCTCGGAATCAAGCGCTGCCACGGTGCGGGTCTGGCCGCTCGGTCCCAATCTCGGCCAATGTTGTGGCGGGGCCGTCACCCTCCTGATCGAGACCTTTGATATCAGCGATCTCGATTCTATCAGGCCATTGGCGGCCGCCGAGCAAGCCGGCCCTTTTGTCACCATCAGCCGGATGACAGAGCAGCATCGCATTGTCAGGGAAATCGCCGTTGGCGGTGCTGACAGCCCGCGATCTGGCAGATTTTCGATCAGGCAGCCGTTCGTGGAACAGTTCGGCGAAGCAAGGACGATGTTGCTCTTGTTTGGCGCCGGCCATGTCGGCCGCGCGGTGGTGCTGGCGCTGTCGCAGTTGCCGTTTTCGGTGCGCTGGATCGACTCCAGGGCCGATCATTTTCCAAACTACGCGCCTGGCAACGTCATTTCAGTCAGAACCGATCAGCCCGAGCAGGAGATCGAGGCCGCGCCCGCCGGCGGCTTTGTGCTGGTCATGACCCATTCGCACCCGCTGGATTATTCGATCGCCGCGGCCGCGCTGCGCCGCGCCGACCTCGGCTTTGTCGGCCTGATCGGCTCCGCCACCAAGCGTGCGCGCTTTACCAGTCAGGCGCTGAAAATGGGCCTCAGCGAGCGGCAACTCGCAAGGTTGAGCTGCCCGATTGGACTGCCCGGCATCAAAGGCAAGGAACCCAGCATCATCGCGGCCGGCGTGGTCGCCCAACTGTTGATCGAACGCGAGCGCGCTTCTGAAAAGATCGCGGCGGCGCCGACGGGCACGGCCCGCTGATATCAGGCCTTTCGGATGAACGGCTATCGGGCATGGATGACCTCAAGCGACGGGCGCGATCGTTGTCCGTCGCATCGACCCGCGAACCGCGCCACCATCCGGTCCAATTGCCAGAGCTCGACGTCATGATCATCGACCCATTGCTGGGCCAGGTCGATGGCGGCGTCATCATTGGCGCAATCGACTTCGATCTCGCGGACCAGACGGCCGGAACGCGCAACGATATAGAGGCTGTAGTCCTGCAACGATCCTCTCCATCATGATTGATGGATGCAATTTGCGCCGCCCGAGGTCGAGGGAGTTGATATCGGTCAAAGGCCAGGTCCGTTGAAACACGGTGGTCGCTCGTGGCGCGCGCTTCAGATCAGGCTCGACTTGCCGCGGCTCAGGATTTCGCCGGCGCCTTTGGCGCCGACGATGCGGCCGTGGTCGGCGACGACGCGGCCGCGGGCGATGGTCATCACCGGCCAGCCCTTGACCTCGAATCCTTCCCACGGCGTGTAGTCGGCGCCGTGGTGCAGCTCGGACTGGCGAATGGTCTTCTTGAGATCGGGATCCCAGAGCACGATGTCGGCGTCGAATCCGACAGCGATCGAGCCTTTGCGCGGGTAGAGGCCATAGATGCGGGCGTGATTGGTCGATGTCAGCTCGACGAATTGCTGCAGGCTGATGCGGCCCTTCGAAACCCCCTCGGAGAACAGGATCGGCAACCGGGTTTCGATCCCCGGAATCCCGTTCGGCACCCAGCGAAAGGAAGTGCGGCCCTTCGCACCAGCTTGCCCCGGGGATCGTCGTAGCGGAACGGGCAATGGTCGGACGAAAAGGTCTGGAACACGCCAGATGTGATGCCTTCCCAGATCGCCTGCTGGCTGTCGGCGTCGCGCGGCGGCGGCGAGCAGACGTATTTGGCGCCGCTCATATCCATGTTGAGGCCCTTCATGTCGTCGGCCGTCAAGGTGAGATATTGCGGGCAGGTCTCGGCATGAACCGGCAATCCGCGGCGCTGCGCCCAGCGCACCTGCTCCATCGCCTCCCGGCCCGACACATGCACGATCATGATGGGAACGCCGACGATCTCGGCGTGGCTGATGGCGCGGTGGGTGGCCTCGCGCTCGACCGCCTGGGGCCTGGAAATGCCGTGATAGTAGGGCGCGATATGGCCCTCGCGTTCGAGACGGCTGGTGAGGTGCCGGATGGCGTCGTAGCCTTCGCAATGGACCATGACCAGCGCCTGCTCGCGGCGCGCCACTTCAAACACGTCCAGCAGCTGGGCATCGTTGAGCACGAGGTCGTCATAGGTCATGAAGACCTTGAACGAGGTGTAGCCGTCCTGGACCAAAGCGGGGAGTTCCTGCCCGAGCACGACCGCCGTCGGATCTGAAATGATCAGGTGAAAGGCGGTGTCGATATAGCATTCGCCTTCGGCGAGCCGGCGATAATCCTCGACGCAGGCGCGCAGCGAGGTGCCTTTGATCTGCAGCGCGAACGGCAGCACCATGGTGTTGCCGCCGGCCGCCGCCGCCCGCGTCGCCGAGGCGAAGTCATCGGCCATCACGATATCCGGCCCTGAGGCTTGCGCAATATGGACATGGCTGTCGATGCCGCCCGGCAACACCAGGCGGCCGGTGGCATCGATCTCGCGCGCAGCCCCTTCGATCTGATCGGCCAAAGCGGCGATGCGGCCGTCACGGATGCCGATATCGGCCCGGAATTCGTCGCTCGCGGTGACGATGGTGCCGCCGCGGATCGCCAGGTCAAAGGTCATTAGCGAAACCGCTATCTAAGCTCGCGATGCTGCGCTCCCTCTCCCGCGCATCTATCGCGCGGGAGTGAGAGGCCAGTGCTCGTGGCCTGAAATGATAAGCTTTCGCCGAACGCGCCAAGCGCTGACTCAGGCCGCGGTGGCGCCGCGGGTGCCGGTCTTTTCCGCCCGGTGCGGCAATCTCCAGCCCGGCCGGACGAAATGACAGGTGTAACCGTCCGGATATTTCACCAGATAATCCTGATGTTCGGGCTCGGCCTCCCAGAACGGGCCGGCCGCGCTCACCTCGGTGACGACCTTGCCGGGCCAGAGGCCGGAGGCATCGACGTCGGCGATAGTGTCCTCGGCGACGTGCTTCTGCTCCTCGCTGGTGAAGAAGATCGCCGAGCGGTAGCTCGCGCCGCGGTCATTGCCCTGGCGGTTGCGCGTCGAGGGATCGTGGATCTGGAAGAAGAATTCCAGGAGCTGTCGAAAGCTGATGACCTTGGGGTCGAAGATGATCTCGACGGCCTCGGCATGATTGCCGTGATTGCGATAGGTCGCGTTCGGCACCTCGCCGCCGCTGTAGCCGACCCGGGTTGAAATCACGCCGGGCATGCGGCGGATGAGATCCTGCACACCCCAGAAGCAGCCCCCGGCAAGCACGGCGCGTTCCGTCGAAGCTGTCATGTCCATATCTCCCTTCAGGTTTTCCGCCGGCGGAACGAACCCCACATATGGTCTCGCGGCGCGAAAATGCAAATATCCCTCTCTCCGCGACACTGATGGCTACACCTCAGAGTTTGAGTTGCGCACCTCTTTCAATTCAGCTAGGCGTCTTGGCCCATGAGCGCACCCATGCCCAACCCGCCTCTGACCTTGAAGGACATCGCCCGCGAGGCGGGCGTCAGCCTGGCGACCGTCGATCGGGTATTGCACCAGCGGCCGGGGGTAAGACCGGGCACCGTCAAGCGGGTCAAGGATGCGATCGAACGGCACGAGTTCCGCCCGCTGGCGGCGGCGGCCGATCTGGCGCGCGGCCGCACCAACCGGTTTGCCGTGGTAATGACCCTCGGTTCGAACCTGTTCATGCAACAGATCCTCAGCCATTTCAGCGATATGAAGGGCTGGCTGTCGGCCAGGCGAATCATCTTGGAAGTCAT
Source organism: uncultured Alphaproteobacteria bacterium (assembly GCA_963736075.1). Lineage (GTDB taxonomy): Bacteria > Pseudomonadota > Alphaproteobacteria > Rhizobiales > Xanthobacteraceae > Bradyrhizobium. The sequence continues at coordinate 108,292 of CAVTNW010000031.1, read as the reverse complement.
CGCGACGGATGTCTTCAATCCGGAGGTGCTTGCCCGAACCTTGGATTCACTCCACGGCCGGTTTGACGGCCTGGCGGTGGTGGCACTCGATCACCCCAGCGTCCGGGCGGCGATCGACGATCTGATCGACAGCGGCACCCAGGTCGTGACCCTGGTTTCCGACGTTCCCTCGTCGCGACGTCAACACTATGTGGGCATTGAGAATATTGCCGCGGGCCGTACCGCGGGCACGCTCATGGGCCGCCTGATCGGCCCGCGCCATGGCAAGGTCGCCATCGTCGCCGGCTCGCAAGGGTTACGAGATCATCCAGGCCGAACAGGCGCGCGTTCAAGCGCCGGCCGGATCACAGGGGGAGGACGGGAAGCGTGTATCTCGGGCTCGATATCGGCACATCCAGCGTCAAGGCGGTGCTTGTCGATGCGGCAGGCCACGTGGCGGCGGTGGCCTCGCGCGCGCTCGATGTGTCGCACCCCCATCTGCTGTGGTCGGAGCAGAATCCGAACGACTGGGTCGAGGCCGCCGTCGCAGCGGTCGATGAACTGGCCTCGACCCATTCCGCCGCGGTCGCGGCCGTCCGGGGTGTCGGTCTCTCCGGCCAGATGCATGGCGCCACCCTGCTCGATGCGAAGGGTACGCCGCTGCGACCGGCGATCCTGTGGAATGACGGCCGCTCCCACCTCGAATGTCGCGAGCTCGAGGCACGCCTGCCGGAACTGCCTGCGATTTCAGGCAATCTGGCCATGCCGGGCTTCACCGCCCCCAAACTGCTGTGGGTCAGAAAACACGAACCCGAAATCTTCGCGAGAACGGCCAAGGTGCTGTTGCCCAAGGCCTATGTCCGCTTTCGCCTGACCGGCGAGATGGTCGAGGACATGTCGGATGCCTCCGGCACGCTCTGGCTTAATGTCGGCCAGCGGCAATGGTCGGAAGAGATTCTGGCAGCCTGCGGCATGTCGCTGGCCCAGATGCCGAGCCTGGTCGAAGGCAGCGCGGCGAGCGGACGATTGACCGCGAGCCTGACGGCGCGATGGGGCATGCGGCCGGGGGTGGTGGTGGCCGGCGGCGCCGGAGACTGCGCGGCAAGCGCCATCGGCCTCGGGGCGATCGCGCCGGGACAGGCCTTTCTGTCGCTCGGCACCTCGGGCGTACTGTTTGCCGTGACCGATCGGTTTGCTCCCAATGCGGCCTCGGCCGTGCATGCGTTCTGCCATGCCATCCCCGGCACCTGGCATCAGATGGGCGTGATGCTGTCGGCGGCGGCATCGCTCGCCTGGCTCGCCGGCATCTTGGGAACTCGTGAAGCCGAGCTGCTGAAAGCCTTCGGCGCCGTCGTCGATGTCCCAAGCCCCGTCAAGTTCCTGCCCTATCTCTCGGGCGAGCGGACGCCCTTGAATGACGCCGAGGCGAGCGGCCTGTTGGCCGGGCTCCGGTCCGACACCAGCCGCTCTGAGATCGTGCAGGCCGTGCTGGAAGGCGTTGCCTTCGCCGCCCGCGACAATCTCAGGGCTTTGGCACAAGCGGGCACGCATCTCACCGAGATCGATCTGGTCGGCGGCGGCTCGCGGTCGCCGCTGTGGGCGCAGATCGTGGCCGATGTGCTCGATCTGCCGGTGCATCGGGTCGAGGAAGGCGAAGTGGGCGCGGCCTTGGGCGCCGCCCGGCTCGGGCGGCTGGCCGATACCGGCGAAGCCCCGGCCGATGTCTGCACACCTCCGCGCCGGCTCGCGACCTTGCTGCCCCGGCCGGTACAGGTCGCAGCCTACAACGAATCCCACGCACAGTGGTCGAAGCTTTATCCCGCCTTGAAGGAGATCCGTTGATGAGCCCCTCCCCCGGTTTCTTCGAAAGGACCACCCCGCTCAGCTATGGCGGTCCGTCGGCCGAAAGCCCGCACGCCTTTCGCTGGTATGACAAGAACCGTATTGTTGCGGGCCGGCGGCTTGAAGATCACCTGCGCTTTGCCGTCTGCTACTGGCACTCCTTCTGCTGGCCCGGCAGCGATCCCTTCGGCGGCGAGACATTCTTGCGGCCCTGGCACCATGGCACGGACGCGCTCGAACTCGCCAAGGCCAAGGCCGACATCGCCTTCGACCTCTTCCGCCTGCTCGACGTGCCGTTCTTTACCTTCCATGACGTCGACGTGGCGCCGGAGGGTGCCAACTTGAAGGAGTCGATCTACAATCTGGACGTCATCGCCGAGATCTTCCTCAAGAAGATGGCGACGTCGAAGGTGCGGCTGCTCTGGGGCACCGCCAACCTCTTCTCCAACCGCCGCTACATGGCGGGCGCGGCGACCAACCCGGATCCGGAGGTGTTCGCCTATGCCGCCGGCCAGGTGCGCGCGGCGCTGGAGACGACCCACCGGCTCGGTGGCCAGAACTATGTTTTGTGGGGCGGGCGCGAAGGTTACGAGACCCTGCTCAACACCGACATCAAGCAGGAGCTGGACCAGCTCGGCCGCTTTGTCAGCCTGGTGGTGGACCACAAGCACAGAATAGGCTTCAAGGGGCCGATCCTGATCGAGCCGAAGCCGAAGGAGCCGACCAAGCACCAGTATGATTTCGACGTCGCCGCCTGCTTTGCCTTCCTGCAGCGCTATGACCTGACCAGGGACGTCAAGCTCAACCTGGAGCAGAACCACGCCATCCTCGCCGGCCATTCCTTCCAGCACGAGATCGCGCTGGCCAATGCCTTTGGCGTGTTCGGCTCGCTCGACATCAATCGCGGCGACGATTTGCTGGGCTGGGATACCGACCAGTTCGCGATGAACGTGCCGGAAATGGCGCTCTGCTTCCACGAACTGCTGCGCGCCGGCGGGTTTTCGAGCGGCGGGCTCAACTTCGACGCCAAGATCCGCCGCCAGTCGATCGATCCGGACGATCTGATCCACGCCCATGCCGGCTCGATGGATGCCTGCGCCCGCGCCTTCATCGCCGCCGCCGACATGCTGGAGGCAGGCACGCTGACCGCGCCGCTCGCCGAGCGCTATGCCGGCTGGCGCTCCCCGGAGGGGCAGGCCGTGCTCGCCGGTCAGCGATCCCTCGCCGACATCGCCGACAAGGTGCTTTCGGAGGATATCAATCCGCAACCGCGTTCGGGCCGGCAGGAATACCTGGAGGGCCTGGTCAATCGCTTTGTCTGATGCCGCCAACCACCTGGGACTTCGTTTGAACCATTCCGGCTTAAGGACAATGCGACGGTGACGAGCCATTGAGGCTTACGAGAACAGGACCATGCGACAGTACATCGCCTTAATTCACAAAGACCCTGATAGCGACTACAGCGTTTCGTTTCCGGACCTTCCCGGCGTCATCACCGCCGGCGCCACCTTGGACGAGGCCCGGGATATGGCAACAGAGGCGCTCGCCTTTCATCTCCGGGGTATGGCGGAAGACCAGGAAGCCGTTCCAGAGCCATCATCCCTGGAGGAAGTTATGGGTACCGCCGAAAACAGGGACGGCGTTGCCGTTCTAATCGCAGCGCCCGATGCCGATGTTAAGAGCGTCCGTGTCAACATAACCTTGCCGGCGGACGTGCTCAGCGAGATTGATCGACATGCGGAGCGCGAAGGCTTCACGCGATCGGGATTTCTGGCCCATGCCGCCAAGAAGGCGATGGCGGCCTAGGTGAGAGGCCTTGACGACACGCCACAACCTCGGTCGCGACAACCAGCACCATCTCTTGGACTGTCGGACAGCCCGCGCCGAAGCGCGCTTGACCCCACCAGGATCAGTGCGTGCAAATGCACCGGAAGTCAGCCGATTCCCTGAGACGGATGACGGCCTCCCGCCGATACATCGCAACAACGGAAGGAAAAACGGCGCGTGGTAGAAAGGCCCGCGCCGTCAGAAAGGTCCCGTCGACTACTTGGCGACGTAAATCTTGCACCAGCCCTTCGCAGTGACGGTGCCCTCGACAGTGCGACACTTGTCCGGCGCGATGAAGGGTTCGCAGTTGTCGCAGCGCTCACCCCCTTTTGGAAAGTCCTGATAGGCTACGTCAGCCTGGGTCCGTTTGGGCTTCGCGAACGCACGGTCTGCAATCGTCACAGCGGCGACGCCTGTCGCCAGCGCAGTCGCGCCCTTCAATACATGCCGGCGCGTGATATCCGCATCTGCATCATAAAGAGTGTATTTCCGCATAATACCGTATCCTTTCTTGGTCGATTAACATTGCCTCAGATATCGTCTCAACTTCGTCTCGCCATGACCTACGTCAAAGATCGGTGGCTTATGCGCCGGGAATGTCGCCGCCCAGGCGTGTCTGGATGGCGTCGGGCGCCTCGGCGAACCACATCTGATAAAGCGAAGTCACCCACATCACCGCGAAACAGGTCGCCATCAAACCGCCGGCAAGGATCACGAACCAGGCAAAGGGATGAAACAGCTTGGTGAAGTACCACGAACTGACGTCCATGACGACGGCACAGAAAGGAGCCGCAACCACGATGCATTTCAGCCAGACCGGCCTCAGATAGGCGTGCGAGAAGATGTAACCGACGATGAAGAAGATGAAGGTCAGGCCGAACAGGTGAATATGCGAGACCCGAACCAGGGTCGCGATCGAGGCGCCGGTGTCGAGTTCGGTCACCTTCTTCAGGTTGTCATAGTCGGAGAAGTTCGGCAGATGCGGATTGGAGCCGCCATGGCAGGTGATGCAGCGCTTGGCGACGATCGGCTGGATGGTTGCATCATAGCCTTCTTTGGCAACACCCTGGTGAACCCAGTTCAAGACATCGGTGCGTTCGTTCGGCGGAAGCATGGTGGCCATCGGTCCATTAAGGGCGCTTTCCAGCTTCGAACCCTTGCCGCTGCCGGAATAGGCGACGACGATGTCCTCGTAGGACAGCAGCAGCGGATTACCCCCGGCGCGGCCGGCATAGGTGAAGAAGACATTGAGCAGCGCAAACAGATATCCAAGACCGAGGATCAGCAAGACGCAGGTGTAGAGAACGCGCAAGCTATAAGGCAGTTCGGCATAGTGGTGATACAGCTTATGAGGAGGTGGCTGGTTCGTCATGTTGCTTTCTGCCGATTTAAAGTTCTAGTTACCAAGCGCCGGAGCCCGAATTGGGCTCCGGCCGCGCTCTGATCCAACCGCATCCGCCCCATCGCCGACGCCCACTCACTTCGGCACGATGACGAAGGCCACGCTCCGCGCCTTCTGATAGGCATAGAAAGCGGCGATCCCGGCGATATCGTCGTCACTCAGAATGCCGCTCATGGCCGCCATTTCCGAGCTCCGCCGTCCGCCGTCGCGATAGGACCGCAGCGCCGCGGCCAGGAAGTCCATCTTCTGTGCCGCCAGGGCCGGCACTTCCGGCCGCACGCTGTTGCCGTTGACACCGTGACAATGGTCGCATTTCTCGGCCCATTCCGCCGGGGTCAACGGCTTCATGACATTGGCCGCCTTGGGTGTGAGACCCGCGTAATAGGCGGCGAAATCCTTCATGTCGTCGTCACCGAGCTTCTTGGCGCGCGGCGTCATCACGTCGTCGTCACGCGATCCGTCCTTGTAGGATTGCAGTGACTTCAGGAGGTAGGCCGCATCCTGGCCGGCAAGGCTGGGCGTCACCGCGCTGGTGCCGATGCCATCCTCACCATGGCATTTGACGCAGGCCGACAGCTTATCCTTGGTGATGGCCGCCGCATTGCCCGCGACCGGCGTCTGCGCACGGGTTAGGCCTTCCTTCTGCAGACCGATATAGGTCGCGACGTTCAGCAGATCCTTGTCGGTCATCGCATCGAGCGCCTTTTTCATGTCTTGATTCTTGTCATCGACGGTGCGATCGCCTTCCTTGTAAGCCTTCAGCGTCTCGACGAAGTATTTGGTGTCGAAGCCGATCAGGCTCGGCACGCCCGGCTTCTGACTGATGAAATTGTCGCCATGGCATTTTCTGCAGCCCGCCGCGGCGGCCTTGCCGGCCTCCAGCGCATCGACCAGCGTCGGGGCCGGCGTGGTGGGGAGCGGCGGCGGATCCTGGCTGGCGTAATAGGCGGCGACCTTGACCAACGCCTCTTCGCTGAGGAATTTAACCTTTTCATACATGTCAGAATTGCCGCGGAGGTGAGCCTGATAGGCCTTGAGCTCACGATAGATGTAGCTCGGCCGCTGGGCCGCGATATGCGGCGCTTCCTTCGAAACCGCAATTCCATCCAATCCATGGCACTTGGCGCAGGACGAAGCCGCCACCTCCTTGCCGTCGTTCAGGTCCCTTTCCATCGCATAGAGCGGGCTCAATTCACGCGCGGTCAGCGACGCCGACTTGACCTCCGACATGAACCAGATCGAAACCAGCGCCGCCGCTGCCAATAACAGAACCGCGAGCAAGCGACGGGACGTGCGAAAGTTCGGCATAGACCATATCCGCCTTGATCAGGACGATAACGAAGCAAACAGGGGGGGCGAGTAGGACAGCGACCTAATCCTGCGATGCCGCGGGTGCGCGGCCGATTTCGGGCTTAATCAGCTACTTGGACTTGTTCACGGTCTTGCTCTTGGTCTTGCCGGGTGGTTCGATCGGTTTGGGAGGTGTCCGCGGTTCCGGACAGGCGCGAAAGTAGGATTCATACTGCCAGTCACAGGACACTACACCGATGCGCGACAGGTAGTTGGGAAAGTCCGGAGCGCCGAACTCGACGCCCGCGGAAGCGGGCACGACGGCGAACAGCGTCAAGGCCGCGGCTGCGCCTGACAAAAATCCGAGTTTCATTTTGGTCTCCGTATCAACTCTTTGATCCCGGCTCGCCGGCGGCCCCGCAACTCGCCGGGGCTGCTGGCTGAGCGTCTAGTCACCATTTTATCACGGCGCTGAGCGAGATCAGCTGTGCGGTGTAGTTCGGGTTGTCGCCAGCCAGGAAGATCATGTCCCTCATGGCGGTCGTGCTCGAATTCAGGACCGAGTACAAATAGGGCGAGGCGCTGTCCAACTGCCAGTTCGTGACGCTGTTCTTCTCGTAGGCCCAGTGGAGCTTGAACACCATGTCCTTTAGCTGCAGCTGATTGGCGAACGTGGAATTGACCTTGTAGGCGAGCGTGGCGTCGAAGCGGTTGAAGTTGGTCGACTCCGGCGGATAGGCAGGGTTGCCCGGCGAGACAATGCCACAATTGGCGCCGGAACCGGTCCCGCAGAAGCCGGGAACGGCGCCAGTGTCCCAATCGTCCTTGAACAGGGCCATCGTCCCGGCCAGCTTGAGCGACAGCTTGTCGGGAATGATCTGGTAGTTCATCCCCACAATGAAGGTGTTACCGTGCTCGTGCATCTGCGAGATGTAAGCGGCGGCGAGCGGCAGGGTGCTGCTGCTGCTGCCCATCAAATCCATGTTGTCGCTGTCATGGGTGAACGATCCCAAGAACGAAAGGGTGGAGGACGCCGCCCAGTCCAATTCGAGGCCGTAGTTCGCAGCATGGTCGTATTGCAGGCCGAGTTGCCCCGGCACCGCCAGATTGGGATCGGACGGGAAGTTATCCCAGCGGTAGCCGGCATTGGGGGTGATGGTCAGGCCAACCGGCGTGGTGATGTCGATATAGATGTTGCCGGTGTTGCGGTCGCGATTGGCGACGTTGTAGTCGACCAGGGCCGGGTTTTCCGCGAGCCCTCCCGTGGCAGTGACGCCCGCGAGCATCACGCTGCCGATATAGTTCTGCCAGTTGTAATTGTCATAGCGCCGCGAGGCCAGGTTCTCAGTCGCCCGGACCACCAACCAGTCGGTCGGGGTCAGGCGGGTAAAGACCTTGCCGCTGAACTCGTTGGTGGCATCGACCGGATACTGGCTGTATTGATACCCTTCCCAGCCGCCGCCGACGCCGAACATGCCCCAGCTGGCCGGCGTCCAGGTCACCTCATCCGCGGCATTCTGCTTGACATAGGACGAGAACAGGGTGGTGTGCGGCGCATAGGCGCCCGAACCAACGGCGCTGGTGGCGGCATTCGACGTCGCGATGGCGGCGTCGTTGACGAGCCAGTTCGCCAAAGTCAGCGCCGGCGTATCGTTGTCGTAGGAATAATAGCGATAGCTGAGCTTGTTCTTCACCTCGGAGTTCAGCTGCGTCGACAGCACGTTGTTCGACAGGAAGGTTTGGATATCGCCGTCCAGGCTCGATCGCGGAACGGCGGCCAATTGCGCGGTCCCGGTTTTGAGCGCAAATAAGCCATTCACGCCGGGATTGATGGTCTCGGCCGTGAAGGCCGCGTTCTGGCGCATGTCGCTGAACTGCACCGTGGTCATGAAGCGGTTGCTCTTGAAGCCCGGCAGATCGACGCCGGCCTGGGCCATTATGGTGTTCGCGCTGTTATCCGGCGCGGTGTCCATCGCGCCCATGCCGTAGCAGTTGTTGGGGGTGGTCGAGCTGGCGACCGGGCACTGGGGCACCCCGGCCGCCGGCGAGCCGGGGCCGCCGAACGGGTTCTCGACGCTGTACTGGGTGAAGGCGTCGCGGTAGAGCGACAGATCATATTTAATCATGCCGTTCCACTTCATGCCCCAGGGCGATATGCCGAAATATTCAGCCGAAATCGACGCGTCGTCGGTGGTATCGTCGACCGGCATGGGGACCTGCGCCATCGGCGTCGACGTACTGCTTGAGAACAGGAAACCCTGCTCCTGCACGCCCGTGCGATGATCGTGCGAATAGTCGACCTTGATGGTCCAGGCCGCGTCCGGTGTCCACTTGTACTCGGCGTCCTGTCGATCGCGCTGGATGCCGAGGGTGAGCGGCTTCTCGTTGTTCAGGATCGTGGTCTGGACCGGGGTCACGCCGGCCACGCACTGGGGTTGGCCGGGCAGGTAGCAGCCGAAGGGCTGGTATGCGGTCGCAGCGCCCGTGACCTGGTTGGTCACCTTATAAGGACTGGCCCCCGAGTAACTATTGGCGGGACTGTTGGTGGTGTAGTTGGGTGTCGCGGAGGTCGAATTCCAGATGCCATGGTAGAGCTGCTGGACGACCGAGCTCGGCACCGTGAGGTTATTGGTGCCGACGCCCTGGAAGATCGTCATTGCCGTGTTGGAGCGCAGGTTGGGCACCGACGACCACGTATAGTCAAAATACTGCTGGCCCGGTTGAATCACATCGAAATCGTAGGCCTGCTGATTGGTGCCGACGTTCTTGCCGAAGCCGTCGATGCGCAGCGATCCGTCCGGATTGTAGAGACCGAAGTTGAACATGGTCAGGAAGACAGGATCGGTGCGATCGCCGTACTGGTTGAACTTGGCCGAGCTGTTGCCGGGGGTATTGCCGGGCTTTTCGATAAAGCCCTGGCCGCCGAATTCGGCGGCGCCTTCCCACTTCAGGTCCGCAAAGCCGTTGCCCGCCGCCGGCTGGCCGGGGTCGCCGGCATAGGCCACCCCGCTCGTGGCAAGAAGAACGGCGACGGCGGCTCCGTTCAGAAACGATTTCCGTAACGCACTCATATGCCCCTACCTCTGCGCGAGATGCGCCCCCCAAATCCGGTCCAAAGGCTGCTCGCAAAACTTCAAGTTGGAATCCCTGGCAAACTTGGTGATGTGGAAGCCGGGCCACGGGACGGCCCGACCGCCGTGGCTTACCGCTGGAACAGCATTCCGGCGGGAGAGTTCGAACCGTGCACCTTGGTGTGGCAGTTCTGGCAGGACCGGTTGACCGACTGAACAGTCATCGGGTTGCCGGGATTGCCGTGGCCTGGGCCCATGTGACAGCTCTGACAAAGGCGCGGCCGCTGAATCTTGAGCATGTACTCGTTCACGCTGCCGTGCGGGTCGTGACAATTCAGGCAGCTGTCGCGAACCGGCTCGTGTTCCCAGAGGAACGGGCCGCGCTTGTCGGCATGGCACTTGTAACAGGTGTCGTTGACCGAGGCCTCGCGCAGCAGCTTGTCCGTCGCACTGCCATGCGGGTTGTGGCAGGACGAGCAGGTCATCGTGCCATTGCCGAGCGGCATGTGGTTCTCGCGGGCGAACTGGGCGCGTCGATCCTTGTGGCACTGGAAGCAGGTTTCGGCCTCGGTGCTTTTCAACAGCTGGAATTTGACCGACACCTTTTCCATGATCTGGTGGCAATTGGTGCAGGCGAGGCCGCGGGTTTCGTGGGTAGAGCCGTCCCAATAAGTGCGGTCGCCGCGTTCATGGCAGCTCAGGCAGACCGCATTGCGCTCTTCGGTGGGACGCGGCGAATTGTTGCGGAAGGAGACGATGTCGCCGACGGCGCCATTGTCCGTTTCCTTGCTCAGCACGTGACGGGAAGCGGGCCCGTGACAGCCCTCGCAACCTTCCTTCTCGAGCGCGCTGCGCGGCTTTTTCAGGAAAATATCTCCATGCAGCGTGGCGGCAAAACTGCCGAACTGATTGCTGTGGCACTTCACACAGGCCTGCGAACCGACATAGGTCGCCGGCGCGTCCTCGTTCTTGGCCCCGCCTTTCTTTTCGGCCTTGCCAGCATTCTTGGGGCCACTCTTGGCCGCATCTTTGGCCGCTTCCTGGGCGGCGACGATCAGCGGCCGGTCGGAAGCGTTCTGCTCGGCATAAGACTGCACAATGGCGTAGGCGTCGTCGGAGGCCTTCACCGGCGCCGGAGCGCCGGCTGGAGCGACGCCTCGGATGAACTCATCGAGCACGGTATAGGCATCGGCATCCGCCGACGGCGCGGCGAAAGCTGGAGCCACAATCAGGTGGGCGCCAACGGCAATAAAGCAGGCCGCGCGCCTGAAGAAAGAGCCTTTGCCGCCGATCGAGGTTGCCTTGAAGCCGACGCTCGGTGCGCCAGTTAGTTTCGCCATACCTGCCCCCGCCGCATCAAAAACCACACTCGTAGCGTGGAGAATAACGGCCTATGGCGGGATTTTGACCGGGCTCAATTGATCGCGGTCAAGTCAGCGCGCGAAAGCACCACGTCGACGGGCGCAATTCTGTTTATTTTGTGTCGCGTGGCTTCCGGGCAACATATTCTATCTCAGCTGCCGATAGCGCACATCGGAATTTTCTATAGATCGGCAACTGACTCGCCTGTGGCTTTGGCGCGGAAATCTTATCTATACGCGGCGCCAATTGATCATGGTCGACAAGCCTGAGCCATCGCGGTCGGCGTCGTGCCTGCACGACAGTGCCAGCCTGAACCGCTTTGAGGGCTCGGCAGCCATCGCGCGAAATCCTGGCGGGCATTCGAACACGCGCGTTGCGCAAAGGTATGCGCTGGGTTAATGACGCGGGCGGGCGGCGCCCGATCTGTGAGCAGACTGCCAATTTCGGGGTGGAATTTCCGTCGTCGGTTCGCGCTACGCCTAGATGAAGGTGAAACATCAAGATGACGTTCTGGCTCATCCTGAACGTAATGACGCTGATCGCACTGTTCGTCGCGCTCTGGCCCCTGGCTTTCGCCGCCTCGCCCAATGAAGAAACGAACAGCGAGATGGCGTTTTATGCCGCGCAGCTCGCAGAGGTCGACCGCGACATCGAGCGCGGGCTGCTCCCTTCCGGAGAAGCCTCCGCCGCCCGTGCGGAGACCGCGCGCCGGCTGCTGGCGATCCGGAACAGGGCCGTCACGGCGGTCGCAGGTGACAGCCGGTTGCGCCGCGGTCTGGCCTCTGCCGTCGGTGTTGTGGCGATCGTCGGCATCGGCGTCGGCATCTATGGCGTGTTGGGACACCCGGCCGTCGCCGACCCGCCAGCCCAGATCGAGGAAAACCCCCACAAGGACGATCCAATTTTCAAGGCGATCGCCAAGATCGAAGAAGACGTCACAGCCTCGCCAAACAATGTGAAGGCATGGTCGGCTTTGGCTCCGATCTATCTGCGCATGGGACGTTATGCGGATTCGGCGCTCGCCTACCGGAAGCTGATCGAACTGACCGGCGAGACGGCCGAACTCCGCGCGAATCTGGGCGAGGCCGAGACCGCAGCGGCAGAGGGCAAGGTGACCCCCGAAGCCCGATCGGATTTTGAAAAGTCGCTGGCGCTCGATCCCAACCTGGCACTGGCGCAATACTATCTCGGCCTCGCCGCCGAACAGGCCGGTGACGTCAAGGCAGCCATCGACGTCTATGAGAGGGTGCTGCCCGAGGTTTCCGATCGTCCACATTGGGGCAACGTGATCCGCAATCGCCTGGCGAGCCTGAAAGGTGAGGCCGTTCCGGAGGTCGCCTCCTCGCCCGCGGAAGGCGCGCAGTCGGACGATGCCATTCAGGGCATGGTGTCGCGGCTGGCCGCGCGGCTCGATAACAAGGGCGGCACGGCCGAGGAATGGCTGCGGCTGATCCGCTCCTATGGCGTGATGGAGCAGAAGGACAAGGCCAAGGCCGCTCTCGCCGCGGCGCTAAAGGCGCATGGCGGCGACGCCAAGGCGAAGTCCGATCTCGATGCCATCGCCGAGGAGTTCCAGCTCGGCTCCGCCACAGCTGCTCGCACAGAGGCCCCCGCCAGGTCGACCTCGAATGAGGTGGTCCAAGGCAATGACATGGTCCAAGGTATGGTGTCGCGGCTGGCCGCACGGCTTGAAGACAAGGGCGGCACGGCCGAGGATTGGCTGCGGCTGATCCGCTCCTACGGTGTGATGGAGCAGAAGGACAAGGCCAAGGCTGCTCTCGCCGCGGCGCTCCAGGCGCATGGCGGCGACGCCAAGGCGAAGTCCGATCTCGATGCCATCGCCCAGGAGTTCCAACTCGGCTCCGCCACAGGTACGGCCGTGGAGGCCTCCGCCAAGCCGGCCTCCAACGACCCGGCCCGAGGCCAAGGCAATGACATGATCCAAGGCATGGTGTCGCGGCTGGCCGCGCGGCTTGAAGACAAGGGTGGCACGGCCGAGGAATGGCTGCGACTGATCCGCTCCTATGGTGTGATGGAACAGAAGGACAAGGCCAGGGCCGCGCTCGCCACGGCGCTCAAGGCGCATGGCGGCGATACCCAGGCCAAGTCCGATCTCGACGCCATCGCGCAGGAGTTCCAGCTCGACGCACGCTAAAGCATTTCCCGAAAAGGTGGACACCGGCTTTCCCTGGGGGAATGCGACAGATAAAGAAAACTGGAGCGCTAGCGCCGATCCAGTCGCCGCCAACCGAACGGGAGTGCGATACATTGTACGTCGAGGTGGGACACTACGCGCTGATCCTCGCGCTGGGTTTGGCCATCGTCCAGGCCATTGTGCCCTTCTGGGGTGCGCGACGCGGCGATGTCGCCTTGATGCAGGTCGGCGCCAGTGCCGCGACGGGCCAGTTCCTGTTCGTCGCGCTGGCCTTTGCCGTTCTGGCGCGGGCCTATCTCGCCTCGGATTTCTCGGTCGCCAACGTCGCGGAGAACTCGAACAGCGCCATGCCGCTGATCTACAAGTTTTCGGGCGTCTGGGGCAACCACGAAGGTTCAATGCTGCTGTGGTCGCTGATCCTGGCGACATTCGGCGCGCTGGTCGCCGTGTTCGGCCGCTCGCTGCCCCTCAAGCTGCGAGCCGACGCACTGGCGGTCCAGGGGTTGATCGGCGCCGCCTTCCTCGGATTCATCCTCGCCACTTCCAACCCCTTCTGGCGACTTGTTCCGGCGCCGCTGGAGGGCAAGGACCTCAACCCTATTCTGCAGGACCCGGGCCTCGCCATCCATCCGCCGCTGCTCTATCTCGGCTATGTCGGATTCTCGATCGTCTTTTCCTTCGCGTCCGCCGCCCTGATCGAAGGACGGATCGACGCCGCCTGGGCGCGCTTCGTCCGGCCGTTCGCGCTTCTTGCCTGGCTGTTTCTCACCCTTGGCATCGCGATGGGCTCCTATTGGGCTTATTACACGCTTGGCTGGGGCGGCTTCTGGTTCTGGGATCCCGTCGAGAACGCCTCGCTGATGCCATGGCTCGCCGGTACCGCTTTCGTTCATTCCGTGGCGGTGATGGAAAAGCGCAAGTCGCTGAAGATCTGGTCGATCTTTCTCGCCATTCTCGCCTTCTCGTTTTCGCTGCTCGGCACATTCCTCGTCCGTTCCGGCGTCCTGACCTCCGTCCATTCCTTCGCCAGCGATCCGCAGCGGGGCATCGCGATCCTCGCCATCCTGGTGTTCTTCATTTCCGGCTCGCTGGCACTGTTCGCATGGCGCGCGCCGATGCTGCGTCAGGGCGGCCTGTTTGCGCCGATCTCCCGGGAGGGCGCTCTCGTGCTCAACAACCTGCTTCTAACCGTAGCTTGCGGCACCGTGCTGGTGGGCACCCTCTATCCGTTGGTGCTGGAGCAGCTGACGGGCGAGAAGATCAGTGTCGGCGCCCCCTTCTTCAACATGACGTGCGGTGTTCTCGGTCTGGCACTGTTGTTCCTGACGCCGTTTGGTTTTTCCCTGGCCTGGAAGCGGGGCGATTTGCTCGGCGCCGCCCAGCGCCTTGTCGTCGCCTTGGTCTGCGGCGCCTTGGTGCTGGTCGCTTGGCTCGTGGTCGGCCGTCATGAACCTGCGCTTGCCTGGATCGCCGCCGCCATCGCCGTCATCGTCCTGCTTGGCACCTTGAGTGAAATCGCCGCCCGCATGCTGCGCGGCACGGCCGGCCTTTCGGTCGCCTGGTCCCGCGCCCGCGGCTTGCCTTTGTCCTTCTGGGGCGGCGCCTGTGCCCACCTCGGCGTCGGCCTGGCGCTGCTCGGCCTCGCGGCCACCGGCTTGGGCGTCGAGAAAGTCGTTTCAATGCGGCCCGGCGTGGCGGTTCAGGTCGGTTCGTTCCTGGTGACACTTGATTCGGTGACACCGCGGCGTGGGCCGAACTACCAGGAAACCGTCTCGCACATGACCGTACGCTCTGCCACAGGCGACATCGTCGCCACAATCGAGCCGGCGCGCCGCCGTTTCGCCTCGCGGGAGATGTCGACCACTCAGGCCGGCATCGTCACGCTCGGCTTCGGCCAGCTCTACGCCTCGATCAACGACCTCGACGCCAACGGCGACGTTCCTGCGCAGATTTTCTGGAAACCGCTGGTGACCCTGATCTGGCTGGGCGGCTGCGTGATGGCTTTTGGCGCCATGCTGTCCGTCGCCGACCGGCGGCTGCGCTTTGGCGCGCCGGCCCGCGCCCGTGTTGCGGGTGCAGCGCCGGCAAGAGGCTAGGGGATGAAGTTTCTGCCCAGACTGGCTTTGAGCCTCGGTCTACTGCTTTTCACCGTTCCCGCATGGGCCGTAGAGCCGAGCGAAATGCTCAGCGATCCGGTCCTGGAGGCGCGGGCACGCGAACTGTCGGCGCAATTGCGGTGCCTGGTCTGCCAAAATGAATTGATCGACGATTCGCATGCCGATCTGGCTCGTGACCTCCGCGTCCTCATCCGCGATCAGATCGCCAACGGCGCCAGCAACGAGGAGATCAGAACTTTCCTCGTCGCCCGTTACGGCAATTTCATCCTGTTGCAACCGCCGTTCAAGACATCGACGCTGCTGCTCTGGCTGTGCGCGCCCCTGCTGCTGCTGGCCAGCGGCTTCGCGGTCTATCGCGCCTCGTTGCGGCCGCACGTCGCAACGCCGGCGCTGACGGAGGAGGAGGAGCGCTCGCTCGATCAGTTGACGGTCGAGGCGTCCAAAAACCGCTTCGGATCTGACGGCGGGCGCCAAAGAACTTGATCCAGCGCAAGGAACTATTGCCCGAGACCTGCTGAGATGCTGGGAACATTGGTACCCAGTCAACTCACCAGCGTCGTGATCATGTCCTATCGCCGTATCTTCGAAGCTGCCATCGAGCAACTGAAAACCGAGCAGCGCTACCGCGTCTTCGCAGATATCGAACGCGACGCCAGTCGTTTCCCGCGTGCGGTGTGGCGCCCAGGTGACGGTCCGGCTCGGGACATTACCATCTGGTGTTCGAACGACTATCTCGGCATGGGGGTGAATCCCGAGGTCATCGCCGCAATGCGCGCCGCCGCCGCCCGCCATGGCGCCGGCGCCGGCGGGACCCGCAATATATCCGGCACCAGCCATCCGCTCGTGCGTCTGGAGGCCGAACTCGCCGATCTGCACCATAAAGAAGCGGCGCTGGTCTTCACCTCCGGCTGGATCTCCAACCTCGCCGGCATCTCGACCATTGCCGACCTGCTGCCGAACTGCCTGATCCTCTCCGACGCGCTGAACCACAACTCGATGATCGAGGGCATCCGCCGCTCGAAGTCCGAGCGCCAGGTCTGGCGGCACAATGACGTTGCCCATCTCGAGCAACTGCTCGCCGCCCAGCCCGTCAAGCGCGCCAAGCTTATCGTGTTCGAGAGCCTCTATTCGATGGACGGCGATATTTCACCGATCAAGGCGATTTGCGATCTGGCCGAAAAATACAACGCCATGACCTATATCGACGAGGTTCATGCGGTGGCAATGTATGGCGAGCGCGGCGGCGGGATTGCCGAGCGTGACGGCCAGATGCACCGCCTCGACGTGATCGAGGGTACGCTCGCCAAGGGGTTTGGCGTCGTCGGCGGATATATAGCGGCCAGCGCCGCGATCTGCGACGCCGTGCGCTGCTACGCGCCGGGCTTCATATTTACCACCGCGCTGCCGCCGGCGGTTGCGGAAGCGGCGGTGCAGGCTGTGCGTCTCGCCAAGTCCCGTCCCGACCTGCGCGTGGCGCATCAGCGCCAGGCTTGGCTGACAAAACATGCGCTCGCTCATGCCGGCCTGCCGGTTCTGGAGACGCCGTCGCACATCGTGCCGGTGATGGTGAACGATGCGAAGGCCTGCAAGGCCGCGAGCGATCTGCTGCTGGAGCGGCACGGTATCTATATTCAGCCGATCAATTATCCGACCGTTCCACGGGGGACGGAACGGCTGCGCATCACGCCGACGCCCTATCATAACGACGTCCATATCGCGCACCTGGCGGAATCACTGGTCGACATCTGGGCGAGCCTGCGCCTGCCCTTCGCTGCCGCTCCGCCGGAGCTCGATACTCCCTTTGCCAACGATGCCGACTGCTCCTATCCGCAGATGAAACGCGCAGCCGAATAAGGCCACAATGCTCAACTTTGCCGCGGGAATGACGGCATGGGCATCAAACCTACCCATGTACCCTCGGCAATCGCCCGACGCCAGTAGGGAAGAGTAAAGCCATGCGCGACGATTTTTCTCTCGACCAGATCCGCGCCTTCATCGCCGCCGCGGAGGAAGGCAGCTTCTCCGCCGCCGCGCGCAGACTGGGTTGCGCCCAATCGGCAGTAAGCGATCTGATACGTCGCCTGGAAGGTGAAACAGCCGTGCAGCTGTTCAGCCGTGCGACGCGATCCCCGACGCTTACAATCGCGGGAGAGCGGCTGCTGGTGGACGCCAAGCTCGTCGCCGCGGCCGCGAACAAACTCAATTGCCATGCCCGCAGCTTGGCGCAGGGTGTAGAGCCGCAACTTGAGTTCGTGGTCGATGTCTATTTTCCCTTCAGCATCGTGGCGAAAGCGGCGATGGAGTTCCAGGAGGCCTTTCCTGACGTTCCCTTGCGGCTCTATGTCGAGGTTCTCGGCGGAGCCCTCGAGCCGGTGCTGAAAGGCCACACCCGCTTTGCCGTCGTCGGTGGACCGGCGCTGGGTCTATCGTCGATCGTTGCGGAGAGGCTTTGCGACGTCGAACTGGTGCCGGTCGCCGCGCCGCACCATCCGCTCGGCCGTTTGGATGGCCCCATTTCGTGCGAAATTCTGGCAAGGCACGTACAACTGGTCCTGACCGAGCGTACCACAGTGGCGACTGGGCGAGACCATAATGTCCTATCGCCCCGGACCTGGCGGCTTTCCGATCTGGTGGCCAAGACTTCCCTGCTATTGAATGGTCTCGGCTGGGGCTTTGTGCCGCGACATGCCGTCGGACGCGACATTGCCGAAGGGCGGCTCAGGGTTCTCGGCGTCACCGATCACGCGCCTGCCAACATGTTCGTTTCGATGTCGGCCGTCTATCGCGGTGATGCACCCCCCGGCCCGGCCGGCCGCTGGATGATTGACAGGCTGCAATCCGCCGCAGGAGCGCTCGACAAGCCGGACCCCCTCGCCTGGGCCGACGACGAATTCCGTCAGATGGCCTGACGCGCGGCAGCCGTTGGCCAACGATGCCGCAAACGCGGCTGGTGTCCCGGATGCAATCATCCGGCGCGGCGGCCGGCTATCACGCCCGCGGCGTCGTGCGCCAAACAACCATGCGGCTTGCGACAAGCCGCCCCGTCAATTAGGGCAGCAGAGCCACTCGATCATCTGAGCCCATTCAACATCCAGAACGGAGAGTCGTCGTCATGAAGAAGATCGCATTCATCATCGGTCTGGCGCTATTGGGTTCCCCTAGCCGGGCCGAAATGGGATTGAAGGATCTGACATTGGCCGGCGTCGGCGACTGCCTGAGCGAGGCCATCACCGCGAACTCCCTGGAAGATGGAGGTGATGCCATCATCCTGTCCTGCAGGGCGGATAAAGCCAGGATCCTCTTCAATATCCTCGCCAAGAAGGTCCGCGCCGAGGCGGTCCAAGACAAGAATGGAAAATTCGAAAACAGGCAATTCGGTAGCAACGCCTGTTATCACCGCATCGAGGATCCGGACGGCAAGACTTCAAACGACTTTCGCTGCGACCTGATTCTTATCACCGGGGACGCTCTCAAGGAATAGACCGCCTCGTCGACCTCGCCGACCGCATGGATGTGAACAACAGCGGACGGCGGGCGATTCCGAAGGGGTTGTGGCTTGCGCGCTACCGCCCTCCCGAACTCGCCGAATCATCGCCGCCGGCCCGATCGGGGAGCTATCCATCATCGCCAGCAAAAAGGGTCAGCCGCTCCGCAAGGAGAGTTGTCGGCAACCTGTTCAAGACGGCATGCGAGGCCGCCGGCATCCGCGGCAAGAGCGCCCATGGCATCCGGAAAGCCGCCGCGACCACGGCCGCGAACAACGGAGCCACGGTCGCGACACTTGAGGCCATCTTCGGCTGGGAAGGAGGTCAGATGGCCGCGCTATACACGAACGCCGCCGACCGGAAGCGGCTAGCCCAACTTTCTCAAACTCGCGTGCCAAAACTCCAATTTTTGCAACGCCCATTTGAGGCGTTGGTGGGGGAAGAAGGACTCGAACCTTCGAAGTCATAAGACGGCTGATTTACAGTCAGCTCCCTTTGCCACTCGGGACACTCCCCCGCTAGAACGGCATCGCAAACCCGCCCGCCTGAAACGGCGGCGACCAGGCCACGGGTGACGTTAGACCCGGGAGCCGATGGCGGGCTCCCGGTTCGGGGCGGTTTATGGGGGAAAGGCCCCGGTAAAGTCAACCAAGGCGCGCGCCCTCGCTGGGCCATCGATGCCCGGCGCCGGGGGCCAAATTGCCATTATCCGGAACCCGTGACACAAGCAGCATCCGATGAACGATCGCGATCGAAAGCCGAGGTTCCAGCGCGGCGGCGGCAAGGGCCCTGACCGCGGCCGCGGAACCGGCCGCCGACCGCCCTTTCGCGGCCGCGAGGGTGGCGAGGACGGCCCCGTCATCCTCTATGGCTGGCACACCGTGGCGGCGGCGCTGACCAATCCGGAGCGCGGCATCCGCAAACTGTGGCTGACGGAAAACGCCGCCCGGCGCCTGGCGGAGGAAAATATCGCTCCCCGGGTGGCTCCGGAAATTGTGCGCCCGAGCGAAATCGACCAGCGGCTCGGCCCCGATGCCGTGCATCAGGGCCTCTTGGCGGAGGCCGATGCCCTGCCCTCGCCCGACCTCAAAAGCCTTCCGCAAGAAGGCATCGTGCTGGTGCTCGACCAGATCACCGATCCGCACAATGTCGGCGCCATCCTGCGCTCGGCGGCGGCGTTCGCGGTCAAGGCCATCGTCACCACCGCGCGCCACTCGCCCGAGGCGACCGGCGTGCTGGCGAAATCGGCTTCCGGGGCGCTGGAGCTGGTGCCGATGGTGAGCGTGCAAAATCTCGCCCGCGCGCTCGGCGAATTGAACGAGCAGGGTTTCATGACCGTCGGGCTCGACAGCCAGGGCTCAGAAAATCTCGCCGCCGTCGCCCTGCGGCAGCCGCTGGCGCTGGTGCTCGGCGCCGAGGGCAAGGGTTTGCGGCAATTGACGCGCGAGACCTGCAGCGTGGTGGCGCGGCTCGACCTGCCCGGCGCCATCAAGAGCCTCAACGTGTCGAATGCCGCCGCGCTGGCGCTCTATATCGGCGCGACCCGGCTCGGCCTGATGGCTTGAGCCGGGTCGCGACGATCCAAAATCAGAAGCGGTGCATGTGCATGGGATGATGCAGCCCGGCGACATAGGCGCCATAGCGCATGGCGTGGCGTGGGGCATAGCCGTAACGGTAGCCACCGCCATGCATGTATCCATAGCCGCGATGCATCCGCCAGGGGCGGAAATGCGGGTGCGAGGGATAGCCGTTGGCAAAGCGGCCGCCATGATAGCCGTAGTAATAGGGGTGGTGGCGATAGCCTTCCCAGCCGGTTACAGCGCCTTCCCGATAGCTTGGATAAGGCGCGTAATCACCGGGGCCGCTGTAGGTCGGACCCTGGTCGGCGTAATAATACTGCTGCACCGGATCGGGCAGCCGCTCATGGGCATAACCGCCACAGCCATAGCCGCAGGGCGAGTAGACCGGCGCGGGCGGCGCGCATGGGCTGACATAGCTCTCGCCACATGGCGAGCAGCCGCCCTGGAACAACCCACCGCCGCCACAGGCCAGCGCCGGCGCGGCGCTGACGGTCACCACGGCGATGGCCGCTAACAGTCCCGAAATTGTCTGACGCATTACTCTCTCCACTCTCTCCTGTTGATTTTCTTATTGGTAGGCGCTGGCTTTGGTCGGCAACGCGGCCCGGCTATCTCGGCCGAACCTCTCCCGGTTGTTGCCCCGGGAAATTCTCCGGCCTGCCCGGCGGCCCGTTTGACGGCGCTCTGATTACCGGCGGCGGATAAAAGGGGACCTCGGGCTCGGCTTTGGACTCGGCCTTGGGCGGGTAGGATTGCGAGCTCCAGGATTGGTGGTAGCTCTCCGCCGGCTGCGGCAGCTTGCGGTCGGCCGGCGGTTCGATTTCCAGACGCCCGTAGCCGGGCTGCAGACCGGCGCTCGGATACCAGTGCCCGACATGGGGCACGGGATCGATGGGGCGGCCGCCATAGATGGTCCGCGGAACATGCGCGCCCTTGGCGAACCCCCAGTCGCCCTCGACCACGGTATAGGAGGCATCGATGCCGTCGAGGATAATGGGCACGCCGGGACGGCCGGGAATGACGATCACAGGTCCGCTGTCGGCGGCCAGCGCCTGGAAGCTCGATGCGAGCAAAAAAGCCAGTGCCGTCGCAAAGCGCATCAGTTCGGATCCCCTGTTGTGCAGGCATCATAACCGAACGCCGCCGCCGAAAGGTTAAAGCCGGGCATTAAACTTCTGGTAAGCCTAATGACTCGCGCAACCAGAGCGCGGCCACGCGGGTCGCCCCTTGCCGGGATCGACATAACGTAGAGGCGCCCCTGTGGGCGCCCTCGTGGCGCATCGCGCGATCGTAATGTGTTGCGGCAGGGCGGCCACAAGCGTTCGACTGCAGCCAAATGGCTTGCCGATGTCCGGAACGATCGCCACGACAGTTACACCACACCGATAACAGCGATAACAGCGATAACACCGATAACGCCGATAACGCGATAACGCCTGGAGGCAGTTATTCATCCTCCCCGTTATCGGCGTTATCGCTGTTACCGGGGTTTGACGGTTCAAGCCAATAACGGCCATTGGCTACCCTGTGCACCTCGCCTGCTTTGGCCATCTTGAAAAGCAATTGCCTGACATTGAGGGAGATTTTGCCGGTCGCGGCGGATAGCTCTGCCGGCGTCATTGGCTCGCCGTGATCCGTCAACGCCGCGATGATGCCGATGCGCTCATCCGAGCGCCGGACGTTTGCAGCCTCGCCAACAATGCTCCAGCAGCCGCCCGCGAAGATCAGGGCCGTTTCCTTTTCCTCGACGTCGCGGCCGCGCACGTACAGCGTCTTGCCGTTCTGGTCGCTATCGAGCACCAGCGTCGTATCGGCGCAGGCTCCGAGACCGTTCGATCCGCTCAGGGCCTCGAGCGGATCTTCCGCGCCGCCCTTCTTGGTATGGTGCAGCCCCAACACGGCGATGCCATGACGTGTCGCCCAATGCTGCAGGGGCGCCCAGGTGCTGTAGTCGTTCTCGTAGGCGTTGCGCGCCAAGGTGCCGGGCGGTTTGATCCGCTGCAGGACATCGATGACGGCAAAACGCGGTTCCGGCACTGCCTGCCGCCAGCGCTCCAGCTCGCCGATGAAGCCGGCGTCGAGTTGCGGGGCTTCCGTCACCCACTCCAGCCGCGACAGATCGGGCCTGTTGCGCTCGTCTGGAAACAGCGTCCTGATGCGGCTCTGGATACGGCGGGGGCCGTTCTCCATGTCGATGTAGAGCACGTTGCCCCGCTCGCACATGATCGAGCCCATTGCAGCGCCGCCCGTCGCCACCGCCAGCGCCATATCGATGGCCAGCCACGTCTTGCCGAGCTTCTGCCGGCCAGCCAGCACCAGAAAGCCTTCGCTGATGTAGCCGGGCACGACCCATTTGATCGGCTCAAAAGTCCGCGCCATGATGTCGTTGGTGCTCGTCCGCACGAACTTGAAGCGGGGATTGATGGCTCTGGGGCTGTCGAACCTCAGGCCTCGTCCATCGTCTCGATTGATCTCTGCCGGCGTCAACATCCACCACCTCCCTGATAGAAGACCGAGGCGATGTGAACCGGAACCCGTTCCAGCATAGCGAGGTCATCCGCCGCCCGTTCCGGCGTGATCCACCCGTGCTTCAACGATATGCCGATCTCGTCAATCTCGTGCAGCAACAGTCGAAGGCCGGCGCTCATCACCCGCGCGCGCTGCAGGACCCACTCGATTTGAGGGCGGCTGTCCGTTGCGGTCCGCGTCGGTTTGAGTTGAACATTCATGGTTCAAGCCACCCCTTCCTCAAGCCTGAGAAGATGGCGGAGCGGCGCTGTCGGCACCTTCAATAGGCGCCCAACCTTGATCGTCGGGAAGTCTCCACGCTTTGCCGCGTGATAGCTCCCGTTTCGACTCAAGCCAAAACAGATGCGGCCCACGTCCGGCACATCAGCCGTTGGCGCTGAAAGCAGTTCTTGCAAGTCATCGTTCATCTCACCCCTCCGGTTGTCCGAATCGCGCCGAGCATCCGGCACGGTACTATTTTGTACCAGACACAGCTAAGGGCACATTTTTGTACTTTCAAGGGCAATTTTTTGTACCGGACAACTTTCTTGTGTGGGCAGGACTGAAAAGGACAAGGAAGCTGGAGAGGGCACGGAACGGCAAGGGAACACCCCATCTTGGCCTCAGGGTCGAACCGTCGGATGCAGGAAGATGCGGCCGAGCGCGTTGACGCCGGTCTACAGGCTGCAATAAACAGGCGCTCGACAGACAATTGGGTAGCGAAGCGGTGGCAAGCGGCCATTTCCAAATCGGGGCCACCCGTAATTATGAACGCTATTCAATGCTTTAGCCGGTTTAGCTCAGCGGTAGAGCAGCGGTTTTGTAAACCGAAGGTCGGGAGTTCAATCCTCTCAACCGGCACCAATTAAACCCTATATTCAATCGGCTTTTCGAGGTCCGGCACCCCGGCAAACTCGGCACGGACGGCAAACAGATGCGGTTTTACCAGCCCCAAAAACAGGATCAGTTGTTCACGGCGTGTTCCCCAACTAAATAAAAGCGGAACAGCCACAGAAGATGCCCCTTTCGAACGGGATATTTCTTCAATGCCCGAGCCCATCGACATTCCACCCGAGGCCTTTGCCGCCAAGCCGGTATTTGCCGACTTCCCCGGACCACACTCCCCGCGGCCCCGTTTTCGTACCGCATGCTTCGATCGAGGGATATCTGTTGGTGGATCCCGCTCGAAAACAGGTCTTGCCAAGACTGCGTACGGCTCTCCGTCACTTAGAGAGCATCGATCTGCCGCTGGGAGTCATCAACACAAATGACAGTCAGCGCGACGTTGCCGCCAAAGCTTTCAGCCGCGGTATGACCGTCGGTAAGGATGTAGTGGCGACTATCTTGGACTGCCGGAAGTTTGTTTCTATCGTATCCCTGGCGACCATACGGGCGTGGGCGGAGCGGCCTAACTCGTCCGCGAACATTTACGTTCGGCGCGACGGGTTAGAACTTTATATCGGGAAGACGCAGTCATCGGTCCGGCGCATCACATTGGATGGCTGCATCGACCTACCCGTCCCGACGCTTCCTGACATTGCCGTTTAGGCGTTCCCGTAAAATGGCCGCCAAGCTTGTCCTCCGCGCACTATCCCCTGACGACTACGCCGTGCTCGATCATAGCGAGCCGGTCGGCCGCATCCGCCGCGCCAGCGAGCGCGCGGCCGATATCTGGATGTGGAACGTGACCATCAGCCTGCCGGGCGCGGCCAGCGGCACCGCCGGCGGACTCGATGAGGCCAAGCAGGCGTTCCGCGCCGCTTGGTCGGCGCTGAAGGCGGCCCCCGGTCGCGACCAGCTCGCGAACGTGCTCACCGCCGACGCCGACGCCCGGGAGCGCCACCGGGCGCGATGACGCAAAACCTTGCCGACTGGTCGCGCCCGTTCGGGGACCCGATCGTGCTGCCCGATGGCCGCAGCCTGGTGAGCCTGCGCGACGCTGGCGAAACCGTCCCGCGATGCCGGCCGCCGCGCACGGCGAAGCGCGCTGGCAGGCCGCCTCGGTACTGGCCTGCATAGGCCACGGGAGCGACGGCCATGTTAGAGGCGGTATCCGTGAACCTGGTGGCGTCGAATCCCGGCTATTGATGAACCGCGATTGATGACTACCTATCATCTTGACAACTGCTCTCACCCCAATTTATTCCCGGCATCCTCCCCCAACAGAGCATTCAAGAGGGCGTGCCGCCGCGACGAGAATGGATTGACCACCGTCACTCTGGCCCACGTGAAGCCTTCGTGAAGGTGCTCGGACAACGGCAGACGACAACAGCGTTATCAGTGCTCGGGAACAACCAGCTTTGGCTTCGAAGCGAAAACGAAGCCGTCGGCCAGTTCGGGCTTGCCCGTCACAGCTACGTCGAGAACGCAATCCTCCAGCGCAGTCGTCTCCTTCACGCCGCGATCCATGCACAGCTTCTTGGCCTCATCGGCCTTGGCTTGGTCCAGCTGATCGACGGTCAGCCCTTCCACAGGGCCGCTCGGGCTGGGGCGGCCCTCATCGGAGAAGACGGACTCGTTCGGCTCGATACGCCAGCTCTCGATGAAGTCGCGAAGTGCGGCGGTGGTCAGCAGGCCTTGGACGGGCTTCTTGTCCCGCCCGACGAAGGGACGTTGCGCGTCGCCGCTGCCGACGAGCAGCCCCCGCACCGAGGCGGCGTTGGTGGCGCCGACCGTGACCGAGATGTCGACGTGGTCGCCGAGCACGTTGATGTGGACGATGTCGCCGATCGGACGCGAGACGGTGTACGTGCTACCGCGCCGATCGACGGTCACATCGCCCGAAAGGTGGATCGTTTCTCCGTCGCGGATGACGCTGGGGCGGCCGTCGACCTCGACGCTCTTCAAGGTGACGGCGAGCCGTTCCGTGCCCATTCGCACGGCCGCGCCGGTGTTGTAGGCGATCGCCGGCTTGGTCGGCGGAGTGATGATGACCTGGCGGACCTGCACCTGGAAGTCGGGATCGGCTTCAGCGAGGATATATTCGCCGGAGTACTGGTAGTTGTAGTGGGCGCCGTGGAAAGTGGTCAAATGCGGGTCGCCGACGCTGATGCCTGGCGGCAACGATCCGCCGCCGCTCATGGTGAAGACGATCGCCGGGTCGGCACCCGACACGGCCGTGCAGGCGCCGGTCAGGTTGAGATTGTTGGTTTCCGCGGTGGTCCCGTTGAAGCCGGTGGTGGCGCAGTTCGGAGCGTTCTGTGTCCCGTTCACGACGGCGACCCGCACCTTCAGCGTGGCGTTGGTGGTCGCGGTGAAAAACGTTTCATACGCGCAGCAGTCGCCGAACAGGCCGTACTCCACGCCGGTCCAGCCGGCGGCCAAATTCGCGATACTCGTGTTGTTGGCGATCCCGAGCGTGCCGCTGGCATCCGATATGGTAACGGTATCGATGCCGTTTGCGATCGCGGCGTTCATCTTGATGCCGGCGAGGTCGGAGACCGGAATCGCCGACAGGCCCTTGGCCTGTGTATTGAGGAAACATCCCGGCGTCGTTGTCGACGTGCCCGGATACCAGTTCCAGGAGGCGTTGGTGGGGCAGGGATTGGCGAGCGTTGTTCGGATTGGGAAAATTGAGCAGCCAGTATTCGATGAAAACGCAGGGTTGAGAGCCGCACTGCGACTGGCTCATCAGGAACTGTTCCCATCCCGAGCAGTTGGCGTCATTGTTGCATCCGCCGACGGTGGTCGTGAACTTGTTGGCGTTCATCTGCAGCTCGTAGACATCAGGATAAACAGTCGTGGTGTCGTTTTTGCCTTTGAATCCCTCAATCGAAGCGACTCCAGAGACGCTGTCGAACGACCCGGTGGCTTGCGAGATGTTTCCGCTGGTGACGATCGCGAACCGATCGGTGCCGGCGCCGACCGTGTTGGGAAGGGGACCGCTCGCATGCGGGTTCGGCGTGCGAGGCGCAGGCAGGCACCCGGTTTCCACCCAGCTCTTGTCTGGATAATGGGCTTCGAAGCATCCCGGCTTGGTCGGCCGCAGCGCCTCCATCTGCTTTTCGTAAGTCCGCCGCTCCTCAACCGAGGGGCGCGGGTGTTGCGCCGGCGCTGGCGGCGCGTTTTCGGCGGCGAGCGGAGTCGCCGCCGCAATGGCGATAAGGTACATGGCGATCCGCCACCGTCCGCCGAACAGCTTCGGAATAAGGCTGAGAGAATAGATCACCATGGCTCTGCGTCGAGTCCGTGAAGCTAAGGATATCATGCTGCTCTCCCACAGATGAAAAATCACCGTTGACGCGATGGTCGAGGCTCGCGCCAGTCGTGCTGCTTTCAAAAGCCTGCTTTACTGGCGCAGGCGTCCAACTTTAATTTGCTGACATTCGATCCAACAAAGCTCGCCGACGTTGTAGCCATCAGGCGAGTTCTATTTTTAAAATCGCGTCGTCGTAATAAACATACTCGTCGCAGTATCGCGTTTTGATGCAGATGTTTTGGCCATCGACAAGATGGAGGTCTTGGCCCTCAGTTCTTGGCCCTCAGTACTTGGCCTCAGGTCTTGGCCTTCATATCTTGGCCCTCGTAATATACCTTGGTCCTTATAATATATCTTGGCTGTTGCAATCGGTTACTGCACCGGTCGGCCGCGCGGTCATCACGACCAAAGCCAGCCATCGGGTCCACATAAGCCCTTCACCAATCTCCAATCTAAGATTGTAATTTACAATTCCGCGTGCCCCGAGTCAATCAGGACAGCGAAATTCGGTGCGTTAGAACCAAAACATGGGCTGCGACGCGAGCGGCGACGCCGCGCCCGCGGCGCGAGGGCCGCGGGCGCGGGGTTGCCGTCGCCTACTCGATCTGCTCGACCTGAAACAATCCGTCCGCGGCCATCACCGCGTCGTAGCGCTGACGCGGATTGAGAATCCGCTGTTGAACCCTGTGAACGGCCATGCCCCGGAGATTGGTTTCGGTCTTGCCGTTCATGACGCTTTTGCCGATCTGGAATTGCCAATGCCACAAGCCCGGCTGAGCCTGAGTAAGCGTGAATTCAATGCCCCGGCGGTTCATGACTTGCGTGACTGAGACAGGTCCTTTGTCTCCTCCTCCGCGAGCAGCTTCATGATGACCTTGCGTGTGGCTTCGTCCTGGGTTTCCGCCAGGCGTTTCCTGAGCAGGGCCAGGTTCTCGCGATGGATATACCGCTCCATGATCGTTTCCTTCAGCCTGCGACACGACCTCAGGGACGCGATCGCATGAATTGCGTTGCAAAAAGTAGCGACTGATTGAACTGGCAATATCATGCCATGTCGGCTACCAGACATTGTGGTCAAATTAGCTCACATTTGCAGATTGCTCAACCGAAAGGGCCGTCGTCTGCGGCCAAGCCAGGCGATCAAGGTCTCGACCGTTTCCTCATGAAACCGGCGCGGGTGCCGGCACCGCCAAGGCCTCGCGCAGGCGGCGGGCGAGGTCGGCCTTGCGGTACGGCTTGGTCAGAATAATCGACTGCGCGGGAGCGCGACCCTGCTCGACCAGGGTCTCCAGCGCGTAGCCCGAGGTGAAAACGGTCGGCAGGCCTGGCCGGATCCGGCGCGCGCGCTCGGCGAGCTCCCACCCGCTGATGCCGCCGGGCATCACGATGTCGGTAAACAGCAAATGGATCCCGGGATCGGTTTTGAGTTTGAGCAGCGCTTCATTGCCGTTGACCGCGATCACCACCTGATAGCCCAGGCTTTCCACTCTCAGGATCACGGAAGAGCGAACGAAGGGGTCGTCCTCCACCACCAATATGGTCTCATGGCCTCGCAGAGCCGCTTCCAGGGTTGCCGGGAGAGGCTCCGAGGCGCGCGGTGCCTTGGTGGGGACATACGGCAAATATATCCGCACGGTGGTTCCGAGGCCGGGTTCGCTGTAGATCGAGACATGGCCGTTCGACTGCTTGGCAAAGCCGTAGACCATGCTCAGCCCCAGTCCGCTGCCCTTGCCGATCTCCTTGGTGGTGTAGAACGGCTCGAAGGCGCGGGCCAGCACCTCCGGCGTCATACCTTCGCCGTCATCGGTAACGGCGATCATGGCGAAATCGCCGGGCATGATCTCCGGATGAAGGCCCTGACAGTGCTCGTCCAGCGATGCGACGCCGGTAGCCAATGTCAGATGCCCGCCGGCGGGCATCGCGTCCTGGGCGTTGAGAGCCAGATTGAGCAACGCGGACTCCAATTGGGCGGGATCAGCGAAGGCAACCACCGCCTCGGGATCGTAGGCGGTCCTGATTTCGATGTTCTCGCGCAAGGTTCGTCGCAACAGCTTTTCCATGGAGCCGAGCAGATCATGACAATCGGTCGGGCGCGGTTGCAATAACTGCCGGCGCCCGAACGCCAGCAGCCGCTGCGCCAATTCCGCGCCGCGTTCGCCGGCCTGACAGATGTCGTCGGCGAAGTGCCGCAGATCCGGCCGGCAGTTGAGCTGTTCGCCCAGATGTTCGGCGTTGCCGACGATGACGGTGAGAAGGTTGTTGAAGTCGTGGGCGATGCCGCCGGAGAGCTGTCCCACCATCTCCATCTTCTGGGCCTGCTGCAGCTGCTGCTCGATGAGCTTGGCGGCGCTGACGTCACGGCACGAGGCCAGGCGATAGACCACGGTGCCGTCGGTATCATGCTTGCTCGCGATATCGATCTCGACCGCGAACGTCGATCCATCCTGGCGCCGATGGCGCGACTCGAAGCTGACATGGCCCTCGCTGTCGGCGGTTTCAAACAGCGCCGGCAACCGCGCGCGCTCTTCCTCGGCGTAGAGATCGGCCACCGGCATGCCCTTGGCTTGCTCGACGCCAATGCCGTGAGCCAGCGCATGGGTGGGGTTGACGAAGCGGATGGTCCCGGTTTTCGGATCGGAGATCTCGATGCCGATCGCCGCGCACTGGAAAGCATCGGCCCAGAGCCGCAATTCCTCGGCGGCCCGCTCCCGCTCCGCCAGGATGTCCTGTTGCCGTCGGCTCTCGGCCAGTTCCCGCGCCAGCGCATTTTGCTGGGTCAGGTCGCGCACGGTGGCGATGGCGAACGTCTCTTCGCCGAGACTGATCGAACCGATCTGCACGTCGACCGGAAATTCCGAGCCGTCGGCGCGCCGGCCCGAGAGTTCGAGCCCGATCCCCATCGCCCGCAGCCGCGGATCGTTCATGAAGTTTTCGCGATGGTGGACGTGAAGCTCGCGGAAGCGCTCGGGCAACAGGCCCTCGATCGATCCTCCGATCAGCTCATTCGCCGCCACGCCGAACAGTTTGGCGGCCTGCCGGTTGGCATTGAGGATGCGCCCGTGGCTATTGATCAGGATGATCGCGTCCGGGTTGGCGTCGAATACCGTCTTCAGCGTGCTGTTGAGGTTGTGGGCTCGAACAATGGTGGCTCGCATCGCTCCGATGACAAGGACGTCGAGGCTGGCGACGGCGGTAAAGGACATCAATGCCAGCGCCTGACCGGCGACCAGATGGAACGAGAAAATCGGCGGCAGAATGAAGTACCAGGCACACAGCGCCGACGCGGCGACCGCAAAAAAGCCGGCGACCATTCCGCAGATCAAGGCGGTCGCGACGACAGCCGGAAACAGCGTGATGAACTGCGTGCCGGGCAGCCAATCGGCCAATGCGACACGCAGGGCTGTCGCGATGGCGACGAGGACAAGCGCCAGCTCATAGGCGTGCAGGCTGCCGGGCCGGAAGTAGCGCGACTGCACGTAAAGCCGCTCCGCCAGGTTTCGCGGCGTCCATCGCGATGCTGCCGCGAGTCTCAATTCCATTGCGACATCTCCAGGGCCATCGCCAGCTACGCGTGGATACCAATGGATCGTCGTCGACAACGAGAGTGCGCGCCATGACGATGTGCCCCGGGTTGAAATCTGAAATTCCAACAGCCCCACCGACCTTGAACGGCTCTGAGGCATTCTCCGAACAGGGGGCAACGCGTTCAATCCGGCGAATCACTCGCCGAGAGTGTCGCTGGCCGATTCGGAAGTCTATCGGAATTCGATGGCGTAAAAACCCGACGCGAAAGCGCCATGCCGCGAAAGAATTTTCAAATCGCGGACACAAGCCACCAGGCGGGTGAAAGAGGTACCGGCCGACGCGAAGCCAAATCTGATTTGCGATTCGGCGTCAACAAAAAGTTTCCACCCGATCACAGGACACCCGCAGCAAACAGCCGGGGCGCGCTCGCGTCTGTTCTGTTTCTGCTCTGCTCTGCTCTGCTCTGCTCTGGTCCTGTTGCACATCCTGTTTCCGAAACGGCGGTGAAATTTCGCTTTCCGAGGGCGCAACGTTTCGCCGCCGTTACCTGAAACGTTTCATCCGCTCGGTTGGCCGTGCGGCCTGAATTGCCTTTGATGTGAGGTCCGTTCTGAGTGGGGCGGACTGCGGGTGGATTTTGCGCCGCAGACGATGCTACTGTTCTGGTTCTCACGCTTCGTCTCTTATCGGCGTCATTCCGGGGCGCGCCCTTGCGCCGGAATGACGGAAACAATTGTTAGAGTCAGAACACTACGTCCGCCGCAGCACCGGTGAGGACGGCAAGCTGACCTCCGCTAGTTTGACGGCATCCTCGTCCTGGTCGATCGCGACATACCGGCCTTGCCAATAGGCCAGCGCGGCCGTGCGCGACGACCTATTGGTGCCGAGCACACGCCCGATCACGATGGCGTGGGAGTGCCGCTGGATGATGTCATCGACCTGGCAGTCGATGGCGGCGAGCGCGCCTGTCAAAAGCGGGACGCCGGAGATGCCGGTGGTCCATTTGGCGCCGGCGAAGCGCTCGGCGCCCTTCAGTCCGGATTTGCCGGTAAATGTCTCGGCAAGATCGAGTTGGTCGCCGGTCAGGATATTGACGCCGAAGCAGCCGTAGCGTGTCAGCAGGGGCCAGGACGACGATTGCCGGTTGATGCTGACGATCAGCGTTGGCGGATCGAGCGATAGCGACGATACCGAAGTCACCGTCATGCCGGTGATGTCGCCGCCGCGCCCGACCGTGATGACGCAGACGCCGCCGGTCAGATGCCGCATGGCGCCGCGAAACTGCTCGGACGAAACTTGGGGCTCGACGGAAGCGGTGCGGGCGAAGGAGTTCACGGCAGCCTCACAAATCCGATCCATCGTCCGCGGATTGCAAGAGCTCCCGCAGGATGGATCCTTCGAGTGCCGCGAGTTCGGCCGAGCCGCGCCGGCGCGGCCGCTCGATATCGATAGGGACGTCGTGCGCGATACGGCCGTGTTCGATCACCAGCACGCGATCAGCCAGCGCTACCGCCTCGGCGACATCATGCGTCACCAGGATCGCGGTGAAGGCCTGATCCCGCCAGACCCGCTCCAGCAGCCGTTGCATGGAAATCCGGGTCAGGGCGTCGAGCGCGCCGAGCGGCTCGTCGAAGGCCAGCACCCGCGGCTGGCTGACCAGTGCCCGCGCCAGCGCCACGCGCTGCTTCTGCCCGCCGGAGAGCACGGCCGGCCATTGGTCGCGCTTTTCTTCAAGGCCGACTTCGGCCAGCGCCTGTTCCGCCCGCGCCCGCGCATCGGGGCTGGCGCGCTCGCGGCCAAGGCCGACGTCGACATTCGACAGCACCCGCGCCCAGGGCAACAGCCGGGGCTCCTGGAACATCACCCGCACGTCCTCGGCCCGCGCCGGCTCGCCGAAGCTGATCGTTCCATCGTCGATGGTTTCCAGGCCGGCGATCAGGCGCAACAGCGTGCTCTTGCCGCAGCCGCTGCGGCCGACAACCGCGATGAACTGCCCGGCCGGAATATGCAGGTCGACCCCGCGCAGAACCTCGTTAGGTCCGAAGGATTTACGCAAACCGCGAATGGTCAGCGCAAGCCCACGGCCGGTAGCTGGCCTGCTATCCCGCTGGAGCCGCGCGCTTTCGATGAATTCAGTGCGATCCACGGGCTCGGCATCGCTCACCAGGAAACGAAGGGCTTCTTGCATGCGCGGTCTCACTGTTTTCGGAAGGCCGGGTGCCAGGCGAGCGTCAGCCGTTCGAGCACGCGCGAGGTGCTGTCGGCCACTTTCCCCAATAGCGCGTAGATCAGGATCGACAGCACCACGATATCGATCTGCATGAATTCCCTCGCCTGCATCGCCATGTAGCCGAGGCCGGAAGAGGCGGCGATGGTTTCCGCGACGATCAGGGTCAGCCACATGATCCCCAGCGCAAAGCGCAGGCCCACGAACATCGACGGCAAGGCGCCGGGAAAGATCACCCGGCGGAACAGCTCGACATCGGACATGCCATAGATGCGTCCCATCTCGATCAGCTGCGGATCGACGCTTCGGATGCCATGCAAGGTATTGAGATAGATCGGAAAGAACACCCCGAGCGCGACCAGGAAGATTTTCGCGGTCTCGTCGATGCCAAACCACAGGATCACCAGCGGGATCAGAGCCAGGTGGGGAATGTTGCGCACCATCTGCAGCGTGGTGTCGGTGAGCCGGCTTGAGAGCTGCGACAGGCCGTTGACCAGCCCTAGCGCAAAGCCGATGCCGCCGCCGATGACAAAACCGACGCCGGCGCGCCAGAAGCTGACCCAGATGTTGCGCAGCAGTTCGCCCGACAGCAGCAGTTTCCAGCCCGCCGCCGCCACGCTGCTTGGTGCCGGCAATACCCGCGTCGGCACCAGTCCGGCCACGCAGGCGGCCTGCCAGACCAGGATGATCGCCAGCGGCACGATCCATTGCACCATGCCGTCGGCGCGGGGCAGGCGCGGGCCGCGAACCCGCGGCAGGGTTTCGATCACGCTCATGATTGCGAGGCCCTCACCAGCGGACGGTGCTCGTTGGCGATGGTCTCGCCGAACGGCCCGGTGTTGACCCGAAGCTGCGTCACCTTGGTCGGCTCTCGCAGCGACAACAGCGGAAAGACCAGTTCGGCGAAGCGGTAGGCCTCCTCGAGGTGCGGATAGCCCGACAGGATGAAGGTATCGATGCCGAGATCCTGATATTCCCTGATCCTTGCAGCGACCGTGGCGGGATCGCCGACCAGGGCCGTCCCCGCGCCGCCGCGCACCAGGCCGACGCCTGCCCAGAGGTTCGGGCTGATCTCGAGCCGGTCACGGCGCCCGCCATGCAGCTGCGACATGCGCTGCTGGCCGACCGAATCCATCCTGGAAAAAATCTGCTGCGCCGAGGCGACCGTCTCGTCGGTGACATACTGGATCAGTTCGTCGGCTGCCTTCCAGGCTTCCGCGGGGGTTTCACGAACGATCACATGCAATCGGATGCCAAAGGACAATTCGCGCCCGCGCCCCGCCGCAACCGCCCTCACCCGCTCTACCTTTTCAGCGACCTGGGCCGGCGGCTCGCCCCAGGTCAGATACTTGTCAACCAGATCTACGGCAACATCGATGCCGGCATCCGACGAGCCGCCGAAATAGAGCGGCGGGCGCGGCGACTGCACCGGCGGAAACAGCAGGCGTCCATCCTCGATATGGATATGCCGGCCTTCCACGTTGACGGTCTTGCCCGACAAGAGATCGCTGTAGACGTTGAGGAACTCGCGGGTCAGCGCGTAGCGCTCACCATGATCGAGGAAGACGCCATCGCCCCCGTTTTCGACGGGGTCGCCGCCGGTGACGACATTGATGAGGAGCCGGCCGTTGCAGATCCGGTCAAGCGTGGCGGTCATACGCGCGGCCACGCTGGGCGATTGCAGGCCGGGCCGCACCGCGACGAGATAGCGCAACCGCTCGGTGGCGGGCGCTACCGCAGAGGCCACAATCCAGGAGTCCTCGCAACTACGCCCGGTCGGCAGCAGCACGCCGAAATAGCCGAGCTGATCGGCTGCCTGCGCGATCTGGCGCAGATAATTGTAGTTGACCTCACGTCCACCGGTGGTGGTTCCAAGATAGCGGCCGTCCCCATGCGTGGGCAGGAACCAGAGAACATTCGCTTTCGATGGCTGATCGATACTCACCCGCCAGGACTCCCTTAGATCGCAAAGCTGACGCCCGAAGATGGTGCCGTCAGCCATGGCTGTCGAGGGCGGAGCGAAAATAGCAATGGAAGCACTGCCCGCCCTCCCCGCAACGATGCGATCGTTGCAAGATGTCGAGCGATCGAAAACAAGATATTTCTCTGGTCATTCCCGGCCGCAGTGGATTTCCATCCCGGCATTTCAACTTGGCAGCGGTGGTTATGGATTTCCGGGCCCGCGCAAGAGCCCGTCCCGGAATGACGGTGCGGATTGAACGGGAGTGACCCAACAACCGAGCTATTGGCTTGGCGCTCAACCCGCGAAATACTGCGACAACTAATACACGACGTCATTCCGGGGCGCGCCTTAAGGCGCGAGCCCGGAATCCATAACCCCCCACTCCCCGTGATGGCCTACTACGTCTACCTCCTTGCGAGCAGGAAGCACGGCACGCTCTATCTCGGCGTGACCAACGATCTCGTGCGACGCGGATACCAACACCGAACCAGGAGCAGTGGCGGCCTCACAGCGAGATACGGCGTCGACAAGCTGGTCTGGTTCGAAATCTACGACGATGCAATCACCGCCATCGCCCGCGAAAAAGAACTCAAGAAATGGCGTCGCGACTGGAAGATACGCCTGATCGAGGAAA
Organism: uncultured Alphaproteobacteria bacterium; assembly: GCA_963736075.1. GTDB lineage: Bacteria > Pseudomonadota > Alphaproteobacteria > Rhizobiales > Xanthobacteraceae > Bradyrhizobium. The sequence continues at coordinate 73,127 of CAVTNW010000031.1, read as the reverse complement.
GCAACCCGGGCTGGGTGGATCTCTATCCCGGCATCTCAATCTGACAGTCGTGGTTATGGATTCCGGGCCCGCGCCTGAAGGCGCGTCCCGGAATGACGAGAGATATGCGTGTCGCGCCGGAGCGCTCGATTAATAAGAAAATTCTGCGAAAAAGCTTCAGTACGCCATATCCTTCTTATTTGTGCCGCCCTATTGCCGCTACCGAACATCTTTTTCTAACTTGCCGTGGGACAACCGTGCGCCGCCGTGGGCGGCCCACCGATCTCGGATCGTACTTCAGGATCTTTGACAATGGCGAATGTTGAACTCCACGGCACTCATGCGCCCGCGGCTTCGCTGCGCTGGCGCGAATTGTGGCTCAAGGAAGACTGGTGGGCGATCTGGCTCGGCCTCGGCATTGTGCTGGTGGCGTTCCTGTTCTTTGCCAATGGCTCGAGCATTCGCTGGATCGCGGTCACCCCCGCCAAGTGGTCGAGCTTTTCTCAACTCGAAGCGCATTTTGCCGCCAACTACGTCCGCTATGTCGCCCAGTTCGCATCCTGGCTCGCCGTGTTTACGGTCGCGCTGACCGCACTCGGCCACAAGCCCAGCGAATTCGTGCCCTCCTTCATCGTGCTCTATGCGCTGTCGATCATCATTTTTGCGCTCGGCCAGTGGGACCAGGCCAACTCCTATAACCTCGAGCCACCGCTGGTAGCTCTGGTGCTCGGCCTTCTGCTGTCCAACATCATCGGCCTGCCGCGCTGGCTCGATGCCGGTTTCCGAGTTGAATTCTATATCAAGACCGGCATCGTGCTGCTGGGCGCCACGCTGCCTTTCACGCTGATCATCTGGGCGGGCCCGATCGCCATTGTGCAGGCCTCGATCGTCTCGGTCATCACCTTCCTGGTGATCTATGGCGTCGCGGTCAGGCTCGGCATCGACCGGCGGCTCGCCGCGACGCTCGGCGCCGGCGGCGCGGTCTGCGGGGTGTCGGCAGCGATTGCGATCTCCGGTGCGGTCGGCGGCAAAAAGGAAGATGCGCCGATCGCGATCACCGTCGTCATCATCTGGGCGATTGCGATGATCTTCGTGCTGCCGTTCGTCGCGCAGTGGCTGCATCTGCCAGCCGGCATCGGCGGCGCCTGGATCGGCACCTCCGAATTCGCCGATGCAGCCGGTTTCGCCGCCGCACAGACCTATGGCACGATTGCCGGCAGCGGGGCCGTCGCCGGCATCGAGCGACCAGGCCGTATTCGCCTACACGCTGATCAAGGTGGTCGGCCGCGATGTCTGGATCGGCATCTGGGCCTTCGTCCTCGCCATCATCGCGACCACGCAGTGGGAGCGCACCGAGACCGGCCGCAAGCCCGAGGCCGCCGAGATCTGGTGGCGGTTTCCGAAATTCGTGTTCGGCTTTCTGGCCGCCTCGCTGATCATCACCGCTGTCACGGCCAGCTACAGCCTCGCCGACTTCAACAAGACCGCAGTGCCCGCGCTGGTCGGACCGATCAAGGATCTGCGCACCTGGGCCTTCATCTTCTGCTTTCTCAGCATCGGCCTGACCACCCGGTTCCGGGAACTGGCGGGCGCCGGCCAAAAGCCGTTCATTGCCTTCAGCGCCGGAGCTGTCGTCAACGTGATCATCGGCTTTATTCTGTCAGCTTTCGTGTTCGCGGCACACTGGGAAAGCCTGGCGCGCTAGTGTCCTGCTCGCCGTCATTCCGGGGCGCGCTCTTGTGCGAGCCCGGAATGACGGAAACAAGTGTGCCTCACCGGGCCTTCAAGGAAGCCGCCCCCCATGAGCAACCATGAGACGCCGCGTCAGTGCCGCGCCTGTGCGCACTTCCGCAACGATGCCAAATATCTCGAAATAGCCTTCAAGGGGCTGACGAGCCTCAGCTCGGCCTATGGGTCGGCGCGCTCGGATGACGGCATCTGCCTGCGGCACGACCGCTTTATCAGCGCGCGGTCATCCTGCACGGATTTCGTTCCGGCCACCTCGCAATTGCGAGCGTAAGGCGGCGGCTGTTTCAGCGCGGCGCTCACCGACGGGACTCTCACGATGGCCGCGACCAGCTATTCCCGAACTATCAGCAGGCTTGTCTTGGCGACGGCCATGTTCGCTGTGGCTGCAGGCGCGCAACGTGCTCCGGCGCAGACAGCCCTGCTGAATGTCTCGTACGACCCGACCCGCGAACTCTACCGTGATATCAATGTCCTGTTCGAGGCCGACTGGAAGCAGAAGACCGGCGAGACCATCACCATTCGGATGTCGCATGGCGGCTCCGGCGCGCAGGCGCGTGCCGTGATCGCCGGGCTTGACGCCTCGGTGGTGACGCTGGCGCTCGCCGCCGATATCGATGCGATTGCGGAACGGTCCGGGAAAATTGCCAAAGACTGGCAACGGCGCCTGCCGGACAACTCCTCGCCCTACACGTCGACCATCGTGTTTCTGGTTCGCAAGGGTAATCCAAGGCAGATCCGGGATTGGGACGATCTGGTCAAGCCCGGCATCCAGGTGGTGACGCCTAATCCGAAAACATCCGGCGGTGCACGCTGGAATTATCTGGCGGCCTGGGCCTACGCGTCGGACAAGGACGGCGGCGACGAGACCAAGACCAGGGACTTCATGAGCGCCCTGTTCAAGAACGTATCCGTGCTCGATACCGGCGCCCGCGGCGCCACCACCACGTTTGCGAACCGGGCTATCGGCGATGTGCTGATCGCCTGGGAAAACGAGGCCTATCTGGTGCTGCAGGAACTCGGCGCCGACGCGTTCGAGATCGTGACACCCTCGCTCTCCATCCTGGCCGAGCCGACGGTCGCACTGGTGGATGGCAATGTCGATACACCCGACAAGCGGAGGGCCGCCGAGGCCTATCTCGACTTCCTTTATGCGCCGCAAGCGCAGGCTGCGATTGCCAGGCATTATTATCGTCCGGTCAAGCCGGAATATGCCGCCAAGGCCGATCTCGACCGGCTTGCGCCCTTGAAACTGGTCACCATCGACAAGGATTTCGGCGGCTGGGCGACGGCGCAACAAAAGCACTTTGCCGACGGCGGGAATTCGATCAGATGATGGCCAAGGCTCATCAATAGCGCCATACAATTTCCAGGGCATACGGGACGATCGTCGTGCGATTTAAACAGCCGAGCGCGCTTCCAGGCTTCGCCTTCGCGCTGGGTTATACGGTATTATACCTCGGCATCATCGTACTGCTGCCGCTTGCGGCACTGGTAGCGACGGCCGCGGGCATGGGATTGCGGGGAATCCTGGCTGTCGCAACCGAGCCGCGGGTGCTGGCAGCGCTGCGCGTGAGTTTTGGACTGGCTTTCGCCGCCGCGCTGGTTGACTGCGGATTCGGCCTGTTGATCGCGTGGGTGCTGACGCGTTATCGCTTTCCGGGACGCAAGCTGCTGGACGCGGCCGTCGATCTGCCTTTTGCGCTGCCGACCGCGGTGGCCGGTATCGCGCTCGCCACCCTCTATGCGCCGAATGGCTGGATCGGCGGCGTGCTGGGCGAAGCCGGCTTCAAAATCGCGTTCACGCCATCCGGCATTTTCATCGCCCTGGTTTTCGTGGCGCTGCCTTTCACCGTGCGTACCGTGCAGCCGCTGATCGCTGAGATCGACCGCAGCGTCGAGGAGGTTTCGGCGACGCTGGGCGCGAGCCGCTGGCAAACCGTCCGCTACATCATCCTTCCGATGCTCGCTCCGGCGCTGCTGACCGGCTTTGCCCTCGCCTTCGCGCGCTCCGTCAGCGAATATGGATCGGTCATCTTCATCGCCGGCAATATTCCCTATGTGTCGGAAATCGCGCCGGTGCTCATCGTCATCAAGCTTGAGGAATTCAACTATCCCGGTGCCACCGCAATTGCCGTTATCATGCTCGGGATCTCGTTTGTCGTGCTGCTTGCCATCAATGCGATCCAGGCGTGGAGCCGGCGGAGACTGGGCCATGGTTGAACCCAAGCCGCGTCACGCGCCACTGCCGCCGGTCACTACCGAGAGCGTCACGGCACGCATCCTGTTGATATCGGCCGCGCTGCTGTTTCTCGGATTGTTCCTGATCCTGCCGGTCGTGGTGGTCTTTGTCGAAGCGCTGCGCAAAGGGCTCCTGGTCTATCTCCAGACATTTGGCGATCCGGACGCGCAGTCCGCGATCAGGCTTACGCTGATGGTGGCCGGGATCTCGGTCCCGCTCAACGTCCTGTTCGGGCTCGCCGCATCGTGGGCCATCGCGAAATTCGAATTTCGCGGCAAGAGCCTGCTGATCACGCTGATCGACCTGCCGTTTTCGATTTCGCCCGTGGTCTCGGGCCTGATCTATGTGCTGTTGTTCGGAGCCGCCGGCACTTTCGGGCCGTGGTTCAAGGCACATGGCATGCAGATCATCTTTGCGCTTCCGGGCATCGTGCTGGCCACCGTTTTCGTCACTTTCCCGTTTGTTGCCCGTGAACTGATCCCGTTGATGGAAGAACAGGGCAACACCGACGAGGAAGCCGCGCTGACGCTCGGCGCCGGCGGCCTGCGGGCCTTCCTGACGGTAACCTTGCCCAATATACGCTGGGGACTGCTCTACGGCGTGCTCTTGTGCAACGCGCGCGCCATGGGCGAATTCGGCGCGGTTTCGGTGGTGTCGGGCCACATCCGTGGTCTGACCGATACAATGCCGCTGCACGTCGAAATTCTCTACAACGAGTACAACTTCACCGCCGCCTTCGCGATGGCGTCGCTGCTGACGCTGTTGGCACTGATCACGCTGGCGGCCAAGACCCTGCTCGAACTGCGATACGGCGAGGCCCTGGCCCGCACAACCCGCGTCTGAACGGAGCCATTTTGCACATTCGTGTCATCGACATCGCGAAGGACTTCGGCAGGACCGGCGCCTTGCGCGGCGTCAGCCTTGACGTGAGAGACGGCGAGTTGCTGGCGCTGCTCGGTCCCTCCGGCTCGGGCAAGACCACGCTGCTGCGGGTGATCGCTGGCCTGGAAGCACCGAGCACCGGCCAAGTCTTTTTCGGTGAGGAGGATGCCACCACGGTTCCCGTGCAGAAACGCCGGATCGGATTTGTGTTTCAGAACTACGCGTTGTTCAAGCACATGACGGTGCGCGACAATATCGCCTACGGCTTGCGCGTTCGACGCCGCTCCGAGCAGCCATCAACGAGCGAAATCATAAAACGCGCTGACGATCTGCTCGATCTGGTGCAGCTTTCCGACATCGGCTCCCGCTATCCAAGGCAACTTTCGGGCGGCCAGCAGCAGCGTGTCGCGCTCGCGCGCGCGCTGGCGGTCGAACCGCGGGTGCTGCTGCTCGACGAGCCGTTCGGGGCGCTGGACGCCCGGGTGCGCAAGGACCTGCGCCGCTGGCTTCGCGATTTGCACGACCGAACCGGTCATACCACCGTGTTCGTGACCCACGACCAGGAGGAAGCACTGGAACTGGCGGACCGCGTGGCCATTCTGAACGCCGGCAAGATCGAGCAGATCGGGTCGCCGGACGACATCTACGACCATCCGGCCTCGGCCTTCGTGATGTCCTTTGTCGGCGATACCAGCAGTATCCCGATCCAGAGCGATGGCATTGGGCTGTTGCATGACGGACAGCCGTTCGAGGCAATCTGCCATGGATCCTGCCGCGGATCAGGAAAGCTGTTTGTTCGTCCGCATGACGTTACCATTGCGGAAGCCTCACCCGGTCGTCTTCCCGGCACCGTCGTGAATGTTCATCGCACGGCCCGGGGACACCGCGCCCAGATCCTGGTGGGAAACGCAGGCGTCATCATCGAGGCCACGGTCGATATGGCCAAGCCACAGGTGATCGGCGAGCGGGTCGGCCTGCAAATTCAGAATGCGAGAGTGTTCGGCGATTAAGGCCCGTTGTTCGCGGCAGCCTGCCTGGTCGCGAGCAACGGAAACATCTAAGCCGCCTCGTAGGCCGGAACCGGCAGCGCGGTGACCGACTTGATCTTCTCCATGGCAAAGCGCGAGGTCACATTCTTCAACGCCACCGCGCTGATCAGTTTCTTGTAAAACACATCGTAGCTCTGCATATCCGCCACTACGACCCGCAGCATGTAGTCGACATCGCCGGCCATCCGATAGAACTCCATGACTTCCGGCATCGCGCTGACCGCCTGGGCAAATTTCTTCAGCCAGGCCTCCGAATGATCGCCGCTCTCGACGGAAACGAACACCGACAAGCCGAGTCCGATCTTGTTCTGGTCGACCAGCGCGACCTTGCCGATGATGATGCCTTCATTTTCCATGCGCTGAACCCGCTTCCAGCAGGGTGTCGATGAAAGCCCGACGCGGTCCCCGATCTCGGCGACCGAGAGCGAGGCATCCTCCTGCAGCACCCGCAGGATCTTGCGGTCGATCGCGTCAATGCGACGCGGCGTTTCGGTAACCCCAGCAACATCAGACATTTGGAACTTTCTTCCAATTAATCACGCTTTGCGCATCATAAATAGAAACAAATTCTACTCAAGCTCGAGTTCATTGCGAAAAATATCGGGAAAAGAGAAGTATTTGCTTTCCGCGCGGGCGCTTGGAGAATTGATCTTGAGTGCGCGACCCGGCCTAGAGGCCGGCGCCCTTTTCAATCGCGGCAGCAAATGACCGGTCGACCATGTCGGCCGCGTTGAGCTTGTTCTTGATCAGGCCGGAGCGAAAATACAGATCGATGGTCTTTTGCTCATCGGCGACCACTCCGTCATCGATCGGCACCAAGCGGATTTTGGCCCGGCTCAGCCAGTTCAGCGGCACTGCTGGAGGGATATTCATCAGCCTGCCCCAACTCTGCGCATAGGCATCGACGTGGGTCATCGACCAGGCTCTGGCGGATGTGAGGCGCTGAAGGAAATCCGCCAGTTCCGGCCGCTTGTCGCGGATCGCATCCGGCGTCGCGACCTGAAAGCTGAGGCCCGGCGTGATGCCTTCTCCCGTCATCACGCGTTGCGACTGGAACAAAACTTCTTCCTGGCTGACATAGGGCTCCCAGGTCGACCAGGCATCGACCGACCCCTGGGTATAGGCGACCTTGGCATCCGACGGTGCAAGAAAGACGATCTGCACATCGGCCGTCGACCAACCCTTGGCCTCCAGCGCCGCCAGGATAAGCTGGTGCCCGACTGAGCCTCGCCCGGTGGCGATCTTCTTTCCCTTGAGATCGTCAAACGCCTGAATGGGCGATCCGCGCGGCACCAGGATGGCAAGTCCCTGCTGGCTCTGGCGGATCGCGCCGATCGCCTTGACCGGCACGTCGGCTGCCGCCGCGAACGTGAATGGCGCGTCGCCGACCAATCCGGTTTCGATCGCGCCAGCGCCGATCGCTTCCAGCAGAGGAGCCGCCGCCGGGAATTCCTTCCACTCAATTTTGTACGGCACGTCATTGAGCACGCCGGCCGCTTCCATCACCGCCTTTGCATTTCCCTTTTGATCGCCGACCCGCAGCGTTGACTGAGCGCCCGCCGAGGCAATGGCGCTCAAAAGCAGGCCTGCAACGAAGATAGCGAGCCTCATGCCGCGGCCACGCCCCGCGGTTGCGCACGCTCGGCGATCAGCTTGCGTGTCAGCGGGATCAGCTCGCGGCCATAGTCGATGGCATCGATCAGTGGATCGAAGCCGCGAATCAGGAAATGGCTGATGCCGAGATCATAATAGTCGCCGAAGACCTCGGCGACCTGCGCCGGCGTTCCGACCAGCGCGGTGGTGTTGCTATTGGCGCCGGTGAGCTTGGCGATCTCCGTCCATAGCCGCTTGTCGATCCGGGTACCCTGCTCGGCCAGCGCCAACAGCCGGCGCGCGCCGGCCGTGGCATGACCATCGGCCGGCTTGCGGTAGCCGGTCTTGTCCTGCAGCGCCGTGGCACGTGCCAGAATTTCATCAGCCTTGGCCCAGGCCTTTTCTTCCGTTTCGGCCAGGATCGGCCGCACCGACAGACTGAAGCGCGGCGTCGGCCGGCCGTGCCGGGCGGCGGCCGCGCGAACCCGCGATGTCACCTCGCGCACCTGGGCGTAGGATTCGCCCCACAGCGCAAAGGTGTCGGCATGCTTGCCCGCGACCTCGATCGCGGCGTCGGAGGCGCCGCCGAAGAAAATCGGGATGCCCTCGCTGCGGTACGGCTTGACCTGCGAAAAGCCGTTCTCGATCTTGTAATATTTGCCGTCATGGGAGAACGGCTTGTCGCTGCTCCATTCGGCGCGGACCACCTGCAGAAACTCGTCGGTGCGGGCGTAGCGCTCGTCCTTGTCGTCGATGGTGTTGCCATCCTGCTTGAGTTCGCTGGCGTTGCCGCCGGTGATGACATGCAGCGCGACCCGGCCGCCGGACAACTGATCGATGGTCGCCAACTGGCGGGCGATCAGCGTCGGCGAGGTAAAGCCCGGCCGCTGCGCGATCAGCACCTTGAGCCGATCAGTGACGGAAAGCACGTGCTGGCCGACCTGCAGGCTATCCGGCGTGGTGGAATGAAAGGCGAGCAACGCCCGATCGAAGCCGGCATTTTCGTGGGCTTTGGCGACCGTCTCGATGTGATGGCGGTCGAGCACCGGGCCGGTCCGAACGATGGTCTCAGAAGAATTATTGTTGCCGATATACCCGATGAATTCGATGGCCATGTCCTGCTCCGGTTTAATTCGAGATGCGCATTGCTTCAGAAATTTGCCTTAGAGCCCCAACGCCAACCGGCCGACCTGAACCCGCGTCGCGTCGTCCTGCGGCGTGTGGACGCGCCCGCACAGAACGTCCCGGTAATGCCGCTCCAGCGGGTTGGCCCGGGCGAGCCCGTGATTGCTGCTCAGCGAGAGTGCGTCCTCAACCACCGCGACCGCGTTGTTGGTGACCGTAAGCTTGATGATATTGGATTCGGCAGCGCTCAGCGAATGGTCGTCATCGTAATCGCCGGCGAAACTTTCGATCAGCCGCGCGTTGACGGCCAGGCGGGCTTCGATGGCGCCAACCACTTCCTGGACCCGCGGCAGCGTCGTCAAGGGCGCGCCGAGGTTGGAGGGCAGCCGATCTTTAAGGAACGCGACCAACCAGTCGCGCGCCGCCCGCGCGACGCCGTCGTAGATCGCAGCGATGAAGATCGCGTGCACCACGGCCTGGGTGACATCGGGAGCCTGCCAGTCCTCCGGCTTGCGAACGTCGATCTCGTGATCAAGCGGGAACACGACGTCGTCGAACACGACGTCATGACCGCCGCTGGCACGCAGTCCGAGATGGTCCCAGGTCTCGACAATGCGCGTTCCCGGCAATCCTGCCGGAACCAGAAACGCGCCCACGCGTACCTCCGGCTCATCGGTCTTGGCCCATACCGCATACCATTTCAGGATCGGCGCGCCGGTCGAATAGATCTTGCGCCCGGTGAGCCGCCAACCGGTGTCGGTCCGGCGCGCCGTTGTCGCCGGCAAGCCGCCGCGCGAGGGCGAACCGAGATCGGGCTCGACCCGGAGCGCGTTGATCAGCGCCACGCCTTCGACGGTCTCGCGCGCCAGCTTGCGCGCCAACCGCCCCGGCCAACGCGCGCTTTTCGCCATCAACAGGTGCTGGATGTAATGCATCGACAGCACCAGCGCCGTCGATGGATCGCCCTTGGCGAAGATGTTGATGACGCGGGCGGTATCCAGCGCGCCAGCGCCGTGGCCGCCGAGCGCCGCCGGTACGGTGAGCGCCAACAGTCCTGCTTCCGACAGCGCCTTGAAATTCTCGAACGGAAAACTGCCGTCACGATCATGCCGGGCCGCCCGTTGCGCAAATTCAGTCGCAAGCCGGTTGACAATCTCGAACAGGCTTGCGGTTGACGCCGTCGGCAGCGGTTCGGGAATCGAGTGTCCTTGGGCCCTCACCATGTCGCTTCCAATCCGAGCAGTCCCAGAATTTTCCGGCGCAGTTCGGCCAGTTCGGGATCACCGCGGTGCCTGGGATAGGGACGTCCGACCGCGATATCGGCCTTGATGCGCGCGGGCCGATCGCTGAATACGATGACGCGATGGGCCAGAAAGACGGCCTCCTCGACGTCATGGGTCACCAATAGCGTCGTGAACCCGCTTCGCTGCCACAGCGACACCAGTTCCGCCTGCATGGCGATCCGGGTCAATAAATCAAGCTTGCCGAGCGGCTCGTCAAGAATGAGTATTTTGGGATCATTGACCAGCGCCCGCGCCAGCGCCACCCGCTGCGCCATGCCACCGGAGAGCTGATGCGGATAGGCCTTGCGGAAACCCGACAATCCCACCAGATCGATCGCGGCATCGACCCGATAGCGCTGGCTCTTGAGAATGCCCTGGGCTTCGAGACCTAGCGCGACGTTGTCCCAGACGGTCCGCCATGGAAAGAGAGTCGGATCCTGAAAAACCACGACGCGGGTAGGAAATGGGCGCGTGATCGGTTCGCCGTCTTCGCGCAGCGTACCCGAACTGGGCGGCTCCAGTCCTGCGACCAGCCGCAGCAGCGTGGACTTGCCGCATCCGGACGGACCGAGCAGTGCCACGAACTCCCCGGGTTTCAATCGGAAGCTTACGTCATCCAGGACAGGCTAGCGCCGCGCCGTCGATATCGAAGGCATGGCTCACGCCTTCGATATCGAGCGCCGCGCCGGCTGCAGCCGGTGCGGCAGTTTCGACCCTGGCGAGCGCTACCATTTGACGACGCCCTTCTGCCAGACCAGCAGTCGGTCGCGGGTCCAAAACAGCAGTGTGATGGCGCCGGAGCACAATAGCGACATCACGATCAGCGCGGCATACATGTTGGCGTAGGCTGCCCATCCCTGCGCCCACTGCAGATACCAGCCGAGTCCGGCCTTGACGCCGATCATTTCGGCGACGACCAGCACGGCGAAGGAGGCGCCAAGCCCCATGAAAAGGCCGACAAAAACGTGCGGCAGCGCCGCGGGGATCGCGACCTTCAACACCAGAAACGAAGGCTTGGCGCCCAAGCGTCCGCGCCACGTCGTAATAGGCGTTGCTGACGCTGGCGACGCCGGACCAGGTCAGGACCGTCACCGGGAAACCAGTCGCCAGCGCGATCAGAAAGGTACTGGCGCTCCAGCTCGACGGAAAGGTGAAAAAGGCGAATGGCAGCCAGGCGGTCGCCGGCAACGGTCCGATGAAGCGCAGCAACGGATGCACCCAGTAGCCGACGCTGCGCGACCACCCGATCGCCACCCCGGTCAGGAAGCCTGCGGCGGCGCCGATCGCATAGCCGCCGAGCTGAAGCTTGACGGAAGCTGAGACGCTATCGAGCAGTTTCGGCAGATCATCGGTATAGACTTCGACGATGGCCTGTGGCGGCGGAAAAAACGGCAGCGGCAGCCAGGCAAATTTGGCGGTCGCGAGCTCCCACAGGGTCAGGGACAGTCCCAGCGCCAGCAGCCAAGGCGTCCGCGCCTGCAGTCCCGCGCCGAAGCGTCCAAGCCATTTCGTACCAAGCGTCGCCGCCAGGATGATAGCGGCGATCACAAAGGCGGCGATAGCCAGATCATGGGTCCGCGACCAATCGCCCAAATCTTCCCACCAGAGGCAGGACAATCCGGCTGCCACCCAGGCGAAACTTGCGACGACGCCGGTGCCGTTGGCGAGAAATGACGGAGGGACCGAGAGCGGCCGCGCCGCCGATGGCGGCAGCGCGACCGCCTTAGAGGCCGAATACGTCGACATAAATGCGCTCCGCGAATCTCGTCGTATCGGTGCTCGGCTTGAACACCGAAACGAGCTTCAGATCCTCTGCATAGGCCTTCAGCTCCTGCTTCAGCACAGCGCCGGTGGGATGGTGATGATGGGTGTGGTAGCGGACCATCGCTTCCAGATCTTGTAATGTCGCGGTCTTTGGCGCGTAGGGCTGGAATGAGGCCGCGGCCTTGCCGGGATTTTGCGAGGTAAACATCGCGGCATCGAGCAGCGCCTGGGTGATGGCGCGTGCGACCAGCGGATCGTTCCGGACCAGGCTGCCGCGCAGGCCGACGATGCAGCAGGTCTTGTCCTTGTACTCGCCGTCCAGATTGGAAGCGATCGACTTGTAGGCGGGATCCTTTAGCCAAAGATAGGCGATCGGATCCGCGGCCATGGCGGCCTGCACTTCGCCCTTCTCGACCGCCAACTGCACGAGATTGCCGGGATAGACCCGCCAATCGACGTCCTTGTTGGGATCGATGCCCTGCTTGGCGAGCTGGATCGAGAAGAAATTCTTGTCCGGCCCACCGAGGTCTGCGACCGCGACGGCCCTGCCCTTGAGATCGGCGAGCTTGTCGACGCCAGAATCCGCCCGTGCCAGCACCTGCATGCAGCCGCCGTGCGTTCCGGCGGCGATCTTGACATCGAACCCTTGCTCGAGCGGCTTCAGCCAGCGCAGCGCCATGCCAAGGCCGGCATCGGTCTTGCCGGTGGCAATGGCTTCCAGCAACTGGTCGGTCGAGCCGCTGTAGTTGACCAGTTCGACATCCGAATTCTGCTTCTGGAAAAATCCGTGATCGATCGCGACCGGCAGCGGCGCCAGGCAGACCGCGCCGGCATTCCAGGACAGTTTCAGCTTTCGCGGGGCGCCGGCGAGCGGCGCGGCTTCGGAAGCGGCCTGGCAGAGCGGAAATTGCGAGAAATCGATTGGCGGCGGCGCCGCGCGCAGCGGAAAAGCCTGCGCGCCGATGACGCCCAGTGGCGCTGCAACGGCCGCCGCGGCCCCGGCGCGCAACAGCGTACGGCGATCCAGCAGCGCATGATCCTGCTTGGCATCTATCGTCATCCTGTTCTCCTACCTCAGATCAGCACAACGCCGCGTAACAAAGCAGCGCCATTTCGTTCGAGCTTTCCGAACCAGCAATTCCAACACGCTCACGGCGCGCCTACGTATCTCGCTTCGTCGAAATCAAGGCTGCCGGCAAATGATGCGCGGCAGCACCGCAACCGTCAATGAAATGGAATTTTGAATGTAGCGGTCAATGGAGAGTTTATCTCCACGGCAATAAGCTTCGGCAACCAAGGGGTCCTTGACGTTTCGAAGAGACCAACTGAAAGCCACAACACCGAAGCTTATCTCGCCGTCACCTTGCTGCGCACGGTCGCCTGCGTGACGAAACTGTTGGGCGGTACGTCCTCCGTCAGCCAGACGTTGCCGCCGATGGTCGAGCCGCGACCGATGACGATGCGGCCCAAGATGGTGGCGCCCGCGTAGATGATGACGTCATCCTCGACCACGGGATGGCGTGCGGCGCCCTTGATCAGATTTCCCTCCTGATCGGTCGGGAAGTGCCGCGCCCCTAATGTGACGGCCTGATAGATGCGGACCCGCTCGCCGATCACGGCGGTCTCGCCGATCACCACGCCGGTGCCGTGATCGACGAAGAAGCTGGCGCCGATGCTGGCGCCTGGATGGATGTCGATGCCGGTCTTGGTATGGGCGATCTCAGCGATCAGGCGCGCCACCAAGGTAGCTCCCAGCCTGTGCAGTTCGTGGGCAATCCGGTGATGGATGATGGCGGTCATGCCGGGGTAACCGATGAGAATTTCCGGAAAGCTTTTGGCGGCGGGGTCACCGACAAAGGCGGCGCGGAGATCGCTGACGAGCACGCCGCGGGTTGCCGGCAGCGTGGAGGCGAAGGTCCGGGTCAGTTCGATGGCGTCCCGGTGCGACTGCTCAGGCGACACTCCGTCGGATACGAACAGGCTGCCCCGCTGTACCTGTTCGAGCAGGGCGTTGAGCGCCACGTTCAAGGTATTGCCGACGAAATAATCGATGTTCTCGGTATCGAGATCGGATCGGCCGTAGTGACGCGGAAACACGGCTTCGACCAGCGAACTCAAAACCTCCTCCAGGGCGTCGCGCGATGGCGCCCGGCGCACGGGACCGTCCTGTCGGATATTGTGCGTAATGTCGCGTGACGTCCGCAGTTCCGCCACGATGCGGTCGAGGCGCCACCGCGAGTCCGCATTGATCACGCCCGGGTCTTGCGATTTTTTGCTCCATCCTAAATCGAGATTCATCTTGGCGTCTCCACCCTTTGGCGGGAGGAGAATGGCGCACCGGCAAGGCAAATTGAATTCCAAAGCCTGGGGGCGGATGAAGCATATGTTCTCTGCGGGCGGCCCATTGTGAAAGGAAAGCCACGTACCTGCATTGCCGTGTTCCTCAAAGCATCCAACCGAGCCTTGCTTCCGCGTCATTGGGATTGGCAGCGGATTAGGTTGCGCTCGTCGGACTTTATTCCACGGCTGACCGGGCAGAGGGGCCGGCCTTTCCACAACCAGCAAGAAGTTTGAAAGCCAATTCTGATGGACATCGGATAGCGTCGATTGGGCAACTTGCATTTGCTCCTTCGCTATGGCGACCGATGCGCGAGGAGAATCATGTTCTTGAAGATGGAGTGGTCGCGTTTTCCCGGGGAGATTTACCATGACTTTATCGACGATCGACTCCGCCATTCCGACGACAGACATCGTCCGTCTGACCGGCCGCATCGGCGCGGTAATCCATCACGTCCGCCTGGCCGGCGATCTCCCTGGGCCCGTGATCGGCGCCATCCATCAACTCCTGCTGCAGCACAAGGTGCTGTTTTTCCGTGGCCAGCACGATCTCGACGATGCCGAGCAGGAACGCTTTGCGCAGCGCCTCGGCGATCTGGTACCGCATCCGACCGTCGGCGCGGTCAAGGGAACGTCCTCGATCCTGGAACTGGATTCCAGCCGCGGCGGGGGACGCGCGGATCAGTGGCATACTGACGTCACCTTCGTCGACGCCTACCCGAAGTTTTCGGTGCTCCGCGGCGTCGTAATTCCCGCATTCGGCGGCGACACCATCTGGTCCAATACGGCTGCCGCCTACGACAGCCTGCCACCGGCGCTGCGCCGATTTGCAGAAGAGCTCTGGGCTGTTCACAGTAACGCCTACGATTATGCCGCGGTTCGCACCCAAGCGACCGAGGACGACAGGAAGCACTTTGATGAGGTCTTCACGGGCACGGTCTACGAAACCGAGCATCCGGTTGTCCGCGTGCATCCGGAGACGGGCGAGCGCACGCTGCTGCTGGGTAACTTCGCGCAGCGCTTTGTCGGCTATTCGAGAAGCGACGGTCAGAAGTTGTACGACCTGTTCCAGTCGCATATTACCGCGCCTGAAAATACCGTACGCTGGCGATGGCAGGCGGGTGACGTGGCGATATGGGACAACCGCGCTACCCAGCACATTGCCGTCAATGACTACGGCGACCAGCGTCGCGTAGTGCGTCGGGCCACGATCGATGGCGATGTTCCCGTCAGCGTCGATGGCCGGCGGAGCATTGCTCGCACCAAGTCGGCCAAGTCTGCCGCCGCAAAAGCGGCGTGAAGCAGCCGCTCCGCCGCTCCCTGGCTAATTTGCCTCAAGGGGTCGGCGACCAGCATCGTGGCGACGTGACCAGTCCAGCCAGCGTATACGTGCGGCTTGGTTGAGCTGCCCGCCAGACATGCTTCCGGCTGATTTCGGTGGTGCTATCGCCTGTCATAGAGCCGATAGGCCCCGAATGAGCAAAAGAGCGCACATCGTCATTGTGGGCGGCGGTGCGAGCGGCGTGCTGCTCGCCTGCCATCTGCTGCGTGGTTTCGCCGGCACCATCAAGGTGACCTTGATCGAAAAGAATCCGGCCATCGGCCGCGGGATCGCCTACGGCACCGCCAATCCGGCTCACCTCCTCAACGTCCGCGCCGCCAACATGAGTGCCTTCGCGGACGATCCAAGTCATTTCTGGCGATGGTTGCAGACCAATAACCTGGCTGCCGCCGGTTCAGATCAGTTCTGCTTTGTATCCCGCCAGGTTTATGGACGTTACATCGAAGGACTGCTGCGCGCCATTTCCCTCGGCAACGACGGCGAACTGCAAATCGTCCAGGGCGAATGCATCGCGATTGCGCCAAGCTCAACCGGAGCCATTGTCAAATTGGGGGACGGTTCAGGCATCCGCGCTGAGATCGTTGTATTGGCTACGGGAAACGAAACCTGTCGGGTGCATGCCGCGGATAGGCTTGATGCGAGCCCATGGAAAGCTCCAGCTGAGACGGGCATCCAGGGGGATGCTCATATTCTGATCCTCGGCACTGGGCTGACGATGGTCGACTATGTTCAATCCCTGCTGCATGGCGGACATCGGGGACCGATCACCGCGATCTCCCGCCGCGGACTTCTCTCCCGGCCCCATCGCCCCGTTGTTCCATTTTCTATTGAGCGTGCTGAGGTGCCTTTCGGGAGTGATATCACTGAGCTGCTTCGCTGGCTCCGCAGGACGACCCGCATCGCCGAGCAGCGTGGTGGCGACTGGCGCAGCGTGGTCGACGGCATCAGGCCCTTTACCCAGGAGTTGTGGCAGAGCCTCACCCCTCCGGCGCGCAAGAGGTTCCTGCGGCACGCACGGGCATGGTGGGATGTTCATCGCCATCGCATGGCGCCGGAGGTCGACGAGTTGATCTCCCAGGCCATCTCCTCGGGCCGCGTCAAAATCATGGCCGGGAAAATTCAGTCCGTCGAGCATGGCAATGGCGTGCCGCTCGTCACGTTCAGGCCGCGCGGGAGCCCGACGACCGAGTCGCTACACGCCGACCACATCGTGGAATGCACGGGTATCAATCCGATCCCGCATAGCACGAGCAATCCTGTCCTGCGTAGCCTGCTCGACCACGGGCTTGCCAGAATCGATCCCTTGGGCATCGGCCTGGACTCCACCAATGAATGCGCTCTCGTTGATGCGGCCGGACAGCCGTCCACCTGGCTCTTCGCCATCGGACCTCTGACGCGCGCAGCCTTTTGGGAAATCGTGGCTGTTCCCGACATCCGCAATCAATGCCATCGGTTGGCCGAACATATTCGCCACCAGCTGCATCCTGCCTAGACGAGCGATTTTGAAGTTCTGATCATATCGTCAGGTCTCCCCGGTCCTCATCCTGAGTTCCCCATCGGCGCGGCCGACCCACTGCGCATGAAAGTCTGTTCTTCATTTCGACGCCGAGTTGTCCTCATCCTGAGGAGCATCGCGCCAGCGATGCGTCTCGAAGGATGGACCCGGGCGACGACCTTTCGAGCCGCCATCCTTCGAGACGCCCGGCTTCGCCAAGCTCCTCAGGATAAGGACCGGAAGTTCGAAGGCGCTTTCGTATTAGGAGCATCGCGCAAGCGCGATGCGTCTCGAAGGATGGCCGCAAAGGCGGTGCAAGCGGCCATCCTTCGAGACGCGCGCGAAGAGCGCGCTCCTCAGGATGAGGTCGGAGCAAGGCTCGATATGATAAGCTTCAAGGAATCGCTGAGCCAGTGTTCTGGTTCTGACGCTTCGTCTCTCATCGGCGTCATTCCGGGGCGCGCCCTTGCGCGAGCCCGGAATCCATAACCCCCAATCGTGGTCATGGAATCCGGGCTCCCTCGCTGCGCTCGGGCCCCGGAATGACGGAAACATTGTTAGAGTCAGAACACCAGATGATGAGGCGATCAGCCGGCGAGACAGAAAACGACAGGCGTTGTCCGGTTTCACGATCCCGCGGTATTTTCTTCCAACCCGTTCGGAGCTCAGGAACCCGGTATCCATTTCCAGACGATCTCGGATACGTTGACCGGCTTCGGTATCAGGCCGATGCGCTCAAAACGATCGGCGACCACCTGCTGTTTCTTGATGACATCGTCATCGAGCGGGACAACGCGGTAAGTCGAGCGATCGACGAAGCGCCGGATGGCCTGGATATCAACGCCGGTGGCGTCCGCTTGGGCCTTGGCGACCTCCTCATGATGGGTATCCGCCCAAACGCCCTCGGAAGCAAAGACCGTGTTGAGCCGCGCCACCAGCGAGGGGTACTTCTCGACGAAATCCGTGCTCGCGATGAAGAAGGAATTGGGCTTGTGCACGTCCTTGTCGAAGACGATGACGCGGACATGGTCGTTGAGCTCGGCCAAGGCGAGATAGGGATCCCAGATCGACCAGGCGTCGACAGATCCCTTCACGAAGGCTGCGGTCGCATCCGCCGGCGCAAGCGGAGCGGGCGAGATATCGCTCCAGCTCAGGCCGGCCTTTTCGAGCGCGGCGACCAGAAGATTATGGGCGCTCGATCCCTTGGCGAAGGCAACGCGCTTGCCCCTGAGATCGGCCAGCGTCTTGATCGGTGAGTCCTCGGGTACGATGATCGCCTGGGTGTTTCCGTCCGATGTGACCACCGCCACGTAGCGGATCCTGGCCCCGCCGGCTTGGGCGAAGATCGGCGGAGCATCGCCGACGAAGCCGAAGTCGACGCTGCCGACGTTGATCGCCTCGAGCAACGGCGGACCGAACTGGAAATCGATCCATTTGATCTCGATACCAAGCGGCGCGAAGGCGTCCTCGACTGAATGCCGCTGCCGCACCGCAGGAAAGAAGCCGCCCTTCTGGGTACCGATGCGGATTTCCGCCGGCTTCTCCTGCGCCCGCACGGGAAAAATCGCAGCCGCAGTGACAGCCAGCGCCGCACCAAACATATGGCGTCTTGAAATCATCCTAGGTCCTTTCGGGTTTGATCGCGCCGGTCAAAATGCTGCAGCGGCTCCGGGTCGGCGCACCAAGTCCCACCGGACGTCAAGCAGTGCCCTGGCCGCGCGCTCGGCATCGCGCACCGTACTGAATTCACGGCCTTCGAGGCTGTCGAAGGCGCGTTCAGAGGAAAAGAAGCGGAAACCATCCTGATCGCCTGAGACGATCCCGGCAGTGCGGTTACGAACCTCGATTATGTAAGCCTTGCTCATGCGTGATCATTGCCGGTATGCCCCGGCGCTCCTGTCTGGGTTGATCGGCTCGTGATGGGGGAATCAGCGAAAGGCTGCGGTAACCGGGCAGACCCAAGGACGGGTGTTGCGTCCGATCCCATCGCCTAGCGTCGGCTTATCATGCGACCTCATGCGGTAACTCCCGGCAGCATCGACTGCGCGACCAAATATCTGACGCTCTGTTGCATTGGTCAATGAAATGGCTATCCAATTTTACTTCGCCGGCGTGTCTGCTTTTCTATGCGAGAGACGCCGGACGAACAGGACCATCTCATCCAGGCTTGTCCGTTCTCTGTCGCCAGATTTGTCAGCGCAAGGCCGAGCAGACGGTGCCGCCCGGGAAAAAGTGGGCGATCGACCATCCGCTGTCCGCCGCCCTGGCGGCGTGACGCGCTCAGATTCCTTCGAACAGGGCGGTCGACAGGTAACGTTCCGAGAATGACGGCACGATCGCGACAATCAGCTTGCCCTCATTTTCCGGTCGCTTGCCGAGTTCGATGGCCGCGGCAATCGCTGCCCCCGATGAGATGCCTCCGGGAATGCCTTCGATCCGGGCCAACAGCCGCGCCGTCTCGATCGCGCGCCCGCTGTTGATCTTGACGATCTCATCGATCACAGCCCGATCGAGAATATCCGGCACGAAGCCAGCGCCGATGCCTTGGATTTTGTGCGGCGTGTGCTGACCGCCGGACAGAACCGGACTTTCTTCCGGTTCGACCGCAACGACGCGAAGCGAGGGCTTGCGCGGCTTGAGCACCTGGCCGACGCCGGTGATCGTCCCGCCGGTACCGACGCCGGCGACGAACAGGTCGATCTCGCCGTTGGTATCGTTCCAGATCTCTTCCGCGGTGGTGCGGCGATGAATCTCGGGGTTGGCCAGGTTCTTGAATTGCTGCGGCATGACGGCGTTCGGAGTCGAACGCACCAGTTCCTCGGCCGCGGCGATGGCGCCCTTCATGCCCTGCGCCGCCGGCGTGAGAACAATCTCAGCACCGAGGAAGGCCAGCATCTTGCGCCGCTCGATCGACATCGACTCCGGCATCACCAACTTGAGCCGATAGCCTTTGGCGGCCGCGACAAAGGCCAGCGCTATTCCCGTGTTGCCCGAGGTGGGTTCGATGAGAATGGTATCCGGCTTGACGACACCGGCCTTTTCCATCGCGGCGACCATGGCCGCGCCGATCCGGTCCTTCACGCTGGCCGCCGGGTTGAAGTATTCGAGTTTGGCCAGGATGGTGGCTTTGACCCCATTCTGCTGCGGCAGCTTGTTCAATCGAACGAGCGGCGTATCGCCAAACGCATCGGCAATGCTGTCATAGACGCGACCGCGTCCCGGCCTGTGGTCCGCCCGCGTGGTCGCGATGGCGTGGGCTGAAGCAGTGACTTGCGCGCTCGGCATGGTCGCTCTCCCGTGTTTCACGATGAGGATACCGGTTCGAACGCATTCAATCACATAAATCCAAAGGAGATCAATTGCGCGGAATCAATCAAGATCGCTCGGCTCGGTTTCCGGCGCAACGACCTCTGGGTTTCAGATCGCCGCGGCATGGTGCGATGGGCGGCTTCTCGGCCTGAACGGATAACATCCGCTTCGCGATCTCCTTCGTTGGCGAAAGGATGATGTTCTCGCCAGGCAGTCGCAGGGAAGGACTTTCTTATTTTGCCGCGGCAATTGACTTGGTGGTCGGCGCGCGTCGTCATGAGAGCAGCCGCGCTCGATCCGCAAAAAAAATTGGTTCGCTGAAAATCGTGCCCTGCAACCAACGCGCGCGCTAGGCTTTGTGACCATGGCAGCCGCCCCTTGCAAGGAACTGAGATCATGACCAACAAGACATCCCATCCGGAAACGCTCGCTCTCCACGCCGGCTGGCGGGCCGATCCGGCGACCGGAGCTGTCGCCGTTCCTATCTTTCAGACCACATCCTACCAGTTTCGAGACACCGAGCACGCCGCCAACCTGTTCGCGTTGAAGGAACTCGGCAACATCTATACCCGCATCGGCAACCCGACCACCGATGTGCTGGAGCAGCGTATCGCGGCGCTGGAGGGCGGCGTTGCCGCGCTGGCGGTCTCATCCGGCCAAGCGGCATCGGCGTTTGCCATCCAGAACCTGGCCCGCGTCGGCGACAATGTCGTCAGCTCGACCGACCTCTATGGCGGGACCTGGAATCTGTTCGCCAACACCTTGAAGGACCAGGGCATCGAAGTTCGCTTTGTCGACCCTTCGAATCCGGAGAATTTTGCCAAGGCGACGGACGATCGAACCCGGGCCTATTATGCCGAAACCTTGCCGAACCCGAAGCTGGCGGTTTTCCCGATCCGGGAGGTCGCCGACATCGGCCGAAAGCTCGGCATTCCCCTGATCGTGGACAACACCGCCGTGCCGATCATCGCCCGGCCATTCGATCACGGCGCCGCGATCGTGGTCTACTCCGCCACCAAGTATCTGGGCGGACACGGCACCTCGATCGGCGGCATCATCGTCGATGGCGGCAATTTCGACTGGGCGGCCTTCCCCGAGCGGCAACCGGCGCTGAACACGCCCGATCCCAGCTATCACGGAGCGGTATGGGTCGAGGCGGTCAAGCCGCTGGGACCGATCGCCTACATCATCAAGGCCCGTACCACGCTGCTGCGCGACATCGGCTCGGCGCTGTCGCCCTTCAACGCTTTCCAGATCATCCAGGGCCTGGAGACACTGCCGCTTCGGATCGAGCGTCACGTCCAGAACGCCCAATCGGTAGCGGATTATCTCGCCAAACGGCCCGAAGTTGTGCACGTCATCCATCCATCCAGACAGGCCGGGGCCGTGCGTGAGCGGGCGGACAAATATCTCAACGGCAAGTATGGCGGTCTCGTCGGCTTCGAGCTGGCCGGGGGGCGCGAAGCCGGGCGCAGGCTGATCGACGCATTGAAGCTTTTCTACCATGTTGCCAACATCGGCGACGCCCGCAGCCTGGCGATCCATCCCGCCACCACGACGCACTCGCAGCTCTCAACCGAGGACCAGCTGGCGACCGGCGTTTCGGATGGCTATGTCCGGCTCTCCGTGGGCATCGAGCACATCGACGATATTATCGCCGATCTCGAGCAGGCACTGGCCGCGACGGGTCGCCTCGCCGCCGCAGCCTGAGCCGCCTCGCATCACCGCAGGAGCGGGCGGCGTGCCGCTATGCGCATCCGCCTGCTCTCGCGACTGGGCCAATGCCAAGCCGGTCGAAACCTATCGGCCGCTTCATCCGCTTGTTCGAACTCGGTTTAGCGCCGCCTGAAACCGCAAAAAATCGGCGTTGCGCCCCGCACCCCGCGGCATCATGGCAAGCGTTCGCGCGCCCATGGCTAGAGCCACGCGCATACCATCAGAAGGTTGGCCGCACAGGCCGCCAGCAGCGCCGCTGACAGCGCCATGTGGACCCGCTCAGCCCATGTTTTGAAGGTCGTTGCCATGATTGCGAAATCTTCTGGCAATTCTACCCCGAGAGTCACCCGGATTATTTTTGGCGGGATTTAAGGACTCATTTACAACTCAGGAACAGGAGCCCCCCGCTTGGCCCCGCGGACCGTAACCTCACCAGTGCGTGAATCGCCCGACGGAAACCGCGCCGCCGACGCGCGTTAACAGAAATGACTTTTTCGGGAGCGATCCGATGCCCTACGCCCTCTTCAGCAACGAGGCCAAGCTCAGCAAGGCCTATCCGACCGAGGCCGACGTCTGGAGACATGCCCGCAAAAGCGGCCTGGTGGTGGACGTCACCTGCGGGAAAGATCACTCGCAGCTGCGGCCAGTTCTGGATAACGATTACGAAATCAAGCCCTGCCGGCCGGACCCGCAGGAAGATCCCGACCAGAACCAGGCTGATGCGGAGCGCGAAGAAATACGTGATATCCAGCTGAGTTCATAGCGGAAATGCGCCGGACCGGCGCTTGCCGCGCTGGCGCCATCGCGGGCTGCGCTAGGGTGTTGCGACCGCCAGAGAGGCCTGTTCGCCGGCAAGGGCCACGCAGGCCTTTCTGCGCTGCAAACCCCGGATCGCTCCGGTGACCTTGAGAACCTGACCGGCAGGACAGGAGGCATCCTGCACGAAGGCGATCTCATAAGGTGCCAGCACCAGGGGCTCGGACTTCAGCACGGTCTGAGCAAGGCAGGGGAGCGTCGACGCGGATACAATCAAAACTAGAAGAAATGCACGCATTTTTGTTTTCCACCAACCGGCAACACCATAATAGCGCATCGCACGCAAAAGTTTCGTGCACTGCAAAATTTATTTTTGACTAACGTCTGGGCGCCGATTGGTTAGCTGCCGCCGCAGCGAGTTGGCTGTAATCGTTGCTACCCTGGCGGGAAGCGGGGGATTACCCCCCTCTTCGGGGCCGAGGCTGCGAACCGTCGTTCAGGCCGGCGGGAGCTCGATCGGCACCACAGGCCTCACCTCGCAGCCGCATCCTGGCCGGTGCGCTATAAAGCGGCCAGGCCGGCGCGAAGCCGGCCAAGCCGTATCGATGCAACGAAGAAGGTCAGTACGGCGCGTTGAACATGTTGCCGCCCCAGCCGAAGCGGTAATTCACGCCCACCTTGACGCTGTGTTCGTCATTCCGCAGCTTGGTCCCGACCAGCGTCGCGGGGCCGGTGGTGAAGGTGGTGTCGCCGAAATTGTAGTATTGGTACTCGCCTTTGACCGACCAGCTCGGTGCGAAGATGTATTCGAGACCGGTGCCGAGAGTGTAGCCGGTCGTCTGGTTGCCGGTGGTCGTGAAGGCCTTCGGCACGCCTGCCATGGTGACCGCGGTGTTGTAGCCATCGCGGAACGCAAGGCCGCCCTTGGCATAAACCAGTGCCGGGCCAAACGTGTAGCCGATCCGTCCGGTGAACGAGCCGACGTCGTCGTTCTTCCTGGTGACCATGACGTTAGCCGGCAAAAGCACGCTGGTCTTGTCGCCGGCTATGCCGCTGAACTGGACCTCCGAACCGATCACCCAGTTCGTCGCGAACTGGTAATCAGCCCCGGCCTGCACCCCGCCCATAAATCCGTCGGCGCCCTTCGGTCCGAACACGCCGCCGAGATGGCCGCCGATATAGAAGCCGGTCCAGTTATAAATGGCTTGCGGAGCTTTGTAGACCGGAGCCTTGGTATAGGGCGGCGCAGGCAAATCGGCCGCCACCGCGGGGGCCGCAAAAGCCGTCAAGGCCGCGGCGCCGATCAGATATTTCTTCATTGAATGCTTTCCCATTGCTTCGGAGGCGACAGGAGGCAAACAAGTTGGCCTCAATTGGGTTGCTTGGGGGCGATGCCGGCGCACAAATGGTTCTTTACTGTGACCGCACTGCAACAGTTCTTGTTTGTTTCCCATCGTGCCCGCCACCTCCTGATCCCTCCGGCTCCAGCCTCAACCTTTGTCAACGCCGTCGACTATCCCGTACGATAACAGCCGAACTCGGGTTTCACCCGCGCGCCCCCACCCAAGAAGATCACGGAGAGGACACATGACCGCCACTCTGATGGACGACTTTCCGCCAGCCCCCGATCGGCTGGTGACGCTTGCCAACTGGCGCCAGGCTCCGTTTTCCACCTGGGGCTTTCGCAACGTGCGTCAGCTGATCCCGACGGCGGAAATCGCGGCCTCGGGCGCGGCCGCTCCGCTCGAACTGGCGCTGGAAGAGATCGGTCACATCGCCTTCAACGGCCATGACGGCCACCCGACCACGGTAGACCAGGCGCTGCGCGCCACCCTGACCGACGCGTTGATCGTGCTGAGGCGCGGGCGGATCGCCGCGGAGTGGTATGGCAGCGGCATGAGCCCCGTCACGCCCCATATCATCTTCTCGGTCAGCAAGTCGATTTGCGGCACGCTTGGCGGCATATTGGCCGATCGCGGCCTCATCGATCCGGACGCCCTTGTCATCGACTATATCCCCGAACTGGCGCCCTCGGTCTATGCCGGCTGCGCCATCCGGCATCTGCTGGACATGAGTGTCGGCATCGCCTTCACGGAGGATTACGAAGACCCGAAGGGGGACGTCGCGCGCTATCGCCATGCCGGCGGCTGGGATCCACTGCCGCCGGGCGAAACTCCAAGCAACCTGCGCAGCTTCTTTGCCTCGCTCAGGCCTGACGGACAGAGGCATGGGGAATTGTTTCACTATGTCTCGACCAATACCGATGTGCTCGGCTGGGTCTATGAGCGCGCCTGCGCGCGGCCCTATGCGGAGCTAACGAGCCACTATCTCTGGACGCCGCTCGGGGCCGAGCGCGATGCCTATATCACCGTCGATGCCCATGGCTGCATGCGTGCTGCCGGCGGCATCTGCGCGGCGCCGCGCGATCTTGCCCGCTTTGGCGAGATGATCCGCCGCCGCGGCGTCGCCGGCGGCAACCAGGTCGTGCCGGGCGCCTTTATCGACGACATCAACGAGCGCGGCGATCCGGCCGCCTGGGCACGCTCGGAGTTCGCCGACATATTT
This sequence comes from uncultured Alphaproteobacteria bacterium, assembly GCA_963736075.1. Taxonomy (GTDB): domain Bacteria; phylum Pseudomonadota; class Alphaproteobacteria; order Rhizobiales; family Xanthobacteraceae; genus Bradyrhizobium. Next base: position 47,944 of record CAVTNW010000031.1, on the reverse strand, counting down.
CCACAGGCCAGCTACCGTAGTTGCTGGTACCGGATCGACCGAAACAAGGGTGTGCTTTGTGCGCTCGGCATTCACGGACAATGGATCTACATCCACCCCGAGGCCGAGCTGGTGATCGTGCGCATGGCTTCGGAAGCAAGCCCGCTCGATCCGAATGGCGCGCGCGGCTGGCGGCGCGGTTTCGATGCGATCGCCGAGCATTTCATGTAGCTGAACGATTCGCGCCTCCCGCTTGGGGAAGCGCGGGCCGTTCGAGGCGGACGCCGCGGCGGCGTTACGTCATGCTGCCCGGCATGAAGCAGCGGATCGAGATCTGATTGTCGAACCGAAGCGGCCACACCATCGTGCGTCCGGCCCGGTTCGGTTCGGTGATCACAGCATCATCGGGAACATCAACCCAGGTATTCTCGATACGGACCCGATAATGGCCGTCCTTGGACTCCCAGTCGGGGTCAGCGACGCTTTCCCCATCCGCCATCGAACAGCACAGTCCCCTGCCGCTCGCGAGATGATCGAACCACGGCTTCAACGGTGAATCCGCGTAGCGGCCCTCAAGGTCGCGAGCTCTCACGCCACCAACGATGCACGCAACAATCATACAGAGGGTCAGACCAAACACGATGCGCTTCATGTGCCACGCTCCTGAATGTCAAAACCAGCCCGTTCCCGATCCTGTCCAAGCAATGTTCATGCCGCCTATGCGAATCGCGGCGTTGTGATGCCCTGCAACCGAGGATAGCAGAGTTTGTGGCCTCTGGATGTGCCCGAATATTACGGCATCTTGATGGGCCGCAATGCAGGATCGGTGGCATAGGCCGCCGCGGCGGTGCATAAGTCGACGCTACCGCGTCAGCTTTTCCAGATCCGGAAACGGCGCGTAGGTCGCGCCGGCGCAGGTATCGCCGGGTTTCTCGGCCAGTCGGTCGAGCCGGCCATTGACGTAGATGATGGCACGCTCGCGCGGCTCGCGATAGCTGCCATCGGATTCGCGCGGGGTAAAACGCAAGCAGGTGACATAGCGCAACCTTCCACCGACGGTACGCTGCACCGGTTCGGCCATCGCCGCATCATGTATGCCAACGGGATTATTCAGATAGGTTTTCATGAACGCCAGCAATTCGGCACGGTAGTTTTCCGGAAACGGCTGGTTGGCCCCACCGTTATCGATGTTGACGACGGCTTCCCTGCCCTCTTCGCTGCCCGCGCAGGCCGCGAGCGCCATCGGCAGAACCAGAATAGCCGCACCCTTTGCCAACATCCTCAAAATGCGATCCATTTTCCTATGCCCTGGCGAATCCTAGACCGCCAGCAGGGTAAATGGAATTCGGATCTCGGCGATCGAACTCAACTTTCACCCGATCGGGCGCCCGCTCCGGCCCGCGGCCACGTGAGAATCCAAGCATGCCCCGGAGGCGACCCCGGGGCATGCGTCGTCTGGAATCCGGTCAAGCGCCAGCCGTCCAACCTCGGCATCAGCCGCGCTTGGTGGAAGCCACCGCGTGCTTGATCGAAAGTCTGGTGAGCCGATGCGTCCTGAGCGCGCTTATCCGCTTGTGAAAGCGATGATGATGGCGATGGTGCCTGTGATGGCGGATCATTTTGTCATTGGCGCCGCGCGGATCCGGCTTTGCCTGCTCGGTCTTGATGACCGGCGCTTGCGCTGTCTTGCCTGAATCGGCGGCAAGCGCGGGAGCGGCGAGAACGGAAATGGCGAGCAGCGCGGCGGAAATTGTCTTCAACATGGTCGTCTCCTGGGCTCAAGGGGATCTCAAGATGGCCGGTCGGACGACCGGGCTCGTCGATCATGTCTGCGACCTTACGTGCGGTGCGCTGAACCTGGCCTGAAGCACAACAACGGACTTCGTTCATGTGAATGACATGCGCGTCATATTGCGCCTCACTCGCTCCGCAAAGGCTCCCGCCTCGTTCCCTCAAATAAACACGATTGCCCGGGAATGTCGGAGCAAGCCGGGGGTTATAACCATCGTGGTCCCGGTGTAAAACAATCCATCAAAATCGGAGAGATGCATGGAAAAATCTGCAAGCAGGCTTGTGACGCTGTCGTTCCTGTCGATGGCGCTGATCGCAGCGCCCGTGCTTACAAAGGCCTATGCCGCAGGCAGCGACACGCCCTCGCCGCCGGCGTCGGACTCCACCAAAGACAAGAAGAAGCACGACAAGAGCTCCAGCATCGAAGATCCCCGTTTCCTCGCGGGTTATCGCACCGCCTACACCACGATCTACGAGCAGCACGATTACGCCAAGGCGATCGAGCAGTTGAAGGCGCTCGGCCATGAGGACCGCGCCGACGTCGCCAATCTGCTCGGCTACTCCTACCGCAAGCTTGGCAACTACCAGGTCTCGCAGGTCTACTACCAGCACGCGCTGCAGGACGATCCGAACCATGTGCGGACCTGGCAGTATTACGGGCTGTGGCAGCTCGAACAGGGCAACCGCGATCAGGCCCAGTATCACCTGAGCCGGATCGAGCAGATCTGCGGCAAGGATTGCCCGGAGTACCGCTCGCTGCAGGCGGCGCTGGAGCAGCCGGCCGGCACCGGTCTGGTCTACTGAGATCGTTGAACGACTGAAAGGCCGGCGCAACCTGATCCGGTTGCGCCGGCCTTTTTTTAATCAGCCTCTCACTTCATCAGCGCCTCGGCCTCGGCGCGAAAAGCCTGCCGCGAGGCGTCGCGCGAATAGAACATGTGGCCCCCGGGATAGACCACGAGCTTGACGCGCGGCGGGGCGGCGTAGCCGGGCAGCTGGTCGAGCAGGATCTGGGTGCCGAAATAAGGCGTCGCCAGATCGAACAGCCCCTGCCCCACCAGCACCCTGAGATTGGGGTCGAGCGCGAGAATCCGCCGCAGGTCGGACATCGATTCCGCGGGCGTCAGGCCGCGACCGAAATCCCAGGCTCGCTCGACCGCGCCATTGAGGAGTTCGTAAGAGCCGTCCGGCCGCCAATTGAGCTTGTTTCGGGTGAGATCGACCGCGGCACTGGTCAACGGCGCAAGCAGCGGGTCACCGGAGGGATCGCCGAAATGTGAGAAGCTGGAATCCGGATCGGGATCGAGCCCCTCGACCGAGGCGTCGTAGCGTCCGGTCACCTTGCCGTTCCTGCGATCGAATTCGCGGCGAAACTCGATGGCGCCGAACCGCCCGGCCAGCCGGCGGCTGATCGCCTGATCGATTCCCGTCAATGCCGCCACCTTGTCCGCAAGCCGCGTGGTGGCCTCGCTGTCGGCCTCGCCCTTGACCAGATCGGCAAGATAATCGCCGCGCGCATAGCGCTCGACGTCGGCCATGTCGGCGCGCGTCACCGCGCCCTTGGCCTGGCGCGTCACCGCCGCCATGGTCGGCAGGCTTGCGACGTATTGCAGAAGGCTGGAGCCGGAAAAGTCGCGGAAGTCGAGCACCGGAGAGAGCAGGATCAGGCCTTTCACGCCCACGCCCTGATCGAGCTGCAATTCGCGAACCACCTTGGGACCGCGGATGCCGCCATAGCTCTCGGCGACGACAAATTTCGGCGACAGCAGACGGTCGGACTTTTCCAGCCAGCGACGGATGGAAAGCGCGATCGAGGCGACATCGCCGTCGACCGAATAAAACTTCTTGCGCACCTCCTCGCCGGAGGCAACGAAGCGGCTGTAGCCGGTGCCGACCGGATCGATGAAGACGAGATCGGTGAAGTCGAGCCAGGTCTCGGCGTTGGGCCGAACATCGGGCGCGGAGGAGGAACTGAGCGGCGCGGTCTCGAAGGGAAGCCGCCATGGTCCGGTATTGCCCAGCTGCAGCCACGCCGACGACGCGCCGGGACCGCCATTGAAAAAGAAAGTCACCGGCCGGGTGCGCGGGTCGCCACCATCGAGCTGATAGGCGGTGTAGGCGATATCGGCTTGCGGCTCGCCCTTGTCGTCGAACAGGCGGATCGAACCCGCCGTCGCCGCGAAGGCCAGCGTCCGACCGGCCACCGCCAGCGTCTGCTTGGTTGTAACATCCGGCGGCAGACGATGCTGCTCGGCGGCAGCCGGCGAATTGGGGTTGGCGGCGCGTCCGCCAGATCCTTCTGATTTCCGGCCCGTCGCGGCCGATGGCGGCGACGGCGCATCTTGCGCGCGCGCGCCGGCCTGGATCGCAAACACCAGCGCGGCGACCAAAAAAAGCGCAGACAGAAAGCTCGCATGGCGCAGGGACGCGAGACCGTTGGCCATGTCCTGTTCTTCTCCCTGTTGCCCGACTGGTTGGTGCGCGGTCGACGCTGACAAACCCGGGTCCGGCGCGTGTTCATCACTGCGACAGCCGGGCATTATTGGCAAGCCAATAGAGCTCGGTTCCATGCTGGGGCTGGTCACACGATCCAGTGACCGGCTCATCTGTCTCGACAACGACCGCAGAGGTCGTATAGACGAGCCCGGCGCAGCCAATTCCGTCAGCGCCACAACGAGCCCGTCATCCCATGACCAGCCCCAAGCGATATGATCGCATCGCCTTTGTCGCGAGCGCCAGCGCGGAGGCCCAGCAGGCGCTGACCCAGCTGGTCGATCTCTACGGCAATCGCGAGCCTGACGATGCCGACGTCGTGGTCGCGGTCGGCGGCGACGGATTGATGCTGCAAACGCTGCATCAGAACATGCGTTCCGGCAAGCCGATCTATGGCATGCATCGCGGCACCGTCGGCTTCCTGATGAACGAATTCAGCACCCAAGGCCTGCACGGCCGTCTTGATGCCGCCAGGGAATCCGTGATCCATCCGCTCCTGATGCGCGCCACCGACGTGCACGGGGTGGTGCATCTTCACCACGCCATCAATGAAGTCGCGTTGTTCCGCCAGACCTACCAGACGGCACGCCTGAGGATCCTGATCGACGAGCGCGAGCGCATGGCCGAGCTGATCGCCGATGGCATCATCGTGGCCACGCCCGCCGGATCGACCGCCTATAATCTGTCGGCGCAGGGGCCGATCATCCCGATCAACGCGGCGCTGCTCGCCATGACCCCGATCTGCGCGTTCCGCCCGCGCCGCTGGCGCGGGGCGCTGCTTCCCAACACCGCCTATGTCGTGATCGAGGTGCTCGAAGGCGACAAGCGGCCGGTCGCTGCGGTCGCCGATCACGACGAAGCGCGGGACGTGCGGCGGGTCGAGGTACTGTCGGACAAGACCATCTCGATGCGGATGCTGTTCGACCCCGGCCACAGCCTCGAAGAGCGCATTTTGAGCGAACAGTTCGGGTATTGACAAGTCTCCGGCAAGGAACCCGGCGCGCGCGCTGCGCCGATCCGGCGTTCGCCATCCTGATCGCAACCTTTCCTTAAGGGCGAGGGGATAGGGTTAACGCGCAGTATACCGACATTCGGTAGGCGTTCAGAGCCGGGCCATGTACCGCATCGACTTCAATAAGCTGCGATTTCTTGTCTGCGACGACAATCCGCACATGCGCCGCATTCTGCGGACGCTGTTGCATTCGTTCGGCGCGCGCGAGGTCTATGAATCCGAAGATGGCGCCACCGCGCTGGAAATGTACAGCCACTATGTCCCCGATATCGTCATCACCGACTGGTCGATGCCGATTTTCGATGGCCTGGAGCTGGCGCAAATGATCCGGCAGCCGGAATCCAAGGGCAATCCGTTCGCGCCGATCATCATGCTGACCGGCCACTCGGAAAAGCGGCGCGTTACGGTCGCGCGCGACGCCGGCGTCACCGAATTCCTCGCCAAGCCGATCTCCGCCAAGGGGCTTTATCAGCGTATCCTGAACGTCGTCGCCAATCCGCGTCCTTTCATCAAGACCAAGACCTATTTCGGCCCTGACCGAAGGCGCAATACCACCAACACTTATATCGGCCCCGAGCGTCGCGTCGGCGGCGAGGTGGAAGTCCTGCAGCAGCCCTCGCTGCTCGATAAGGCCCGCTCCGGCATCTGAGCAGCGCGCTGCCAAGGAACCCGTCATGGCGAAAGACCCGTCCAAAGACCTTCAGATCGAGACCTTCAGCGACCATCATGTGATCACGCAACCCAATCCCTTGCGCAGGGTGCTGCGGCGGGTTGAGGAAAAGGACAGCGACGATCCGGTGGCCCGCGCCGAAAAAGCCCTGGCCGGATTGTCCAGCGAATTCAAGAACTGGATGACCGTCGAAACCGACCGGCTCTCGAAAGCCCACGCCGCCATCCTCAAGGACGGCTTCACCAAGACCAACCGGGAAGAGCTGTTCCGCGCCGCTCATGACATCAAGGGCGATGCCGCGACGTTCGGTTACCCCTCTGCCGGCGCCGCGGCCGAAAGCCTTTGCAGGATTATCGAACATGCGCCGGATCTCGACCAAGTGCCGTCTGATCTGATCGCCCATCATATCAATGCCATTCAGGCGATCGTACGCGAGCGCACCAAGCTCGATACGGTCAAGATGGCCGGCGAACTCAGCCGGCAACTGCGCGGCGTGGCGGATGAATACCTCGCTTACGCCAACCGTGACCGTCCCGAGCACCTCGAAGCGATCCTCGCGCCAAGCCTGGTACCGGGCGATTAACGCATATCCCTCTCACGTTGAACCGTCACTCCGCGCCTTGTTCTGACGCGCCCTCTGTTCTCGACGGAGATTACAGCGGCGGCGGCAATGCCGCCGCCGCTGACTGATCCCGCTCAGAGCGAGCGCAGGAAGTTGACAATCGCCTGCTGGTTGGACGCCGACAGCAGGTTGAAATTGCTGACCACCTGATTGGCTTCCGAGCCCGTGCTCGCATGGGCTTCGATCGCCGCGACAATGTTCGAGGTGCGGCCGTCATGGAGGAAGAAGACCCGCTGGCCGACCCCCCACAACGGCGCCGAGCGGAATTGCTGGCCGTTGGCTGTGCCCTGGCTGACCTGGTCCTGCAGGCCGCTGCCCATGCTGTGGAGGGCGAAGTCGCTGAAGGGCGAGATGGTGACATTGGTCATGGCCGCGCCGAACGTCGATTTGGCGGTCACGTGCTGCGGGATATGGCAAGCGCCGCAGCCGATATTGACGAACTCGTTGTTGCCCTGCACCGTGTTGGTCGTACTGTTCGACGGGATCGGCGTCGGTGCCGCCGACAACCGCGAGAAGGCCGCGAAGTTCACGATGTCGGAGGAAATGTCCGATGCCGGACTGTTGCTGGCCCCGTTGTCGCTGAGATTGGTGAAATCCTCGGGGATGGTATTCAGATTGCAGGAACTCATGGAGCGCCGTGGTGTCGTCAGGGGTGTCGTCCCGCTCTTCCGGGAATAGCTCGTTGGTGACGCCCATCTCGACATTGTAGGCCTCACCGGCGAACAGCAGCAGCGACTTGTTCTGCGCCTTCCAGCCGAACCGGGAGATGGTGCCGTCGTTTCCGTTCCGGTTGAAGTTTCCGGCTGTGATGCCGAGGCTGGCAACCGTCGAGGGGTTGTTCGCGGCATCCAACAGCAGCGTCTGCTCGTCGACCGCCTCGACCAGCCCCAACCCAAACACCGGCGTCGGAATCCGGAAGATGATGTTGTTGGCCGCGATCGCCGCGGCGAAATTCGGCTGCTTGATGTTGCAGCCCACGGCGTCGGCGCGGCCCGAGATCACGAACAGGTCGTGGACGCCGCCGTCCGGGGTCCCGTTCGGCAGGTTGATGAAGCGCGCCTCGCGCGTCGGCCCGTTGGGTGTGATGAAGGGCGGTATCGAGTTGCCCGAGCCCGATACCATGTCCAGGTTGGCGATCCCGATCTGCGGATTGGCCGCCGGGCTGGAGCCGCCGATCGCCGGCTGCGCATGACACAAGGCGCAGCTGTTGCCGTTGAAGCGGGGACCGAGACCATTGCCGTTGGTCCCCGGGGCGGTGCCGGCCACGGAGACGATCTCCTGGAACACGGTCTGCGCCGCGTTGAAGAAATTCAGTTCAGCCGTCGGCAACCCCGGCACCGGGCCGCCGGCGCCGGCGGGGCCGCCGCGAACGCCTGGGTCGGTAACGCCCGCGGCCTGACCGAACGCGGCCGGCGGCGCGGCCAAGAGCGTTGCGATCACCGTGCCGATCGCGGTTCGTCTGCTGAAGCGAAGCTTTGTCATGTCCGAGAACCTCCCCAGTTGTGTTCGGCCCGGCCCCAATTTCTTCCCCGCGCAAGCGCCATCGACGGGCGCCCCAGCGAAGAGCCCGGCCGCGACCGGTCGCCGTCTCGGCAAACCGGCCGTGGTGAAAATGATGTCGATCGGATTTCGGATGTTACTCTACGCCAATACCACCTAACGTAGATGCAATCTAAAGATGTTGTCAAGCACAGCGTCGCAAAAAAGCGCGGCGCGGTTTTTCTGCATACTGATAGAGCGACATGTAATATCTTGAAGCGATCCAGTTGCCGCGCTTAGAATGCAGAATGAAGACTTCATCTTCAGGTTGTGTCGTGAGCCGAGGGAGATACGAAATGGCGAAAGCGCTCCACACCCTGGCATGGGTGCTGCTGCTGAGTGGGGCCTGGATGGCCGAGGGCGCGCGCGCCGACAACCTGGCGGCGCCCCGCGCCGAGGGACCGGTGACGCCGCCATCGGCGGCCTCGCCGCCGCCGGAAAAACCCGCGGCCATGCCGCGCAGGGATGCCGATCCGGAGTCCGGGGCAATGGCCGGAAATGTCTACGGCAATCCCTATTTCGGCCTCTCCGTGCCGTTGCCGCCGGATTGGAGCGAGGGCCTTGCCGGACCGCCGCCCTCGCCTCGCGGCCTCTACGTGCTTTCCTCGATGGATGGCATCAAGGCCAGCCGCGCCACGCTGCTGATCGTGGCCCAGGATCTGTTTTTCAGCGCCAAGCCGTTTGCGAATGCCGCCGACGTGGCAGCGGACCTCCGCGCTTCCATGGCCGGCATTCCCGATCTGTCGATCGACCGGGAGCCGGCCAGCATCACGATCGGCGGCAGGCCCTTCCTGCGCCTCGACTATCATGCCGGCGGCCTCTACCGGGGTTGGCTCGCCACCGAATTGCGGTGCCACGTCGTCATCTTCAACATCACGGCAACCGATCAGGCGACGGTGGACCACGTCGTCGACTTTCTCGGCGGGATGTCGCTGCCCGCCTCATCCGATGCCGCCAACGGTACCGATGCCGATGCCGGGCACACCCCCGGATGCGTCAAGGACTATGTGACGGCGCAAACCACGGTCCGCAGGGTCGATCCCGTCAAGGTCGATCTCAACGGCCTGACGGTGCCGGTCCGGATCACCGTTGGCATCGACGGCAAGGTGCGGCATGTGCATGTCATCAGCGCCACGCCGGCGCAGCGTCAGGCGATCGAACTGGCCCTGGCGCAGTGGGAATTGAAACCGCTGGAAGTGATGGGGCATGCCGCCGAGTTCGAGACCGGGCTCTCCTTCGACTTCAAGCCTCGTCGGCCATGAGGAGCGCGCGCCGTCGCGCAGGGCTTGCATCAGGCCGCGATCAGATCATCCGGGATCGGTGCGAAACAGTCGTCGGCGACCAGTTCGTCGCAGAACAGACGGGCTTCTTCGCGCGCCAACTCGGTCGCAAAGCGCCGCAGCAGGATCAACAGCGGTTCGGCGGCCGGGCGGTCGATTTCGCAATGCGTCAGCACGCGTTCGACCATCCGACGCCGCAATCGGGTGGCGCCGCCGATGCTGTCGGCAAATCCGGTTTCATGGCTGGCTTCGAGCGCCACCCGGAATGCGGCGAAAGTCGATTCCGGCAATCCGGCGCGGGACAACAGCGCCTCCAGACTGGCGCGGCCGCGGTCATGCAGCAACGCGGACACCCGCCCTTGCGGCAGGCCGGACAACTCCGCCAGCGCCGTATCGAACAGTTCGAGATTGCCCGACAACAGCGCCCGCAGGATCAGTCCGGCGGTGAGCTGATCGGTGGCGCGCAGGTGCCGCACCAGGCCGCGCATGTCTTCGCCGCGCGAGCGGCTGGCGATCGTAACGGTGGAACGCTCGCGGGCTTCGCTCGCGATCCGCAGCGCCCGGTCGGAACTGAGCCAGTTCCGGGCGATCACGAATTGCGCCAGCGTGTCGGACAGCTTGGCGACCAGCGCCGCCCGCGTCGCAGCGGGTAGATCGTCCAGCACCAGCATCGCTTCCCGGATCGCGGCGAGATGGCCGTGGCGCTCGACGATGCGATCCCACGAGAACGGCGCCAGTTCGGCATAGGCGTTTTCGATCAGCTCAAGCGCCGCTGCGGCGCTGCCAACTTCGGCGATCGCCGCGCATACCGAGGCCGGCACACCGACGCGGCGGGCGATGGCGCACTGCACCTCGCTGTCGCCGGTCGCAACGATGTCGACGAGGTCGGCATCGATCAATAGCGGTGAATGTTCGAGCACCGGGAGGGCGACCGACGCCTGGTCGAGTGACAGCGCCTGCACAATGGAAGCCGGGGCCTCGGCGCTGCCCGCGAACACCTCGGCCATGGCCTGGCGCACCAGCGGACTGGGATCGTCGAGCAGCATCAAGAGCGCGCCTTCGGCTGCGGCGCAATCGTCCTCGGTCAGCTCGGAGAAGAGCCAGGCCCGCGCCAGCGACCGCGTCGCCTCCGCCCGCTCGCCCGCCGAAGCGGTTCGTACCCAACTGATAAACTGCCGAACGATCATGGCCCTGCCGGCTTACGCAACTTGAGAGGACATCGTGACGAGATGCCACTGTCAAACAAAATAAACCATGACGCTTAACAAAGCGTTCAGCATAAACGGCTGGTTTTGTTGACGTTTTATTAAGCGCGCGACAACGCCTCATTAAGCTTTTGAACGGATCGGTTGGCTGCCGCGCGGTCTTGAACCGGCTGAAGGGCCGTACGGATGTGGCGGCATCGAGCGCGCTTCGCGCCGACAGGCTAGCGTCCGGCCGGGTTTCGCCAATGGCCAGGAGGGACTAGCTGAAGGTGCCGCTGCGGTCACTGAAGAGGTCGAGCGGCTGCGGCGCGCTGACGCTTGGCGGCGACGCCACCGAGCTCACTGACGTAACCGAGGTCCCTGTCGCGACCGAGGTTGCTGACGCGACCGAGGTTGCTGACGCGACCGAGGTCAGCGAGGACGAGTTGCCCCACAATTCTTGAACGGCCGGCGAGACCGGCTGGGTTCGCTCGCCGACCTGAAACAGCGAGCGGAATACTGGGCCGGATGGGTTGCTATTCGCCGTCGATGCGTCGGATGTGTTGCTGGCCGGCGTGACCGCGTTGGGCGCCGGAAAACTCGACAAGTAGGTCGCGGTGTCGATCGGCGCCGCCGTGGCAGCACTGGCTACTGCCATGGTGGGTTGGACATCGCCGACCGCAGCCATCGCCGTGCGCGTCGCGGATGAACTGGCGGCGCCGGCGTAGCGCGCCGACAACACCGAATAGACTTCGGAGACGCTGCGCGCGCGCCCGGAATGGTCGTAGAAAATCGAACGGTTGGCGGCGGCAGCGTTCGGGAACAGCCGCGCGCCGGAGGCTTGCGGATTGTCCTCGGCATTGTTGATCAGCTTGGCCGCCCCGCCGACGCCCATGAAATGCGCCATATAGAGTTCGCCATCGGTCGGGCGGCGGCCGATCATGCCGGTGAGCTTGAAACTGTTGGACTGGGTCAGAACCCCGGCCATCGCCGATGCGGCAACCGGATCGTCGCGCAATTTCAGGATCGCGGTTCGCGCGGCTGGATCGCTGACGGAGTAGCTGCCGGAGGAGGATTTGCTGATGGCGTCGGCATATTGCCCATAGCCGAGCTGCGCGCCCGCCTCCTTGACGGTGCCGAGCCAGGTCTGGTCGATGAATTGATAAAGCCCGTGCGCCGACGAGGTCGAGGCGCCCGCCGTCGGATTGAAATCGGATTCCATTTTGGCGGTGGAGAGCAGATATTCGAAGCTGGTGCCGGTGGCAGTGGCCGCCTGCTTGATCGCGCCGGCGATCCGCAGACGCGAGGGATCGACACCTGCCGTGGCCGTGGTGTTTGACGTGTCGACCGACATCCCTTGGTGCCCCGCTCCCCGCGAAACGCCTGACGGAAGCGCAAGATCGCGCCCCAGCCACGGTTCACCCTGCGGTAAGCATGGTTAAGGGAGGGTTAATTTTCATCCACCGGTGATTTCCGGATGGGTCGAGGTGCTTGAGCAGATGCGCAGGCCCAACGGTGCGGTACGCCCTCATGGCGGCGTGACGGGCAATGGCGTCATACGGGCCGAGGGCAACAAGCACGGAAGCAAGCAGGCATCGTGCCGCCCTGCTTGAGCCGTCACCTGCCGGCGAATGGCCGGACGCGTGCTCACGCCCGTTGCGTTCGCCGCCACAGCCATCAACGCCGCAAATCGCGCAGCGGCCGCCAGAAGGACTGTCGTATTTCATAGTTGACCATGCTGGGATCGACGCCGATATCACGCACGGTCCGCTCGTCGAAGTTCGAGAGCTCGCGGCGCGCCACGGTGCGGCGGCGCCACTCGCGCAGCGTTTCGACGCTCAAGGTCAGGATCGCGCGCCAGAATGCGCGCGGCCTCTCGACCGGGCAATCGGGAACAGGGGCTGCCGGCTCGCGCCTGACCGAAACCAGGGGGTTGGCCGGTTGTGCTTGCGCCTGCTCTGAAAGCCCGGGCGCTCTGACCGGCTGCTGGCGCTGCTGCACGAGTGTCGACATGATCGCCTCCACTTTCTCTCTGCGTCGCGACGACTGAACAAATATCGATTTTACTTCAATGTCTTATTTCAGTTTCCTGCGGGGCCGTGACAGCCTCGGCGCTGGCTGCACCGGTTATACGCCGCCATACCTGTCAACTGCTGTCAGGTATTTCTGCTAGGCTGCGAAAATGCGCGCGAGCCGGCTGTTGTCGATCCTGTTGCTCTTGCAAGCCCGCGGTCGGATGACGGCCGAAGCGCTGGCGAGCGAGTTCGAGGTTTCTGTTCGCACCATCTATCGTGACGTCGAGCAGCTCAGCGCCGCTGATGTGCCGATCTATGCGGATCGCGGCCCCTGCGGCGGATTCCAGTTGCTCGACGGCTACCGCACCAAGCTCACGGGCCTGTCGCCCGCCGAGGCCGAAACGCTGTCGCTCGCCGGCCTGCCCGGACCGGCCGCGCAACTCGAACTCGCCGACCTGCTCACGGCGGCCCAACTGAAATTAAGCGCGGCTTTGCCCGAACGCGCGCGCGCGAATGCCGGCCGCGTCGCCGCCCAATTCCACCTTGATCCCGTCGGCTGGTTCCGCAGTGCCGATGACGCCAGGTTGCTGCCGACGATCGCCAATGCGGTGTGGAACGAGCAGTGCCTCGACATACGCTACCGGCGTGCCGAGGCGGTGGTCCTGCGCCGGCTGCAGCCGCTTGGCCTCGTGCTCAAGGCAGGCGTCTGGTATCTGGTCGCGCAGGTCGGCGATCAGCCGCGCACCTATCGTGTCTCCAATATCATCGACCTCGCGGCGACCGAGCAGTCGTTCAAACGGCCTAAGGATTTCGACCTGATGCGGTTCTGGGTCACCTCATCGCGCGCGTTCGAGACCGGCGTCTACCATTCCATCGCGACGCTGCGCGTGACCGCGCGCGGCCTCGCCAAACTCGACCTGCTCGGCTCGGCGGTCGCCCGGGCAGCCGCCGAGACAGCGACGCCGGTGGGCGTCGACGGCTGGCTGTGCGTGACGATCCCCATTGAGTCGATCGACCGCGCCGCCTCCGGTCTGATCGCGCTCGGCGCGGACGCTGAGGTCGTCGAACCCTCGGACCTGCGCGATCGGCTCGCCACGACGGTCGCAGGAACTCGCCCGCCTGTACGCGCCCACCCAACCGACGGAGCGCCGTCCGCGACAGCGCAAGCAGCGCTGAAGGCCGCCCATCGCCCCAGGGTCAGCCGGTCAGTTGGGAAAATCACCGGATGGAATATGGCGGACGCGCGCGCTGCATCCCGTCGCCACAGCGAAGGTCCTCATGGACCGGGGCGCGCAGAAATGAACCAACTCATTTGCGGTAGACCGCCTTCGGATCGAACAGCCGCTTCGCATCGATCAACGACAAGTGCGCCCCACCCTCGCCGGCCTCGATCCGGCGGTAGAAGCAGGAGCGACGGCCGGTGTGGCAGGCCGCGCCGGTCTGCTCGACCCTGATCCAGACCGCATCCTGATCGCAGTCCACCCGCAGCTCGATGACGCGCTGGACCTGGCCCGACGTTTCGCCTTTGCGCCACAGCGCCTGGCGCGAGCGGCTGTAGTACCAGGCCTCGCCGGTCGCGATGGTTCTGCGCAAGGCCTCGTCGTTCATATGCGCGACCATCAGCACCTCCCCGGAGGCGGCATCGGTGGCCACGCAGGTCACAAGGCCCGCGGCGTCGAATGTGGGACGCAGCGTCAGCCCTTCCTCCAATTCCGATGATGTGGTCACGGGACGCAACCCTCGCCTGTTGCAGCCGGGGTCAGCGCTGCGAGCCTCGGACCATGGACAGGAATCGGGCCTGCTCCGCGGGATTGTCACGGAACATGCCGGTATAGCGGCTGGTGAAGGTGAGCGCGCCATGCTTGGCGACGCCGCGCACCGACATGCAGGTATGCTCCGCCTCGATCACCACCGCGACTCCGCGCGGCTTCAGCACCTCGTCGATCGCCGCCGCGATCTGGGCGGTGAGATGCTCCTGGGTCTGTAGCCGGCGGGCAAAGATGTCGGTCAGCCGTGCCAGCTTGGACAGGCCGACCACCCGCTCGACCGGCGTATAGGCGATGTGCGCCTTGCCGTAGAACGGCATCATGTGATGCTCGCATTGCGAGGTGAATTCGATATCGCGGATCAGCACGAAGTCGTCATAGCCCGCGGTCTCGCCGAAGGTGCGGTTCAGCACCTCGGCCGGACATTGATGATAGCCCTGGTAGAGTTCGTCGAAGGCTTCTACCACCCGGCGCGGCGTGTCCAGCAAACCCTCGCGCTGCGGGTTTTCGCCGATGTAGCTGAGCAGGGTCTGCACTGCCTGCTCGGCCTCGGCGCGCGATGGCCGCGGCTGATCGGCGCGGACGGCCGCGGCTAGGAATTCGGCAGGGTCCAGCTCGGCGGCACGGGCTTCCGGAACCTTCGGGTCCGGGCGGAGGGATTTAATCAATGCGTCCATGTCAACTCCGTTCGACCGGTCTTTGGTGAGACCGGAGTGTCACCGGCAGACGGGGCGGCTTGCCGCCGGACGCCTGAGCCTCACTCTATATTACAGTCTATAATCTTTGCTGCCGGCTTTTCGCCGTACGCCTCTTCGCCAAGACCCTCAGGTCGCGGCGGCCGATTGCCTTTGCTTCTACCACTACGACCGATGGCCGGGCTGTCTTTCCGCCATCCGCCCCCCTATATAAAACTCGCACTCCCGGCCGCCAAGAGCGATCGTAACGGGAGCCCGAGACCTCGATCCTATGCTGAACGACATCTATAATAAGCGGATCATCGAGTTAGCCGGCAACATCCCCCGGCTTGGCCGGCTCGCTGCACCGGACGCCAGTGCCACGGCACATTCGAAGCTGTGCGGCTCGACCGTCAAGGTCGACCTTAAAATGAACGGTCCCGTGGTCACCGACTTCGCCCATGAAGTAAAGGCCTGTGCGCTCGGCCAGGCCTCCTCCTCGATCATGGCAAGCCACGTCGTCGGCTCGACGGCAAACGAGCTGCGCGAATTGCGCGAGACCGTGCGCAGGATGCTGAAGGAAAACGGCAGCCCTCCGCAGGGCAAGTGGGCCGATATCGCGATGCTCGAGCCGGTCCGCGATTACAAGGCGCGACATGCCTCGACCATGCTGACCTTCGATGCCGTGGTCGATGCGATCGGCCAGATCGAGGCCCGGGCCGAACAGCCGGTATCGGCACAAGGGTGAAAGCAACTACCCAAAGTTGAATTGGTCGCGATTGGCCCGCGCGGCTACTTTGCTGCCGGTGCTGACGCCACGCCCCCCGCCGGAACGACAGCCTCGGCGGTCTTGGTCGATTTTGGCGCCTGCGGATTGGTCTCGCTCTCGCCAGCACTGCCCGCAAAGCGATCCTGCACCGGCTTGGTCTTCAGCTCGGCGACCGGCGCGACCGGCAATCCCGTCTGCGGCAGTACCGCGGCCACCGCATCGGTGGTCACGAGATTGGTCAGCCGCAATTCTTCCCGAGAGAGTTCGTGCAGATCCTCCCAGGGTGGCACGTTCAGCGCCAGTGACAGCAGATCGCCCGTACCGCCCATATCGAAGGTGTATTTGGCGAGCCGCCCGACATCGCGCTCGACGATCATCAGGTCCTGAGCCGAGTAGCTCGCAGCTCTGGCGTCTTCGGCGCGGTCGCCCATCCAGATCTGGTGCACCCTGACATGCGCAGCCTCGGGCACGTAACGCGACTTGCCGGACAACAACAGGAACACGCACATCGATTCACAATAGGCTTCGGGCACAATGCTGGCGCGGTCACCCTGGGCGCCGTGGGTCAGCACGCTGGTGCCGACGGTGGTCTGAAGTCCCAATTCCCGCCATCGCCGTCCGAGCGCGATCGAGTCGTTGACCGACCCCCCACTGGAGTCCAGCACAATGGTCGCACCGACCAGCGGACGTCCCCTGGCGAATTCTTCGAAATCCTTCGGACTGTCGGCGGTCACAATGCCGACAGCACTGATCCACCCGCGGCAATGCGGCTGGCACGCGACCCAGCTGAACCGCATCGGCAATTTTCGTTCTTCCAGGCTGGCATCGGCATGGGCCGGACCGCCGGGAGCGGCGATGACGCCGGGAACCGCTATACCAAGGGCCACGGTGCTCACCAGCACCCAGCCGCGAAAATCCAGCGACTTGACGAGCCTCAATTTGGTTCCTTTCCGGCCACCCTTGCGGCACGGTGGTGACGGCCCCAGATCAACTGAGGCCCAAAGTTGGCGCACGGGCGTTTTTAAAAAGGTAACGGTGCGCCCCACCCTCGTCTACAAAATCTCGGCGCGTCGCAGCAATAGCATGCAATATCTTCAGAGGTGTGGCGCAAATGCCTGCAACGGCAGGTTCCATCTGCCACAATCCCGCAGAAATACGGCTCCAGACTGCGTCGCTCCGCTCATGAAACCTACCTCGTTCAATTTATCCTCCAGCACGAACCACTCCAGAACGCTGGTGCGGCTGCCCCGCCATGCCGGACGCGCCCTGATCTGGATCTACCGGCATACGCTGTCGCCGCTGGTCGGTTACAACTGCCGCCATCTGCCGACCTGTTCGCTCTATGCCGACGAGGCGATCGAGCGCTTCGGACTGTGGGGCGGCGGCTGGATGACGCTGGCCCGGCTGCTGCGCTGCCAGCCCTGGGGCAGTCACGGCATCGACAACGTCCCGCTGACCCGGCCAGCGGGCGCCCGCTGGTACAGGCCGTGGCGCTTTGGACGCTGGCGCGGGGTCAATTCGCCGTAGCGGCGGATCAAGCTTGCTTGGGTTGCACCGGATCCCGATCTCTCCTTTCTGGGTGAGCGTGGTTCGAACGATCGCCTTGAGCATGTCCAGGGCAAAAAGTCCCATCCTCGGGCAAAGCCCCAGGGCGTTTCTTTCCGGATCAACTCGTCGTGCGCTCAGGGCACCTTGACCGCCAGCAGCAGATTCGATTCGAACGACCGCCAGCGATAGCCGATGCCGAAATCCATCGGCTGGCTCCGCCGGAACAGCTCCGCATAGGCTGGCTGGTAGCGTCCGGGGAATTTGTCAATCGGACCGGCATAGCGGCCGAACGGGAAGAACCGCCATTTCCTCGGATCGAAATCAGCGAGCGGAATTCCCGAATCATCCTGGATGATGGTGGCGCTGTTGGCGAGAATGAACTCGCGCACCGTGGAGAAGTTGCCGGCATGCAGCAGATAGGAGGCGCTCTTGATCAGGCTGTTGCCGGGCGCCAGCCTGGCGCAGAACTTCAGGAAGCCCGAATTCCTGACGCCGCTGTTGGAAAGATCGGTCGAAAAATAATACAGGGTTCTTTCCGCGCCATCGCCGCCCGCGAAATGGATGCGCACGCCGGGTGTGGGGTTTCGGCCGGCATTTTCGTTGCCGGAATGGACGGCGCCAGTGTCGTCGAGCGTGACCGGACTGACATCGCGGATGGTTTTGCCCGAGCGAGCCAGGAACACATAGAGGATCGGCAAGGTGCCATCGAACTCTCCGGCGCGCAGATCCGTCTTCATTTTCTTGGTAATGAAGAAGCTGAAGCTCAGGATGGAACCGAGCGAACGTTCGACATCGGAGAGCCCGGGTGCAAGACTGCCGCGCGGCAATCGCGTCAGATCGGGAACCTGGCCGACCGGCTCGAGTGCGCTAAGTACGTAAGTCGTTGCCTTGGAATAAAATGCGTTGGCGTAGAGAAAGTCCGGGCCGCTGAACATGTAGAACATCGTTGGCCGGGGCGCGGCCAGATTGACGGCCGCCCAAGCCGCAATCTTGGAGGTCTGGCGCTTCTCGAGCTGTCCGAACGCCGCATCGAGGAATTTCTCGTGATGCTGCCAGGCTGGATCTTTGGTCAGTGGCGTCAACGGCGATTGAACTGACGGCGGCATGCCGGCAAGGAATCGCGCGGCGTCGTCGGCGCTCACGGCGTCGGTGGCCCGGCCAGTCTCGGCTGCCGCGAGCAGCATGATCGCAGCGGCGGCTGCCATTTTCGCAAGCGGAAGCGCCTTCATTTGTGGCTTAATTCGCGGCTTGGGGCTGCAGCCATGGCGCCAAGATCGGCCCGCTTGCGGAAGACCGCGTAAATCAGAAGCCCCGAAATCATAATCAAAGCACCGAGCGCCGACTGCAACGGCCGTTGTGTCAACAGATAGTACATCATGAAGGCCGTCACGAGCAGGAAAACCAACGGAGTGACCGGGTATCCCCAGGCACGATAAGGCCGCGGCAGATCGGGGTCAGTGATACGCAGCTTGATGACACCGAGCACGGTGAAGAACGAACAGAACAACAGCGCGAACTGGATGAAATCCAGCACCGCCTCGAAACTCCGGGTGAACAGCATCAGGCTGGCGATGGCGAGCTGCAACAGGATGGCCGAGGTCGGCGCGCCCTGGGCCGATTTGCGCGAGAACAGGGCCAGCGCCGGCATGTCCTCGCCCATGGTCATCATGACGCGGGGACCAATCCACATCATGGCGCTGATGGACGACACCAGCCCGATGCAGATCATGGCCGCGACGATACGGCCGCCGGTGGCGCCGAAAATGTGCCTGCCGGCAATGCTGGCGACGTCGAGTTGCCCGGCTAGTTCCGAAATCGGCGCGGTGCGCAGAAACACCGCATTGAGCCCGAGATAGAGCACGAGCACGATCAAGGTCCCGGCCAGCAGCGCCCGCGGCAGGTTCCGCTGCGGCGTGCGCATCTCCCCGATGATATAGGTGGCGGCGTTCCAGCCCGAAAACGAATACATCACGAACACCAGGCCGATCGCGAATGGAGCGCTGGTGACGTGGGCGAAATCGGACGCCTGCGGCATGAACGAAACCGGTTGCGGCTTGCCCATGACAAATCCGGCGACCAGGAAGGCCACCAGCAGAACAACCTTCAGGACCGTCGAGATCAGCTGGAACGAGCTGGAGTGCCTGATGCCGCCGAGTTGCACGATCGACACCAGCCAGACCACGCCGATGGCAAGTGGCAGCGGCGGGGCGCCGGGCATCACCGACCTGCCGTATTCCCCGAACGCCATCGCCGCCAGCGCCACCGGGGCCGCGAAACCGACCGTGGCCGACACAAAGCCCGCCACAAACCCAAAGGCCGGGTGAAAGGCCCGGCTCAGAAAATTGTACTCGCCGCTCGATCGCGGAAACATCGCGCCGAGTTCGCTGTAGGAGAACACCCCGCACATCGCGACCATGCCGCCGACCGCCCATAACAGCAGGATGGAAAAACCCGAGGGGATGTCCTTGACCTGAAAGCCAAGGCTGGTGAAGACGCCGACCCCCACCATGTCGGCCACCACGATGGCGGTCGCCACCACCACCGAAACGGCGGATCCGCCAGCGGACAGCCGGCCGGTCCATGCCGCACTTTCCGTGTCTGATGCCGCCATGCCGATCCACGCCCTGAGGGCGCTATCCTGCAAGTTGCACCTGCACAGTTCAAGCGCGTTAACCTTTGTCAGACATTTCCCGGCAAACCTAGTATTATATTACCAATCCCGGCGCCCGATCGGCGCGGCTCAGCCGCGGTCTGACGAAAAAGACGTCATCGCCCCACAATCAGGACACGATTTCGTGTTTATTTGACCCTCCCGGGAGTGGGGAATTTTCCCGGAAGCTTAACGTCACCTCAACGCCGGCGAGTGCAATCAACTCACCTGCTGGCGACCTTGGGGCAGAGGGTGAATGGGCGGGGCGAACTTCCAGACGACTGAGCGCGCTTGCCGGCTGACATCCGCCGCGACGGCACGGCTTCGCCGGCGTCTTCCTAAGCCCGGCGGCCGCCGATGGCAGGGGATCGCGAGCCTCCTGGTCGTGGCACCGCTGTCGTTGGTTCTTGCGCAATGCGGACGGGCCCCCGACGCTGGCGCCCTATCGGCCAATGCGCAGGCGTCGGCCGCGGACACCTTCAACGACCGCTTCCCGGCGCCACGGTTCGCCGACCGCTTTCCTAGCGCCGAAGAGAGCTTCGCGCCGCGTCAATCGGCCGAGGCGTCCCCCAACGCCACGGCGCAGGCCGAGCCCGCTCCCTACCGGGTCGCCTCGCTGGCGCCGACGGCACCCTATCAGCGTCCGCCGCGCCAAGATCAGACCACGCTGGTCAGCCTGAAATACTCGGCCTTTCCCTATCTCGGCAACAATCCGCGCACCGACGAACCCTTCCTGAACATTTCCAAGGGCGAGCGCCGCGGCCACAGCAGTTTTCGCGGCCGGGTGTACTGGCAGGACGAGACCTTCAACGACAACCGCGTGCTGATGCACGTGCCTCGGCATTTCGATGCGCGCAAGCCCGGTGTCATCGTGGTGTTCTTTCACGGCAACGGCGCCACGCTGGAGCGCGACGTGCGCGACCGCCAGCTCGTGCCGCAACAGATTTCGGATTCCGGCGTCAACGCCGTGCTGCTGGCGCCGCAGCTCGCGGTCGATGCCGCCGACTCCAGCGCCGGCAAATTCTGGCAACCTGGCGGCCTCAAGCGCTTCCTGGACGAGGCCTCCGGGCACCTCGCCCGCCTCTCAGGCGACCCTGCCGCCGCGAAAGCCTTCGCCGACATGCCCGTCATCATCATCGGCTACAGCGGCGGCTTCGTACCGACCGCCTGGAGCCTGGAGGTGGGTGGGCTCGGCAACCGCGTCCGCGGCGTGTTCCTGCTCGACGCCGTCTATGGCGAACTCGACAAATTCGCCTCCTGGATCGAGAACAACCGCACCGGATTTTTCGTCAGCGCCTACACGCATTATACCAAGCGGCACGATCAGGAACTGATGCAGATGCTGCGCGAAAAGGGCATCGCCATCAGCGACGACATCGACAAGCCGCTGCGGCCCGGCAGCGTCGTCTTCGTCCAGACGCCCGATGGCGTGACCCACCGTGACTACGTCACCCATGCCTGGACCGATAACCCGGTCCAGCAAGTGCTCGTCAAGATGGCCGCCTCTCCAGCACTGACCAGGGTCGCCGTGAGCGACCCGGCTTTCGCCGGCCGGTAGCCTTGCGCGACACCCTTTTGGCGGCCCGATCCCATCCTGAGTTTCCATCGGCGCGGCCGACCCGCTGCGCCCAAGAGCCGCGTGCCCTCTATTGCGGAAGCTTGGGTATGCGCTCGGCGAAACTGTTAAAGCATGTCAGCCGATCGTCTTCCTCCTTGCTGAAGCGGCAATCGGCGACAGCCTTCGCGGCCGGCGCCTTGGGCTTTGGTTGCACCGGGAAAATGGCATCGTAGCAATTCAGCCGTTCCTTGGTTTGATCGTCGATATCCAGGCAAGCCTGCAGTCGCGCGGCGATCGACTGGGGTTTTGCGGGCGGATTGTGCGACTTGATCTGCACCAGCGGCTTTCCTCCGACGGTCGGCGGACTGCCCTGAGCGAAGGCTGCGGTCGCATTCAGGACCAGGATCAGCGCAAGTATTCTTCTCATGTCACCCCACTTTCGATATTGCCCGACGCAACGGGCAAGGCCGTATTGGATCGAGCCACGCGGCTTCATTACGGACCGGGAAATACCCTCTCCGCATCGCTCCTGTACAGATAAACCACACCGCCGTCGTATTCAGGGGATTGGGGCCATTTCACGAACAATTCTCACTTGCAAAACTGCAAGGGCGGGGGGCTATTTGGCGCCAAAGTCTTTGGGCGCGTAGGATTGCAACGACGTCATGTCCTGTTGCGGCGGACAGGTCGGGAGCAGCCGGGCCAGCGCGATTGACAAGCCCTCGGTGGAGATTCTTTCGGAACGCGCTACCCGGCGACCGTCCACGCCAAAGCCGCTTTCGACCGTGTCGATCCGCGACAGATCAGCAAGCGCTTGAATCGAGGCCCTGGCGGCGCGCAAGCCCCAGATCTCCACTCCCGGCAGCTTGGCCGACAGATGGGACAAATACAGCGGGTCCGGTCCGCCACTGGAGATCGAAACTGTCCCTAGGGCCAGCGGTTCTGCCTTCTGGCGCTGAAAATCCAGTTCGAACTGGCCCGCGTTCAAACAAACCAGGCGCCACTGCAGCGTGCGGTAGGCATTCCCGGTCTCGTTCTTCGCCATGGACCACTTGTAAACCATGCTCCGAACATTGTTTTCAAAGATCCACGGCGTCTCGACCAGTTCGCGCCGATCGATGCCGAACCGGACCATCTCCTCGCGGGTCAGAACGTGCAGACTTTCGAACTTGACGGTCTTCGCCAAATCCAGCAATCCGCCGTCGATGCCCATCTTGATGAAATAGTTGGACAGCAAGTGATTGGCCCGCTCCAGACCTCGTTCGGTAGCCGCCGCGCGCATCTGCGGGGTGACGCCAGAAGCCGGCAGAATCACCTTCGGTGTATGGACAGCCAGCACCACATCGGGAGAGATCTCGCGGGTGGTTGCTCCCAGAATAAGATACGGGCAAGCCGAGTTGCACATCGCGCCGCGCGTCCTGAGATCGCCATGCAGTTCGCGGCCGGACTGCTTCAGCTTGATACAGACCTCGCTGTCCTGGGCTTCGAAGCCGCACTCCTGCACCACCGTTCTCGCGACCCTAGCGACCGCCGGTCGTTCCCGGAGCATCGCACCCATCGCCAATGCCTGATCCAGATTTCCGCCCGGGGAGGAAAAATAGATCGGCAGGCTGTGTCCCTTGACCCGCTGCAGGAATTTCCTGAAGCGAGGTGCGGCGCCCGAATCGATCTGGCCTTCGACCGCGATCCAGCTGTCGCAGCCGCGGCCGCATGCATCGGGTCCTCCCCTGGCGACATAGAATACCATCGGCGGCGCCGACGCAGCGAGCGGCGCGGGCCGTAAGATCGGGGAACCCGACGCGGGCCCACAGATCAATACCAACGCTACAATGATAAAGGCAGGCAATGTCATGGGACGCAGCGAGTGGAAAAAACGTCGGCCAATGCTTGCATGACAGCACCACGGCTGCAAACTCTTTCAAAGCTTCGCTGTCGGCGACAGCCGGCAATCGTTTGGCCCGCCGGTTGGACTGCCGAATTCGCGCACGATCGCGTAACGCCGGGCGGCCAAAGCCTCCGCCACGATCCGCAGCCGCCCGATCCATGGCCCAGTTCCCTTTCGCGCCGCTTTGCGCTAAAAGCCCTGCTCGTTCCCGCTTACCTGCGCTCGTTCGCAGGAGTGAGCCACAGGAGACCGACATGCCCGACGACAAGAACAAGCCCGCATCAGGATTCGTATTCGGCCTCAGTAATCTGAAACCGGTCGAATCCATGAAAGTGACCCTCACTTTCCCTGACGGCGCCAAGCGTGAATTCCCAAGGAACTCCACCGGGCTGGACATCGCCAAGGGCATATCGCCTTCGCTGGCAAAACGCACGGTGGCGATGGCGCTCGACGGCGTGGTGGTCGACCTCGCCGACGCCATCCCCCAGGATGCAAAGATTGAATTCATCGGCCGTGAGGATCCGCGCGCGCTGGAGCTGATCCGGCACGACGCCGCCCATGTGCTGGCCGAAGCGGTGCAGAGCTTGTGGCCTGGCACGCAGGTCACGATCGGGCCGGTGATCGAGAACGGTTTCTATTACGATTTTTTCCGTAACGAGCCGTTCACACCGGAAGATTTCGCGGCCATCGAAAAGAAGATGCGTGAAATCGTTGCCCGCGACAAACCCTTCACCAAGGAAATCTGGACGCGCGAACAGACCAAACAAGTGTTCCGTGACAACGGCGAGATGTTCAAGGTCGAGCTGGTCGATGCTATTCCAGCCAACCAGACCATCAAGATCTACAAGCAGGGCGACTGGTTCGATCTGTGCCGCGGGCCGCACATGACTTCGACCGGCAAGATCGGCAATGCCTTCAAGTTGATGAAGGTGGCCGGGGCCTATTGGCGCGGCGACAGCAATAATCCGATGCTGACGCGGATCTACGGCACGGCGTTCGCCAAGCAGGAAGAGCTCGACGCCTACCTGAAGCAGATCGAGGAAGCCGAAAAGCGCGACCATCGCAAATTGGGCCGCGAACTCGATCTCTTTCATTTCCAGGAGGAAGGCCCCGGCGTGGTGTTCTGGCACGCCAAGGGCTGGACGATCTTTCAGGCCGTGATCGCCTATATGCGAAGGCGGCTGACCGGTGATTACAGCGAGGTCAACGCGCCGCAGATCCTCGACAAGGTGCTGTGGGAGACCTCCGGCCATTGGGAATGGTACCGTGAGAACATGTTCGCCGCGCAATCGGCCGGCGACGAGGCCGAGGACAAGCGCTGGTTCGTGCTGAAGCCGATGAACTGTCCGGGCCATGTGCAGATCTTCAAACATGGCCTGAAGAGCTACCGCGACCTGCCCTTGCGGCTGGCCGAATTCGGCGTGGTGCATCGCTATGAGGCCTCGGGCGCGATGCACGGCCTGATGCGGGTGCGCGGCTTTACCCAGGACGATGCCCATGTGTTCTGCACGGAAGCCCAGCTCGCCGACGAGTGCCTGAAGATCAACGATCTCATTCTCTCGACCTATGCCGATTTCGGTTTCGACGGCGAACTCACGGTCAAGCTGTCGACCCGCCCGGACAAGCGCGTCGGCACCGACGAGATGTGGGAGCATGCCGAGCGGGTGATGGCCACCGTGCTCAGCCAGATCGAGGCGCGGGGCCACAACGGGCGCATCAGAACCGCGATCAGTCCCGGCGAAGGCGCCTTCTATGGCCCGAAATTCGAATATGTGCTGCGCGACGCCATCGGCCGCGACTGGCAATGCGGCACCACCCAGGTCGACTTCAACCTGCCGGAGCAATTCGGCGCGTTCTACATCGATGCCGACGGCTCCAAGAAAGTGCCTGTCATGGTGCACCGGGCGATCTGCGGCTCGATCGAACGTTTTATTGGCATCCTGATCGAGCATTTCGCCGGCAACTTTCCGCTCTGGCTGGCGCCGGTGCAGGCAGTGGTGACGACGATTACCTCGGAGGGCGATGAATACGCCAAGGTCGTCGCCGCGGCGGCGCGGCGCGCCGGCCTGCGAGTCGAGATCGACCTGCGCAATGAGAAGATCAACTACAAGGTCCGCGAACATTCGCTGGCCAAAATCCCGGCGCTGCTGGTGGTCGGCAAGAAGGAAGCCGAGAGCCATTCGGTCTCGATCCGAAGGCTAGGCAGTGACGGGCAGACGGTATTGCCGACAAATGAGGCCCTCGCCGCGCTGGTCGAAGAAGCGACCCCGCCGGATGTGAGGCGGGCGAAGGCCGCGACTTAAGCCGCCCTATGCGGCCCGACCTTGATCAGGGACTCGGCGGGGATGCCAATTCCCGCGTGCAATTGCCGAATCGTGTTGAGCGTCTCACCTCTCAAAATATCGAAAACAACCCCATGCAAAGTAGCTTGGCGGTCGCGGGCTTGAGCGAGCGATCTCTCGAAAACATTTTGACGCATCGGGCAAATCGCCTCCAACAAACCATCCTCGCGCCGCTTCCGTCACAGGCTCGGTCGCGGTCGGCGGGTGGCGCGATTGACAGACCAAGCTCGATCTTTCGCGCGTAACGCGTTACATATAGCGTCAGAAAATGGAGAGCGCGATGACTGCGGCCGACCGAATGAGGCGTATGCGAGATCGCCGACAGACGCGCGGCCTGCGCGAAATACGTCTTGTTGTTCCAGACCCGCGATCCCCTGCGGTTCGACGGCGAATAGCCAAGCAATTCGCCAGCTTCAATTCGAAGTCGGAAGAGGACGCCATGCAATGGATCGAATCGGTTTCCGAGTTCGATAATGAAACGCGGTGACCTGATTATCGTTTCCGCCTCTGGAGACTACGGAAAGCCGCGACCCGCCGTTATCGTGCAAACCGATGCGATCCCAAGCAGCCATCAGTCCGTTATCGTGTGCCAGCTAACATCCGAATTGGAACATAATTCCGACATCAGAGTCACCATCGAACCGCGACCAGAGAACGGGTTACGACTGACATCTCAGATCATGTCCGATAAGCCGGTAACGATCCGACGCAACAAGATAAGCCAGCGGATCGGACAGCTCAGCCGGCAAGAGATGGCCAAGCTCAATAAAGCCCTGACCTTTTGTCTTGGTCTTGCCGATTGAGTAAAGCGCTTCAGCCGATCGCGCCGCGCTGCTGAAGGAGGCTACGCCGCCCGACTTGAAGCAGACGAGACAGGGAGTCCGATGCCCGAAGAGCAGGAACTGCCGGCCCACCCGATCCGGGCTTACCAGCTGATACCCGATCCGGCGCCGGGCTTGACGCCAACGGGCAATTGACGGCGCCGAGCTATCCATCCAGAACGTCGCCCACAATAATGTCGGCAGCGCCTTCGGCGCGGTCGACAGCGCGCTGACCGCCGACGCCAGCAGCATTGCGAACCTGCAAACCCAGATCAATTGCGGCCAGATCGGCCTGGTGCAGCAGAATACCACCACCCGGGTCATCAGCATCGGCGGATCCACCGACGGCACCGTGGTGAATGTCGCGGGCACGGCCGGCAATCGCACCGTCACCGGCGGCGCCGACGGCACGCTGAACGGCACCAGCAGCGATGCGGTCAACGGCAGCCAGCTCTTTGCGACCAACCAGCAGGTCGCCGCGCATCTGCTATCTCTATCTGCCGATCTCCGCGCCGCATTCGCCGACCACCGCGACCGGTTTTGTACAATACGGCCCCAACATCATCGGCAGCATCAATTGCCTTCCCGCCATCCCGCCGCCCATGGAAGCCAGTTTCTCACACCTGCCCCGCGATTGCGTGATAGTCGATTTCGCTCACCTCGTAGTCGCGCAGGATCTTCTCCCGCAGCTAAGTCACTGCTGGCGTCTCCTCATCAGCGATGTCCACGGCTGTTCGCTCCGCGCATAGCCCACGATCGATTTCACGTGCTGTCGCCGATCTCAGCCATCCCTGCCGGCAGCACGCCGTCGGGGCTGCAGGCGTCATCTCAGCCGCGCGCCTCCAGCGCGAATCTCCGCAGGGTGCGCAAAGCCACGGGGTTTCGCGATCCTCGTGCGCAGCAGACGAGCCCAGTTTTTCGTCAATGAACAATGCCCTGAACGGAGCCGCGCCTGCAGGCCATACGCCGGCGCCCTCAGGCGCCCAATTCCGCATGGCAAAGCCAACGGGCACGTCGCGAAAGAAGTCATAGCCCTGTAAACGCCGAACAGCGCAAACTGTTGCTGTGCCGCGCGCCACCGCCTGTTTGAGCGCCCGAGCAGTCCATAGGAGCCGTCGCTGTAGGCTTGAAACACCGTGTACCGTCGTCGGCGATACCCTCCCAGACATTCTACCCGGCGCTGCCGAATTCACGAGACTGGCGATGATTCAAGGAAGCGCGTCATCGCTGCGCAGGCGAGATGGAGGCCACCATTTCGTCGCACCAAAATGGTGGCAGCACGGCCTAAGCGTCGCCACGTCTCGCACAGCTCTTGCGCGCAGGTTCCAATCGGTGGGCACTTCTGGCCCAGCACCGCGTCGAGACCCCGTGCTCCGCGCGTGACCACGCCCGCCCGTCGCACGATCACGTCGATGCCCCCATGACGATGCCAGACGCAGTTTTCGCTATGCGTGGAACTCGTTTTCCTGTGGACCGCACTCGTGCCCTCCCACGTCTCCGCGAGGCACATGCGACCGCGCTGGCCGCTCTTGCCAGCACATTGTGCAGCTGAGAATAGCCGATGCGTCCTTCGCCGGCCCTAAGCCAGCAGTCCGCCACAGATGCCGCCTCAGCGCACCAGGGTAAGGCAGTCGGTCAAGCCTGCACGAGATCCGCGCACGCCGCGCGACCATGCCGATCAGGGCATTGCATTCACGCGCTCTCCCCGCCGCGCGCCAGCCGCACATTCTCTTCCTTCTTCGCCCCTCCTCATCCGCGCGCTTGCAGCGCCTCCTTAGCCTTCCCGCTTCCCTGCCGTCCGAGATCATCACGCATTTCTTTTCGACTAATCGGATACGCCTATCATGATCGCATGCCGCCCGTGCAGGTCTCCCATCAAGCACTGCCGCAAATGCACCTCGCACAGCGATCGAACGCACAGCCAAACGTGGCCGCGAAGCTGAATACCCTGGCGATATCAACGCAAGCTCTGTCGATGCAAGCTGGACGAAATCCGTCTACCGTTACCAGAGCTTCATCAGTAGCGCGGGGCCCTCACCCCCGGAAGTATTCACCACCCCTACGTGCAAAGCAACTAAATTTAAGTCACCCTGGATCGAGCTCGCCGTCATTCCGGGTCGCGCCCTTGCGCGAGCCCTTGCATCCATAATCCCCAATCTTGGTGATGGATTTAAGGGCTTCTCGCTAGGCTCGGGCCACCGAATAGAGCGCGCCTTTGCCCACCCTCAGCGAGCGGCCGCGAGCCAGCGATGCGATCCGCTGCCGGCAGAGCCCTTCCATCCGCCGCCTTGCCTTCCTATCATCAAGGAAACGATCCCCTCCGATCTCCCCTTGCAAAGGAAGCGGCATTGCCCGACGCCATCGACCTCCTGAAAACCCGCCGTTCCATCAAGCCGCGCGACATGAGCAATCCCGGCCCCTCGCCGGCCGAGCTCGACACCATCCTGACCATCGGCGCGCGGGTGCCCGATCACGGCAAGCTGACGCCATGGCGTTTTGTCATTTTTGAAGGCGATGGCCGGCTGCGTGCCGGCGACGTCATCGCCGCGGTGTTCGCGGCAAAGCATCCGCAGGCCACGGCCGAGGAGATCGAGGTCGAGAAGCGCCGGCTCACCGACGCGCCGCTGGTGATCGGCGTGGTCAGCCTGACCAAACCGCACCCCAAGGTGCCGCCGTGGGAACAGGAATTGTCGGCCGGCGCCAGCGTTATGAATATCGTCACCGCGGCGACCGCGCTTGGCTACGGCGCCTGCTGGCTGACCGGCTGGTTCGCGTTCGATCGCGACGTTCTCGATCGGCTGGGGCTCAAGGCCGATGAAAAACTAGCCGGTCTGGTTCATATCGGCACGCCGACCAGGCCGAGCGAAGACCGTCCGCGCCCGGCGCTCAGCGAGATCGTGACGCGGTTCTGAGCGCCAGACCGCGAACGCGTCACCGCCAAGACATCTGGCGTCGGACTCTATATGACTTTCTGACCAATCGTGGGCCGCGTTACTGGCAGGGCGGTGCGCAGCGACAATTTCGCGGGCGGCGGCTAACCCTGCGAACAAGCAAATATTCTGACAAACGACTGAACCAACGGAGAACAATCCATGCGACGATTTCTGACGGTTCTTGCTCTTGCGAGCTGTCTTGCGATTTCCATGGCAACCGGCAGCGTGGCTGCCGAGCCAGTCAAAATCAAGTTCACACTGGATTGGAAGCTGCAGGGTATTCACGCTTGGTATTATTGGGCCAAGGCAAAAGGATATTTCACCGCGGAGAATCTCGATGTGACCATCGATCAGGGCGAAGGATCGGCCGCCACCGTGACGCGGGTCATGTCGGGCGCCTACGACGCGGGCTTCGGCGACATCAACGCGATCATCCAGAACGCCGCGACCAGGCCCGGCGAAACGCCTGTCATGGTCTATATGATCTACAACAAGGCACCTTTCGCCCTGCTGACCAGGAAGGATGGCCCGATCAAGAGCGTGAAGGATCTGGAAGGCTCCAAGCTGGGTTCGCCCGCGGGTGGCGCTTCGTTTAAACTGCTGCCACTATTGGCCAAGAAGAATGGCATCGACTACGGCAAGATCAGCATCATGCAACTGTCGCCGAATCTGCAGGAGCAGATGCTGCTTCAGGGACAGGTCGATTCGATCGCGGTCTTTACGGCAACGAGCTACATGAACCTGGTTTCGCTCAAGCTCGATCCCGACAAGGATTTCCGCTGGATGTATTATTCCGACCTCGGTCTCGACCTTTATTCCAACGGCATCATGGTGTCGCCGAAGCTCGCCAAGGAGCACCCCGAGGCAGTCAAGGGACTGTTGCGCGCCATCAATCGGTCATTAAGGGAATCGGTTGAAAATCCCGATGCTGCGATTGCCCTTTTGGCGGGCGAAGAACCGTTGATCAAGAAGGACATTGAAAAGCGACGCCTGCTTTATGTTTACAAAAACCTGATCGACACGCCGGAGGCACGTGATCTCGGCATCGGAGATGTCAGCGATAGCCGGCTGACATCGGCGATCTCGACGATAGCTACATCTTTCGAACTGCCGCGCGTGCCGGCTGTTTCCGACATCTTCGACCGCTCTTTCCTGCCCGCCAAGGCCGACCGTGTTCCGGCCGCGATCGCGCCATGATGGACGCTGGGACCCGCACCATTACCTGTGCGCACGTCATCGGCCCCACCGGACCGCTGGCGGACGCGCAGACGATCACGATCGACGGCGGATTGATCGCGTCGATTGAACCGGCGCCCAGGCCGAAGACCGATCGATTGCTGGCGCTTCCGGCGCTGGTCAACGCGCACGATCATGGCCGCGCCATCCGGACCAGTTCGATCGGTGCCGACGCCAAGCCGCTTGAGTCCTGGCTGCATTATCTGGCGCTGTTTCCCGCGCTAGATCCCTATCTTGCAGCGGTGATGTCTTTCTCCAATAGCGCGCTCGGCGGTGCCGGCACCGTGATGGTGCATTATACGCGGACGCAGGGCCTCACCGACCTTCCGACTGAAGTCGCCGAAGTCGCGCGTGCGGCCCGCGACGTCGGCGTCCGAGCCGGCTTCGCAGTGTCGATGAAGGACCGCAATCCGCTGGTTTACGGCCCCACCGAACCGATCCTTGCCGCACTGCCGCCGCAAGCCCGCGCCGTGATCGAGCAGCGGTTGCTGCGCAAGGCGCCGTCGACCCGCGACTTCATGGCGCTGGTCGATGCCGTCGCCGCGGCGGCGGCAGATCTTACGAAGACGGGCCCCGGCTTTGACGTTCAGTACGGACCGAATGGTGTGCAGTGGTGCAGCGACGAACTGCTACAGGCTATCGCCGAGGCGTCGCACCGCACCGGGCGGCGCGTGCATATGCATCTGCTGGAGACAAAATATCAGCGGCAATGGGCGGACGCCAACTATCCCCGCGGCGTGGTACGCATGCTCGACGATATCGGGTTGCTATCGCCGCGGCTGACGCTGGCGCACTGTGTCTGGGCACGACCTGATGAACTCGAAATGCTGGCCGAACGCGGCGTTACAATCGCTGTCAACACCAGTTCAAACCTTCATCTTCATTCGGGCATGGCGCCGGTTCTGCAGATGAAGAAAGCCGGCTGCCCGGTCGCGCTTGGGATTGACAGCAAGGCCCTCGATGACGATGACGACTCGTTGCGCGAATTGAGGATGTCGTACTTGTTGCATGCCGGCACCGGGTTTGATCTCGCCACACCACGTCATCAGGCGCTTCATTCGGCCGTCAGCAACGGACGGTTCGCGGTGACCAATATCAAAGACGGCGGGGCCATCAAAGCGGGCGGAGCGGCCGATATGCTGCTGCTGGACTGGGCCGCGCTCGATGAGGACGGCCTGCTCGATGCCCCTGACCCCGTCAACATGCTGTTCTCAAGGGCGACAGCTCGCCATATCAGCGAGTTGATGATCGGCGGACGAACCATCGTTAGAGATCGCCGCGTTCTGGGCGTCGATCTGCCGGCTGTCCGGCAGGAGGTGCTGGCCCAAATACGATCAGGCCTGACTGCAAACGGAACGCTGGCCTCCGCGTTGGCGGCGCTCGACCGGACCATCGCGCACCACCACCTTTCCAATCCACCTTGCTGCTGATCAAGTCACCGCGCCACCACTTCGACCTCACCGTCGACGCCATTGACGACGTTGAAGGAGCGCTCGTAGACCTTGCCCTCGTTCTTGGCGATGGCGCGGTATTCGCCTTCCGACAGGATGACGCGGGGGAAGGCGCCGATCGATTCCTTGACCACGTCGCCGCCCGGCGTCATCACCGACCAGGCGGTGTTCGCCAGTGCCTCGCCACCATTGGCGCTGACCAGCTTCAGCGTGATGACTGCGGCGCGATGGGTGACGGTCACATCGGTCAGCTTGCCGGCCTGAACGCGAATATCCGAGCGGACCACGGAATTGGCGTCGCCATAATTGGACACGATGTAGTAGGTCCCCTCCGGCAGCAGCGAGACATCGCCGGCCGCGACGTTCGGCACCAGCGAGGCGCGCTCGCCGACTTCGAACTGACTGCCTTTGTAGATCGCGAACGCAATCTGGTTCTGAGGAATCTTGGTGCCGCCGACGCGGCCCTCGATCCGCAGGCCGCCTGCCGGAAGCACGAAGGATTCGCGGTCGGTTTCGGCTTTCAGGGTTACCGCCCGCACCGCGCTGACCAGTCCGAACGTCACGTGAATCACATAGCCACCCGGCGGCAGCACGATATTGGGCGTCGCCCCCTTGTCCTCCCGGATCAATTTGAAGGCGCCGCTCTCGTCCGGCCGGTCGGCGAAAACCCGCCACACCAGTCCGCTGGCAATGGCTGGCAGGTCCTTGCCATAGCGCGCCGTCAGCGCCAACACCGCTTGGCCCGGGGTCGCGGTACCCTGGGGTGCGGCCACGGGCGGCAATGCGGCAATGGCGGGTTGGGTCAATGGCGCGGGCAGGACGATAGACGCCGGACCTGACGGCGGGGCAAGATTGAGCGCTGGAACCGAAGGTTCGGGAACCGATGCCGGAGGTACCGGGGGCGGCTGATCGGAGAACATCTGGGCCGCAGCTGGGGCCACGATCATTGGAACCAGCGCGCCAACGAGCATGAGTCCTGCCAGCAGGCGCTTACCCCGCCCCGATCGATCGCTGCCATTCGCGCTGCACGTCATGACCAAGCTTTTCAACGAAAACGCGGCGAATTCAAGCCTCAAGCCCCCAAGGGACACATTCGGAACCGGTAAGGCAACCGAATGTTACCTCGATCCCGTGGCCCAGTCAGTATCCTGCCTAGCTCTGCGCTCCAACACGGCATAAACCATGCTTGTGATACATCCTGGCGAGGCAGAACCTCCGTATATAGCCTTGATTAGTCCGGAGAGTTTTCGGTGCTGGATATTTTGATCGGACGAAATTCAAACGGCTCTGAAGGCCGTGACAAGGTAGGGCTTGGCAGCGTCAGGCGCCCGGTGATCGGGCTGGCCCTGGGGGGCGGCGCGGCGCGCGGATTTGCTCACATCGGCATTGTCCGCACCCTGATTGCCCACGGCATCGTTCCCAATGTCGTGGTCGGCACCTCGATCGGCGCGGTGATCGGCGGGGCCTATGCGGCAGGGCACCTCGACACGCTGGAAGAATGGGCGCGCAGCCTGCAACCTCGAAGCGTGCTCGGCTATCTCGATATCCGCCTCAACGGCTCGGGCCTGATCGGTGGCGACAAGCTCGCCGCCCATCTCGAAGCGGCCATCGGCCAGATCCGGATTGAGGACTTGCCGCTGAAATATGCCAGCGTCGCCACCGAAGTGCGCACCGGCCACGAGATCTGGCTGACCCACGGCCGGGTGGTCGATGCGATGCGCGCCTCCTACGCACTGCCGGGGATTTTCGCTCCCGTCCTGGTGGGCGACCGCTGGCTGGTCGACGGCGCGCTGGTCAACCCGGTGCCGGTGTCGGCGGCGCGCGCCTTCGGGGCGGAGATCGTGATTGCCGCCAACCTATCGAGCGACATATTTACCCACGGCACGACGATCCATGCCCATGGTGCACCGGCCAATGTGCCGGAGGTCGAGATCGAGCCGGCACCGCCGAAACGCGGCTTGAGCAGGTTGTTTTCTGCCGAACGTGCCATGAAGCGCGAGTTGTTCGGCGGCGGCGGACGGCCGGGCATCTCCAGCGTCATGGTGGATGCCTTCAACATTATGCAGGATCGTATCACCCGCGCCCGCCTGGCCGGCGATCCCCCAGATCTGTTGATCTCACCCCGGGTCGGCCAGATCGGCTGGTTCGATTTCCACCGTGCTGGCGACCTGATCGCCTATGGGGCGCGCGCTGCCGAGCGCGCCATCGATTCCATTCAGGAGGCGATCCACATGCTGTCGCCCGGTGCTTGATCCACCACCGCTAGGGGCGCTGGCTGCGAAGATGAGGTGAAGGGCGCGCGCCGGCCGCGGAATGGTCAGGCAGTCTTGATATATTCGCGCAGCGCTTCCTGCTCGCTCTCGAACTCCCGGACGCGCCATTTGACGATGTCGCCGATCGAGATCAAGCCGACCACCATGCCGTCCTCGACTACCGGCAAATGCCTGAATTTCCCCGCCGTCATCATTTCCATGATCGCGGCAACGGTGTCCGACTGCCTGCAACTGACCACTTTGCGCGTCATCACTGTGCTGACCAATTCGTCGAGCACGCCAGCGCCGCGTTCGCCCAGCACGCGCACGATATCGCGCTCCGACAGAATGCCTTCGATGCGGCCTTTGCTCATCGCCAGCACGGCGCCGATCTTGCGTTCCGACAAGACCTTGATCGCGACCGAAAGCTTTGCTTCCGGATCGACGCTTTCGATATGGCGGCCTTTGGTATCGAGAATTGCACGTACCGTCATTGCTGCCTCCCTGAAGACCAACCCGCCCTGAAACGAGCGCGGTCCTAGTTCCTTGAGCCTTCAATAATCGTTCAGCGCCGGTTGCGTCGCAGCGCCATTGGGCAAACATGCCAAACACTGGGTCGACGGCATGATGGATGAATTCGGCTGCTCCTGCAAGCGAGGATCAATCGCCGGCTGCCTCCGCGGCTATGGGCGGTACCGGGTCGAACAACGAAAACAATAGCAGGCCGGCGAAAAATCCGCCGATATGCGCCTGCCAGGCGACGTTGGCGCCATCCGCGCCGACCGCAAACGAGCTGGCGCCAAACACGATGTTGACGCCGAACCAGATCGCGAGGAAAGCCAGCACGCGCGGGTCGCGTAGCGCTTGCATCAGCGAAAGCGCCGGCACCTTCGCTGCGGAATTGGCGTCGCCGCGGCCGAACGAAAGGAAGCTGCCTTTCACGAACGCAAACCGCATCGCGGCTGCCATGGTGCCTGAAACCGATGCCGAGGCGCCGATCATCGGCGCCACCGCGTGCTCATGGGTGATGAGATGCGCCAGCGCGCCAGCTGCTGCGGTCACCGCCATGAAGACGAAGAACCTGACCGCACCGAACCTGCGCGCCAGCGCACTGCCGAACGGCAACAGCCACAGCACGTTGAAAACGATATGGGTGAGATTGGCGTGCAACAGCGAATAGGTCACGAAGGTCCAGACTTTCGCGCCGGCGCCTCCCGGAAACGTGATCGCCAGCAGCGTCTGATCGTAACGCTTCGGAATGAATCCGAACACGTCGATGGTCCAATTTTCGATTTCCGGTGGCAGCAGCACGCGCAGATGAATCACCGCCAGCAGCAGGACATAGGCGGTGAGCGGTCCAGGCAGTGTCAGGATCGGTTCGCGCGGGGTGACCTGCGGCAATTCTGTCGGCGATTCCAAGGGCTCAAGACCTGAAGCAAGCGGCTCACGCGAGCGGATGCGCCCACTTAGGCGGCTTGGCCGCGCGGCGCAAGCAGAGCTTCACAGCGCTGCCCAAAGCGATAGCGCCAACAGCTCGGCACCGTCCGTCCTGCTGAATTAAGCAGCTGTTCTCATGGGCTTACGAACTGTAGCCAAGCGCGCCGGCCCCGGTTCGGGTGGCGCTGGTTCCCGCCGCACTTTGATGGACCGGACCATCGGCGCGGGTCAGGTTTCGCGCGGTGTTGATCAAGGCGAGATGCGAGAACGCTTGCGGGAAATTGCCGAGCTGACGCTTTTCGCCCGAATCATATTCCTCGGCCAGCAGTCCGACATCGTTCCGCAGCGACAACAACCTGACAAACAGCTTGCGCGCCTCCTCAAGCCGGCCCTGCAGCACATAATTGTCGGCGAGCCAGAAACTGCAGGCCAGGAAGACGCCCTCCCCCGGCGGCAGCCCGTCGGCGACTTCCGTGGTGCGATACCTCAGCACCAGACCATCCTGCATCAGATTGCTCTCGATCGCCCGCAGCGTGCCGCGCACCCGCGGATCCGCGGCCGGCAGAAAACCGACCATCGGCAGCAACAGCAGGCTGGCATCCAACGCGGTCGCACCAAAGGATTGTACGAAGGAATTCTGGTGCGCATCGAACCCTCGCGCGCAGACCTCCCGGTGAATGGCATCCCGGATCAATCGCCAACGCGGCAGCGGCGCCTCCAGGCCGAACTCTTCCGACGATCTGATCGCCCGATCGAAGGCGACCCACGCCATGACCTTGGAATGGGTAAAATGCCGGCGGCCGCCCCGGACTTCCCAGATGCCCTCGTCCGGTTGGTCCCAGATGGTGGCGAGATGCTCGATCAAGGCATATTCCAGCGCCCAGCTCGCGTCATTCTCCGCAAGTCCGGCGCGCCTGGCAACATAGAGCGCGCCGAGCACCTCGCCATAGACATCGAGTTGCAGTTGGCCCGCGGCGGCGTTACCGATCCGGACCGGCGCCGATCCCTCATAGCCGGGCAGCCACGGCACTTCGTACTCGACCAGCCGGCGTTCTCCCGCCACCCCGTACATGATCTGCAGATCGTCCGGGCTGCCGGCCACCGCGCGCACCAGCCATTCCCGCCACACGCGTGCTTCGTCGAGAAAACCGCCGCTGAGCAGGGCAAACAGCGTGAACGTCGCATCGCGCAGCCAGCAAAAGCGATAGTCCCAGTTGCGCGATCCGCCGATCTTTTCCGGCAGCGAGGTGGTGCCGGCAGCGACGATTCCTCCGGTCTCGCGATGCGACAGCGCCTTGAGCGTCAATAAAGAGCGACCGACCGCATCCGACCATTCGCCCACCCATTCGCGGCCCGCCATCCAGCTCGACCAGAACGATTGAGCCTCTTCCAGCGCGTCGGTGGCGCGAAAAGGAGCCGGCGCGGGCCGATAGGATGGCGACCAGGTCAGCGTGAAGACAACCTCATCTCCCGCCCCCACGTCAAACTCCCCGACCGTCCTGAGGTTGGCGCCGCGAACCGGCACCGGCGTCTCCAGCAAGAGCCGGTCCGGGCCCGCTGTGAGTTCGAGCCGGCCATCATCGCGACGTGAAACCCAGGGCACCACCGCGCCGTACTCGAAGCGCACCACGAGATCGGTGTGCATGGCGACGCTACCTTTGGTCCCGCGCACGATCCGCACCAGATCGGAGATGCCCTCACGACGCCACATGAAGTCGATGACGACGGCGCTGCCGCTGTCGGTTTCAAAGGTCGTTTCCAGGATCAGGCTGTCGCCACGATAGCGCCGCGTGATCGCGCAGCGCTCAGCCTTTGGGGCGATCAGCCAGCGCCCGTGCTGGGAATCGCCGAGCAGCGCGGCAAAACAGGCCGCGCTGTCGAAACGTGGCAGTCCGAGCCAGTCGATCGACCCATCGCGGCCCACCAGGGCCAACGTCTCACAATTGCCAATGACGGCATAATCCTCGATACGGCTCGCCATGGAATTCCTATCTCTTTAAGCCCCAAGCCGCTGCTTGATCCTGTCGGCCACCCGCAGCGCATTGGCGATGATGGTCAGGGTCGGATTGACCGATCCGATCGATGGAAAGAAGCTGGCGTCGGCGAGATAGAGATTGTCGATCTCGTGCGCCTTGCAGTCGAGATCGAGCACCGAGGTCGCGGGATCGCGGCCGAAACGCGCGGTGCCGGCCTGATGCGCGGTGCCCCCGATCGGGATATTCTTTCCGAGATAGAGGCTTCGCTCCAGCAAAACCGGGTGGGCGCCAGCCTTGCTCAACATCCGCTGCAGCATTTTTTTCAGCCGGTGGTGGGCCTCCATGTTGCCTTCGGTGACGTCGAGAACCACCCGCCCGCGGTCGTAGAAAATGCGATTTTCGGCGCGCGGCAGGTCTTCGCTCGAAAGCCAGAAGTCCATGGAATGCCTGGCCATTTCCTCGAAGGGCATCTTGGGAACCCATTCGAGCCATCCTGGCAGCGCCTCGCCCCTGATCTGCGCGCCATGCGAGGTCGCGCACATCTGGATCAGCCCCAGCGGAAAATCCCAGTCATCGGCGCCGAAGTAGTAATCGCTTACCGCCAGCGTCTTTTGAAAGACCGTATCGTTCGGCTCGCGCAATAGCGCCATCAGGATCGACTGGTTGTGGCGCATATAGTTGCGCCCGACCTGGCCCGAGCCGTTGGCCAGCCCGTTCGGATGCCGGTCGTTTGCGGACCGCAACAGCAACAGCGCCGATGACAGTGCGCCGCAGGCGACCACGACGATATCGGCCGAGAAACATTCCTCGCGGCCTGCTCTGGTGACCCGGACTTCCGTGATGGCTCGCCCGCCTGCATCCGTCTGCAATGTCGAAACGTAGGCGCCGGTCAAAAGGCTCAGGTTGGGATAAGCCTTCAGCGCCGGATCGACGCACACAACCTGGGCGTCGGCTTTGCCGTTCAACAGGCAGGGAAAGCCATCAAAGGCATCGCAGCGGATGCAGATGCTGGTCGGCGACGGCTTGCCGTCCTTTTCGTCGAGCAGGATGCCCAGCGGCAGATGGAAGGGATGCAGGCCGTCCTTGCTCAGGCTTTCGCTCAGCGCGGCAATGCGCGGCTCGTGCGAAACCGCCGGATAGGGAAATGGCCCGCTCGAGGGCGGCTCGGTGGGATCTTCGCCGCGCTGGCCGTGGACATGGAACAGCCGCTCTGCCTCGGTGTAATAGGGCTCGAAGGCATCGTACTTCAGCGGCCATGCCGGCGAGAGGCCATCCTTGTGGATGATCTCGTCGAAATCCCGCTCCCGCATCCGGAACAGGGCCGCGCCGTAAACCTTGGAATTGCCCCCGACATAGTAATGCAGGCCGGGATGGAAGCGTTGGCCGTCGCCGCCATACCACGTCTCCGGTGCCTGATAGGCACCGTCCACGAACACCGTCTGCGCATCCCAATTGGCCGGCGAGCGTGGCAGATAATCGCCGCGCTCCAGCATCAGGATCCGCTTGCCGGTCGGCCCCAGCCGGTGGGCCAACGAAGCGCCGCCGGGGCCGCTGCCGATGACGATGACATCATAATGCTCCGGCATGAAAATTCCTTTAGCCGCCGGTGGCGAAGCCGGGATAGAGCGTCATGCCGCCGTCGACGAACAGGGTGGTGCCGACCACATAATCGGAGTGGTCGGAGGCCAGCCAGACCGCGGCCCGCGCGATATCCTCCGGCTCCCCGATCCGTCCATAGGGCACCAGTGTCATCAGCCGGTCGTAGGCCGCCTTGGTCTGCCAGGCCGCGGTGTTGATCGGGGTCCGGATCGCGCCGGGCGCGATGGCATTGACGCGGATCCGTTGCGGCGCGAGTTCCTGCGCCATGCTTTCCATCAGCTGCTTGATGCCGCCCTTGGAGGTGGCGTAATTGGCGTGGCCGGCCCACGGAATTTCCTGATGGACCGAACTCATGCAGATGATCTTTCCGGCCGCGCTCGATAGCGTTGCAACGACGCCCCGGCGCAGAAACTCCCTTACCGCCTCCCTCGCGCACAGGAACTGCCCGGTCAGGTTGACGTCCAACACCTTGTTCCATTGCGCCATCGTCATTTCATGGAAGGCCTGGTCGCGTTGCAGGCCGGCATTGCTGACGAGAATATCGATGGTGCCGAATTCCCGCATCATGCGCACAAACATCTCGGCGACCTGATCTTCGGATGAGACGTCGGCCCGGTGCGCGTAGGCCCTCACCCCGGATTTTTTGATCTCCTCGACCACGGCATTGGCGGCATCGTCACCTTCGACATAGTTGACGACGACGTCGGCGCCGGCCTGCCCCAGAGCGATCGCGACGGCCTTGCCGATCCCGGAATTGGCCCCCGTGACCAGCGCCTTCTGCCCCGTGAGAACCTTGTGAACGACAACCGACGGCGCGGTTGACGCGGCGGGTGGCGCAGCTGCGAACGTGGTCATCGTACGGACTCCGGTTTGGCCGATTGCGGCCGGGAGCCGGCCTTGGCGTAGGCATTGACGGTCTGCGAGGACCCATCCTCGATGGAATCGACGATCAGAAGATGATGGCCATCCGGATCGGTCAGACCCCGCTTGGCGCCCGCGCCGGCGGCGGAAGCCTGCCTCGCCTCGAACACCAATCGGGTCGCCGCGACGTCGTTGTTGCGAAGCTCGATTTTCTGGTCCTGCGTAGCAAACCGATAGCGCAGCAATTCGAGATGAGGTGTCGCTTGACGAGGCTCCAGCGCCGTGACCTCGACGTCCGGCTTGCTCACGCCGTCGAGATGTTCCTGGGCGGGGCCAGCATTTTGCGAACGCGCCGCGACCCGCAACCCCAGCCCTTGATAGAAGGCAATGCTTCGGGCGCTGTCGAAGACACTGATCGCCGAATGATCGATGCCGAGAAAGAGCTCGTTCCTGGACCGGGCCTTCCAGTGTGCCGGGACATTCTCCGCCGCAAAGGCCAGCAATTCCAGGGGATGCCCGTCGGGATCGCGAAACTTGAAGGCGGTGACACCGCCCGATGACGCGGGCAGCTGCTGCGGGCCGTCGGTGGAGATCGGCGACCACCGGCCCAGGGCACAGATGTGCTGATAGGCCTGTGCCATATCGGTCACGACGATCGCACAATGCTGAAAGCAAAGGTCGGAGGCCGAGGCGGAAGCCGGATAGGGCCGTCCGGGGGAATCGAATTGCAGAAGTTCGATGACCTCGCCGCCAAGGCCGAGCGTAACCCGATAGGCGCCACCAGCCGATCCGGAGATTCCCGCCAGTTCCTGCGCCGTGCGACGTCCGGCCGTCAGCAGGCGAAAACCCAGTGCGCGCTCGAAGAAATTGCACAGCCCCGCGGCATCGGGCGTGGTCAGGCTGACATAGGCCAGTCGCTCGATGGCGAGCTGCGAATGCTGGGTCATGGCCATTGAACTCCGCGACGGTTGAGAAAGATCGCATACAGCGTGTGCGAGCCACCGATGAAGAGCCGGTTCTTGAACGCGCCGCCGAATGTCAAATTCGAAACCCGATAGGGAACCAGCACCTTGCCGAGCAGCCGGCCATCCCTGTCAATGCAATGCACCCCGTCGGCGGCGCTGGACCAGAGATTGCCGTCCTCATC
The DNA here is from genome assembly GCA_963736075.1 of uncultured Alphaproteobacteria bacterium. Classification (GTDB taxonomy): domain Bacteria; phylum Pseudomonadota; class Alphaproteobacteria; order Rhizobiales; family Xanthobacteraceae; genus Bradyrhizobium. The sequence continues at coordinate 6,454 of CAVTNW010000031.1, read as the reverse complement.
GACGCAGAGTCCGTCGGCGTAGCCCGGTTCTATCTTGTGAAATACATCTCCGCCCGACAGCCTTCCGGCCGGGCCAACGTCGAACACACGAATGTATTGCTTGGGATTGTCCCGCGTCTGGTCGCCGGTTTCGGCGACATAAAGCCTGCTCTCGTCTGGAGAGAAGGCAAGGCCATTGGGCCCGTCGAAATCTCCGGCGGCGACCGTGATCCCGCCCTCGTCGGGATCGAAGCGATATAGCGCCGGCGGCTGCTCGGACGGCTGTCGTCCGCCTTCGTAGTCGGTCTGAATGCCATAGAGCGGGTCGGTGAACCAGATGGTGCCATCGGATTTGACGGTGACGTCATTGGGTGAGTTGAGCCGCCGGCCCTGGTGGCGGTCGACCAGGCGGGTGAGCTGGCCGTCGAGCTCGGTACGAAACAGGCACCGTTCGCGGTGCGAGCACGAGATCAGCCGCCCCTGGCGGTCGCGGGTCTGGCCATTACCGAAGCCAGACGGGGCGCGATAAACCGAAATCCCGGCGTTCTCGATCCAGCGCATGGTGCGATCGCGCGGTAAATCCTGGAACAAGAGACAATGCGCATCGCCGATCCAGACCAGACCCTCGATCCATCGGAAGCCCCCGGCCAAGTTCCTCAAGCCCGGCATTGGCCAGGACATAGTGGGCAAACCGAGCATCGATGATGTCAATGCCGTCCATGCCTATCACCGCCACTCGCAAGGCGATCGAGGCCCCGCGGCATCGTCCAACTGGATCACCATCAGAACCGCGGCAACGTCGCCGATCGTGCCTGAGCGGTGTCCGCGCTTGCCGTCGACGTCACGGCAATTCTGATCGCCACCGAAGGCCATTTCGCCGGCGCCCATTTCGGCGCGGGTACCGTCCATGGCTTCGACGAACCAGCGACCCGATAGCGGCACGATCCATTGCGGTCTTGGGTTTTCGTGCCAGGTCCCGATCCAGCCGACCGGCAACACCGTGACCATGACGCTCATTTTGCCTTGTGTCTTGCGGCCCTGCCATTGCGGATCGGCCGGTGGCTTGATCGATTTCAATTCAAATTCCGTCATCAGGCAGCGTCTTTGCCGGCTGATGCCATCCGCGTCGGTCCACAAATGCCAGTAGGGAACGCTCGGGTGGTCGTCCATCACGCTCCCGCCTTCATGCTCTGCATGTAAGGATGCGACGACGCCAGCGGACGCGCCAGGAAACTTCGCAAGCCGGCCGAGGTTCCGCCGAAGGCGAGCGCGAGAAAGCCGCCGGCAAGGGCCAGATTCTTCAGAAAATCCCAGAACGTATCCCGGCCCCTGCTGTTGCCCCTGAGCCGAAAATCCGGCGCCTTCCAGAATTGCTTCCAAAGCAACGCCGTGACGATGCAATAGACCGCAAGAATGAGCGCCGCCATCCGATCGGCAATTCCCGTCAGGATGGCCGATGACATCAGGATCTCCACGCCCAGCCCTGCGAAGATCATTACGGTGGCGAGAACGCGGTTGGGAAATGCTTCGGCCGCCTGTCCAACCGCTTGCTTGAAGTTGATGATCTTATCCATGGCGCTGAACGGCAGGAACAATAGAACCAGCAAGGCCCGGCTGACAAACACCGCCAATGCATTCAGCAAGAACATCCGGGCGTCCTGATCACAAACGAATTGCAGAGAATCTGCCGTGGGTACGACAGGAGCAAATCAACAAGATACCGGGTCATAACGCCGCCCGGAACTTTAGGTGCCATGCCTGCTCGTATTATTTGGATGGCCGCTGACGACCGCAGGCACACCTGGTGACAGCCGCGAGGGCGGCTGCCTACTAACACGGCAGAAAAGGGCCAAGCGCGAAGCCTGGCCCTCCTCGGATGCCGATGGCGCGCGTCATCCCTTGGCCAGCGGCACCGCGACGAAGCGGGTCGCATCCGACGTCTTCACTTGCATCAGCACGCTGTGCTTGCCGCCGGCCGTGGCCTGCGTCAGCGCCGAGCGTATCTCGCCGGCATTGGCGACCGCCTTGCCGCCGACATCGAGGATGACGTCCCCGGTCTGGATGCCCTGCTCCGCGGCGGCGCCTTCCGGATCAACCGCGGTCACCACCACACCCTTCTGGCCGGCGCCCTCGACCTCCCTAGCCGGCTCAACGCTGAGCCCCAGACGCGGGCCGCCCGTGGTTGATTCCGAGCCGGCCTTTTCAGCATTGGCTTGATGATCGCCTGGCATTTCGCCGAGCGATAGCGTGATCGACTTGGACTCGCCGTTGCGGAGGATGTCGAGTTTGACCTCGCTTCCCGGCTTCATCGTGCTGATGTTGCGGGCGAGATCGCGCGAATCCTTCACGGGATCGCCATTGAGCGCGGTGATGACGTCACCGGCCGCGATGCCCGCCTTGGCCGCCGGACTGCCGGCCTGCGGATTATCGACCAGTGCGCCGCGCGCCTGCTTCATGCCCAGGCTGTCGGCGATACCGGCGGTGACCGGCTGCACCTGAACACCGAGCCAGCCGCGGGTGACGTAGCCCTTGTCCTTGAGTTGAGCGACCACGGCTTTGGCCGTCGCGGCCGGAATGTCGAAGCCGATGCCGACCGAACCGCCCGAGGGCGAGTAGATCGCGGTATTGACCCCGATCACGTTGCCGTTGGTGTCGAACGCCGGCCCGCCGGAGTTGCCCTTGTTGATGGGGGCATCGATCTGCACATAATCGTCATAGGGCCCGGAGCCGATGTCGCGTCCACGCGCCGACACGATGCCGGCCGTGACGGTGCCGCCAAGCCCGAACGGGTTGCCGACCGCGACCACCCAGTCGCCGATGCGCGGCGGCTGATCGGCGAACTTGACGTAGGTGAAGTCCTTCTTGCCGTCGACCTTGATCAGCGCCAGATCGGTCTTCGGGTCGGTGCCGATCACCTTGGCGGTGTAGATCGTGCCGTCGTCGGTCGTGACCTGCACGGACTGGGCGTGATCGACGACGTGATTATTGGTGACGGCATACCCGTCCGGCGAGATGAAGAAGCCCGAGCCCTCGCCGGTGATGATCTCATGGCGGGGCGCCATGCCGTTCGGCCCGCGGAAACCGAATTGCCGCGAAAAGAACTGGTCGAAGGGCGATGGATCCGGATCGGTGCTGCTGCCACGCTGGGTCACGGCGGTGTTGTTGTTATCCTCGTCGATCTTGACCCGGACCGATATCACCGCGGGTTTGACCTTTGAAACGAGATCGGCGAATCCGGCCGGAGCCGGCGCGGCTTCGGCGGCGTGAGCCGACGCCGTCCATGCCGGCAGATTGAATGACCCGTAGCTGCCGGGCCCGACGGCCAGCACCGCCAGGCTGATGCCGGCCACCGACGCCAGCAGGGCAAGCCGGCGCGGCCTGATGATTTTTCGCGGGGAACCCACGGGTTCGTTCGATTGATCGTTCATGATGACGTCTCCAGGATTGAATTCAGAAGTATCATGAACGAACAAGTTGGGAGTTCGTACCTTACGATGTCCTGTGCGTTCGATTAATATTTGGCAAGGACAGCGCACCTGCACCGCGCGGTGGTTGCGCCATCGTATGGCTTCGGTGGCCGCGGCCATCCAGCATCCAACACCGACAGCCAATAAATACAAGGACCAAGCCGGGCCTGCGCGCGGCGATCGGATCGGGCCGCCGCAAACTGGAATAGCTCTGCATCGGCCGTGTAACAAATGCGTGAGCTCCCTTGAAAGGCAACCCGCGCGGCGCGACTGCCGACGCGCGCCCTGGGGTCGTCGATATGAACAAGCTTTAACGAAACCAATGGCGGCCCAGAGTTTTGGCAGATCAGGGGCGGCTCGATCAGGAGAACCGCTATGAAAACCAAAATCATCGCCATCGCCACCGTTGCCGCGCTCGCCGCGGGAATTGGCTCGGCATCGGCGGCCGACAATCAGGCCATGTCCAATTCATCGACGGCCAATAAATCGATGTCGTCCACGATGCAGCCGATGGCACAAGATAATCTGACGCTGACGCCGGCACAGCAGCGAATGGCCTGGAGGGATATTGGCCGCCAGGCCAAGGATCAGACGGCGCCAAACTTCACGGCCTCGGTCGGAGCCACGCTCCCCAGTGACGTCTCGCTCCGCGCCATACCGGCCAAAGTCGCGGATCGGGTTTCGGCTTTGAAGCCCTACGATTACGCGCTGATCCATGACCGGCTGCTGATCGTCAACCCCAGCGACAAGAAGATCGTTGACGTGATCAGTCGCCACGCCTGACGGCTTTCCGCAAGCGATCCCTCGGCGGGAATGCAAATTCCCGCCGCGAGATCAGAAACAGAAATGCCGATTGAAGAACTCGGCCGTGCAGCGCAGGCCTGATTGGGAACTGAACGATTACGGCGGCGTTGTTGGGCCGGCTCCGACTTTGCGAGCGGAAAGCGCTGGCGCCTGCCATGGTCAGTTCGACGATTGTCCGACTTGTCGATTTCTGCGCGCGCTTCCGGTGGCCGGTCATTGTTGTCGGCACCCTGCTGATGCTCGGCACTGCCGCGTTCGCGGTCCAGAACTTCTCCATCAATGCCGACGTCGAGGGATTGATCTCGCAGGCCCTGCCCTGGCATCAGCGTCAAGTGCAGTTGGCCGCGGCCTTTCCCCAGAAAGGCATTGCCATTGTTGTCAACGCGCCAACCGCCGAAAACGCTGAATTGGCCACCAATGCGCTGGCGGAGCGGCTTGCGAAAGACCCGAACCTCTTTCCCCGGGTGGGCCAGCCCGACAGCGGCACTTTTTTCGAACGCAACGGATTGTTGTTCGGCTCGCCTGCCGCGGTCAAGCAAACCGCCGAAGGACTGACCAAAGTACGGCCGCTGGTCGGGACGCTGGCGGCGGATCCGAGCCTCCGCGGCGTCATGAAGACGCTGACCCTGGCGGCCGAGGGCGTCGAGGCCAGGAGGATCAAGCTGGACCAGCTGGCGTGGCCCTTGACGCTGTCGGATCGAACGCTGAGCGACGTGCTGGCGGGAAAACCGGCCACGTTTTCCTGGCAGGAATTATTGCAAGGCAGCCCGTTGCCGGCGGACCAGCTGCGGCATTTTATCGAGGTGCAGCCAAAGCTGGATTTCGCGGAGCTGCAGCCGGGGCACAACGCTGCCCAGGGCATACACCGCGCGGCATCCGATCTGGACCTGCATGGCAAATGGGGCACGACGGTCGAATTGACCGGCCAGGTGCCGATGAACGACGACCAGTTTTCGGTCATCCGGCACAGCGCCTTGCGTGACACATTGACCGCGCTGTTGGGCGTCGTGATCATTCTCTGGCTGGCACTGCGTTCCCTCAAGATCATCGCCGCGGTGTTCTTCAGTCTGATGGTCGGACTTGCGGCCACCGCCGCGCTCGGACTGGCCATGGTGGGCTCGTTCAATCTGATCTCGATTGCCTTCTTCGTGCTGTTTGTCGGCCTCGGCGTCGATTTCGGCATTCAGTTCAGCGTGCGTTATCGTGCCGAACGGCACGAGCACCCGGATTTTCGCGAGGCGCTGCGATCGGCCGCCCGCAAGGCCGGCGATCCGCTGGCGCTGGCGGCGCTCGCCACCGCCGTCGGTTTTTTCGCCTTCCTGCCGACCGACTATCGCGGCCTGTCAGAATTGGGGCTGATTGCCGGATGCGGCATGCTGGTCGCGTTCCTGTGTAGCATCACCCTGGTGCCGGCCATGCTGGCGGTGCTCAATCCCCCCGGCGAAGCCGCGGCCGTGGGCTTTCAAAGCCTGGCACCGCTGGACCATTTCCTGCAGCGCCATCGCATCCCCGTCATCGCCGGCACCATCCTGGTCGTTCTGGCCGGCGCGCCGCTATTGTTGCATCTGCCGTTCGATTTCAATCCAGTCGATCTGCAAAATCCAAACTCGCCCTCGGTGGTGACCTATCGGCAATTGCAGCATGACCCCGAAACCAGCGGCAATGATGCCGAGATCCTGGCGCCCTCGCTCGACCAGGCCAACGCCATCGCCAAACGCCTCTCCGCGCTGCCCGAGGTGTCCCGCGTGCTGACGCTGGACAGCTTCGTTCCATCCGATCAAAGCGGCAAGATCGCCGACCTCAAGGAGGCATCGCAACGGCTCGGCACCGCCCTCAACCCGCGCAAGACCGAGCCCGCGCCCTCCGACGCGGATGATGTCGCTGCGATCCGAACCGCCGCCATGGAGCTCTCAAAGGCCGCCGGCAACACACCCGGCGCCGACGCCGATGCTGCGCGCCATGTTTCCGATTTGCTCATTCGACTGGCCAACGCGGATGCCGCGGTCCGGGCCCGAGCCGAAGCGGCGCTGGTGCCTTCCTTGATCTATGATCTCGATCGGCTTCGCTCGAGCCTCTCGCCCGAGCCGGTGACCGCCAGCACGCTGCCGCCCAACCTGGTCCGTGACTGGCTATTGCCCGACGGCAAGGCTCGCGTCCAGGCGCTGCCCGCGGGCGATCCCGATGACAGCAACGTGCAGCGCAAA
>CAVTNW010000030.1:0-33166 GCA_963736075.1 uncultured Alphaproteobacteria bacterium | reverse complement strand
GCAAGAACTGATCCGGCCGAACAAGCTCCAGGTGACACCGGGCACCGATCCCGTCCGCTTTGCGACGCTGGTTGCCGAGCCGCTCGAGCGTGGCTTCGGCCAGACGCTGGCAACGCGCTGCGGCGCATCCTGTTGTCATCGCTGCAGGGCGCCGCGGTGCAGTCGGTGCATATCGACGGCGTGCTGCACGAATTCTCTTCGATCGCTGGCGTTCGCGAGGACGTCACCGACATCGTGCTGAACATCAAGGATATCTCGATCAAGATGCAGGGCGAAGGCCCCAAGCGCATGGTCGTCAAGAAGCAGGGGCCGGGCGTCGTCACCGCCGGCGATATCCAGACCGTGGGCGACGTCGTGGTGCTCAATCCGGACCTGCAGATCTGCACGCTGGACGAGGGCGCCGAAATCCGCATGGAATTCACCGTCGCCGCCGGCAAGGGCTATGTCGCCGCCGAGCGCAACCGTCCCGAGGACGCGCCGATCGGGCTGATCCCGGTCGACAGCCTGTTCTCGCCGGTGCGCAAGGTTTCGTACAAGGTCGAGAATACCCGCGAGGGCCAGATCCTCGATTACGACAAGCTGACGATGACCATCGAGACCAACGGCGCGATCTCGCCTGATGATGCGGTGGCCTATGCCGCGCGCATCCTGCAGGACCAGCTCAACGTCTTCGTCAACTTCGAGGAACCGCGCAAGGAAGTGACGCAGGAGATCATCCCGGATCTGGCGTTCAACCCGGCCTTCCTCAAGAAGGTCGACGAGCTCGAACTGTCGGTGCGTTCGGCCAACTGCCTGAAGAACGACAACATCGTCTATATCGGCGACCTCGTGCAGAAGTCGGAAGCGGAGATGCTCCGTACCCCGAACTTCGGCCGCAAGTCGCTGAACGAGATCAAGGAAGTGCTGGCCCAGATGGGGCTGCATCTCGGCATGGAAGTGCCGGGCTGGCCGCCGGAAAATATCGACGAACTGGCCAAGCGCTTCGAGGACCATTATTGATTCCGCGATCGCGGGGCTCGCGGCAACGCGAACCCGGAATCCCCGGGGTTTGATAGATCGAGATTCCGGATCGCCGCTTCGCGGCGTCCGGAATGACACAGTTCAGGCAGGAGAGACGCCATGCGTCATGGCAAGGTTCATCGCAAGCTCAACCGCACCGCCGAGCATCGGCGCGCGATGTTTGCCAATATGTGCGCGTCGCTGATCAAGCACGAGCAGATTGTCACCACGCTGCCGAAGGCGAAGGAACTTCGTCCGATCGTCGAAAAGCTGGTCACGCTCGGCAAGAAGGGCGGCCTCGCCATGCGCCGGCAGGCGATCTCCGAAATGCGGGATCTCGACCAGACCCGAAAACTGTTCGATGTGCTGGCCGCCCGCTACAAGGACCGCCAGGGCGGCTATACCCGCATCATCAAGGCCGGCTTCCGCTATGGCGACAACGCGCCGATGGCGGTGATCGAATTCGTCGACCGCGACGTCGATGCCAAGGGCCTCGATTCCGGCCCGGAGCAGGACAAGGCCGCCGCCGCGTAGACCTGATTTCAAGACCGTAGTTCCCGAAAGCGGCGCCTTCGTGCGCCGCTTTTTTAATCGTAGCCACCGGGCCTCGGCTGCGATTGCAGACGCGCCCGAAGCTCCCGATATCCGTGTCATCAGCCAGGGAGAGGTTTCATGATCATCGATCTCAAGGGAAAGACGGCGCTGGTGACGGGCTCGACCTCCGGCATCGGCCACGCGGTCGCCAAAGGTCTTGCGGCGGCCGGCGCCGATGTCGTGGTCAATGGCCGGACGGAAGCAAGGGTCGAGGCAGCCGCCGCGGCGATTGCCAAGGCGGTGCCCGGCGGCAAGGTCCGGGGTGTTGCCGCCGACGTCTCCTCATCCGCCGGATGCAGCGCACTGGTCGGAAAGCTGCCGGAAGTGGACATTCTGATCAATAATGCCGGGATTTTCGAGCCCAAGGGTTTCTACGATATTCCCGACGAAGACTGGAACCGTTTCTTTGAGGTCAACGTCATGTCCGGCGTACGGCTTTCACGCAGCTATTTGCCGGGCATGCTGAAGCGCAATTGGGGTCGCATCGTCTTTATCTCCTCCGAATCGGCGCTGAACATTCCGAAGGAAATGATCCACTACGGCATGACCAAGACCGCGCAGCTCGCGGTGTCGCGCGGATTGGCCGAGATGACCCGCGGTACCGCCGTCACCGTCAATTCGGTGCTGCCGGGACCGACGATGTCCGAAGGCGTCGAGACCTTCGTCAGGGATCTTGCCCGACAAAGCGGCGAGTCGATGGAGGAGGCCGGCGCGCGCTTCGTCAGGCAGTTTCGTCCGACCTCGCTGTTGCAGCGCTTTGCCAGCGTCGAGGAAATCGCCAACATGGTGCTCTATGTCGCTTCGAAAGAAGCATCGGCCACCAACGGCGCGGCGCTCCGCGCCGAGGGCGGCATTGTCCAGACCATCGCATGAGGTGCGCGATGCCGTCGCGAGGACGCGCCGCTCGCCTGAGGTCTACCAGCCTTCCAGCACGATCTTGCCGCGCGATTGGCCGGATTCCAGCAGCGCATGCGCGCGCTTGAGATTGGTGGCATTGATGCTGCCAAAGGTCTGATCCAGCGTGGTGCGCAGCACGTGCTTGTCGAGGAGGTCGGCGACGTCGTTCAACAGATGGTGCTGGGCGATCATGTCCGGGGTCTGGAATGAAGGCCGCGTGAACATCGCCTCCCAGTGGATCGAGACCGCCTTGGATTTGAATGCGCTGACATTGAATTCCTGGGGATCATCGATCAATCCGAATTTACCCTGCGGCGCGATGATATCTGCCAGCGCCTTATAATGCTGGTCGGTGTTGGTGAGGCTGGCGACCAGCCCCACCGGCGGAAACTTCAGCTTCTCCACCTGTTGCTTGATCGGCTTTGAATGATCGACCACGGCATGGGCGCCGAGATCGCTGCACCACTTCTGCGATTCCGGCCGGGATGCCGTAGCCACTACCCTCAATCCGGTCAGGCGGCGGGCGAGCTGGATCAGGATCGAGCCGACGCCGCCGGCGCCGCCGATGATCAGGAGCGTGCGCGGATCGAAGCTCCGGCCCGGCACGACGCCGAAGCGATCGAACAGCAATTCCCACGCGGTGATCGAGGTCAGCGGCAAGGCGGCCGATTCGGCAAAGGAGAGCGTTTTCGGCCGGTGGCCGACGATCCGCTCGTCCACCAGATGAAATTCCGCGTTGGTGCCCGGGCGCAGGATCGACCCGGCATAGAATACTTCGTCGCCGCTCTTGAACAGCGTGACTTCGGGGCCGATGGCGTCGACGACGCCGGCGGCATCGAAGCCGAGCACCTTGGTTTCGCCTTCGAGAGGTGCTGCGCGCTTGCGCACCTTGGTATCGACCGGATTGACCGATACCGCCTTCACGGCGACGCGAATATCGCGACCGGTTGGTTCCGGTTTGGTGGTTTCAAAATCGATCAAAGCCTCCGCCGCCTCGATCGGCAGCGATTTCCTGTAGCCGACAGCCTTCATGGCCATACTCCCTTGCCAACGCGTGCAAGGCAGATGTCGTGTTTAGCCGGAGCTTGTAAAGCTCTTAAGGCGCCGGAATCCGCCAAGGACCAGCCGGCAGGGGCAGCCCGGCGGCTGCTCCTGCCGAAGTCAATCATCTAGAACGCGATCTGGGTTCGCATCGCCACCGCGTCGAATTTGGAACCGGTGTCGGTGGAATTGGTCGGGCTCAATTGCTTGCTGATGTCGCCGTGCAAATAGTTGAACATGAATCGGATATTGCCGGAAACGTACCAATTCAGGCCGGCCGTAAAGACATCCTGTCTGCCCCCCGCGACGCCGTTCGCGGTGGCCAGGTCATTATTGAGATTGATGGTGCTGTAGCGGCCGGCGACCTCCCATGCGCCCCAGCCGCCGCCTTGCAGCGAGAACGGATGGGCCGGCATGATGCCGTTGTAGGCGGCGGTGGATGGATTGTAGGTATGGGTTTCTCCGGTCAACATATAGCTCGCCTGCGCATAGCCGCCTTCGAAACTCTCGCTCGGCAAACCCGGGCCAAAGGTGCGATCGACATGGTACCAGAAGTATTCGCCCTGAGCGAAGAACGGCCCGTACGTTCCCGCCGCTTCCGCGCTGTAGACTTGAGCGCCGGAGACGTCGGCGAGCGCCCCGGTCGAGACCAGGGTGGTCGGGTCGAGGCGCAACTCCGGCCGATCGCTCAGCGTCAGCGTTTGGGTGTTGGCAATGAGATTGTGCGGCGGCTGGATCAGGAATTCGGCATCGCCGCCCAGGTGTAACGAATAGTTGTTGCCGCTGACCAGTTGACCCGCGACGCGCACGAACGAGCCATACTGCTCTGTCGTGCCTTGCGGAGCTATGCTTGATGCCGAGTGGATGGCGCCCGTGGTGGGACCGGTGATGTAGGCTCCCGCGAAGAACTGGTCGGTATACCAGCGGGCGCCGGCGTCGGAGCGGAAGTCGCCCGCGGCAATGTTCGAGGCGACGACACCCGGCGAGGCGCGTTCCATGAACATGATGTCGTTCGAACTTGTGGCCTCGTCCAGGGTGTAGAACGTGTCCTGAATGCCGCCTTCGATGGCCAATTTGCCGCCGAAGGGCTTGAAGCCGGTATAGCTGAGGTAGGCGCTTTCAATGCCGGAGACGCCGCCCCCGGGAAGGGTGCCTACGCTTCCCGGCGCGGGCACAGCTGCGGTAGGGGTGACGGCGGCCGAAGTGGCAAACCCGTCCGACGAGCCGCCGAAGTCGTAGATCAGGCCGTAATTCCAGTCACCCAGGAATTTGCCGATAACACCGATGCGTGCGCGGCGGACGTTTTCCCCGCTATCGAGCTGCTGCGGCGAAGTCGAAGCGGAGTTGGGCCGATAATTGTAACCGCCGACATCGAAGTGCAGCCGGCTGGTGATCGAAATGCAATTCTCGCTATCGGCGGTGCAGAGGGTCGGCCGGTTGTTCGGCATGCTAACCACTACGCCGGACGGCACGATCGGACCCTTGACCGGATAGTTCGCGTTGGCGTTCGCGACGCTGGTGGCCTTGGCGTTGGCGCTGGCAGCCGCCGCGGTATTTGCCGAAGTCTGCTTCTGTAATTTGTCGAGTTTTTGCTCCATCAGGCGGAGCTGCTGTTTCAAAAGCGCGATCTCGGCATCATTGGAGGATTCTGCATGTGCAGGGGATGCAAGCGAAGCGCCGATCAGGCCTACCACAGCGGTACTCGCAAACGTCGATCTTGTCATGGTTACACCTTTCAAGCATTTATGTTCACCTTAATAACCATAGGAAAAAGACATGACCGCTCCGCAACATCGCCATAGTTCCGCATGTTGCACATGAAGCACACCACGCGTCACTGGTTCGCCTCGCGGGAGGCCAACGCGAACCGATGACGTCAGTCGACGACGCGACCCAATTGGCGTGGATGGTGGGGGAGTGGGTTGTAGGACTGGAAGATGCGGCCTGAAGACGAGGGATCGCCCTGCCGAGCGCCCTTCTAAAGCCGCTTCGAGGCGATTATATCTCATGGCTGCATCAAGAGGTGAGAATGCCCCGATTTCTGCAAGCCGCCGCGACCATTCTATGGGCGGCGTGTTTTTTTGGAAACTCGCACCAAGCCAACGCCCAGGACCGGCGTTTGCCGGCCTCCTCGTCGGAGCTGCGGCTGTCCTACGCGCCGATCGTGCAGCGGGTGCAGCCGGCCGTGGTCAACGTCTATGCGGCCAAGATGATACAGGACCGCAATCCGCTGCTCGATGATCCGATCTTCCGTCGTTTCTTCGGCGTGCCTGGCCAGCAGCCGGAACAGATGCAGCGCTCGCTGGGATCGGGCGTCATGGTCGATCCCGCAGGCCTGGTGGTGACCAACGTCCACGTCATCGAAGGGGCCGATGAGGTGAAGGTATCGCTATCAGACAAGCGGGAATTCGAGGCCGAGATCGTTTTGAAGGACCCCCGCAGCGATCTGGCGGTCTTGCGGCTGAAAGGCGCGCATGAGCGGTTTCCCACGCTCGATTTTGCCAATTCCGACGAGCTGATGGTGGGTGACGTCGTGCTGGCGATCGGCAACCCCTTTGGCGTCGGCCAGACCGTGACCCACGGCATCATCTCGGCGCTTGCGCGCACCCAGGTCGGCATCACCGACTACCAGTTCTTCATTCAGACCGATGCCCCGATCAATCCCGGCAATTCGGGCGGCGCGCTGGTCGACATGACCGGCAAGCTCGCCGGCATCAACACCGCGATCTTCTCGCGTTCCGGCGGATCCCAGGGCATCGGTTTTGCCATTCCCTCCAACATGGTGCGGGTCGTCGTGGCCTCGGCCAAGAGCGGCGGCAAGGCGGTCAAGCGGCCTTGGCTCGGCGCCAAGCTGCAGGCGGTGACGCCCGATATCGCGGAATCCCTGGGGTTGCGGCTGCCGACCGGCGCGCTGGTCGCCAGCGTGGTGCCTTCCAGTCCGGCGGCACGGGCCGGGCTGAAGCCGTCCGATCTCGTGGTCACGATCGACGGGCAGGCGGTGGAGGATCCCAACGCCTTCGACTACCGGTTTGCGACGCGTCCGCTCGGGGGCACTTCGGAAATCGACGTCCTGCGCGCTGGCAAGACAGTGAAGCTGACGGTACCGCTTGAAACGGCGCCCGACACCGGCCGCAATGAGATCGTGCTGACCGGGCGCTCGCCGCTGCAGGGCGCCAGGGTTGCCAACATTTCGCCCGCCTTGGCCGACGAGCTGCATCTGGATGCCGACAGCGACGGCGTGGTGGTGACCGATCTGGCCGATGGCGGCACCGCCGCCAGCGTCGGATTTCAGAAGGGCGATATCATCGCCTCGGTCAACAACCAGAAAATCACCAGGACCAGCGATCTGGAGAAGGCGACCCGCGAGTCCGCCCGGATCTGGCGCATTACCCTGGTGCGCGGCGGCCAGCAGATCAACGTGACGCTGGGCGGATGAGCCCGAAACGGCCACGCGAAGTTGCCAGCCTGTTCACGGCCGCAGGAATGGAGCGGGATGCGCCGCATCCGCTGCCAGACCGGCTGCGCCCGCGCCGGCTTTCCGACGTCGTCGGACAGGATCACATCCTCGGGCCAGATGGCGCGCTGACGCGCATGCTGGAGACGCGCACGCTGGGCTCGCTGATCTTCTGGGGCCCTCCCGGCACCGGCAAGACCACGGTGGCGCGGCTGTTGGCGGATGCGACCGAGCTGCATTTCGAGCAGCTATCGGCGGTCTTTTCCGGCGTCGCCGACCTCAAGAAGGCATTCGACGCCGCGCGCGCGCGGCGCGAAACCGGCAAGGGCACGCTGCTGTTCGTCGACGAGGTGCATCGCTTCAATCGCGCCCAGCAGGATTCCTTCCTGCCCGTGATGGAAGACGGCACCGTGGTGCTGGTCGGCGCCACCACCGAAAATCCCTCGTTCGAACTCAACGCCGCATTGTTGTCGCGGGCGAGGGTGCTGGTGTTTCATTCGCTCGATCCCGTCGCGATCGAGCAGCTTTTTGCCCACGCCGAACAGATCGAGGGCAGGCAACTGCCGCTGGACATGGAGGCCCGCGCCGTGCTGGTGCGGATGGCCGACGGTGATGGCCGCGCCGCGCTGACGCTCGCCGAGGAGGTCTGGCGCGCCGCGCGCGAAGGCGAGACCTTCAATGCCGCGCAGCTGCAGGATATCCTGCAGCGCCGCGCCCCGATCTACGACAAGTCGGCCGACGGCCATTACAACCTGATCTCGGCGCTCCATAAATCGGTGCGCGGCTCCGATCCCGATGCGGCGTTGTATTATCTCGCGCGCATGCTGGATGCCGGCGAAGATCCGCTGTTCTTGGCCCGCCGGGTGGTCCGCATGGCGGTTGAGGACATTGGCCTCGCTGATCCGCAGGCGCTTGTGATCTGCAACGCCGCCAAGGACGCCTATGATTTTCTCGGCTCTCCCGAAGGCGAACTGGCGATCGCGCAGGCTGTGATCTATCTTGCCACTGCGCCGAAATCGAACGCTGCCTACAAGGCCTTTGGCGCCGCGCAACGCGCCGCCAAGGAGGGCGGTTCGCTGCTGCCGCCGAAGCATATCCTGAACTCGCCGACCAGGCTGATGAAGTCGGAAGGCTATGGCTCGGGCTACCACTATGATCACGATGCGCCGGACGCCTTCTCCGGCCAGGATTATTTCCCGGAAGCGCTGGGCCGCCAGACCTTCTACGATCCCCCCGACCGCGGCTTCGAGCGCGAGATCAGAAAGCGGCTGGACTACTGGGCCAAGCTGCGGAGAGAGCGCGGGGGCGCGTCGCCGGATAGCGGGTCTTGAAGCTTGGCAGCTTTCGCCACGCGCCTCCACTGGAAAAGGCCCCACTCCGGGCGCATATTGAACAGATGACGCGGAGCAACCCATGACTTTGATCAGAGGCGTTCTGGGCGCGGCCTTGGTTGTGCTTACGTTCGGCGGCTATCCAGCCAAATGGTGGTCGGCCGCGCTTGCCGTTGGGCTCTGTGTCGCGGGTGCCTTCGTCCTTCATTTCGTCGCGCCCTAAGGCCGCCAGCGCTGAGCGGCTTGGGCTGACATCGACCGCGCGCGAAATTGGTGGCTATTTCGCCGTGACGGTAAGCTGCTTTTGCGCTACCCCAGGGCTTGACTGGAGCAGCACCTCGCTATGAGCCGTCGCGTCAAGAAACCACTGAAGGCCCGGGGCGACCGCCCCAAGGGAGCGCGACCTTATCGGGGTTCGCCGGCCGAGAGGCCGCTGATGCATCGACCAGGGGCCAAGCCGGCGCGGATTTCCGCGCGGCGTGCGGAGCAATCGGTCCCGTTTACGGCCGAGCCCGAAAAGATCGTCGCCGAGCTGCCGCCGCTGCCGGCCAAAGTGCAGACGGTCCTGGTGACGGCGGACGAAAACAACATGCGCGTCGACCGTTTTCTCGAAGCGCGCTTTCCCGGCCTGTCGTTCTCCCATATCCAGCGCATCGTCCGCAAAGGCGAATTGCGGGTCAACGGCAAGCGCGCCGACAGCAAGGACCGGCTGGAAGAGGGCCAGAGCGTCCGCATTCCGCCGCTCAAGCTCGACGCGCCCAAGGTGGCCGGCGAACTGTCGGAAGCCGCCGCAAAAACGCTGCAGGCGCTCAAGGACATGATCCTCTATGAGGACGCCGACGTCATGGTGCTGAACAAGCCTGCCGGCCTCGCCGTGCAGGGCGGTTCCGGCACCACGCGGCATCTCGACCAGATGCTGGAGGTGATGCGCGACGCCAAGGGCCAGAAGCCGAGGCTGGTGCACCGGCTCGACAAGGAGACCGCGGGCTGCCTCCTGGTGGCGAAGACGCGGTTTGCCGCCACCGCCCTGACCGGATCATTCCGTCACCGCTCCGCACGCAAAATCTACTGGGCGCTGGTGGCGGGCGTACCGAAGCCGAAGCAGGGCCGCATCTCGACCTATCTCGCCAAGGAGGAGGGCGAGGAGGACACCATCATGCGGGTCGCCGCGCACGGCGACGAGGGTGCCAGCCACGCCGTGACCTATTATGCCGTCGTGGAGACCTCGGCGCAGAAGCTCGCCTGGGTCTCGCTGAAGCCGGTGACGGGGCGAACCCATCAGTTGCGCGCCCACATGGCCCATATCGATCACGCCATCGTCGGCGATCCCAAATATTTCAACAAGGAGAACTGGCAGCTGCCGGGCGGTCTGCAGAACCGGCTGCATTTGCTGGCGCGGCGGATCGTGATCCCGCATCCGCGCGGCGGCACCATTGACGCGACCGCGCCGCTGCCGCCGCACATGCTGCAATCGTGGAACCTGCTCGGCCTCGAAGCCGACCGCTTCGACCCGATCGAGAACGCCCCTGAAGAATAGTTTAGTTGAATTTTGGCCGGGGGATCACGACATGCCCTGCATGAAACATGCAGCGATCATCTTCGGTATAGCCGTTGCGGCGCTTGCGTTGAGCAGCCCGGTTGGCGCGCAGTTCATTCCCCCCGGCGGATCACGGTTCAACCCGCCGCTGCCGGCGCCGCCGCCACCGCCGAACATCGTGCCGCCGGTGGTGCCGCAGTTCGACGCGCCGATCCACTACAACTATGCGCCGACGCCGCGCCCCTCGTTCGGCGACCGGATCACCAAATGCCTCGATCAGGCCGCCGCGGCGGGCCTTCGTCCGGGCCGCCGCGCGGCCTATTCGCGCGCCTGTGCCAATTCCAATTGAGCCAGCGATCCGAACTTCTCTTCAGTTTCGGTATTGGTCGAGAAACATCCGCAGAGAATCATGCGGGCTTTCGACGTCCGAAATCTCCCAGCCATCGGGCCCATTGACCAGAATGAAATTCAGCGTGATTGGGCGGCCGTTATTTTGGAAGGCAGCGGCGACATAGGTCTTGTCATATTGCTTGCGCACGATGGAGATCGAGACCGCGCCGATCTTCCAGGTCGGGCTCTGCACCAGAAAATCATAGGGTTCGTGCTTGAGGTTGATCCAGGCTTCCCGCAAGGCGGGATCGAAGAACTGGCGTGCCGTAGCGGGATCGTGGGGCAGCCCGCTCGAAAGCTCGGACGAGCTGTCGCCATAATAGGCGTAGACATTCCTGACCAGCGATTCCGGCGAACGAAATCCTGCCGCCGCGGCCGAAAGCCCGGGGCCGGCCAATAGGAGGAGCACCGCTGCCGGGATTTTGATCATGGGCGGACGTTTGTCATCAAAGACGATCGCCATCGCTTGTTCGCTTTATTGGCAGGGAAGCATATCATAGCCTTGGCGCTTGCATTTAATGGACCAACAAATGCGTGAATTGTTCGATGAAGTCGCTGGAAATTCTCCGCTCGATCCGGAGGAGGCGGTGCGGCGCACGACGCGGAGCTTGCGCCGGAAGCGATTTTACACCGCCGCCGCCGGCGTCGTCGACGCGCGGCGGCGGTTTTGCCATCACGCTCGATGACAGGCCGATCCGCACGCCTTCAGGCCGTCAGGTGATGGTCCCGACACGGGAGATCGCTGACACGATCGCTGGCGAATGGAACGCACAGCAGGAATTCATCGATCCCCTGACCATGCCACTGACGCGCTTCGCCAATAGCGTTGTCGACGCCGTGGTCGAGCGGGTCGAGGCCGTTACCGACGATATCGCGAAATATCTTGGATCTGACCTGCTCTGCTACCGCGCCGGCCATCCCGATGCGCTGGTCGCGCGTGAAGCCGCGCTTTGGGACCCTGTGTTGTTTTGGGCCGCGGACGCGCTGGGCGCGCATTTTATTTTGTCCGAAGGGATCGTGCATGTCGCTCAGCCCGAGGCCGCGGTTGCCGCCGCGCGCGCGGCGTTGCCGGGTGACCCCTGGTCGATTGCGGCGCTGCACGTGGTCACCGCGTTGACGGGTTCGGCGCTGCTCGCGCTGGCGCTCAGTCACGGCGCGCTCGATGCCGATCAGGTCTGGGCCGCGGCCCATGTCGACGAAGACTGGAACATCGAAAAATGGGGTGTGGATCACGAGGTCGCGGCGCGACGCGCGGCGCGGTTGGTCGATTTCAGGGCGGCGGCAAGCATCATCAAATCGCTGTCGTCCGCCGTGGAATAGAGAGCCGTGCGAGTCGCACTGGACCGAATCATTTTGATGTTCGACCATGGCGGTTCTTTGTGCGTGAAAGCAGAGCGAGAGCGGATGTCACTGGCTGAGAACATATCAAGACCGTTTCCGGTTCTGACCAAACTGGGCGCCATGCTGCGCAAGTTGCCGGTGCTCCAGTTCGTGTGGGACAAATGGGTGTCGCTGCGGCGACGTACGGCGAGCGACGAATGGGCTGCTCGCAGGTTTGTCGACGAGGGGGCAGGTGCCGTGCAACACACGCTCGGTCAGCCGATCGCTGCCTCGAAACGATTCGACGCAAACGTCATCGCGCAACCGATCGTCGCCGAGGAACCAGGACTGGACCCTGGTACTGAACGAGAACGACTCATCCGCCGTCGTTGGATCGAGACCGGCATCAAAATGTGGAATCCAGAACTCCACCGTGCTCTGAAAATTCAGGGCCGCGCCGGGACGTTGCCGATCCTTCCCGGCGAGCGCTTTCCCGGATACGACACGCTCGCCTTCAGTCTGATAGACGGGAAAATCGTCTGCGAAGGCGTCGTGGTCGAACCGCCAAAGCGTCGCGCGTCGTTCGCCGACTAGTTGAGCGATTCGTTGAAGCTTATCATATCGAGCCTTGCTCCGACCTCATCCTGAGGAGCGCGCGCTTCGCGCGCGTCTCGAAGGATGGCCGCTTGCACCGCCTTTGCGGCCATCCTTCGAGACGCATCGCGCTTGCGCGATGCCCCTAATACGAAAGCGTCTTCAAACTTCCGGTCCTTATCCTGAGGAGCCTGGCGAAGCCGGGCGTCTCGAAGGATGGCGGCTCGAAAGGTCGTCGCCCGGGGCCATCCTTCGAGACGCATCGCTGGCGCGATGCTCCTCAGGATGAGGACAACTCGGCGTCGAAATGAAGAACAGACTTTCATGCGCAGTGGGTCGGCCGCGCCGATGGGGAACTCAGGATGAGGACAACTCGGCGTCGAAATAAAGAACAGACTTTCATACGCAGCGGGTCGGCCTACGCCGATGGCGAACTCAGGATGAGGACCGGGGAGACCTGACGATACGATCAGAACTTCGGAAACGATGGTCTAGGCCGGCCAACGCCAAATTCCCGCGTGCAGGCTTGAGGTTGCGAATCCAACCTGGCAATCGGCTGGAGGCGCTTAAAGCCGCATGGCAGCGACATTCTTAACGAGAGGTTTACGACCCATCGATAGGCTTCTCGGGCACGCCCCGGTGAAGCCCTTTCCGATGCCGATCGTCATTCATTCCAATCTTCTGCTGTTGGCCGCCCAAGGCGTGACGGCGCCCGTGGTGCTGCAGCCGGGCAGCGTGATCAGCGCCAGGGTCCAGCAGGTTCTGACCAATGATACGGTGCGGATCGTGATCAGCGGCCAGGCGCTCGACGTGCAATCTCAGGTGGCGCTGCAGGCCGGCCAGGTGCTGCAGCTCGCGGTTTCGCAAGCCGCGGACGGTGGCATCGCCCTTGCGGTCGTCAGCCAGCAGGCCGCCCCTGCAAGCCAGTCGCCGAGCACGGCTGGCAGCGCGAGCGCGACAACGACCGATTCGATAACCCTGGCGCCTCAAGCGGCTGCGGCCGTCGCCGCGCAAACGGCGCCTACGGCTGTCGCTGCAAAAGTTCAGCTCACGCTAACCGAGGCGCTCGCCGTGTCGGTCGCGGTGCAGAGCGCGGCGGGCCAGCAGACCAGCCTGGCACAGCTGTTCGCCAATCTGGGCGTCGCCGCCGGGCTCGACAACCTGGCCCCCCAAGTGCAGCAAGCCGTGGCGCTGGTGCTGGCGCAGCGCACGCCGCTCGACTCTGGCCTCACGGGCGACGATATCAACGAGGCGTTCCAGAATTCCGGTCTATTCCTGGAAGCGTCCCTGGCGTCGGGATCCTTTTCGTCATCGGCCGCATCAACTGATCTCAAGGCGGCGCTGATCGTGCTGCGCCAGGTGCTGGCGAACTCGCTCGGTACCGTCACCCCAAGCGCGCCGTCAGCCCCGGGTACGACGCAGAGCGCCCCGGCATCGGCGTTGTCATCACAGCAGAGCCCAGCACCCGCAGTGGCCACCGCGCCGCAGGGTGCGACACCGGCGACTGCATCGGTTCAGCAGGTTGCGACGCCCGTGGCCGCGACGCCGCAAAGTGCGTCGGCGCCAGCGGTGGCCGTGCCAGGGGGAGCGCCAGCCACGCCGGCGGCGGCGCAACAGCCCGCGACAATCGTTCTTTCAGCCCCACTGGAGCAGGGCGCGCAGCCGCCTCCCATTCAGGTCCTGACGCAGCAGGTCACCCTGACGGCCGAACTGGAGACGCCGATTGTGGCCTCGCCCGCGCTCGCGCCGGTGCAGATCGAGCCGGCGGCGACGTCCGTCCCGGCGCCAGCCGCCGCGGCCGCGCCCACGGCGCCAAATACGCCCGGCGGCGCTGTTGCGAACGCGCTCTCTGCAGCGGCATCCGGATCGGCGGATGCGGCTGCGCGCGCTGCCGCCACCAGTGCCGCTCTGAACCTGCTGCAGGAAGCGCTGCAGGCCGCTCCGGCGATGGCAGCAAATTCCTGGGGACAGCTGTTGGAGAATGGCGAAATGCTCTCGCTCATTCCGGCGGTCGCCGGTGCCCGATCACCCGAGGGCGACGAGATCGAGCTCTCGCGCAGCAACGTTCCGCCGCCGCCGATCAGCGGCGCCTTGCCGGCGCCCCAACCGGTGCTGCCGGCAACGCTGGTTTCCAATTCGGCTGCCGAAGCGGCCATGCACCGGTTGCTGGCTGATACCGACGCCGCCATCGCGCGGCAGACGTTGCTGCAGGTGGCTTCGCTTCCAGGCCAGACTGATCAGGCGCCGGCGCGGCTCGATCCGGCCGCCCCACGCTGGAACTTTGAAATTCCCTTTGCGACGCCGCAGGGAACCGCGATGGCGCAGTTCGAGATTTCGCGGGACGGCGGCGGCAACGATGGGAACGCGGCGAAGCGGGTATGGCGCGCGCGATTTAGCCTCGACGTCGAGCCGGCCGGGCCAGTCCACGCGTTGGTTTCGCTGAGCGGTGACCGGACATCGGTGCGGCTATGGGCGGAACGGCCCACCACGGCGGCGCAGCTGCGGGCGGGCGCCACGCAATTGAGCCAGGCGCTCTCCAGGGCCGAGCTTCGGCCCGGTGATATCCTGGTCCAGGATGGCGCGCCGGCCCAGTCCGCGCCGGCCCGCGCCGGCCATTTTCTGGATCGTGCGCTATGAGTGGTGAGTTGAGGAACCAGCTCGCGGTCGCGCTGCATTACGACCGCAGCGGCGCACCACGGGTCATCGCCAAGGGCAGGGGAACGATCGGCGCCAGGATCATCGAAGTCGCCAAGGCCCATGACATCCCGATCGAAGAGAACGAGGTGCTCGCCGGCGCGCTTTCCAACGTCGAGCTCGGTGATGAAATTCCGGCCGAGCTTTACAAGGCGGTCGCCGAAGTCCTGATCTTCGTGCTGCGGCTGTCGGGACGCATTCGCTGACTTTTCCCGTTGTCATTGTTTGACCATGATGGCATCAGCATCGTCTTCGCTTACCCACATCGGATGCCGCCATGATCCATCGCCGCCATGTGCTCGGTCTTCTGGCTGCCGCTGCCATCGCGCCCTCGCGCGCGCTCGCCGATGTCGCGCCCCAGCGCAGTGAAATCCGCGAGGAACTCGCCCAGCGTTTCACCGACGAGGGAACCGTGGGCACCTTCGTCGGCTACAAGGTCGACGATTATCTGGTGATCGCCAGCGACCGGAATTGTTCGGGAGAACCGAAGCTGCCGGCCTCGACCTTCAAGATTCCGAATTCGCTGATCGCGCTGGAGACCGGCGTGGTCGGTGATCCCGATCAGGACGTCTTCAAATGGGACGGCGTGGTGCGGGCCGTCGAGGCCTGGAATCGCGACCACACGCTGCGCAGCGCGATCGCCGCTTCCGCCGTGCCGGTCTATCAGGAGATCGCGCGGCGCATCGGTCAAGAACGAATGCAGAAATATGTCGACCTGTTCGACTACGGCAACCGCGATATCGGCGGCGGCATCGACCAGTTCTGGCTGACCGGCAAGCTGCGCATCGATCCGGTGCAGCAGGTCGATTTCGTCGACCGGCTGCGTCGCGGCACGCTGCCGATCTCGAAGCGCAGCCAGGACCTGGTGCGCGATATTCTGCCGGTGACCAAAGCGGGCGACGCCGTGATCCGCGCCAAGAGCGGCCTGCTGGGCGCCGAGACCGGAAAACCATCGCTCGGCTGGATGGTGGGCTGGGCCGAGAAGGGCAGCGCCGATACCGTGTTCGCGCTCAATATGGACTGCGTCGAGCCGCGCCATAGTGCCGATCGCATGAAGCTGACGCAGCAATGCCTCAGCGATATCGGCGCGATCTGAGCCATTTGGGGATGGCGCGAGTTCTGCGCACTGCCTTGGTCGACGTCAATGCTACCCTGATAATTGGGCTCGCCGGCGTGCGCCATCGTGGAGGCTCCGATTGCGACGTTGACCGCGAGCCGGATCAGGAAATTCGTGAAGTTGGACACTGGTATCTCCTTTGAACCGTCTCCCGGGGGCTGCGCCGGCCGGACGCGGCTCCCCGGCGAGGTGCGGTCAGGCGGCGCGGCTCACTGCGTCAAGCAGGTCGGCGTTTGAATAGGCCCTGCCGGAGATGCCCCAGAGTCCGTCGATGGCGTAGACCATGTTGACGAAGATGCGCTCTTTCGGTTGCCTGCCGCCGGTCGCGCGGTGAACGATATCGGTCGCGTCAGCAACGAAAGCGGCCTTCTGAGCGGGTTCGGCGAGCGCGAAGGATGGCACTTTCAACTCGACGATCACGATATCGGCGCGCTTGCCCCCGGCGAACGATTTTCCGGCCGGAATGGTGTTGATCTCCCCGATGACGTTCGGGGTGAGGAAGCTGTTGCCGGTCAGTGCGTGCTGCCTGAGGAACGCATCGGTCAATTCGGCGAACACCCTGGCTTCGGCGGCTTCGGTAAGGACGCCTTCGGTCGCGAAAACAGAAATAGGCATTTTGGTCTCCCGTGGTTGGCTATGGGGGGTGGCTGGTGCGAGTAACTTGCATCCTCATCACGATCGTTATATAACGATCGTGATCAGCAATATATAGCGATCGTTATTCTGTCTAGTCACGACGTAGTGATCGTTATGTGGAGGGCGAAATGGGACATCCGGCAGGCAAGAAAGAGGAGAGCCGGGCGCGTATCCTGGCGGGAGCAGGTCGCGGGTTTCGCGGTCACGGCTATGGCGGATTGGGTGTCGATGGGCTCGCGAAGGAGGCGGGTGTCACGTCGGGGGCCTTCTACGCCCATTTCAAGTCGAAGGCCGATGCGTTCCGCGAGGCGGTTAGCGTCGGTATGAACGATCTGAAGGCTGGAGTTGAGCGGATCCGGGCCGAGCGGGGCAAGGGATGGCGGCGGTACTTCGTCAGTTTCTATCTCGGGGATCGCCGCACCAGCGATCTATCGGATAGTTGCGCGCTGCAGAGTTTGACCAACGAGGTAACCCGCGCCGACCCCCCGACCAGGCACGCCTATGGCGCAGCGCTCAGGGACGTCATCGCCGCGGTGGCGGATGGTCTCGAAGGTCGGACTCCGGCCGCGCGCCGGACCGAGGCGATCGCGTTATTGGCGCTACTGTCAGGCGCGGTTTCAATGGCACGTGCCGTCGACGACGCGAAATTCGCCGAGGAAATCGCCGCAGCCGCGGCGAGCGCGGCCGAGCGCCTGGCGTCCGTCCATCGATAAGCGAAGCCGGCCGGCGGCCTTCGAATTTCAAACTGAAGTGTATGCTCGCGTCACTGGCGACCCCGGCAAGCATCTGAGTCTTGCGACGGAGGTCCATCGCCGGCGGCTGGAGCGGCCGCGGCGGCTGGGCTAGCATCCCCCGCAACACAAAAGATTTCTGGAGGAAATCATGAAATCGGCCATCTGGATGTCCTCGATCGCGGCCGCGGCGGCCGGCGGCTGGTTTGCGGCGACGATGTTCGCCGCGCCTGCGGCCAGCAAGGAACCGCGTTTTCCGCAGCTGACCATGGACCAGCTCGACGAGAAGCAGAAGCCGCTCGGCGAGCAGGTCATGAAGGTCTCCAGCGTAGGGCTCGCCGGTCCCTACAACCCGATGATGCGCAGCCCGGTGCTGGGTCAGCGGCTGTTCGACCTCTTCCACTATCTGCGCTGGGAAACCTCGGTGCCGACCAGGCTCAACGAGTTCGCGATCCTGATCATCGCCCGGCAATGGCGCTCGCAGGTCGAATGGTATGCGCACGCGCCGCTGGCGGCGAAGGCCGGACTGAAGCCTGAAATCATCGCCGAGCTGAAGGAAGCCAAACGCCCGTCCAATATGGCCGAGGATGAGGCTGTCGTGTACGACTTCGTAAGCGAGCTCACCACCACGCAGAAGGTCTCTGACGAGACCTATGCGCGGGCCAAGCAGGCTTTCAACGACCAGCAGATCGTCGATTTGACCGCGGTGGCGGGCAACTACGTCATGGTCGCGATGCTGCTGGCGATGGCGGAAGAAACCACGCCTCCCGGCAAGGAGCCGCCGTTCAAGGTCGGGGAGAAGTAGCGAGCGTAGCCCGGATGAGCGCAGCGATATCCGGGTTTCCCGCATATCGCTGCGCTCATGCGGGCTACTTGCTGTCAATTTCGGGTCTCCGTCCTGGCCGCAGCCTTGCCGATGCGGCCAAGATGGGTGAAGCCAAAGCCGGCGGAATATTTCAGGCCGTAGCCGAGCGCGCGGTCGAAGCCGATATGGGCCATCCAGATCAGCGCCACCGAAAGCGTGAGCGGCGAGGCCGTGCCGAAGCCGGTGACCATCAGCGTTACCGGCATCATGTAGCTGTGCGCGGCGTTGTAGACGACGGCGCCAATTCGCGGACCGGATAGGTAAGCCGCAAAGCTCAGATCGGGCCCCAGGAACAGGATGGCGTAGATCCACCACGATCCACCCCAGACCGCGTAAAGCAGCGTCATGCCGGCAAACAGGGTCAGGCCCTCCAGCCGGAGCAGGAGACGCAATCCTCCCGTCACCGCGCCCGTGGGCTCGGTCGCGGTCATCTCGCTCATTGGCCACCTTCCTCGATTGACGCGCCGCCCCGCCTTTATTCTATCCGGTTGTATGACGATTGGGCGACTCTGGTTGAGAAAGCTCGGTTTCCCGCCGGGAAACTGCCGTGTTAGAAGGCGGATCAAAGATCAGGCCAATGGCAGACGGTGGCATATGAAGCACATCCTGGAAACCCTTGAAGAGCGGCGCGCCGGAGCCCGGCTCGGCGGTGGCGAAAAGCGCATCGAGGCGCAGCACGCCCGCGGCAAGCTGACCGCGCGCGAGCGCATCGGGCTTCTGCTCGACAAGGGTAGTTTCGAGGAGTTCGACATGTTCGTCGAGCACCGCTCGACCGAATTCGGCATGGACAAGACAAAAGTGCCGGGCGACGGCGTGGTCATCGGCTGGGGCACCGTGAACGGCCGCAAGACCTTCGTCTTCGCCAAGGATTTTACGGTGTTCGGCGGCTCGCTGTCGGAAACCCACGCCCAGAAGATCGTCAAGATCCAGGACATGGCGATGAAGGCGAGGGCGCCGATCATCGGACTTTATGATGCCGGCGGCGCCCGCATCCAGGAGGGCGTCGCGGCTCTGGCCGGCTATTCCTATGTGTTCCGCCGCAACGTCATCGCCTCTGGCGTGATCCCGCAGATTTCCGTCATCATGGGGCCCTGCGCCGGCGGCGACGTCTATTCGCCGGCCATGACCGATTTCATCTTCATGGTGAAGAACACCAGCTACATGTTCGTGACCGGGCCCGACGTGGTCAAGACCGTTACCAACGAGGTGGTCACGGCGGAAGAACTCGGCGGCGCCAGCGTGCACGCCACGCGTTCCTCGATCGCGGACGGCGCGTTCGAAAACGACGTCGAGACGCTGTTGCAGATGCGCCGGCTGATCGATTTCCTGCCCGCCAACAACACCGACGGCGTGCCGGAATGGCCGAGTTTCGATGATGCCCAGCGCATCGACATGTCCCTGGACACGCTGGTCCCCGACAATCCGAACAAACCCTACGACATGAAGGAACTGATCCACAAAGTCGTCGACGAGGGGGACTTCTTCGAGATTTCGGAGGCCTTTGCGAAGAACATCGTGACCGGCTTTGGCCGCATCGCCGGCCGCACCACGGCCTTTGTCGCCAACCAGCCGATGGTGCTGGCGGGCGTGCTCGACAGTGACGCCTCGCGCAAGGCCGCCCGCTTCGTGCGCTTCTGCGATGCCTTCAATATTCCGATCGTCACCTTTGTCGACGTGCCCGGCTTTTTGCCGGGTACCGCGCAGGAATATGGCGGCCTGATCAAACATGGCGCCAAGCTGTTGTTTGCCTATTCGCAATGCACGGTGCCGCTGGTCACGGTGATCACGCGCAAAGCCTATGGCGGTGCGTTCGACGTGATGGCCTCCAAGGAAATCGGCGCCGACGTGAACTATGCCTGGCCGACCGCGCAGATCGCGGTGATGGGCGCCAAGGGCGCGGTGGAGATCATCTTCCGCGCCGACATCGGCGACACCGGGGCGATCGCCGCCCGCACCAAGGAATACGAAGACCGCTTCCTGTCGCCCTTCATCGCCGCCGAGCGCGGCTATATCGACGACGTCATCATGCCGCATTCAACCCGGCGGCGGATCGCCCGCGCGCTCGCCATGCTCCGGGATAAGCATGTCGAGATGCCGGTCAAGAAGCATGACAATTTGCCGTTGTGAGCGATGATGAAAGATCATGCTCTCCGATCCCAATCCTGAGCGGAAGCCACGCCCTCGGTGCCACTTCGCCCCGCGCTTGCGGGGAGAGGTCGGCGCGCAGCGCCGGGTGAGGGGCTCTCTCCGCGAGTTCGAACTCGTGGAGAGAGCCCCTCACCCCAACCCTCTCCCCGCGATAGACGCGGGGCGAGGGGGCTCACCGCCGCCACTGCGACGATCGAGGCAACCTAAGTTAAAATCGTGCCCGTATTCGCCCTCATGGAGAACACCCATGCCATCCGCCTATTTCGTCGTTCGCGCTACCGTTGCCGATCCGGCCAGGCGCGAGGCGTTCGATGCGTGGTACAGCCGCGAGCATTTACCCGAGGCCGTCAAAGCGTTCGGCGCCAGACATGCGTGGCGGTTCTGGAGCCTCACGGATCCTGCGCGCCACGAGGCGATGTATGAATTTTCCGATCAGGCCGCGCTCGAGCGCGCGATCAGCGGGGACGCGTTCAAGGCGCTGGTCGCCGAATTCGATCGGGGCTGGCCGGAGGTCAAGCGCACGCGCGAGCTTTTTGTTCTCGCCGAGGAACTGGTGTTCTGATTGTTCCCGTCATTCCGGGGCCCGAGCGCAGCAGCTCGGGAGCCCTTGAATCCATCACCACGATTCGTGGGTTATGGATTTTTGGGCTCGCGCAAGGGCGCGCCCCGCAATGACGGCGAGATGAGATGAAGCGTCGGAACCTGAACGCAGGGTTCAGCGGGCATTCATCATGGTGCAAGCAAACTTGCTTCCGACGCTTACCACGGAACAGGAGAGAGAATTCATGGAACGACGTCACTTCTTAAATTTGGCCTTAGCTGTTGGCGCGGTTGCGCTTGCGGCCACCGCGCAGGCGGCTCCGCTGGCCCCCCAGCTGGTCGCGCAACAGACCAGACCATCGACGACGAAGGGAGATCTTGTTCCCGCCGTCACCACCGCAGACGAGGTCGGACGTCTCAAGCCCGAAGAGGTGCGTTGGGGACACCGGCACTGGCACCATCACTGGCACCACCGGTGGCACCACTGGCATCGCCACTGGTAAGGCAACTGTGCGCAAGGCAGGGATCGGTGTTCGGTCTCTGCCTTCGCGGCGCCTCGGATCACTTCGACAGGAAAGCCAGCATCAGCTCGTTGAATTTGACGGGCGCGTCGAGAAAGACCAGATGCCCTGCGTCCGGGATCACCTCGGCGCGCGCATCCGGCATTTGGGCCGCGAGCGCCTTGGCGAGGTCGGCATTGTGTCCCATCTTCGGCCGCAGCGCCTCCGGCGCATTCGGCCTGCCCGGGGCATTGTGATCGTCGGCGCCCATGATGAACAGCGTCGGCTGCGTCACGAGCGGAATCTCGTGCACCACCGGCTCGCGGTAGATCATCTGCGCGGAATTGACGAAGGCGCGCAGCCAGCGCGGATATCCAGAACTGCCCTTGATGTTGAAGCGCGCGTCGATGAACGGCGTGATCTGGTCGGGCGGAATTTTCGGCGAATAGTTGGTCTGAAGCTGCTTGCGGTAGCCTTCGGCCGTAAGCTTGTCCTCATTCTCCAGGATTTTCTCGGTCGGCGTTGGCGGCACGTAGAGCCGGTAATCCTCCAGGCCGATCGGAGCCGCCAGCACCAGATGGCCGACCCGGTCCGGATAAGCGCGGGCGATGCGAACGCCGAGCATGCCGCCCAGCGAATGCGCGACGACATCGGCCTTGGCGATGTTGAGATGATCGAGCAGCGCGATGGTGTTGCGCGCCAGCGTGTCGAAGTGCAGATCGCCTTGGGGCTTGGAGGATTTGCCGAAGCCGATCTGGTCCGGCACCACCACGCGATAGCCGGCATCCACCAGCGTCTTGATCACGGGCGCCCAATAGCTCGAGGGGAAATTGCGGCCGTGCAGCAGCACCACGGTGCGTCCGTTCGGCTGGGCCGGCGCCACATCCATGTAGGCCATCCGCACCTGCTCGCCGTCATTGTTCAGCGGCAGCATCTGGACGGGGTAGGGGTAGACAAATCCCTCAAGGCCGATGCCATAGGGCTCGCGCGGCGCAGGTTCCGCGGCGTGGGTCGACCTCCCCGGCGGCACGAGCAGTGCGGCCAACAGCCCCGCCATCAAAACACGATTCATCCTGGCCTCCATCTCGTGTGTCCTCATGGCCAGACTTGTCCGAGCCATCCAGTGCGCCCGCGTGACGCTTTGTCAACCCGCTCTTCAGGGACTGCGGGCGACTGTATCGGCCATCCGTGCTCCCCGCTCCCCCAGCGGGGCCGGCTGCCCGACCGTGGTGTCGGTGGCGGTCTGGTGTTCGAGTTCCGCGTTGATCTTGGCGCCGATCAGGATGACCATCGTGGATATCCAGATCCAGGTCATGAAGCCGACCGCGGCGCCGAGCGAGCCGTAGGTCTTGTTGTAGCTGCCGAAGTGAGAGGTATACCAGGAGAACAGCAGCGAGGCGACCATCCAGGTCACGGCGGCAAACAGGCTGCCCGGCGAGATCCAGCGCCATTTCGGATGGTCGCGGCTCGGACCAAAACGGTAGATCACCGCGATCAGCAAGCTGACGATGACCAGAAGAACCGGCCAGCGCGCGTAGCCGACAATCTGCCCGATGCCGGGGAGGTCGAGGAAGGCGAGCAGCTCCGGAATAATCGTGATCGTCAGGAGCGAGGCGATCACGAAGGCGAGGGCGCCGAGGGTCAATGCCAGCGAGATCGCGTTCAGCGTGAGGAAGCTGCGCCTCTCACGCTCTTCATAGACGGCGTTGAGGCCTTCGAACATTGCCTTGATGCCACCGTTGGCGCTCCATAATGAAATGGCAAGGCTGGCAGCCGTTGCAAACCCGAGCTTCCGAGGGGGTTGCGACGTCAGCTGCTGCAGCTGGTCGCGAAGGATCTGCATGCCTCCCTCGGGCAAAATCCCTTGCAGGCTGCCCAGGTGCTGGCCGATCGTGCCACTGTCGGCGAACAGCCCGTAGAGCGAAATCAGGCCTGCCAGTCCCGGAAACAGCGCCAACAGGACAAAGAAGGTCACGCCGCCGGAGAGCGTCATGATCCTGTCCTCCGATATGCCCTCAACCACGCGCACAAGGACATCGCGCCATCCTTTTGGCGGAATGTCCGTCGGCGACTGTGCGCCCCGTCCGCGCAAGTCCGCGGATTGATTGGAACTATCGGAACTATCGACCGCCAAAGCCGGCTTGGGCCGGCGAGCGGAAGGATCGGTATTCCCAGCCATCGGTGCCTCCACGGCGGTCGCGCGCCGTGGCGCCCGCCTTGCAATAAACGTCGATCGGGAAAGCAAGCGCATCGGTCAGAAGATCGTTCCACGAAATTCGCACCAGGGCGCGATCGGACGATGGAGGTCGGGTCGCAGGCGAAACGCTTCCCGCGTCTCTGCGCGCCGCTATTCGATGGTCCCGAACAGCGCCGCGAACCGCTTCTCGCCTTGGCGGCTGAAATTGACGACCCGGCTGCCGGGGTCGGGATCGCGCGCGGCCCATTTCAGTTCGGTAAAGCGCGCCATCATCGCGGCCCCCAGCGTGCCGGCGAGGTGATGGCGCCGCTCGCTCCAGTCGAGACAGGTCTTGCAGACCGGGCGGCGCGGATGAGCCAGGCTTTCGGCCGAAATCTGCAAGCGCTTGTGCAGGAAGCGCTTGCCCTCGGCGGTCAGGCCGATGTCCTGCTTGTTCTGGCGGACCAGTCGCTGCCGTCTCATGCTGTCGAGCATCAGCACGCCGAGATCGCCGGCGAGATGATCGTAACAGATCCGGGCGCGGCGCAGCGCCGGATCCTTCGGTCCGGTGCGCACGCGTAGGTGACCGGCGCGCGCGGCTAGACCCGAAAGCCCCTCGAGCACGCCGGCGACGTCGGGATCGGCGAGGCGATAATAACGATGGCGGCCCTGCCGCTCCTGCTCGATCAGGCCGCCGGCCTGCAGCCTGGAGAGATGCGAGCTGGCTGTCTGCGGCGTGATGCCGGCCTGGTGCGCCAGCTCGCTCGCGGTCAGCGCCCGGCCGCCCAACAGCGCCGTCAGCATGTTGGCGCGCGCGGGATCCCCGACCAGCGCGGCCACCTTGGCGATGTCCGGACCTGCTTTCATGGTTCGACCTTAGCCGAAGCATCGATGTCGCACAAGCGGCTAGGCTGGAATCTCCGAGGTTGGCATCGTGCCGACATCGCCTCGGGACCTCATCCTGAGGGCATCGCGCCAGCGATGCGTCTCGAAGGATGGCCCCAAAACAGGTGCAAGCGGCCATCCTTCGAGACGCAAGCCTTCGCCATCGAGGGCGAAGGCTTGCTCCTCAGGATGAGGGCCGAGAGCGCTGAAGCGATCAAGAGAGTCCACTGAGCCTAATCCTGTTAAAATCACTCGAGGATATCATGACCGTCACCGTCTTTATCCGCTACCAGCTCGATCCCTTCAAGCGCACCCTGTTCGAGCAGTATGCCAAGCGCTGGCTCACCATCATCCCGCGCTGCGGCGGCGAGCTGATCGGCTACTGGATGCCGCACGAGGGCACCAACAATATTGCCTTCGCGCTGATTTCGTTCGACACTCTCGCCGCCTATGAAAACTACCGGGCGCGGCTTCGTGCCGATGCCGAGGGCATGGCCAATTTCGGCTTCGCCGAGGACAACCAGTTCATTCTCGCGGAAGAGCGGACCTTTCTGCGCCAGGTGGTCGGCTAGCCGCCTGCAGATGGAAAACAAAGGGAGAGATCATGCCGATCACATCAGCGGAAAAACGCGCCAACTTTCGCAAGCTGCACGAGAGCGGCTGCTTCGTGCTGCCCAACCCCTGGGATGCCGGCAGCGCGCGGGCGCTGCAGCATCTGGGTTTCAAGGCGATCGCCTCCACCAGCGCTGGCTTTGCCTGGTCGCTCGGAAAGGCCGACAATCATGTGACCCTGGATGAGGCCTGCGACCATCTCGCCGCGCTCCATGCGGCGGTCGACCTCCCGGTCAATGCTGATTTCGAGGGCGGCTTTGCGCACGAGCCCGAAGCCGTCGCCGCCAATGTCGCCCGCGCGGTCAAGACCGGCATCGCCGGGCTGTCGATCGAGGACTCCACCGGCGATCCCGCCAAGCCGCTGTACGAGCGCGGCCTCGCGGTCGAGCGCATCAAAGCGTCGCGGGCGGCGATCGATGCCGATCATAGCGCCGTGCTCTTGACCGGCCGTTGCGAGGGTTTTCTGGTCGGACAGGCTGACCTCGCGATGGTGATCGACCGGCTGCAGGCCTATGCAGAGGCTGGCGCCGATTGTCTTTACGCTCCGGGCATCCGCACCAAGGAGCAGATCTCGGCCGTCGTGAAGGCGGTGGCGCCCAAGCCGGTCAATCTTCTGCTCGGCTGGCCCGGCCTCTCGGTCGCGGAAGCCGCCGACCTCGGCGTTCGCCGCATCAGTGTCGGCGGTTCGCTGGCCCGGTCCGCCTGGGGCGGTTTCATGCGCGCCGCAGCCGAGATCGCCGAGAAGGGCACGTTCACCGAGTTCGGCCACGGCTATGCCGGCGCCGAATTGAACAAGATGTTTCGCTGACGGCTTCGCGCGATGGGTAGCGCGTCGAAGAAGAAGAGGGCGACCACAAGGGTCGCCGCTACAGGGATCGACATGGCGTAGGGGCACCCGTCGTGGGTGCCCTGGATGTCGCATCGCGCGATCGGCTTTTGTCGCGGCAGGGCGGCCACAAGTGCCGCCCCTACACGGATGAACATTACGTAGGGGCGCCCCTTGTGGGCGCGCCCTCGTGCCGCATCGCGCGATCGGCGCTTGTAGCGGCAGGCCGGCCACAAGGACCGCCCTTACACGAACGGAAAGGCAGCTACTGAGGCGGCGCCGCCTTGGCCGGCGCGGCGTTGCCGGTGGCAGCGGGGGACGGCGACGGGTGCGCCGGAGCGGCGCCGGTGGTCGTTCCCGGTTGCGCGTTAGGGCGAGGCGCAGAAGGCGTTGCGGAAGGCGATGCTGGCGCGGTGTTATGGGCGCTTGACGATTTGCCGGCGCGGTGGAACGACGCGCTGTTCAGCCCATAGAAGACGGCGCCCAGGATGAGGACGATGGCGATCGCGTACACCGTGATCCTGCCGCCGCTGGCGGGGCCTTCGGTCATTTGAGGGTCGGCCTGCAACTCACCGTCGAGGCGGGCCGGATGGCCAACATCATCCCTAGTCTGGTTGGAGCGAAAAGGATCTATCGCCGAACTAGAATTGGATCGATGGGGATCGTCGAGATTGCGTTGATCGGCCATGACGGCTGCCTCCATAGGTGGATGACAATGGTTCAACAAGCCTGGGGTTCCTCCTTATTCGATCGATCTTCGCCCGCGAGAATGCGGTGCACCAAAGCACCGTCGCGAGCTTCGCCGCCATGGCGCGATGTCGCCTTGCACCTATATGTACGCTCGAATCGGCCATCGATCGAAAGACCGGGCCGAACAGCGCGCCATGTCGTTTCGTGGTGGGCTGGCATGACGACACAAAGCGGCAGCGGCGATCTATTTTTCGGGCATGAAATTGCCATCCGCCGACAGCGGTCTCCCATGCCAGAATTGTACTGCGCAGCCCGCAAAAACCGACATAGACTGGCTCTCAGGCCCCGCGATTGGGCAAAAATTGAGTCGCTTCGACCGCGAGGGTGCAATGGGAATTAACCAAGGTCCGATCAGTCTCGATCAGAAATACACCCAGGGCTCCGGCCACGTTTTCATGACCGGCATTCAGGCATTGGTCCGTCTGCCGATGGCGCAGATCCGCCGGGATCGCGCCAGTGGACTCAATACCGCGGGGCTTGTCTCGGGATACCGGGGTTCACCGCTCGGTGGCTACGACCAGCAACTGTTCGCAGCACGAAAGCACCTCGAGCAATACAATATCAAATTCCAACCGGGAGTGAACGAGGATCTCGCGGCCACCGCGCTCTGGGGCTCGCAGCAGCTCAATCTTTCACCGGGCGCGCGCTATGATGGCGTGGTCGGCATCTGGTACGGCAAGGGCCCCGGCGTCGACCGCTGCGGCGACGTGTTCCGCCACGGCAATGCCGCCGGCTCCGCCAAGAACGGCGGCGTGCTGTGTCTGGCCGGCGACGACCACGGCGCCAAATCCTCCACCGTGCCGCATCAGTCCGACCACGCCTTCATCTCGGCGCTGATGCCCTATCTCTATCCTTCTAGCCTGCACGAAATGATCGAGATGGGCCTGTTGGGCATCGCGATGTCGCGCTATTCCGGATGCTGGGTCGGCATGAAGGTGATCACCGAGACCGTGGAGACCACGGCCGAGATCGATCTCACCGACGAAATGAAGCCCTTCATTATCCCCAGCGATTTCGAGATGCCGCCCGGCGGTCTCAATCTGCGCTGGCCCGATGACCGCTATGATCAGGACCGCCGGCTGCAGGACTACAAGGGTTTTGCGGCCATCGCGTTCGCCCGCGCCAACAAGGTCAACCGCGTCACGATGGACTCGCCGAATGCGCGGTTCGGAATCATGGCCTCGGGCAAGAGCTATGAGGACATCCGCCAGGCGCTGCGCGAACTCGGCGTCACGCCTGAGGTCGCCGCCAAGATCGGGCTTCGACTTTACAAGATCGGCATGCCCTGGCCGCTAGAGCCGGAAGGCGTGCGCGAATTCGCGGTTGGGCTGGAGGAAATCTTCATCGTCGAGGAGCGCCGCGAGATCGTCGAGAACCAGGTCAAGCAGGAACTGTTCAACTGGCGCGACGACGTGCGGCCGCGCATCGTCGGCAAGATGGACGAGCACGACAAGCGCTTTCTTCCCTTCGCCGAAGAACTGACGGTGGCCTCGTTGGCGAGCTCGCTGACCGAGCGGCTCTTGCGGCTCAATCTCAATCCCGAAATCGCCGCCATGCTGCGCGCCCGGGCCGATTGGTTCAACGGCCGCCAGGCCAGCCAGATGCAGGCGGTGGGGCCGATCACGCGCACGCCGTATTTCTGCTCGGGCTGTCCGCACAACACCTCGACCCGGGTGCCGGAAGGCAGCCGCGCCTTTGCCGGCATCGGCTGCCATTTCATGGCGCTGTGGATGGACCGCAACACCGAGACCTTCACCCATATGGGCGGCGAGGGCGTGCCCTGGGTCGGCGTGGCGCCCTTTACCGACGAACAACACGTGTTCGCCAATCTCGGCGACGGCACGTATTTCCATTCCGGCAGCCTCGCGATCCGGCAGGCGATCGCCTCCAAGGCCAATATCACCTACAAGATCCTCTACAACGACGCGACCGCGATGACCGGCGGCCAGCATGTCGATGGCGAATTGTCGCCGCAGCAGATCACCTTCCAGCTGCATGCCGAAGGCATCCGCGACATCTACCTGGTCTCGGAAAATCCCGACGCTTATCCGGCCTCCGAGATCGCGCCGGGCACCAAGACCGCGCATCGCGACGAGCTCGATGCCGTCATGAAGACGCTGCGCCAGGTCAAGGGCGCCTCGGCCATCGTGTTCGTGCAGACCTGCGCGGCGGAAAAGCGCCGCCGCCGCAAGCGCGGCACGTTGGAGGACCCCAAACGCCGCCTGATCATCAATTCCGCGGTCTGCGAAGGCTGCGGCGATTGTTCGGTGCAATCGAACTGCATTTCGGTCGAGCCGCTGGAGACCGAGATGGGGCGCAAGCGCACCATCAACCAGTCGACCTGCAACAAGGACTATTCCTGCCTGAAGGGATTTTGTCCGTCCTTTGTCACCGTCGACGGCGGCAGCCTGCGCCGCCGCGCGCCGCCCGATCTCGGCCAAATCGGCGAGCTGCCGGAACCGGCCTCGCGCCCGTCCTGGCAGCGGCCCTTTAATATCGCGGTCGGCGGCGTCGGCGGGACCGGCGTTCTGACCATCGGCGCGCTGCTCGGCATGGCCGCCCATATCGAGGGCAAGGCCAGCATGATCCTGGACATGTCGGGCCTGGCGCAAAAAGGCGGCGCGGTGCTGAGCCATGTCCGGCTCTCCGAGCACACCGCCGATGTCACCTGTTCGCGGATCGTCACCGGCACCGCCGATCTCGTCATCGCCGCCGACGAAGTGGTGGCCGCCGCCAAGGAAACCATGACGCTGTGCAATTCCAGCCGCACCCTGGGCGTCATCAACAGCCACGTCATCCCGACCGCCGATTTCATCCTGAACCGCGATTTCAATTTCCAGAGCCGCCAGGTCAATCACGTGCTGGAGACGGCCCTGCGCAAGGAATCCTGCTTCCTGGATTTCACCGGGCCCGCCGAGGCGCTGCTGGGCGATTCCATCGCCACCAACATGATGATGATGGGCTATGCCTATCAGAAGGGATGGCTGCCGCTGCAGGCCGCAGCCATCGAGCAGGCGATCGAGGTCAACGCCGTCGCCGTCAAGATGAACACCCAGGCCTTCCGGCTCGGCCGGCTGGCGGAGGCCGATCCGGCGCGCTTTGCGGCCATGATGAAGGGCCAGGACGGCACCGTTGCGCCAAAGACGCTGGAGGCGATGTCGCTCGATGAGATCATCGCCCACCGCAGCGCGCACCTCACCGACTATCAGAATGCAAAGCTGGCCGCGCGTTACCGCAATCTGGTCAAACGCGTGCGCGACGCAGCCGTCGACGGCGGCTTCGGCGATGCGCTGCCGCGCGCGGTGGCGATCAATTACGCCAAGCTGTTGGCCTACAAGGACGAGTACGAGGTGGCGCGGCTCTATACCGACGGTCGGTTCGAGCAGCAGCTCCGCGATCAGTTCGAAGGCGACTTCAAGCTCAGCTTCAATCTCGCCCCGCCCGTGCTCGGCGGCGCCAAGGATGCGCTCGGCCGCCCACGCAAGCGCGCCTTCGGCCCGTGGCTGCTGCCGCTATTCCGCGGGTTGGCGAAGCTGCGATGGCTGCGCGGCACCGCCTTGGACATCTTCAGCTATAGCCCCGACCGCAAGCTCGAACGCGAGCTGATCGGGGCTTACGAAAAGGACGTCGCCCAGGTGCTATCCGTGCTGTCGCCGCTGACGCTCGACACCGCGATCGAACTCTTGTCGCTGCCCGACCGCATCCGCGGCTTCGGGCCGGTGAAGGAGAAAGCGGCGAGGGAGGCCAAGGCGCGCTATGCGCAGCTGGTGGCCGATCTCGCCAACCCGCCGCCGGCGCCAAGGCAGATCGCGGCGGAGTAGGTGTACGCGGCCGCCATAATCGTCTGGTCGGTCTCGCAATAAAGGCCTCTAGCAATGGCAAACAGTCCGGATCCCGTCGAGTCCCTAGCCGGTTTCGTAGGACTGGTTCGTAGCATCCGAGAGGAATTGGGCCGGGAAGCACACAAAGAACTTTGGTTTCGGGGCGAAAGCGCGAAGTATAGAAACGAACAGGAAAAAACTTTCCTGAAGCCGGTTCTCTACCGGCCACGTTCTGGTCGAGCACTAAAGCCCATAGATGATCTTCTGAAGATCGAAGCCGAACTGTACGATAGCTTTTCGCACAGCGCTGTGCAGTTAAGCGGAGAAGTGACCGAAGGCGAAAATTGGAACTGGGACTCCTATTTTCTAATGCAGCACCATTCGGCTCCGACCCGCTTGCTCGACTGGTCGGATGGGGCGCTCATAGCGCTGCACTTCGCACTTTATTCAGCGAACGATGGGAAAAACGATGCCATTGTATATGCACTTGATCCCGATACTCTAAAGAAGCTTCCGGAATACGGCACACTTGAACAGGAGTGGAAAGGATTCGTGAGAAAGCAGCATTTGAATGAAGATTACGTGGAATCCGCGTGGGAGAATGCCTATCTACCTCGCGAGGAAGCAGCACCATTGGATATGCCTTTGTTGCCGGCTTCCCCGTTAGTTCTAAAGTTCCCGCATATAACACGTCGCGTTGCGGCGCAACGCAGTCGCTTCGTGGTTTTTGGACGAGAGCCAGATTGGTTAGCGAGCCGCTTTGGTACCGATGGCTTCCCAATGAGAGCGATTGTAGTGAAGAACGCCTCTGCGTGTAAAATAAAGACTGAGCTGAGGGACGCTGGTATAGTAAATTCAGTGATCTATCCCGATCTTGACGGCCTAGGCCGTGAATTGAAGCGACTTTGGGAAATGCGAGAGTAGCCTCGGGGTGGTGTTCTGGTGTTCTCGCGCGTTAGCGACCAGCAAATTGAACGTCGAGCACTTTCATGCAGATCGGGTGATTCCAGAACTCTTTATCAACAAAGTCGATCGTCGCACCCCGCCTCTCGCCCGGCGACAAGTACACCGATACTGTCTTTTGCGTGGCATAGGCTGATGGACACGCATCCCCACTTCCGCGAACGTTCGAAAGGCCAACCGTGATATAAGATAGACTTTCCTTTGATCCGTTAGTTACTTCGACCTTCATTCCACACACATCGAGTAAGATGCAATCATCGCTATAACCGGTACGGATTACTTGAATGGTCGGTATTGCGGCCATTTTTCTAGCACGTAGTACTGCCAAGGCCGCTACTGCTGCCTGTTCGGCTGCTTCTTGAGATTTGGCCTTCGCCTCCTGTGCTACCTGTTGTGCCTTGCGCTTTGACTCTGTTTCCTCGACATCCATTCGTGATTTTTGGTCAAGGTGAGCTCGACATTGGTCACTCATGTAGTTCATTTCATCTTTAGTAGGATTCGGTCCATTTATATCAAAGGTTTGATCTTGGCACTGGTCATAATAGGTATAGCCGCCGCCCGTCTTCCGTCGCCCGCCGAAATTCGACCTACATACTGAGATGAGAATACCCAATGCGTCTTTTGATTTGGCGTCTCTTGCCGCACGTTCAGCGCATTCTTCATAGTCTTTTGGAGCAAACAAATTCCACTTTGTAATAGTGATCGCGGTAATCGCTGCAGTGGCGACCATAAAGAGACCGACGATAACAAAAGTTCTTAGCGTCGAGGTCAAAATCCCCCCATCATAAGACTGTTCGAAAGTCAAAGAGACACAATCACTCCGGGAAATCTACCGCCGGTTTGACACGACATAAAGCATATTTTAGGTCCGTAGATGGGGTAACGGGCCGGCCGGCACCGAGCGCGTAGGGCGCATTGGAGCCGAAGGCGTAATGCGCCATCTTGACGACCAAAACGGCGGATAGCGATCCGCCCTACGGACCTATTCGGTGCGCGGCACGACACTAGCGCGTCTGGCCTTGATGGCTGCGATGAACTTGATCCGGATTTCATCGAACAGCGCAAAGGGCAGCGGCTCGTAACCGATGCTTGCCGAGTCTTGCGGCGTTGTCGGGCGTAAATCCGGTCCTGGCCAGATGAACCGATTGGGCTCGTCATCGAGCCTGAGGCGGCGCTTCACCGGCGCAGGGATTTCGACGGCGAGCGCCGGATCGCCAGGCGGGGTGTGCGAGATCTGCAGCACGGTGACGACGCGGTCGCCATCCTCGTCTGCCGTCACCAGGATGACGGCGCACGGACGATCCTTGACGCCTTCTTCCTGCCCGCGCTTGTGCTCCCGCGCCCACAGATAGCTATAGCGGATGACGAGGCCTTAGCACAGGCTCGGGGGAATGCCACACGCCTACTTGAGTTCGTCGTCGAAGGCCTTCGACAACTCGGGTGCGCGCGCCTCTTCCAGAGCCGCGACATCCGCGTCCGTGAATTCCTCCAGCTCCAGCACCTGGCGGTCGCGCCGCTTGAGCGGTGATACTCCTCGGCCGAGATCATGACGGTACGCTCGCGGCCGTTGCGCGTGACCGCCACCGGCTGGGTAAGCGCGCGATACAAATATTCAAGCTCGGCTCAGCTTCCGCATCATGCCAGCGGCTCTTTCACCCAATGCAGATAGTCGTTCATGACACTTTGTGTCATCCGCACCGCTTTGTTCGGGCACCCTCCGTATCCATGGACGCCTACGGCCCATA
>CAVTNW010000029.1:0-21216 GCA_963736075.1 uncultured Alphaproteobacteria bacterium | reverse complement strand
CCGAGGCCATGCGCTCCAAGGGAGCGGGCAATCGTCATCCGCGCTGACCTTGAGCTTGGGCATCGCCTTCCACGATGCGATGGTCGATGTCTGTGTCGAGCTCGAGAAGGAGTTCGGCAGCACGACAAAGCGGTCAGCCGGCCGACCACCACGTATTCCTGAGGTCGCCGATATGTTGTCACGCGACGCGCTCGTGAAACTGACCACTAGTTGCAACTGCAACGGACCACACCGCAGCCCATAAAGGAGCAATTAGCGGCACAACCTCAAGATAGGAGCCCCAATGAGCGAGACACTGCCGAGTCGAAAAAATAGGCGTTACGGTAGGCAGATAATTCGGAGGGTAAAGCAAGGATCGGAAGCTTCATCGAACGAAACCACTCGCGCGGTGAGCGCTGCGCGCCAGCCCCGGGGGGCGCCGCGCCATGCGGGGCCAGGCTCAACCGGAGTACCCGGATTTCGCTTGGCTCGTCGACTTACGCCTTGCCGCGCTCGCTGGAGTTACTCCAGGCTCACAATAGGTCTCGATCCGCGCGCCCGTTTCGACGCAATCGAGGTACCAAATACGCGATCCCGAACACCGTCGCGTTTTCAAAGTTACCGGCAAAGGATTGCGATCATGTCGGAGATGTCGAAGCCTATGGCTGCGTATCCACGACTTTTCGCCGAGTTGCCGACGGTGCACGGCATCGTGAGTCGCCAAATACGCCACGTACCCGGCCATCAGGCCGCCTGTGGTCCCACAGGCAATCTCGGTGTCCCATACGATCGCGAGAAACCATAGGAATGCAGAAAAGCCGACGATGCTTGCCCAAATCGGCGTCCCAATGAAGTCGTTTGGATGCGAGTGGTGCATCCCATGGAGTCCCCTGATGCCAGCTACCTTATGGTAGACAAACCGATGCAGCAGATATTCAACAAGCGTCCACAGTCTCGCTCCACTCACCAGAGCGGCCCACCAGCGTGGGTGCGAGGCAAAGCCACCGCCGCTCAGACCATAGAGCAAGACTCCACCGACAACGATCGGATAGGAAAAGGTCGCATAGTCACCGACCTTGGTTTGATGCATTTTCTATCTCCACCAGAACGGAAGGACGGCCCTCGGTTGATCGGGCCTCGCTGCTTTTGGGATGTCTCAGGAACGTGCGACTATATGCAAAGATTGCAAAATCGCGGGCTTGTTGCCCTTGAGGATCTCAATTCGAGGAGGAGACTAAGGCTGCAGTGGTCATCTGCAGGTGATCGATTGTCGCTGGTATGTCGTACCCCTCTTATAGGGCTGAGATAGGGTTTCTGAGCGTGATCTCCAATGGCGCCGGCGAGGCACGCCGCGTTGCAGAGACCTGGTCCGATCCACAGGCCGCGAAAGCCTTATCATCAGTTATCGCCCACCTGCGGCCGCATATCGACAGAATTCTGATTCGAGCTTAGAAGCTGCAATCCGTAAAACGTCAGCCCCGTTATGATAAGTCCGAACAGGGGCCATGGCCAATATGACGCCGGGTGCGATAACCACGCTGCGAACACCTGCCACCTTCCCAAAATCTCGAAATACGGCGAATCGATAAATCCGAACAGCGGCCCCGGCGATGGCGCCGGTTAGTGAGATGATGACCAAAGCGAGTTGATGGTCTCTCCTCCAGAGCAACGGGTTCATCGTTTCCTTTCAGGCTGCCGAGATCCACGATCTTTGGCAAACCAGCTATGGCCGTCCAGTCGTTTCTCTACCTCCGAGGAAAATGCCATGATCTTTGTCCGCTTCGATCGTCACCGAGATCCTCGCGCGGCTGACCACCGGACAGTCGGTCGTGACGAGGAAATTCGTGATTTCCGCATCACTGGCGCCAGGATGCGTCTTTTTTGGCTGCGCTATGATCTCTGGGACGACCCTGGTTCCCTGCTCCGCAACTAGATTGGAATACTCGGGAATCTTCGGCTCTGTTTCTCGACCACCGCGGCCGCCGTTGGATGCGGGGCGGGACATTCGAATGCGTCGGCCGGCCTTCCGCCCAAACCAACGACCACGAGCAAGGCCAGGCCCCCGCTTTTGGTGATGAGACGGAAACGCTGCTGTGTTTTCATGACCCGCTTTTCCAAGGCAAGACCGCGAGATTGCTCTTTCGCGTTGCACCAAGACCAACAGCGTAGTTGAATAAAGATCCCTTAACGAAAGTGCCCCGGAGATCGGCATAGCCCGAAACTAGGCCGCACAGTTGATCTGGCCGAGAACCAAACCGGATGGAACGGTCTGTGAGGCTTTCGCATGTCCGGCGATCATCCCCCCGTCCCCACTGGCGGTTTCGAGCCCGGGCGCTCGATCGAAGGGCTGGCTTCGGCTGAATTGCTCAATGACGCGGCATATCCGCGGCGCCGCGATATGAGTAGATCCGAACCTCCCTCGCAATCCCCCACCTGTATACTGGCGGTCGATGGAGTTGCCCCGAATCCCGCCCCCTGAAGGATTTCACGTCATGCAAGAGATCAAGCCAGATCAACGTTGGCACCAGGGTCTGGACGAAGTTCAGGTGATCAAGGTTTTCGGGATTGCATTGTATCCGGCCGCACGGCACCAATGTCGACGAAGAGATCACGGAGAATGTTTTCACGGACGGTACAGGTTCGTCGCGGATCATTGAACTCTTGAGTGGCCCGGTAGCGGTCAAAGGGCGGTTGGGGATAACGCCTGTGGGTCGTGGTTGGGGGGCTTGGTCGCGACCATTACCCGTCGCTTTGCTGATGGGCTGTAGATGAGTACAGGTTGGGCACGTAACTTGTTCGTATCCCTGGACTGTCTTTGACAGCGTCCACATGAATAAATCGTAACGTGGCACCCGCAGCGGAAAGCAGGCCGCGTCACGTTGAACAGACCGAAATCCCCTGGTCAATCGCGAGCGCGCATCCTCGAGAGGCGGGTGCATCGATGATCGGTCTCGGCTGGTCTGACATGGCTATCAGACCTGGCATTCACGCGGCAGAACGCCAACGCGCTGCCCGCGGGAACTGGATTGCTGGTCCGGCTTTAGCAAGCCAAATGGAGTAATCTCAAGAGAATTTACCGGCGTGTCGAGGACATCTTCATCGGACATGATCTGATTCGGTTCCCGGATCCTCCGTCATCGCCATTCCCGCACATGATGAGGCGAACCACATCGAACGCTGCCTGGCGGCTTTGGCGGTGCAGCGCGACGGGACCGGCGCGCCGGTGGCGCAGGGCGCCTTTGAGATCCTGGTGTACGCCAATAACTGCAAGGACCAGACAGCCGCGATCGTCCGTGCCTTCGCCGCCAAGGTGCCTCATCCGCTCCGCGTAGTCGAAGAACAGTTGCCGCCGTTCCGACAAAATGCCGGCTGGGCCCGCAAACGGGCGATGGACCTGGCCGCCGCCAGGTTCATCGGCAATGGCGCCTTTGGCCACGGCCAGCCCAAAGGTTTCATTCTGACAACGGACGCCGACAGCACCGTCGCGCCGACCTGGTTTGCCGCCAACATCAGGGAATTCGCGCAAGGCGCGGACTGCGTCGCCGGCTACGTCGACGCCAACCCGCTCGAGCTGGTCAGCTTGGGGCGCGCCTTTCTGGCCCGGGGACGCATCGAGGATGCCTATCTCAGGCTGCTGGCGGAGATCGATGCCCGTTGCGATCCGCGGCCTCACGACCCCTGGCCCAATCATAGGGTCGCCTCCGGGGCAAGCCTGGCGGTCACGGTCGCGGCCTATGCTGCGGTTGGCGGCCTGCCACCGCGGCCGGTGGGGGAGGATTTGGCGTTGACGAGGGTCTTGACCCGGGCAGGCTTCAGGGTTCGTCACTCGATGGAAGTCTGTGTTTCAACGTCTTGCCGTTTCGACGGGCGGGCGCGAGGAGGGGCGGCCGACACGATGCGGCACCGGCACGCCGTTCCGGACGCCCCCTGCGACGAAGACATCGAACCGGCGCTGGAGGCAACGCGGCGCGCCGTCTGCCGCCGGATGCTCCGCCGCATCTCGGAGGCGCCGGCCGGTGCGCCGGATGCCCTTTTCCCAAGGCTTGGGATTTCGCCGGCTGGCGCGGCCTTGATCCAAAATAGCAGCGCTGGCAGCTTCGAGCAGATCTGGGAGATCGCATGCGAGCACAGTC
Organism: uncultured Alphaproteobacteria bacterium; assembly: GCA_963736075.1. Taxonomy (GTDB): domain Bacteria; phylum Pseudomonadota; class Alphaproteobacteria; order Rhizobiales; family Xanthobacteraceae; genus Bradyrhizobium. The sequence goes on along the minus strand of CAVTNW010000029.1, from coordinate 17,104 downwards.
CGGTCTTGGCCCAACGAAAGCGACTGCGTCCATCAGAGTTGCCGCGGCAGATCGCCATGGCGGAGATGATCCTGCGTCAGCTCAGGCCGGCTCCCTCTGGCGCGAAAACCGCTCCAGCCGGTAAACGTCGTCGCGAACGAGCGTCCGAACCGGCAATCGGCTAAAGATATGGCACGCGAATAGCTCGCTCGCCTCCTGGCCCGTCAGGGGATAATCGGTTTCGCCCAGCCAGTGGCACAACAGGATCTCGCCGTCCGATGATAGCGCCTCGGCGCAGCGTTCGGCGAGATGCCTGAGGTCGCTGGCAACGAAGTAGTAAAGCACTTCCGAAAGCACGATCAGGTCGAAGCGGCCCGGCGGGAAATCGCGCGGGACCGAGCCGGTGATGAACACAGCGTTGGCGATTTCGTTTTGCCGCGCCGCCGCGATCGCCGTCGCCGAGGGATCGATCGCCGTGATCTCCAGGCAGCGCGAGGCCAGCATGCCCGTCAGCACCCCGATCGAACAGCCGATCTCAAGAGCGCTGCGGTATGTTTGTTTTCCGAGCGCCGCGACCGTGGCCGCATATTTTTGCCGCTCGTAGTCGCTGGTGCGGAAGTTCCAGGGGTCAATGTCGGTGAGGTACTTGTCCTCGAAATAGTCCGATGAAAGGGTGGTCGTTTTCCGGCTCATCGCGCCATCTCGATAAAATATTCGAAGGGTCCAAGAAAAGGCTCAAGCTTCGCAGCGCTGAAGCGGAACCCCTCCGGGTCATCGCTGACGAGATCGGTCATTTGGGAGAGATGGGCGGCGAGTGCCGAGCGCTTCCTGGCCTGATGGCGGGATATATCGATACGAAAGCCCCGCGGCCGCGGACGCTCGAGCGGCAGCACCGGGTCCAGATGCCAACCCCAGACGGGATAGGCCCAAAGCCGGATATCGGGCAGGCACCGCGCTACGGCGTGCGCCATCAGGGCGGCAGCCTCGTGATCGCAATGCGGATCGCCCGGCCAGGTCGCGAACAATGACCTCGCACCGGCCTGCCGAACGATGGCCAGGATGGTCTTGATCGCGGCCTCGAACGCGGGACCTTCCTTGGGCGCCCTTGTGTCCGGAAGCCCGAGATGATGGATCCGGCCGGGCGCCAGTCCGAGCAATGCCCCGGCCCGCTCGACCTCGCGACGCCTCAGGTCAATCAGCCGCTGCCGCGGATAAAGCTGTGAGCGCGGATGGGACCCCGAGCCATCGGTGATGACCACCACTTCCGCCGCTTGACCTGCCTCGCAGGCGGCAGCAATCAATCCGCCGGCCCCGAGCGTCTCGTCGTCAGGATGTGGCGCCAGCACCACGAACGGAAGCCCGTCGGTAAGTGTGCCGACCGAAGCCAAGGGCATCCGCAGCAGGCAATCGAGATAGTCACCCGCCCGCACCTAGAATTCTCCAATTGGCAACGGCGACGCCAGAACGGCGCGGGCGGCGTCGCTCATCGCCCGGTCGGGTACCGGCTGTCGCAGGTAGGTGGCGAGATCCCTGGTGATCCGCTCGATTGGGTGGGGTCGGATGAAAGACGGCAGGCCGACGCCGCGCTGCACCGTTTCCATGACATCCAGCGCAGCTCGTTCCACCACCGTACGGGTCAGATTTGCAAATGCGACGGTCAGGTCGATTTCCTCTTCCGGGGCGGAAAACCGGCGGGCGGCTTCTTCGACCCAGAAGCGCGCGGTTCTTGCCGATGCCGCGCACCGAGCGACCCGCTGCAGCTGATAGGGATCCTGGTCTCTGCCACGCGTCACGAGATGATCGCGGAACAGGTCGACGAGCCGCTCCATCGCGCCGAGCTGGGCGGCGCAGAACCTAAAGGCCCCGCCGGAGAACAACGGCTGGCGCATGAAATCGCCGCCTGCCCCGACAACGTCCTCAGCGCTGACGATGATGCCGGATAGGTCCACAGTGCCCGTGGCTGTCGAACGCATGCCCTGGGCTTGCCACCGGCTGAGATCGGCTGGGTGATCCGCAGCAAGCTTCACCAGGCACATCAGCTGGCCGCCGGCGCCCATAGCCGTCACCAGAGGCCGGGTCACGAAGCCCGCGCCGGAGGCCAGGATTTTTCGTCCTTCAAGCACGGCAGGATAGGCGTCGCCCCTGATCTCCAACCCGCCGGCGTCGTCCGCTCCCCACACCGCGGACAGCGCCCCTCCGGCGACGGCGGCGGCGAGCGCGCGCAGCTGCGCTACCGTGCCATAACGGCTGACAAGGAAGATGGCGTTGACATGACCCTCGAATAAGCGGGCAATCGAGAGGTCGCCGGCGCCGAGCAGGCGCAGCACCGTGCAAAGCTCGGCATGATGGCCGCTCTCGCACAGCCCGGCGCCGCCCAGCTCCTCGGGGAACGCGGCCATCGCCAGGCCCGAGCGATGAAATTCGGGCCACAGCTTCGGATCGATCAAGGCGAGTCCATCGGCCGCCGCCGCCGCCTCGAAGGCCTGCGCCGAAAATTGCCGTGCCCGCTCGATCAGGCGCTGAATGTGGGATGGGGCAAGAATGGCAAATACTCTCGGGTTAAAGCGGCTCAAGAGCAAATCATTTGCTCCATGCTTGAAGTCCGATCCCCCGTTTCAGGTTCCGGCGGTCACGCTTTGACCGAGGGAACAAATGCTTTTCCATACAGGTTATCTGGCGCAGCAACGGATCATCAAAATCAATGAACGCCCATGGCTCGGATCGAACTTCAACCGGACAATATTGATTTGGGGGTGTGGTGGCTGAGGTGGGTCGACAACGATGAAATCGTCGGGCGCATCCTGGAAGACGATGAGGGCCGTTGTCGCATCGCGCCGCAAGGGCCGCAATGGAGCCCGATGAAGAGTTTCGCAGGAAGATTGTTCAGAACGCGAGCGGCGGCGCTGGCCGAGGTGAAGCTTTATTTCCGCAGACGATGATGGGCGTGTGAGCAGACGATGGCGTGCTGGCGCCGTGTGCGTTATTTTAGATGCACAAAGCTGGTGGGCGCAGCGCCAGCCCGCGTTCCTGCGAGCCGTTGGCTGAGCGGAAAAAAGGGTGGACAGGTGGGACATTAGGACACCCCAAACGAATGTCCCACGATTTTGTCCCGGACGATGTCCCGAAATGTCCCAAAATGTCCCGGTCCGTCCCCTACTTGAACGGCCTGGTGACGGGATCGGGAGGCCACGTTGCCCAAAACGCCCGCTGGCCAATCCCGCCCGAATTAGGCATGCTACCCGCAACCAAATCAATCAGGACACTCCGGCGGCTTTCGACCGGGGACCCATTCGGAGGAAGCATTGCCGGTTCGATACTATGACTGGATTGCCCATTTCGGCCGCCGGACGCCGGACAAGGCGGCGGTGATCGATCTCGGGAGCGGGCGACGGTTCAGCTACGCGCAATTCGACGACCGCATTGCGCGGCTGGCCAAGCATCTGCGCGACCGGCTTGAGATCAAGCGCGGCGACCGCGTGGCGGTGCTGGCGCTGAATACCACCGATACGCTGGAGGTGCAGTTCGCCTGCGGGCGGCTCGGCGCCGTGCTGCTGCCCCTGAACACCCGCCTGACCGTGCCGGAACTGCGCTATATCGTCGGCGATTCCTCGCCCTCTCTAATGATCCACGACAGCGAGCACGCCGAAACCGCGCTCGCGGTGGCCGGGCTGTGCCGGGTCGGCGCCACCCTGTCGCTGGGGCCTGATGGCTCCTACGAGGCGGCGATCGCGGCCTCGCACCGGCTCGATGGTTGCGAGATCATGACGCTCGATGACATCTCGACCATCATGTACACTTCGGGCACCACCGGCCGGCCTAAGGGCGCCATCATCACCCATGGCATGACCTTCTGGAACTGCGTCAATCTCGGCGGCCCGGCCGCCATCCTGCCGTCCTCGGTGTTCCTGAGCGTGCTGCCGCTGTTTCACACCGGCGGGCTCAATTGCTACACCAACCCGGTGCTGCATGCCGGCGGCACCGTCCTGATCATGCGCGCGTTCGATCCCGGCCTCGCGCTGCGACTGATCAGCGATCCCAGCTACCACATCAACGTGTTTTTCGGCGTGCCCTCGATCTACCAGTTCATGGCGCAGCATCCCGCTTTCGAGGGCGCCGACTTCAGCCGCCTGCTCGGCGGGGGCGTCGGGGGCGCGCCGATGCCTCTGTCGCTGTTAAAGGTGTGGGAAGAGCGCGGCGTGCCGTTGCAGCAGGGTTACGGCATGACCGAGACCAGCCCCGCCGTGATGACGCTCGATCGCGAGGACGCCGCGCGCAAGGCCGGCTCTTCCGGCAAGCCAGTGCTGCACACCGAGGTAAGAATCGTGCGCCCCGACGGATCGGATGCCGGCATTGGCGAACTCGGCGAGTTATGGGTCCGCGGCCCGAACGTCACCCCCGGTTACTGGAACCGGCCCGATGCCAACGCCTCGTCCTTTACCGATGGCTGGTTGCATACCGGCGACGCGGCGCGGATGGATGCAGAAGGCTTCTACTATATTGTCGACCGCTGGAAGGACATGTACATTTCCGGCGGCGAAAACGTTTATCCGGCCGAGGTCGAAAATGTGCTGCACCAGCTCTCCGCCATCGCGGAGGCCGCGGTGATCGGCATTCCCCACGCGCAATGGGGCGAAAGCGGCATGGCCATCATCGCCGTGAAACCGGGATGCGCCATCACCGAGGCTGAAATTCATGCGCATTGCGGCGCCAACCTGGCGCGGTTCAAATGCCCGGCGCGGATCGAGTTCGTGCAAGCCCTGCCGCGCAACGCAACCGGCAAAATCCACAAGCCGACTCTGCGCCAGCAGTTCGGTTCGCCGGGCGAAGTGGACCAGGTCATCGCCGTCGCATGAGGACCACTGACCGTGTCATTGCCGGCGCAGCGAAGCCATCCATGGTCGTTGCGCCGCAATTTGGATTGCTTCGCTGCGCTCGCAATGACGCGACCAGTCCCGCCTGTTCGCCCAACCATCTCCAACCAAGGATAGCACTCGATGAATGGCAGAAAAATCTCCCGGCTCGCCTCGCTCGCCGCTGCCGCGGCTTTCACGCTGGCGGCGACCCACGGCGCGCTGGCGCAAAAGGCATATGACACCGGCGTCACCGACAGTGAAATCAAGATCGGCAATGTCGAGGCCTATAGCGGTCCGGCTTCCGCCTACGGCATCATCGGCAAGATCGAGGACGCCTATTTCAAGATGATCAACGACCAGGGCGGCATCAACGGCCGCAAGATCAACTTCATCAGTTACGACGACGGCTACAGCCCGCCGAAGACGGTGGAACAGGTACGCAAGCTGATCGAGAGCGACGAGGTGTTTCTGATATTCAACGCGCTGGGCACCCCGACCCAGAGCGCCGTGCAGAAGTATCAGAACGCCAAGAAAGTCCCGCAGCTGTTCGTCGCCACCGGCGCCAGCAAGTGGAACGATCCGAAGGATTTTCCCTGGACCATGGGCTTCCAGCCGAGCTACCGGGTCGAGGCGCGGATTTTCGCCAAATACATCCTGAAGACCAAACCCGACGCCAAGGTCGCGGTGTTCTACCAGAATGACGATTTCGGCAAGGACTACGTCGCCGGGCTGAAGGAAGTATTCGGCGACAAGACCTCCAAGATCCTGATCGCTGAGGAAAGCTACGAGACCACCGAACCCTCGATCGACTCCCACATTGTCAAGTTGAAGGGTACCGGCGCCGACGTGCTGGTCGACATCGCGACGCCAAAATTCGCCGCCCAGGCCATCAAGAAGATCGCCGAACTGGAATGGAAGCCAATGCATGTCCTGACCGACGTCTCGGTCTCGATCGGCGCGGTCATGAAGCCGGCCGGGCTGGAAGCCTCGGAAGGCGTGTTGTCGGCGCTTTATCTCATGGACGCGTCCGATCCGCAGTGGAAGGACAACGAAGGCATGAAGAAATTCCTAGCCTTCATCGACAAATACATGCCCGGCGCGAACATCTCCGATACCAATCTGGTGTATGGCTATGCGGCGGCGCAGACCATGGTGCAGGTCTTGAAGCAGGCCGGCGACAACCTGACGCGCGAAAACGTCATGAAGCAGGCCGCCAGCCTGAAGGATTTTACCCCGGATACGGTGCTACCCGGCGTCAAGCTCAACACCAGCGCCACCGACTTCGCGCCGATCGAACAGCTCAAGATGATGCAGTTCAAGGGCGGCAGATGGCAACTGTTCGGCGACATCATCAGCGCCGAGACCGGGGGTTAGAGGATCCAGGCTCTCGGTCCTCGGCCCTCAGCGGCAGGGAGGCCCTTGCAGCGCCTAACAGTCGTCATCGCCCGGTTTGACCGCGCGGCCCAGTAGTCAAAGGCGACCGCGTCCAATTACACGGTTCGGCGTTTACTGGATCGCCCGGTCAAGCAGGGCGCAGGTGTGGATGGCGCTCACCGCGCCAAGCGCGAAACCGCGCCATAACTCAACCGACCGCCGACCGCTCCGCAAATAGCGATTACGCGCTGATGCACAGCCCCGTCCTTGCCATCCCCGCAGATATTCCCCAAATTGAACATAGCCGATCCAGTCCAGACCAACCCGCCCGCGCCATGAATTCCCACATGCACTACCTGCCGCTGACCCCGGCGCTGTTCTCGATCCTGGTGTTTCTGGCAATCGGGCTGATCATCCTGATCCAGCTTCGCATCCTCCGATATGCCTACATGCGGCTCGGCGTCGGTCCGGGTGTCGCGCTGTTGCTGTTGTTCGGATCGCTGATCGGAAGCTATTTCAACATTCCGATCACGATCCTGCCGGGATCGCCGGTGAGATCGGGCCAGATCGTGGATTTCTTCGGCATGCAGTATATCGTGCCGGTCGTGGTGTCATGGCCTGGGACGGTGCTCGCCGTCAACGTCGGCGGCGCCGTGATCCCCACCCTGATGTCCACCTATCTCGTGTTCCGATATCAGCTTTGGCTCAAGGCCGCGATCGCCACGGCGGTGATCGCCTTTGTGATCCACATGATGGCGACCCCGGTGCAGGGCATTGGAATCGCCGTGCCGGTCTTCGCCCCCGTCGTGATCACGGCCATCATGGCCGTCATCCTGTCGCGCGAATATGCCGCGCCGCTCGCCTATATCGGCGGCTCGATGGGAACGCTGATCGGCGCCGATCTTCTCAATCTCGACAAGATCAGCGGCCTTGGCGCCCCGGTCGCCTCGATCGGCGGCGCGGGAACGTTCGACGGCATCTTCCTGACTGGCATCCTCGCCGTCCTGCTCGCTGGCATCGCCTCGCCCGCGCGCCCGCGAGCGGCCTGGTAACCAAGTCCGTCGCATGGCAGCGTGGCGGCGCCGGAGCCCCGCCCCGCGAGTTGCCACCCTCCCTGGCACCCCATAATAAGGCAATCAAAGACGATGGCGATCGACGGATTGTTCATGTCGAAAACAAGTTCAGGGGAAGGTCACGCCCAATGGAAGCCAAGGTGCAAGCCAAGGTCAACGCCGCGCCAGCTGCTGCCCAGCGATGGTCGCCCTCGCCTGAGGCCGGCGACGTCATCCGAGGCATTCACGCGATGCTTCATCCGCGCAACATCGTGGTGGTCGGCGCGACCGATAAACCCGGCAATTATGCCGAGCGGATCTGGAACAACCTGATCAAATACCAGTTCGAAGGGGCGCTGTATCCCGTCAATGCCAAGCGCGACACCATCTGGGGCGTAGCCTGCTACAGGGATTTTGCGAGCCTGCCCGACAAACCCGATCACGTGCTGGTGCTGGTACCGGCCCGCTCGGCGACCCAGGTAATCCGCGAGGCCGCATCCGCCGGCGCCCGCTCGGCGACCGTCGTCACATCCGGGTTCAGCGAATTGCAGGACGAGCAAAGCCAGAAGCTCGCCGTCGAGCTGCAGCAAGCGATCCGGGAGTGCGGGCTTGCGGTCACCGGTCCGAACTGCCTCGGCAACCTCAGTGCCGGCGAAAAGCTCTTTACCAATATCGACGATCGCATCGTCACCATGAAGGCAGGTCCGGTAGCGATCGCCGGTCAATCCGGCGCGATCGTGATGGCGATCCGCCAGACGCTGGAAGATCGCGGCATAGGCGTCGGCTATATGGTCACGACCGGCAACGAGGCCGGACTCGAGACGGCGGATCTGATGAGCTATTTCGCCGCCGATCCGAGCATCCATGTGATCGTGGTCTATTTGGAGGGCGTGCGTAACACCAAGGGGTTTCGCGCGGCTTGCAAGGCCGCGCGCGCCGCCGGCAAACCGGTGATCGCGCTCAAGCTCGGAGCCTCCGAAGGCGGCCGCGCCGCCGCCATGGCCCACACCGGCGCGCTCGCCGGTTCGATCGAGAGTTTTGACGCCATTTCGGCCCGGGAAGGCGTGATCCGGGTGCGCGGCCTCGACGAACTGATCGAGACTACGGAATGTTTTGTCCACGCCGACCCGCCGAAGGGAAATCGAATTGCCGCGGTGACCCTGTCGGGCGGCAAGCGAGGGCTATTGATCGATGCCTTCCATTCCGCCGGCCTTGATTTCGCGCCGCTCAGCACGGAGGCCAGCAGCAAACTTGCAAGCATGCTTGGGCCGGGCTCGATCGTCGGCAATCCGCTCGACGCCGGTTTTGCCGCCGTGGTCGACCCTTCGGTCTATATGCAGTCGATCAAGATCATGATCGACGATCCCTGTACCGATGTCGTCATCATCGACGCCGAATTGCCGAAAGCGCCGCACGAGCTCAGGGAACGCAATCTGCGCATCGTCAACGACATGGCCGGAGCCGCCAGCAAGCCGGTGGTCTATATCTCGGCGATGTCGATCGGCTTCACCGAATTCACCAAGTCCTTGCGGCGGTCGCTGCCCCATATCGCGGTGATGCAGGGGCTGGACCGCGCCGTCTTTGCCATCAAGGCCCTGATCGACTACGCCTCGCTGCGCAAGCTGGTGCCGGATATTGGTTCAAGCTCCAGCAAGGCCGCGCGCGCGGCGCTGGAGATGGCGCTGAAAAACGCCAGCGGCGCTACGCTTGATGAAGTCGCCTCAAAGAAGCTTTTGAAGGCCTACGGCATTCCCATCTCCAAGGAGGCCATCGCGCGGACCGCCAAGGAGGCCATGACGATCGCCGCGAACATCGGCTTCCCTGTCGTGGCCAAGGTGGTGAGCCCGGACATCCCGCACAAATCCGACATCGGCGGCGTGGTGCTGAACCTGAACAAACCGGCCGAAGTCGCGAGCGCATTCAACGCCATCACCGCGCGGGTGAAAAAACTGAAGGGCAAGCCTAAGCTCGAAGGCATTCTGATCGCGCAGCAGGTCAAGGCCGAACTCGAGCTCGTGGTCGGCGCCTCGCTCGACGCCGAGATGGGCCCGGTAGTGCTGTTCGGCACCGGCGGCGTCGATATCGAGCTGATGAAGGACGTTGCTTTGGCAGGAGCACCGCTCGACGCTGCCGATGCCAAGGAGCTGATCCACCGGACCAAGGCCGGCGTCAAGCTCGCGGGTTATCGCGGCAGGCCCGTGCTGCATGAGGCCTCCGCCGTGAAGACGATTGTGGGGCTATCCAACCTGATCACCGACGCCGGTACGCGAATCGCCTCGATCGATATCAATCCGTTCCTGATCAACGACAAAACCGGCGTCGCCGTCGATGCCCTGATCGTGCTCAACAACGCCGAGGCCAGGAAAGCCGCGAGACATTGAATATAGCCGTAGGCTGGGTAAAACCATCGGGCCGCGCGAACGCACGGACCGATGGTGTGTCCACCATCTTCTCAAATCCAAAATGGTGGGCACAGCGCAAGCGCGCCTTTATTCATCCTACGCAAGCTATCCGTGCCGGGCGAGAGATCGATTGCTTCGCTGCGCTCGCGATGACGGGCGGGCCCCGATGGCATTCCTACCAACCTCACCAGCTACGGCGGTAGCCGAAGCCCGCGCCGCTAATCAACCTGATGATGAGAAGCAACAGGACGGCGCCAAGGGTCGCGTTGACGATGGCACGGACCATCCCGGCACCCAGATGAATGCCGAGTTGGGGCAACAGCCAGCTTCCGATGAAGGCGCCGACGATGCCGATCAAGAGATCCCCGATCAGCCCGAAGCCGGCGCCGCGGACAATCAGGCCGGCCAGCCAACCCGCCACCACGCCCACAATAATAATAACAAGAAGACTCTCACCCGACATGTTCATAACGTATCCTGCGTGTTGATTGAGTTCCACAGGCCCATTTTGGCTCTGGCCTGCTCGCGAGCGATCTAACGGCGTGCCACAATCAATCGGGCTTCGCCGATCTTCGTTCCGGTGTCGTTGCGCAAGCAAGATGTCTGGAAATCAGGCCAGACCTGTTGCGAGCAGGCGGGGTGAAGCGAGTGGACCGGAAGCCGATCGGACTTGATCGCGACCGCTGCTTCGGCTGCTTTGGCTTGCGGAGCAAAGGCGGGCAAGGCAACCACCGCCGCACTCAGAAGCGAGAAGATCGCCAAGGCCACGAAAGATTTGATCATTTGGAGCTGCTGACTGGTTGGTCACCGTCCCTCCCGCGTGCGGGGACGGAGCTAGAATGTTCCAACCAGGGATAAGTTCCCGTCACGCATCCAGCGAACGCTGCGATCGACGCTTGCTTATGCGAGTTCGTCGGTCCAGACCTTGAAACTGACCAGGGTATTGGGACCGAAGGTCTGGGTGATCGGAACATCCGCGGCGTCGCGGCCCTGGGCGATCAGGACGCGGCCGATCCGCGGCATGTTGTTGCGGGCGTCAAAGGTGTGCCAGCGATCGCCGAGATAGGCCTCGAACCAGCCGGCAAAATCGCCCGCGGCCCAAGGCAGGGGCATGCCGATGTCGCCGAGATAGCCGGTGCAATACCGCGCCGGAATGTTCATGCAGCGGCAGAAGGCGATGGCGAGGTGCGCGTAGTCGCGGCAGACGCCCTTGCGCTCGTTGAAAACTTCCCACGCCGTCATGGTCGCGCGCGCGTGCTCGTAGCCGAACGCGATGTGATTGTGAACGAAATCGCAGATCGCCTGGACTCGCGCCCAGCCCGGCGGGGTTCTCTCAAACAGCTGCCATGCCACATCCGAGAGCCGGTCGGTCTCGCAGTATCGGCTGCCGAGCAGATAGACGATGGTATCCGCCGGCAGTTCCTCGATGGCGTGCTGCCAGGCCGAAGCGACCGTGACATCGGGCAGCCCGCTGTCGCGCACCGTCCCGTCGGCCGCCAAGGTAAAGCGACCCGCCGGCGCGACCATCCGGCTGCACCAGTTGCCGAAGCCGTCGCGATAGGGCGTGATCGGCACCGAGGGGCTGGTCGTCAGGTAATCGGGCACGATGATGTCGGAGGCCCGGGTAAAATGCACGCCCAGCACCGCAATCAGCGGCGTCGGCTGCGGTAAGTCGTAAATCATCTCGAAGCCGACACGAATCTTCATGCCCATACCTGTGCCTACCGCCCTGCGCAAATGGCTATGGCGGCGGCCCGATGCAAGAGAAAGCTGCCTCTATTTGCGATAATGACGCCGTGGCGGCGAGAAAGCATTGGCTAATCCCGCGGAATAAGCGCAAGGTGCATCGATGCACATCGATAGCGCCGGGGTGGGGCTCTTTGCGAACAAAGGCAGAGCATGACCACGCGCTCGCGGCACGAAACCATTACCTTCAAGCATCCTTTCCGCATCAAAGGCATTGATCGCCTGCTGCCCGCGGGAGCCTATGAGGTCATCACCGACGAGGAGATGATCGAAGGTTTATCCTTCGCCTCGTACCGCCGTGTCGCCACCATGATCATGGTGCCGGCGGCCGCACCGCGCGGCGCGACGATGGAGATGGTATCGATCGGCTCGATCGACCTCGCCGATGCGCAGCGCCTCGATGCCAGCGCAGCATGACCGACAAGCCGCTCGATCTCGACAGCCATCGCGGCATGGCCGCGCAAAAGGCCACCGATATCAGGCGCAGCCTGGCGGAAGTCGAAAACAACGCCAAGGACCTCCGTGCACGGCAGGCCGCCGCCGAAAACGAGCTGCTGTCGGCTCCGGCCGCCTCGTGGCCGGAAGCGGCCGCCAAGGCGAGCTATGTGCTCAATCTATATGCCGCCGGGTTGGCTGCGACCGATACCCACCATCGCGATCTGGTCGCCGCCGTGCTCGCTGATTTTACCCGGCTCTGTGACGAGAGCTGAAACGACGGTCTTTCGTTGAACGACCGGAAACTTCACCACGTCCGATTCAAGATCGAGCGTCCAGCCTGAAAGCGACCCATGCAGAATTTTTCGCCGCGCCACGTCAAGACCGAAGAGTCACTTCGACTGGGTGTTGTTTCAGGCTGGTACTCCACCAAGGTGAGCGGGACCTTCGTCTCCGGGCCGCACGATTCGGAGGCCGATTGCCTGCGCCGGATCGCCGAGATTAATCCGCCGCCACCAAAGGCCGTCAAGGTCGTGCGCGCCTTGTAACAATCGGAAACCCGCGCCAGGACGTTGGCGCCCACCAGGAGGACAAAGAGATGGCGCTGACACGCGGCAGCTTCGGGAGTTACGAATTCGACCGGATGGTGGTCCTGTTCTCCATGGTGGACGGTCAAAGGGAAGTATCCTGTGCCATCAGCACTTCAGCCATGGACGATCTGGAAAAGCCCATGCGAACCAAGTCCGACCAGCGCGAGGCGCAGTTCATGAGACTGCGCGATCAGATCGAACAGCGCGCCGCCAGCAAGTTCGCGGCCCTGGAATTCGAGGGCACGCCGCCCGGCATCATCCTGCGCAGCATGGATTTTCGAAATCAATAGTGCCCGGCCGGTAGCCCGCATGAGCGAAGCGACATGCGGGAACCACGGAAACAAGAAACCCGGATATCGCTTCGCTCATCCGGGCTACATTTGCTTCGCCCATTAGCGCGCGCGCATTCGGGGTGGCTCGGCAGACAGGCCGACGATCGCCGTGCGTCGGTCGACCACCGCGTGATGAAACTGTTCGAGCACCAGACCGTAGGCTGCCAGATCGCCTTCTTCGATGGCGCCGTCATCAAAACATTCCAGCGTTTCACGCAGGATGTCGTCCGCCTCGGATTGCAAGGTCTCCAACTCCTCCAGCGTATCTATTTTTCGCACCAGTGAAATCGCCGCCAACAGCCTCTCGCGGTGCAGGGTATTCTGCTTTCGCTCGTCGCGCTTGATGTAGTGACGCAAGCCGGCGCTGACCGATCCGAGCGCGGACAACAGCAGGACCACGCCCCAGATATAGTCGCTGTATTTGTCCATGAAGGTTCGTTCGGTGCCGTCGATGAAGGCCGCGGCCCCCGGATGCGCGGGCAGCGCGGCATCCTTGTCGGTGTCCGGCTTCTCGATTTGGGAGGCGATCGGCAGTTCCCTGATCAGCGAGGGCCGCACGGCAAACAGTTCCCGGATAAACGACCCGACGGCGTTTTCGGACAGCGACTGCGGCGCCACGATCAGGTGGTTCACGGCCAGCGTGTCGACCTTGTCGTCGGGCCTGGCTGGCGAGGCGCTGATCGAACTGCCCGGAATTTCCTCGGACTTGTAGATCGGATGCTTCTTGGCGATGGCATCCGAGACGTCGATCGGAAGAAAGGCCGGCTCACCCCTGACGCGGGCGGTCGCCGCGATGGCATCGGCGGTGATCTTGCTGTCGAGCGGCCCCACCGTCATGAATGCATCGATCGTGGGATCGCGCACCATTTCGTTCGCCTGGTCGACGCTGAATTGCGAGACCGCGACTTTATCAGGATTGACCCCCGATTCCGTCAGGATGACGTGAAGCAGCGTGACATTCACCTCGGTGCGACCGATCACACCGACGCGATGACCGGCGAGATCATCGATGGTCTTGATTTTCGGTTTGGCTTCCTTTTTCGATCCCTGGCGCGCAGCGCCGGCTGACCACAGAACTACGAAGTTCTTGCGCAGGACGGCGATCGAAGTAGTGCCTTCGGGCATCTCCTCATCGGCGCGCGCGACAGCCAGATCGGTTTGGCCGGCTTTGAGCAAAGCAATGCTGTCGACCGGGCCGGCCGTCGTGATCACCGAGAGCCGAACCGAACTTCCATCACGGGCAAAGGATTGCGCCAGGGCCTGAATGAGTTTTTGGTCGTCGCTTCCCGCCGGCCCAACGGCCACCCGCAAGGTGGTTGGCCGCAAGACCACTAACGCGGTACCTGCAAGCACCGCGAAAGCCAGCAGTCCGATGGCCAGAAGCAGAAACGGGGAACTCTTTCTTTTTCGCCCACGGACCGAAAGGTCGATGGCGCCGTTCAATCCGTCCGATGGGGACATGTTGCTCCCAAGCTCACGAAAGCCACCCGACATCAACATAGCACGTTTCCCGGCGCCGGACCTACCCCGCCGGAGCCGCACCGACCGCAAAGGACGGCCCGGATGCCGTGCATTCCAGGCGAGCCAGCGACGCTGCTGGCGGCTCATTTCATAAGCAGAAGTCGTAGGCCAAAGGTTGGCAGGCCCTCACCGGCTTAAATATTGGCAAAAGTCATCTTGTCGGGTTACGCTCCTCGCGAGAACGGCATCGAAGAATGCCGGCCAGCAGGACACGTCATAAAACACGTCATTTGTCAGGGAGGACAAACATGGACAGCTCGAACAGGTCGTGGCCGGTCGACCGGCGCACGCTTCTCAAGACCAGCGCGGCGATTGCTGCGGTGCAATTTTCATCGCCCTTCATCATCAGGGCCCGCGGCGAAACGCCGGTGAGGATCGGCATGGTCGATCCGCTGACGGGGGTCTATGCCGCGATCGCCCAGGGCGAAGTGGTTGGCGCGAAGTTCGCCGCCGACGAGATCAACAAGAAGGGCGGCATTCTCGGGCGCCCGGTGGAACTATTGATCGAAGATTCGGCCAATGATGTCGGCACCGGCGTGCAAAAAACGCGGAAGCTGATCGAGCGCGACCAGGTGAGTTTCATCATCGGCGACGTCAATTCAGGCATCGCGATCGCGATGGCGCAGGTCACCAGCGAAAAGAAGGTGCTGCACATCGTCTCCGGCGGGCACACCGATCCGATCACCGGCGCTAACTGCTCCTGGAACGTGTTTCGTGTTTGCAACTCTACCACCATGGATGCCAACGCCATCGCGTCCACGTTGATGGATAAGTTCGGCAAGAAGTGGTATTTCCTGACGCCGGACTACGCCTATGGCCACTCGGTCCAGGCCGGTTTTGAAAAGCTCCTGAAAGCCGCCGGCGGCACTTCGGCGGGGTCCCTGGTTCCGCTGGGGACGCCTGATTATTCATCCTACCTGATCCAGGCCAAGGCCTATAATCCGCAGGTGCTGATCAACGTCATGGGCGGCGGCGACCAGGTCTCGAGCCTGAAGCAGTTCGTCCAGTTCGGCCTCGACAAGCAGATGGCGGTCGGCGGCACCCTGTTCGAGCTCGAGAGCATCCGCGCCGTGCCCGACGGCGCGCGCGTCGGGTGGTGGACCATGGAATGGTGGTGGGATCAGCCCGGCGTGCCGCACGTCGCCGAATTCAATGCCGCGATCAAGAAGATCACCGGCAGTGCCGCGACCGCACGCAACTGGTTCGGCTACGCCTCGGTGCAGACGCTGGCGCTGATCGCGAACCAGGAAAAGACGCTCGATGCCCCGCGGCTTGCCCACGCACTCGCCGGATTCAAGCTGCCACCGGAAATCGCGCTGCAGCCGGGGGCGCCGGCCTACCGTGCCGGCGACCATGAATTGATGAGCACGGTCTTCGTCGGCGAGGCGCATCCGCCGCAGGGCGATCCGGACAACATGTTCACGGTGAAAAATCCGGTGCCCGGCGAAAAAGCCGCTGGGCCGGCGGAGGACACCGGCTGCAAGATCCAGTGGCCCGCCTGAAGCAACACGGCATCGCGCATGATGCTGACCTCAAGGCCGTCATCGCGAGCCATCGGGCCGGCGCCAGAAAGTTGCGTCAGTTGGGCACGGCGCTGCCGGCGCCCTCGCCCACCTGACGTCCAGTCAGCCTCGAGAAACCAAAGCCATCCCGGTTATTTCCCGAAGGAGGCGGCAACCTCGCGAGGCGGCCGGCTCCCGAAATTCGATCGATGTTCTTCGCAAGCGGTGCATGATGACGCTACTTCTCCTGTTCAACGTCACTAACGGGCTCATCATCGGCGCATTCTATGTGCTGATGGCGCTCGGGCTATCCCTGATCCTGAATTTGAGCAACGTGATCAATTTCGCCCATGGCGGATTTCTGGTCATCGGCGGCTACATCGCCTATGCGATCTCACCTTATGTCGGCTTCTGGGGAGCGCTGCTGCTGGCCCCGCCGTTGACCGCCATCATCGGACTTGCCGTCGAACGCGTGCTGATCCGGCCGCTCTACGGACGCGATCCGCTCTATAGCCTTTTGCTCACCTTCGGGCTTTCGTTCATCATCGAGGATGGCACCCGGTTCATCTTTGGCCCGCAGGGCAAACCGGTCACGATCCCAACGTTTCTTTCGCAACCGCTGAGCAACGAACTGTTCTTCATCACCGGCTATCGCCTGTTCATGGTGGCGGTGGTGATCGTAGCGGTGGCCTTGCTGTTCCTGCTGTTGCGCTACACCCGCCTGGGAATTCGCATCCGCGCCGGCACGCTCGACCTTGAAACCGTCGCGGCGCTCGGCATCAACGTACAGATGCTGCGCTCGCTCAATTTCGCGGTCGGCATCTTCCTGGCCGGCCTCAGCGGCGTTCTCGCTGCCGGGCAGCTCGGTCTTGAGCCGACCATGGGCACCGGTCTGTTGATGCCGAGCTTCATCGCCATCATCGTCGGCGGCATCGGCAGCCTGCCGGGCACCCTGGTCGGCGGCTTGCTGATCGGGGTAGCCTCGGGATTGACGGCGGTCTTCCTGCCGGCCGCCAGCGAAGCGGTGATCTACGTCATGATGGCGGTGGTGCTTCTGGTACGCCCGCGCGGCCTGTTCGGCGAAGAAGGAATGATGAGTTGAGCGGCGGGCAAGAGCGGAAATTGATCGCGCTTTCGGCGATCTGGCTAGTGCTTTTGCTGGCGCCCTATTGGATGGTGCCGCTCGGAGGCTATACCGCGCTTGCCACCGGCGTCCTGGTGCTGGGGCTGGCGGCCATGTCGCTGAATTTCCTGCTTGGAATCACCGGCGTGCTGTCGTTCGGACATGCCGCCTATTTCGGTCTTGGCGCCTATGGTG
>CAVTNW010000028.1:0-60946 GCA_963736075.1 uncultured Alphaproteobacteria bacterium | reverse complement strand
TGATACTTCTTCGGCGTCAGTCCGAAATGAGCACCGACCGCCTTGGAGGACTTGAAGCGCTGGGGATCATCGATCGCGGAAACATAGGTCAGCGCGACGATCATGCCCACGCCGGGCGTTGACATCAATAGCCGTGTCCGCGCGTCGGAACGCGCCATCGACCGCACCCGCTTCTCGAAGCCGTTGAACTCGCGCCGCAGCACCGTGCGTGCGGCCAGCAAAGCCTGGGCGATGACCTGCAAGCTCGGATGGCCATCGACAAGCTCCCTGATCCTGGCCTCGAACTCAGTTGGCGTGGTCCGGCCGACCTTGAGGCCGAAGCCACGCAGAATGCCGCGCAGGCTCAGCTCGATATCGTGAAGCTTGGTCTGCAGCAGCTTGCGCGCCGTCAGCAGCGCCCGGGTCTCCTGCGCCTCCGCCGATTTGCAGTGCACCGGACGGAACCAGCCCAGCCGCATCAGCTCGGTGATGCCACGCACGTCCCTGCGATCGG
The DNA here is from genome assembly GCA_963736075.1 of uncultured Alphaproteobacteria bacterium. Lineage (GTDB taxonomy): Bacteria > Pseudomonadota > Alphaproteobacteria > Rhizobiales > Xanthobacteraceae > Bradyrhizobium. The sequence goes on along the minus strand of CAVTNW010000028.1, from coordinate 60,453 downwards.
TCTTCACCGGCATCGTCTTGAAGGCGTTGTGGACGTGCCGTGTCTCCAGCAATTCGACCGCAAGACCAGCTTGCGTCATCGCCGCGAACAGCCACTGCGACAGTGGCCCCGCTTCCAGTCCGATCCGCTCCAGGCCGAAGCCGAGCTCACCGAACCAGGCGATCAGCGCGTCCGGCTCACTCAATACTTTCGCTTCCCGCACGATCTTGCCGCTCCCATCCATAACGCACACGCTTGAGTATTCCAATGACACGTCAATTCCAGCATAGTAGTTCATGGTCGTCCCTCGATGATGCTTGGAGCGGGCTCGCCCGACTCCGTTGAATTGAAACACCATCAGTTTGAGGGACGACCACCGCTTTGCCAAGCAAGCCGCCCGCGAAGCGCGCCACCAAACAGCGCCGTAGCGAGCGGGCGGCTTGCTTGGCTCGGCTTGCTCGGTGCCGGCCGGCCCGTTACCCCATCTACGGACTATGAAATCCCAGGCACTGGATAACGCCGGCACATTGCTTTTACCTCCTCTCGTGTCGCCTCGACTGCTGCCGTGTCATTGGGATGACGCAGCGTCCTAATGATCCATTGTGCGATTCTCAGCATATCGTCCTCGCGCATTCCACGCGTGGTGCAGGCTGGCGTACCGAGGCGCAGTCCACTTGGACGCAAGGCTGGGCGCGTATCGTCCGGGATGACCTGCTTGTTCGTCGTAATACCGATACGGTCGAGCGCCTCTTCTGCGACCTTTCCGTCGAGATCAAAACTCGCCATCGCATCGATCACAAGCAGATGATTGTCAGTTCCACCGGTAACCAGTCTCACGTCTTCCGCGAGCAGCGCCGCCGCCAGCGCCTTTGCATTGCGCAGCGTGACTTGCGCATATTCGATGAACTTGGGTGCTGCTGCTTTCTTGAACGTGATGGCCGCCCCGGCGATATTGTTCATGTGCGGGCCGCCCTGCAGGCCGGGAAAAACCGCATTGTCGATCTTCCTCGCATGCGCCGCTCTGCTCAGAATCAGTCCGCCGCGCGATCCGCGCAGTGTCTTGTGCGTTGTGGTCGTGACGATATCGAAGCCCGAGTCGAACGGATTGCGCATGACATTTGCGGCGACCAGGCCACCTATATGGGAGATGTCAGCCATCGTTAATGCGCCGACTTCATCGGCGACCTTCTTGAACGACGCGTAGTCATAGTCACGTGGGTACGACGAATAGCCGCACAGCACGATTTTAGGCCGGGTCGCCTTTGCGACCGTCATCAGTCCGTCGAAGTCGATAGCGCCGCCCTGATCAGTTGCACTTTTGTAGCGTACGAAGTTGAATACCTTGCCCATGTGCGAGACCGGCGCTCCATGCGTCAGGTGGCCGCCATGCGAAAGATCCATCGCCAGCACAGTGTCGCCGGGATTTAGAATGGCGAAATAGCATGCCTGATTCATCGGCGATCCGGACAGCGGCTGCACGTTGGCGTGTTCAGCCCTGAAAAGTCCGCAGGCGCGATCACGCGCGATGTTCTCGATGATATCCGTATATTCCTGACCACCGTAGTAGCGCCGGCCCGGATATCCCTCGGAATACTTGTTGGTCAAGACCGATCCAAGGGCTGCCAGCACTTCCGGATAGGTGTAATTCTCAGAGGGGATCATCTCGACGCCGTCGGACTGGCGCCGCTCCTCTCCGCAAATAGCATCGCTAATATCTGGATCGAAGGATTGTAGCTGCTCGCGATAAGCGTCCATGGGCGTCTCCTCTCAGGAGATGGACCGACCTTCAAAATCGGCTGCCCAGGCGAACGGCTGCTGGATGCCGCGCTCCCCGATGGTTTCCCATCCAAGCTCGCCAGTCACGCGACGCTGCCATATTATCGACCACCTTCACTCCACGCAAGTTTTCAATAGACCGGGACGGACCGTGTTTTCGGAAGGTCTGCACCAAACACGCCGCCGCTGGCGAAAGAAATTGCCGTCAGAGCGCAACTGGCAAACGTCGCTGCCGAGCCGACTTAAGGCCTACAGGTATTGGCGCCGGCCGGCTCGCTGGTCCGGAGCGGGCTTGTCGACGGCAAAGAAAAACCGCGACCGGTATCCGGCGCGGGCATCGGATGGCTGCAATGGTGACCATGTGTCGGTGACTTGCCACACGTTTGAACTTTTTTCTCGTCCTTCTATCGTCCCTCGAACTGACCGAAAAGGCCGCGCTGACGAGATCGGCGCGCATCGGTCGGGTGTTTCGAGGCTGTCAATAGCTTAATACAAAAATATTTATGTTCTTATTATGTTCGAAAGAGTGTAAAAGCTGTTTCGTCTTATCCCACTAAGAGGGGCGTATCGCGATCGTCAGGAAACGCGGGATGAGATGCGGTGGACGCGGCAGCGTTAGGCATGCGACGGTCCGCAGGGCGGATGATCTCCGTGAGCGAATACCTCGTAAGCTAGACGACGGCGCTGAAGCGTACGGGGAAGGCGTGTGGTCCTGGCACCCAAGGCTGGTGTCAAGTCTTTGGAGGTTGCGTTCGGCTCAACCGGGTCGGAACAACCGTTAATCCGAAGGCGACGGTGGCAATAGAGCTTATCTCGCCGAGGAGAGCACGTTGATAAACCGTAAAACCATTGCGTGGGGAATGCCGGATGATCCGGTGCCTCGCACTACCTCGTGTGCGTACGGCCGCTTTCTTTGCACACGAGCCGCGGGTGCCTCTGGGCATCGCGGCATTCCCCGCGCCCTCTTCATCTCGAGGGCGAGACGTTCCAGCAAAAGCCCGGGCGCTTCGCGCCGCGGGGCGTTGACGTGCGTCTGAAGGTTGCGAGGCGCTTGGGCTGTTTGACAATTGAATCTGAAATCGAAGTCATCCGCATCAGCGGCGGACCGAACGCGTACGGTAGGTCGGGTCGAAGTCGTAGCAAGGAACAGCGCCGCAGCGGTCGGTCTGTAGCAATATTACTTGCCGATCACCCGCGCTAAGCGGCAGGGTCACCTGGCGCCGCGATCTTCAGCCGGCGGCTACCGCAGCGCGAGCCCCGTGGCAGTTTCGAGTTCGGCGATGGCTTGCGCCGCATTGGCGACCTTGATGGTGGTCATGCCCATCTCGCGCGCCGGCTTCAGGTTGACGCCGAGATCGTCGAGATAGATGCAGGCTTTGGGATCGACGCCGAGGGCTTCGACCATCATCCGATAGATGCGCGGGTCGGGCTTCCTCAAGCCGATCTTGGCGGACTCGATGACGTGATCAAACAGCGCCATCACCTCCGCGACATAGAGCCTCCTTCCACCCTTGCTGCCGATCGCGTTGGCGGGAAGGTTGTTGGTGATGCAGCCGGTCCTGAGGTGGGTCTTCACCCGTTTGAGTGCCTCGACCATTTCCGGCCGCAGATCGCCCGCGAGCAGCGGCAGCACGTCGCGGCCGCGAACCTCCGCGCCGAGCGCCAGCGATTCGGCGGCGAACAGGGCATCGAAGGTCTCGAGGTCGACCTCGGCGCGCTCGAATTTCGCCCAGGCATTGTCCCAGTGATTGTTGGCATTGGTGCGCCGGATGATATCGGCGGGCAGCCCGCGCTCGCTCTCGAAACGCGCGAACGCTTCGAAGGGCGATGAGGTGAGCACCCCGCCAAAATCCCAGATCACCGCCTCACACGTCATTTCTGCTCCTGCCGTTAACCATTGCAGGACGGCTAACATGGCAGGCAGGCCTCGGCCAGCAGGCAAGCCGCCCTTGGCGAACGGAAATTGCCGGGCTAATGCTTTTCCGATGAGAATACTGACCACGACCATGGCGCTGTCGGCGTCGCTGTTTTGCCTGCCCGCTTACGCCATCGTCGGCGGCGGGACGCCGTCGAACGAAGGCGTTGCCCGCGCGGTCGTCACCATCGTCGGTTCGCGTGGCAACTTCTGCAGCGGCGCCTTGATTGCAGAACGGCTGGTGCTGACGGTGGCGCATTGCGTGCAGCCCGGCGCAACCTACAAGATCCTGCAATACGGCGCCGACAAGAAGCCGTTGCTGCGCGAGGTGAAGGCCGTCGCAATCCACCCATCGTTCGACATTCAGGCGATGCTGGCGCATCGCGCCACAGCCGACGTCGCGCTGCTGCAGCTCGAAGCACAGCCATCGGGGCGAACGACCGCCATGATTGGCGTGCCGCAGATTCCGCTGGTTGCCGGAAACCATTTCACCATCGCAGGCGTCGGCGTCACCATCCGTGGTGATGGTTCAAGCGCAGGGACCATTCGAGCCGCCAGCCTGGTCGCGACCGGCCAGCCCGGTACGTTGCAGATCAGGCTGGTCGATCCGATCACGCAGGGCGCCCGCGCCGGACTCGGTGCCTGCACCGGGGATTCCGGCGGCCCGGTGTATGACGACCGGCAGGGCGGTGCCGTCGCCATCATCGGCGTCATCAGCTGGTCGACGGGACCTAATGGCAGTGCCGGTTGCGGCGGTTTGACCGGCGTCACGCCGCTGACACGCTACCGCGACTGGATTCTGCAGACCGCGCGGCAATGGGGTTTTGCGCAGTGAGTTCGGACGGTTGAGTTAGCGCCGGGGGAGCTCGACCGATTGACCTTTAGACGCCGCCTGGGAGATGAAGGGTCTATCTCGCAACCGTTGCCAACCAGAACCAAGAAGAACCATGACCGCGACAGCAGCGATAGCCCGCCCAACTCCTTCGCCCCAATCGGCCGAGCATTTCGATGTGCTGATCGTCGGCGCCGGTATTTCCGGGGTCGGCGGCGCTTATCATCTGACGGCGCAGCTCCCGGGCACGACTTTTGTGGTGCTCGAAAGTCAGGAGAGCTTTGGCGGCACCTGGCTGACCCACCGCTATCCCGGCATCCGCTCCGACAGCGATCTTCACACCTTCGGCTATCGCTTCAAGCCATGGACCTCGGCCCCGATTGCCACCGCCGCGGAAATTCTCGCTTACATGGGCGAGGTGATCGCTGAAAACGGCCTTGCGCGCCATATCCGTTACCGCCACCGGATTTCCTCGGCCAGCTGGTCGAGCGCAACCAATCGATGGACCATTGAGGCGGTCAGGACCGACAGCGGCGAGGCTGTGAGATTTACCGCCAATTTCCTGTGGATGTGTCAGGGCTACTACCGGCATTCGGAGGGCTACACGCCAACATGGCCGGGGATGGATACCTTCAAGGGCCGTATCGTCCATCCACAGTCGTGGCCCGAGGATCTCGACACCGAGGGCAAGCAGATCGTCGTGATCGGGTCGGGCGCAACGGCGGCGACCCTGATCCCTGCGATCGCCGACCAGTGCGGCCATGTCACGATGCTGCAGCGCTCGCCGACTTATTTCAGGACCGGCCGCAATGCCATCGAGCTGGCCGAGACGCTGCGCCAGCTCCAGATCAAGGAGGAGTGGATCCACGAGATCGTGCGCCGCAAGATCCTGTTCGATCAGGACACCTTCACCCGCCGATCTTTCGAGCAGCCGGAGGCGGTCAAGAAGGAACTGCTCGGCGGCATCCGCGCGGTGCTCGGCCCCGACTACGATATCGAGACGCATTTTACTCCGAAGTACCGGCCGTGGCGGCAGCGCATCGCCTTCGTCCCCGACGCCGATCTGTTCGAGGGCATCAGGAGCGGCAAGGCCTCCGTCGTGACCGACGAGATCGAGCAGTTTACCGCGCACGGCATTCTCCTGAAATCGGGTAACATGCTGGATGCCGACATCATCATCACCGCGACCGGGTTCAATCTCAATGTGCTGGGCGATATTGCGTTCTCGATTGACGGCCAGCCGCTCGATTTCGCGCAAACCGTCACCTATCGCGGCATGATGTTCACCGGCGTGCCGAACCTGGCGTGGGTGTTCGGATATTTCCGCGCCAGCTGGACACTGCGGACCGACCTGGTGGCGGATTTTGTCTGCCGCCTGCTCGCGCATATGAAGCGCAAGGGCGCTAGCAAGGTCGTGCCGGCCTTGCGGCCGCAGGACCAGGACATGCCGCTGCGATCATGGATCGATCCGGAGAATTTCAATCCCGGCTATCTGATGCGCGGCATGCATCTGTTGCCCAAGCGCGGCGACAAGCCGGAATGGCAGCACAGCCAGGATTACTGGGCCGAGAAGGACCAATTTCCGGCGATTGATCTGGACGATGCCGCCTTCGTTTACGATTGAAGCCTGGCGCTCACCACCGTCGCGGCGGCGGCTTTCGAAATCAGCCTGCGCGACCGCCCCGCAACCCGGCCTGCGCCGGTTGCATCGGCCGTACCGGTCGCGCCTGTCGTGGGGCGGGCCGCGGAGCGGTCGGGCTCTGACGGCTCTGCGGACTGTTGAGCCAGCCTGACAAGCGATCCATCAGGGGGATCTGATCGCCCGGCTTGTGGTTCGACTCGAACGGGTCGGAGTAGCAGCGCGCGCCGGCCGCCCGCGCGATTTTCGCCACCGCTTCGGTCATGGGTGGCGCGCCGCAGGTGTAGACCACATCGTCCGGCGTCAGCTGCGGGATATGTTCGGTCGGCAGCCCGACGCGGACCGCGGGCGAGACGTTCTGCGGTTCCGAGACCACCGGAATGATGGTGACCTTGGGGAATGGCGCCAGCCGGCATAGCGCCGAGTGCATATAGAGGGATTGAACCTGTCTCGCCCCCACGATGATCACCATCTCGCGCTTCGGCCGTTCCATGATCGCGGCCACCGCAATCGACCACATCGGCGCGAAACCGGTACCGCCGCCGACCAGAACGATGCGACCAGGATGATCCGGTCGGAAGAAGGCGCTGCCGAGCGGCGCCGTTACCTTGACGCGGTGGCCGACTCGGATTTCGCGACCCAGTGCGGTCGAGACCAGTCCATCGGGAATGACGCGGATGTGAAAGTTCAGAACCCGGTCGTCCGCGTGTCCCTCCAGCGGATAGCTGGGGCTGTAGCTTCTGGTCGGAAAGCCGCGGAATTGCAGATTGGCGTACTGACCGGCGAGGTAGTGAAGCGGTTTCGGCAACGTTACCTCGACGCCGATCACGTCGGAGGCGAGACGGGTCATGCCGGACACCCGCGCCGACATCGTGACGGTCTCCGGGACCGGTTCGGTGACGATCTCGAGATCGGAGATGATGCGCGCCTGGCAGGCGTGGATCATGTCATCGCCGTGTTCCTGGCCGCCATACACCCTGCCTTCAACCAGGCGAACCTTGCAGGCGCCACAGATCCCGCTACGGCAATCGTGCGGCAGGTCGATGCCATTCATCAATGCCCAGTCGAGCACCAGATCGCCGCGGTTGGCCAGATAGCGCTCGTTGTTCAGGGTCACCTTGCAGGTCTTACTCATTTACTCTACCTCGATACGAATCGGTCGAACGTGCCTTGTGTGTCGAATTTGACTGTGATCGAACGCGGCCACCCGCATGAAGACTCCGCTCTTCAACGCGACGTCGTAGGGGCTGTGCGTATCGAGGCGGCGGGCCACTTCCAGCGCCCAGTGCCCGGAAGCCCAGCGTGCCGCGCAACGGACATCGGCACGGTCGCCGGAAAAGTCGCCGGAAAGAATCACGCCCGGAAGCACGGTGCCGACCGGAATCCGCCGATCCTGCTCGGGCGAATAGGGCATCGATTCCGACTGCATCATGAACCAGCGCGCGCCGTCGCTTTCGCCATGATTTGGATCGAGATCGATCGATTTCATTGCTGCCGTGGTCGCGGCGAGATCAATGGGCAAGCGTCGCGGGGTGACGTTCGGATTGCCATCGCCTCGGTCAGGCGAGATGACAAAATTTTCCGTATAATTCGCGGCACCGGGATCCGGTGCGAAACCGCCTTTGTAGGGCACGGCATGGCTGGCTTGGGCCGCCGTTGCGTCGACCGGAGGACCGAAATGGTCGTCGTCCATCCAGCCCGACGGGCCGCCATCCGTCGCTTTCCAAAGCCAGATGTCGGCATAGCCGGCGTTGGTATAATGCAGACCCCGGCCGGTCATGGTAGCCGGCTCGTCGGCAATGGGGTGGGGGCCGGCGTGGAAAGTGCGGTCGCCGGCCAGGATGACGTCCGCCGTGGTCAAGAGCACCGAAAACTTGTCTTCGTTGTAGTCGTGCTCGTCTCCGGCCTCATAGCCATTGTGAAGCAGGTGCCACCCGTCGATTTCCTTCAACAGCGGCAATTGCTTCAGCGATCGGGTTGGATCCTGCCAGGTGAAGAGAAAATAGGCCCACGACCCGTCATGCACCGCGCGGATGTCGACCCTGGTTTCACCTTTGCCGTCAAAATTTCCACCCTGATTGGTCATCACGGAATACGGCTCGATGTCGCGCCAGGCTCGATCGGAGGTATCGCCGTCGAGGATCGGATCATCGGCCTTGTTGATGCGGTGGATCACCAGGGTGTCGACCGACATGCGGTCGGCTGCGATGATGAATGAAGCGCCGGCAATTGCGATCGCCGCGGCGACCACGAAAGGATTGGACTGCAAGATCGGGCTTCGCCGTTTGGATCCAGCCTTTCGTACGACGTTGGTCCGCGGCGGCCGCGCGATTGGCTTGCCTGGTGCACGGGGATCCCCGACCGGACTGTCATGCCGCTTCGCGGGCTGCGCCTGCGCGACAGCAAGCCCGTCGGTCGTTCCTGCTTCTGCCTGCAGCCGCTGGGCCGACTGCTCGACCAGCAAGATCATCAGTTCGACCGCGTCCAGCGCGGGCGGCGGCGGCGTCAGGTTCATCGGCCGGAAGATACGCAGCAGTTGCGATAGGCCACCCACCGCGAAGTGGGTCGAGACATGGAGCACGACGAAGCTGAGCACCGCCCACATCGCGAACCAATGCGCCGTAAGCACGAGATGGCCGGCGAAAATGCCGAAATACAGCAGCCCGCCGCTGCCGATCAGAGTCAGCATGGTAATGAAGAAGATCCAATACAGCAGGGTATTGACGGCGCCGCCTCTGGCCGGCCCGCGGCTGAACAGTCCGCGCAGGCGAACCTTGTCCAGCCGGACGCGGCGCCCGAGACCCGATAGCGCCAGATAGGTCGGGTATCCGAACATCACCGCGAGCAGGACGATGGCCGCCTGCATATGCGCGGTCCAGACGTAAACGCTCGGCAACACGTTGTCGAAAGCATTGATCCAGGTGCGCTCCGGCGCTTCGCTCGCGATCCGCAATCCGCTGAGCACGGCGACGGAAAGCGCCGCCACCAAAACCCAATGCAGGATGATCGTTCCGTAATCGGTCTTGCGATGCTTCATCCGTGCGCTCCGCCATGGGCGGGGCTGCAATCGGTGGCGTCGATCCGACGCATCGGGGTTACGCGGACGATATGGGCTACGGGGCGGCCACCGACAGCACGGCCTATGGCCGCGGCTCGTGCAGAATCCCGTCGAATGCCGTCGCCGTTGCCAACCAAGTTACCCGCCCCCAAAGTCGCGATTCGCCGAAATCAGCGAAGAGTTCCTCTCTGATGCGGACCACCTGCCGCACTTCCTGTCGACAATTCAAACCGCAGGATTGCGCTGGATTGAATTATCCGGCTCGCTTCCGCATCTTGTGGATGCAACGCACCTCTGGAAGCCCTCCCGGCGCGTCATTGTTTTGCCACGCGCTGACCGCGTTGATGCATATCGGGAGCTGACGGATGGCACACGTCCCATGAAGCGGGGTGTTTTGCCGCCGGTGCCCCGACAGCCTCATGAAGAGTGTGAGCCATTTTTTTCCCCTCGTTCAGCGATTGAGCGCTGTGCTTCCGCGACGTGAAGAATTGTTTAACTTCGTGGCGCCAATTAGCCGACAAGTGGGCCAATAGGCGCGGAAGCTGGGGTGATAGGCGGACGAATTCATGGTGCCTAAATTGGCTTCGTCGTTACTCGATGCGCGCTGCTATCTCGCTCAGGCCGGCAGTAGCGAAAGGACGATTGGTCAAAAACGCCTGCAGCCCGGTGCCAACTAGACGCACGCTTCGGGGATGGAATTCTGGTCCATACTAGAGAGAGTCGTGCCCTGCCGTCGGATGACAGGGGTGCGTATCCTTTATGCACCGAACTGACGCCGGTCGCATTCTCGCCGGAAAATGGTCCGGATCGACTGTCAGGAAGACTGGTCGCCGATCGTGATCGAGCTTTCAGGGGAAGCGAAACCGCATGAGTGTCGCTCAGAGTCATCCGCGTAAAATGCCGTCACCCGGGATTGCGAGTTTTTTGTCCCCCGAGGGTCCTGACGATCTGGTCGGGCTGCGGCTGCGCGAAAGTGCGCAGCGCATGATCGGCATCGCCGTGTTCAGCGGGGTGATCAATATCCTGATGCTGTCGAGCTCACTGTACATGCTGCAGGTGTATGACCGGGTGCTACCGAGCCGCAATCTGGCGACCCTGGCCGGCCTCTCACTGATGGTGCTGATCGCCTACATGGCGCAAGGATATTTCGACGCGCTGCGCTCGCGCATGTTGGGCCGGGTAGCGACCATGTTCGACGCCGGCTTGCAGGAATCGATCCATACCGCGCTCGCCACTCTGCCGCTTCGCGGTGTCAAACCCGTCCTGCTGCAGCAACCCCTGCGTGACCTGGATCAGGTGCGCGCGTTCATGTCGAGCATGGGCCCGACGGCTTTCCTGGACATGCCATGGATCCCGATTTTTATCATCGGGCTATTTCTGTTTCATCCGCTGATCGGCCTGACCGCCGTGATCGGGATCGCGGCGATCGTATCGATGACGTTGCTGACGGAGCGGTTGTCGAAGGGTGCGGCCAAGTCCGCGATGGACAGCAGCGCCCAGCGGCAGGTACTGGCGGATGCGACGCAACGCAACGCCGAAGTGATCCGGGCGCTTGGCATGATGGATCGTTTCACCGCACGCTGGTCGCAGGCCAATGAGCGCTATCTGCGGGAGAACATTCGCTCCTCCGACGTTACGGCCAATCTCGGCGCGGGGGCGAAGGTGCTGCGCTTCATACTGCAATCCGCGATGTTGGGAATGGGCGCCTACCTGGTGGTCACCGACAAGGGCTCGGGCGGCATCATGATCGCTTCGTCGATCCTGATGGGCCGCGCTCTGGCGCCCGTCGAAGTCGCGCTGGGGACCTGGAAGCAATTGATCGCCGCGCGTCAAGGTATCATGCGTCTGCGCGATATCTGCAAGGTCACCGCCAAGCCCCCTGCGCCGCCGGTGGTGTTACCGCGTCCCCATCGCGAGTTTTCGGTGCAGGATCTCTCGGTCGCAGCTCCCGGTACGCAAAGGCCGCTGGTCTCGAATATTTCGTTTACCCTCACGGCCGGCGCTGGACTGGCCCTGCTCGGCGCGAGTGCCTCGGGCAAGACCTCGCTGTCGAAGGCGCTGGTGGGAATATGGCCGACCCAACAAGGCGTGGTGCGGCTCGACGGCGCCGCGATCGACCAATGGACCAACGAGGATCTCGGCCGCTATGTGGGCTATCTGCCCCAGGATGTGGCACTATTCGATGGCACGGTGGCTGAAAATATCTGTCGTTTCGACATCGAAGCGACCTCCGACGCCATCCTGAAGGCGGCACAGATCGCGGGCGTGCACGATATCATCTTGCGTTTGCCTGAGGGCTACTCGACGCGAATTGGCCAAGGCGGCATGTCGCTGTCCGCGGGGCAACGGCAGAGAATAGGGCTGGCGCGAGCGGTGTTCGGCGATCCGTTCCTGGTCGTGCTCGATGAGCCCAATGCCAATCTGGATTCCGAAGGTGAGAACGCCCTGACCCGCGCCATCCTGATCCTGCGGCAGAACAAGTGCATCGTCATCGTGATATCGCATCGCCCCAGTGCGCTCGCCGCATTGAACATGGCGATGGTGCTGTTCGACGGCAAGTCGATCGCATTCGGCCCGTCGCAAGAGATATTTGCGCGCGTTCGCAGCGCGATGCCACAGTCTGCGGCGGCTGCGCAGGTGGGTGCGGCTCCCCAAGCCGGGGTCGCACCGCAAGTTGCTGCGCCGCCACGTGCCGCGGCCGTCCAGCAAGGAGCGGGGGCACCGCAAGTTGCTGCGCCGCCACGTGCCGCGGCCGTTCAGCAAGGAGCGGGGGCACCGCAAGTTGCGGCGGCGCCACGCGCCGCAGCCGTTCCGCAAGAAGCGGCGGCACCGCAAGTTGTAGCGCCACCACGCGCCGCGGCCGTGCCGTCGGCGGCAACGGCGCCACGCGCGCCGGCCGCGCCGCAGGTTGCAACGGCGCCACGCGCCGCGACCGCGCGGCAAGTTGCGCCGGCGCCCATTCCCCGTGCAGCGCGCCGCGCTCCGATTGCCGAGGGTGCCAAGTCATGAGACCGCAAGACCTTACGCAACATGATGATGAAGAGTCCGCTTTGCCCTGGATCGGTGAGCCGGCCAGCCAGGCGGCGGGTCCGCAAGGCGCCGCGCTGATTCTCGAATTGCAGCGTCTGCGGCAGGCCTTTGACGAAGGGGATCCGCGCCCGGCGCGGGCTCGACAGCCTTCTCGTGACCGGGTGCGTCCACCTCAGGACCGCCCGCATTCGACCGGTCCCAGGCGGCCCCGCCAGCCGAAGCGAAAGCGGAAAAGCAAGATCGGTCGGGCCATCGACGCCTGTCTCGAGCAATTCGGATTGAACACGCCAGCGCCGGTTGCGCCCGACGGCCCGCGGCGCGAGCCAGACATCGAGCTCACGCCGCGTCAGCCGCGTTCCGTTACGCTCGATGCGCGACCGAGGAATGGGATGGGTCCGAGTCGCCAGCCTGCGAAAGCCGGCCATTATCGTGCGCCGGCGCCTCTCAATCGTGCACCGGATCGTGCACCGGCGCCTCTCAACCGTGCACCGGCGGCGATCGAAAATTCGCAGGCGCAATTCAAGCGTCCATCGCGGCCTCCTTCAGCTCGCTCTCCCGGGCCGCGGGCCAACCTTCCGGCGTTGGCCCGCAAGGTAGAGCCCGAAACAGCGATGGGTCGGTTGATCGGAAGGAGCCGCGAGTCTCTGGTTGCCGGTGTTTCCTTCCTCGTTGAGCGTGACGCGCTGGCCGACCTGGCGGGCAATGATAACGTGCCGGGTGAAAGCCTGGCGTCACGGACCGGTCGCGCCTTCCAGAACGAGTTGCGCCGCGGGCTGCGGGTTCTCATCGTGGCTACGGTGCTCGGCGGCGGCTGGCTCACCTTGGTGCCCTTGGCGGGCGCGGTGGTAGCGCAAGGTACCCTCGTGGTTCAATCCAACCTCAAGTCCATCCAACATCCGACCGGCGGGGTTGTCGCCGAGATCGCGGTCCATAACGGCATGCGGGTGAAAGCCGGCGACCTGCTGCTGCGGCTCGACGCCACCCAGGCGCAGGCCAATCTGCAGACCGTGAGCAAGCAGCTCGATGAGGCACGGGTCCGCATTGCGCGTCTGGTTGCCGAGCGCGACGGCCTGCCCGAACCGGCGGTCCCCGTTGAAATGGCGAGCCGCCTCGACGACAGCGCGGTCAAGGCCCTTATGGCAACGGAGGAGTCATTATTCAAAGCCCGGGCCAATGCGCACCGCAGCCAGAAGGATCTCCTGGATAGCCGCGTCGCGCAACTCGGTCAGGAGATTTCAGGCCTTGACTCGCAGGTCGAGTCGAAGGGCAAGGAGCTCGATTTGATTTCGAGTGAACTGTCGGGCGTCCAGGAACTCTATGACAAGCGACTGGTTCCCTTGACGCGGCTGACGACCTTGCAGCGCGACCGCGCGCGGATCGAGGGTGAACGCGGGCAACTGACGTCGACGATTGCCGAGACAAAATCCAAGATCGGGGAGGCGCAGCTCAATCTGGTCAAGCTGGATCAGGATTTTCGCACCGACGTGGTAAAGGAGCTGAGCGAGACCCAGGGCAAGGAGTTTGAGCTGGTGCAGAAGGCCGTCTCGGCCCAGGATGTCATCGACCGAATTGAACTCCGCGCGCCGACCTCGGGCGTGATTCATCAGCTCGCGGCCCATACCATCGGCGGCGTGATCCGCGCCGGCGATACGATCGTGGAGATCGTGCCCGACTTCTGACGACCTGCAGATCGAAGCCAGGCTCGATCCCAAGGATATCGATCAGGTGCGGACCGGCCAGAAGGCATTCGTTCGGTTCTCAGCTTTGAACGCACGCGTGACGCCGCAGGTCGCCGCCACCGTGTCGTTTATCTCCGCCGACACCACCAAGGATCAAGGGAGCACGCAGCAGCCGTTTTACACGGTCAGGCTGACGCTACCCGAGGAGGAGCGTCACCGGCTGGACGGCGAACAGCTGGTCTCGGGCATGCAAGCGGAGGTCTTCATGCAGACGGGAAGCCGGACGATGCTGAGCTACTTGTTCAGGCCGATCATGGAGCAGCTCGGGCGCGCTTTCGTGGAGCGATAAAGGCCACATGCCGCATCACGGCGTTTTCGCGGCCTGTTCGAAATACAGAACCACGATCATGGAGTGCGGCCGTTGCAAAAGCATCAAGCCGCGCAAGGCCCACATCGATACGGTGATCACCATTCTCTCACCATCTAAAATGAGGGTGCAATGGTGCCGTTGATACGGATCCCTTCGCGCGCGACGATTTTCTATTGCAATTGAATCTTGTTAACTATATTTTCTTCGATAATAAGCAGTGTGTATAGTTTTACCTTTCAACCGAAATCCATTTAACGACGGCCGAAGAGGCGAAAATAGGAAGACGTTTCGAACGTCTTGTGCGCCACCCGCAAAATCAAAAGCCTTCGACCGACACGTATCCCACTGGCAAGTCTTCAAATGACGAGTCCGGTAATGCGACGACGTTTTTTCTGATTGCGGGAGTTTCTATGCCGAACAGCATCGCGATCGGTTGCGCCAGCGCGCGCCACATGACGGCCTGCAGCCCTTGCAGCGAACTCGTCGATAACGGGAATGACATCATTGACACAGCCCGTGCCGGCGCGAGCGCCCGCTCCAGCCGTTCCGCCAGGGGCGATTGACCGGACCAAGATACCGACGCCCGCGAAACCGATATGACGAATGGAGAGCTTGATGTCGACGAACACCACGATCGGGAACAACAACGGCACCTACGATATCAGCGACGGGACGGGAAGCATCGTCACCGTCGGCAGCGGCAATGACACCATTGCCATCAGCGGCGGCACCGATGCGTCGATCACGATCGGCAGCGGCGTCGACAGCGTGACCGCCAATTGGGGAAGCGACAATCATCTCACGGTCGGCGGCGGTAACGACTCGATTATCGTCAGCGGCGGCTCTGATAACACGATCAAGGCAGGGAACGGCGTCGACGTTGTGAACGCGAGCAGCGAGGCCGCTGATACCATTGCGGTGGGCGGCGGCAACGATACGATCAGCGCCGGCGCGGGCAGCACCATCACCGCCGGCAGCGGGGTCGACATCATCACCGCGGGCGGCGGCAGCGCCATCACCGCCGGCGGCGGCAACGACACCGTCAACGTCGGCGCCGGCAGCGGCGCCTCGATCACGCTTGGCGGCGGCGTCGACAAGGTCACGGTCACCGGCGGCAAAGCAACCGTCGTCAATGTCGGAGCCGGCAACGACGCCATCACCCTCAGCGGCGGTTCCGGCAACACCATCACGGCTGGCAGCGGCAACAGCGTCATCAATACCAGCACCGAGGCCGGCGATAAAATTACCACCAGCGACGGCACCGCTGCCGCGGTCACGGTAAACGCCGGCGCCAGCAGCACGGTGGTGGTCGGCAACGGCAACGACACGGTGTCGATGGGCGCGGGCGATACCGTCACCGCCGGCAAGGGCATCGACAGCTTCATCATCGGAACATCCGGGGCGCCGTCGCTGACGGCTCCAGCCGCGCTCACCGTCAACGAACAAGGTTCCATCGCGCTGCCGATCACCGCCTCGCTGTCGGCCCTGGGTTTCGGTCACGACACGATCACCGGCTTTTCCACCGCGTCGTTCGACAAAATCGAGTTCTCGACCAGCCAGTTTTCCAGCTTCGCCGCGGTCATGGCGGACGCCAGGCAGGTCGGAGCCAACACCGTCATTTCAGCTGATGCGGCCGACAGCGTCACCCTGGAGGGCGTCACGCTTTCAAGCCTGACATCGAGCAATTTCGAATTTGTCAGCGGCGGTTCGTCCGGCGGCGCCGTGGTGGTGACGCTCAGCGGTATCCCGACCGGTGTTTCGCTGAGCGACAGCAGCGGCGCGCTGACCGTCACCAACGGTAGCGTGACGCTCACGGCGGCGCAATTGGCCGGCCTCACCTTGAAGGCGAGCGGGGTCACCACGGCCACCTTGACGGTGACGGCGACCAACCAGGCCACGGGCACGTCGGTCTCGCAAAACATTGCGCTGACGGTGAATCCACTTGCGCCGATTCTGGGTGGCGCCACCGCGGCGACGGTGAGCGAGGGCGGCAGCGTGACGCTCGGGGCGACCGACACGGCGGCCTTCAGCGACGACACGCTGGGGACCGTCACGATCAGCGGGCTGCCGAACAATCTTACGGGCTTCAACGGCGGCACCTATACGGCATCGAGCGGGACCTGGACCGGCACCGCGGCGCAATTCAACGCGCTGTCGTTCAAGGCCGGCGAGACCGGCACCGAGACGTTATCAATCTCGGCGACGACCCTGGGTGCGGCGTCGGCGACGACGGAGGGCTATACGCTGACGGTGAAGCCGGCCGCGCCTGTCCTGGGCGGTGCGACGGCGGCGACGGTGAGCGAGGGCGGCAGCGTGACGCTCGGGGCGACCGACACGGCGGCCTTCAGCGACGACACGCTCGGGACCGTCACGATCAGCGGGCTGCCGAACAATCTTACGGGCTTCAACGGCGGCACCCTGTACGGCATCAAGCGGGACCTGGACCGGCACCGCGGCGCAATTCAACGCGCTGTCGTTCAAGGCCGGCACCACCGGCACCGAGACGTTGTCGATCTCGGCGACGACCTTGGGTGCGGCGGCGGCGACCATTGAGCACTACACGTTGAATGTGCTCCCGGCGGCGCCGACGCTGGCGGCGCCGGCCTCGCTCACGGTGAGCGAAGATGGCAGAGTTGCGCTGTCGATTGTCGAGACGCCGGCTAATCCCGGCGATCAGGTCACGATCACCATCGCTGGCGTGCCGCTGGACGCGACGCTGTCGGCGGGGATCAACAACGGCAACGGCACCTGGACGCTGACGCCGGCGCAGCTTGCCGGGTTGACGCTGACCGCCGGCGAGGTGACGGCCGCCAACCTCACCGTGACGGCCACCAATACGTCGGGGCAGAACGCCTCTTCGACCGACACCATCGCGCTGACCGTGAACCCGGTGGCGCCGACGCTGACCGCACCGTCGACGCTTGCGGTCAACGCCGACAGCAGCATCGCGCTCTCGATCAGCGAGACGGCCTTCGATCCGCGGGACATCGTCTCGATCACTATCGCTGGTGTGCCTGCGGACGCGACGCTGTCGGCGGGGACCAACAACGGCAACGGCACCTGGACGCTGACGCCGGCGCAGCTTGCCGGGCTGACACTGAACGCCGGACAGGCGACGGTGACGACGCTCACGGTGACGGCGACCAATACGCAAGGCCAGACCGCTTCTTCGACCGACAGCATCGCGCTGACGGTCAATCCGGTGCTCAACGTGGCGATCTCGACCGTCGGCAATCTTCCGGTCCAGCAGGGCCAGACCCTGGTGGCCTCGACGACGATCGGCGGCGACAGCGCGGATGCGGCGGCGGCGATCACCTATCAGTGGCAAAGTTCGAGCGACGGCGGCGTGACCTGGACCAATGTGAGCGGCGCGCTGGCAGGCGGCTTTGGCAATGCGACGCTCAGTTCCTTCCTGCAACTCACCGAGCAGAACGAGGGCGAGCAATTCCGGGTACAGGCCTCCTTTACCGACAGCGCCGGCAACCTGATCACGGCGACCAGCGCGCCGACGGTCGCGGTCGCCGATGTGACGCCCGAGATCACGGTGCCGTTCAGCTATACGGTCAGCGATCTGTCGATCGTCAAGAACGGTACCGAGATCTACAACAACACCTTCGGCCAGGCGCCGCCCGCGTCGCCCACGATTCTTTCCCAAGGTGTTCCCACGCCGATCGTATTTCTGACCCTCGGCAGCACCTGGACGGAGGCGGGGGGACAGGCGGTGATGTCCTCGGCCGGCGTCGCGCCGAACCAGGCGATATCCGGTGGCGTCGAGGATTTTGCATTCCTCAATACCAACACCGATCCCACCAGCACGCTGGGGCTCAAGGAAGGCGCTGCCTTCACGGTCAGTTCCACCTTCGGCCTGACCGCACCGCCGACCGGCAGCTATGGCATGGAGCTGAATGACGGCACATCGACGCATGGCGTCGATCAGCTGGTCCGCATGATTGTCACCGAAAGCGGCGGCAATACCGTGGTCGAGCTGGTGCAGCGCGACCTCGCCTCCAATCCGCAGACCATCGACATCATCGCCAGCCAGACGCTGACGGCCGCGCAGCTGGCGGGCAACAACCAGATCGAGTTCCAGCTGTCCCACATCGCCAATACCTCGGCGGTGTCCGGCTCGTTCGAACTTCTCGACAACGGCACCGTCACCTCGACGACGACGTTCGCCAACACGGCCCCGATCTTCACCGGCGGCGTCGACTGGACGCGGGTCGATATCGGCGCCTTCACCAACCCCGGCGTCGGACTGAACGTCGCCTCTGGCCAGCAGCTGGTTGAGGGCCAGACCTTGACCGCGAGCGCGGTCACCAACGACAGCGACGCCACCATCAATTATCAGTGGCAGGAATTGAGCAGTCCGTCGTTTGCGACATTTACCCATATCGGCAGCAACAGCGCCTCCTATGTGATACAGGAATCCGACGTCGGCTCCTTCATCCGAGTGGTGGCCACCACCAGCGATCCCGACAATCCCCAAAGCGCCACGGTCATCAGCCAAGTGACGGGGAGTGTGCTACCGGCCGCGCCGATACTGTCGGCACCGGCCGCGCTCACCGTGAACGAGGATGGCACCGTCGCCCTTTCAATCACTGAGACGCCGTTCAGTCCCAACGACACCGTATCGATCACCATCATTGGCGTGCCGCTGGACGCGACGCTGTCGGCGGGGAGCAACGTCGGCAACGGCACCTGGACGCTGACGCCGGCCCAGCTTGCCGGGCTGACCCTGACCGCCGGCGAGGTCTATACACCCTTTAACCTGACGGTGATCGCCACCAACACGGCGGGGCAGACCGCGTCTTCGACCGACAGCATCGTGCTGACCGTGAACCCGGTAGCGCCGACCCTGGCAATCACCACCAATACGCTTACCGTCAATGAGGACGGCACGGTGGCCCTCGGTATCACCGAGACGCCGTTCGATCCGCGCGACAGCGTGTCGATCACCATCTCCGGGGTCCCTTTGGACGCGACGTTGTCGGCGGGGACCAACAACGGCAACGGCACCTGGACGCCGACGCCGGCGCAGCTCGCCGGGTTGACGCTGACTGCCGGCGAGGTGACCACCGCGAATTTGACGGTCACCGCCACCAACACCGAAGGCGTAACGGCCTCGATAAGCGAATTGATCGCGCTGACGGTGAACCCGGTGGCGCCGACGCTGACCGCACCGTCGACGCTTGCGGTCAACGCCGACAGCAGCATCGCGCTCTCGATCAGCGAGACGGCCTTCGATCCGCGGGACATCGTCTCGATCACTATCGCTGGTGTGCCTGCGGACGCGACGCTGTCGGCGGGGACCAACAACGGCAACGGCACCTGGACGCTGACGCCGGCGCAGCTAGCCGGGCTGACGCTGAACGCCGGACAGGCGACGGTGACGACGCTGACGGTAACGGCGACCAACAGCCAAGGCCAGACCGCGTCTTCCACCGACAGCATCGCGCTGACGGTCAATCCGGTGCTCAACGTGGCGATCTCGACCGTCGGCAATCTTCCGGTCCAGCAGGGCCAGACCCTGGTGGCCTCGACGACGATCGGCGGCGACAGCGCGGATGCGGCGGCGGCGATCACCTATCAGTGGCAAAGTTCGAGCGACGGCGGCGTGACCTGGACCAATGTGAGCGGCGCGCAGGCGGCCAATTTCGGCAATCCCACATTGAGTTCACTGCTGCAGCTGACCGAGCAGAACGAGGGCGCGCAGTTGCGGGTGCAGGCCTCCTTCACCGACAGCGCCGGCAACCTGATCACGGCCACGAGTGCGCCGACGGTCGCGGTCGTCGATG
Organism: uncultured Alphaproteobacteria bacterium; assembly: GCA_963736075.1. Classification (GTDB taxonomy): domain Bacteria; phylum Pseudomonadota; class Alphaproteobacteria; order Rhizobiales; family Xanthobacteraceae; genus Bradyrhizobium. Next base: position 40,380 of record CAVTNW010000028.1, on the reverse strand, counting down.
TGACGCCGGAGATCACCGTGCCGTTCAGCTATACGGTCAGCGATCTCTCGATCGTCAAGAATGGCAGCGAGATCTACAACAACACCTTCGGCCAGGCGCCGATCGCTTCGTCCACGATTTTCTCCCAAGGCGTCCCAACGCCGCTCGTGTTCCTGACCCTTGGCAGCACCTGGACGGAGTCGGGTGGCCAGGCGGTGATGTCGTCGGCCGGGGTTACGCCAAACCCGTCGGTGTCCGGGACATCCGGCAGCGTCTATGACATCGCCATCCTCAACACCAATACCGATCCCACCAGCACGCTGGGCCTCAAGCAAGGCGCTGCCTTCACGGTCAGCTCGACCTTCGGCCTGACCCCACCGCCGACAGGCGACTATGGCATGGAGCTCACCGACGGCACCGCGACGCATGGCGTCGACCAGCTGGTCCGCATGATTGTCACCGAAAGCGGCGGCAACACCGTGGTCGAGCTGGTGCAGGCGGACCTCGCTTCCAATCCGCAGACCTACGATGTCATCGCCAGCCAGACGCTGACGGCGGCGCAGCTCGCGGGCAACAACCAGATCGCGTTCCAGCTGTCTCATGTCGCCAATATCTCGGCGGTGTCAGGCGCGTTCGAACTCATCGACAACGGCGCCATCACCTCGACGACGACGTTCGCCAATACGGCATCGATCTTTACCGGCGGAGTTGACTGGACCGAGGTTGACATCATTGCCTCCACCAGCCCCGGCGTGGGACTAAACGTCGCCGCCGGCCAGTCGCCGGTCGAGGGCGAGATGCTGACCGCGAGCGCGGCCACCAACGACAGCGATGCCACCATCAATTATCAGTGGCAGGAATTGAGCAGCCCATCGTTTGCGACATTTACCGATATCGGCACCAACAGCGCCTCCTATGTGGTGCAGGCCTCCGACGAGGGCTCCTTCATCCGGGTGGTGGCCACCACCAGCGATCCCGATAATCCCCAAAGCGCCACGGTGATCAGCCGGGTGACGGGGAGCGTGCTTGCGGCGGCGCCGATGCTGTCGGCACCGGCCTTGCTCGCCGTGAAGGAGGATGGCACGGTCGCGCTGTCGATCGCCGAGACACCGATCAATACCAACGATCCAGTCACGATCACCATCATTGGCGTGCCGCTGGATGCGACGCTATCGGCCGGGATCAACAACGGCAACGGCACCTGGACGCTGACCCCGGCCCAGCTGGCCGGATTGACGCTGACGGCTGGCGAGGTCTCCGCGCCCGTCAATCTGACGGTGATTGCCACCAACACGGCGGGGCAGACTGCGTCCTCGACCGACAGCATCGTGCTCACGGTGAACCCGGTAGCGCCCGCCCTGTTGGCGCCGTCGCTGGTGACGGCAAGCAACAACGGCTCCGTTGCGCTGCCGATCACGGTCACGCCATTCGATCCGCGCGACGCGGTGTCGGTGACCATCACGGGAATTCCGGCCGACGCCACGCTGAGCGACAGCAGCGGACCGCTCGCGGTGATCGGCGGGCGCATCACGCTGACGCCGGCGCAGCTGGCCGGCCTGACCCTGACCGCCGGCCTGACGCCGGCGACCCTGACCGTCACGGCGACCAACACCGAGGGTGCGACCGCGTCGGCCAGCGAGACGGTGCTGCTCACAGTGAATTCGGGCTCGGCCTATCTATGGGGCAGTTCCGCCTTGCCGGCGCAGCCCGGATCGGGCGTCCACTTCTACGCGCCGGCCGTGTCGCTCAATCAGGCCGACACCACGGTCGGGATTTTTTACAGCGTGACCGCGTCCAACTATCGCGTCGCCGGGCCGGATGTCGTCACCGACTATGCGCTGATGCTCGATCCGTTCCTGCTCCCGGAAAGTGGCGGCCCACAGGTGGTCGAGACCTCGACCATCTCCTCCTTCCCGTTCCGCAACAATATCGCGCTGCCCAGCATCGGCTCCGCGAACATCAATGGCATCGCCGGGATCGCGTTTTACGAAACTCAAAGCGGTGGGACGCGTTACCTCAACGAGGTCGGTATCACGCAGATAAGTCCAGGCGCGCCGCTTGTGGTCGGAACGCCCACGCGGATCGAAACGCTCTCGGCGCCCGAGGAGAATCCAATCTTCGAGAGCTTCCGGACCGTTTCGTCGAGCATCTCGGCGGTCGCCAACTACAGCCTTGCCTGGGATCAGTACAACCAGTCAGCCGGGACCTATACGATCAATTTCCAGATCTTCAATGCCAATGGAACGGTCTCATCGCCGGTGGAGACGCCGGTCAGCCTGACCGGTGTCGGGGGCGTGACGACGCTGCCTGCCTGGTACTTCAGGTCGGGCTCGGGCTCGTCGAGCCTGGCGCCCTACACCCTCGCCTATGCCCGGCTCGACCCCGCGACCGGCGACGACGTCGTCCAATTCCAGGGCTATGGTCTCAACGGCCTGCCGACCGCGACCAATTTCTTCATCAGCCCCGATCTGTCGGCCTACGCGCCCGGCGCGACCAACCAGATCACGCTGGAGCAAAATCCAACGACCCATACGCTCGTCACCTCGGCGCTCCGGTTCGTCCAGTTTTCCGCGGCGACCGGATATGAGCTGGCGGTGGCGTGGAACGAACAAGTCACGGATTCGACCGGCACCCACGATCAGGTCGAGTTGGCTGAGTACAATCTCACTACCAATAGCGTGGTGTCACAGCAGACCTTCCAACTGGCGGATGGGCTGCCGCAGAACATCAATCTCTCGATTGCCAACGACATCGGCGTGTTGGAATATGGCGACAACACCGCGACCAACATGGTCGAGTTCAACGCCAGCGGACAGCAGTTGGGCACGTTAACGGTGGCGACGACGCAAGAGGCCCAGTCGATCACCAATTTCGGCGACGGTCGCGTCGGCGTCGTCTACGACAACCTGCTGGACGCAAGCGGCACGTCGCAACTCGTCACGGACATCTACGATTTTCGTACCACTGGGTTGAACATCAACGATTCCGGCCTCAATGACGGCCTCAACAAATATGTCGCCGGCACGCAATATGACGATACCTTCACCGGCGAGAACAACGTCAACAACACCTATTACTACATCGGCCAGAACACCACGGGCCCCGGTCCGACAGATAGTTTCAACGGAGGCGGTGGTGCCTCCTGGAATGTCGCGATACTTCCCGACGCGGAATTGAATTATTCCATCACCACGGTCGGAGGGGTCACAACGCTGACCAATTTGGGCGATCCTGCCCATGCCGGTTCGCTGACGCTGACCAACGTCCAGGCCCTCGCCTTCGACCCGGCATCCGATCCGAGCGGAAATTCAGCTCCGCTGCAGGCGACGGGTAACTGGCTGGACATTATCGGTCCATTGCCGCTGGGCGAGCCGATCACGATTGCCAACGGCAGCACGCTCGAGCTCGATACCGCCGACTCCGGCAGCGTGACCTTCGCGGGTCCGCAAGGCACGTTGCAGCTTGATTCCGCGACGAGCTTTACCGGACAGGTCTCGGGCTTCGGCGCGCTGGACCAGATCGATCTTGCGGCCATCGGCTTCGGCGCCAACACGACGCTCGGCTACACGCCGAACAACGGCAATACCGGCGGTGCCCTGACCGTGAGCGACGGGACGCACACCGCCAGCCTCGCGCTGCTCGGCCAATACATGGCCGCGAGCTTTGCCACCGCCAGCGACGGACACGGCGGCACGCTGATCACCGATCCGCCTGTGGTCGCCGCCCAGACCCAGCTCACCCAGCCCCACGCGTGAGTCCGTGGCCGGGGTAGTGAGAACAGGCTTGCGAGGCGGTATCGGTCCATGACGGCGACGGCGCCCGATAACAGAACCGGCCAAGCCACCGCAGTGGACCAAGGCCTGGCCGTCCTGGTGATGCTGTTGCGCTACCAGGGCGTCGGGGCCGATCCCGATCAGCTGCGTCATCGGTTTGGAAATGGCTCGGTCGGCGTGACGGAGATGCTGCGCGGCGCCAAGGAACTGGGGCTGAAGGCGAAGTGCTACACGACCAACTGGACGCGGCTTGCCGCCACGCCGCTGCCCGGCATCGCAGTGCTGCGCGACGGCGGCTTTCTCGTTCTCGGCAAGGCCGGGGACGAGCAGGTGATCGTTCAATCGCCGCTGTTGCCGCGGCCGAGCCTGATGACGCGGGTCGAACTGGAAGCGGTATGGGACGGTCAACTGGTGCTGATGACCCGCCGCGCCGGACTACTCGACCTGTCGCGCCGATTCGACATCAGCTGGTTTCTCGGCGCCGTGTATAAATACCGCTACCTGCTCGGCAGGGTGCTGGTGGCCTCGTTCTTCCTGCAATTGTTCGCGCTGATTTCGCCGCTGTTCTTCCAGGTGGTGATCGACAAGGTCCTGGTGCACCGCAGCCTCGGCACCCTGGAGGTGCTGGTGATCGGCCTGGTGACGATCTCGGTGTTCGAGACGATCCTCGGCATCCTGCGCACTTACGTGTTTGCCCACACCACCAACCGGATCGACGTCGAACTTGGCGCCCGCCTGTTCCGCCACCTGCTGTCGCTGCCGATTGCCTATTTCCAGGCCCGGCGCGTCGGCGACTCCGTGGCGCGGGTGCGCGAATTGGAAAACATCCGGAATTTTCGTCACCAGTTCGGCGCTGACTCTCGTCATCGATCTGTTCTTCACCTTCGTGTTTCTGGCGGTGATGTTCCTCTATTCGCCGCTGCTGACGTTTCTGGTACTGGCATCTTTCCCGTTCTATATCGCCATCTCGGCGTTGGCGACGCCGCTGTTCCGACGCCGTCTCGGCGAGAAATTCTCACGTGGCGCGGAGAACCAGGCCTTCCTGGTCGAGAGCGTCAACGGCATCGAGACGCTGAAGTCGATGGCGGTCGAGCCGCAGATGCAGCGCCGCTGGGAGGAGCAATTGGCGGGATATGTCACCGCCAGCTTCAAGGTGCTGAGCCTTTCCAATAATGCCAGCAACCTGGTGCAACTCGTCAACAAGCTGGTGACCGCGGCCGTGCTCTATTTCGGCGCCCGGCTTGTCATCGACGGCGACCTGTCGGTCGGCGAACTGGTGGCCTTCAATATGCTGGCCGGCCGGGTCAGCGCGCCGGTGCTGCGGCTCGCGCAGATGTGGCAGGACTTCCACCAGGCCCGGCTCTCGGTGGCGCGGCTCGGCGATATCCTCAACACCACGCCGGAGACGATCTACAATCCCGGCCAGACCACGCTGCCGTCGCTTCGTGGCGAAGTCACCTTCGAACACGCGTCATTCCGCTACCGGATCGACGGACCGGAGGTGCTGCACGACGTCAGTCTCAAGGTGCCGGCGGGGCAGGTCGTAGGCATCGTCGGTCCGTCCGGTTCGGGCAAGAGCACGTTCGCCAAGCTGATCCAGCGGCTTTATGTGCCGGAGAGCGGACGGATCCTGGTCGACGGGATCGATCTCGCCGTGATCGATCCATCCTGGTTGCGCCGCCAGATCGGCATCGTGTTGCAGGAGAACGTGCTGTTCAATTGTTCGGTGCGCGACAATATCGCGCTGGCTGACCGGTCGCTTCCGATCGAGAAGATCATCGCGGTCGCCCGGATGGCGGGCGCCCATGAGTTCATCCTCGAGCTTCCCAATGGCTACGATACCATCGTGGGCGAGCGCGGCTCGAGCCTGTCCGGCGGCCAGCGCCAGCGTCTCGCGATCGCGCGGGCGCTGGTGACCGATCCGCGCATCCTGATCTTCGACGAGGCGACGAGCGCGCTCGACTACGAAAGCGAGCGCATCATCCAGCAGAACATGCCAATCCTGGCTCGCGGCCGCACCGTGTTCATCATCGCCCATCGGCTCTCGACGGTGCGGCGAAGCGATCGCATCATCACCATCGATCGCGGCCGCTTGGTCGAGGACGGCTCCCATGACGAGCTGATCAAGACCGACGGCCGTTACGCCTCACTGTACCGTCTGCAGGCCGGTATCCATGAAGTCCGCTGACGACCTCCTGGCAGCCGGTCCGGAACCGGCATCCCGGGCCACGAACGTACTGCGGGCCATGCTCGCGCGCCTGCATCGGCCTGCCACCCGCGCCGCGGAAGAGCTGGCATTCCTGCCGGCCGCGCTCGAAATTGTCGAGACGCCGCCGCCGCCGGCCGCGGGCAAAATCGAGCTCGCCGTCGTCGCGCTGATGGGCCTCGCCTTGGCCTGGGCGTGCTTGGGCAGGATCGATATCGTGGCCACCGCGCCTGGCCGGATTCTTCCGAGTGGCCGCACCAAGGTCATCCAGCCCTTCGAGACCGGCGTGGTTCGCGCCATTCATGTCCGCGACGGGCAGGCTGTGACCGCGGGTGAGGTGCTGATCGAGCTCGATCCGACCATGAACGATGCCGAACGGAAGCACTTGGAGGGCGATCTTGCCACCGCCGAACTCGACGTCGCGCGATTGACCGCGGCGCTGAGCGAGGACACCGATCCGCTCGCGGCATTTCATCCGCCGGAAAATCTCGACGCCGCCATGGTGGCCACGCAGCGGCATTTTCTCATCAACCAGATCGAAGAGCATCGCGCCAAGCTGGCCGCGCTCGATCGCCAGAAATCCCAGAAGGAAGCCGAGCTTGCTACCGTCAACGCCACGGTCGCAAAGCTGGAAACGATCCTTCCGGTGCTCGATCAGCGGGTCGATATCCGCCAGTCTTTGCTGTCCCATGAGACCGGCTCAAAGGCCTACTATCTGGAACTGCTGCAGGCGCAGGTGGAGATGCAGCAGGATCTCCTGGTCCAGAAGAGCCGGTCCACCGAGGCCCAGGCGGCCCTCGCTGCGATCACGGAATCACGGGCCCAGACTGACGCCGAGTTCCGCCGCACCCTGTCGGGCGAACTGGTGGAGGCGCAGCGCAAGGTGGCCGGATTGACCGAGGATATCGTCAAGGCCGGGCAGAGAACCAAGCTTCAGGTCCTCGCCGCGCCGGTCGATGGCGCCGCGCAGCAGCTGTCGGTGCACACCGTGGGCGGCGTTGTCACGCCGGCACAGTCGCTGCTGGTGGTGGTTCCGGCCGACAGTCGTATCGAGATCGAAGCCATGGTGTCGAACCGCGATATCGGCTTCGTCCATGTCGGCCAAGATGTCGAGATCAAGATCGATACCTTCAATTTCACCCGCTACGGGCTGATCCATGGCAAGGTCCTGAGCCTTTCGCAGGACGCCATCACCCGCGATAAGCCGCAGGACCGATCCGACGATCAGACGCCTGGCGCGACCACGACATCGAGCGAACCGAAAGGTCAGGAAATGGTCTATGCGGCGCGCATCTCGCTTGACCGCACCCAGATGCAGATCGAGGAGAACCTCGTCAATCTCTCGCCGGGGATGGCGGTGACCGCCGAGATCAGGACCGGCTCGCGCGCCATCATCTCCTATCTGTTGTCGCCGCTGCTCAAATATCACCAGGAAAGCCTGCGCGAGCGCTGAAAGACGGCGGCCGCTCAGCTGTTGCGCCGGCTGGCGCGGGTGGCGATGGCCGCCGCGGCGGTGCGGTTCTCGACCCCGAGCTTGGAGTAGATCTGCTCGAGATGCTTGTCCACCGTCCTTGGGCTTAAGCCCAGGATCTGCGCGATGTCGCGGTTGGTCTTTCCCTTCGACAGCCAAGACAGAACTTCGCCCTCGCGGCTGGTCAATCCAAGTTCGCGGCTGAACTCCGCGGGCATGTTGGTGCTGGTCTCCTTGGCCAGTCGCAGCAGGAATTCGTTCGGACCAAGCTTGCCCATAAATTGCAGCCTCAGCTGCTCGCCATCAGAAAAAGACGGCATTGCCGGCGTCTTCGAGCCGGCAATGCCCTTTTGCGCCTGTTCCAGCCATTGCAGCATGGGCGTGGGCAGGACCAGCTCATCGTTGGTGTCGGGCGCGAGATTCTCCGACAACAGCTTCTGCGCCTGCGGGGTCGCCCACATGATCTTGCCCTGGGTGCTGACGGCGAGCAAAAACCGGCCGGAGACATCGAGCGCGGCGCGGGCGCTCTGGGTCAGCCTCGCATTGGCGAGATGAACCCTGATCCGCGCCAGCATCTCCTCGATGACGATGGGTTTGGTCACGTAATCGACGCCGCCGGCTTCGAGGCCATGAACAATATGTTCGGTCTCGGCCAGCCCGGTCATGAAGATGACGGGCACATTGCTCAAGCCGGCGTCGCGCTTGAGGCGCTGGCAGGTTTCGAAACCGTCCATCCCGGGCATGACCGCGTCAAGCAGGATGATGTCGGGCGTGATCTGCTCGACGATGCGCATCGCGGCGGCGCCATCCATGGCGACCATCACCGTCATCCCCGCGCCGTCGAGCGCGTCGGTCAAAAGCCGCAGCGTTTCCGGGGAATCATCGATAACCAGCGCGACATCGCGCTTTTTGGTCTCAGTGATCATAGCTGTACAGCGTCTTGAGGGTGGACATGTACTGATCAAGGTCGAAGCGGTCGATCAGGGAGCGGATGTGCGACACGAAGTCGGCATGTTCCGGGTAATCAGATCCGATTTCATCCAGCTTGATCTGGATGGCGCGGATGTAACCCATTTGACCAAGACCGATCAGCTCCTCCACATACTTCACCGGCGGCCGCGACCCGCTCGCCGGCTGCCAGGTTGCGACCGCAACATGGTTGGTTTGATATTGCCATTCGAGTTTGAGCAGTTGGCGGATCAACTCCAACAGCCTGGGTATATCGATCGGCTTCATCAGATAGCCGTCGTGAAAGGGCTGCGCCAGCGGCATGCCATGGGCCTCGAGCGCACTCGCCGAAACCATCAGGATACGGGCCTGATGATGACCGGTGGCACGCAGCGTCTCCGCTACCGTCCATCCGTCCATGCCTGACATCGAAATGTCCAACAGGAACAGATCGGGCTGGCAATGCTGGGCGAGCGCGAGACAGCCGGGGCCGTCGGGCGCGCTCAGCAGGATAAAACCCAAGGGCGTCAGTACTTCGCGCAGGAGGTCGCGCTGCACCGGATCGTCGTCCATGATCAGGATGGTCTTGCGCGGCCCATGGTAGCCGGCAACAGGGGCATTGACCGGTGCAATCCGTGACGGATTGGTGACCTCCGACAGCAGGATTTTGACGCGGAAGGTGCTGCCGGTGCCGACCGTGCTGGTGACCTGGATGTCGCCGCCCATCACACCGGCGAGCAATTTGCTGATGGTCAGGCCGAGGCCGGTGCCGGTGTGCGGCTGCGCAACCCCCAGGGCGCCTCGCTCGAAGGGCGCAAAGATGCGCTCGAGGTCGCTGGCCTGGATGCCCGGGCCGGTATCGATCACCTCGAATTCGGCGACCGGACTGCGATAGTGCACGACGAAATGCACGCTGCCGCGTTGCGTGAATTTGATCGCGTTGGACAGCAGATTGATCAGGACCTGGCGCAGTCGCTTTTCGTCGGCATAGACCACGACGGGCAGGAACTTCGGGCGCTTGAAAATGAAGTCGATGCCCTTGGCGGCAGCCTGCAGGCGGAACATCCCGACCAGCTGGTCGAGAAACTCGCTGAGGCGGACCTCATCGCGCGACAGATAGAGCCTTCCAGCCTCGATTTTCGAAATGTCGAGGATGCCGTCGATCAGCCCCGACAGATGGTCGGCGCTACGGCGGACCACGCGGACCTGGTCGCGCGGTTTCGGCGGCAGGCTCAAATCCTGCTCCAGCAGTTGCGCGTAGCCGCTGATGGCATTCAGCGGCGAGCGCAGTTCATGACTCAAACCGACCACATATCGGCTCTTGGCGAGATTGGCGGCTTCAGCGACTTCCTTGGCGCGCTGCAACTCGGCGTCGGTGCGTTTGTGAGCATCGATTTCCTGGATCAAGAGTGTGGTCTGCCGCCTGGTTTCCTCCTCCGCCGCGCGACGGCTTTGCTGTGCCAGCACGAACAGCCAGGCGACGACGCCGATGATGATGGTGAGCGCGAAGAATACCTTCCAGAGCACGTCGGACAGCTGCAGGCTGCCGCCGTGATCTGTGGCAGAGGTCTGCAGATAGATCATGCCGAGCGTCAGTCCGACCAGCCCGGCGGAAACTGCGAATACGCCGAGGTAATGCCCGAGCTGCGAATTGATCCGCGCGTAGATCGGCTGTGGCAACAGTCTGCCGAGGGTTTCGGCGACCTGGGTCTGAATCCTTGCATGCGGCTTGCAGAGATCGTGGCATCGGGCGTCGAGCGAACAGCACAACGAGCAGATCGGACCGGCATAGGCCGGACAGGACGCGGTATCCTCGGGCTCGAACGAATGCTCGCAGATACAGCACTGGATTGCCTCCATGTTCTGCCAGCTGCGCTTCGGCTTGCGCGCAATGTAGTATTTGCCATCGGTCGCCCAGGCGATCAGGGGCGCCGAGATGAATGCCGCGACCAACGCGACAAAGGGCGCCAGCGCCTTCGCGGTCGGTCCGAACACGCCATAGAAGGCGCTGATTGAGGCAATGGTGGCGATTGTCATGGCGCCGACGCCGACCGGATTGACGTCGTAGAGATGCGCCCGCTTGAATTCCATGTGCTGCGGTCGCAGGCCCAGCGGCTTGTTGATGACGAGATCGGCCACCAGCGAGCCGACCCAGGCAATGGCGACGTTGGAGTAGAGCGCCAGCGTCTGCTCCAGTGCCTTGTAGACGCCGATCTCCATCAGCAGCAGCGCCACCACCACGTTGAAGACCAGCCAGACCACGCGGCCGGGATGGCTATGGGTCAGCCGGGAAAAGAAGTTCGACCAGGCGATCGAGCCGGCATAGGCGTTGGTGACATTGATCTTCAATTGCGACAGGATCACGAAGGTGCCGGTCAGCGCCAGCGCCAGTTTCGGTTCCGAAAGCACGTAACGAAATGCTTCGAGATACATGTGCGCCGGTTCTGCGGCATGTTCGCGGGAGACGCCATGGCTCAGCGCAAAGTATGCCAGGAACGAACCGGCCAAAAGCTTGATGGCGCCGAGGATGATCCAGCCGGGACCGGCGCTCAACAGCGCGATCCACCACGAGGTCTTCGAGGTGCGCCGGTCGCGCGGCAGAAAACGCAGGAAGTCGACCTGTTCGCCGATCTGCGCCACCAGGGCGAACACCACCGAGGCGGCGGTGCCGAACAGCAGGAGATCGAGATGCCCGGCCGGGTCGCCGTGCTCGCCGGGGAATTTTGTCCACTCTGAAAACGAGTGTGGACTGGCGTAGGCAATCGCGGCGAAGGGCAGGATGTGAAGGATGATCCACAGCGGTTGCGTCCAAAGCTGGAATTGGCTGATCAGCGTGATGCCGTAGGTCACAAGCGGGATGATGACGACGGCGCTGACGAGATAGCCGAGCGGGCGCGGGATGCCGAAACACATCTCCAGCGCGGTGGCCAGAATGACCGCCTCGATCGCAAAGAAAATGAAGGTGAATGATGCGTAGATCAGCGAGGTGATGGTCGAACCGATGTAGCCGAAGCCGGCGCCGCGCGTCAGCAGATCGATGTCGATGCCGCATTTGGCGGCGTGGTAGGCGATCGGCAGACCGCAGCAGAAGATGATGACGCTGACGACGAGGATCGCCGCGGTTGAGTTGGTGACGCCATAATTGAGCGTGATGGTTCCACCGATTGCCTCCAGGGCCAGGAACGAGATGGCACCAAGCGCGGTGTTGGCGACCCGGGCGGCGGACCAGCGGCGCGCGCTCTTGGCTGTGAAGCGCAGCGCGTAATCTTCGAGCGTCTGGTTGGCTACCCATTGGTTGTACTGGCGCCTGACGCGGTCTATCCGCTGCCGCCCTGCCACTTTTTACTCCTGAAACTCGAGCGATCGGCTCGAACGCCCCTTGCGAAACCTACGTCGCTATTTTGCGGTGCAATATACGCGATCTTGCGTATCCGTGCACTGCACAATTTCAGTCACCCTTTGCCTACCAAAAGCGCGTCCTCGAACCAGAATGGGGTACTCATGTCAGACGAAATCAAGCGGGGCCTGCAGTCTCCGCTTCGGCGCAAACTACTGATGGGGATGGCCGCCCTGCCGGCCATATCGATGCTGCCACGGCCGTCCTTCGCGGACGTTCCCGCCACTTCCGCGGTCAACACCACCGGTCTTGCGGTAACCGACACCGAAGTGACGGTGGGCATTCTTCATTCCGTCACCGGAACCATGGCGATCAGCGAAACCGGTTCGGTTGAGGCCGAAAAGCTCGCGATCAGTCAAATCAACGAGGCCGGCGGCGTTCTGGGACGCAAGATCAAGTTCGTCCAGGAAGATGGTGCCAGCGACTGGCCGACCTTCGCCGAGAAGGCAAAGAAGCTTCTGGTCAACGACAAATGCGCGGCCGTGATGGGCTGCTGGACCTCGGCCTCGCGCAAGGCGGTGCTGCCGGTGTTCGAACAGTATAACGGCATGCTTTACTACCCGACCTTCTACGAAGGCCTCGAGCAGTCCAAGAACGTCATCTATACCGGCCAAGAGGCGACCCAGCAGATCCTCGCCGGGCTCGATTGGGTCAACAAGACCAAGGGCTCCAAAACGTTCTACCTGCTCGGCTCCGACTATATCTGGCCGCGCACATCCAACAAGATCGCGCGCAAGCACATCGAGGGCCATTTGCAGGGCTGCAAGGTGGTCGGCGAGGAATACTTCCCGCTCGGCAACACCCAGTTCAACTCGGTCATCAACAAGATCAAGCTGACCAAGCCCGACGTCATCTACGCCATTATCGTCGGCGGCTCGAACGTTGCGTTCTACAAGCAGCTGAAAGCGGCCGGCATCGACCTGTCGAAGCAGACGCTATTGACGATTTCGGTGACCGAAGACGAAATCGACGGCATCGGCGGCGAGAACATCGCCGGCGCCTATGCCTGCATGAAGTACTTCCAGTCGCTGGACAACCCCAACAACAAGGTCTTCGTGCCCGCCTTCAAGAAGATGTGGGGCGAGAAGACCGTGATCGGCGACGTGACGCAGGCGGCCTATCTCGGCCCGTGGCTGTGGAAGTTGACCGCGGAGAAAGCCGGCAGCTTCGATATCGACAAGATCGCGGCCGCCTCCCCCGGCGTCGAGTTCAAGGGTGCGCCGGAAGGCTACGTCCGCATCCACGAAAACCATCACCTGTGGTCGAAGACGCGGGTCGGCCGGGCCAAGGCCGATGGCCAGTATGAGCTGATCTATGAAACGGCCGACCTGGTCGAGCCCAATCCCTTCCCCAAGGGCTATCAGTAAGACCGCCTCTCTCCCAGGGCGCGCGTTTTCAGACCCGAGGCGTGGACCATGGCCCACGCCGGCAAGCGTTGTGCCCGCGGATCGTTGCGCGGGAGCGGTACCTGACGACGGAGGACAATATCGATGTTCGGCTATTCGATTGGTGATCTCGGTGCGATTTTCGCGATGCAGGGTTTCGCGGGACTGATCTTGTTCTCCGTCTACGTGCTGATGGCGCTCGGACTGGCCATCATTTTCGGGCAGATGGGCGTCATCAACATGGCGCATGGCGAATTCCTGATCCTGGGTGCCTATGTGACCTGGATGACCTCGAACGCCTTTCAGCAGTTTTTGCCCTCTCTATTCGCCGGATACTTCTTCATTGCGATGATCCTGGCGTTCATCGCCTCGGGTGCGCTCGGCATGCTGGTCGAGTGGGCGCTGATCCGGCACCTCTACAAGCGTCCGCTGGACACCCTGCTCGCGACCTGGGGATTGAGCCTGATCCTGCAGCAGGCCTATCGCTCCGTTTTCGGGGCGCGCGAGGTCGGCGTCGAATTGCCGGAATGGATGATGGGGTCGTGGCAAGCCACCGACACCATCCAGATTCCGATCAATGGCATGTTCGTGATGGCGCTCACCTTCCTGATCACGCTGGCGGTGGCCTACATCATGTACAAGTCGCGCTGGGGCCGACAGGTCCGCGCGGTGATGCAGAACCGCGTCATGGCCGGCGCCGTCGGCATCGATACCGAAAAGGTGGACCGCTACACGTTCGGCCTTGGCTGCGGCATCGCCGGTGTTGCCGGCTCCGCCTTCACCATGATCGGCTCGACCAGTCCGACCGCGGGACAGCTCTACATCGTCGATACCTTCCTGGTCGTGGTATTCGGCGGCGCGGCGAGCCTGATCGGCACCATCGCCTCTGCCTTCACCATCTCGCAGGCCCAGTCGACCATGGAATTCTTCATGTCGGGATCGATGGCCAAGGTCCTCACGCTCTTGGCGATCGTCGGGATCCTGATGATACGGCCGCAGGGCCTGTTCGCCCTGAAGATCCGCAAATAACAGCAAGACGGGACAAGTCATGGCCGCCAATCCGCGCTTCTTCAATCGATCCGAGCTGCTGGGCCTCGCCGTGCTGGCTCTGCTGCTGGTCGTGATCCTGCCGCTCAGCCTGGAGGTGTTCCGGCTCAATCTGGTCGCAAAGTACCTCAGCTACGCCTTCGTCGCGGTCGGTCTGGTGCTGTGCTGGGGTTTCGGCGGAATTCTGAGCCTTGGGCAGGGCGTGTTCTTTGGCCTCGGCGGCTATTGCATGGCGATGTACCTCAAGCTCGAGGCATCGAGCGTGGAGAATACCAAGATCCAGTCTACCCCTGGCATTCCCGATTTCATGGACTGGAACCAGATCACCCAGCTGCCGACGTTCTGGCAGCCGTTCCATAGCCTGACGTTCACGATCCTGGCGATCCTGGTGGTACCGACGGCCTTCGCCTTCCTGATCGGTGCGGCGATGTTCAAGCGGCGGGTCGGCGGCGTGTATTTTGCCATCATCACCCAGGCCGTTGCCGCGATCCTGACCATCCTGATCGTGGGCCAGCAGGGCTACACCGGCGGCATCAACGGTATCACCGATCTGCGCACCCTGAAGGGCTGGGACATCCGGCCCGATCACGCCAAGGTCGTGCTTTATTTCTTCGAGGTCGCCTGCCTGTTCGGCTGCATCTGCATCGCGCAATTCGTGCGCCATTCCAAGCTCGGGCGCATCCTGGTGGCGATGCGCGACAAGGAAGATCGGGTTCGTTTCTCCGGCTACAGCGTCGCCAGCTTCAAGATCTTTGCGTTCAGCGTGGCGGCGATGTTCGCTGCCATCGGCGGCGCCATGTTCACGCTGAATGTAGGCTTCATGTCGCCGTCCTTTGTCGGCATCGTGCCCTCGATCGAAATGGTGATCTACACCGCCGTCGGAGGACGGCTGTCAATCTTCGGCGCCGTCTACGGCACCCTGCTGGTCAATTTTGCCAAGACCAGCCTTTCGGAATCCTTTCCGCAGCTCTGGCTGTTCGGTCTCGGCGCGTTGTTCATCGCCGTCGTGCTTGCCTTCCCCAACGGCCTGGCCGGCATCTGGCGCGACCACGTCCAGGCCCGTGTCGATCGGCTGATCAGCTCGCGCAAATCGAAGACCGGCAGCGGCTGGACCGACAGGTCGGTCGCCGACGGTGCTGCACCGGCGGAATGAGGAGAAGATCATGCTGATAGGTCACCAGCCCAAGGATTTCCTGCTCGCGGTGGAAGCGCTGACCGTCTCGTTCGACGGGTTCAAGGCGGTCAACGACCTGTCCTTTTATGTCGACGAAAACGAAATCCGCGTCATCATCGGCCCGAACGGCGCCGGCAAGACCACGGTGCTCGACCTGATCTGCGGCAAGACCAAGGCGACCTCCGGATCGATCAGATTTCGCAGCCAGGAGCTGACGAAGATGAAGGAGAATCAGATCGTGCAGGCGGGGGTCGGCCGCAAGTTCCAGAATCCATCGATTTATGATGATCTCACCGTGTTCGAAAACCTGGAAATCTCCTATCCGCGCGGCCGCACCGTGTTCGGCGCGCTGGCATTCAAGCGCGATGCCGCCGTGCGCGATCGCGTCGAGGAGGTCGCCGAGATGATCTTCCTGAAGGACCGGCTCGACATGAGCGCCGAACTGCTCAGCCACGGCCAGAAGCAGTGGCTCGAAATCGGCATGCTGCTGATTCAGGATCCAGACCTTCTGATGCTCGACGAACCGGTGGCCGGCATGAGCGTCAGTGAGCGGGTCAAGACCGCCGAACTGCTCAATCGCATCATCAAGGGCCGTTCGGTTCTGGTGATCGAGCATGATATGAAATTCGTCGAGGATATCGCCCACAAGGTCACGGTGCTGCACCAAGGCCAGATCCTGTCGGAAGGCTCGATGGAGCACGTCAAGAACGACCCCAAGGTCATCGAAGTCTATCTCGGGCACTAGCGCAGGATTGCGGTAAGGGTCTCCGGTCTCCGGACAGGATCATGGAAAGTTAAAAGGAGCGACTCGATGCTGGCTATTTCGGATCTGCATGTCGCCTACGGCCAGAGCGAGGTGCTGCACGGCCTCAACATCGACGTCGGGACCAACGAAATCGTGGCGATCATGGGCCGCAACGGCATGGGCAAGACCACGCTGATGAAGGCGCTGATGGGGATCATTCCGGCCAGGAAAGGCTCTGTGGCGATGGAGGGGACCGAGCTCTCGAACCTGAAGAGCTATCAGCGGGTCGCCAAGGGGCTGGCCTATGTGCCGCAGGGCCGGATGATTTTTTCCACCATGACGGTGAAGGAAAACATCGAAACCGGCCTGGTCGCGTCGGGTGAGGCCGAGGTGCCCGGCGATATCTATGAGTTGTTTCCGGTGCTGCTGGAAATGAAGAACCGCCGCGGCGGCAACCTTTCAGGCGGCCAGCAGCAGCAGCTCGCAATCGCGCGGGCGCTCGCCACCAAACCCAAGGTCCTGCTGCTGGACGAGCCGACCGAGGGTATCCAGCCGTCGATCATCCGCGAGATGGCACGCACGCTGAAACGCATCCGTGACGATCGCGGATTGTCGATCGTGGTCTCCGAGCAGGTTCTGAGCTTCGCGCTCGATATCGCCGATCGCGTGCTGGTGATCGAGAACGGCGAGATCGTCCGTGATGATACGCGCGAGGGCATCGATGCTGCCCAGATCTCGAAGTATCTGTCCGTCTAGTATTTACCGAAGCTTGTAAACAGGGGAGCAATCCATAATGCCAGAGACACTGATCAAGGTTGATTTGACGCAATCGGCCTACGAGAACGACATGATACATAATCGCTGGCACCCCGACATTCCGATGGTGGCGTGGGTGGGTCCCGGCGACGATTTCATCGTCGAGACCTATGATTGGACCGGCGGGTTCATCAAGAACAACGATTCCGCCGACGATGTGCGCGACATCGACCTGTCGATCGTGCATTTCCTATCCGGCCCGATTGGCGTCAAGGGCGCGGAGCCCGGCGACCTCCTGGTGGTCGATCTGCTCGATGTCGGGCCGAAGAAGGAGAGCCTGTGGGGATTCAACGGCTTCTTCTCGAAGAAGAACGGCGGCGGCTTCCTCACCGAACACTTCCCCCTGGCGCAAAAGTCGATCTGGGATATCAAGGGCCTTTACACCTCGTCGCGCCATGTTCCCGGTGTGAACTTCGCCGGCCTGGTCCATCCTGGCCTGATCGGCTGTCTGCCGGATCCGAAACTGCTGGCGACCTGGAACGAGCGCGAGGCCGCGCTGATTGCAACCAATCCGGAGCGCGTGCCGGGGCTCGCCAACCCGCCTTTCGCGGCGACCGCCCATGCCGGCCGCGCCAAGGGCGACATCAAGGCCAAGATCGGCGCCGAAGGCGCGCGCACCGTGCCGCCGCGCGAGCACGGCGGCAACTGCGACATCAAGGATCTGTCGCGTGGCTCGAAGATCTACTTCCCGGTCTATGTGCCGGGGGGCGGGCTTTCGATGGGCGACCTGCATTTCAGCCAGGGCGACGGCGAGATCACCTTCTGCGGCGCGATCGAGATGGCGGGCTGGCTGCACCTCAAGGTCGACATCATCAAGGACGGGGTGGCGAAATACGGCATCAAGAATCCGATCTTCAAGCCGTCGCCGATCACGCCGAACTACCAGGACTACCTGATCTTCGAAGGCATCTCGGTCGACGAGGGCGGCAAACAGCATTACCTCGACGTCCATATTGCCTATCGGCAGGCCTGCCTGAATGCGATCGAATATCTGAAGAAGTTCGGTTATTCCGGGGCCCAGGCCTACACCATTCTCGGTGTCGCTCCGGTGCAGGGACATATCAGCGGGGTGGTGGACGTCCCGAACGCCTGCGCCACGCTCTATCTGCCGACCGAGATTTTCGACTTCGACATCATGCCGTCGTCGGCCGGGCCGATCAAGCACATCAAGGGCGGCGTTGACGTGGCGCTGTCGCCCGATAAATAATCGATTGGGCGAGCGGGTGCGGGACGGCTCCATCGGCCGTCCCGCACCCGCCGGCCCGTGAGTTAGTGAACAAGCTTTGCGCGAGGGAATGCAATGCCGGTCTATGAATACCTATGTGAGGGTTGCGGTGCCTTCACCGATATCCGGCCGATGGCGGAATGCGATGCGCCGCAGCGCTGCCCGCAATGCGAAAGCGTTTCGCCGCGCGTGATCCTGACGGCGCCGAATTTCTTCTGCATGCCCTCGGATAAACGCAAGGCTCACGCCACCAACGAACGCTCGGCCCATGCGCCGAAGACACTGGGCGAATACAAGGCGCAGCACAGCCCGGGCTGCGGCTGTTGCGCGACCAAGCCATCGCGCTTGGTCAAAAAAACCCGCAGCGGCGCCAAGAGTTTCCCGACGGCGCGGCCGTGGATGATCAGCCATTGAGGGTCTCGTCGCTGCGCCGAGAGTGATCCGCGCCTGCGGGCTGGACGATGTCGTCCTGACGAGCTATTCTTGTTCCAGCTTCAAGTTGTCTCGATTGCAACCGGCTGGTGACCCATGGACAGCGATCCCCCGGAGATCCCGGTTCAGCCGATCCCATTCGCGTACGGCCTGCCCCACTTTGCGCAAAGCCTCATTAGAGGAAAGGCCAAGATCGTCGCGATCGGCTCGTCGACGACGGCGGGCGAAGGCGGCATCCAGGCCTATCCGGAGCGGCTATTGTCGTTGCTTCAGATCGACTATTCGAATGCCAGGATCACGGTGGTCAACGAAGGCATCGGCGGCACGGAAGCGCCGAGCGAACTGCAGCGGTTCGATGCCGACGTGATCGCCGCGAAGCCCGACCTGGTGATCTGGCAGGTGGGGACCAATGCCGTCTGGCAGAGCCCGAGCGAGAGGCCTCCACCTCCATCCTTCGAAGCCACCACCACGGCCATCCGCGATGGACTAGAAAAACTGCGAAAGGAAACCCAGGCCGACGTCATCCTGATGGACCTCCAATATGTGCCGGCCGTGCTGACGCCAGCCAAGAAGCACAAGGCGATCGCAATGGTCGAGGCGATCACAGAACTGGCGCGCGAGGCCGGCGTCAATGTATTCCGCCGCTTCGCATTCATGGAGGGCTTGCACAAGGTCGAGCGGGTTTCATTCGACCGGCTGGTCGATCCGAACGATGACAATAGGCTGCACGATAGCGACTGGGCCACGGGGCGTGTGACGTGGGCGCTGAAGCTCGCGATCGTCGACGGCGTGAAAAAGGTCTGGTCGTCGCCAGCCGTGATCGGCAGCTAGAGCGTATTACTTGGACACCGCGGCCGATCAAACCCATGGCAGGTCCGGCCAGGAGGTTTGCCTGGGAAATTTCGCGAGGTACCCTAAGCGGATATTTGCCCGGTGCATACGAAATCAACCCGCTGATCATCACCCCTCTGATTGACCCGCAAGTTCCCTATACTCATTCCGCAAACGGAATTGACTCGCGATCCTTTTGAGGCACGCGGTTGCGTCGCGGAAAGTTTTTTGATCGCCCAAGAAGGAACGTTGGACACGCAAGACTGGTTATCTCTGCTCGATGTCCAACCAGGGAAAATAACATGAAACTTACGACAATTGCGTTAGCTTCGGTCCTCGCACTGGGTTCCTCGATGGCGTTCGCTGCCGGCGGTGGCGGTGGCTGGCGGCGGTGCAGGTGGAGTCGGCCGGCGGAGCCGCTGGTGGCAGCTCGGCTGGAATGGGTAGTTCGGGCTCGATGGGTTCAGGCAGTTCGATGGGCTCTGGATCAAGCGGCACGAGCAATTCCGGGACCACTGGAATGGGAACCAGCGGTAGCGGCACCAGCGGAACCATGGGCAGCGGTTCAAGCACGATGAACCCGTCCGGTAATGCCAACTCGCCGAGCTCGTCGCCAAGTGGATCGACCCTGACGCCTAACGGCTCGGGTTCGGGAATGAACAGGCACTAGGCGAAAATGAACTAATAAAAGTCCCGCCTCTTTGGCGGGACTTTTTTTGGCGCCCTTGCCAGCGAACTGGTCTTCGATGGGGAACGTCCCTCTGGTGTAGGCGTTGCGCAGCTATCGAAGCGACGTGATCCCCGCACCGCATCGTCGGCAGCCGGACATTGCGTCCACCAACCTCTGACCGCTTGAAAGGAATCTCAGATGGACCGTCGAAATGCCCTCACCCTGCTCGCCATTGCGATCGCAGCGCCGACAGTGGCCCGCGCCAAGGAAAGCTCCAAGGAAAGCATGAGCGAGGCCGAACGGGAGCACGCCATGCAGACGCTGGCAGTCGGCTCCGTGGCGCTGGAGACCGCGAAGATTGCCGAACAGAAGGCCGAAAATGCGTGGGTCAAGAAATTTGCCCAGTATGAGGTGGCCGAGCAGACCACCATTGCGCAAATCCTCGAATCAACGGGAGCCACTCCGGCAAAGCTGACCGACCGGCAATCGGAAATCATTGCCAAGACCAAGGATGCCAAGGCCGGCCCTTCATTCGACGAGGACTTTCTGGCCAATCAGCTGGACGGACATAAGGAACTTTTGAAAATCCAGGACACCTATATCGATAAAGGCAAAGACGAGGGCGCCGTGAACCTGTCCAAACTGGCGCGGGAACAGATCAAGGAACACATCGATCTCATCGAGACCATCAGGAAGGACCTGAAGGCTTAAGGCGGTGTTCGGATCATCTTAGCATCCTCGCGCTCCTCGATCTGAATTCTCGATCGGAGTGGCCGACCGGGCGACCACAAGCGTCGCCCTACATGTGAGCGACATCTTGCTGGGGCGCCCCATTGTGGGCGCCCTGTTTGACCGACATGGCGAGCTGGAACTCGCATTCGGGAAATGCGTTGGAGCATCCGATCAACGATCCCACAGGGAAGAGGCGCCAATTGACCGACAGCATGAACCTAGGATCGACCGCTCGAATTGCCCGCCATCCGATTCATCCGATGCTGGTGCCGTTTCCCATCGTCTGCTTCGTAGGAACGCTCGTTACCGATATCGCCTATTACGCTACCGCCGAGATGATGTGGGCCGACTTCTCCGCCTGGCTGGTCAGCATCGGCGTGGTCATGGGCGTGCTCGCCGCGATCGCCGGCTTGATCGATTTGCTGGGCAATCGCCTGATCCGTTCCCAGGCGCCGGCCTGGCCGCATGCACTCGGAAATCTGCTGGTGCTGGGGCTGGCGACCCTGAACGCGCTGGTACACACCCGCGATGCCTGGACCTCGGTGGTGCCCACCGGCCTCATTCTGTCAGCGATCGTCGTGCTCATTCTGCCCGTCACGGGCTGGCTGGGCTGGTCGATGGTCTATCGCCACGGCGTGGGAGTAAATAAATAACATGTCGGAAAGATCGCACCTGCCACGGACCAGGCGTCTCATGATCGCCGCTCTTTCATGCGCGGCGGCGCTCTCTCTCTCGGGATGCGACGACCCCGGCGGCGACCCCCGGGCCGAGATCGGGCCAAATCCGAGGCTTCCCGAGCTGCAGCAATATCTCCTGCCGCCGATGCACATCGCCCGCATTGTCGGATGGAAGAATGGCGAGATGCCAGCGGTGCCGCAGGGAATGAAAGTCCAGGCTTTGGCCACCGGGCTTGAGCATCCGCGCTCACTTTATGTGCTTCCCAATGGCGATGTGCTGGTGGTGGAATCCAAAGCCCCGTCGGAGCATTCGGTGAGGCGGCCCAAGGATATCGTCATGAGCTTTATCGAATCGTTTGCCACCTCGGGCGGCAAAACCGGCGAAAGCAACAGGATCACGCTGTTGCGCGACAGCAACGGCGATGGCGTGCCCGAGAGCCGGAGCATCTTCCTCGATCACCTCCATTCGCCCTTTGGGGTGGCGCTGGTCGGTAACGATCTTTACGTCGCCAATACCGATGCGATCGTCAGATACCCTTATCAACAGGGTGATACCAAGATCACCGCTCCCGGCACCACCCTGGTGCCGCTGCCTGGGGGCCCGATTGACCACCACTGGACCAAGAGCCTCGTCGCGAGTCCGGATGGCTCGCTGCTCTATGTCGGCGTCGGCTCCAACAGCAACATCACCGAAAACGGGATGGAAGCGGAAAAGAACCGCGCCGATATCCTTCAGGTGGATCGGTCGACCGGCCGCTGGCGCATTTTCGCCAGCGGATTGCGCAATCCCAATGGGCTCAGCTTCGAACCGCAGACCGGCGCGCTGTGGACGGTTGTCAATGAGCGCGACGAACTTGGGCCCGACCTGGTGCCGGATTATCTGACCTCGGTGAAGGACGGCGCCTTCTATGGCTGGCCCTACAGCTACTTCGGCCAGCACATCGATCCGCGGGTGCAGCCGCAGCGCCCCGACCTGGTGGCGAAAGCCATCGCTCCCGACTACGCGCTCAGCTCGCATGTGGCGCCATTGGGCCTGGCCTTCTACACCGGCACCAATCTTCCTGAGGCCTACCGAGGCGGCGCCTTTGTCGGCGAGCATGGCAGCTGGGATCGCCCCAATCTCAACGGCTACAAGGTGGTCTACATCCCCTTCAAGAACGGGCGGCCCGACGGCATGGCGCAGGACGTGGTGACGGGATTTCTGAACAGCGACAATCAGGCGCGGGGCCGGCCGGTGGGACTCGCGATCGATAAATCCGGTGCGCTTTTGATCGCCGACGACGTCGGCAACACGGTGTGGCGCGTGACCGGAGCGAGCGAGCTGAGCGCAGCGCAGGCGCGATGAGCTACGGGGAAAACGCGGCCCGCATCATTGCCGCTTTTCGCCGGGCTTTCTCGGCGGCGCGGGGCTGCCGCCTCTGACTGCCTGGGCCTCCAGTCGACGGCTTACATTCATCGCGGACTCGCTGATGTCCTGCAGCGAACGGCGGCCTTCCTCCATCAATGCGCCCGAGTGCTTGTTGAAGCTCTCGGCCAGTTCGCGAAGCGTCTTGACCTTCTGCAACAGCTCGTCGGCGTTGCCGTCGGCCACGCCAGGCACGATATGATCGATCCTCTCGACGGCGCTGTCGAAGCCGTCGAAGGCGCTGTCGGCCTTGCGCAGCATGCTGTCGATGACGTCACTCTTGCTCGCCAGCGACGCCGTCTCGGTCTCGAAGCCGCCCAGTTTGTCCTTAAGCACTTCCTGGTTACTGACCAGGAACCGGTCGACATTGTGCAGGCTGTCGCGGACCGATTGGATTTCGCTGAGATCGGCGGTCAGGGTGGGAATCCCGTCCTCATCCAGCGGCACTGGCGCCGCGGCGGCCGCGCTGCCAGTCAGCGAAATCGCCGCCACGCCGGTGAGCCCCTGGAATTCGACGCCGACAAGGGTGTCCTTGCGCAGCGGCGCGCTGTTGTCGACCATGGCCAGCACCACGATCCGGCGCGGGCTGTCGAGCTTGAGCGACACGATCTCGCCGACCTGAACACCATCGAAGTTGACGCTGCCGCCGGGGTGCAGGCCATCGGCCGAACCGGCAAACACAATGCGAAGTGGCCCCTGCTGGCGGATGGCGTGGACTTTCCGATAGCCGAGCAGGCCAATGAAGGCCGCGGCGATCACCGCAAGCGTCGTGGATCCGATCAAGAGGTTGCTTGCCCGCATGCTGATCCTAATCAAGGGCGATGCGTCGGCCCTGAGAAAGCCGGCCGCGTGCGCCCTGCCCCCGGCGCGTAGCGATTGTACGGCCAAAGCCGGATCGGCGAAAGGCCGATGCGGTGCCGGCCCCGAACCCGTGCAGCCCCCACGCTCTTGCGTGAGATATCCCTTTGGCCCTAGATTTATCGTTAAGAATTGGCGAAAAACCTTAAATCGTCAGCCGCCATTGTCGATGGTGGCGTGCGAAAACGTTACCGGGAGGAAGTAATATGAGGCACGCGCCCCTAAGCCGTCGTGGGTTCCTGCAATGGTCGAAGGCCGCGGCTGCGGGCATGGTGTTTTCCCCAGGGATCATCGGGCGTGCGCAGGCCGCCACCACCAAGCTCAAGTTGTCATCCTCGCTGCCCAACGACGCCAAATATGCCAACGGCCGGGTCTATTACGACAATCTCCTGAAGAACCTCGGGGCGAACGGGCTCGGCGAACAGGTCGAAGTCACCTTCTTTCCCGACAACCAGCTCGGTCAGGAAATCGATGTCATCAACTCGGTCAAGCTGGGCGTGATCGATCTGATGGTATCGGGCTCGTCGATCTCGGCCAATCTGGTGCCGCTGGTCGGGACCTTCGACCTTGGCTATCTGTTCTCGAGCTTTCCGCAACAGACCAAGGCCTTTGATGCCGGAGCCGCCAAGCCGATCGAGCAGGCGCTGCTCAAGGGCGCCAATATCAGGATCATCTCCTGGGCCTATAATTTCGGCTCCCGCAGCGTGCTGGCAAAGAAACCGGTGAAATCGCCGGAGGATCTGGCGGGCTTGAAGATCCGGACGCTGCCTAATCCCGTGATCACCGAATGTCTGCGCCTGATGGGCGCGGCCGCGACGCCGCTGGCCTTCGGCGAGATTTATTCGGCGCTGCAAGCCGGCGTTCTCGATGGGCTCGAACATGATCCCCCGACCATCCTCGCCAGCAAGTTCTTTGAGACCTCGAAGAACTATGCGCTGACTCAGCATATCTTCTCGCCGCTCGCGACCTATTTCAGCGACGCCACCTTCAACCGGATGGACCCGAAGCTGCGCGAGGGATTTCTGGACGCGGCGCAGAAGGCGGCCGCCGATACCCGCTCCCATGGGCTCACGGTCGAGAAGGAGGCGCTGGCGCTGCTCGCGGACAAGGGCGTCAGCATCGTCGAATGCGACAAGGAAGCCTTCCGCAAGCGCGTGGCTCCCCAGACCGACAATTTCGTCAAGGCCCACCCCGAGGCCAAGCCGGTGGTCGACATGATCCGCGCGACCGAGGCGTGAGAGCACCACCCTTGCCCGGCGGCGCGACCTCGCAGCGCGCCCGGCCCCGCGTCATCGTTGCGCTGCTGGCGCTCAGCGACGCCGTCGCGGCGATCCTGCTGGCCGCCGACCTGGCGGTGGTCTGCGGCTCGGTATTGCTGCGCTACATCTTCAATGCGCCGGTCGAGTGGTCCGACGATGTGGCCCGCGGTCTCATGGTGGGCTCGAGCTTTTTCGGGGCCGCCAGCGCGCTGGCCCGCGGCGAGAATGCCGGCGTCGCCTTCTTTATCGACCGTCTGCCGGCCGGACTCCGGCGCATCGTCGAGGCCACCGGCGCCGGGCTGACGACGATCGTTGCCGGCACCGTGGCGTACAACGCCATCAACCTCGGCTGGCTGACCACCGGGCAGACCTCCGGCTCCGGCCTGCCGCTGCAATGGACGTTCTATCCGATGGGGGCCGGCACGCTGTTGATGACCATCTTCGCCGCCGACCTGTTCTGGTCACGTGGCGTGCGCGACAGGATCGCCGCGGTCGCCGTGATGATCCTGGTCGCGGGGCTCTATTTGGCCTGGGACGCCCTCGCGCCCTCGTCGCTGCCGTCCTCGGGATTGCTGATGCTCGCCGGCTTCT
The DNA here is from genome assembly GCA_963736075.1 of uncultured Alphaproteobacteria bacterium. GTDB lineage: Bacteria > Pseudomonadota > Alphaproteobacteria > Rhizobiales > Xanthobacteraceae > Bradyrhizobium. The sequence goes on along the minus strand of CAVTNW010000028.1, from coordinate 14,759 downwards.
TCATCACGCTGTGCGGCGGCCTGCCGATCGGATTTGCGCTGGCGCTGGCGGCGCTGACCTTCATCTGGGTCGAGGGCACGCTGCCCGGGGTGATCTTCGCCCAGCAGATGGCCCGCGGCATCGACAACTTCGTGCTACTGGCGATCCCCTTCTTCATCCTGGTCGGCTACCTGATGGAAGCCAATGGCATGTCGGGCCGCCTGATCGAACTGCTGCAGCGCGCGGCGGGGCGCATGCGCGGCGGCCTCAACGTCGTCATGGTGACCTCGATGGTGCTATTCTCCGGCATATCCGGCTCCAAGATGGCCGACGTCGCCGCGGTGGGATCGGTGCTGATCCCCGCGGCCCGCCGTTCCCGGCAGTCGCCGGGCAGCGCGGTGGCGCTGCTGGCGGCCTCCGCCATCATGGCCGAAACCATCCCGCCCTGCATCAACCTGATCATTCTGGGCTTCGTCGCCAACCTATCGATCGGCGGCCTGTTTGTCGCGGGCCTGCTGCCGGCCGGGCTGATGGCGCTGGCCCTGATCGCGGTGTCGATCATCTTCGGGAAACGCCAGCCGTCGACCGACGAAATACGGGCGCCGGTGTCCCGACTCTGGAGCGGCGCCATCGCCTCATTCGGACTGATCTTCATGATCTTTGCCGGCTTCAAGAGCGGCTTTGCCACCGCCACGGAAATCTCGGCGTTCGCCGCGCTCTATGCGCTCGTCATCGGCAGCGTCGTGTTCGGCGAACTCGGTTTCAAGTCCGCCGCCCATAGCTTCATCCAGGCGGCAACCCGTTCCGGCCTGGTGCTGTTCATCGTCGCCGCCGCGCAATCGCTCGCCTTCATCCTCACCCTGCAGCAGGTGCCGCACCGGCTCGGCGAACTGCTGTTGGCGCTGTCGGGCGCGCATGGCACCTGGCTGTTCCTGGTGCTGTCGATCGCCGTCCTGATCGTGATGGGCTCGGTGCTCGAAGGCGCCGCCGCGCTCATCATCTTCGGGCCGTTGCTGCTGCCGGTGGCGGTCAAGCTCGGCGTCGATCCGCTGCACTTCGGCGTGGTGCTGGTGATCGCGATGGGACTCGGCCTGTTCGCGCCGCCGCTCGGCCTCGGCCTCTACGGTGCCTGCCTGATCGGCAACGTGCCGATCGAGCAGACCGTCAAGCCGATGCTGGGCTATCTCGGCCTGTTGCTGCTGTGCCTATTGGTGATTGCGTTCGTGCCGGGTATCAGCACGGCGCTGCCGCGTGCCTTCGGGTATTGAGGGCGTGAGAAAGAACATAACGACCAACATTTTGGGGCTTGCCGAAACTCCGACCCCGTCATTGCGAGCGAAGCGAAGCAATCCATCCCGCGCCGCCCCCGCGGCTTTGGATCGCTTCGTCGCAAGGGCTCCTCGCGATGACGGGGTGAAAGTGTTGGAGGCCCGACCCTACCAGGACAGCCTAACCGAAGAAGCAGCCGTGATCGTCCTTTTGAATGAGGTCCAGGAATTTCGCGACCGAGGCAACTTCCGGACACGGCTGATAGCCATGCCATTTGTCATCGGCGCGTTTCCAGAACACTTTCCAGACGAGTTTGCTTCTGTTGAATGTCGCCTTCGCAATAGCTTGCTCGATCATCAGCCCCTTTTCACGGAAATGGGGACGGATCTCGAACAGCTCGATGCTTTGTCCGTAAATGCGGAATGCCAGATCGACCTGCGCGCGCAGGTGGGGTGGCGGTCGCCGGTTTTCGACGAATTCGGCGACAAGCTTCTCGCTGAGCTTCAATTCGAATTCCGAGAGCGCCATCTATTCGCTCCTTTCCAGCCCGTAGTGTGCAATACCACAGCGTGATGGTGGAATACGCCACGCGGTACGCGCTGCCGCTCTTGTTCCAGGATTGAAGACTTCCGATGGATCATAGGCAAGCACGCGCTCACCCCACCGTCCATTCCTCCGCGCTGGCGCCGGCCAGCGCGCGGACGCGGGACTCATCGGCGGCAAGGTCGTGGGCCGTTCCCGCATAGACCACGATGCCGTCATCGAGCACATAGGCATCGTCGGATATTTCCAGGCTCATCCGCGCATTCTGCTCGACCAGCAGCACGGAGATGCCCTCGGCCTTCATCTGTTGGACGATGCGGAAGACCTCGCGCACGATCAGCGGTGCCAGTCCTTGCGAAGGTTCATCGAGGATCAGGAGCCTGGGGTTGAGCAGTAAGGCTCGCGCGATCGACAGCATCTCCTGTTCGCCGCCGGACAGCTGGCGGCCGCGGTTGAGCTTGCGTTCCTCCAGCCGCGGGAACAGCTGATAGATGCGCTCGATATTCCACGGGCCGCCGCGCTCCAGCGGCACCTTGAGGTTCTCCTCGACGCTCAGATTGGCGAAGATGCGCCGGCCTTCGGGCACATAGCCGACGCCGTGGGCGGCGATGCGAAACGTCGGCCAGCGCGTGGTTTCCTGGCCAAACACCGTGACCTTGCCCGCGCGCGGCGGGGTCAGTCCCATCAGGCTGCGCAGCGTCGTGGTCTTGCCGGCGCCGTTGCGCCCGAGCAGCGCGGTGATCCGGCCCTCGGCCACGCTGAGACTGACGCCGTGCAGGATATGGCTCTTGCCGTAATAGGTGTGGAGGCCTTCGGCTGTGAGGGCCGCGGTCATGCGGCATTACCGAGATAGGCGGCCTGCACGGTCTCGTTGGCGGCGATCTCCTGCGGCGTGCCCTGCGCCAGCATGCGGCCCTGATCGAGCACGCAGATGCGGTCGGCCAGGTGAAACACCACGCGCATGTCGTGTTCGATCAGAACGATAGTGTAGTTGCTATCGCGGTGCAGCCGGCGGATCAACTGGGTGATCTCAAAGGTTTCCTGGTCGCCCATCCCGGCGGTGGGTTCGTCGAGCAGCAACAGATGCGGCTTCAAGGCCAGCGCCATGGCGATCTCGGCGGCGCGCTGGTCGCCATGGGCGAGTTCGCCGACCAGCCGGTCCTTCCTGCCTTCCAGCGATACCAGTTTGAGCGTGTCTTCGATGCGAGTATGGATGCCGGCCGCCTCCGTGCGGCTGATCCAGGGTCGCAACCGATAGCCGGCGGCCACTTCGGCGGCGATGCGGACGTTCTCAAACACGGTCAGTTCCGGAAAGATCTCGGTGATCTGGAAGGTGCGGGCCATGCCGCGCGTGACCCGCTCATGGGTGGACAGTTTCGTGATGTCGCGGCCATCGAAGGTAATGGTCCCCGAGGTCGGTGGAAAAAATCCCGAGATCAGGTTGAAGAAGGTGGTCTTGCCGGCGCCGTTGGGCCCGATGATCGCGCACATCTCGCCTTTGGCGACATTGAGCGAGATATCGCGCACCGCCACCAGATTGCCGAAGCGTTTTGTGACATTTTTGATTTCCAGGACGTTCATGCCTTGCTCCGCTGCAGGAAACCGAGCAATCCGCGCGGGAAAAACAGCACCACCAGGATGAACAGCAATCCTATGAACGACATCCAGTTGACGGTGATGCTGGAGAGATAATCCTGCAGCACCACGAACACCGCCGCGCCGAGCAGCGGGCCCCAGAAGTTGCGCATGCCGCCCATGACAGCCATCATCACGAAATCGCCAGATTGGCTGTAATGCAGCCCTTTGGGATCGGCGAAATTGTTGACCAGCGCATAGAGCGCGCCGGCAAGCCCCATGAAGAAGCAGGACAGGGTGAACGCGATCCAGATGTGCCGCTCGACGGGGATGCCGAGAAAGCGGGAGCGGCGCTCGTTCTCACGGATCGCGATCATGGTGCGGCCGAACGGCGAGCGAAGGATGAATCCCATGACGGCGACCGCGAGCGCAAAGCAGAACAGCACGAAGAAATAAAAGTTGTTCTCGTTACTGAGGATGTCGAGCCTGAAGGCGCCGAAGTCGATCGGCTGGCGTGAGAAACCGCGCAGCCCATCGTCACCGCCGGTCAGCGAGTTCCACTGGAAGGCGATATAGTAGAACACCTGGCCGAACGCGATCGTCACCATGGCGAAATAGACGCCGCGCCGCCGCACGATCAGGGTGCCGAGCACGGCGCCGCATAGTCCGCCCAGCAGCATGCCGAGCAGCAGCGACAGCGGCGTAGAGGGCGCGAGATACTTCAGCGTCAGCCCGGCACCATAGGCGCCAAGACCGAAATAGGCGGCATGTCCGAACGACAGCACGCCGGTGAATCCAAGCAGGAAATTCAGCGACATGGCCGCCAGCCCCAGCACCAGGACGCGGGTGGCAAGCGCGGTATAGCCTCCGAGCGGCACCATCCAATAGGGCGCCAGCAAAAGCACCAGCCAGATCGCCGAAAGCGCGATCAATTTCCGCCCTTGCCCGCCGCTCAACTCATCATTCCTTCTTCGCCGAACAGGCCGCGCGGGCGTACCAGAAGCACCACCGCCATCATGACGTAGATCACCGCTTCGCTGGCGGCCGGCAGGAAGACCGCCGTCAATCCCGAGGCTACCCCGATCAGCAAGCCGCCGACCAGGGTGCCCGGCAGGCTGCCGATGCCGCCGACGATGATGGCGATGAAGCTCGGCATCAACAGACCGGTGCCCATGGTCGGCTCAAGACCGAGCTGCCCGGCAGCGAGAACGCCGCTGAGGCCGGCCAGGAAGATGCCGACCGCGAAATTGAGCGAGCGCAGCATCTGTACGTTGATGCCGAGCGCCGCGACGGTTTCAAGGTCGAGCGTGCCGGCGCGGATGCGAATTCCCGAGGCGGGTGTAGCGCAACAGCAGGAACAGCAAGGCCACCGCTACGATCACCACCGCCACCATGAACAGGCGATAGCCGGTGATGAAGAACAGTTCGTTGCTGAGCGGTTGCGAAAGAAACGTTGGGATCGTGACCGGTTTGCCCTGCGGCCCAAAGATGAACCGGGTGCCGTCCTCGATGATAAACGAAAGCCCGAAGGTGAGCAAAAGGCTATAGAGCGGATCGCGTCCGTAGAGCGGCCGGATCAGCACGCGTTCGACGGCAAGTCCGATGATGGCGGTCAACGGCGGGGCTAGCAGCAGCGCTCCCCAGAAGCCGACATAAGGTGAGATCGCATAGGCGATGTAGCCGCCGATGACCAGAAATCCGCCATGGGCGAAATTGATCACGTTGCTCAAATTCAGGATCAGGGAAAGCCCGAGCGCCATCAGCACGTAGAATGCGCCGATGATGAGCCCGTTAGTGACGTTGAACAGGAGAAGTAGCGTCATCATGCACCGCTTGCGAAGAACATCGATCGAATTTCGGGAGCCGGCCGCCTCGCGAGGTTGCCGCCTCCTTCGGGAAATAACCGGGATGGTTTTGGTTTCTCGAGGCTGACTGGACGTCAGGTGGGCGAGGGCGCCGGCAGCGCCGTGCCCAACTGACGCAACTTTCTGGCGCCGGCCCGATGGCTCGCGATGACGGCCTTGAGGTCAGCATCATGCGCGATGCCGTGTTGCTTCAGGCGGGCCACTGGATCTTGCAGCCGGTGTCCTCCGCCGGCCCAGCGGCTTTTTCGCCGGGCACCGGATTTTTCACCGTGAACATGTTGTCCGGATCGCCCTGCGGCGGATGCGCCTCGCCGACGAAGACCGTGCTCATCAATTCATGGTCGCCGGCGCGGTAGGCCGGCGCCCCCGGCTGCAGTGCGATTTCCGGTGGCAGCTTGAAGCCGGCGAGAGCATGCGCAAGCCGCGGGGCGTCGAGCGTCTTTTCCTGGTTCGCGATCAGCGCCAGCGTCTGCACCGAGGCGAAGCCGAACCAGTTGCGTGCGGTAGCCGCACTGCCGGTGATCTTCTTGATCGCGGCATTGAATTCGGCGACGTGGGGCACGCCGGGCTGATCCCACCACCATTCCATGGTCCACCACCCGACGCGCGCGCCGTCGGGCACGGCGCGGATGCTCTCGAGCTCGAACAGGGTGCCGCCGACCGCCATCTGCTTGTCGAGGCCGAACTGGACGAACTGCTTCAGGCTCGAGACCTGGTCGCCGCCGCCCATGACGTTGATCAGCACCTGCGGATTATAGGCCTTGGCCTGGATCAGGTAGGATGAATAATCAGGCGTCCCCAGCGGAACCAGGGACCCCGCCGAAGTGCCGCCGGCGGCTTTCAGGAGCTTTTCAAAACCGGCCTGGACCGAGTGGCCATAGGCGTAGTCCGGCGTCAGGAAATACCACTTCTTGCCGAACTTATCCATCAACGTGGACGCGATGGCGTTGGCATCCATGGTGGTAGAGTTGCAAACACGAAACACGTTCCAGGAGCAGTTAGCGCCGGTGATCGGATCGGTGTGCCCGCCGGAGACGATGTGCAGCACCTTCTTTTCGCTGGTGACCTGCGCCATCGCGATCGCGATGCCTGAATTGACGTCGCCGATGATGAAACTCACCTGGTCGCGCTCGATCAGCTTCCGCGTTTTTTGCACGCCGGTGCCGACATCATTGGCCGAATCTTCGATCAATAGTTCCACCGGGCGCCCGAGAATGCCGCCCTTCTTGTTGATCTCGTCGGCGGCGAACTTCGCGCCAACCACTTCGCCCTGGGCGATCGCGGCATAGACCCCCGTCAGCGGATCGACCATGCCGATCCTCACCGGCGTTTCGCCGCGGGCCCTGATGATGAAGGGCGATGAAAATTGCACCGCAGCAATCGCCGCGCTGGTCTTGAGAAGCGTGCGCCGGTCGACCGGCCACGACCTGTTCGAGCTGTCCATGTTTGTCCTCCCTGACAAATGACGTGTTTTATGACGTGTCCTGCTGGCCGGCATTCTTCGATGCCGTTCTCGCGAGGAGCGTAACCCGACAAGATGACTTTTGCCAATATTTAAGCCGGTGAGGGCCTGCCAACCTTTGGCCTACGACTTCTGCTTATGAAATGAGCCGCCAGCAGCGTCGCTGGCTCGCCTGGAATGCACGGCATCCGGGCCGTCCTTTGCGGTCGGTGCGGCTCCGGCGGGGTAGGTCCGGCGCCGGGAAACGTGCTATGTTGATGTCGGGTGGCTTTCGTGAGCTTGGGAGCAACATGTCCCCATCGGACGGATTGAACGGCGCCATCGACCTTTCGGTCCGTGGGCGAAAAAGAAAGAGTTCCCCGTTTCTGCTTCTGGCCATCGGACTGCTGGCTTTCGCGGTGCTTGCAGGTACCGCGTTAGTGGTCTTGCGGCCAACCACCTTGCGGGTGGCCGTTGGGCCGGCGGGAAGCGACGACCAAAAACTCATTCAGGCCCTGGCGCAATCCTTTGCCCGTGATGGAAGTTCGGTTCGGCTCTCGGTGATCACGACGGCCGGCCCGGTCGACAGCATTGCTTTGCTCAAAGCCGGCCAAACCGATCTGGCTGTCGCGCGCGCCGATGAGGAGATGCCCGAAGGCACTACTTCGATCGCCGTCCTGCGCAAGAACTTCGTAGTTCTGTGGTCAGCCGGCGCTGCGCGCCAGGGATCGAAAAAGGAAGCCAAACCGAAAATCAAGACCATCGATGATCTCGCCGGTCATCGCGTCGGTGTGATCGGTCGCACCGAGGTGAATGTCACGCTGCTTCACGTCATCCTGACGGAATTGGGGGTCAATCCTGATAAAGTCGCGGTCTCGCAATTCAGCGTTGACCAGGCGAACGAAATGGTGCGCGATCCCACGATCGATGCATTCATGACGGTGGGGCCGCTCGACAGCAAGATCACCGCCGATGCCATCGCGGCGACCGCCCGCGTCAGGGGTGAGCCGGCCTTTCTTCCGATCGACGTCTCGGATGCCATCGCCAAGAAGCATCCGATCTACGAGTTCGAGGAAATTCCGGGCAGTTCGATCAGCGCCTCGCCAGCCAGGCCCGACGACAAGGTCGACACGCTGGCCGTGAACCACCTGATCGTGGCGCCGCAGTCGCTGTCCGAAAACGCCGTCGGGTCGTTTATCCGGGAACTGTTTGCCGTGCGGCCCTCGCTGATCAGGGAACTGCCGATCGCCTCCCGAATTGAGAAGCCGGACACCGACAAGGATGCCGCGCTGCCCGCGCATCCGGGGGCCGCGGCCTTCATCGACGGCACCGAACGAACCTTCATGGACAAATACAGTGACTATATCTGGGGCGTGGTCCTGCTGTTGTCCGCGCTCGGATCGGTCAGCGCCGGCTTGCGTCACTACATCAAGCGCGACGAGCGAAAGCAGAATACCCTGCACCGCGAGAGGCTGTTGGCGGCGATTTCACTGGTGCGAAAAATAGATACGCTGGAGGAGTTGGAGACCTTGCAATCCGAGGCGGACGACATCCTGCGTGAAACGCTGGAATGTTTTGATGACGGCGCCATCGAAGAAGGCGATCTGGCAGCCTACGGTCTGGTGCTCGAACAGTTTCATCACGCGGTGGTCGACCGACGCACGGCGATCGTCGGCCTGTCTGCCGAGCCACCCCGAATGCGCGCGCGCTAATGGGCGAAGCAAATGTAGCCCGGATGAGCGAAGCGATATCCGGGTTTCTTGTTTCCGTGGTTCCCGCATGTCGCTTCGCTCATGCGGGCTACCGGCCGGGCACTATTGATTTCGAAAATCCATGCTGCGCAGGATGATGCCGGGCGGCGTGCCCTCGAATTCCAGGGCCGCGAACTTGCTGGCGGCGCGCTGTTCGATCTGATCGCGCAGTCTCATGAACTGCGCCTCGCGCTGGTCGGACTTGGTTCGCATGGGCTTTTCCAGATCGTCCATGGCTGAAGTGCTGATGGCACAGGATACTTCCCTTTGACCGTCCACCATGGAGAACAGGACCACCATCCGGTCGAATTCGTAACTCCCGAAGCTGCCGCGTGTCAGCGCCATCTCTTTGTCCTCCTGGTGGGCGCCAACGTCCTGGCGCGGGTTTCCGATTGTTACAAGGCGCGCACGACCTTGACGGCCTTTGGTGGCGGCGGATTAATCTCGGCGATCCGGCGCAGGCAATCGGCCTCCGAATTGTGCGGCCCGGAGACGAAGGTCCCGCTCACCTTGGTGGAGTACCAGCCTGAAACAACACCCAGTCGAAGTGACTCTTCGGTCTTGACGTGGCGCGGCGAAAGATTTTGCATGGGTCGCTTTCAGGCTGGACGCTCGATCTTGAATTGGACGTGGTGAAGTTTCCGGTCGTTCAACGAAAGACCGTCGTTTCAGCTCTCGTCACAGAGCCGGGTAAAATCAGCGAGCACGGCGGCGACCAGATCGCGATGGTGGGTATCGGTCGCAGCCAACCCGGCGGCATATAGATTGAGCACATAGCTCGCCTTGGCGGCCGCTTCCGGCCACGAGGCGGCCGGAGCCGACAGCAGCTCGTTTTCGGCGGCGGCCTGCCGTGCACGGAGGTCCTTGGCGTTGTTTTCGACTTCCGCCAGGCTGCGCCTGATATCGGTGGCCTTTTGCGCGGCCATGCCGCGATGGCTGTCGAGATCGAGCGGCTTGTCGGTCATGCTGCGCTGGCATCGAGGCGCTGCGCATCGGCGAGGTCGATCGAGCCGATCGATACCATCTCCATCGTCGCGCCGCGCGGTGCGGCCGCCGGCACCATGATCATGGTGGCGACACGGCGGTACGAGGCGAAGGATAAACCTTCGATCATCTCCTCGTCGGTGATGACCTCATAGGCTCCCGCGGGCAGCAGGCGATCAATGCCTTTGATGCGGAAAGGATGCTTGAAGGTAATGGTTTCGTGCCGCGAGCGCGTGGTCATGCTCTGCCTTTGTTCGCAAAGAGCCCCACCCCGGCGCTATCGATGTGCATCGATGCACCTTGCGCTTATTCCGCGGGATTAGCCAATGCTTTCTCGCCGCCACGGCGTCATTATCGCAAATAGAGGCAGCTTTCTCTTGCATCGGGCCGCCGCCATAGCCATTTGCGCAGGGCGGTAGGCACAGGTATGGGCATGAAGATTTGTGTCGGCTTCGAGATGATTTACGACTTACCGCAGCCGACGCCGCTGATTGCGGTGCTGGGCGTGCATTTTACCCGGGCCTCCGACATCATCGTGCCCGATTACCTGACGACCAGCCCCTCGGTGCCGATCACGCCCTATCGCGACGGCTTCGGCAACTGGTGCAGCCGGATGGTCGCGCCGGCGGGTCGCTTTACCTTGGCGGCCGACGGGACGGTGCGCGACAGCGGGCTGCCCGATGTCACGGTCGCTTCGGCCTGGCAGCACGCCATCGAGGAACTGCCGGCGGATACCATCGTCTTTCTGCTCGGCAGCCGATACTGCGAGACCGACCGGCTCTCGGATGTGGCATGGCAGCTGTTTGAGAGAACCCCGCCGGGCTGGGCGCGGGTCCAGGCGATCTGCGATTTCGTTCACAATCACATCGCGTTCGGCTACGAGCACGCACGCGCGACCATGACGGCGTGGGAAGTTTTCAACGAGCGCAAGGGCGTCTGCCGCGACTACGCGCACCTCGCCATCGCCTTCTGCCGCTGCATGAACATTCCGGCGCGGTATTGCACCGGCTATCTCGGCGACATCGGCATGCCCCTGCCTTGGGCCGCGGGCGATTTTGCCGGCTGGTTCGAGGCCTATCTCGGCGATCGCTGGCACACCTTTGACGCCCGCAACAACATGCCGCGGATCGGCCGCGTCCTGATCGCCCAGGGCCGCGACGCCGCGGATGTTCCGATCACCCAGACCTTCGGTCCCAATACCCTGGTCAGTTTCAAGGTCTGGACCGACGAACTCGCCTAAGCAAGCGTCGATCGCAGCGTTCGCTGGATGCGTGACGGGAACTTATCCCTGGTTGGAACATTCTAGCTCCGTCCCCGCACGCGGGAGGGACGGTGACCAACCAGTCAGCAGCTCCAAATGATCAAATCTTTCGTGGCCTTGGCGATCTTCTCGCTTCTGAGTGCGGCGGTGGTTGCCTTGCCCGCCTTTGCTCCGCAAGCCAAAGCAGCCGAAGCAGCGGTCGCGATCAAGTCCGATCGGCTTCCGGTCCACTCGCTTCACCCCGCCTGCTCGCAACAGGTCTGGCCTGATTTCCAGACATCTTGCTTGCGCAACGACACCGGAACGAAGATCGGCGAAGCCCGATTGATTGTGGCACGCCGTTAGATCGCTCGCGAGCAGGCCAGAGCCAAAATGGGCCTGTGGAACTCAATCAACACGCAGGATACGTTATGAACATGTCGGGTGAGAGTCTTCTTGTTATTATCATTGTGGGCGTGGTGGCGGGTTGGCTGGCCGGCCTGATTGTCCGCGGCGCCGGCTTCGGGCTGATCGGCGATCTCTTGATCGGCATCGTCGGCGCCTTCATCGGAAGCTGGCTGTTGCCCCAACTCGGCATTCATCTGGGGGCCGGGATGGTCCGCGCCATCGTCAACGCGACCCTTGGCGCCGTCCTGTTGCTTCTCATCATCAGGTTGATCAGCGGCGCGGGCTTCGGCTACCGCCGTAGCTGGTGAGGTTGGTAGGAATGCCATCGGGGCCCGCCCGTCATTGCGAGCGCAGCGAAGCAATCGATCTCTCGCCCGGCACGGATAGCTTGCGTAGGATGAATAAAGGCGCGCTTGCGCTGTGCCCACCATTTTGGATTTGAGAAGATGGGGGACACACCATCGGTCCGTGCGTTCGCCCGGCCCGATGGTTTTACCCACCCTACGGCTACACTCAATGTCTCGCGGCTTTCCTGGCCTCGGCGTTGTTGAGCACGATCAGGGCATCGACGGCGACGCCGGTTTTGTCGTTGATCAGGAACGGATTGATATCGATCGAGGCGATTCGCGTACCGGCGTCGGTGATCAGGTTGGATAGCCCCACAATCGTCTTCACGGCGGAGGCCTCATGCAGCGCGGGCTTGCCGCGATAGCCGGCAAGCTTGACGCCGGCCTTGGTCCGGTGGATCAGCTCCTTGGCATCGGCAGCGTCGAGCGGTGCCCCCGCCAAAGCAACGTCCTTCATCAGCTCGATATCGACGCCGCCGGTGCCGAACAGCACCACCGGGCCCATCTCGGCGTCGAGCGAGGCGCCGACCACGAGCTCGAGTTCGGCCTTGACCTGCTGCGCGATCAGAATGCCTTCGAGCTTAGGCTTGCCCTTCAGTTTTTTCACCCGCGCGGTGATGGCGTTGAATGCGCTCGCGACTTCGGCCGGTTTGTTCAGGTTCAGCACCACGCCGCCGATGTCGGATTTGTGCGGTATGTCCGGGCTCACCACCTTGGCAACGACAGGGAAGCCGATGTTCGCGGCGATCGTCATGGCCTCCTTGGCGGTCCGCGCGATGGCCTCCTTGGAGATGGGAATGCCGTAGGCCTTCAAAAGCTTCTTTGAGGCGACTTCATCAAGCGTAGCGCCGCTGGCGTTTTTCAGCGCCATCTCCAGCGCCGCGCGCGCGGCCTTGCTGGAGCTTGAACCAATATCCGGCACCAGCTTGCGCAGCGAGGCGTAGTCGATCAGGGCCTTGATGGCAAAGACGGCGCGGTCCAGCCCCTGCATCACCGCGATATGGGGCAGCGACCGCCGCAAGGACTTGGTGAATTCGGTGAAGCCGATCGACATCGCCGAGATATAGACCACCGGCTTGCTGGCGGCTCCGGCCATGTCGTTGACGATGCGCAGATTGCGTTCCCTGAGCTCGTGCGGCGCTTTCGGCAATTCGGCGTCGATGATGACGACATCGGTACAGGGATCGTCGATCATGATCTTGATCGACTGCATATAGACCGAAGGGTCGACCACGGCGGCAAAACCGGCGTCGAGCGGATTGCCGACGATCGAGCCCGGCCCAAGCATGCTTGCAAGTTTGCTGCTGGCCTCCGTGCTGAGCGGCGCGAAATCAAGGCCGGCGGAATGGAAGGCATCGATCAATAGCCCACGCTTGCCGCCCGACAGGGTCACCGCGGCAATTCGATTTCCCTTCGGCGGGTCGGCGTGGACAAAACATTCCGTAGTCTCGATCAGTTCGTCGAGGCCGCGCACCCGGATCACGCCTTCCCGGGCCGAAATGGCGTCAAAACTCTCGATCGAACCGGCGAGCGCGCCGGTGTGGGCCATGGCGGCGGCGCGGCCGCCTTCGGAGGCTCCGAGCTTGAGCGCGATCACCGGTTTGCCGGCGGCGCGCGCGGCCTTGCAAGCCGCGCGAAACCCCTTGGTGTTACGCACGCCCTCCAAATAGACCACGATCACATGGATGCTCGGATCGGCGGCGAAATAGCTCATCAGATCCGCCGTCTCGAGTCCGGCCTCGTTACCGGTCGTGACCATATAGCCGACGCCGACGCCGCGATCTTCCAGCGTCTGGCGGATCGCCATCACGATCGCGCCGGATTGACCGGCGATCGCTACCGGACCTGCCGTCATGCTGACGATGCGATCGTCGATATTGGTAAAGAGCTTTTCGCCGGCACTGAGGTTGCCCAGGCAGTTCGGACCGGTGACCGCAAGCCCGCTCTCCCGGATCGCTTGCTGCAGCTCGACGGCGAGCTTCTGGCTTTGCTCGTCCTGCAATTCGCTGAACCCGGATGTGACGATGGTCGCCGAGCGGGCGCCGGCGGATGCGGCCTCGCGGATTACCTGGGTCGCCGAGCGGGCCGGTACCAGCACCAGCACGTGATCGGGTTTGTCGGGCAGGCTCGCAAAATCCCTGTAGCAGGCTACGCCCCAGATGGTGTCGCGCTTGGCATTGACGGGATACAGCGCGCCTTCGAACTGGTATTTGATCAGGTTGTTCCAGATCCGCTCGGCATAATTGCCGGGTTTATCGGTGGCGCCGACCACCACGATGTTGCGCGGATGAAGCATCGCGTGAATGCCTTGGATGACGTCGCCGGCCTCAGGCGAGGGCGACCATCGCTGGGCAGCAGCTGGCGCGGCGTTGACCTTGGCTTGCACCTTGGCTTCCATTGGGCGTGACCTTCCCCTGAACTTGTTTTCGACATGAACAATCCGTCGATCGCCATCGTCTTTGATTGCCTTATTATGGGGTGCCAGGGAGGGTGGCAACTCGCGGGGCGGGGCTCCGGCGCCGCCACGCTGCCATGCGACGGACTTGGTTACCAGGCCGCTCGCGGGCGCGCGGGCGAGGCGATGCCAGCGAGCAGGACGGCGAGGATGCCAGTCAGGAAGATGCCGTCGAACGTTCCCGCGCCGCCGATCGAGGCGACCGGGGCGCCAAGGCCGCTGATCTTGTCGAGATTGAGAAGATCGGCGCCGATCAGCGTTCCCATCGAGCCGCCGATATAGGCGAGCGGCGCGGCATATTCGCGCGACAGGATGACGGCCATGATGGCCGTGATCACGACGGGGGCGAAGACCGGCACGGCGATTCCAATGCCCTGCACCGGGGTCGCCATCATGTGGATCACAAAGGCGATCACCGCCGTGGCGATCGCGGCCTTGAGCCAAAGCTGATATCGGAACACGAGATAGGTGGACATCAGGGTGGGGATCACGGCGCCGCCGACGTTGACGGCGAGCACCGTCCCAGGCCATGACACCACGACCGGCACGATATACTGCATGCCGAAGAAATCCACGATCTGGCCCGATCTCACCGGCGATCCCGGCAGGATCGTGATCGGAATGTTGAAATAGCTTCCGATCAGCGAGCCGAACAACAGCAACAGCGCGACCCCCGGACCGACGCCGAGCCGCATGTAGGCATATCGGAGGATGCGAAGCTGGATCAGGATGATCAGCCCGATTGCCAGAAACACCAGGATCGAGAACAGCGCCGGGGTCAGCGGCAGGTAGTGCATGTGGGAATTCATGGCGCGGGGCGGGTTGGTCTGGACTGGATCGGCTATGTTCAATTGGGGAATATCTGCGGGGATGGCAAGGACGGGGCTGTGCATCAGCGCGTA
>CAVTNW010000027.1:0-72831 GCA_963736075.1 uncultured Alphaproteobacteria bacterium | reverse complement strand
GCTAGTCCGCTTGGCCGCGAATCGCAACCGCTCGCCTTGACGGCCCGCGGCCTTTATCATCGGTGCGTTCATGCTGCATTATTGTGCCTCCGTTCCGCCGTCGGTTGATCGCAAAGAATGGCTTCAAGCCGCATTTTAAGAGGTCGCGACGTGTCCGCGACGGTCGGCCAGGGTCTCATCGGCCGAGGCCGTCGGCTGCGGCGCGATTTCTTTGCCCGCAGCGTGCTTGAGGTGGCGCCCGACCTGATCGGCGCCACGCTCGAGGTGCGCGGCGTCGGCGGCATCATCGTCGAGGTCGAGGCCTATCATCAAACTGATCCGGCGGCGCATTCGTTCCGCGGACCGACCCCGCGCAATCAGGTGATGTTCGGGCCGCCCGGCTTTGTCTATGTCTACCGCTCCTACGGTATCCACTGGTGCGTCAATTTCGTCTGCGAACCGGCCGGTTCCGCCAGCGCCGTGCTGATCCGCGCGCTTCAGCCGACCCAGGGCCTCGCGGCGATGCGGCGCCGGCGCGGCGTGCAGGAGGAGCGATTGCTATGCTCGGGCCCGGGCAAATTGACCGAGGCGCTCGGGATTACCGACCGCCATAACGGCCTTGCCCTCGATGCTCCGCCATTCGCGCTTTATGCGCATCGAAGCAAGCCCGAGATCGTCACGGGTGTGCGAATCGGCCTTACCAAAGCGGTCGAACTGCCCTGGCGCTACGGGCTGAAGGGCTCGCGTTATCTGAGCAAGCCGTTTGTCGACTAGATTCGATCTTGCGGCAGCGGTGGTGAACCCTCTCGCCGCGTCTATCGCGGGGAGAGGGTTGGGGTGCCGCGCGACAGCTTGTCGAAACGCTTGATCAGCCGCTCGCGCTTGAGACGCGACAGCCGCTGGATCCAGAACAGGCCGTTGAGCTGATCGATCTCATGCTGGTGGCAGACCGCGCGAAGGCCGTCGGACTCCTCGGTCCGGGCCTCGCCGGCGAGATCGTGATAGCTGATCCGCAGCCGGGCATGACGCTCGACCTCGTCATGTACCCCGGGCATCGAGACGCTGCCTTCGCGGTGCCAGATCATCTCCGGCGATGCCCAGATGATGCTGGGATTGACATAGGTCCTGGCGCCCTCGAGGGGATCGAGCTCGAGCACCACCACGCGCAAGGCGACCCCGATATGCGGCGCGGTGATCCCGATCCCCGGCGCGGCGCGCATGGTCTCCGCGAGATCGTTTGCCAGTTCGCGCAGTGCGCCGTCGAACACCGTCACCGGCTGTGCCGGCAGCGTCAGGCGCGGGTCGGGATAACGGACGATCGGACGGAGCGTCATGACCGGTGAGGTTCGGATGCCATCCTGAACCCGGCATCAAAACCGAGTTCGCGCCTCGCCTTCTCGCTCGATACCGCCCCATCATCCTCGGCGATATTGTAGCTGCCCGCGCCCTTGGTGATCGCCAGCAGCGCGGCCTGCGCGGCGGCGTCGACATGGACCGATGGCGGCTTGGGCGGCCGCTCGTACCAGGTATCCGGCCCGTAGAGATAGCCATAGCGCAGCACGACGCCGTCGATGCCGGATGTGTTGAGGACTGCGCGCTCCAGCGCGACGATGCCCTCGACGGTCTGCCGGCGCACGCCTTCGGCGGCCAGATCGAGCGGATCGCTCTCGACGCGCACGCCTGCCGCCGGCGCATAGATGAAGGCGATGCTCTGCGCTACCGCGCGGCGCACGCCGGCCTGCCTGGCCGCCTGCATCAGGTTTCGCGTGCCCTCGATGCGCAGGCGCTGATTGGCCGCCTGCGCCGCCTGGTAGCCGGGCGTACCCGGCGCGCTCGGCAAATCCGTCAGTTGATGAATCACGATGTCCGGACCCGCCGCCACGACCGCCTTGGTCAGCGCGTCGGCATCGAACACGTCGATCACGACCGGCGTGGTGCGAAGCGCGCGCAGCATCTCGACCTTGGCCGGACTGCGCGTGGTGGCCGTGACCTCGTGGTGATCTCGCTGGGCGAGGACGGCGAGCCGCCGCCCGATCACGCCGGTGGCGCCGGCCAGGAAAATCTTCATGTTATTCCCTGCCAGTTTGCGTAGGGCGAGCAAAGGCGCGCTTGCGTCGTGCCCACCGTTTCAGATGCGATCCGATGGTGGGCGCGCCATCGATCCGCGCGTTCGCGCGTCTCGCCGGCTTTGCACCCTAGGGAACCACCGGCGCTCTCAAAATACTAGGTCGCCTGCTTCAACCGTTCCAGCGCCTGCAGGATTTTTTCCTTGCGGGCCGTCGCGGCCTCGCGCTTTTCCTTTTCTTCCTCGACGATTTCTTCCGGCGCGTTGGCAACAAATTTTTCGTTGTTCAGTTTGGCGTCGACCCGCTTGATGTCGGCCTCGGCCTTTGCCAGTTCCTTGTCGAGCCGGGCCTGCTCGGCCGAAAAGTCGATCAGGCCCTTCAGCGGCAGTGCGGCGACTTCGCCGCGCACCAAGAGCTGCACCGCGCCTTGCGGCGCGGCATCAGCAAAGGAAATATCGGCGAGGCGGGCCATGCGCTTGATGACATCGTCCCAGCGCTGGGCGCGGCCTTTTGTCTCCGCCGACGCACCGGCCAGCACCAATGGCGTCAGCGTGGCCGGCGCGATGTTCATTTCCGCGCGCACCGAGCGGATCGCGGTGACGAGATCAATCACCCAGCCGATCTCGGCCTCGGCGGCGACATCGCTGAAATCGGCGGCGCCGGGCGCAAGCCGCATCGGCGGAACGAGGGCCGCCACGGGTATCGGTGCCTCGACCGGACTCACCACCGACATCAGGGCCAGTTGCTCCGCGGTCAGGGCGTCAGCCCGGCGCGACCACGGCGCCAGCGCCAGCAGGCCGTCGCGCTTGGCCGTTACCTCCCACAGCTCTTCGGTGATGAAGGGCATGAACGGATGCAGCAGTTTTAAGATTTCATCGCGCGCCCAGGCCACCATGGCGCGGGTCTCGGTTTTCGCCGGCCCGTCGTCGCCCAGCAAGACCGGTTTGGCGAGTTCGAGATACCAGTCGCAATAGACGTTCCAGACGAAGCGGTAGATCGCGTTGGCGGCATCGTTGAACCGGTAGGCCTCGATCGCCTCGGTCACCTCGCTGGTGGCGCGCGCGGTCTCATGGACGATCCAGCGGTTCAGCGTCTCGTTGGCCGCGGTCGGATCGAAGCTTTCCGACAGTGCGCAGGCATTCATCTCGGCGAAGCGGCAGGCGTTCCACAGCTTGGTTGCGAAATTGCGATTGGTTTCGACGAGCTGGGGCGAGAGCTTGATATCGTGGCTGTGGGCTGCGCCACGCGCCAGCGCAAAGCGCAGGGCATCGGCGCCGTATTCGTCGATCAGATGCAGGGGATCGATGACGTTGCCTTTCGACTTCGACATCTTGGCGCCCTTCTCGTCGCGAACCAGGCGGTGGATGTAGACGGTCGAGAACGGGACGTCCTTCATGAAATGCAGGCCCATCATCATCATCCGCGCCACCCAGAAGAAGATGATATCCCAGCCGGTGACCAGCACGTCGGTCGGATAATAGCGCTTCAGATCCTTCTCATGATCCGGCCAGCCCAGGGTGGAGAACGGCCACAGCGCCGAAGAGAACCAGGTATCCAGCACGTCTTCGTCGCGGGTGATGAAGTCGGCTCGCTTGTTGCGGTCGAGCGCCATCTCGCGGCCCTGCTCGGGCGTGATCACTTCCTGCTCGGCGTAATAGCCGAGCGCGTTGCCGACCGCCTCCTCCTCGGTTTCGGCCACGAACACCTTGCCGTCCGGCCCGTACCAGGCCGGAATCTGGTGACCCCACCAGAGCTGGCGCGAGATGCACCAGGGCTGGATGTTCTCCATCCACTCGAAGTAGGTCTTCTCCCAGTTCTTCGGCACGAACGTGGTCGCGCCCGAGCGCACCGCGGCCATCGCCGGCCGCGCCAGCGTCTTGGCGTCGACATACCACTGGTCGGTCAGATAGGGCTCGATGATAACGCCGGAGCGATCGCCGTGCGGCACCATATGGGTGTTCGGCTCGATCCGCTCGACGAAGCCGAAATCTTCCAGCCGCGCCAGGATCTGCTTGCGCGCGGCGAAGCGGTCGAGGCCATGCATCTCCTGTGCGAACGACGCGGCGCCTTCCGGCAGGCCGCGCAGATAATCCTCGTTGCCGACCAGAGCCAGCGCGCCTTCCTGATCGAGCACGCTGATCTCGGGCAGATTGTGCCGCCGGCCGACTTCGAAGTCGTTGAAATCATGCGCGGGCGTTACCTTGACCGCGCCGGAGCCCTTGTCCGGATCGGAATATTCGTCGGCGATGATGGGAATCCGTCGTCCCACCAGCGGCAGGATGACATGCTGGCCGACCAGATCGGTGTAGCGCTCGTCGTCGGGATGGACCGCGACCGCGCTGTCGCCGAGCATGGTTTCGGGCCGCGTGGTGGCGACGACGATGAAGCTTTGGGAATCGGCGGCGTCGAAGGTCTTGCCCTCCAGCGGATAGCGCAGATACCACAGGCTGCCCTTGACCTCGATCTGCTGCACTTCGAGGTCGGAAATCGCGGTCAACAGCTTCGGGTCCCAGTTCACCAGCCGCTTGTCCTTGTAGATCAGGCCTTCGCGATGCAGCTCGACGAACACCTTGATCACGGCGCGCGACAGGCCCTCGTCCATGGTGAAGCGCTCCCGCGACCAGTCGCAGGAGGCGCCCAGCCGCTTCAGCTGGTTGACGATGACGTCGCCGCTCTCGGCCTTCCATTGCCAGACCCGCTCGAGGAATTTGGCGCGGCCGAGATCGCGCCGGCCCGGCTGCTGGCGCTCCGTCAACTGCCGTTCGACCACCATCTGGGTCGCGATCCCCGCGTGATCGGTGCCGGGCTGCCACAGCACGTCGCGGCCGCGCATCCGCTGGAAGCGGCAGAGAATGTCCTGCACGGTGATGTTGAGCGCGTGCCCCATATGCAGCGATCCCGTCACGTTCGGCGGCGGGATCACGATGGTGAAGGGCCGGGCGTCGCGGCGATCCGGGCGACCGGCGCTGAACGCGCGGCTGTCCTCCCAGATCAGGGACATGCGGGCTTCGATGTCGGCGGGCTGGTAGGTCTTCTCGATCATGGCGGTGCAATCATGGCTGTGGCAACGGGCTAGAAAGCCGCCCGCGCGCGCCAAGTCAACACGACCGGCGAGCCTGGAGCGCCTAACATGGGACTTCAGGTAGGGGTTGAAACGCCGCCCGCCAACGGCCAGTTCCGGCCCAGGCTGCTACCGCCCGCGCGAGACCCGTTCGATCTCGGCCTTGACGATCCGCTCGACCAAACCGGGCAGATTATCGTCGAGCCAGGATTTCAGCATCGGTCGCAGCATTTCCTTGACCAGGTCTTCCAGGGTGCGGGCGTTGTTGCTGAGCACGGTGTGGGCCAGCGTATTGAAGGCGGACTCGACGGCGGAGACCGTCGATCGCGACAGGATCGGCGGCGCCGGATCGGGGACGCTCTCCACGCGGGTTTCGAAGGCGTCTTGCCGCTGCACCGCGCGCGCGGTGTTGGATTCCACGAACACCAGATCGTCCCGCGGTTCGACCTTGTGGAAGGTGGGCTTCGCAGCCGGCACCGCCATGTCGTCGGTGAGTTCGAACACGTCGGGTTCGGACGCGGGCGGCCTGATCTCCTCCGGCGAGGTCGCTTCATCGAGGCCTGCCAGCAACGAATCGATATCGTCCTGGCTGTTGGCACTGGCGGCCGCGGGCGGCGGTGGAGGTGGTGGCGGGGTGGCGGCGCAGCCTTGACCGGGGGTGGTGCCGGCTTGGCGGCCGCCGGCCGCTCCGCGGCGCTGGCCGGGGGCGAACTGCCGTTGATCGCAGGCGCCCTTGCCGGCGCCGCAGCGGCTTTCTCGGGCCTGGCCTGGACCGTCGGGCTTGAGGGCTTTTCGCCTGAGGGCGGCGTGGCTTCGTCGTCAGCGATGATTCGCCGAATCGACGCCAATATCTCCTCCATCGAAGGCTCTTGGACCTTTGCGGGCTGCGTCATCTCCGACTCCACATCATCAACGCCCTCGCATACGTCTTACACCAAGCCGAACAGGATAGGCCGCGTCCGTAAATGCAAGCTTAGGTTTTCGCCAGGCCGGGCGGACTTGTCCCCAGATCAAGCGACGCCCCGGGTAATCGCAGCTAATCCCGCCCCTGCCGATAGCGCCGCAGCGTCGCGTCCAACGACGCCGGAAATGCGGCGCGAATCGCTGCTTTGCCCCTGGGAAGGGTATGTCATCGCAATTCCATTGCAAGCAACGCCCCATGGCGACCTCCGGAAGCGTCGATCTGGTGACGGCTGATGCCGTCTCTATACAACTTAGTACAACCTGGAAAGTTGTGCGAATGCCCGTGACGGAAGCGCCGGCGCGCCGGCTGGCACCTTGCCGCGGAGGTTGGGGCACCATCGGTCCTCGGCGTACCCGGGAGCGGTTGAATCGATCAACGCCCGTCGGGCGTGCGAATACCGACCCAGCTGTCCCGAACCTGCTGATAGTGCACGCTGGGATCGTAGACCTCGGTGGGAAGTTTGAGCACCTGGGGCGACAACCGCCCGACGGCGTTCAAGACCGAATACGAGGCCACCACGCGATCGTGCTGGGCGGTGACCAGCGCGACACGGGCGTTGACCAGCGCCTGCTGGGCGTTCAACACGTCGAGGGTGGTTCGTTGTCCGGCCTTGGCCTCTTCCCGCACGCCGTTGAGCGCGATCTCCGAAGCCGTCACCTGGGATTGCGCCGATGCCACCTGGGCCTTGCCGGCTTCGAGCTGTCCCCATGCCGTCACCGTGTTGGCGCGGATCTGGTCGCGGGTCTGTTCCAGCACCAGACGCTGCTGCGCCAGGTTTTCCTTGGACTGCCGGATCAGCGAATACTCGGCACCGCCCTGATAGATCGGCACCGAGAGCTGCGCGATCGCGGAAGCGCCGAATGACCTGTAGACCGTCAGTTGCTGCTCATAAGCCTGCTGCACCGAGGCCTGCACCGTCACCGTGGGCAACAGCGCGCCTTCGTTGATCTTGACCGTGAGAAAGTTGACGTCGATGCCGAACATCGCCGCGGTGACGTTCGGGTTTTCGGTCAGGCTGAGCTCGACCGCGGCCGGCAGCGTCGACGGCAGGAAGCGGTCGACCGGCGAGCCCGGCGCGAGCGCTTCCGGTTCGTTGCCGATGATGCGACGAAAATTCGACCGCGTCGTCGTCAGGTTGGATTCGGCGGTCAACTGCTGGGTCTTGCCGGCGGCGAGCTGCGCTTCCGACTGCGCCACGTCGGTGCGGGTCACCTCGCCGACATTGAAGCGGTCGCGGGTCTGCTTCAGGGTCTGCTCGAGCACCCGTGTGTTGCTGCGCTGAACCTCGACGATGGCGGAATCCCTGAGGTAGTCCATGTAGATCGTGGCGGCATTCAGCAGCACGGTCTGTTCGAGAACCCGCAAGGCTTCGCGCGCGCCCGAGACCTGGCTCTCCGCGGCGCGGGTCTTGTTGGCGGTCTGCTGGCCGTTGTAGAGCGTCTGCGTGACGGTGAGGCCGACGCTGCGCGGCGGGTCGGTGCCGTGAATGATAACCGTGTTCGGCACGGGGCCCTGAGTGGAAAGCGAATCGGTGTACTGGTAGCCGGCGCTGGCGGTGAGCGCGACCTTCGGACGATAGCCCGACAGGGCCTGCGGCACGTTTTCATCGGTGGAACGCACCTGGGCGCGCTGCGCGTTGAGCTGCGGATTGTTCTGATAGGCACGCACCAGCGCGGCCTCGATGGTGTCGGCCATGGAAGGCGTCGGGCCCATACACGCCAGCAGCAACGCCGCCGCAGCGCCGGTTACCAACCTCAGCCTACGCATCCCCAGTATTCCATTCATTCCGTTGTCCGGTCCAAGCGTCCCTGAACCGGGGTACTGCTCGCTTTCAAGTCAGCCTTCCATGCCACCTTATTCCCGGCAAGCGCTTGACGAAACCCCCATGCCGGCGAATCAAAGTGGAAACTATCGACCTGCAGCATCCGGGTCACACTTCTGATTTTGAACAATATTTAGCCGCGGCCCGACCTAAAAAACGAACCCCGGATGCCGCTCGAAGCCGGGCAGAACCGGTGCCGTCGCATCGAACAGTGTCCGGCTACCAAAATCCGCGTGCGAGTGTGTCACGATCAGGGCCCGCGGCGGCTTGGTGGTCGCGAACACCCCGACCAGCCGGCCGCCTTCCTTGAGTTGGCGGTAAAGCCGCTCGGGCAAGATCTCGGTCGCGCCATCGAGCACGATCACGTCGTAGGGCGCGCCAGCCGGATTTCCCTCGATCGCCGCTGCCGCTGCAAACGTCACGTTGGTTAATCCAAGCCGGGCCAGCACCTCGCGGGCCGCGGCAGCTTGCGCCGGGTCACTCTCGGTGGCGGTTACCTCGGCTGCCAGCATGGCAACGATCGCGGCGGTATATCCGGTGGCGCTGCCCGCCACCAAAACCTTGTCGGTTGCCGCGATCTCGGCGGCCTGCAACATTTTCGCCGTGACGACGGGCTTGACCATGAAGCGCTTGTCCGAAGCGGCTCCGCCGATGACGAGATCGAGGTCCAGATAGGCCAGCGCCTGCTGGTCGGCAGGAACAAATGCCTCCCGCGGCACGATCCGCATCGCATCGATAATTCTGACATCGGTAACGTCGGCGGGGCGCACCTGGCAATCGACCATGTTCTGGCGCGCGGTGGCAAAATCGGTCATGCACGAACCTTGGAAGCGGTGCGGACCTCGCCGCGAGAGAGCTCAAAGACCGCATCATCTTTGGAACAAGGTTCGCCAAAACGCAACCGGTCGAAAGCGCGGGGCTCGAAGTCCCCGCTTGGACCGGCTATCCCGGGCGGAGGTCAACCGGGATGCATCGGCTCATCTATTCAATGGTCACCGCGAGCCGCGCAATCAATCTGGCAACCTCTTCCAGGTTCTGGGCATCATGTTCCTGGACCACCTTTTCAAGGCGCCGCAGGCATTCCTCGTCGCTCATGACGGGTTGGCTGCTTGGAACAATCGAGAGCTCCGGCCTTAGGAGTTGTGTCAGGATGTCTGGCATTGGATCACCTTCCTGGCGAAACCGGCCCCACTTATTTGGTGCCGGGGAAATGCGTCGATTTAGCGACCAACGGTTGCGCGCGGCCCAGCCGCAAGTGGGGCCGCGATAACCCGGCCGGGATCGAGAAGACTGAACTTTGCGGCACGAGGCGCTTCTCCCCGCGTTACGAAAGCCGCGCCCGCGCCGGACATTTGGTCCTTTGCAAGCCCGGGAGGCTTTGTTATAGGCTGCGCCCACGCGAACATTCGTTTCGCCTGTTCCTCGGTAGCTCAGCGGTAGAGCATTCGACTGTTAATCGAATGGTCGCTGGTTCGAAATCCAGCCCGGGGAGCCATATGTTTTTCATCATGCATTACTGCTCGAACACGGCGCGGCAGGCCTCGCTGAGGCTTTGCTTCTGACGCCGCAGGCAGGCGGTGATGGCGCGCACGTTCGGAATCTCGCCGGGGCAGAGCCGGTAGACGTCAGGCGTGCAGGCCTTTTTCTGTTCGGGCGTTCCCGGCGTTGCCGACGCCGGGCCGGTTGCCGAGATCGCAATCATCAGCCCGAGCGTTGCCGCGGGTGTTGCGGCATTGGCCCACAGCAATCCCGGCGCCAGCAATCGCAAGCCGTGTTCCGTCATGATGGTCTTCCCGTGCGGTGTGTGAGTGCATTCCCTCCGCTGCCCTGCTCATGCCATAGCGCAGGTATTGTTGGCCAAATGTGATCCGCTTCACACTTGGCGGCGCCCACGCGCCCTATGGTCGGTTAATGGCGGCAACAGCACAAGTTTAACCAAACTGGCTGCGATGGCCCGATCGATAAAATTTGAGTGATTTGTTGAAGGCGATGACAAAAGCCTGATGAGACGGTGCGCTCCGGAAGAACCGGAGAGCGCGATGAGCGAAGCTGAATTCGAGCGATTGCTGGACGATGTGAGAATGGCCATGGCTGCACCGGAAGAGCATTTCATGACCCGCGAAAGCACGGGCGGCGGTCGCGGGCCCCATCACCGGCCGCCGCGAGCGGCCAATGACAACGAACGGGCCTGGCCGCTGATTCCATTTCCCGAAGGCTGGTACGCCGTCAGCTGATGCGCCGGGGGTTTTCGGAGGCTCTACAACCGCGAGCGCCCCCAAGGATTGCTTTGGACGTTGCGCGGCTTGCAACCATCCCGCCACTTTGCCGTTGGTAGCGGCTGAGCCGAGGGCGGCGTCGAGGGAGCGAGCATGAAGCAACCAGCCAAGTCGAACAGCGCTTTGTCCAACCAGGATCTCAAGAGCGCGGCGACAAGGGCCGCGGCGACAATGGCTTACGCGGCCATCCTCGTCACCTTTCTGAGCGCCATGACCGGCCCGGCGGAAGCGGGGGTGCGGCGGCATCTCTATCCCGGCGATATCAGCTATGGGCCCGCTCTGTTTTGTGGCAGCACCCCAACGCCGGTGCCTTTGATCTATCCTGACGCCGACTGGCGCCCGTTCTTCCATCGGGCGCGCCACTTCGGTCCGGTGCTGTACCTGCCGATCCCCTGCGCCGCCGCTGCCGTCGCCCC
This sequence comes from uncultured Alphaproteobacteria bacterium, assembly GCA_963736075.1. Classification (GTDB taxonomy): domain Bacteria; phylum Pseudomonadota; class Alphaproteobacteria; order Rhizobiales; family Xanthobacteraceae; genus Bradyrhizobium. Next base: position 62,247 of record CAVTNW010000027.1, on the reverse strand, counting down.
CGAACCCACCCGACCGATTTCCACGCTGGATTGATGATCGCCCATGCGCATGGCAACCATGGCCGCGCTTTGTGCAGCCGCCATTTCACTGGCCGGATGTTTTGAAGGACCCAAGGGCGACAGGGGAGACCCGGGCGTCGCCGGGCCGCCCGGCCCAGCCGGCCCGGCTGGACCGCAGGGCCCGCGGGGCCTGGACGGCCCGCCGGGTCCGGCCGGCAAAGAGGGCATCCCCGGCCCTGCCGGGCCGAGCAGTCCGCTCTACTTGAAATCAGCCGGCAGCAGCGCCTGCGGCGCGACGGGCTGCACCTCCGGGTGTGGGATTGACGAAGTAATCGCCTCTGCGACGTGTCTCACGGCGGATGGACAAACGCTGACGCCCGGCATCCATGCCGCTAGTCTCGGGCAGGCATGGACGGCGACATGCCCGAGCCCCTCGAATGCGATGGTCCTGATCTGCGCCAGGCAGGCGCCGCCGTAGCATTTCTCATCCCGGTTGTTTCGAATCCGAAATGGTGGGCACGGCGCCTTTGCCCATTCTGCGCAACTCTCATGGGTGGATTATCCGACCAACTCGCAAACATCCTCGCGGGAAGCTGAGACCAGAATGAGCGCACGCTTGCCGGAGAGATTGTCAGGAGGATCGAGCGGTCTTCACTGAGGACGCGGCGCACCGGTCGATCGGGCGCTGGAGGACGCGCGGATAGAGCGGCGACGCCTGACGGTAGCCAAGCGGTGGCAACCCCTGCGTGGCGGAACCGCAGCAGAATAGCGTCTTCATATAAATTCAATGGCTTGGAAATGGAGGCCACGACCAGAATTGAACTGGTGTACACGGTTTTGCAGACCGTTGCGTAACCACTCCGCCACGTGGCCCCATGGGGGCAAATCCATATACGCGCGCGCGGGCATAGGCAACCGAGGCACCCGCGCTCAGGCGCGGCAGTCCCGCTTGGGTTATGTCCTCGGCGCGAGTTCCGCCAGCCTACCGATAGCCTCGCGTATCCAGCCGGCCTGCGCTCAAGGCTGCCGATGAGCTTTTCCGCGATATCCGGCCGCTTTTCGAGGTTTGCGAGCCTCACAGCCGCCGCCTCGATGGCGCACGGCCCGTCGCGGCGCGGTTTACCTTAACGCGAAGCAATGGCCGGGCCGAAACGCCAGTTGAGCCGAATTGGAAGAAACGGCCATCTCGGTCTTGCCGCTCAGGAATGACCGTCCGTGCGCGGCGCGTTTTGATCGGCATTCGGGCTTTTCTGCTCGCGTCGTGAGCCGGATTCCTTTTGGGTCACTGTCGCGCGCTGGGCCCTTTCTTTGTCCATCGGTTGGTCCTCGCCCCGACTGCGCGTAATGCCCTGCGTTTTCTTGTTCACGTTCATCTTGGCTTTCCTCTCGATGGTGCATCGGGTCATAGGATGGTCGTCAGCTCATAAACCAACACGGCTGCCCCGAGACAGCGCCGCCACGGATTGACGCCGCGTACGATCTCGTCGATCGCCCAAACGAAAAGGCTGCCTTTGAGAATAATTTCGAGAGCTGTGCCCAATCGGCCAGGTGGATGCCAAACCCATAGCAGGACGGCCGCCACGATCACGATCCATAAAGTGAGGTTTGGCGCCTGGCCGATCGTAATCGCACCGGTTTGGCGATTTCGGAAGAACCATTGCAAAGCTTCGCGCATCATCGCAAGAGCCCGTCCTTGATCGCGAGTGATCGGCGCTGACGATGCCGACAAAGCTTCCGGCTTCCCAGAAGGTTCAAGCGAGCCTGCCAACCAACGCGAGGGACGTCAATTCACCTGTTGAGGGTGCGTGACCACGATCTCTCAACACATCCACCGGCCATCACGCCTGTCCGCGGTCCGTCGATCAGGCCACCAGAAGCTTGTCGATCGTGATTGGAAAATCCCGTACCCGCTTGCCGGTGGCATGGAAGATCGCGTTCGATACGGCGGCCGCGGTACCGACGATGCCGATCTCGCCAAGGCCCTTGACGCCGAGAGGGCTGACCCGCTCATCGCGCTCGTCGACGAAAATGACTTCGATATCCTCGATGTCCGCATGCGCCGGAATATGATATTCGGCAAGGTTATGGTTCATGATCTTGCCAAGGCGATGATCCGTCATGGCTTCCTCATGCAGCGCCATGCCGATGCCCATCACGACGCCGCCCAGGATCTGGCTACGCGCGGTTTTCGGGTTGAGAATCCGCCCGGCCGCGGCGGCACAGACGATCCTGGTCACCCGAACCACGCCGAGTTCTTCATCGACGCGCACTTCGGCAAATACGGCCGAATGGGTGTAGCTGATGTATGTCATCATCTGCAGCAGATCGGGACCCGCCTTGCCCTTCTCTTCGATCTCGCTCAGATCGGCCGCATGCATTACCTCGGCAATGGTCAGTCCCCCGCCCGGATCATCGGTGCGGAAGATGCGTCCGCCGCTCACCTCCACGTTCTCCATTTTCGCGTCGGCCAAGGGTGAGTTGGCCATCTTTTTGGCATACCTGAACAAGGTTTTCTTGACGGCGTCGCAGGCCGCCTGCACGGCGGAGCCGTTTGAGGCGGCCGTCCATGAACCTCCCTCGACCGGGGACGTCGGCAGCGTCGATTCGCCGATGCGGGTGCTGACGTCGTCGAGCGGCAGACCGAACGCGTCCGCTGCAATCTGGGTCAGGATGGTCCAGGTGCCGGTGCCGATATCGGAGGCCGCGGAGGATACTTCCAGCTTGCCGTCCGCGCTCAATCTGGCGCTGGCTTCGGCTTTCTGAAGAAAGGCATCCCACATCCCCGTCGAAATGCCCCATCCGATCAGCTCGTGGCCGTCCCGCATCGACCGGGGAGCGGCTTCGCGCTTTTCCCAGCCGAACGCCGCGGCGCCCTGGCGATAGCACGCGTCGAGAGCCTTTGAGGTGAATTGCTTGTCGGTGTTCTCGTCCTTGGACGCGAAATTCAGCCGCCGGATTTCCAGCGGGTCAACGCCCACCTCATAAGATAGTTCGTCGAGGGCGCATTCCAGGGCAGTCACGCCAATGGCGGCGCCGGGCGCCCGCATGTCGCATGGCGTCGCCGTATCGAGCTTCGCGAGCCGGTAGGAAAGCCTGACATTGTCGCAGTGGTACATCATGCCGGACCAGTTGACGACGGCTTCCTGGTAATCCTCATAGTGGGACGTCGATGCGACGACATCATGCATGATCGACTGCAGCCGGCCCTGCTTGTCGGCGGCCAGCGAAATCGCATGAAAGGTATCCGGCCTGTAGCCGATGTGAAACATCTGCGCCCGCGTCAACGTCACCCGCACCGATCGCTTGAGTTCCAGACTGGCCATGACGGCGAAGAACAACTGGTGCTGAGGCCGCAGTCCCGAGCCGAACGCGCCACCGACAAAATGATTGATCACCTGGACGTTCTTGGACTTCAAACCAAAAACCGACGTGACGTAGCCTTGCGCATTTTGCGAGCCTTGCGTCTTGTCATAAATGGTAAGCTTGCCGGCGCCCTCGAAGACACAGGTGGTGCCGAACATCTCCATCGGGTTGTGGTGCTCGGCATTCACCCGGTAGTCCCGGCTGATCTTGATTGGCGCCTCTGCGAAAGCCTTCTCCGCATCGCCTCTCGGGTCTGGCGGGGGAGGAATGCCGCTGCGCTTCTTCGGCGGCACATAAGCTTCCAGCCGCTTGCGCTCCAACTCCGTACAGTGTTCGCTGACCTCATACGTCGCCGAGATCAGCGAACCGGCATCCCGCGCCGCCTCGTAGCTATCGGCGACCACCAGTGCGATCGGCTGTCCGTCAAACAGGATCCGGTCCGAGTTCAGCGGCCGGAATGGATGACCGGGAGGGGCCACCTCGTCCTGCCAGCTTCGATCCAGCCATGCGGCCTTGCCGCGATTTTCATGGGTAAAGATCGCCACCACGCCTGGTATCGATCGCGCCTGGTCAAGGTGCAGGGCGGTGATGCGACCGGCGGCGATCGTGCTGCCAACGATATAGCCATGAAGCAGGCCGGAGACGGGATACTCGGCCGCATACTTCGCTTTGCCGGTGACCTTGAGCGGGCCATCGACCCGGCTGGTCGGCCGGCCCACATGAAGACTCTCTGTTATCGGCATTGTTGGCCTATTGCACTGACTTGTTGGATTGATCCTGCGGGGTGCCCGCGGCGGCCTGGTGCAGGGCACGCACCATGGCGCGCCGTGCCAGTTCGATCTTGAAATCGTTCTCGCCCTGCCCTTTGGCTTCTGCCAGGACCTGATCAGCAAATTGGCGGAACAGCGGCGTCGCCGGCTTTTGGCCTTTCAGCACGGCCTCGGCGGCGTCATCGCGCCAAGGCTTGTGCGCCACGCCACCCAGCGCCACGCGGGCATCTTCGATGGTATCCGCCTTCAGCGTCAGCCCGACGGCAACCGAGACCAGCGCGAAGGCGTAGGACAACCGGTCTCGGATCTTGAGGTAGGTATAATGGGCGCCGAAATCGGCAGGCGGCAGCACCACGCCGGTGATCAACTCGCCCTCGCGCATCGTGTTGTCGCGCTGCGGCTCGCTGCCGGGCAGCCGATGGAAGTCGTGGAATGGAATGCTTCGCTTTCCGTTCGGTCCTTCGACCTCCACGACCGCGCCGATGGCCGCCAGTGCGACGCACATATCCGAGGGATGCACGGCAATGCAGTCCGCGCTCGCCCCCAGGATGGCGTGAATCCGGTTGACGCCGCCGATGGCCGAGCAGCCGGTCCCCGGATCACGCTTGTTACAGGCCGTCGACGGATCATAGAAGTAATAGCAGCGGGTCCGCTGCAGCAGATTGCCCCCGGTGGTCGCCGCGTTGCGCAGCTGGGGCGACGCTCCGGCCAGAATGGCACTGGCCAGCAGCGGGTAGCGCGCCTGGACCGTCTGCATGCCACGCCAGGTCGGAGTTGCTGACCAAGGCGCCGATCCGAAGCCCGCCGTCGGCCATTTCCGATATTTCCCGCAGCGGCAGCCGATTGATATCGACGACGCAGGCCGGGCGGTCGACATCGTATTTCATGAGATCGACGAGATTGGTCCCGCCGGCGAGAACGCGCGAGGCCGGAGTCGCCAGTGCCTTGATGGCATCGGAAATGGTATGGGGGCGAACGTAGTCGAAACGGTTCACTCGGCTGCCTCCCGGGCGACCGCGCCCTGCCCCATGACGTCTTCGATGGCGTCGGCGATGTTGGTGTAGGCTCCGCAGCGACAGAGGTTGCCGCTCATGTTCTCGCGAATTTCAGCCCGGGTGCGCGCATGCCCCTCTGAGAGCAATCCGGCCGCCGAGCAGATCTGCCCCGGCGTGCAATAACCGCATTGCAGCGCGTCGTGTTCCACGAAAGCGGCCTGAAGCGGATGCAGGCTGCCGCCCGCTCCAAGCCCCTCGATGGTGGTGACCTCGGCACCGTCACGCGATACCGCCAGCACGAGACAGGAGTTGATCCGAACCCCATCAACCAGGATCGTGCAGGCCCCGCACTGCCCGTGATCACAACCCTTCTTGGTCCCCGTCAATTGCAGGCGCTCGCGCAGCAAGTCCAGCAGGGTTATCCATGGCGGGATCGTCAAGTCGTGTCGGGATCCGTTGATGACGAAGGAGGCCGGAATGCCGGCTGCTGCTGATGGTTCCACGCGCTCTCTCGCAAAGAATGAGCGGATAGAACCACGAAGCCCCCGCTGTGTTCCCTAGGCAGCCTGAGCGCTCTTGGGCGGTCTTCCAGGAGAGCCGAACATCCGGCCGCCACCCGGAAAGTCGCCAAGCCGCGTTGACGGTTTGCCATAGCCCGCTACGCCTCGGATGCGACCAAATTGCGCAACTCGTCGAACACCGTGACGCTCGCGCGCATGGACAACCAACAGCCCGCTCAGGTGCGCTTGCTGCGGCGGTACTCGCGCTTGGCTTTCGCCGTGGGCGCGAGCTCCGGTTGCGCGTGGATCGCCTCGCGGTATCTGGCCAGCAGGCGCCAAAGCTGCGGTTGACGGGTTCCTAACATGAGACGGTTGAAGGGTAGGTGGAGGTTTGCAACCGCTGGAAATCCCTTCCATACTCCGTCCGAAATGAGCTATTCTTCTGCCATGACGAGACTCTTAGATCAGGCCCTCGAGGTTGCGCGCGGCCTGTCATCAGATGCCCAGGATGACATCGCTCGTGTTGTGCTTCAGCTTGCCGGTCATGATGAAGCGCCTCCCGTAGCGCTATCCGCCGATGAGCGCTTGGCGATTGCGAAGTCCAAAGAGGCGGCGGCGCGCGGCGAATTCGCAAGCGATGAACAGGTCAGAGCGACCTGGGCCAAACACGGACTGTGAAACTCCGTTACACGCTTCCGGCTCTGGCCGATCTCAATTCAATACTCGACTACATTGCCGCACATTCACCGAAAGGTGCAGGGCGCGTTAAGCAACGCATCCAGAGCATCGTTGGCCTGCTATTGAGCCATCCCGATATCGGCGTCCGCACCGATGATCCAACCATTCGCCGTCTTGCTATAACGCCTTATGCTTATCTCGTTTTCTACGAGATTGCCGAGACAGAGATTATCATTCACGCCGTTCGACATGCCGCGCGCGATCCTTCGGGTATGCCAGGTTCAGCGTGAAACAGCCTACGCGATGAGCGAGATTGAGAACAACAACCCCTGCTCAGGCGCGCTTGCGCCTGCGATAGTCGCGCTTGGGTTTCGGCCTGGGCGCGAGTTCCGGCTGTGCATGGATCGCTTCGCGGTATCTCGCCAGCATGCGCTCGAAGCTGGCGTTGAGCTTTTCCGCAATATCCTGGCGCTTTTCCAGGCTGGCAAGCACCATCGCCGCCGCCTCGATGGTCGACAGGCCGTCGCGGCGCGGCTCGCGGCGCAGTTTGCCATAGCGCGAGGGCGTGGCCGGGCCGAGGATGACGCGCTGGCATTTCAGCATCCAGGCATTGCGCCACCACAGGGCCTTGGCCTGGCTCCAGGTGCCGTCGAGCAGCACGATGCCCTCGATGTCTTTCAAAATGGCGCGCTGGTTGTCCTCGATCTCGCCCTTGCGGTTGATGGCGACGATGTCGCGGTCGGTGTCGAGCGCGGCGACATCGGCGGAACCGAGATAGAGCACCGCCCAGCGCGAGGGATCGGCGACCGGCCGTCCAAGCGCCTTCGACAGGCTCGGCCACGACAAACCGATTTTGAGCATCGCGTTCGGAAAATGCAGCGCGGTCAGCCGCGCCGTGCCGAGCGCCCGGTCCTGCTCCTGCGGATGCTGCAGGATCAGAAGCGCAATCCGGTTCTCGATCGGCGTGATGCTGTCGCAGATGCAGAGCGCCTCCGGCTTGAGGCAGCGCGGGCAAACCGGGCTCGCCTCGGATGCGGCCGCGGTACCAATCTCGGATGATTTTGCCATGCCCCGCTATACGCTGTGCCGCGGCGCGCATCAATCGCGCCGCGGACTTGTCGCGCCGAAGCCCGAAAGGCGCGAAGGCGGACACCCCTACTCCGCCGGCGCCGCGATCCCCACAGGTTCGGGGCGCCGCCGCAGGCGGTCGATCAACAGATAGATCACCGGCGTCGTGTACAGCGTCAGGATCTGCGACACCACGAGACCGCCGATGATGGTGATGCCGAGCGGGCGGCGCAGTTCGGTGCCGGGTCCGGTGGCCAGCACCAGCGGGATGCCGGCGAACAGCGCCGCCAATGTCGTCATCAGGATCGGCCTGAAGCGGACCAGGCAGGCTTCGATGATCGCCTCGCGGGAGGACAGCCCCTGCTGACGCTCGGCCTCCAGCGCGAAATCAACCATCATGATGCCGTTCTTCTTGACGATGCCGATCAACAGAATGATGCCGATGAAGGCGATCACCGTCAGCTGGGTGCCGGTGATCTGCAGCGCCAGCAGCGCGCCGAGCCCGGCCGAGGGCAAGGTCGAGATGATGGTCAGGGGATGGGCGAGGCTCTCATAGAGCACGCCCAGCACGATATACATCGCCACCAGCGCGCCCGCGATCAACAGCGGCAGCCGGCCGCTGGTCCGGTTGAAATCGCCGGCATTGCCGTCGAAGCCGCCGCGGATGCCCTCGGGCATGTGCAGTTCCTCCACCGCGCGCTGGATGTTGCTGGTCGCCACCTGCAGCGGCACGTCGGGCAAAAGGTTGAAGGACACCGTGGTCGAGGGAATGGACTGCGAATGAAAGACCGCCAGCGGCGACAGCGCCGCGCTGGTATTTGACCACGGTCGACAGCGGCACCTGCGACGCCGCCGGCGCCGGCGACGAAGACATGTTCGAGGTTGGCGGGATCGCTCTGGAATTTCGGATCGATCTCCAGCACCACCATGTACTGGTTGCGCTGGGTATAGATGATCGAGATCTGGCGCTGCGAGAAGGCGTTGTTGAGCGCGTTGTCGATGTCCTGGACGCGCACGCCGAGCTCCGAGGCCTTCTGCCGGTCGATCGACAGCGACAGCTGCAGGCCGCCGGGATCGCGGTCCGAGGATACGCCGATGATGCCCTCGACGCTCTCCATGCGCTTGCCGACGATCGGCGCCCATTTCTGCAGGAGATCGAGATCGGGACTGGACAGCGTATACTGATATTCGGAATCGCTCTGCCGGCCGCCGGCGCGGACGTCCTGGGCGGCAAACATGAACAGCCGGATGCCCACCACCCGATTGAGATTGCTGCGCAGGCGTTCGATGACTTCAGCGGTGGTCAGCCCTGCCCGCTCCACAGCCGGCTTCAGCGCGATGAACATGGTGCCGCGATTGGAGCTGCCGCCCAGGGTCGAGCCGATACTGGCGACCGCCGGATCGGCCAGCACGATATCGGCGAGCTGTTGCTGCAGCGTCAGCATCGACTGGAACGAGATATCGGCCGACGCCCGGGTCGAGCCGATCACAAAGCCGGAATCATCCGACGGGAAATAGCCCCTGGGCGTTTTGATATAGAGCGTCACCGTCAACGCGATGGTGGCAAAGAACACCAACAGCGTCAGCAAGGGAAAGCCCAGCACGGCCCGTAGCGTCCGGCCGTAGCCCGACACCATGGCCGTCAGCGCGCCTTCGATGACACGATCGAACCAGGTGGCATCGGCTGAGCCCGGTTGCCTGATGTAATGGGCGCAGATCATCGGCGTGATGGTCAGCGACACCAGCGTCGACACCGCCACGGCAAAGGTCAGGGTCAGGGAAAATTCCCGCAACAGCCGCCCGACGATCCCGTCCATGAAGATCAGCGGCACGAAGGCCGCGACCAGCGACAGGCTGATCGTGAGCACGGTAAAGCCGATCTGCTTTGCACCTTCGAGCGCGGCCGCCAAGGGCCGCAGGCCCTGTTCGAGATTGCGGTACATGTTCTCGATCATGACGATGGCATCGTCGACCACAAAACCGACCGAGATCGCCAGCGCCATCAGCGACAGATTGTCGATCGAAAAGCCGGCGAACCACATGCCGGCGCAGGTGCCCGCCAGCGCCAGCGGCACCGAGATTCCCGCCGCAATGGTCGGCGTCAGCCGGCGCAGGAACACAAACACCACCCCCATGACCAGAACCACCGCGGCCAGCAGCGTCCACTGCATATCCGCCACGCTGGCGCGGATGGTGCCGGTGCGATCGACCAGGGTTGAAATCTCAACCCCGCCGGGGATCCAGCGCTTCAGTTCGGGCAGCAAGGCGCGGATGCGGTCGACGGTATCGATGACGTTGGCGTTGTCCTGTTTGGCAATCTGGATCAGCACCGCGGGCTGCTTGTTGAACCAGGCAATGGACCGGACATTGCGGACGGCATCCTCGACGTCGGCGATGTCAGACAGCCGCACGAAATTGCCGTTGGCGCTCTTGACCAGGATGTCGCGGAACTCGGCCGGCGGTCCGCATCTGCCGGTTGACCGATAATGTCTCGCTCTGACGGTCGCCCTCGAAGATGCCGACCGGGCCGAGCGGATTGGCATTGACGATCGCCTGCCTGACGTCGTCGGTGGCGATGGCGGCATTCGACAGCGCCATCGGATTGAGCGCGATGCGGACCGCCGGCTGGTCAGCGCCGCTGACGGTGACGTCGCCGACGCCCTCGACCTGCGACAGCCGCTGTTCCAGCACGGTGTCGGCCACATCGTAGAGCGCGCTGGTGGCCAGGGTCTTCGACGTCAGCGCCAGCACGAACACCGGCGCCGCGGCGCTGTTGGCCTTGTGAAAGCGCGGCAGCGACGGCAGGTCGCTCGGCAGGTCCGCCAGCGCGGCGTTGATGGCGGCCTGGACGTCGCGCGCGGCGCGATCGATGTCGCGGCCGATGGAAAATTGCAGCTGGATATTGGTCGAGCCGAGCGAGCTCGTCGAGGTGATCTGGTCGATGCCGGCGATTTCGCCGAGCCGGCGCTCCAGCGGTGCGGCCACGGTCGCCGCCATCACCGAGGGATCGGCGCCCGGACGTGACGCCGATACCCGGATCGAGGGAAAGTCGATATTGGGCACCGCGGCCACCGGCAGGAAGGCATAGGCGACCGCCCCGACCAGAAACAGCCCGATCGCCAACAGCGTGGTGCCCACGGGCCTGCGGATGAACGGCTCGGAGATCCCGGCCATCAGCTTAGCTCCGCTTCAGCATCCGCCGGAGGCAGCGCGTTGCCGATCCGGCGGTTGATGCGATCGAGCGCGAGGTAGATCACCGGCGTCGTATAGAGCGTCAGCAACTGGCTCAGCAGCAGGCCGCCGATGATGGAAATGCCGAGCGGAAATCGCAACTCCGCGCCGGTGCCGCGCTCCACCGCCAGCGGCAGCGCTCCGAACAAGGCCGCCAGCGTCGTCATCATGATCGGGCGGAAGCGCAGGCGACAGGCCTGCACGATGGCGTCGCGCGCCGACAGGCCCTGGCGACGTTCCGCCTCCAGCGCGAAGTCGATCATCATGATGGCATTCTTCTTGACGATGCCCATCAGCAGGATGATGCCGATCAGGCCGATCACGCTGAGGTCCTGACCGAACAGCATCAGCGCCAGGATGGCGCCGACGCCGGCGGACGGCAGTGTCGAGAGGATCGTGATCGGATGAATGTAGCTCTCGTAGAGCACGCCGAGCACGATATAGATGGTGACGACCGCGGCCAGGATCAGCCAGGGCTGGCCGGCCAGCGACTTGGCGAATTCGGCGGCGTCGCCGGCATAGAGCCCGATGATGCTGCCGGGCATGCCGATCTCGGCCTGGATGGATTTGACGGCTTCCACGGCCTCGCCCAGCGCAACCCCGGGCGCCAGGTTGAAGCTGAGCGAGACGGCCGGAAATTGCGCCTGGTGCGAAATCAACAGCGGCGCCGTGGTCCGCGTCAAGGTCGCGACCGCCGACAGCGGCACCTGCGCGTCGAGCGCGCCGGGCAGATAGAGCTTGGAGAGCACCGAGGGATCGCGCTGATACATCGGCAGCGCTTCCAGCACCACGCGATACTGGTTGGCCTGGCCGTAGATGGTCGAGATCTGACGCTGCGCGAAGGCGTCATTGAGCGTGTCGGTGACGGCCTGCAGGTTGACACCGAGCTGCCCGGCGCGCTGGCGGTTGATGTCGAGCGCGGCGCGCAAGCCGCCCTCCTGCGCCTCCGAGGAGACGTCGCGGAACAAGGGATCCCGGCGCATCTCGCCGACCAGCCGGCTGGCCCACTGCACCACCAGCGCCGCATCCGTTCCGGTCAGCGTGTACTGGTATTGCGAGCGGCTGGACTGGGTCGAGATCTGCACATCCTGCACCGGCTGAAAATAGACCGTCATGCCGGGGATCGATGCCACCAGCTGCTTCAGCCGCTCGACCACGGCGGCGACATCGTCGCGCCGCTCGCCGCGTGGCTTCAAGGTCATCACCAGGCGGCCGACATTGGTGGTCAGGTTGGCGGAGCCGGCGCCGATCACCGAGACCACGCCGATCACATCGGGGTCGGTCCGGATCGCGTCCGCGGCGGCGCGCTGGCGGCGCTGCATCTCGGCAAAAGAGACGTCGGCGCCGGCCTCGGTCACCGCGGTGATCGAAGCGGTGTCCTGCAGCGGCAGGAAGCCTTTCGGCACCACGACATAGAGCCCGATGGTCGCCGCCAGCGTGGCCAGCGTCACCAACAGGGTGGCGCGCTGGTGCCGAAGCACCCACAGCAGCGTCTGATGATAGAAGTCGACCATGCGGTCGATCAGGCGGTTGACCGCGGCGACGCCGGGGAGCGGCCTGGTGCCGCCGGCATGGCGCAGCAGCCGCGAGCACATCATCGGCGTCAGCGTCAGCGACACCACCGCCGAGGTGATGACCGCGATCGTCAGCGTCAGCGCGAATTCGCGGAACATGCGCCCGACCAGTCCGGACATGAACAGCAGCGGGATGAAGACGGCAATCAACGACACCGTCAGCGAAATCACCGTGAAGCCGATTTCGCTGGCGCCGCGCAACGCCGCCTGCATCGCGCTCTCGCCATTCTCCATATGGCGGACGATGTTCTCGATCATGACGATGGCATCGTCGACCACGAAGCCGGTGCCGATCGTCAGCGCCATCAGCGACAGATTGTCCAGGCTGAAGCCCGAGAAATACATGATGCCGAACGAGGTGATCAGCGACAGCGGCAGCGCCACGCCGGCGATCAGCGTGGCGCGCAGCGAGCGCAGGAACAACAGCACCACCAGCGTGACCAGCACCACGCTCAGAACCAGCGTGAACTGCACGTCATGGACGGAAGCGCGGATGGTGACGGTGCGGTCGCCGACCACGTCCAGTGTCACGCCGGCCGGGATCGTGCGCTGCAGTTTCGGGATCTCGGCACGGATCTGGCGGACCACCTCGATGACGTTGGCGCCAGGCTGGCGCTGGATATCGATGATGACGGCCGGCCGGCCCAGATACCAGCCCGCGGTGCGATCGTTCTCCAGCCCGTCGACGATGACGGCGACATCGCCGATGGTGACCGGAGAACCGTTGCGGTAGGCGATGATGATCGGCTTGTAGGCATCGGCCGCGGCAATCTGGTCATTGGCGGCGATGGTGTAGGACTGCTGCGCGCCGTCGAGCGATCCTTTCGGGCCCGAGACATTGGCGCCGGCGATGGCGTTGCGCAGATCCTCCATGGCGATGCCGTAGGCGGCAAGCCGCGCCAGATCGGCCTGCACCCGCACCGCCGGCTTGAGTCCGCCGAGCACCGAGACCCGGCCGACGCCGGAAATCTGGCTCAGGCGCTGGCCGAGAATGGTATCGGCGAGATCGCTCATGGCCCGCAGCGAGATCGTGTCCGACGTCAGCGCCAGCGTCAGCACCGGCGCGTCGGCGGGATTGACCTTGGCGTAAACAGGCGGATAGGGCAGCGTTTTCGGCAGCACGCCGGCCGCGGCATTGATCGCGGCCTGGACGTCCTGGGTGGCGCCGTCGATGTCGCGGTTGAGATCGAACTGCAGCGAGACCTGGCTGAGGCCGAACGAACTCGTCGAGGTCATCGACGACAGCGCGGGGATCTGTCCCAACTGGCGCTCCAAGGGCGCCGTGATCAGCGAAGCGATGACATCGGGGCTGGCGCCCGGCAATTGCGTCGTCACCTGGACGGTCGGAAAATCAACCTGCGGCAGCGCCGACACCGGCAGCGCCCAATAGCCGAGCGCCCCGCCAATCAACAGCGCAATCCCCAACAGCGAGGTCGCGATCGGACGCCGGATGAAGGGCTCCGAGACGCTCATGGGCAGAGGCTCATGGCTCGGCCAAAGGCGGGTGGTGAACTAATACGAAGGTGAAAATAAGTTAGGCTCGATTTGGCAGCGGCGGCGGTGAGCCCCCTCGCCCCGCTCTTGGCGGGGAGAGGGTTGGGGTGAGGGGCTCTCTCCGCGAGTCGGACTCGCGCAGAGCCCCCCTCACCCGGCGCTTCGCGCCGACCTCTCCCCGCAAGCGGGGCGAGGTAGCACCGAACGCGCGGCTCTTTGAGGACCGAGAACTTGGAAACGATTGGTTTCACGGAATCGCTCAATCACTCAACCGTTCACGAGGTCTATGCCGCCATCATGGCTGCGGTTTCGCGTCGCTACCCGACGGCTCGCTGCCCCGTGCGCCGCCCTGCCACTTGTGATCGCCCTGCCCGCGCTCGCCGCGCTTGCCGCGGTGTTCGCCTGCCTCGCCGCCGCCCCTGGCCGCGCCGTCATTGGCTTGGACATCCCGGCTGCTGCGGCGCTTGCGGGGCGCCAGATCGACCGCCGGTGTCTGCGAGTCGTTGCCGACCGCAACCCTGGCGCCATCGGACAGGTTGGCAAAGCCCGTGGTCACCACGCGGTCCCCTGGCGACAATCCGCTGGCGATCACCGCTGCGTTTTCGTCCTGCTGGGTTACCACGACCGATTTTGCGGTGACGGTTTCGCCCTCGCCAATGACGTAGCTGAAGGTGCCGGCGGGACCACGCTGCACCGCCGAGGTCGGCACCACCAGGGCTTCTCTCAAGGTGTCGACCTTGAGCCGGACATTGACGAACTGCCCGGGCCACAATTGAAGATGGGCATTGGGAAATTCCGCCTTGAGCTTGAGCGTGCCGGTGGTCGGGTCGACCTGGTTGTCGATACCCTTCAGCGTGCCGGTGTCGATCACCGTCACGCCGTCATTGCCGAACACGTCGACGGTGAGCTCGCCCTTGGCGGAGGCGGCATTGACCCGCATGATCTGCTGCTGCGGCAGGCTGAACATGACAGCGATCGGCTGTAGCTGGGTGATGATGGCCAGCCCCGTGGCGTCGGCGGCGTGGATGATGTTGCCCTGATCGACCTGGCGCAGGCCGGTGCGGCCCGACAAGGGCGCGATGATCTTGGTATAGCCGAGGGTGGCCTGGGCGTTGTCGATCGCCGCAGCATCGGAATTGACCACCGCCTCCTGCTGGGCGACGACGGCGCGTTGCGTATCGGCCTGCTGCTTGGAGCCGGCATTGGAAGCCGCCAACTGCTGGTAGCGGATCAGATCGATGCGCTGATTGGCCAGCAGCGCTTCGTCCTGGGCCTTCTTGGCGACCGCCTGATCGTATTGCGCCTTGTAGATCACCGGATCGATCTCGCCGAGCACATCGCCCTTCCTGACGTCCTGTCCCTCGACGAAGTTGACCGCGATCAGTTTGCCGTCGACCTGGGAGCGCACTGTCACCGTGTTGAGCGCGCGGACCGCGCCGACGCCATCGAGATAGACCGGGACATCAGCGATGCGCGGCACCGCCGCCAGCACCGGCACCGTGAGGTCCGGACGCACGCGGCTGGCGGCCTGCTTCGGCTGCAACGCCGTCCAGGCGAAGCCACCGAGCCCGCCGAGAATCAGCACCGTGACCACCACGGCGACGAACCGGCTGCCGGCGCGCGGCGCGGCCCGGTCGTGGGCGGGGTTCGTGCCCGGTTTCAGATCCGGTTTAAAGAGCATTGACCGGCTTCTCCATTCTCGGCTCCCAGCCGCCCCCCAGCGCCTGGTACAGGCTGACAAAAGCCAGCAGCCGGGCCAACTGAGCCTGCCACAGCCCGTCTTCGGCCTGAAATAGCGTCAATTGGGTATTTAGCACAGTCACGATGTCGGCGGTGCCGGCCCGAAGCTGAGCCTCTGATAATTGGAAGGCGCGCCGTGATGCCGACACCACCACGCGCTGCAGCTTGAGCTTCTCGGTGGTCTCTCTGATCGATACCAGCGCGTTGTCGACATCGGAAAAAGCCGAGACCACCGCCTTGCGGTAGTCCTGGAGCATTTCGTCCTGCTGGGCCTTGGAGAGTTCAAAATTGCCGAGGATGGCGCCGCCGTCAAAAATCGGCTGGTTCACGCTGGCGACCAGGTTGAAGAACGCCGCGTGGGGCTGGATCAGCGAGCTGAGCGCCGAGCTTTGATAGCCGCCGCCCCCGGTCAATTGGATACTGGGGAAGAACTGCGCGCGCGCGCTGCCGACATTGGCGGTGGCCGATGCCAGCATCGCCTCCTGCCGCCGGATGTCCGGCCGCTGCGTCAACAATTCCGACGGCAGGCCGGCCGTGATGCGTGGGGTGGCGATCTGGTCCATCGAACCGCCGGCGACGTGGAGGCTTTCCGGCGGCCGCGAGACCAACAGCGCCAGCGCGTTGATGTTCTGCTCCAGCGTCTGTCGCAGCGGCGGTACGGCGGCGCGCTGGTTGGCGAGCACGCTTTCCTGTTGCGCGATGTCGAGGTCAGTCCCGGTGCCGGCCTTGAAGCGCTGCTTGATCGCTTCAAGAATATTCGTAGCGCTGGCGATGTTGCGCTCCGCGGTGCGGATCCGGTCCTGCGAGGCCAGCACCTGAAAATACGCCGTCGCAACGGCGGTCAGGGTCGTCAGCGCGGTGACGTCGCGATCGAAGCGTTTGGCGACCGAGGTGTCCTCGGCGGCTTGCGCGGCGTCGCGATACTGGCCCCAGAAATCCAGCATGTAGCTCGCACTCAAGGCGGTGTTGAAGTTGACCGTCTCGCGCCCGCCGGTGGACAGGCCATTGAGGCTGGAGCCCGAGACCCTGGAATAGCTCTCCTGGGCCAGATTGCCTGGACCGCTGGCGCTGAGTGTCGGCAGCAGCGCGGCACCGGCGATGCGCGCCTGCGCGTCGGCCTGGACGAAGCGCGCAACCGCTGCGGCAATATCCAGATTGACCTTCTGGGCTTCCTCCATCAGGTCCGTCAGCTCCGGCGAACGGAAACCGCGCCACCAGTCCAGCGGCGGCGGCGCGTCCGGCCCGGCCGGTCCGGTGGCCTTGTAGGCGCGGGGAATATCGAGCGCGGGATCCGGTAGATCCTGAGCCAGGATGCAGCCGGCACAACTTGCGACCATGCAGAGCGCCGCCAGCCACCTCGACGCCCTCCACAACCTATGATTGACGGCAGGCCTTCGGGCAACGGCCATCCACCGCGGCAGGGCCAGCACGCCCGTCCGACCGCCTGAAATAATGCGACCTATTCGACGGCGTGGCGTCCATCGAGACCACCAGCGGGTGCCGCCTGGAAGGACTGACAGCGGCGCGTTCAAGGCTGTGAAGCTTTCCTTAAGTATTCCGAACCATCTTAGCCGGGGGTTCACGTCGCCGACAGGCCCGTTTCCCCTGCTGTCCCCCTTCAGCGCCTCATCCCAGCGCCGCCGAGCGCGGCGGAACATCGGAGTTGTCCATAATTCATAGGGCTTTCCTGGGATCTGCATCGCGCCGGTCGCGCGCTGAACCTTACGCAAATTTCATGTCGTTTTCGACCGATCGAGGCTTCGTGGTCACACTTTGCCGCGCACCGCTCGAGGAGTGAAACTTCGGCAGCAACATATCGTAACTTTGAAGGGCATAGACGGGGGATGGAATGCGGGTTGCGGTTATCGGAACGGGAATTGCCGGCAATACCGCGGCTTGGACCCTGTCGAAGCGTTATCCGGTCACGGTCTATGACCGCGACCTGAGGCCCGGCGGGCATAGCCATACCGTCACCATCGACTACGATGGAACTGAGCTCGCGGTCGACATTGGCTTCATCGTCTATAACGAGCTCAATTATCCGGACCTGACGGCGCTGTTTTCGCATCTTTGCATCGAGACCGTGGAAAGCTGCATGAGTTTTGCGGTCACCGCGGATGCCGGCCGCTTTGAATGGAAGGGCGGCGGCAACAACTGGCGCGAGACCGCGATAGGCCTGTTTGCGCAGCCTGCGAACCTGTTGTCACCGTCCTATCTGTGGATGCTCCGCGACATCCTGACCTTCAACCGCCAAAGCACCGAGGACTTCAGACAAGGCCGTCTGGCCGGGCTTACGCTCGGTGAGTACTTTGCCAAAAGCAAATTCGCACCCCGGCTATTGACCGATTACCTGGCGCCGATGGGCGCCGCGATCTGGTCGGCCCCGGCCAGCGAGATGCTGGACTTCCCAGCGGAGAACTTCGTCGCGTTCTTCAGCAATCATCGCCTGCTGCAATATGACCGGCCGGTCTGGCGCACCGTCAAGGGCGGCAGCCGATGCTATGTGGAGAAAATGATTTCCTCCTTCCGCGGCCAGCTCCGGCTGGGCTGTGCCGTGACATCGATCGAACGGACGCCGCACGGTGTCGTGGTCCATGACAGTCACGGCAAGAGCGACATCTACGATCACGTCGTGATCGGCTCGCACAGCGATCAGGCGCTGGCGATGCTGTCCGACGCCTGCGATCGCGAACGCGCGATACTTGGCGCCATCGGCTATGCCCCCAATACCGTCTACCTGCACCGCGATATCAGATTGATGCCGAAGCGCCGGCGAGCCTGGGCATCGTGGAATTTTCTGCGCTGGCAGCGCCAAGATGCGACCGAGAACGATGTCGCCGTGACCTACTGGATGAACCAGCTGCAGGGCATCGAGAACGGCAAGCCGCTGTTCGTCAGCCTCAATCCGCCGTTCGAGCCCGATCCCGCGCTGACCTTCGGCAAGTACCTGTGCGATCATCCGCAATATAATGCCGAAGCCTTTGCGGCGCAGAAGCAGTTGGACGAAATCCAGGGTCGGCGTCATACTTGGTTTTGTGGGGCCTGGACCGGCTATGGCTTTCATGAGGACGGATTGCGATCCGGATTGGCGGTGGCAGAGGCGCTCGGCGCCGCCGCGCCGTGGCGCGAGCCGCCACCCGCACTGACGCAAGCCGCGGAGTAAGGGATGCCTGGGCCGGTCGCCGAAGCTGAGACCTGCCGCGCTTCGGTTGGCGCCGCAGCAGCGCTCTACTTTGGCGACGTCATGCATGCCCGTCTCAAGCCGATGGGTCACCGCTTCAGCTACCGCGTCATGAGCCTTCTGATCGATCTTGACCGGCTCGATGCCGCGGACCGGCAAAGCCTGTTGTTCGGCGTCAACCGGGCGGCGATCTTTGGCTTCAACGAGGCCGACCACGGGGCGCGCGACGGTTCGAGCCTGCGTCTCTATGCGCAAGCTCGCGCCGCCGAACGTGGTATCGACCTGACCGGCGGTCGCGTGATGCTGCTGTGCTACCCCCGGCTGTTCGGCTATACCTTCAATCCGTTGTCGGTCTATTTTGGCTACCGCGCCGACGGCGCGCTGGCCGTGATGATCTACGAGGTGCGGAATACCTTTGGCGACATCCACGCCTATACGCTCGCCGTGCAGCCCGGCGACATCGGCCCCGCCGGTATCCGGCAGGTGCAGGACAAGCTGTTTTACGTGTCACCCTTCATCGAGATGGCGATGCGCTATCATTTCCGGGTCGCGCCGCCGGCGGAGCGCGTCAAAGTGCGCATTCTGGAGACCGATCGCGAAGGCCCCCTGCTCGCCGCAACCTTCAGTGGCCGGCGCCATGCCCTGACCACGGCGGCGCTACTGCGGTCGCTCGGCTCGCTGCCGCTTCTGACCTTCAAGATCATCGCGGCGATCCACTGGGAAGCCTTGCGGCTGTGGCTGAAGGGCGCGCGCCTGGTGCCGCGCCCACACGCCGCAACCGCGAATGCCGGCAAAAACCTCCTTGGCGACCGGCGAGCACCCTGACTATACTGTAGCCAAGCCATCTGACGCCGGGCGGAAACCGGCGCTTTGGAGAATGCGCTCCGGTTCGGTCCAGGTGGGATCTGGCAATCGACCAGCACAAGACGTTCGGACGCCGAGCCATCACGCGATGAGTAAGTAAATGTCTGCGTTGATACCAGTGACCCCCGATAATGTGGAGACGGTGCTTGCCGATCTGCCCCGTCTCGTCCGCTTGGCGCTCGGCTTCGGTTCAAGATTGCGGCGCGGCACACTCGACGTCACGCTTCCCGATGGCCGCACCTTGAGGCTCGGCGGCATGGAACCTGGCCCGGCGGCGGCCATGACCCTCTACAATTACGGCTTCGCCTCGCGGCTTCTCAATGGCGGCGACATCGGAATCGCCGAAGCCTATCTGAACGGCGAGTGGGATACGCCGGATCTGACCCAGTTCCTTTATATTTTTTGCGTCAATCACGACCTGATCAAGGCGATGCTCGGCGACAAGCCGCTGATGCGTTTCGCCCAGATGGTCCAGCACTGGTTCAACCGCAATACCAAGCGCCAGGCGCGCCGCAACATCTATGCCCATTACGACATCGGCAACGCCTTCTATTCGGCATGGCTCGATCCGAGCATGACCTATTCCTCGGCGCTGTTCGAAGACGACACCGCGGATCTGGCCGCCGCGCAACACAACAAATACCGCCGGCTGGCCGAGGCCATCGATCTGCAGCCCGGCCAGAAACTGCTGGAGATCGGGTGCGGTTGGGGTGGCTTTGCGGAATATGCCGCCAAGACCTTCGGCGCCAAGGTGGTGGGGCTCACCATCAGCCGTGAGCAGCGCGATTTCGCGCGCCAGCGCATGCAGGCCGCCGGCCTCGCCGACCAGGTCGAGATCCGCCTGCAGGACTATCGCGACGAACGCGATCGCTATGACCGGATCGCGTCGATCGAAATGATCGAAGCCGTCGGCGAGCGGTTCTGGCCAAAGTATTTCTCGCAGCTGCGCGACCGCCTGCTGCCGGGCGGCCTCGCCGGCATTCAGGCCATCACTATTCAGGACAGCATGTTTGCGACCTACCGCCGCGAAGTCGATTTCATCCAGCGCTATGTGTTTCCCGGCGGCATGCTGCCCTCGCCGCAGGTCTTGAAATCGCTCGGCGAGCGGTTCGGCGTTCCCGTCATCCGCGAACGCATCTTCGGGCAAGATTATGCCAAGACGCTCGCCACATGGCGAAAGAACTTCCGCTCGGCGTGGCCCAACCTGAAGCCGCTCGGTTTCGACGACCGGTTCCGCCGGCTGTGGGAATACTATCTGGCCTATTGCGAGGCCGGGTTCCTGTCGGGAAACATCGACGTCCGCCAGGTGGTGTTCGCCAAGTCTGAATAGCAAGTCAGAATAGTTCGAAATCGCCTTTCAAATCGGCTCGATGGCGCCGGGCGGCCCAGAAACCGGCTTCCACTTTGGGCTGACGCGCTCTAGGGTCATGGCTCGATTTGGCTGTGGCTTGGCAAGATTACCCAGATATGAACATCCATGACATCGATAATGACGTCGTCGAAGCGATCGGCAATACGCCGCTGATCAAGCTGAAGCGCGCCTCCGAGGAAACTGGCTGCGAGATCCTGGGCAAGGCCGAGTTCATGAATCCCGGCCAGTCGGTGAAGGATCGCGCGGCGCTGTTCATCATCCGCGATGCCATCCAGCGCCAGAAGCTGTGGCCGGGCGGCGCGGTGGTCGAGGGCACCGCCGGCAATACCGGTATCGGACTGGCGCTGGTCGCCAACGCGCTCGGTTTCCGCACCGTGATCGTGATTCCGAATACGCAGAGTCAGGAAAAAAAGGACATGCTGCGGCTGTGCGGCGCGCAACTGATCGAAGTGCCCGCCGTGCCCTACGCCAATCCGAATAATTACGTCAAACTGTCGGGCCGTCTCGCCGAGCAGCTGGCCAAGACCGATTCCAATGGCGCGATCTGGGCCAATCAGTTCGATAACACAGCCAACCGCCAGGCCCATATCGAGACCACCGCGCCGGAAATCTGGCGCCAGACTGGCGGCAAGATCGATGGTTTCGTGACCGCAGCCGGCACCGGCGGCACGCTCGCCGGGGTCTCGCTCGGCCTGAAGGCGATCAATCCCAACATTCGCATCGTGCTGGCCGATCCCATGGGCTCGGCGCTCTACAACTATTACAAGCACGGCGTGCTCAAAGCCGAGGGCTCGTCGATCACCGAAGGCATCGGCCAGGGCCGCATCACCGCCAACCTCGAGGGCGCCGTGATCGACGACGCCTACCAGATCGGCGATGACGAAGCGGTACGGATCGTGTTCGGTCTTTTGGAACACGAGGGGCTTTGCCTCGGCGGCTCGAGCGGCATCAACGTCGCCGGCGCCATTCGGCTGGCGAAGGAGCTCGGACCGGGCCACACCATCGTGACGATCCTGTGCGACTACGGCACCCGCTACCAGTCGAAACTGTTCAATCCGGAATTCATGCGCTCGAAGAACCTGCCGGTGCCGGAATGGCTTGAGCAGAAGACGGCGATTGCGGTGCCGTTCGAGAAGGTGTGAGCGCGCCCGCGCCGGCGATCACCGCAGGATCTGGCTGAGGAACAGCTTGGCCCGGGCATGCTGCGGGTTGGCGAAGAAATTCGAAGGCGTGTTGGCCTCGATGATCTGTCCGGCGTCCATGAAGACGACGCGATCCGCCACCTCGCGGGCAAAGCCCATTTCATGGGTGACGACGAGCATGGTCATGCCCTCCTTGGCAAGGTCGACCATGGTGTCGAGCACTTCCTTGACCATTTCCGGATCGAGCGCGGAGGTCGGCTCGTCGAACAGCATCACCTTCGGATTCATGGTCAGCGCGCGGGCGATCGCCACCCGCTGCTGCTGGCCGCCCGACATCTGGCCCGGGTATTTATGCGCCTGATGCGGAATCTTGACCCGCTCCAGGTATTTCATGGCGGCGGCTTCGGCATCCTTTTTTGGAATATGGCGCACCCAGATCGGCGCCAGGGTGCAGTTTTCCAACACCGTCAAATGCGGAAACAGATTGAAACTCTGGAACACCATGCCGACTTCGCGCCGGACCTCATCGACCCGCCGCAGGTTAGGCCCCAACTCAATGCCGTCGACGATGATCTCGCCCTCCTGGAATTCCTCCAGCGCGTTGATGCAGCGGATCAGCGTCGATTTGCCCGACCCCGAGGGACCGCAGATCACGATGCGCTCGCCCTTGCCGACATCGAGGTCGATATCGCGCAGCACGTGGAAATCGCCATACCATTTGTTGAGGCCTTCGATGTCGACAATCGGCTTTTCGGTCATGGTCATTTCAACTCAGGTGCGGCGATGAGCGTTCAGGCGGTTCTCGACGAACAGCGAATAGCGCGACATGCCGAAGCAGAAAACGAAGTAGATCATGCCGGTGAAGGCAAATCCGGTGAACAGCGTGGTCGGCGTCGCCCACACCGGATCCGAAAATGAGGCCTGCAAGGCGCCCAACAGATCGAAGATCGCCACGATCGATACCAGCGAGGTATCCTTGAACAACGCGATGCATTCATTGACGAGACCGGGAATGACGTGGCGAAAGGCTTGCGGCAGCACGATCAGGAACGTCGTCCTCGCCCAGGACAGGCCGAGCGCGCTTGCCGCCTCTTCCTGGCCACGCGGAATGGCCTGCAGCCCACCGCGGAGAACCTCGGCGGTGTAGGCGCCCATGAACAGCGCGATACCGATCAAGGCGCGGACCAGGCCATCGATGGCGACATCGGCGGGCAGGAACAAGGGCAGCATGTAGGTGGCGAAAAACAGCACGGTAATCAGCGGGACACCGCGCCAGAATTCGATGAAGGCGATCGAGAAGATACGGATCAAGGGAATGGTCGAACGCCGGCCCAGCGCCAGCGCGATGCCGATCGGAATCGCCGTGACGATGCCGATCACCGACGCCACCAGGGTGATCAAAAGACCACCCCAGTCCCTGGTGCCGACAACCGGCAACCCTCCGCGATCCAGCCCAAGCGCGACGATCAAGAAGCCGATACCGGCAAAGGTCACGAGGCCGGCGACCAACGCGCGCCGTTCGCCGCGCAGCCCGCCACTCAGAAGCCAAACCAGGATCGCGATGATCGCCGCCGTGATCCAGCAGGCAGCCGGTCCGCCCATGCCGCCACCATGCAGCAGGAAATAGGCCAGGATCGGAAAAGCAACGAAGAACAGCGCGGCATTCAGCCCCTTGGCTGGCAGCCGCGGCATCAACAGCGGCACCAGCAGGACCGCGGCCAGAAAATAGGTCAAATTGACCCGCCAGCGCTCAGCTTGCGGATAAAATCCGAACATCAGCTGACTGAATTTGGCCCCGATATAGGGCCAGCAGGCGCCGACCGGATGTCCCACTTTGTCGGCCAGGCAGGCGTCGCGGTCGGTGCCGGTCCAGACCGCATCGAGCAGCAGGAACTTCAGCGCGGGCACCACCGTGAACCACAGCAGCAACAGGCCGAGAAGGGTGAGCACGATGTTGGTCGGTGAATTCAACAGCCGGGTGCGCAGGAAACCGATCAAGCCGGATGTCTTGACCGGCGCGCTGCGCTCCGGAACCAGTTCCCCGCGAACGTAGGGTGAAGGCGCGGCCAACTCGCTCATGGGCCGAGGCTCCGGCTGAGCCGCCAGCCATAGAAGCTCATGATCGCGCTGGTCACCAGCGAAATCAGGAGATAGACGCCCATGGTGATGGCGATGATTTCGATGGCCTGGCCGGTCTGGCTCAGCGTCGTTCCTGCGAATACCGACACCAGGTCGGGATAGCCGATCGCCACCGCCAGCGACGAGTTCTTGGTCAGATTGAGATACTGGTTGGTGAGCGGCGGCAGGATCACGCGCAGCGCCTGCGGAATCACGATCAGCCGCAAGGTTTCGCCGCGATGCAGCCCGAGCGAGGCGCCGGCCTCCATCTGGCCCTTGTGCACCGACAGAATGCCGGCGCGCACGATCTCGGCGATGAAGGCCGCGGTGTAGGTCGACAGCGCCAGCACCAGCGCCACGAACTCCGGAATGAGGCGCGAGCCGCCGGCGAAATTAAATCCCTTCAGGACCGGCAGCTCGAAGGTGACCGGCGCCCCGAACGCCAGCGCGGTCAAAAGTGGCAGCCCGATCAGCAGGCCCAGCACATAGGGCCAGATCAGGATTCGCCGGCCATGGTCGAACAGTTGGCGCCGCGCATAGCTGCGCAACGCCAGCGCCGCGAGGATCGCCACCAGTACCGCGATCGCAAACGGCTCAAGCCCGGCTTCGCCGATCGGCTTTGGGACGACCAGTCCCCGATTGGAGAGATAGACGAGATCCAACAGCGAGATGCTTTGCCGCGGAGCGGGCAGCGCGCGCAGCACCGCCAGGTACCAGAACAGAATCTGGAACAAGAGCGGCAGATTTCGGATCAGTTCGATATAACCGCCGGCAATCCGCGACAGCAGCCAGTTCGGCGACAGCCGGCCCAGCGCCACCATGAATCCGAGGATGGTCGCAAAGAAAATGCCGATGATCGAGACCAACAGCGTGTTGAGCAGGCCGACCAGAAAAACGCGGGTGTAAGTGTCGGATCCCGAGTACGGGATCAGGCTCTGGCTGACATCGAAGCCCGCGGTGCGGGACATGAATCCGAAGCCGGAGGTGATCCGCTGCGCCGCAAGGTTGGCACGGGCATTGGCGACGATCTCGTAGCCGATGAAGACCAGCGCCGC
This sequence comes from uncultured Alphaproteobacteria bacterium, assembly GCA_963736075.1. Taxonomy (GTDB): domain Bacteria; phylum Pseudomonadota; class Alphaproteobacteria; order Rhizobiales; family Xanthobacteraceae; genus Bradyrhizobium. The sequence continues at coordinate 37,102 of CAVTNW010000027.1, read as the reverse complement.
CGCGAATATGAGCTGGACCGCGAAGCCGGTCCAGCCGGCGCGCCCGCCAAGGGCGCGCCGCAACTTGATGACGAACTGGGAAGGTGGCTCCCGGGCTTCGATGCTCATCGCCGCGCCCTCTTCCCGCTTGCGGTCAGCGGATCGGCGGCGCGTACTGGATACCACCCTTGTTCCAGAGCTGATTGAGCCCGCGGGCAATCCCGAGCTTCGAGCCGGCTCCGACATTGCGGTCGAACGATTCGCCGTAATTGCCGACCGCCTTGATGATCCGCGATACCCAATCCTTGGTGACGCCGAGCTGTTCGCCGAGATTGCCGTCGGTGCCGAATATTCGCTTCATTTCCGGCTTGTCCGATTTCGCCATGTCGTCGACGTTCTTCTGGTTGATGCCGAGTTCTTCGGCGTCAACCATCGCAAACAGCGTCCACTTGACGAGATCAAACCATTGATCGTCTCCGTGGCGCACCATCGGACCGAGCGGCTCCTTCGAGATCACTTCCGGCAGCACCACGTGATCGGCCGGGTTGGCAAGCTTCAGGCGCTCGGCATAGAGCTGCGATACGTCCGAGGTGAAGACGTCGCACCGCCCGGACTCATAGGCCTTGACGGTTTCGTCCGCGCCGGCGAATGCGATCACCTCGTACTTCATGTTGTTGCTCTTGAAGTAGTCGGCAAGATTCTGCTCGGTCGTGGTTCCCGTCTGCACGCACACCGAGGCGCTGTTCAGCTCCAGGGCCGAATTCACCTTGAGGGATTTCTTCACCAGAAATCCCTGGCCGTCATAATAGGTCACGCCGGTAAAATTGGCGCCGAGCGAGGTGTCGCGCGACAGCGTCCAGGTGGTATTGCGCGACAACATGTCGATTTCACCGGACTGCAGCGCCGTGAAGCGGTCCTTGGCCGACAAAGGCACGAATTTAACCTTGCTCGGATCGTCGAAAATGGCAGCCGCAACCGCGCGGCAGATATCGACATCGAGCCCGGTCCAGTTGCCCTTGTCGTCCGGCGACGAAAAGCCCGGCAGGCCCTGGCTCACCCCACAGGACAATAGGCCGCGGTCCTTGACCGTCTTGAGCGTTTGCGCGGTGGCGGCCCCGTTCGAAAGACCGGCGGCGAGAGCAAGGGTAAGGACCAGGGATACTCGTTTCATGGCAAAGCCTTTCAAGGGTCTTCCGGGAACGTTTGGACTTAAAATCGCAGCGCATGCCGATGGGCCAGCCCGAGGATCCCTGCTGCGAACGCCCGTCCGGCCACCAAACGGTCGCACGGCACGCTCAAGCATTGGGATAGATCGCGGCAGGCCCCTCAACGTGCGGCGACTTGAATTGCTTTGCACATCACAGAACGGCTGGCGATCCGGGTCAAGGGGTTGACGGCCCTGTTCTGTGTCCTGTTATTAACATAAAGCCTGATCCGCCGTCCGGCGCCTATCCCCGAGGTCGGCGCCTGCGGCGCGGGGTCCTACAATGGCGGCGGATGCATGAGCGCTTCAAGAGACGACGAAACGGACACTTACAGGCCGGAAACACAGCTGGTGACCGCAGGACGCGACACCAAAGCGCAGAAGGGTTTCGTCAATCCTCCGGTCGTGCATGGTTCGACCGTGCTTTATCCGACCGCGGCCGATCTGCACGCCCATCGCGGCGAGTTCCAGTATGGCCGCCATGGAACGCCGACGACCAAGGCGCTGCAGGAGGCATTGATGGCGCTCGAAGGCCCGCAATGCGCGGGCGTCGGCTTGGCGCCGTCCGGCCTTGCCGCGATCACCACCAGCCTGCTCGCGGTGCTGAAGTCAGGCGATCATGTCCTGGTCTGCGACAACGTCTATCGCCCCTCGCGCAATTTCTGTCAGGGCATGCTGGCCCGCTACGGCGTCGAGACCAGTTATTTCGATCCCCTGATCGGCGGCGGCATCGCCGCACAGTTCAAGCCGAACACCAGGGCCGTGCTGGTCGAAGCGCCGGGCTCGCAATCCCTGGAGATGCCCGATATCCCCGCCATCGCGGCGGTCGCGCATGCGAAGGGCGCGCTGGTGCTCGACGACAATACCTGGGCGACGCCGCTCTATCACCGTTCGCTCGAGCAGGGTGTCGACATCAGCATCCAGGCCGCAACCAAATATATCGGCGGCCATTCCGACATCATGTTCGGCACGATCTCGGCCAATGCCAAAGCCTGGCCTGTCGTTGCCGACAACATGCGTCTGCTCGGGGTCTGCGCCGGACCCGACGACGTTTTCCTGGCGCTACGAGGTCTGCGCACGCTCGGCGTCAGGCTGGCACAACATCATCGCTCCGGGCTGGAGCTGGCGCGGTGGCTTTCGGCGCGTCCGGAAGTGTCGAGGGTGCTTCACCCGGCGCTGGAAAGCGATCCCGGCCACGCGATCTGGAAGCGGGATTTTACCGGCGCCTCCGGGCTGTTCAGCGTGGTCCTGAAACCCGCGCCGCAACGGGCCGTCGATGCCCTGCTCGACGCGGTCAAGCTGTTCGGTATGGGCTATTCCTGGGGTGGCTTTGAAAGCCTCGTCATTCCCTTCGACTGTGCGAGCTATCGCACGATCACGCGATGGGCGCCTGAGGGGCCGACCTTGAGGCTTCACATCGGGCTGGAGGATGTCGGCGATCTCAAGGCCGACCTCGATCGCGGGTTCGCGGCCTTCAACGCGGCCTAGCGTCAACCCGCTTGCCGCGCCCCTACCGCGCTTGCGAGCTGATCTGGGCGCGACTCTGAGCTTCGGCCTGGCGCTTGCCGAACTGGCGCAATTCGATGCCGTCGATGAATTCGGCACCGAATTCGCAGCCGATGCGCCAAGCCAGCCGGCATTGGCGTGGGTAGCCGGTCGAAAATATGATGGTGAATTCGGCTGGGATGTCGAGATGTTCGGCGATCACCCTGACGCCGCCGTCCGACACATCCGTGATCGTGCAGTCGCGCGGCAGGGAACCGATGCCGAACTGAATCTTCGCGAGTCCGCCATGGAGGCGACGTTCACTCTTGCGTCGGTTCAGCGCCATCGCAACCTTTCGAACTGCCCGATCAAGGAGCATCCGTCCTGTCGAACAGCTTAGGAAACATCTGTTGGCATCTGCCTAACGGGATCGGCCGCAATGAATCTGACGTTTTTGGATTCCGTTTACCGCGCCGCTGCCACTTCCCTCCCCGCGATGGAGCGGATCATCTGCCGGCCGACGCCTGCCGTCCGGTGACGATGATGAAATACAAATTGCGAACGTAGACCACGAGCCCAAGCGCCTGACCGGCGATGAACACCGGGTCCCGGCGATACAGCGCATAGATCAGAAGCAATACACCGCCGCCAAGCGAGAAGAACCAGAAGGCGACCGGCATCACGCTCCTGCGCGCGCGTTCGGAAGCGATCCATTGCACCACGAAACGCATGGTGAAGAACGCCTGCGCCACGAACCCAAGCACCACCCAGCCGTCGAACCTGATGACGAAGACATCATGCAGGTAGTTTCCGAACGCGTTGAACAGATCCATCATGTCGTCACCTCGGTCGCGACGGGTGTCGGCTTCTTGCGGCGGATCAGCCACCATACGCCGGCGAGATCCATGATGCCGATCCAGAGCCTGTCGAAGAAGCCGTAGTTGGAAACTCCGGAATGGCGCGGCCGGTCGACAACGTCGACATAGGCGATCTCGTAGCCTTCGCGCCGCACCAGTGCCGGCAGAAAGCGGTGCAGCCCGTCGAAATAGGGCATCGCCAGGAAGACTTCGCGCCGGAATGCCTTCAGGCCGCAGCCGGTATCGCGGGTGCCATCGTGCAGGATGGCCTGGCGCACGCCGTTGGCCAGGCGCGACTGCAGCTTCTTGAAGCCGGTGTCCTTGCGTCCCACCCGCTGACCGGCGGCGAGACCGAGGCGCTCACCGCCCTGTTCGACCGCGCCGATCAGTTGCGGCAGGAAGGCCGGATTGTTTTGTCCGTCGCCGTCGAGCGTCGCGACGATGGCGCCGCGCGCGGCGCGGACCCCGCTGCGCACCGCGGCCGACTGGCCCGATGATATCGCGTGGCGGATCTGGCGCAGGTTGTCGCGCTCTCGCCGTACCGCCGCGATCTGCCCGGCGGTGCCGTCCGTCGAGCCGTCGTCGACATAGATAATCTCGTAAGCCCAGCGGCCATCCAGGGCGGCGGCGATTTCCGCGATCAGTGGCCTGATGTTGTCGGTTTCGTTGCGCACGGGCACGACAACGGAAACGACCACCGCGGCTCGGTCAGAAGATGGCAAAATCAGCGCTCATGGTTCAAGTTGGACGCCCGCGGATCGCATCCCCTCGTGCAAGGATGCGCGTCCGCTTCTTATGGGGCCGCCGCCTCGCCGGCAACCCCTTTGCGGCCTGCGTGCGAGCGGACGGCAAGCGGCAGGATTTCGCCATTGTGACCAATCGCAAAACAGAGAGCGCGCGCGGCGAACCAGTAGCGCACGGCAAGCGCGCCGCTCAGGCCGATCAGCGCACCCGCGATGACGTCGCTGGGATGGTGGGCCAGCAATACCAGGCGGCTCAGCACGATCAGAATGGCATACGCGCCCATCGCGAGGCGCGCGCGCGGCCACAGCGCGCTCACCGCAAAAGCCAGCGCGACGGCCGTGATGGCATGGGCCGAGGGAAAACTGGCGTGAGCCTCAGAGCCGGCGAAGGGCACGAAGTTGAAGGCATCGGCCTTGCCGCCCACGAACGGCCGGCCGCGCCCGGCGATCCACTTGATGGCCTCGCCGGCGAGCAGCGGCAGCAGCACCGCAAAAAACAGAAACTGCAGTTGCGTCGCAAAACCCAACAGGCGGGTCCGCGTTACACCGCGCAGCCAAGGCGTGCTGACGGTAACGGCGATCAGCGTCACCCCCAGCGCCCACAGCACGTAGCCATCTCTGCCGAAGTCGGTCAGCATGCGAACCGGCCAGAGGCCGGGCGTGCCGCGCGGCGGAATCAACTTTATTTCGAAAACGTCGACTTCGAACATCAGCGCAGGGATCGCCACCGCGGCGATCGCCGCCAGCAGCCACAGCTGGCGCGACAGTCTTTGCGCCGCCTCGGCGCGCCGCAGCTGCGATGCCGGCTGCACCAGCTGCGCCGCCGAGCGCCTCACCACTGCGAACAGTGTAGCGAAATAGTTCTGGGAGACGCCGATGCCGGCCGGCGTGGACATCTTACTGCGTGCCTTCGGAGCGGAAGATCGCGATCGAGACCGCCCTACCTTGCGAAATGTTGTAGCCCTCGATGCGGGTCGCCACGTCGTAACGCAGCCCGATGGCTTCGGCGCGCTGGGCAAAGCCGCGCTCGGAGCTTTTTTCCACCAGCGCGAAACGGCAACTGCCATGCCCGAGGAAATCGGCGGCGCCAGAACCGTCGGTCAGCAGGGTCGGGGTGCCCGTCATGAACACCAGACTCGGTTCATGAAAGCCGGCGGCGGCGGCCTTCGGTCCGACGCAGACGACGTTGCGAAGCGCACGCGCGATCTCGGCGCTCGGAAACAACGGCGCCAGCGCCGGCACCACGACGCCATAAATCGCCAGCGCCAGAAACATCGCCGCCACCACCGCATTGAGCAGCGAACGTTCGGCGCGGCCGTCGTCGTAGAGCCACCATGCGAACAGTCCGAAGATCAGGGCCGCCGCCACGAACGGCCAGGCCAGAAAAACCGGCTGGCGCGTCAGCGTAATGGCGCCGATGACCGCAATGATCGAAGCGATCGCCGGGATCGCGAACCACCAGGCGGCGCCGCGCATCAGCCAGGAGCGCGACAGCACACGGCGCTCCAGCGCGCCGGCGGTCAGGATGGCGATGGCCGGATAGAGCGGCAGCACGTAATGCGGCAGCTTGGTCAGCACCAGCTCGAACACGATCCAGGAGGGCACCAGCCACGCCAGCAGGAACTGCGCACCCGGCTGCCGTCTCGCCTGCCACACCGCCGGCGCCGCCATGGCGGCGAGCGGTGCCCCCGGCCAGAACGTCACCCAGAACAGCAGCAAATAGACGCCAGGCGGCGCGCCGTGGGATTCCTGCGCCGCCAGCTTGCTCAGCATGTCGCCGCCGATCGAATCGGAGAAAAAGGCATCGCCGGCGCGCCAGTAGATCGCGATGAACCACGGCAGCACCAGAACCAGCGCCCACATCAGACCCCACAGCGGACGCAGCCGCCACAGCCATGCCGCCGATCGGTCGAGGATCGCGAGCGTGACGATCGCAAGGCCCGCGAACATCAGGATCAGCGGTCCCTTCAGAAGGATGCCGCCGGCCAGCGCGGTCCAGAAGATCATCGGCCACGTCCACGGCGGATGCGCCGGATCCTCGCCGCGCTGCCATGATAGATAGACCCGCGCCAGCGCGCCCATCGCCGCCACCACACTCAAGAGCAGCATCGCGTCGGTCTTGGCGAGCCGCGCTTCGACGCCGAGCAGCACCGAACTGCAGAGCATCAGCGCCGCGAGCACGGCTGCCCGCCGCGTCACGAACGCAAGCGCGGTCCAGTAGGTCAACAGCACCGCGCCGATGGCCCCGATCAGCGACGGCACCCGGTAGAGCCAGATCCGCACCTGCGCGCGCGGCAGGCCCAGCGCGGAAGCGGTTTCGACGGCGATGGCCTGCAACCAATAGATCCCGACCGGCTTCTTGTAGCGCACCTCGTCCTGGAAGCGGATGTCGACGAAATCGTCGGTCTCGACCATCTGCTTGGTCGCCTGCGCAAATCGCGCTTCGTCGCGATCGATCGGCGGGATGTTGAAAAACCCCGGCAGGAACAACAGCAGTCCGCACACGAGCAGGAATGCAACCGCGCGGGCATTGCTTTGGGTCGCAAAATCGAGCACGCCGACCAGCCGGCTGCCCGGATTCACCCGGGTTTTCGGCTCGCGCGGTTCGCCAAATCGGGGGCGGGCATAGGTCTCGGCCATCGCCCTCCGATTACGACGAAACCGCCGTCCCCACAACCTGTTAGCAAACCACTATTGGATTCGGACCACAACTGTGTCCGCGGCGCCCGAGGCATCGATGACGGTCAGGCGAGTGAAGCCTGGACCGGGCGGCTCAATCATAAGTTGATGCTTGCCGTTGATTTCACCCACCGCCACGCCATTGACCAGCATCGTCATCGGCAGCACGCCACCGACGACCTTGACCGGCAGCGCTTCCGGCTCGTCGGCGGCCAATCCGGCCACCTCGATCCGCGAGCCATTCAGGGGAAACTGGATATGGGGCGCCAGCTCACCCTCCGTCCGCACCAACTCCCCGATGGGCCGGAAGCGCCGCAGCGGCAGCGGCAGCTTGGCGTTAACAGCTACCAAAGTACCTTTTGGTGGCTTCGGCAGGGGCGCCGGCAATTTGCCTGATCGCGCGAAGGCATCGAACAGGATCGGCGCCGCGGCGGTGCGGCCGACCAGACCCGGCACCGCTGCGCCGTCGGGGCGTCCTACCCAGACACCGATGGTCATCCGGCCATCGAAACCGACCGACCAGGCGTCGCGGTAGCCGTAACTGGTGCCGGTCTTGAACGCGATTTGGTTGGCCGGCGCATTTTCGGGCGGCGGCGTGCCCATCAGAATGCTGCCGACCTGCCAGGCCGCGACCTGATCCATCAACCGCAGCGCCTCGGGCCGATCCTCTCCGGACCCTATGATCTCGCGCAGTGGCCGGGTCATGCCGAGCCGCGCCAGACCGCCATAGAGCTGCACCAGATCCTGCAAGGTGATGCCGACGCCGCCTAATCCCATTGCAAGACCCGGCGCCTCGTCCTTCGGCAGCACCAGATTGGCGCCGGCCTGTTTCAATCGCGACGCCAGCCGGCTGGCGCCGACGCGGTCGAGCAGCGCGATCGCCGGCACATTGAGCGACAGCTGCAGCGCCTTGCGCACCGGCACCGTGCCCTGAAAGGTCATGTCGAAATTTTCCGGCGCGTAGGAGCCGAACCGGATCGGCCGGTCCTCGATCAGGCTTTCCGGATGCACAAAACCATCCTCGAAAGAAAGACCATAGATGAAGGGCTTCAGGGTCGATCCTGGCGAGCGGATGGCGCGGGTCATATCGACCTGCCCGGCCCGCCGCACATCGAAATAATCGGGCGAGCCGACCCGCGCCAGCACATCGCCGCTGTTGTTGTCGACCGCAATGATGCCAATGGAAATATCCGGTCCCAGGACGACCGCGCGGTCCCGCGCCAAGCCTTCGAGCGTCTTTTGCAGGCCGGCATCCAGCGTCAGCCGGATCACATCGGCACCCCGGACGGTTGCCATCGCCTGGTCGGCGGAATGCGGCGCCAGGATCGGCAGTGGCTGGCGCAGCCGCTGCACCGGCACTGACTTTGCCTCCCGCGCGTCGTCGGCCGATATGCAGCCGTCTTCGACCATGCGATCGAGCACGCGGTTGCGCGCGCGGCGCGCGACATCGGGATGGCGATCCAGGCGGCGGTTTTCCGGCGACTGCGGCAAGGCCACCAGCAGCGCGGCCTCCGCCAGCGACAACCGCTTCGGCTCCTTGCCGAAATAGGCGATCGAGGCGGCACGGATGCCCTCGAGATTGCCGCCATAGGGCGCCAGCGCCAGATACAGATCGAGGATCTGGTCCTTGCTCAACTGCCGTTCGATCTGCAGCGCGCGCACGATCTGCCGCAGTTTGGCATGGAGTGAGCGCTCGCGCCGCGGCTCCATCAGCCGCGCCAGCTGCATCGTGATGGTCGAGCCCCCGGACACGATATGGCCGTGGCTTGCGAACTGCAGCGCGGCGCGCCCCAGCGCCAGGACATCGACCCCGGCATGGCTGCGGAAGCGGCGGTCTTCATAGGCCAGCAACAGCTTGAGATAGCCGGGGTCGACGTCGGTTTTGGCATCGACCGGCAGCCGCCAGCGGCCATCGGCCATGGCATAAGCGCGCAGCAGCTTGCCGTGGCGGTCGACGATGCTGGTCGAGACTTCGCGCGCCTGCGCCAGCGGCAACGGCCCCAGCGAGGCGACCCAGGCGGCGAACGCGCCGATGATGCAGATAAAGATGACGGCGAACGCGATGGCGGTGTTACGAAGGGTGCGCCAACGACCACCGCCGCCATGGCCGGGTAAAAGCGCAAAGCGCGTCTTCTCTCGGTCCTCCTGAGGAGCAAACCTTTGCCCGAAGGGCGAAGGGTTGCGTCTCGAAGGATGGCCGCTTGCACGGCTGTCACTTGTTGCCGTCCTTCGAGACGCATCGCTGGCGCGATGCTCCTCAGGATGAGGTCCTGGAGTGGGTTGGCCTGCCTCGCTCATTTCGCGGCACGTACCTCAACAGTCCCGGTGCCGGTGCGGCCGTAACGCGAGGGGTTATACATGTCCTCGACGGTGGCCTGCGGCAGCACGTATTTGCCCACCGATACCGCGCGCACCACATAGGCCACCGTGAAGACCGACTTGGCGTCGGCGGCGCGGTCGATGGCGGCGGTGAAGCGGTCGTCGCGGAATTCGGTATTTTCAGGTTCTTCGCCATCCTCGATCCAGTCCAGCGTGCCGCTGTCGCCCGAGGACACCAGATGCGGGTTGTCGATTTCGAGACCGGCCGGCAGATGGTCCGCGACCATGATGTGTCCGAATTCCGGCTTGGCTTCGGTGATCGTCAGCACCACGGCGAAGCGATCGTTCTGTTTGGCCTTCGAGATATCCGCGGGCTTGCCGTCAAGCGTGAAATAGTTGCGCTCGATCTTGAAGCCGTTCGAGGCCGCAGGCTCCGGCGTGATCGGCGCGCCGCCGACCGAGACCACCGCCTGCACCGGCGCGTCGCCTGAATTGGTGATCCTGACCGGCTTGCCCGCCATCTCGGACGCCTTGTAGCTGCGATAGAGCTCAGCCTTGACCGGCACGCCATCGAGATCGAGCGTCAGGCTCTCCTTCGCCAGCGCGCGCGCGGCCAGCACCAGCCAGGCATTTTCCTGGGTTGATGTGAGGGGCGAAAGCCCGCGCGCCACTTCGACGCGCGCGACCGCCTGCGTCACCGTCGCTCGCGGCGCATTGCCTTCGCTCGCCAGCGACACCAGCGCCGCGGCATCGCGCAGCGCGCTGCCATAGTCGGTGCGGCCGAATTCCAGCACCGGCTTCGGCGAAAGGCTGTCGAGCGCCGCCGCATAGACCCGCTCCGCCCTGACGCGATCACCGACCATGGCCAGGGCTGCCGCGAGCTGCGACTTGGCGATCGGCGTCGCCAGATTATTCAGCTTGGTGTCGGCGAGATAACGCAGATCGCCGATCGGCGCCGCGCCATTGCGGGCGAGCACATAGAGCCCGTAAGCGAGATCGCGGCCGCCATCCTTTTCAGGTTCGCCGGCATTCACCACCGAATTGCGGACGCGATCGAGCGCGCTTTTGAACAACACATCCGGCACCGCAAAACCCTTCTCGCGGGCGCGGGTCAGGAAATCCGTGACATAGGCATCGAGCCAGGCATCGTCGCCGCCGGCCGACCACAGCCCGAATGAGCCGTTCGAGCCTTGGCGAGCCAGCAGCCGGTCGATGGAGTCCTTGATGCGCTGGTCGACGTCCGTATCCATAGCCAGATGGGCACCGGCCGCGAGTTCATTGACATAAAGCAGCGGCATGGCGCGGCTGGTGATCTGCTCCGAGCAGCCGAAGGGATAGCGGTCCAGCGCCTTCAGGATGGTCGCCGCATCCAGCGCCGTGGACAGGCTGACCGACAGCGACACCTCGCCAGTGCCCGGCACCAGGTCCGAGAACATGTCCGAGGTCAGCGTCAGGCTTTCGCCTTTGGCCAAGGTGCGGATCGAGCGGCGCGCCAGGATCTGCGTCGCCGGCTTGACGTCGAGCGAATAATGCCGCGCTAGCGTCAAGCCGTCCGGTCCCCTGATGTCGACATCGATCGGCGCTGTTCCAGCGCCGGCGGCATCGAGCGCCAGCACCAATGAACTGCGCTGCTTCGCCGCCAGTTTCAGCGTGGTCGCGGCATTGCCCGCCAGCTTCAGCGGGCCGGAGGTCCTGACATCGAGACGGTAATCGCCGGCGGCTCCTTCGACATTGTCGAGATCAAAACTCATGGTGCCGTGATCGCCGTTGAGCAGGAAACGCGGCAGCGTCGCGGTCAGCACCACCGGATCGCGCGCCGTGACATCGGCGGTGGCACGGCCGAGTTTGGTCGCGGTCCAGGCCACCGCCATGACGCGGACGGTGCCGGCGAACTCCGGAATATCGAACGGGATCTCCGCTGAACCGTCAGCGGCGACGGTGACGATGCCGGAATAGAGCGCGAGCGGCTTTTGCGTGGGCGGGCTGCCCTGCAGTTCTGCGCCGGCCGCATCGCCGCCGGTCTTGAGCTGGCCTCTTGTGCCCTGCATGCCGTCGATCAATTGCCCATAGAGGTCGCGGATTTCGGACGAAAGCCGGCGCTGGCCGAGATAATAATCGTCCGGCGCCGGCGGCTTGTAATTGGTCAGATTGAGGATGCCGACATCGACCGCGGCGACGACGATTTTGGCATCTTCACCCGGACTTAATCCGCCGATCTTGACAGGCAGCTTGAGCGTGCTGTTGGGCCGCACCAGCGCCGGCGGCGACAGGCTGACGTTCAACGTGCGAGCGCTCTTGTCGATCCCGAACCATTTCAGGCCGATGGCCCGGCTTGGCATCCGCATCGCTGCCGCATCGAGCGGACGCCGCAGGGTCGCCAGTACATAGGCGCCGGTGCCCCAATCCTTAGCCACGGGGATCCTGACCTGCGCGGTTCCTGGCTTGATGTCGGTGGTCTCAGTCGTCAGCAGCCGGTCGCCAAGCACATTGATGGTCAGCTTGCCGGCGGTGCGGGCATTGACCGACACCACCATGGTATCGCCGGACTGGTATTGCGGGTGGTCGATCGAGGTTTCCAACAGGTCGGGCGTATCGGCGCTGCCGTCGGAATACCAGCCGACATCGAACTGCACCGAGGTCAGCGGCCCATCGGTCTCGGTCGATTTGACGTCGAGGCGATAGCGGCCGGGCTGCGGCTGCAGCGTGATCCGCGACGGCTGGTCGGCGGCGATGCTGAGATCGCCGTCGGCGACCCGCGCGGTCGATTTGACCGGCTCATATTCCCACGAAGAATTCTCGCGATACCATTGATATCGCGACTCGATCTTCAACAGCTCGTAGTGCAGTCCCTGGTGTGCCAGCGCTCTTCCGTCGGGCGAGACAAAGACGACGTCGAAGGCGGCCTTGTCGCCTTCGGCGATGGTTTTGTCGGCGAACAGCGGCTTGACCCCGATCATGGCCGCGGCCGGCTCGACCGGCAGCACCAGCTTGCGCTCGACCGCGCGGCCGCCGGCTTCCGCCATCCGGATGAAGATCTGGGCTTCCTGCGGCCGCGTGGTGTCCGGCGCCTTCGCCAGGCTTATCGGGAAGATGGCGACGCCGTTGGCGTCGGCCTCGGGGAGATTTTCCAGCGGCGTGCGCTCGTTATTGGTGGTTTCCTCGTCGCTGACGCCGAACTGATAGCCGGCAAAGCCCGGCCGCTCCGCCGCGGGCGCCACCAAGAGGTCGCCTTCCAGCTGCAGCCCGGAAGCCGGCGCGCCATAGAGGAAATGGCCATCTACCCGTAGTTCTACGGGAGTCTCAGCTTTGATCGCCTTGTCCTTGCTGGACAAGTCGAATTCGATGCGCTCGGGGACGTAATCCTCGACCATGAAGGTGGTTTCGCCCACCGAAGCCCCCTTCGGATCGGTGAAGGCCCGGACCCGCCAGGTCCCGGTGGGAACGGCCGAGTTGAGCGCTACGACCAAGCTGCGGCCGCCGGCGCCCTGGTCGGGCAGCACGGCGCGGCGGAACTCGACGCCATCGGGCCGCTCGATCACCAGCGTCAGCGGCGCGCCGGTGACCGCATTACCCTGGCCATCCCGGAGCAGCGCGGTCAGGTACACCGTTTCGTTGGAGCGGTAGACGCCGCGTTCGGCATAGACGAATGCGTCGGCGCCCGCGGGCACGGCGCGGCCGGAGACGCCGCGATCACTGAGGTCGAAGGCCGTGGACTTCAGGCTGAGGAAGGCATAGTCGACCTTCTCGCCCGTTACTGTCAGCAGCGCCGGCGACAGACCGCCCTCCCCGCGCGCCAGCCCAGCCTCGAACAGCGCGTGGCCGGACTCGTCGGTCTTGCGGCTTGCCAGGATCTCGTTGTTACGCGCCACCAGCCGCACCTCGGCCCTGGCGACCGCGTCGGTGGTGGCCAGTGAATTGACGAAGACGTGGATGCCGTCATTGCCGGAAAAAGCCGTCAGCCCGAGATCGGAAACGATGAACCATTGGGTCGCCAGCGAACCCTCGTCGTCGCTGCCGGGACCCTTGGGCGCCGCGGTCATGACGTAGACACCGGGCTGCAGCTCGCGCAGCGCCTGGTCGACCGCAAAGGCGGTCGTGACCTCCTCGTTGAGGGTGGTCGCAGTGGTGAGTTCGCCCGACCAGACCTTGACGCCGCGCTCGTCGCCGAGGCTGGTGAGCTCATCGCGGCTGAGCGCGCGCTGAAAATCGCTGTCGATGACGGTATTGATCAGGTTGCGGTCCCCGATCCGGAACACGTCGACCTTGACCGCGGGCGTATTGACGCTGACCACGGGAATGCCGCGCTGGCCGCTGCGCGGCAGCACATAGGCCCGCCCGGTAAAGCGAACGAACGGCTTGCGGTCGCGCACATAGATATTGAACTCGGCCGATTTCGGCAGGCCTTCCCTGACGGAGGACGGCAACCCGGCGCGCAGATTGACGTTGTAGCGCTCGCCGTGCTTGAGGCCATCGACGCAAAGCTGCTTGCCTTCCGATGTGAGTGCCGGCTTGTCGTTGCCGGCCAGCGCCAGGAAAGGCGCGAAATCGGTGCGCTTGGCCAGCTCTTCTGAGAACTGGAAGCAGGCGCGCGGCGAGGCCGAGTCGGAATCGACGGAATAATCCAGCAGCCGGAAACCGTGCTCGTCGCGCAGTTTCTCGTAACTGCCGCGGACGTCAGCGACCTCGCGCAGGTCGAGCGAGAGCCGCAAACTATCCAGCGCCGGCCGCCACAGCTTGCGCTCGGACAGCGCGCGGCCGAGCACGGACAGCGCGTCGGCCTCCTCGGAAGCATTGCCGGCGCGCTGATAGGCAATGTAGGCCGCGGTCGAGGCGCGCTCGAGCAGGAAGGTTTGCTCGGTCGGATTTTTCGGCACGATCTGGAAGATGACACGGGCCAGCCGCAGCCAGTTGGCGCTGTCGTCGGGCGAGGTGGCGGCGATCTGGCCGAGGATCTGCAAGCCCGAGCGCAAATCATTGCGCTTGAAGGCGGCATCGGCGTCGGTCCGCAAGGTAGCGCCGGATTTGGCGACCGGACCGGCCTCGCTCTTGATCTGGGCCTCCAGCTTGATCGCGGAATCCGCGAGGTCGTCGCGTTTGAAGGCCTTGTCGGAGGCCTGCGCCGTGGCGAGGGCAAGCAGCAGCGTGGCGCAAAGGGCCGCGACGCGAACCAAACCGATCATGATGGAGCTCCCAGGCGTGGACGGAGGCCGCGTTTGGACGACAAATGCGCCAAAAGGTGACGGACTCGTGGCGGAAGGGGTAGCAAAAAGGACGCGCGCAACATAGAGCTGACAGGGTCGATGAACACCATCGCGCCTGGCAGAGGCCGCGGTTCCACCAGCGGGCCAGAGCCAGTCCGCCGACAGCTTGGTCGCGCCCGCCGCAAAAAGGGTTCGGACCGGTCTTGGCGAAAGCGCGAATTTTTCATATTGGCAGTGTTATAAAGACCAGGCTCTGCCGAAGTGACGGTCCCATAGCTCAACTGGATAGAGTAACGGATTTCTACTCCGTGGGTTGCAGGTTCGAATCCTGCTGGGATCGCCAGTTCGTTGCCGCTCGTAGTGGTCACTCTGCCCGTCATCCCCGCGAAAGCGATCGCGAAAGCGGGGATCCAGTATTCCAGAGACAACCGCGACAGACCTGATGGAGGCGCGCGTCTCGCGCCGGCAACGTCCTGCCGTACCAGGTCGAAGCATGCCGAGAAGTGACTTCGCCGAGCCAATACTCCCCCAGCAAGCGGATTAAACGTCGCTCATGACATCAACTCTGACGAATTTTTTCTTGTGATCTCTATCCTGCTGAAACCGGCAAGCCATGCACGCAGTTACCGCCTGTGGAACAATGGCCTGAAACACGGATTCGGAAAATGACGCTCGGTCGCCTGGTGTTGGCTGTCGCTATTCTGGTGGCATTCCCCGCGCTGGTCGGCGCTCAAGGGATTTCGAACCGACGCGATGTCTACGGAAACCTGGTCCGCGACAATGGAATTGCTGCCCAGAATGCCCCGCGCCCGATGACGAATAGCCGAGTGCGTTCGGTCCAATCACCCCGATACTTGGTGATCAGGGCACCCCGGCGATCCGTGCTGGTCATCAGACGGTGAAGCGGGCGGACGCAGCAATTGCGGCGTATCGAGCCGCACAACATCTCTTGACCGGATGGGTTATGCCAGGGAATCGCGGACAGGCCGGATTCACGTTTCCCAGACGTCCGGATGATCCAGCGATTGCGTTCTGGCAACCGCGTAGGCCATCGGCCTGATCTCGGCGGTCAGATTGTCCAGCGCCACGCCGTCGACCAGCAGCACCATGTGATGCTCGTTGTCCGGCGCGATGCACTCGCAGAGTTGGGAGGCGATGCCGCGCAGCGAAAGCTCTTCGCGCTTGGTAATCGCATAATCATGACACCAGCCGACCTCGGGCCAAATCCGCCATGGGTCGTTGACCGCAGGCACCCCGGGTGCCGGCCTGATGCCCGCATTTACGACGCGGTTGACCATGGCAATGATTTCGGTTCGCGACGGCTTGGCGGCGATGGTGAACTCCGTCCAGGGAAACGGCGGCAGAACACGCATCAGATCAGAGCTCCGCTGGGCGTCTTCGACAATGATACATAACTGCGGAATGCCACGCCGAAGGTGTGCTCAACCGCAGCTACTTCGATCCTGCATTTGATCTTCGTGATGATGAACTCCGTCCTGACTTTTGAATGTGAGACGCTTCACACGCCTTGAAATATAACCTGAAGCCGATGCGGACATGGCCCGGGGCGAGCATACCAAGTACCCTCGCCTCCGGGTCATCTACGAGCAATCCGACGAATTCCTAATGAACACGCTCAACTTAGGCCGCAGCTGCGCTCGCCGACATTGCCGCCATCGCGGCGGCCGCGCATGCGAAAGGGATCTGGCAATAGCGCACCGGACGGCTGGTGGTTTCACGAACATTTCAATTCGCCAAACCTGTGAACTGGTCGCCGCGCGCCCCAGGTGAGGTTCTATAGTTCTGAGAACGCCGTCATCCTCCGCTGAAGCGTTGATTCCGGAGGGGTGCAGCCACAGGGGTACCACCATGAAAATCACGGCCCTCGTATTGGCTTCAGCTCTCGCGATGCCAAGTTCGCTGGCGTTTGCCCAAGCGGGAGAAGGCGATGCGAATTATGAGGGCAACTCTACCTGCGGAGCGTGCCCCGGGCCTGGATATTCGGGCGTCTATGGCACCAATCCGCGTTGGCAGAGCTACGCGTCGGAGCCGGAAGCCCGGCGTCCGTCGTTGGCGCCTCGCAGGCGCGCGCCCTATCGACGAGAATATCGGTAACGACAAGCTACCGCACCTCTTGCGGAATGCCGTTGCAAAGTTTCGAGCCTGTCACATCTCGAAACGCACGACAGATACGCAATGTAGGATGTCGAGGGATGGCGGGCTAATGCCTTCGTCTCCAACCCGCCCCGCCGGTTGAGGCGGACGGTGCGCGAACAAGTTTTCGTGTCAGGGGCCGCATTCGACTTTTCCTGTGAATTGCCTCACACACGTCCTGCGTTTATCAGCATAGGCTTCACGTTGGGCGGGTACCCCTCCCGTGGTCAATTCCGGCCATTTCAGCAGCAAGGAAATTTGCAATGTCACTTTACAACGTTCAGAATCAATGGGGTGGCAATTCCGCTCCCTGGCATCCCGGCGGCATTTTCAACATCGGCAACCGCAACGGCCAGCTGCCGATCGCGCTGCAGATCTCCTCGGCAGATGGCGGCAAGTCTTTTTCGGGAACCATGACCTACATCAATGAGGGGCCGATCGGTTTCCGCGGCGCCTTGGTGACCGAGAACACCTACAACGTCCAGAACCAGTGGGGTGGCAACTCCGCTCCCTGGCACGAGGCGGGTCTGTTTCTGCTCGGCGCCCGCGAGGGTCAGAACGCCGTGGCCTTCGACATCAAGTCGGCCGACGGCGGCAAGAATTTCACGGGCACCATGACCTACGCCGGCGAAGGGCCGATCGGATACAAGGGCAGCAACGCCGAAGGCCAGGCCTACAACGCCAAAAATCAGTGGGGCGGACCCAGCGCGCCCTGGCATGAAGGCGGGCAGTGGGTGCTCGGATGCCGCGCCAACCAGGCCGTCGTCGGCGTCAACGTCATGAGCAACGATGGCGGCAAGAGCCTGGCCGGGAGAATGACCTATGCCGGCGAAGGCCCGATCGGATTCAAGGGTACGCTGGTCGCGGCCAACACCTATGCCGTCGAAAACCAGTGGGGCGGCAATGACGCCCCGTGGCACCCCGGCGGCCAGTGGGTGATCGGCTGCCGTGGCGCGCAGCACGTGATCGCGCTGCAGGCCGAGGCCGCCGCCGGCGGCAACCTGACGGGAGTCATGACCTATGAGGGCGAAGGACCCATCGGCCTGACGCTCACCAAGAGCTGACGCCCTGGCTGCGGATCGGTCGACCCCACGCGGTCGGTCCGCAGCCGCGCCCAGCGCAGCTTGAGTGCGCCGGGGCTTGGCGAGATTGCGGGCGCCAAATCAGCCGGTCACTTCAACCTGGAAATCCGTTCGTCGGGCGAAGCCTGAACGCGCCGCAAGAGACGCGGTCACTGCGGCGGGGACTGATGGCTGATAGCCCAAACATAGGCTGACACCGCATCAACATCCGCCGGCTCCAAGTCGCCATCCCTTCCAGGGACCACCTCCATGTTGTGCAAGATCGTCCGCTTGAGTTCTCTTACACTGCCGTCGCTCCAGACGAACATGCCGGCGGTCAGGTCGTTGCCGTTTGGCGTTCCCTTCCCGTCAACGCCGTGACAGACGCTGCACTGCCCGCTGGCGGCCTCCCCATGGAAAACGCGATCGCCGTGCAGGATCTGCTCCCTGCTGAATCCGGTTGGCACGGGCAGCGCTTCGGCGGGCGGCCGTATCTGGTTTCTGAATATGCTGAGCGGCGGCGTAACGAGCTTGAGCTCCTGCTGCTGCGATTCCGCGCTAGAGGCGCCAGCCGCCGCCGAAACACTCGCAGACGCCGCCATTGCCAAAATGAGGAAACGCGACGTCATCGATCATCCCCCAGAATATTTTATTTCTTGCCGACGAAGCGGACCAGCAGGTCCCTGTCTTGCTCACGCAACGCCACTTGTAACATCCGCGCTTGCGCGATGAAAGTCCACCGATGCGACGGCCGGCAGCGTCTCCAAAGTAATGTTGCCGTGTTCAAATCGAGCCGCCGCGAAATCTGGCTGCGGCTTGTTTTGATGGCGACCGCCTGGAACGATGCCAGAAGCCCGGATGTTGCTGAGCCCGTCATCGGGCGCGCTCTCGCGCCGAGGCGCATCAACGATCAGCCTTGAATGCCGTTGATTTCAAAAGCCGTGCGGCCCGGGCGGGACGACACGGTCAGCTTGGCGTCGAGCCGTCGCACGAACGCTTTCACGACCTGCATTCCGAAGCCCTTGCTCTGATCGATGTCGAAGCCCTCCGGCAGCCCACGACCCTCGTCGGAGACTTCCAAGCGCCATCCGCCGGAGGTCCGTTTGAAGTCGACCGCGACACTTCCAAGGTTTCCCGGCGGGTAGGCATATTTGAAGCTGTTCGCGACCAGTTCCGCCACCAACATGCCGATCCCGCTGGCGGTGTCAGAACGGAGCCTGGTGCTTTCAGCGCTGACATGGATCGCCGTGATCTCAGCGGGTGCGGTGTGTTTGAGGCTTTCGCATAACCTTCGCAGAAAGGTGTCAATCTCGATCTGTTCCAGACTGCCGGTCAGGTGCAATTGCTTGTGTACCGTCGCGATGGCGAGCACGCGGTTGCTCGCCATATCGAGCTGCGCTTTGGTTTCCTCGCTGGATGCGCGTCGGCTCTGCAGAGCCAGAATGGATTGCACAAGCTGCAACGAATTCATCAGCCGATGATCGCCCTCACGCATCAGCGTTTCTTTTTCCCTCACCAGTTCTTCGGCGCGAACTCGGGCAACGTGCTCGGTGGCAATAACCCGGCGCAACTCAAGCAGTTTCATCACCTGATTGGCCATCAAGCGCAAGAAAGCCTGTTGGGTCTCATCAAGCTCGCGCGGCCTGTAATCGAGCACGCAAACCGTGCCGAGCGGAAAGCCGTCGGGTGTCTGCAAAAGGGCGCCCGCATAAAAGCGAAGATGCGGATCGCCGACAACCAGCGCATTATCGCAGAACCGATGATCCAGCGTCGTATCCGGCACGATGAAAAGGCCCGGCTGCAAAATCGCATGCGCACAAATCGAGCTATCGATCGGCGTTTCACGGACGCCTAATCCGACCTCCGCCTTGAACCATTGGCGGCCCTGGTCAATGAGATTGATGACGGAGATCGGTGTGCCGCAAACGGCCGACGCGACGGTCACGACCTCATCAAAATCGGCCTCGCGGGGTGTGTCGAGGATGCCGTAGCGCCGCAGCGAATCAAGGCGAAATTGTTCGGCACGATGCAATTCCGCCTTCACCGGTCGTCTCAACCTCTCGATAGCTTTGCCCGAAACCGTGCATAGATAAACGTGCATAAGATGGCTTCCATGTCCATCTAATTCGCGAAACTTATCTAACAAGCCCATGATGGAACCAAGTTTAATCTCGCTGCTTGGGTCCCCCGGAGGCGTGACGCGTGAGGCTCATGGAAACGAAGCGGCCTGTCGTGTTGATCGTTGAAGATGAGTTCCTCATCCGCATGGATGCGATCGATATGGTCAGGGCTGCGGGTTTCGATGTTCTGGAAGCCAGCAATGCCGACGAAGCCATTGCCATCCTGGAGGATCGTCTCGATGTCACGGTCGTCTTCACCGACATTCAAATGCCGGGTTCCATGGATGGCCTGAAGCTGGCTGCCGCGATCAGGGGCCGCTGGCCGCCGATCAAGATCGTGGCGACCTCGGGAATGACCGAGGTCAGCAGGGAGGACCTGCCCTCCGGGAGCCAGTTTATTCCGAAACCCTATAGCCCTCGAGAAGTCGTGGCCGCGTTGCGCGAGTTGACGAGCCAAACCTCCACGGAGGCAGCCATGCCGAAGCCGCATTTCCCGCCCGAAGGCTGATGCCTCGCTATTTCGCCGGCGCTACGAGGCTCCTGAAATCCACGTCCGATGCCGCGGCAAGATAGGTGAAGGCCGACCACACCGCGACAGCCTGGTCGAGTTCTTTCGGATCAATCTTGTCGAGGGTGTCGTCGGCGGTGTGATGGGTGTCGAAATAATCGAGCCCATCCTGGCGCAGGGAGACCAAGGGCACGCCGGCCTTCCCGAGGTCATTGATGTCGTCGCCGCCGAACAACGCCGGACGACGGTCGACGTTGGCGCCGAGCGGCGCAATGATCCGCTGCAGCGTGCGGCCGAAATCACTGCCGGCGGCGGTGCCCGGAAGCTGCACGGCGTAGACGTTGCGCGCGCCGAAATCGGCCTCGCCGGCCACCACGATGCTGCCGGCCTCTCGCTGGTGGGCTTGGGCATAGGCGGCGCCGCTGAAATTCATCTCCTCGGCGCCGAACAGGACGACACGGATGGTGCGACTGGGACGTTGCGGCAAGCCGGCGATCAGCCGCGCGGCGCCGAAGGCGATGGCGATGCCGGCGCCGTCATCGGTGGCGCCGGTGCCGAGATCCCAGGAATCCAGATGTCCGCCGATCAGAACG
This sequence comes from uncultured Alphaproteobacteria bacterium, assembly GCA_963736075.1. Taxonomy (GTDB): domain Bacteria; phylum Pseudomonadota; class Alphaproteobacteria; order Rhizobiales; family Xanthobacteraceae; genus Bradyrhizobium. The sequence goes on along the minus strand of CAVTNW010000027.1, from coordinate 16,199 downwards.
ATCTGATCCGGATGCGCGCTGCCCCTGATCTCGCCGACCACGTTCCAGGACGGCGCGTTCGCTTGAACCGAAGGTGCGAGCTGAAGCCGGATCCTGACCGGGCCTCGCGCCGCCAGCCGCTCGAGTTGCTCGGCGTCGGGAATGGACAGCGCCGCCGCCGGAATCCGCGGCACGCCGTCTTCGTAATTGAGCGCCCCGGTATGGGGCAGACGATGGTGATCGGTTCCCAGCGAGCGCAAGAGATAGGCGACCGCCCCGCGCTTGGCGGCCTCGGAGGGACCGTGACGGCGGATCGGGTTGGCGGCGCCGTAGCCGCTGCCGTCCTGCGCCCGCACCATGCGCTGGGTCACGACGGCGATCTTGCCGTCGAGCGATCCCGGCGCCGCCGCCAACAGATCGTCGTAGGTCGAGAATAGCGATATCTCGGCCTCGATGCCGGCAGCATCGGTTGCGACCGAGCCGCCCAAGGCGGTCACCGCCAGATGCTGCGGCACCGGAGCGACAATGTCAGCACTTTCGGCGCCGCGGATCCAGGCGGGGAAGCTGAAGGCCTCGGCATGCACGTTCTCGAAGCCCGTGGCTTTCAGCCTGGCCTCAGCCCATGCGACCGCGCGCCTGTGGGATTCGGTGCCAGCCAGACGCGGCCCGATCTCGGTGGTCAGCGATGCCACGAAATCGAAGGCAGCGGGATCGTTGAGTGCTCGCTGCCCGAGCTGCGAAGCAGTGACGACCAACGATTCCGAAGGCAGCGCGTCGGTGGCTCTTGTCGGGGCTCCTGCGCTTGCCGCCAGCGCAACCGCCACGACGAGAACGCGCAAGATCTTGCCCATCCAAAGTGCTCCTTCGGAACCATAACAGGGGTCCAAATCACTCCTTGCCGTCTTCAGCCGCAAGCGCGCGGCAGTCAAGAGCCGGATTGGTTCATTCGAGGCGCCGTCAGGTGATCCCCATGGACGGGGAAATTCGCGGCGGCCTCCCGCGAGAATAAGCCACACGACCGCATGCGGGCCATCGTTAGTGGTCATGCGGTGAAAGGGGCGGCCTGATCAATCGCGGTGACTGTCGCGCCGTTGCCAACCTGGCCGCCTATCGATTTGACTTTCTCGGGTGAAATAAAAATTCACGATCGGCGACGGGCGACCGCCACGCCTAACAGGAAAGCGAACAGCAGCGAGCCAAGCGGCGCTTCGCGTGCTATGTTGCTGAGGATACTCAATGGCATTCCGGGTTTTTGACCGGCTTTTATGGCGCTGCGAACGCGATGGACTGTTCCTTTGACAGCTTCCGAAACTTCCGCAATGGCGGACTTTGGATCCGGATCAGGATCCAAACCTTCATAGATGACCGGAACAAGCGGAGTGTCTTCAGTCACAGCCATTCTCCGTTCTGGGGCCAAGCCCAACTTTCTCACGCAGGTTGGGTTGAGCGCTTGGCCCAACATCTTTCTCGCAAACCGTGAAGGATGGGTATTGCTGCGCTCCACCCATGCTACGGGCTACCGCCAGCGCGGCGGCGGACGGCGCGGCGATCGCGTGATGAAGAGCGCCAACGCAAAACCGATTGCGCCCGCAATCACCAACGAGCTGAGCGGGCTCTCCTGTACCTTCTGCGCCAGTGCTTGCGCGCCGTCATTAAACGTATCGCCGCTTCTTTCGTAAGCATCCTTGGCGTAGCTTCTCGCGGACTCCGCGGCGCCACGCGCGGTATCCTTGGCCTGACCGTAGAGATCCTGCACCGTGCCTGCCGCCTCTCGGGCACGGCCGGCGGCTTGCGTATTGGCATCGCCGGCGATATCGCCGACGGCACCCTCGACTTTGCCAGTGAAATCCTTCGCCGATCCGGCAATTCGATCCTTGTCCATGGCGCGCTTCTCCCAAGCTGAAATCCAGCAACGCTAACTGACAGGATCAGGTTCGGTTCCGCGCCCTTTGGAGGTTCGGTCGCCAAGTGGGTCGATTTTCTCCTACTCGCTCTGCCGGCAAAATAGAGCGGAGGGTGCTCCGGGACTGGATATTCGGGCGTATATCCTGGCTTCCGTCCAACCTTAAGTAGAGTTAATGTAGCGCCACCGATAGGTGGAATGCAGTCCATCAAACGTCGGTACCAAAACATAAAGTGGAGGAACGGACCAATGACAAAACCATTACGCTCAATTCCGCGACGCGAGGTGCTCAGTGGGATGGCTGCCTCCGGGGCGATGCTGGCATTGCCAGGGTTGGCCCATGGGAAAATGCCAATGGGTCAGGCGCAGGCGCCCTATTTCCATCGCTTCAAACTGGGCAACGCAGAGTGCACCATCGTCTCCGACGGCCAGTTGCCGCTCGGCGATCCCAACGCGGCCTTTCTAAACATCACCAAGGAGGAGATCGCGCGGGAGCTGCACGACAACTTCCTGCCCGCAGACAACGCCGTGCTGGAGCAGAACGTGCTCGTCGCCAACTTCGGCGACCGCGTGGTGCTATTCGACACCGGCATGGGGACCGACGCATTGTTCGGGGCCAGCACGGGCAAGCTGATGAGCACGCTGAAGCAGGCCGGCATCGATCCCGTGGATGTCGATGCCGTGGTGATGAGTTCACGCGCATATCGACCATTGCGGCGGGCTGGTCGGACAAAATGGCAGCTTCAACTTTCCAAATGCGCAGTATTTCATCGGCGAGCCGGACTTTGCCTATTGGACTGATGATGCCAAGATCCCGGCCAATTATCCCGCGCGTCCGAACTTCCTGGCCCAGGCACGGAAGAACTTGCTGCCGGTGAAGGACCGCATCCACTTCTACAAAGACAACGAGGAGATCCTTCCCGGCATCACGGTGCTTTCCGCTCCGGGACATACGGTTAGCCACTCGATATTCATGATTAACTCGGAAGGCAAGCAGCTTTGCTACGTCGGCGACTTGGCGCATCACCCGGTGCTGTTGCTTGAGCATCCGCGCACGCAATTCGCGTTTGACACCGACCCGGTGCAGTCGGCGGAAAGCCGCGTACGGATGCTCACCATGCTCGCAGCAAACCGGACGCCGCTGCTCGCCTATCACTTCGCGTGGCCCGGCATCGGGCATGTCGCGAAAGCCGGGGACGGGTTCCAGTATTTTCCGCTGCCCTTGCAGCAGGAGAAAGTCGGATCGATCTGAGGCCGGGTGCAGGCGAGAGAGCCGGGGCCAGGTGCCCCGGCCTTTGATTGCATGAAACGGCTCGATGTCTTCTGTGGTTGGCTTCCCACGCTGTACCGGCTGGTGGCCTGTACGGCAGGTTTCACCACGTGCCATGATCGACCCAGATGACCCCTGCGGTTTTGTTCGCCGTCGCGACGGTGGCTACCCTTGAAGGGCCTGCCACAACGAAGGGGCGCTTCGTGAAAACGAAGCGCCCTGCATGGACCAGGAAAACAATACCAGCCGCCTATTCGTCGTCCCTGAACAGGAACGGCAGCACGCCGATCTGCTCCTGGCGAACGGCATCGAGGCTGTAGGGATCGAGGCCGAGAGCCCGGATGATGGTCGGCGCGACCTGCTGGTTGGTGGTGGCGGTCTTCACCACCGCAGGCGGCATGCCGTCCATCGACAGCAGCAGCGCCGTGTGCACGTCATCCTCGTTGAAGCCGCCATGCTCCGCGATCTTGCTGCCGCCGGTGAAGATGACGCCGGTGTTGACCTTCAGAATAATGTCCGGCGTGCGCGGGTCTTGAAGCGGGCTGTTGAACTTGTCGATCAGCGACTGGCCCGCGAAGATTTCCTGGATGCCCAGCAACTGCTGGTTCGCCGGTTGGCTCAGCGTCGCCACGACGCTCGCGGTTTGCGAGGAGTTGGCGAGCCAGATCAGGGAGCCGTCGTCGGAAATATCAAACGACTCCGAGGCGCCGAGCAGCGTGCTCGGCTGGCCGTTGCCGATATTGTGGTTCTTGCTGCGGTCGATCGGCGACTGGCCGTGCTTGGCGCTGATGATGATCAGCGTCGAAGAGATGAGGTTCTGGGCCTGCAATTCCCCGACAATGCGCGCCAGCGACTGGTCGACGAAGTCGAGCTGGACGGCCAATCCCGAGGCCGGGGTGCCCAGGACATCGGCGTAGCCGCCCGGCTGGCCGGTGACGGGATCCTTGTTGAGCTTCTGCCCGACGCTGACCGCTTGGAAGTTGGTGCCGAAGATCGCGGGTACGCCGACAAAGCTGCTGTGGTCATGGGTGTAGCCGTCGATCTGGTTGAGCACGGCTTTGACATGGATGAGGTCATAACAGCGGACATTGGCAAGCGCGGTGGTCCAGCCGTCGTCCGGGGTCGGATCCGGAAAGGGCACCCGCGTGCAGCCGGCAAACGGCAGCGCGACCGGGATCGAATTGATCTCCGGGCCAAAGAAATCGTCGACGCCATGGCCGCTCGGGCCGTTGGTCCATTCGTAGGAGGGATGCTTGTCGGTCCAGGCCGTGTGCAGGCCCGCGGCCTTGGCCACTTCGAAGATGGTGTTGACGCGAAGATACTGGTGCGGAAGCACGGTCGCGCAGCCCTTCTTCGGGTCGCGGCGCAGGAAGGCCGGATTGATGCTGCCGCCACCATCGAGCCGGGTCAGATCGGTGTCGATCGACTCGTCCATGGCCATGATGGTGCCGATCTGGCCAGGGCATGCCCCGCCAGGGTTGCCGGTGCCGTCGGTCTTGGCCGGCGGCGACAATTCGCGATTCCAGGTCACGTCATACCAGAAGCCGGTCGTGACCGGCGAGCCGCCGGTCAAGAGAGCGGCGAGGCCCGGGAACGAATCCGAGGGCGAGGAGGTCTGGTTGTTGGTGTAGGTCGTGCCATGCGCGCTCAAGGCGGCCAACGTCGACTGTGGATGGCTGTTGACATAATTCGCCAGATCGAGGGCATGCAAGCCATCAACGCTGATCAGAAGCACGTGCTGGACCGATCGGCCATCCGCCAGCGTTCCCGCGGCATGAGCCGGCAAGGCCGGCAGAAGCGACAGCCCAATGCCTGCTGCCGTCAAATAGTTGTGTATTTTCAAGACACCCTCCCCCTTTTAAAGCCCAGAAAATCGTTGCTGAGTCAGGTCCGAAGGGCGCACAGCGCGCACAACCAGAAATGACATCATAAGATTTCTAGCAATCTTAAGTGTCAGTTCGATTGTAGGAATATGAAGGATTTATGCGCGGGGTTTGGTCGCCTCTGGCCCGGCGACGCTGTTGGCGACCCGCGATGCCTGGCCAGTGAGCCCCATGCCGGGATTGGCGCGGCCGGCGGCCAATTACCCCTGCACTGAAGGTTGAGCCTTCGCGCTCATTTGCACCCTATTAACCATAATGGGCTACCTTGCGCACCATGGGAATGCGACGCGGCGCCAACAAAGCGACGGGAGCGCTTCGACAGCGCCACGATCTGCTGCGCTACTGGCTACAAGCCTTGGATCATCTGGAAGATTTCAGCCGCGGCGCGCCACCAGCCTCAAAAGCGTCCGTGCCGCAGGTATCGGGCGGCACCGAACGGCGGTGCGCGCCCTCGCCCCGCTTGCGGAGCATTTCGCGGGTGCGCTGAACATCGCTCGGCAGGTCAGCCGGCGAAATGCGGGAACTCGTTTTTTTCCGAAAACGCGGGTGATAAATCGCGGAGGCCGCGGCGTAAGGGGTCCTCCGGTCATATCCGCGCGGAAGCAACGCTGTCCGCGGACGGCTATGCCGGAGCGATGATCATCTGCATTGACGCGGCCGGAGCCGCTAAAGATTCCGCCGGGAGGCGCGGAACTTTCAGGCCCGAAGGGAGTTGTTGACCCGGCGAAACCTCCGCCGGTCATAACCGGCTCCGTTGATGATGTAGGGGGCATCCGTGGAGAAGCGATTATTGTTCGGCTGGTTGATCCTACCTGACTTCAGTTGGCTTAACCGGTCGGTAAGCTGGAAGGCGCTGATCTTCGGGGCTGCCTTTTTGGGCCTGCTGGCGTTCGGCTTTCTCGCCATCGGCGGAGTTCCAATCGCGGCCGACCGGCCCGATGGCTGGCTAACGCGCCATCTCCTGCATTTCACCTTCAAGCAGAGCGTCGCGAATAGCGCGCGCTATGTCGAGGCGCCGAAGGACCTCGCCGCCGAAGGCCGGGTCCGGCTCGGCGCGCACGAGTTCGCCATGGTCTGCGCCAATTGTCACGGCGCGCCCGGGCTCGGCCAATCCGCCGTGGCGCTGTCGATGAGCCCGCGCCCGCAATACCTGCCGCGGGTGGTCGATCAGTTCACCAAGGATGACCTGTTCGTGATCGTGCAACACGGCGTCAAGTTTTCGGCCATGCCGTCCTGGCCAACCGCGTTGCGTGACGACGAGGTGTGGTCGATGGTCGCCTTCGTCCGGCAATTGCCGAAGATGGATGCCAAGACCTATCAGAACCTGATCGCCCTCCCGCAGGATCCCACGACCGCGCCGGCCATGGCGGCGGCCGAGCCGGCGGCGCTGCGTCCATCGGACACCCAGCGCGACGTTTCGCCGGTCCACGAATATGAATATGCTGCGCCGTCGGTCGGCTTCAGCGATCCGCTCGTCCGCACCCATCCGGTCGCGGTCTGCGCCGGCTGTCACGGCAAAGAGGGTGACGGCAGCGCCACCGGGGGCGAGGCGCCCGATCTAACGATCCAGGATTCCGGCTATCTCAAGGCTGCCCTCGATGCCTATTCAGGCGGCCGACGCAAGAGCGGCTACATGCAGGAAATTGCCTCTGAACTGTCGGCCCAGCAGATTGCCGCGCTTGCCGATTACTATGCTGGTCTCCCGGTGCACCCGATGCCCGCGACGGCCCCGCCCAAACCGGACCTTGTCAAGCGCGGCGAGACCATCGCGTTGCAGGGCATTCAGGAAAGCGCGACCCCGGCCTGCGCCAATTGCCACGAGAGCGCGGGCAGCGAGATTACCCGCGCGCCGCACATCGCCGGCCAGTCGGACACCTACCTGCGCCGGCAACTGGGCGCCATGCGGCTCGGCGGACGCGGCTCGACCGGCGTCTGGAATCCGATGCTGGCTGTAGCGCATGGCCTCGACGAGAACGACATCGCAGCCGTGGCCGCCTACTACTCCACGCAAAAGCCGACCAAAGGCGGCGCGCAGACGGCGGCGGCGACGCTGCCCTCGGGGGATATCGCGTCGGGGCATGGCTTGTTTACGACCGTCTGCACCAAATGCCATCTCAACGGCGGCCGCGGCGATCAAGAGGGCCTTGTCCCCGACATCACGCTGGTGGCAGCGCCCTACGCCCTGCAAACGCTGGACGCCTTTCGCGCCGGCGTGCGCGTCAACAACAAGATGCTCGAGGTCACCCAGGCTTTGAGCTATCGCGATATCGCCGACCTCGCGGCCTATCTCAATTCGCTGCCGCCACAGAAGGCGCTCGCGCCGGTGGATGCGGCCGCGGCCGCGCGAGGTGCGGCGATCGCGACCAAGGGTGACAATGGCCGCGGCATTCCGGCCTGCCTTGGCTGCCATGACATCAAAGGCGTGACCGCGCTGCCGCTGATCTCGAGACTGCAAGGGCAAAGCGCGGTCTACCTGCAGGCGCGGCTCGATCTGTTTGCGACGGCCGAGCCCGGTGACATCACCGCGCTCAATCCGATGCCGGCGATCGCACGCCAATTGACGTCGCAGGAGCGCGCCGATCTGGCGGCCTATTTCGCCAGCGTCTCGCCGCTGCCAAAGAGCGCGAGCATACAAGGGGCACAGGCTTCTCCGGAGAACCCTAATCGAACGGTGAACTGAGCTGAACTTTAGCCTTGATACTGGGCGTTCAGGTATTTGAGATAGTTACCGAGATGATGCTGCCAGAACGCGTCGAACGGCTGACAATTTGACGTCCCGTCGGTTGGGTTGCCTCCCGGGGTGGCGAACAGCGGGACCAGCGCGCCGGCCTTGGCGAAGTTCAGGGAATCCTGAATCTCGTCCGGGATCTGTTTGATCAGGTCGGCGATCGAGGATCCTGTGACTGGCTCTGCCATACCTCCGAGGTCGCGCTTGTTCAGATGGATCGTTTCGGCCTCCAGTCTCGCCGCGAGCTCGTCGACACGCAACCTGAGACGAGCCGCCGCGGCTGCTCGAGCAGCCTGGATTTCGGCTTCATTCGCGGCAGTCAAAGGCGTGACCGAGGAGGCTGGCAAGGCACTCAGCGCACCGCCGAACTTGAACAACGGGTTGGGCGTGTTGATGCTCCTCAGGGATTCCAGCGTCAGCGGTAGCTGCGGCACCCAATCCTGCGTCGACACGACGGCCCAGCCATAGCCCATGATTCCAGCGAGTTGGTCGTAGTCGTAGGCGTAATGGTCATTCCCGGGCTTCGCGGGGGCGAATGTGTAGGTCTTGTAACTCGGTCCGGCGAAGAACTGGGTCGAATGCCTGACCAGCGACGTGAGCAGCGTGGCGATCGAGGCGCCCTGGCTGTGTCCGGTGATATAGACCTCACTGCCGCCCGTCAGCGCCAGCTGCACCAGAGTCGAGAACAGAGGGCTGTCGGTCGTGAACAGCATGAGCAACAAGCTCAGCGCAAAGCCGGAATGCACGCCAGCCTTGACCGGGCTGTTCCCCTCGTCCTGCGCCAAGTTGAACGCCAGCTGGATGCCATCGAGCTTGAAGTCGATGCGTGCGTTGATCAGAGGAAACAGCAAGTCGGCGAGCGCGCTCACATCGGTGTCGATGGTACCGCGAATTGCAATCGCATATTGCAAGGGATTATTCTGGTTTTGCCAGACCTGCCAGTAGTTATCCAGCAGCGTGGCGGTCGTTGGTGTCAGAGAAGTGACGACCGTCCAGCCGCTCGGGGCGGGCACCGGCGGAACGCCGCACGTTGGAGCAGACGGTGCGTTGGAATACGCCTGCTGCGCCATCTCCAGAAGAACCTGCGCTTCCGAAGGAACGAATCCGGGGCTGAGCGCCATGAATTTCTCCAAATCGGTAATTGTCTCGCGGCTCGCCGCACGCAATGCTTCGTAGCAAATATAAATTAATCTACCTTAGATTATCGTTTGCCGCCGACTAGTCAAGTTGCTCCAATTAGCTTCTGAAATGTCCTTCCGATCAAACCGGCAGCCAGATCGGATTGCTCCAGGCGCGGCGGCCTTGCGCATCGACCACGACCGCGCGCACGTAATCGCCCCTAAATTTCCCGCTCGGCAACCGGACACGCTGCTCGGTCGGTGCCAATACTACTTCCGAGCGCGATCCCCGTCCCAGCAGCATGACGGCTGCCGCTGTTTCACAGGCGACCTCGATATCGTCGCGGCCGACGCGGAGGTCATCAATGAGCGGACCCTGGCTCGAGTAGTAATGGCCCGCCTTGAGCGCCGCGAGCAGCGACTCCGGTTCGTTGCGTTCGGCCTTGACCATCACCCAGCCGCCCCTGGTATCGTCGAAGTGGAAATGCGCATCGTCATTGGCGCACCCCGTCAGTTGCCTGCCATGGGCAAGCAGCTGATCGAGCAGGTACCAGCCATCGCCCCGATCGGTGCGAAGCATGCCGCGGTGGTTATAGATTTCGATCGCATGCGCGCAAGCGATGCTGTCGGCATCGGCCATCGTCAGCGCGTACCAGGCGGGATGAGCCAGCGCGACAAAGGCGCCGGCATCGGCGCAGCGCTGTGCCAATGCCGCGGCCAACTCGCCCTCCCCCGTGGGCGCGAAGTCAAGCGGAAGGCCGATGGCGAGAATGTGCCAGAGCTCGCCAAGGCCAGTCTGCGGCGCATGCACCTCGGCGCCGAGCAGGGTCGTGAACGATGGGGTCCGATAGCTGCGGGTATCGACAATGGGAAACCGGTATTGGGCCAGAAAGTGATCGGTCAGCGCGAGAAAATCATAGCCGGCGTCGCGGTAGGCGGCACAGACGCTTTCAGGATCTCGCGCACCGTCCGACCGGTTCGAATGGGTGTGGAGGTTGCCCTTGAAGAAACGGCCAGGCGCTGCGAATGCGTTCATGCCATGAGATCCTTATTCGCCACTTCATCAAGCGCCGGTCCCGCTTCCAGCGCGGATTCGCAGCAAAGTGGGCCGCCCGCCGCCGTCAGCCAGGCAACCGCTGTGCTGGTCCGTAGCAGTCGAATGTTGCCGTATCAATAAGCCCGGCAGCGGTCGCGCTTGTCCGCGACTTCGGTCAGCGACTGGCGCTGGTACTTGACCGACGTGGACTGGCTGCCGGTGGCTCGATCAGTAGCATGATTTGATCCACCGTTTCGCGAGTCGCCTGGCTCTGCGTGTTGGCAAAATCAACCACCGCTTGCGTGCCCGGCGCCTCCGCTCCATCCGGAGGTCGAACACGAACAATCTGATCAACGTTGACCATGAGCACGTTGCCCGCCGGTCCCGTAACTTTGATCCAGGCCATAGCTATCGCCTCTGAAGGCAAAGGAGACAACAACAACTTTTAGTCGCATGCCGCAAACACCGTCAAGCGGTCACTTGATGTCCGTCTCTTCGATTTTGCGTGGAAATCAAAATAAAATGGATAAGAGCAAAATTTTGCAGCAACGATTACCGGGAACAATCGGCCGCAGCAGACGCCGACTCACAGGATGGGGAAAGCCTTTGGCCGCAATCTCACATCCACCGGTGCTGGTGCCGCGAGACATCGGCCAGGTACTTCCGGCAGGACTCGTCGTAGATCAGGCTGATGATGAAGGCCCACATGTCCGAACTCCGTTGTTGGATCGGACGACCGTAGCCGGGGATTGTTTCCAGGCACGTTCATGCGAGGGGAAAATGGTTTCAGGCTTGTTTCGTCGGGGCCGGCCTATTGCGAGCCGCTAACCCCTGCCCGCTGCTTTCAGTCATTGGCGCGAGCCATCTGCCCGTCTGCCACACCCAATGCCGGAAAAGTCTGACCCGGATTTAATGCGGAGTGAAGGATGGGGGTGCGGCCTCGGCAGTGGGTGCCGCGCGTGGCCGCGCGACACCAGAAGATTTCTGCCGGCGCCTTCAGCACTGCGGCCGGCGCGGCGATCGCCTCAGCCTACCACGACTTCGCTGATCTGGATGACCGGGCTCTGGTCGGTATAGTTCGGGATGTCTCCCATGATCTCCCGGGCGTGCGGCCCCATGCCAGCCTGGAATGCCTCGATCGAGTCGCTGAAGATGTGGCACATTCCGACATAGGTCGCGGGCGCGCCGGGTGCTCCACCGGCAAGGCCCTTGTCCACCGTATAGTACTTGCAGGCGTCACCCAGCCGCGCCTTCACCAGCGGCATGTGCTTGTCACGGTAATAATCGTGGTCGAAGCGCGCCCCCGGCGTGTTCGGATACATAACGCTTACCTTGATCATGACGTTCTCCCTGTTGAGCACGGCCGGTTGAGCTCCGGCGCGATGCCGGACTGTGCGTCAGATTTGCCGACGCCGCAACTGCGAAGACGGCGGCTTTTTCGAGCCATCTTCACGCCACAGGAACTCGCTTCAAGCTCTGTTTCATGGGACCGATTTGCAGGCGTGTGCTACTGCCCGGTAACGCGCCAAATCACGTCGCCGACGTCGTCCGCCACCAGGAGCGAGCCGTCGGGACCAAGGGTTACCCCGACCGGTCGCCCGTAGGAAAAGCGCTCGTCCGGTGCCAGAAAGCCCGTCAGAATATCCCGCGGCGGCCCGGTTGGGCGCCCGTCGGCGAACGGCACGAACACGACTTTGTAGCCGCTCAGCGTGCTGCGGTTCCAGGAGCCGTGCTGCCCGATGATCATGCCGTCCGGAAAACCCGGCAGCGTGCCGGCCGGCAGCCAGCAGAGACCCAGCGAGGCGGTATGCCCGCCCAACGCATAGTCCGGTTTGACGGCCTTGGCGACCGCGGCAGTATCCTGCGGCACCCGATCGTCTACCGTCTGCCCCCAATAGCAATAGGGCCAGCCGTAGAAGCCGCCCTCGCGAACGGAGGTCAGATAATCCGGCGGTGTCTCGTCGCCGAGGCCGTCGCGCTCATTGACCACCGTCCAGAGCACTCCGGTCTGCGGCTCCCAGGCCAGCCCCACCGGATTGCGCAGGCCGCTGGCAAAGATGCGGCTGGTGCCAGCGGCCAGATCGAGCTCATAGATGGCGGCGCGCCCCTCCTCCGCGGCCATCCCGTTCTCGGCGATATTGCTGGACGAGCCGACCCCGGCATAAAGTTTTCGGCCGTCGGGGCTCGGCAGCAAACTCCGCGTCCAATGCCCGCCCGGCTTGAAGTCGCCGAGTTTCCGCCCTGTCGCGGTGATGCGGTCGGCGCCCGCCACATAGGGGAAGGCCATCACCCCGTCGGTGTTGCCGACATAGAAGGTGTCGCCCACCAGCGCCATGCCAAAGGGCTGGTTCAGTCCCTCCATGAAAATGCCGCGCCGCTCGGCAACACCGTCGGCATCGGCGTCGCGCAACAAGGTGATGCGGTTGGCGCTGACGCCAAGCGCGGCGGCGCGTCGCATCGTCGCCTGCATCGCATAGCTGAACACGGTCCTCACCGGTCCCTGGATCTGCGTCGCTTCGGCAACCAGGATGTCGCCGTTGGGCAGCACGTAAATCCAGCGCGGATGTTTCAGGCCGGTCGCAAGGGCATTGACCTTGAGCCCGTTGGCGGCCACCGGCAATTGCCCGTCACTCCAGCCCCTCGCCGTCGGCATCTTCAGCGTCGGGAGGATGCCTTGCGGCTTTGCCAAGGGTACCGAGGGAGAGCTGCCCCACGCCGGCTCAGGGGCTGTGCCCTGCAATCGGCGCCACAGCAGCGCCGCGCCCCCGATCAGTGCGACGATGCGCGCAAAGATGCTGGACAAGCTCATGTCATCCCCCCATTCGATGGCGCGAAGAGTACCCGATGCCAAGGCGTCTTAATACCTCGTCGTCGACGGCCAATTGGCGGATACACTTTAGGGTAGCTGCTGGGCCAGCTGGATTGGCAAGCCGCGTGCCGCGCAATGGGTGGGCTTGAACGTGCGGTGGTGCAAGGGTTTGCTTGAACCGCGCCAATGACGGCCATGCCAGCTGCCATTCTTCTCGCAAGCCTCGCCCTGACAAAAGCGGGCGGCCTCAGGCCGCGCTGGCGACGGGATCCCCGGTCACGACATCGTCGAGCACCAGGGCCGATGCCGGACAGGGAACGCCGAACAGGTAGCCCTGGACCATGGTCACGCCGGCTTCCCTGAGAATGGCGAGTTGCTGTTCGGTTTCGACGCCCTCCGCCACCGTCTGGGTTTTCAGGCTGCGCCCGAGCGCGATGACCGCTGCGACGATCGCGGCACAATCGGCGCGCTTGGTCATGTTCATCGTGAAGGATCGATCGATCTTTATCTTGTCGAACGGGACCGTCGTGAGATAAGTGAGCGACGAGTATCCGGTTCCGAAATCATCGAGGGCAATCGAAATCCCAAGCCTCTTGAACTTGCGTATCAGCTTGATGCTGGCCGCATCGCCCTTGAACAGCGCCGTCTCCGTGATTTCCAGTTCCAGTCGCTCCGCCGGCAGCGAGGATGCAGCAAGCGCGCTCCGCACCCGCTGAAACAGATCGGGCTGCGCCAATTGAACCGGCGACAGATTGACGGCGACTTTGAGATGGGATGGCCAGCTCACCGCATCCAGACACGCCCGTTGCAGGATCCACTCGCCAAGCGAAACGATCAGGCCGGTCTCCTCGGCCAATGGAATGAACTTGTCAGGCATCACCAGACCGCGTGTCGGGCTGCGCCAACGTACCAGCGCCTCGAAACCGGCCTGCCGACCTGTCCTGGCGTCGACCAGGGCCTGATAGTGCAGCTCGAACTCTTCGCGCGAAATCGCAAGGCGCAGCTCATCCTCCAGCTCGCGGCGGCCATCCATGGTCGCCAGCATCTCGGCTTCGAACAGGCGGAAGCCGTTTCTGCCGGCTTCCTTGACAGCGTAGAGCGCGAGATCGGCCATCTTGAGCAGATCCGAGCTGTTGTCGGCGTGTTCCGGAGCCAGCGCGATGCCGATGCTGCAACCTACGGAGACCACGTTGCCATCGAGATCGTAGGGTTGCGAAATAAGCTCAATGATGCGGGCGGCCAGACTGGTTGCGCCCTCGCGTGGCTTTTTCTCGCCCGATTGAATGATGGCAAATTCATCGCCGCCCAAACGGGCGAGCACGTCGGTTTCACGCAGCGAGGACTGCAGCCTTTGCGCGGTCTCCCGGAGCAGTTCATCTCCGGCCGGATGGCCCAGCGTGTCGTTGACGTTCTTGAACTTGTCGAGATCCATCATGAACACACTGAAGGGCTCGCCGTGGCGCTGCAGGCGGGCAACGGCACCCTCGAGTTGCTCGGTGAAATAGGCCCGGTTCGACAGGCCGGTCAGTACATCGTGGTGTGCAAGAAAGCGAATATGGCGGTCGGCCTCGTGACGCTCGGTGATATCTTCATGAGCTGAGATCCAGCCGCCGTGAGGCATGGGCTGACGGGTGATGAAAACAGTTTGCCCGCTGACCAAGTCGACGACTGCCTGCTTCCGCTCACCGCTTTCGATCATCGCGGATCTCGCGGTTACATATTCGTCGCGACCGACGCGGGGAAATCTGCTCGACGCGAACAGATAATCCATCAGTTCAGCCAGGCTGACCCCGGGCCGCGTCGCCTCCGGCGGCAGGTTGTAGATATCACGGTATTTTTGATTGGCGACAATGAGCTTCTTGTCCCCATCGAACAGGGTTACCCCAAGCGAGATGTTGGCCAACGCTGCATCCAGATGAGTATGCGCGGTTTCCAGCTCCATGTTCTTGGTGGCCAACAAGGCCCCCGAGGTCTCCAGACGATCGACTTGTCGCGCGAGGTGCCGCAGCAGCGCGACCAGGCCGACGACGGCGGCGGCCGCTCCGAGCACCAGCCACAGCACTTGTCGAGGCCAATCGACCAGCACATCGGCCTCGGCGACGGAAGCCTGCACCACCAGCGGCAGATCCTTCAATGGACGCGCGAATGCAACGACCGGCTCCTGCGTGAAATAATCACCCGCATGGTAGGCCCCGCCGCCTTGCGCGACGGCCCCATACCAGAGGCTGGTGGCCGGGATGACCTGGCCGATCTCCTCCTCCCGATGCGGGAAACGAACCATGACCATGCCATCCCTTCGCACCATTGAAACCGAACGGCGCGCGGGCATGGCCCCGCTATAGAATGCCTCGATCGAAGCAAGCGAAATCTCCGCAGCCGCGATTCCAGCAAAGCTGCCGTGAGGGTCGTTGATCCGGCGGGATAGAATTGCAGTCCACTTGCCGCTCACCTTGCTTTTGACCGGAGCGCTGACAAAGGAATTGGAGTCGTTTTGGGCACTGAAGTGGGTGAAGAAGTCCTCGTGACTGACATCCCGCCCGATCGCCACCGCGGACCCGGAGGAATTCTGCACGATGCCTTTGGAATCGATCATCGCCAGCCCGTTTAAAAACGGAGTTCCCTTGCTCGCGCTTGCAAGCAGATCGAAGCTGGCACGGCTTCGCATGGCAACCCCGATCGCATCGGCGCTCGCGACGGAATCCGAGGTCAGACCGGCCTCAATCTCATGCACGGCGCGGTCGATGGAGGTGATCGCCTGGGAGGTCTGCTGGGACATGCCATTTCCCAAATTCATCGTGGCAGTCCGGTAGGCTGCGATCGCATCGTTTCGAAACATCCAGACCAGCGATATCGTCGCCGCGATGATGGTTACGATCAGTACCACGCCTATCACAATGAAACGCAAGTGAGATGAAGACCGAGCTGGTGCAACGTCTTCACGGGCAACGTCTTCAGGAGCAACGCTGGTGGTGGTTAACATTTGCCAATCCTCAGGGCGCTGAAATGCAAAATGGGTGACACACGAACAACATCCGACATTACGACCCAACGTCCTTTGACCGGCCTGACAGAGCCTGACCGTGGCACGCTCTCCTTAATTGCCATTGAAGTTCGGCCACCGTAGTTCTGCGGGGAAAGGGCGCCCTGTGGCTTGCGGCTGGCGAGGTTGCGAGGGGTGTCCGGGTATCATAGCCAGCGCGGCGCGCGTGGAGCCGATGGCATTTCAAGCGCATCACTCGAGGGACTGACCGAACCAAGAAAGCCGCTGCCCCGGTGCACGGCTGCGCGGATTCACGCCGAACGGTCGCGGGTCGGCGCCGTTGCCGCAATAAGTCGATGGGCCAGCGCGCCGCCGCTTGCAATCCGCACCGCGTTCGCCCATGAGGTGGTCCCTACGGAAGGGTGGCCGAGTGGTTTAAGGCACCGGTCTTGAAAACCGGCGTGCCTGCAAGGGCACCGTGGGTTCGAATCCC
>CAVTNW010000026.1:0-350341 GCA_963736075.1 uncultured Alphaproteobacteria bacterium | reverse complement strand
TTGCTCGCTAACGGCGGATTACGCAATAAAATTCGGGCCTTGCGGCCCAGCTTTATTGCTAATGCTAATCCGCCCTTCTGTAACGGGCCTCGGTTTGTCAATCCCTTTTTGCATCATCCGTCGCCAGGCACTCGCTTCTGTACGGGGTCGGTGCAAGACCGCCACCTGATGGGGTGCTGAGAGGAACAGGCCGACCGATCTACTTACGCGTGGTCGCAATGCCACTGGGCGGATTGCGGTCTGACCTGTGCCATCGTCCCGGCGAGGGACTCCGCTTCGGGAAGGCTGGTGTCCGACCCGCCCGAAACCTTTAAAACTCTCCTTCTATCAGGCCGCGGCGGCGACGAAGTTGAATGGCTTGGCATCAACCAGCATGCGATGCATGATGACCGCCAGCTTGCGGGCCAGGGCCACCTTCGCTGTTTTCATGCCGGCGCGCTTGGCGATCCTGACGGCCCAGCTCTTGAGGTTTGATCCCTTGATCGGCCGTGTCAGGATGACGTGAGCCGCCTCATAGAGCACAGCTCGCACGCTTGCGTCGCCGATCTTCGAGATCTTTCCGGTGATGTCGGTCTCACCGGACTGATACTTCTTCGGCGTCAGTCCGAAATGAGCACCGACCGCCTTGGAGGACTTGAAGCGCTGGGGATCATCGATCGCGGAAACATAGGTCAGCGCGACGATCATGCCCACGCCGGGCGTTGACATCAATAGCCGTGTCCGCGCGTCGGAGCGCGCCATCGACCGCACCCGCTTCTCGAAGCCGTTGAACTCGCGCCGCAGCACCGTGCGTGCGGCCAGCAAAGCCTGGGCGATGACCTGCAAGCTCGGATGGCCATCGACAAGCTCCCTGATCCTGGCCTCGAACTCAGTTGGCGTGGTCCGGCCGACCTTGAGGCCGAAGCCACGCAGAATGCCGCGCAGGCTCAGCTCGATATCGTGAAGCTTGGTCTGCAGCAGCTTGCGCGCCGTCAGCAGCGCCCGGGTCTCCTGCGCCTCCGCCGATTTGCAGTGCACCGGACGGAACCAGCCCAGCCGCATCAGCTCAGTAATGCCACGCGCGTCCCTGCGATCGGTCTTCACCGGCATCGTCTTGAAGGCGTTGTGGACGTGCCGTGTCTCCAGCAATTCGACCGCAAGACCAGCTTGCGTCATCGCCGCGAACAGCCACTGCGACAGTGGCCCCGCTTCCAGTCCGATCCGCTCCAGGCCGAAGCCGAGTTCACCGAACCAGGCGATCAGCGCGTCCGGCTCACTCAATACTTTCGCTTCCCGCACGATCTTGCCGCTCCCATCCATAACGCACACGCTTGAGTATTCCAATGACACGTCAATTCCAGCATAGTAGTTCATGGTCGTCCCTCGATGATGCTTGGAGCGGGCTCGCCCGACTCCGTTGAATTGAAACACCATCAGTTTGAGGGACGACCACCGCTTTGCCAAGCAAGCCGTCCGCGAAGCGCGCCACCAAACAGCGCCGTAGCGAGCGGGCGGCTTGCTTGGCTCGGCTTGCTCGGTGCCGGCCGGCCCGTTACCCCATCTACGGACTGGACCCCGCCGAAAGAAAATCCTTGCTTCACTTTCCCGCAAAATAGCGGGCGACAACCCGATCGCGGTAGGCCACGAGATTTGGATGGCCTTCGGCCGCGGCTCGGCCGGCGGTGTTGAATACCGGGCACAGGATCCCCATCACGAAAGCGCCCACGGTCGCGTCCAAGCCGCGGGGCGCGTCGCCGAACATGAAGGGCTTATCGCCCAGCAGCTCTGCCAGGGCGTCGATATCCCGCTTGGCCAGTCGTGCCCGCTCGGATTCAGAATGCCGCAAGAGTCCCTGGCCGTAGGCGTCACGACGGATTTTGCGACGTACGATGGCTGCAATCACCGGCCGGATGGCGGCAGGCATACTGTCGAAAAAATGCGAAGGGCCCTTCTTGTAATTTTCAGGGTCGAGCCAGCGATCGACAATGAGCACCCAATAGAGATGCTCCTCACACATTTTTTCGATCGCCCAGCCGATGGCCTTCTGTTCGCGGCTCAATCCCTCGTCGAAATCGAAGTGGTATTTGTTCTCGATGTGCAAGCGGATGAAGCAGGTGTCGGCAATTTTCTCCCCGCCATCCTCGATGTAAGGCAATTTTCCCTTCGGTGCCTTCGCATAGCCGTTTCGATTTTCCGTGAATGCCAGCCCGGACATCTTCAGCAGAAGCAGGGCCTTGGTCACGAACGGGCTGCCATCGGGAAGACCGAAATAGGGACCAAAGGTGTACAGCGTAATCATATCCACCATCCAAAATGCTAGTTTCTAGTTCGCCCCACTCCAAACGGCGGTCGTCGTTCAGACCGCCTCGGAATATCCGGCTGGTGCCAGGACCGGCTGCCTCGGCTTCCGTTCTACCTGATCACCTCCCAGAAGATACCGGCCACCGCCACAAATCCCAGCGTGAAGACCAGCGTTCGGAGGTAGGGTATCGCCAGCAAATAGAGCACGGCGTGCGCCAGGCGCATCCAGAAGAACCACATCGCCCAGAACGCGGTCATCGGGTTGGCCTTGCCGCTGATCTGAGCGACAATGACGAGCGCGGCGAATGGCGCAAAGACTTCAACGGCGTTGAGATAGGTGCGATCCGCACGTTTGCCCCACAGCGGCACCGACCTCGGCGTTGGGTCGACATAGTTCGGTGCCTTCAGGAGGCCGTTGGATATGACCTGTGAAATCACATAGGGAATCCACAATGCGGCCGTGAGTATCGCGGTGTAGGCGAGATATTTGAGATCGATAGTCATTACGTCCCCATCTCCAGTTCGGTGCAACGCGCAATACCGGCACGCCAGCGGCGAAGCGGCGACGCCACCACCTCGCCGCTGCCAGGGGTCAACTACATGTCCATCGCCTGGGCGATTTCGATCGTCCCGCCAGATTTCAGGATCGGGCAGCCTTTGGCCTTCTTGTGCGCGTCCTCCAGGCTGGAAGCCTCGATCAGGCTGTAACCAGAGGCAGGATTGGCACCACTGCCATCGACAAGTGAACCGTCCGGCTTGACGGTGCTGGATTTTCCAACGGGATTGCCACCGTCAATCACGGCTGCGCCCATCGAGCCGAACCAGGCTCCCCACGCGTCCATCGCCGACTTGGCTTCGGCCGGATTCGAAGGGTGGCCGCCACCGTGGTAGACAAACAGATATTTTGCCATCTCTGATCTCCATTCTGTTGATGCCTGATCAAGTCCGCGGAATGGTTGATATCACCATGATCTGCCGCTAAAAATGGCAATTCCGCTGCGGTAATGGGCTGGGATGCTGTGAAGAGTTCACAATTGATCGCGCCAGATCGGGACGACCGCCGAGCCCTGCGCCTGGTGCTTTCGAGGCTCAAGGCATCGGGCGTCATTCCCTCCGTGACGGCGTCGCTGGACGCTGGCATGGCCAAGGCAGGTCGCGCGCTGCGCGCCGCTATCCTGGCGCGGGTTCCGGCCTATCGGCACTCCGGCAATCCCGAGGTTCTTCCGGGCCTCGACACCCATCTTGGCGAACACATGCGCGAAATCCGTCGACTGTTCGGCGGCGGCCAAGATGGCGACTTCGACTTTGTGCGGTCCCAGGCCCACCGCCGCGCCGAGCAGCGATTTCCGCTTGATGCGATCCTGCACGCCTATCGCTGCGGCCACCAGGTTCTTGCCCAGTGGCTTCGGGACGCGGCGGTCGCCACTTTTTCCGGAAACTCCGATTTGATCGGTGCCGAGCTGGCCGACTTTGCCATCGAGTATACAAATACGATCAGTACGATCATCGCCGCGGAATATGTGTCGCAAACCCGCACGCTCACGGAGGCCGAAAGCGACCAACGAACCGAGTTGTTGAATATCCTGTTCAGCGGATACGACGAGTCAGATGGAAGGGTTCAGCGTCTGTTGAAACGTGCCGGTTATCTGGAACAGCGACAAACCTATTGTGTCGCGGTGGCACAATCGACCAACCCGGCCGAGATGGAACTGCCGCAGCGCGCGCAGCGCATCGCCAATGCCATGTCGACACTGGTGACGGCGACGCCCATTCGCATCCTGGTCGGGTTCCGGAATAACGTCGTGGCGGCGGTGTTGTCCGATCAGCGGCGACAGTCGGGCTGGACAGCACCACAAACCAATCTCGCCGAGCGGATTCGGCCAATGCTGCTCGAGCTTGGCCCGGCGGTGCTGGTCGGCACCAGCGCCGATCATCCTTCCACATCGTTTCTTCCGAAGGCGCTGCACGAGGCGACGATCGCACTGGACTTTGCCGGTGTCTCCAGACGCGTCGTGCAGTTCTCCGATCTGCCCATTCGTGGCCTGATGTTGCATCGCGGTGGCGACTATGTTCGGTCCGCAGCCCCACGCTGGATTGTCGCCCTTGTCGGAGCGAATGAGAGGGCCAAGGGCTCGCTGGTTCAAACCCTGCGAACACTTGCTGACTGCGACTTGAACGTCCAGCAATCAGGACGCCAACTTGGCGTGCATCCCAACACCATTTATTCGCGACTAGGCCGCATCAGGGAAATCTCCGGACTGGACGGCCAGCGCTACCACGATCTGGTCGAATTGCTGCTTGCGGTCGACTGCTGGAAAACCTGATCACGCGGTCACTCGATGATTGTCCGATGGAATGACGCTGGTGCAAGCCGCTCCTGAAAATGGCTGCCCGTCGCTTGCGTATCGCAGCAGTGTCTTGTGCTCGGCAAGGTTTTTGATCGCTTAACAGGATATGCGTGCTTTCCTGAAATTACACAACTCAGGGTCGCCTTGGCCGACTTCGGCAGGCGGGCTCTGATGGCTGAGATATCACCACGGCAACACCCGCCGGTGTCGCGCTTGCACGGCCGGCGGAAACCTGAATGACTTGGACCGTCCTTGCGGTGGATGGATCGGATCGCGGGGCCGCCCTATGATATCTTTGGAGAAAGTCTGGAAATGTCGACGTTCATTCCCCACGGCGCGTCCATGCTGTGGAAGCCTGAATTGATCTGGCTCAATGCCATTTCCGACCTCCTGCTCGCCGGTGCCTTCTTTACGACCGCGTTCGTATTGGCGCTGTTCGTGTGGCGCCGCCGCCGCGATGTCATGTTCAGACCGGTGTTCGGGGCGTTTGCGTTCTTCATCATGCTGTGCGGGGTGACCCGCCTGATGTCGGTCTATACATTGTGGGTGCCGGCCTACGCCATCGAGGGCGTGATCAAGGGCTTGCTGGCCTTCATGTCGATCGGAATCGCCGCGGCGCTGCTGGTGCTGCTACCGCGAATCCTGGTGCTGCCGACACGCATACAATTGCAGCAGGCCTATGCCGCGCTCGAGGAGGAAGTCAGGCATCGCCGCAGCGCCGAGGCCATGGTGCAGCGGTTTCAGGAGATCGAGGCCAACGAGGCCCAGGTTCGGCAGGCCCAGAAGATGGAAGCCATCGGCCAGCTCACCGGCGGTGTGGCGCACGACTTCAACAACATTCTGACCGTGATCATCGGCACCATCGAAATTATCGCCGACGCGGTCAAGGAGCGCCCGGAACTGGTCCAGATCGCCAACATGATCAGCGCCGCGGCGACCCGGGGCGCCGACCTCACGCAGCATCTGCTGGCCTTTGCCCGTCGCCAGCCGCTGCAGCCGCGCAACATCGACGTCAACGCCATGGTTCGCGATGCCGCGCAGCTTTTGCGATCGACGCTGGGCGAGCAGATCGACATCGAAACGATGCTGACCCCGGATTGCGCGCCGGCCCTGATCGACCCCAGTCAACTCTCGACCGCGATCCTGAACCTCGCCTTGAACGCGCGGGATGCCATGCCGGACGGCGGCAAGCTGACGCTCGAAACCAAGAATGTCGTGCTCGACGCGCATTATGCGGGCATGAACGCCGAGGTCAAACCGGGCGATTACGTGATGGTCGCGGTGAGCGACTCCGGAGAGGGGATAGATGCCGGCCTGCTCGAAAAGGTGTTCGAGCCGTTCTACACCACCAAGGACATCGGAAAGGGATCGGGGCTCGGTCTCAGCATGGTCTATGGCTTTGTCAAACAGTCGAACGGGCATATCAAGATCTACAGCGAACTGGGACACGGCACGACCGTCAAGCTTTACCTGCCGCAGGCGGTGGGCGTCGCGGAAGCGCCGGTCGCCGAGGCCGGCGCTTTCGGGCTCGAACGCGGCGACAATACCATCCTGATCGTCGAGGACGACCCGTTGGTCCGCGAATACGTGGTCACACAGATCAGGAATCTCGGCTACACCACACTGGCTGCCAGCAATGCCGCCGAGGCGCTGGTGATCATCGATGGTCCGCAACGCATCGATCTGCTGTTCACCGACGTCATCATCCCCGGGGGCATGAACGGCCGCCAGCTCGCGATCGAGGCGCTGGGGCGACGCCCGGGGCTCAAGATCCTCTACACCTCGGGCTATACCGAAAACGCCATCGTGCATCACGGACGGCTCGACGCCGGCGTACTGCTGCTGCCCAAGCCCTACCTCGCCTCCGATCTCGCCCAGATGATCAGGACCGCATTGGCGTCGTGAGTGCAAAGCGATTCAATCAAGCCATCGTCAATTTCCGGGTTCAGGCCTGGATTGCTTTTGCCCGGGCCGCGCCGGAAAAGGCCACGCCCCTCGCCTCGCTTCCCGCGGCTGTCAAGACGCAGATCAGGACGGCCACGAATCCGGCCACGCTAGCCAATGCGAACGAGTAGTTGCCGCCGAAATAGGTCGCGATGCCCGCCTGCAACGTGGCGTTCACCGATGCCAGGAGATTGCCGAGCTGGTAAACGACGCCGGGGAAGGTGCCGCGCGCGGTATCGGGCGAAAGCTCGTTGAGATGAACCGGGATCACGCCCCAGGCGCCCTGCACCATGAATTGCATCAGGAAGGCGCCGGTGGCGAGCAGCGCCGGGCTCTGTGCGTAGGCCCAGAGTGGGATCACGAGCAGCGACAGCAAGGATGCCATAATGATGCAGCGCCGCCGGCCGAAGCGTTCCGAGAGCGCGCCGAAGAAAATACCGCCGCAGATCGCGCCGATGTTGTAGATCCCCGCGATGATGCCGACGACGTGGGGCGACAGCTTGTGTTGCACCTGCAGGAAGGTCGGATAAATGTCCTGGGTGCCGTGGCTGAAGAAGTTGAAGGCGGTCATCAATACGATCGCATAGAGTCCAAGCTTCCAGTGCGATTTCAGGATCGATACGGTATCGCCGCGCGTGGCTTCCGCTTTCTGGTCGAAGCCCGGCGATTCCGGGACGTTGCGGCGGATGTAGAGCACCAACAACGCGGGAATGACCCCGACCATGAACATGCCGCGCCAACCGATATAGGGAAACAGCACGCCATAGACCAGCGATGCCATGAAATAGCCGGTCGGATATCCGGACTGCAGCAGTCCCGAGACAAAGCCGCGCGCCTTCGGCGGGATCGTCTCCATCGTCAGCGAGGCGCCAACCCCCCATTCGCCGCCCATGGCGACGCCGTAGAGCGCCCGTAGCACGATCAGCACCGTCAGGGAGGGCGCAAAGCCCGAGGCAAATTCCAGGATCGAGTACAAGAGAACATCCACCATCAAGGTCGGACGCCGTCCCCACCGATCGGCGGCGCGCCCGAAAATAAAGGCGCCTATCGGCCGCATCGCGAGCGTCAGCAGGATGGCGAGTGTCACCTCGGAAATGTCAGTGCCAAATTCCGCGGCGATGTCCTTCAGCACGAATACCAGCAGGAAAAAATCGAACGCGTCGAGCGCCCAGCCAAGAAAGCTGGCGACGACGACATGCTTCTGCTGGCTGGTCCAGCCCGACAACACGGAAGTGCGCATCCCCTGCCCCCCTCCCAGCAAGCGACCGAAGGCAACCGGTCAATCTGCTCTGTCCGCGGGCGCGTTGAAGCCGCCGGTGCCGGCCTAGCCGGTTCGAAATCCGAAACGCTCTGCTTCAAAACTGGTTCCATCACCACGGAGAAAATGCGGACGCTGCTCTCATTTTTCGGGAGTGTGAGACGCTTCACACCGATTGGTTGCAGGCTGGGCTATTTAACAATCTGGAGCCGCCCCTTCGAACTAAAGAAAAGCGGTCGTGGGAACCGGCCACGCGACCGCGAATTTGGCTGCCGAGGAGAACCACAGAGCCGAGGACATCGCGCACCAATCTGTCTTCGGGAGCGCGAACTCCGAGGGCCTCGATCAAACCCTGTTGCCCGAAAGCATCGGGCCATCTCAGTATTAACGTCCGACGCCGGAGCCGGGAGTGGGCATCAACGTTGAGCCGCTGGGCGACGGGTTGATCAGGCTATTTCCGGACGGGTTCAGGCTGCTGTTTGCCCCGGCCGCCGCGCTGCCGGCACCAGTGCTGAGGCCACCATTCGTTCTGCCCGCCGAGGACCCGGCGGTCGTTCCGTTCATGGTCGATCCCGTGCTGGTGCCGCTTGTGGCCGGTCCAACGGCCCCTGAGCTGCCGCCCGCCGAAATGCTGCCGCTCTGGGCCAGCGCGAACGTGCTTGTCAGCGTCAGTGCCAAGGCGAGACCGATGCTTGTGAGCCTCATGGCCTACATCCTTCCGTGGGTCGGAGGGAAACCTGTGGCGCCGAGATATGTTCCCGACGCCTCAATTGTGATTGGCTGCTCTCACATCTCGACGTCGGCCTGATGGGAAATCACATTTCCCACATAGCTGCCATCGACGTCGAACCGGGCGAGCGGGCCGTCCTTCTCCTGGGAGGGTGGTCGCAAATGGTGGAAGCCGAGACCATCCAGGACAGCCACCATCTGCCGCATCGCGCAGCGCTCGGGTCCATCGGCGAAGGCCTGGCCGCACTCCCAGATGACGATCGCCACACGGCCGGCGCTTAACAGCGATCGGGCGCCGGCCAGCACCTGCGGCTCGAAGCCTTCGGCGTCGACCTTGAGAATGATCCTCGCACTCGCCGCGCGGGGAAAGGCGGCCATGGCGCGGTCCAAGGTAACCACCGGGACCCATTTCGACGGCCCGCGCGCAAAGGGCGGCTTGAGGCCGATCCCGCGAATGCTGTGCATCATGCTCGAATTGGCCACCAGCGGCGCGATCTCGAAGTCGTCACCGCAGGCCGCGCCAACGACGGAAACCTTGTCGGCCAGCCCGTTGTCGGCGACGTTTCTAACGAGGATGGCAGCATTGGCGGGATCCGGCTCGAATCCGATGACGGTCACATCGCCCGCCGGATGGGTGGCGGCCTGAAGCGTGAAAAAACCCCAATGCGCCCCGACGTCGATGAACAGATCTCCCCGCCGGATCGCTCTTTCCAGAACATTGCGGGTCGGCAGCTCATAGCCATCCCTGAGCTCATTGGCCACGAGACAGTTGGCGCCCGCATCGGTCGCGAACTGCTTCGGGAAACCCAGATGAAATCGCGGTTCTCCGCCCGGCAAGGTGAGCGATGCCGAAAGCGACACCCAGTCGTTCTTGACCCCCAGCCGTTGTGCCATGCCGCGCTCCATCAATGTCCTGAATCCCGCGAGGCCGGACGGCCGCTGCGGCGCGCAGCCGAAGCCGGCGGATGCGCTTCTCAGCAAGCTCCGCCCCCTAGCGCTTCTGCCCGGTCGCGATGGCGATCCTGAGGCGCCGAGCCTCAAAGACGGAATGTTCGGCGAGGGCGGCCGCGCCTGCTCGATGTTTCGTCGCGCAAAGTGTGAGACGCTTCACACGCTATGATTGCGCGCTGCGCTACTCTGTCAAACCAAAGCCCATCCCTGACGATCGCCGCCCGAGGGCTGCATTGGACCGCTCTCGCCCATTGCGAAGGACGCGCCCAATCGGCGCAGCGCAGACATCTCGTTAAAGTAGCACTACCAATAAATTCTCTTTTTGATAGCGTCGGCTGCCAGCGCTGCCAGTCACGCGCCGCGCGGCATCAATGAGGAGGCTGTTATGGGCTTCACGCGAAAAAATGTCTTTGAACTGGGCGGCGACTGGGCCGATCCGATCCTGTGGTACGCGCGCGGGGTCAAGGCCATGAAGTCACGCGCCCTCAACCAGCCGACAGGATGGCGGTTCTACGGCGCCATCCACGGCATCGATCAGGACCTGTGGCAGCAACTCGGCTATCTCGATCCCAACGAACCGATGCCGGGCGATGCGGACGTTGCGGCCTATTGGAACCAATGCCAGCACGGCAGCTGGTATTTCCTGCCCTGGCATCGCGGCTATCTGATCGCCTTCGAAGCCATCATTCGCGATGCCGTCACAAAGCTGGGTGGGCCGGCCGACTGGGCGCTGCCGTACTGGAATTATTTCAAGCCGAACCAGTCCAAGCTGCCCCCCGCCTTCGCTTCGCCGGACTGGCCGGACGGGCGCGGCGACAATCCGCTCTATGTCAAGCAGCGCTATGGTCCGAACAATGACGGCGACGTCTATGTGCCGGTCAGTCAGATCAACCTGAATGCGCTCGCCGACCCCGACTTCACCGGGGACGCCGGCGGTGGCAGCCCCGGCTTCGGCGGTGTCGACACCGGGTTCAGCCACGGCGGCGAGGTCCATGGCGGGATCGAGACCCAGCCGCACGATAACGTTCACGGACTGGTGGGCGGTGGCGATCCCGACAACCCGAACATGCCTGGGCTGATGTCGGACCCCGATACCGCCGGGCTCGATCCGATCTTCTGGCTGCATCACGCCAATATTGATCGGCTCTGGGAGGTGTGGCGGGAGAACCCGACCACGGATTTGGACCCATCACAATCGAATTGGATCAGCGGGCCCGCGGCCGTCGGAGACCGCGCCTTTAAGCTGCCGATGCCGGGCGGCGTAAGCTGGACCTACACGCCCGGCGACTTGAATGATCTTTCCAAGCTCAATTACAACTATGATGACGTGTCGCCGCCGTCCGGAACTCCACAACTGACGGCGCGGATGCGCAGGCTCCGGCCGAATTTGACGGCGGCGGCCGATATCAGGAGCACCGCCATGGCCAAGAAGGTCGAACTGCTCGGCGCCAACGCCGGGAGCCTGCGCCTCTCCGGGGCGGAGGCCAGGACCTCGGTCAAGCTCGACACCTCGGTGCAGCGCAAGGTCTCCGCCAGCCTCACGGCCGCGGCGCCGTCCGTGCCTGATCGGATTTTCCTGAACCTGGAAAATGTGCGCGGCGCCAACGACGCCACCACCTTCAGTGTCTACATCAACGTGCCTGACGACGGCGATCCCGCGAAATATCCCGACCACTTGGCGGGAAGCATCGGCCTGTTTGGCGTGCGCAAGGCGTCGCTCGCCGACGACAAACATGCGGGCGATGGCCTGACCTTCGTGCTCGAGATCACCCACGTCGTTGATAGCCTGCACCTTGCCGGCACGCTGAATGCCAAAGAAATCCAGGTGCGCCTGGTACCGCAGAAACCAGTGCCGGAGCAGGCCAAGATCAGCATCGGCCGCATCAGCATCTTCCGGCAAGGCAACTGACGGAGCCGCTGGATGCGACCTGTCGCACACACCTTCGAGGCCTGGCTTTTCGTACTGGGATCGGCCAGCCTGGCGGCGTGGTCGATGCTGGCGTTCCAGCACGGCGGCTTTTCGCCGCCAGCTCTCTGCGCCGCCGGGACATGGCCGGTGACGCCAACAGCGGCCTCTGTCGGGCTTGCGCTGGATCTCATCACGCCTGCGCACCTTGCCTCAAGCTCGGCGCTGATGGTCGTGGCCATGATGTTGCCGCTGACCGTCAAACCGCTTCGGCATGTCCGCGACCGTAGCTTTGCCAGCCGGCGCGCGCGGGCGATGTTGCTGTTCATCGCCGGCTACATGGCGGTATCGATGGCCGCGGGCGCGGCGCTGCAGACCCTGGCGCTCGCTGCCCGGTCGGCAGAGGCCGCCACGCTGCCATGCCTCGGCCTTGCGGTCGTCATCGCGGTGGTGTGGCAGATCTCCCCGGCCAAGCAATGGTGCCTCAATCGCTGCCATCGAAGGCCGCAGCTCGCCGCGTTTGGCGCGGCCGCCGATTGTGACGCGCTCGCGTACGGACTGCGCAACGGCGCCTCATGCGCAGGCGCCTGCTGGGCGCTGATGTGGCTATCGCTCCTGGTCGAGCGCAGTCACCTGCCGGCGATGTTGGCCGTCACGCTTTTCCTCATGGCCGAACGGCTGGAAAATCCTGCGCCGCTGGCGTGGCGCTGGCGCGGTCCCGGCAAGGCCCTGCGCATTACGATGGGCAGGTGCGCCTGCATCTGGTCGATGACTGCGTCATTGCGCGGGGATGATGGCGCAGTTGGAGCGTCCGGACATCAGGCAATCCTGCATCTTGCTGCTCGCAGTCAGTTCGCGAGCCAGCCACAGCCCCACCACCAGCAGGACGACGGCGATCAGCAGCCCTGCAATCGCAGGGCGTCGGCTTCCGCTTTGTTCGGGATCGGTCATTATTCTGGCTCAAGTCCGAGGAACAGCTGATGAAGGTAATCGTTGCATGACTGGCCGTCAGATGCCCAAAAGGCGTATTCCCCAAGCCATATCAGGATCTCGCTCGGACGCAAAAATCACGCCGGCTGACAGATATGTGATGGCTTCCCGGCGCACACGGATGTAAACCGCTGTCGATCGTGCAGCCGCCCTGCAATTCGGCATCGCGACGGCCAAACGGATCGTCTCACCAACCATGAAAGTGACAAGGCTCGTTCAATGAGTGGATTCAAGGAACCTAGCTTCGCGGACCGGCAAAAAGCGGCGCAGGAAGCCAGGCAGAACATCCTGAACAAATTTCGCAGCCAGCCGGGTCTTGACGATCCCACTGTTGCGGCGCGACGTGCCGAACGCGAGGCAAAAGCTGCCGAACGTGCCGCGGCCAAACTGGCGCGCGAAGTAGCCAAGGCCGAGCAGGCCCGTCTCGAAGCCGAAGCGGTGGCGGCGGCCGCTGCAAAGCTGGCGCGCGAAAAGGAGGAGGCCGCGGCCAAGGAAGCCGCGCTTGAGGCCGAACGCAAGGCCGCGCGCGACGCCCGCTATGCCGCCCGCAAGAAACGCAAGTAGAACCGGCTGCGGCTCGGCTTTATGACAGTCCCGCCTCCGAGCGGAGGCGGGCCTTTGGCGGAAATGGCGGTGGCGACGCCTACTTCTTCATGTCGTCTTTCTTCATGTCGTCCTTGGACATCGAATCTTTCTTCATGCCGTCCTTGGCCATGGTGTCCTTCTTCATGCCATCCTTGGACATCGTGTCCTTCTTCATGCCGTCATCCTTGCCCATCTTGTCCTGGGCGAAGGCCGCGGGCGCGAGAGCCAGGCTGAGCGAAAGTGCGGCGGCCGAAATTCCGAGCGCGAGTTGGGTGCTGATGGTCATTGGTTGGTCATCCCTTTGAAACGGTTTTGAAAGCGACTTATGCCGCCATGGTGACAACGGTTCCGCGATGCCGTTTGTTACCTGCGACCGGAAAAATATTTTTCCTCGAGCAAATCTGTAAGTAATTACGCCTCAGTTGAGATGAGATCTCGTCAAAATAGACTATTCGGTCTTCTTTCCGATCGAGTCCTCCGGCAGATGTGCATTGCAGCAAGGTCGTGGTTTGGTTGATGCGGCGCCGAGCTGTGGCCAAGCGCGGGCCGGGATAACGGCCGAAAGAGCGCATCATTGGCAAGGCTTGATCGCATGCTTGCATTCGTCGACAAGCCGCCGGCTCCTACAGTCGCGCGGCTCTGGCTTTGGTTCGACCCTACTCCCTCGTCCGCTGCTTCGCATTGATCGCCGCCGCCACCCGGCTGACCGGCGACCGCCCAATCAGTCGCCCGATCGCGTTGGTCGCCGCCACCAGTTTTGTCAGGTCGATGCCGGTCGCAACGCCCATGCCCTCCAGCATATAGATCACGTCCTCGGTGGCGACATTGCCGGTGGCACCCGGCGCGTAGGGACAGCCGCCGAGACCGCCGGCGGCGGCATCGATGACGCGGGCGCCCTCCTCCATCCCGGCATAGAGATTGGCCAAAGCCTGGCCGTAGGTGTCATGAAAATGCATCGCCAGATGGGCGATCGGCACCTCGCCCGAAACCGCGCGCAAGAGGTGCCGCGCCTTCCGCGGAGTGCCGACCCCGATAGTGTCGCCAAGCGATATTTCGTAGCAGCCGAGCCCCCACAGCTGCCTGGCAACATCGACCACCGCTTGCGGCCTGACCTCGCCATCAAAGGGGCAGCCGAGCACGCAGGAAATGTAACCGCGCACCTTGACGCCGTCGGCCCTGGCGCGGGCAACCACCGGCTTGAACCGTTCGATCGATTCGGCAACCGAGCAATTGATGTTGGCGCGTGAAAACCCTTCCGATGCCGAAGCAAATACCGCGACCACCTTGGCGCCGGCGGCATGCGCGGCCTCGTAACCCCGGAGGTTCGGCACCAGCACATGGAATTCACCGCCCGCGAGGTGATTGACGCCGCGCAGCACGGCATCCGAATCCACCATCTGCGGGATGGCCTTCGGCGACACGAAGGCACCGACCTCGAGGGTATGCAGACCGGCCGCCACCAGCGCCTCAATGAAGGCGATGCGATCGGCGACATCGACCGTGGCTTTTTCGTTTTGCAGGCCGTCGCGCGGGCCCACTTCGAGGATGCGTACGGAATCGCTCATGCTGATCTCATGACGCCATTGATCCCAGCAAGAATCTTACGGAGCCAGCGGCTCGACCTCGGCGAGTTCAACTCCTTCGGCGACGATATCGCCAACCCTGCACTTTATCGCTTTCAGCACGCCGGCAAACGGCGCCCGCAGGGTCTGTTCCATCTTCATGACCTCGAGCGTCAGGATTGGCGCACCCTTTTCGAGATGAGCGCCCTCCTCGGCCAGCAACGCTACCACGGTGCCGGGCAACGGCGCTACGATCTTGTCTTCGCCGACCTGCTCTTCGTCATCGCCGCCGAACGGATCGACCCAGTGCAGGTCGAAGCGGCCGTTGCGCGTATGCAGATACAATTCGTGGCCTGCGATCACCGCGAAGACGTGGGATTTAACGCCGTGAAGCGTAAGATCGAAGCCGCCGGCGGCATTGGGGGCGGAGGCGAAGGCGACCTCGCGTTCGCCGATCGACAGCGTCGCGGGACCGTTACCGTAGTTTAGGCTCAGCTTCTGCTCGGTCGCCGGCCCATGGCGGAACGTAAACACCCGCTGCCGGCGGCCGACCGGCATCCATCCGGCCGTCCGCCACGGCGATCCTGCTTCAACCAGCGCGGCTTTCGCCTCTTCGCCGAGAATGGCCGCGACCGCGGCGCCAAGTTCGAGATCGTGGGGCGGCCGCGGGTCCGGCGTCAGATGCTTCAATTCACGCTCGATGAAGCCGGTATCGATAGCGTTGGCGCGAACGTCCGGATGGCTCACCAGCGCGGACAGGAACGGAATGTTGGTGACGATGCCGCGAACGTCCATTTCCTCAAGGGCGCGATTGAGCCGGCCCAGCGCGGCATCGCGGGTCGGCGCCCAGGCAATGACCTTGGCCAGCATGGCGTCGTAATGCGGCGAGACCGCATCGTGCTCGCGATATCCGGCATCGATGCGCAGGCCGTTCGACGGCTCCGGCAGACGCCAGGTCTTGATGCGGCCGACCGAGGGCATGAAATTCTTGTGCGGATTTTCCGCGTAAATCCGCGCTTCCACGGCATGACCGCCCATCCGGATCTGGTCCTGGGTCTTTGGCAGACTTTCGCCTGAGGCAACGCGCAACTGCCATTCCACCAGATCAATGCCGGTGATCAGTTCGGTCACGGGATGCTCGACCTGCAGCCTGGTGTTCATCTCGATGAAGAATACGTCCTTGCCGTCGGAGACGAACTCGATGGTACCGGCCCCGACATAGCCGACCGCGGCGGCGGCCTTGCGCGCGGCTGCGCATACGGCCTCGCGCCCGCTGGCGTCGAGCGTCGGCGACGGCGCTTCCTCGATCACCTTCTGGTGGCGCCTTTGCAAGGTGCATTCGCGCTCGAACAACGAGAGCAGGTTGCCGTGGCTGTCACCGATGATCTGCACCTCGATATGCCTGGGATGGTCGACGAATTTCTCGATCAGCATGCGATCGTCGCCGAATGCGGCCTTGGCCTCGCGCCTGGCGCTGACGAGGGCGGGGGCCAGTTCTGGCGCCGAACGCACGATACGCATGCCGCGTCCGCCGCCGCCGGCCGAGGCCTTGAGGAGAACCGGAAAGCCTAATCCCTCGGCGGCCTTCGCCAGCGTGGCCTCGTCCTGGGCCTCGCCGTGATAGCCGGGCACCAGCGGCACGCCGGCTTGTTCCATCAGCATCTTCGAGCCGGATTTCGAGCCCATCGCCCGGATCATGGCTGCGGTCGGTCCGACGAAAACCAATCCGGCATCGAAACAGCCTTGCGCGAATTCGGCGCTCTCGGACAGAAAGCCATAGCCGGGATGCACGGCCTCGGCCCCGGTCTTGCGCGCCGCGTCGATCACCCGTTCGATGCTCAGATAGCTGTCGCGGGCCCGCGCCGGGCCGAGCAGCACCGCCTGGTCGGCCATGGCGACGTGCATGGCGTCACGGTCGGCCTCGGAATAGACCGCGACCGTGGTCAGCCCCATCGCGCGAGCGGTGCGGATCACGCGGACAGCGATTTCGCCGCGATTGGCGATCAGCAGGGAAGAAAACCGCCGATAAGGCTTGGGGCGATCCATCGTCACATCCTGAACAGGCCGAAATGGGTCCGCTCGATCGGCGCATTGGAAGCGGCCGAAAGCCCCAAGCCCAGCACCAGCCTGGTATCGGCGGGGTCGATCACGCCGTCATCCCACAGCCGCGCCGTGGCGTAATACGGGCTGCCCTGGCTCTCATATTGGGCACGGATCGGCGCACGGAACTGGTCCTCCTGCTCGGCCGACCATGTCTCCCCCTTGGCCTCGATGTTATCGCGGCGGACCTGGCTCAGCACCATCGCGGCCTGTTCGCCGCCCATCACCGAGATCCGCGCGTTCGGCCACATCCAGAGAAAGCGAGGGCTGTAGGCACGTCCGCACATGCCGTAATTGCCGGCGCCGTAGGAGCCGCCGATCACCACGGTGAATTTCGGCACCGCAGCGGTCGCCACCGCCGTCACCAGCTTGGCGCCGTCGCGCGCGATGCCGCCGGCCTCGTACTTCCTGCCGACCATGAAGCCGGTGATGTTCTGCAGGAACACCAGGGGTATCTGGCGCTGGCAGCACAGCTCGATGAAATGCGCGCCCTTCAGCGAACTCTCGCTGAACAGGATGCCGTTGTTGGCGATGATGCCGACCGGATAGCCCCACACATGAGCGAAGCCGCAGACCAGGGTCTGGCCATACAGCTTCTTGAATTCGTCGAATTCCGAACCGTCGACCAGCCGCGCGATGATATCGCGCACATCGTACGGCTTGCGGCCGTCGACCGGCACGACGCCATAGATCTCGTCCGGCGCAAACAGCGGATCGCGCGCGGGGCGCGTGTTCAGCGGCGGACGCTGCGGTGGCTTCAGCGTGGACACGATGCGCCGCGCGATCCCGATCGCGTGGCTGTCGTTCTGCGCATAGTGGTCGGTGACGCCGGATTGCCGCGAGTGGACATCGGCGCCGCCGAGTTCCTCCGCGGTGACGACCTCGCCGGTGGCGGCCTTCACCAGTGGCGGGCCGCCGAGGAAAATCGTGCCCTGGTTGCGCACGATGATGCTTTCATCCGACATCGCCGGAACATAGGCGCCACCAGCCGTGCAGGAGCCCATCACGATCGCGATCTGCGGGATGCCGGCGGCGGACATCTGCGCCTGATTGTAGAAGATGCGGCCAAAATGCCGCTCATCGGGGAAGATCTCGTCCTGCTGCGGCAGGAAGGCGCCGCCCGAATCGACCATGTAAATGCAGGGAAGCCTGTTCTGCCGCGCGATATCCTGCGCGCGCAGATGCTTCTTCACCGTCATCGGATAATAGGTGCCCCCCTTGATGGTCGCGTCATTGGCGACGATGACGCATTCGCGCCCGGCTATCCGGCCCACCCCGGTGACAATGCTGGCGGAATGCACATCACCGCCATAGAGACCGTAGGCCGCCAACGGCGACAATTCGAGAAAGGCCGTACCTGGGTCGATCAGGAGATCGACGCGCTGGCGCGCCAGCATCTTGCCCCGCGAGGAATGGCGGGCGCGTGACGCGTCGCCGCCGCCGCCAGCCACGGCATCGAGCTTTTGCCTGAGGTCCGCGACCAACGTCCGCATGGCTTCCGCATTGCGGGCGAAATCGGACGAGGTCGGGTCGGTAGTCGAACGAAGCGCCATGGCCTACAGCAGTCGGTTGTGCGCCGCAACTAGGCAGCTGGGCGGCCCTCATGGTGTCATTGCGCCACGGCTTGAGGCAACCAGAAATCTCGGTGGCCCGTGGAAATGCCAGGCCATCAGCACTGTTGGCCCCTAGTGGGTCCAGGGCTCGGCGCGCCGAAACGCGAAGTTGTCCGCGTAGGCGGCTTGCCGGCGAGCCGGCAGCTTCGGCTCGATCACCTGATAGGGTATGCCCTGGCGCTCGCAGTAAGCTACCGCCTCTTCCTTGCTGTCGAAGCGAAGGGTGATCTGCTGCCTCATGTCGCCGGAGCTGGTCCAGCCCATCAACGGCTCGATCGACCGCGGCTGCTCGGGCTCGTAATCGAGCTGCCATTCCTTGGTCTTGGCTTTCCCGGATTGCATGGCGTTTTTGGCAGGCTTAAAGATACGTGCGGTCATGGGCGATTGAGCCTCGTGAGAAATACGGCATTGAAGCGCGCGGTGGAAACAGCCATGATGGTATAGAGACCCGCTCTCAGGAATTCGAGCGGAGATTCCTGGCCCGGATGTTACGTTTTCCCGACTGGTATAATCATTGTGATACGCCGTGACAATCTCGCCGCTCGCCCGGCCTACCCCCTACCCTGCCGACTGATCCTATCGAAGGCCGTGTTTCGAAACGGGCTGCCATGAAAATCAACGCCACCCTTCCGGAAAAAGGACGCGACCTCCGGCTCGACCTGTTTCGCGGGGTCGCGAACTGGGCGATTTTCCTGGATCATATTCCTGACAACGTCGTGAACTGGATCACCACGCGAAATTATGGCTTCAGCGACGCGGCGGACCTGTTTGTTTTCATTTCCGGATATACTGCCTCGTTCGTCTATGCGCGGATGATGCTGGAACGCGGCTTCATCGTCGGCGCCACCCGCCTGACCAAGCGGGTCTGGCAGCTCTACGTCGCCCATATCATCCTGTTCGTGATCTACATCGTTTCGATCAGCTACGTCGCGCAGCGTTACAGCGATCCGGAGATCATCAACGAATTCAACGTCGCAGGCCTGGTCGATAGCGCCGTCGAAACGCTGCGTCAGGGCCTGCTCTTGAAATTCAAGCCGGTCAATCTTGACGTGCTGCCGCTCTATATCGTGCTGATGGGACTTTTCCCACCGGTGCTGTGGATCATGCTGCGGCGGCCCAACCTGACGATGCTGGCGTCGATCGTGCTGTGGCTCGCTGCCCGCCAGTTCGGCTGGAATTTGCGGGCCTATCCCGCCGGCGAGTGGTACTTCAACCCGTATTGCTGGCAGGTGCTGTTCGTGTTCGGCTCATGGTGCGCGCTCGGCGGCGCCAGACAGAATATGGCGATCATCAATGCGCCCATCACGCTTTATGTGTGCATCGCCTACCTGATCTTTGCGCTGATCATGACCATGGCGGGCCGGTTTCCGGATTTCGGCGCGATGTTTCCGCACTGGCTCTATGCGGCCTTCAATCCCAACGACAAGACCAATCTTGCGCCCTACCGGTTTCTGCATTTTGTGGCGATCGTGATCCTGGTCATCCGGTTCGTGCACAAGGACTGGTCCGGTCTGCAATGGAAGATGTTCGATCCGCTGATCGTCTGCGGCCAGCAGTCGCTCGCGGTGTTCTGCGTCGGCGTCTTCCTGTCCTTCGTCGCGCATTTCGAACTGATGATGAGTTCGGGCTCGCTGCTCGCGCAGATTTTCGTCAGCGTGGCCGGCATAGCCATCATGACCACGGTGGCCTACTATATCTCCTGGTCAAAACGGCAGGACAAGCCGCTGCCGAAGCCGGCGGTCGCCAAGGCCGGCTGATGTCGGCTTGCCCGGCGGGCAGCGCTCCGAGCGTCAGCCGCGCGGCTTGGTGATCAATCTGCCGCGCGATGAAATTCCGCTCCACTCGGTAGACCAGGCGACCTCCGAGCCGCCGGCACGCCGGATGTTTTCCGGGCTGCGCTTTCCCTGCAGCGCAAAAATGGCGCGTTGGGGATCGAGACACCGCACGATCCAGCTCTCGCCCGGGACCTCAAACGGGCCTTCGAAGAGCTCGCCGCCGCTGGCTTTCACACGTCCGACCGCCAAGTCGATGTCGTCGACGTTGAAGTAATAGAGCCAGAACGGGATCGGCTCGACCGGACGTTTGGTGAACATGCCGCCTAGCGTCTGGCCATCGGCGGAGAACGACAGATAGGTGACGGTCGGCCCGATGCCGCGGTCCTCCCTCTGCCAGCCAAAAATCTCATGGTAGAAATCGAACGCTTGCTCCCTGTGGCCGGCAAGCAACTCATGCCAGCCGACGCGCCCCCGCCCGGCCAGATCGTCCGACGGCTGGTAGCCCGGCTTCAGCCCCTCGACCAACGCCAGCGTGGCCGTTTGCGGATCTGCGACTATCGAAATACGGCCGATATTGCTGCTGGTGGGAGCCACGTACACGGCTCCGCCAAGGCGCATGATGCGGTCGGCAGCCGCGTCGACATCGTCAACTGCGACGTAGCCGACCCATCTCGGCATCGCACCCAGCTTCCGGGCCTCTTCCGGCAGGTCCATGAGCCCGCACACCGGGCCGCTTGCCGCCGTCAATAATGTGTAAGCCAGATCTGGCGTCGATGCGTCCTGCGCACCCCAACCCACGACATTGGCGTAGAAGGTCCTCGCCGCCGAAATGTCCGTCGTCAACAGTTCATACCACACGAAGCGTCCGTGCTGGCCGACCATGACGGATTCTCCGTTCGTGCCCATCGACCGCGACGGCGCACTCCGCCACCCGGCCTCTTTTCATCGAGCTATGGCTAAGTGGTGGTTGGCTCGACACAGCCTATCGCGCGCATTGGTCCCTGGATATAGCGGGCTTAATCGAAGAGAAGCGCGCGCAACATGAACAAGTCGTTCATCCTCCCGTCTTTTCCCCAACCGTCGTTCAACAAAATCGTTCATCAACATGAAATCTTTCGGCTGCAGGTATCCGGAGCACACTATGCTCAGCAACCAGTCTTGCGTAGCGTATTTGTACGGCGTACTATTCAATTGTTGGAACCGATTGTCTCTAAGTTGGTTTGAATTCGGATCATCTTTCACAGCGATGGAGGAAGCGACTATGCCACGGCAGAAGCAAGCTTCGAAGCGAAAGCGGGCTACGAAGGCAGTGCCAGCGTTGGGGGCCGCCGGATTGACGTTCTCACTGGTGGGCGGAGCATCCGCGGCAGTGGCGCCAACCCAGAACCTGCCTCTGACGCCAAACATGGCTCCGGGTCACCAGGTAACTCTCGGTGAAGAGGAAATATCGGACGTCAGCTTGGCGACGTTTTACGTCTTCGACAAAGAGAGCACCGGATCGCTGCGGGGCATGGTGCAGGAAGCCCGTGGCTGCCGCTGCGGCGGTTGCAGAGGTTGCAGAGGTTGCAGAGGCTGCGGGGGTTGTCGTTGCGGCGTAGGCTGCGGCGGCTGCTGCCTGTCATGGGGCGCTTGCCGCATTTGCTAGATCTGATCACCGTTCGCTTGTTTTGACCGAATCATATCGCTATGGCCGGGTTCGACGAGATCGACCCGGCCATAACTATTATTATTTTCGCAACGCGTTTGATTTCACGAGCTGGTGTGGTCACACGGTTCCGGAAAATTGTTGTGGAATGGCGCCGCCCACGGCTGAGGCCTGTTGCGCGCCGATGTCGGGGAAGCTGCAGCAAGGCGCACAATGTGTCACAGATGCAGGCCGAAACAATCCAACACGCAGACCATCGGAATATCATTGAATGGGCATAGTTGGCTTTGCTCATAGACACAAAATCTGCAAATTCAGAAGTTTAATCGCTGCATCGGACTTTTCTCTACCTGAGCCGACCAACCTGTTCGCTAGGCACGATAGTTGACAGCTTTGAACGCCCAACGGAGCAAGCAAGGATGCGACAAGCAAAGAAACCGTCGAGACGGAAAAACACAACGAAGACGGCGGGGCCGGTGTTGGGAGCCGCCGGTCTAAGTCTCTCGCTGGCGGGAGGCGCCTCCGCGGCGGCGGTGCCGACGCAAGACCTGCCGCGGATGCCGATGCCTGCACCAAATCACCAAATCACGCTCGGTGAAGAGGAAATTTCCGACGTCAGCTTGGCGACCTTCTATGTCTTTGACAAGGAAAACACCCAAACAGCTGCGGGCGGTGTAAAGGTCGCATTTCGCGGTTGCGGTGGCTGCCGCGGCTGCGGCGGCTGCAGGGGATGCGGCTGCGGTGGTTGCAGATGCGGATGGGGCTGCGGAGGATGCTGCGCATCCTGGGGAGCCTGCCGCTTTTGCTAGTGGCGCTGCGCTGCTATTGACATAAAAGGATTTTCATGGCCGGGTCCGAACCATCGACCCGGCCAAATCGTGCGGCCATGCATGCAGGTAGGTTGCGTCTGCGGCCCGCAGATCTCAGATATCATCAAGATCAACATCACCTAAAAATGTACGTCAGCCATTCGAGGAAACTCTGGTGACCGAAGGATGTGCCTTGAACAGGCGAATGCAAATGATGATCAAGATCAGCGTGCAAAGCTCATGAAGCGGCATCCGTCCAAGCAGACGCCTGCCGGCCACGAAATACCGCAGTTCGCGCCGAATTTTACGGTTTATGTGCTGCCGCCCGACGTCGTCTGCCTCTATTCCGAGGACCGAAAATTCTTTCTTCACGGCGAGCTCTATTGTGCCCTTGCCAAAGTGATCGGAGAAGGCGGCAAGAGCTTCAGGAAAATCGTTGGCGAACTGGAACCGGATTTTCCGGCGGACAAGATCGAAGAAGCGCTACAGCGCCTGATCCAGCGCAACTATCTCGTGCCGAGGTCGCGCGCTTCCCTAGGCGCCGTCGCCGGCTATTGGGCGAGCCTCGGCCTGCCGCCCGGGAGCGCAGAGAAAAATCTCGGGAATTGTCGCGTAGGCATTCAAGCGATCGACGTTCAGGGAGCGCCCGAACTCGCGGCCGCCTTGGGCGAACTGGGCGTTCGCGTCGTCAAGCGCTCTGCGGACCTGACGATCACTCTGGTGAACGACTATCTCGAACGGCGGCTGGCGGAATTGAACCGGCAGCGCTTCTCGGACCGCGCGCCGTGGCTGCTGGTCCAGCCATCTGGAGCTTTTCCACTGGTCGGTCCGGTGTTCACCCCCGGCAAGAGCGCCTGCTGGACCTGCCTGTTCGACCGCATGGTGCGCAATCGGGAGGTCAAGGGATTTCTCGACCGAGGGCCGGCGCAGGCCGTCGTGGCCTCCCCTCTCCTGCGTTACCCGGTTGGACAAAGCAGCATCCAGTTCGCCGCTCTCGAAATCGCCAAAGCCATTGCCACCGATTTTCGCACCGACCTGCACGATCACATCGTCAGCCTGGACTTGTTGGGCTCGACCATCGCCAAACATTATGTTGCAGCCCGCCCGCAATGCCCGACCTGCGGCCGAAAGAAGCTTTTGAATCCGCGACGTGCCCCAGAGCCCATCGCACTCGGCCCCGGTGCCAAGCTGGTCATGACCAGCGGCGGATACCGCACCGTATCGTCACGGACCACGGTGGCGCGCTTCCGCAAGCACGTCAGCCCGCTCACCGGTGTCGTCTCACGGCTTGAACGGATCGAAGCCGATTTGCCGATGAACACCAACTATTATGCCGCGCATAATTTTTCCGCGCCGGCCCACAGCGTCGATCAGCTCAGGGCCGGGCTGAGCGGCGGCAGCTTCGGCAAGGGCAGCACGGCCGAGCAAGGAGAAGCCAGCGCGCTGATGGAGGCGATTGAGCGCTATTCGGGAATTTTCCAAGGCGACGAAATCAGGATGACGCGGCGGTTTTCGGATTTCCAGCCGGGCGATGCCATCCTGCCCAACGACGTCCTGCTGTTCAGCGATGCGCAATCAAAGCCGCACCACTCTGCCGAAGATCACTCCCACGAGACCCAGCCGGCCCCGGATCCGTTCGATCCATCGGCTGGTATCGAGTGGTCGCCGGTGTGGTCGCTGCGCGACCGACGCTTCAAGTTTATTCCGACCAGCCTGTTGTATTTCTTCTACAGCGGTCCTGCCGCATTCCAGGCGGATTCCAACGGCTGCGCCGCCGGCAACACGCTCGAGGAAGCCATCGTGCAAGGATTTCTCGAGCTGGTGGAGCGCGATTCCTATGCCATCTGGTGGTACAACCGGTTGCAGCGAAACGCGGTAGACCTCGCCCAGTTCAACGATTCCTACGTTCACGACCTTAAGACCCAATTGGCCGAAACCGGACGGCAGCTATGGGTGCTCGATGTCACGACCGATCTCGGCGTGCCGACCTATGTGGCGATCTCGCACTGGATGCAGAACGGCCAGGAGAATATCGAATTCGGCTCCGGCGCCCATTTCGATCGCCGCATCGCGTTGCTGCGCGCGCTGACCGAGTTGAACCAGTTTCTGTCCATCGGCCTGATCGGCGGCGGGACCGGCGAGAAGCCGAGCCTCGACGGCACCAATCCGCTTTTCCTGCGGGAGCATCCGTTCTTGACGCCGATTGGCCAGCCGACCGCCCAGACAGACGGAAGCCCGGAGCTCAGCCGCCTCAGCAACACGCGCGAGCAGGTCGAGGCCTGCGTCGATATCGCGCGACGCGCCGGTCTGGATTTTCTTGTTCTCGATCAGACGCGCCCGGATGTCGAGGTGCCCGTGGTCAGGGTCATCGTGCCCGGCCTGCGGCATTTCTATCGCCGGTTCGCGCCGGGCCGCCTCTACGATATCCCGGTCAAGCTCGGATGGCTGGACCAGCCGCGGTCGGAAAGCGAACTCACTCCATTCCTTCCCCATACCTGAGGGACAGGCCGGCTTGCGCGCTCCCCCAACCAAGCGAGGGCTGCGACCCGCTCCACCATCCCTGGTCGCACGACTGAGCGGTGACATCAGGCTCGAAGCACAGGCCGACGGCAGTGTCGCCGCCTGCTTCGACGGATATTCTACCAGCCTCGGAAAGTTCACCAGGCGCGCCCTGGAAGAAGCGCAGGCCCTGCGCACGGGCTTGCCGCTCGGCGCTCTTGCACCGGATGGCGGCGCCGTCGACAGGGAAATCGATCTGCTGGTGCGGCGACTGGCCCGGCGCGGCCTTTTGGAGTACCGCCTCGGTGAGGTCGGCGGCAAAACCTTCGAAGTAATCATCGAACCGCAGATTCCGGACTATTGGCCGCACATGCCAAAACTCGGCGCCAACGACGTCATCGTGCTGTCGCGGTTCGCCTATCTGCGACGGCGCGGCAACGCGATGGTGCTGGAATCGCCGCGCGCGGGAGCTCTGTTCCGGATCGGCGATCCGAAGATCGTGGCCTTTCTCGCCTTGCTCTCAACCCCGCAAAAACTCGCAAAGCTCCGGCGGCAGGAAAGTTTTTCGGGCACTGAGCTTCTGGCTTTGCTGGTGGACTGCGAAATTCTTTTCAAGACTGATGCCGGCAGCGAACGCGATCTTCGGCCGGTCGAAGGCGACGACAGCCTGGTGCTGTGGGATTTTCACGATCTGTTGTTCCACACCCGCAGCACGGAAGGCCGCAACGCCAATCCGCTGGGCGGCCGCTATCCCTATGCCGACCTGATGCCGCTGCCACCGGCGGTGCGGCCGCGATGGCCTGGCACAGAGATCGATCTCGGCAAGCCGGCTGCGCCGGACCCAGGACTTCCCTCGCCGTTCGCAAGACTGCTGCATGAGCGTCATTCGGCCCGCGATTTCGACGACCGGCAACCGATCACGCTCGCCGAGCTTTCGCGCTTTCTCGAATCGACCGCGCGCATCCAGTCGAAATGGGCCGACAGTCTCGACTTTGGCGACGACGGACCTGCGATCGATTACGCCGCCAGGCCCTATCCTTCGGGAGGCGGCGCCTACCCGCTCGAGCTCTATCTGGCCGTCGCCAATTGCGATGGACTGGCGCGCGGCTTCTATCACTACGATGCCGACCGCCACGCGCTGGTGCTGATCGATGCGCGTCCGCAGGAACTGGAAGCGATGCTTTCGGCAGCGCAATTTGCGATGGGCGCCGACGCAGTGCCGCAGCTCCTGATCACGATCGCGGCGCGCTTTGGGCGCGTCTCATGGAAATACAGCTCGGTCGCCTATTCGCTGATCCTCAAGGAAGTCGGAGTGTTGACGCAAACTTTCTACCTGATGGCAACCGAGATGGGACTGGGCGGATGCGCCATTGGCAGCCTTAACATCGATCTGTTCGCCAAGGCGACCGGACTGGAATTCCACGTCGAAGGCCCGGTCGGTCAATTTGCGATCGGCCGCGGCAGCGAAGCCGCTGTCTCCGAATAGCGTTAAGCCCGGCCGCGTGCAATGGTGACGAATCGTTACGCGCCACCGGTCGCGCTTGATCCTATGGTTAATCCGAATCGCCGGCGCGGTCGCGGCCTTGAAATCAACGTCTTTGCGTTCTTGACAGGAACGACAAGGCAGGACTCCAAAATCGTTGCGGGCTTCGGAATTAAGTGATCACCGTGATCGGTGATTTCGTTGTCATCGAAATGATCGGGTTGCACCGGTGTTCTTGATCTTGACAAAAACATAGGAGCACCCCCCGCAATGCCCACGGCTGCCCTCGTCTCATTGGCCACATCAGTTCCTCCCCACGTGTTTATGCAGAAGGACGTCTTGGCCGCGGCATGGGACGTGTTCGGGCCCCGCTTTCCGGAATTCTCGACCTTCTCGAGCCTGTTTGCCAACACCGGCATCCTCAAGCGTCATGGCGTCAAACCATTTGAATGGTATCTCGAACCACGCGGATGGCCGGAACGCACCGATGCCTTTCTGGAGGGCGCGGAAGCGCTGTTTATAGACGCCGCCCGAAAGGCGCTGGCAAGTGCGAATCTCACCGCCGGCGATATCGACACCGTCGTCACCGTGACTTCGACCGGCATCGCAACGCCGAGCCTCGAAGCGCGCGTCGCCCGCAAGATGGG
This sequence comes from uncultured Alphaproteobacteria bacterium, assembly GCA_963736075.1. Lineage (GTDB taxonomy): Bacteria > Pseudomonadota > Alphaproteobacteria > Rhizobiales > Xanthobacteraceae > Bradyrhizobium. The sequence continues at coordinate 323,217 of CAVTNW010000026.1, read as the reverse complement.
TTTTCGATCCGACGTGACGCGTGTGCCGGTATTCGGCCTCGGCTGTGCCGGCGGGGTTTCCGGCGTCTCGATTGCGTCGCGGCTGGCGCAGGCGCGGCCGGGCACCAACGTGCTGATGGTGGCCATCGAGCTGTGCTCGCTGGCGCTTCGTCACGACGAACTCACCAAGGCCAATATCGTGGCCATCAGCCTGTTCGGCGACGGCGCCGCCGCGATGATCCTGCGCGCGGGCGACGGCGGCGCCACACAGATCGAGCATAGCGGCGAGCATTTGTGGCCCGATACGCTCGGCATCATGGGCTGGAATGTCGATCCGGAAGGATTCGGCGTGATCTTCCGCCGCACCATCCCCACCTTCGTCACGGAAAATCTCAATCCGGCGGTGGTGCAAATCCTGGCGCGCATGGGCCTGTCGATCGCCGACATCGATCGCTTCATCTGCCATCCCGGCGGCACCAAAGTCATCAACGCACTGGAGACCGCGCTGGCGCTGGACCAGGGTACGCTCGATCACGAGCGCCAGGTGATCGCCGATTTCGGCAACATGTCGTCACCGACGGTGCTGTTCGTGCTGGAGCAGGCGCGCGCCAGGGGCCTGCCGGCCCGCTCGCTGCTGACCGCGCTCGGGCCGGGGTTCACCGCGAGCTGCGTCGCGCTGCGGCACGCCGCGTGACAGGGGCGGAGATCCTGCTCTCGGCGGTGACGCTGCAGCGTCTTGGCGAACTCGTGCTGGCTCGCCACAACACCCGAAAGCTCCTGGCCCGCGGCGCATTCGAGATCGCGCCCGCGCACTATCCGTTGATCGTCGCGGTGCATTCGGCCTGGCTGCTGTCGCTTTGGGTGTTCGGACGGGATCAACCGCTGAACGGCATTGCCCTGCTCGGCTATATCGGCTTGCAGGGAATTCGCTTCTGGGTGATGCGGACGCTGGGCTCGCGCTGGACCACGCGGATCATCGTGCTGCCGGGAGCGCCGCTGGTGGCGAACGGCCCCTATCGATTGGTGTCGCACCCCAATTATGTCGTGGTCTGCGCCGAGATCATCCTGCTGCCGCTGGTAGTGGGGCTGCCGCTGGTCGCCGCTGTCTTCACCATCCTCAACGCGGCGGCGCTTACGATCCGCATCAGGGCCGAAAACAGCGCATTGGCCGCCTCGCGCGAACCGGTCATGCGGGATGTCCATGTCTGAGCTGGCGATTGCGCCATGCGAGGCCCGCGCCACGACATGGCTCGGTTTCGTGCTGATGTGTCTCGGCATGTTCATGGCGATCCTCGACATCCAGGTGGTCGCAACCTCGCTGCCGACGATCCAGCATGCCCTGGCGATATCGCGCGATGCGATGAGCTGGATCCAGACGGCCTATCTGATCGCCGAGATCATCGCCATTCCACTGACGGGGTGGCTGACGCGCCTGCTGACGCTGCGCTGGCTGTTCGTCATCGCCATCAGCACCTTTGTCGTGGCCTCGATCGGTTGTGCCTTCAGCGGCAGTTTTACCACGCTGGTCAGCTTCCGTGTGCTGCAGGGCTTTGCCGGTGGCACGCTGATCCCTTCGGTTTTTTCCGCCGTGTTCCTGCTGTTTCCAATCCGGCTGCATCCGACCGCGACCACGTTGGCCGGCATTATGGCCGTTCTGGCACCTACTGTGGGGCCGGTAGCCGGCGGCTGGATCACCGACACCTATTCATGGCAGTGGCTGTTTCTGATCAACGTCGCCCCCGGGATCATCGCGGCCGCCGCCACCCCGTTCCTGCTGCCTGCCGAGAGGCCTCACCTCAGGCAGCTTTCGTCGCTCGATGCCACTTCCCTGGTGCTGATGGCGATCTCGCTGGCTGCTCTGGAGATCGGCCTCAAGCAGGCCCCGCAATCCGGCTGGCTTTCTCCGCTCTGCGCTACGCTCTTTCTGCTCAGTGGGGGTACCGGAACAGCCTTTGCCGTTCGAACGCTTAAGTCGGCGAATCCCCTGGTCGAGCTGTCGACGCTGACGACGCGCTCGTTTGCGATCGGCTGCGCGCTCAGCTTCTGCCTTGGGGTGGGACTGTTCGGCTCGGTCTATCTGATGCCGGTCTTTCTGGCTTATGTCCGGCGTCACGACGCCTTCGAGATCGGCACCATCATGCTGGTCACCGGCATCGCGCAACTGATCACGGCGCCGATCGCAGGAGCGATGGAAAGCCGGTACGATCCGCGTTGGCTGTCGGCGGCGGGCTTCGGCCTGTTCGCGGTTGGCCTCGGTTGGAGTGCATTCCAAAGCCGGGTTGCCGACTTCGATGAAATGCTCTGGCCGCAGGTGTTGCGCGGCATCGCCATCATGTTCTGCCTGCTGCCCCCCACCCGGCTGGCGCTGGGCTCGCTGACCCCTGCGCACGTGCCCGACGCCAGCGGCCTGTTCAACCTGATGCGCAACCTCGGCGGTGCGATCGGCATCGCGCTGATCGACACCATCCTCTATGGGCGCACCGGGGGCCACGCCGAAGCACTGCGCGATCGCCTGATCGCGGGCGACGTATCGGCGGCGCAGGCGATCGGCCTTGACGTCGATTTGTTCCTGCACCGCCCGCCTGACGTGTCGGACGTTACTGTCGAGGCCTTTGTCCGCCCGCTGGTGGAAAGGGCCGCATTCGCGATCAGCACCAACGAGGCCTGGGCCCTGCTAGCTGCCGTAGCGCTGCTCGGACTGCTGCTGGTTCCATGGGCGGGCGCTTCGCCAAGACCACCGACGCGGAGCGCTGAATAACGCCGGCGTCTCGGCAAGACTGGGCTGCCGCAAACTTGGCAACCCGCCGGTGCTAGTCGATGGCTGTCATGCGATTGACTCACGTCAATCGGTGCCCCAGCTGTCTGGGGTACTCTGTTTCATCGTGCCACGACGAGGGCATGAGGAAGACATCAGCCCGAATGCACTGGTCCTCAACCGGAAAAACCTAGAACATGCCGACACATTTCCATGCGATCGTCTGGATCGATCACTCGCAGGCCAAGGTTTTCCACGTCGGCCTGTCCGGCGAGGACGAGATGATCCTGCATCCACACCTGCCGACGCGACACCTTCACCACAAGGCCAACACGATCGGCAGCGGCCATTCCGGGCTGGACAAGGAGTTTCTTGGACAGGTATTGACGGCGATCAGCGACGCCGGCGAAATCCTGATCATCGGCCCGGCCAGCGCCAAGACCGAACTGGCGAAATATCTTCGCGAAAAGCATCCGAGAATAGCCGAGCGCATTGTCGCGGTCGAAGCCGCCGACCATCCCAGCGATCGCGAAATCGTCGCCTATGCCAAGAAGTATTTCAAACTCGGGCCTGAAGGCCTGAGACACCGGGTTTGACCGTCCCCGCCGGGCGGGTAGGCGCGACGGACACTTTTGCGATGCATTGATCTATCGCAAAGACGCCACAGCCGCCTCGGCTCTTGATGCGAACAGCGGATGTTCCTTCCCCGGATTCAGCCGCCTGACTTTTCGGATGCTCTTGGGTGCGCCCGGGAGCATCCGATTCTTATTTCCGGGGGCGCGCGATGTGCTTCGCTGTACACGACCGCAGCGTGCCTCGCTTTTCCACCATCCCCGGTGCGCTTGGGAACATTTCTCGATCAAAGCTGTTTTTTCGGCATGAACAAGCCAAAACAGACGATCGCAAAGCATTCCGATGAAGCAATTACGAGAACGAAGGGCGCTGTTGTGGCTGCCGGGCTTGCTTTTGCTGAGCGGTTGTGGGGGGCCGGAGGCCAACTGCGATTCACCGGAAACGCGCAATTCGGTCATCAAAGTCATTTCCAGCGACAGCCATAACGCGCTGGTCGAGTATGCCGCCAAGAATTCGAACGCGGTTGAGTCGACGGCGAACAGCGCAAGTACGGAAGCTGCCAAGTCAGAAACCAGGGAAAAAGCAAGTCAGTCGGCCTCATATCGGTTGGATGATCAGATCGTCACCAATTCAAAAAGCAAGGACAAGCGATCAGTGACTTGCAGTGGGACATTGTATGCGACGGTGGGCGACACCACAGCGCAAAAGAAAGTGGACTTCAAAGTAGAACAAACACCGGATGGGGGCCTGTCCGTTACTGTTAGTCCGTTCAAATTTTGAGCCCTGGCCTGTCGCGCGCACGCACAGTCCTGGCGCGGAGAGCAGAGTGCCGATCGTGCCCAATTACTTCGGTATAATATTGTTGCTGGCAGGCACGCCGATGCTTTTGTCTGCCCGTGATTTAGGGCAATGGTCATCCGGCGATCCCAGGGTTTCGCGCTGGTACCAGTCGCTCATGCAGCCGGACAATCCGACAATTTCGTGCTGCGGAGCTGCCGACGCCTATTACGCCGACGAATTCGATACCGACGGGGATCGCTACGTTGCGATCATCACGGACACGCGCGATGACGCGCCACTGCGCCGGCACCATGTTGAGCCCGGCACGCGAATCGTCGTCCCGAATGCCAAGCTGAAAGCCGATAGCGGCAACCCCACGGGTCACGGCATCATCTTCCTCAGTTCAAGCGATACCGTGTTCTGCTACGTGGCCCCCGGAGGGATTTGAGTTTAGATCCACGAAAGCGGCCCCTCCGCGCCTGGTGTCTTGCCGATCGCATCACCTGACTCAAGCAGCGGGATGGCCTGTTGGGAACCGCTGGGACAGCTTCATGCGCGGGCCCCGCAAACCAGCCTGGATCGTTGCCGAGAGGGCGGCCCGGAGGTCTCGATCCTGATCTCGCGACGGCTCAGCAATTCCTGCATCGCAACCGCGAAGTAACCCTTGCCGATGCCCTCGGATTGGGGATGCTTGGCGAACATGGTCGGCGCATAGCTCGGGCTCTGCTTCGCGCTGACATCCTGCCCTTGCATGTTGAATTGGCGCAGCAGGTCCAGGAACCTCGCTTCTGCCTTCTGCTTGAGAGCCATGCGGTCAAGCGACGAGATACCGCCCTCGGGGACGTAGGTGCCCGCTTTCCACCGAACCGTCACGCTGACGCCGGTGGGGGCGTAGTTCGCCTTTCGGAGCGTCAGGGTTCGCAGCTCCGGGTCAGGCGCGCTGCCATCGGTCGCCTTGGCGGCTTCGAAATAGAGCCGCGATCGAACGCTGTTATTCCAGCCAGTGGACCCCGACGTTCCCGTTCCCGAGCTGATGCCGTTGAGCGAGGGATGGGCGAGGCAAAGGAAAGCGCAGCCAAATTGCCGCGCCGGTCGCTTGAGCATCCCGACAAACTGCCGGGCCTGGCTACGGTTGTTTTCGTCACCAGCGAAGGCGTCTGCCAGCGCGTCGATCACCACCAGGTCAGGCTGCACTTTCTCAATGGTCGATACCACGGCGTCAAAGACCGGCGTCGCATGGATGATTCCGGTCCTGGAGAGCTCGCCCAGGACGGCATTTTCGCCAACCATGTCCACCAGGTGGATATCGGCCATATCCGTGAATGTCGCATGGTAATGGGACCGGATCGCGTCCAGCCGGCGATGCAGCTCTTCGGCGTCATCTTCCGCGGACAGGAACAGGGTTCGCCCGGGAGCGGGCATCATCCCGATCCAATCGCGGCCCAACGCCCTGGCGGCTGCCAACTGCAGCCCGAGCGTGGTCTTGCCCGCCGCGCCATCGCCGGACAGCAGGGTGACGGTCTTGGCTGGGATCAAGTCCCTTACGATCCAGTTGCGCTCCGGAACCGGCTGATCTCGCCATTGAACGGGATTGAGAAGCTGGAGCACGGGCATCATTTCCAGTCCAACCCTTCCGTAATGATGGTCTGGATCCCGTCGTCGCCATAGCGGGTCCAGCCGCGCCTGCTCATTCATGGCCGCCTGCCTTGGCCGCGATCTCGGCGGCCAGTTTGAGCGGCAGGACCACCAGCGGCTGGCTACGGTCGGCGCGGACAATCAGAATATCGCGGTCGATCAGCCAGCGGTACAGTTCGCGGAAACCATCGGCACGGCACTTCACCTCAACGATCCGATCGACGTTGAGAATGGGTACCGTCAAGTCGCCGAGATAGGAGCCGCCGGCCGAGCCGGACAGCGGGACACGCTCGGCCGCGAAGCCGCGCGCCTGCAGATATCTAACGATCGCCCGTTCGGCGCGGTTGCCTTTGTCGCGCGACGCCCTGCCCCCGCGACGGGCTTTTGGCTGTGACGACGAAGCCTTGGATGGCGCGCCGCCCCGTCCGGGCACAGCACTCGGTATCGGCCCGTTCGCGCGGGGCTTTGATTTTGCGGGCATGTCTTTTGCGTGCATGGGATCAGGCCGCCCCGCCCTCGATCCCCAGGATCCGCCGCAACGGCGCCGTGGGCACCTTCAACAGGCGGCCGACCTGGATGGTCGGGAAGTCCCCGCGTTTGGCCGCGTGGTAGCTCCCGTTGCGGCTCAAGCCGAAGCAGACGCGACCCACCTCCGGCACATCGGCGGTGGGCGCGGCAAGTAACTTTTGCATTTCGTCGTTCATATTCTGCCCTTTCTTGGCTTTATCAGCGCTTGACCCTGGAACCCATCATTCTGGAACACTTTTGTACCGACACAGTAATACCGGTACAAATTTGTACAATCAAGGGAAATTTTCTGTACCCAGAACATTTTCTGTGTGCTAAGTCAGATGAAACGGGATGAGGAAGACCGGGATGGCACGGAAGGCCAAAGACACACCGCACCTTCGCTTGAGGGTTGAACCCTCGTTATTGGCGCGATTGGAAAAATCTGCCGAGAAGAATGAACGCACGCTCACCGGCGAAATTGTTCACCGCCTGGAGGAATCCTTCAAGCGCTACGACACGCAAGCCGCCATTGAGAACACGGGAAGAGCCGTCGCCGAGGCATTGCTTTTATCTATCGCTGCCCGAGACGGCGGCCGATCCGATGAGGAGATCCGCAAGATCACGGCCGCTTCCGCGGCAAAAATCGCCAAAGGGGAAATGTAATAAAAGGCGGCATCAAAAGCCGCGGCCGAAAGCAGCCTCTGCAGCCATTTCAATGGGAACACCACGCACCTCACATGCGTGCGTGCTTCCAACGCATGGGGTTATAGGGGGGTGTGCGGCTACCCCGTTGGCAGGGGGATGGAAGCCTGTTGGAAACCGTTGGGACAGCTTCATATAGACTGATTTTTGGTCGGGGCAGCTGGATTCGAACCAACGACCTGCAGTACCCAAAACTGCCGCGCTACCAGGCTGCGCTATACCCCGAAGCTCCAACGAAAGCACGTCGATACACGCTTACCGCGCCGCCAGCAAGGCGACGCCGCCGTTTCAGTGGCCATTGAACAGGGGATGCGCGACGCGGTCTCCCGGCTCGATCCCGTATTTTTTGGCGGTGCCGGCGATCACCTCCAGCACCCCCTTGGCCAGCCCCCGCGAGGGGATGATCGCGGTGGACAGAGGCTCGGTGTTTTCTGCAATCCGAAGGATGCGGCCATCGGCTCGGATGAAGATCATGTCGAGCGAGATGTAGGTGTTCTTCATCCACATCGACACCTCCTGCGGCGGCGAGAAATCGAACAGCATGCCGCGCCCGTCCGCCAATTCCTTGCGATACATCAGGCCGGTGGTCTTTTCCTCCTCCGTCGTCGCCATCTCGACCGAAAAGACCTGCACGCCTGACTTGGTGGCGATCTCCAGTGTCTGAAGGCTCGCCGCGCACGCGCCAGCGCCACTGAGCCAGCAAAAGGCAATCGCTGCCGCCAGCGGAAGACAGAACCGCGCACGCCAACAGTGCCGGGCAGCACCTCGATAATATCTCATGGAAAATTCATACCCAAGGTGAAGAAGGGTTTCGCCTCCGACCCTATCCCGGCATCGTGGCAAATAAACGGTAATTAGTGCCGCTGGAGGCGGCAACACACCATCCGGTGAAATCAGAAAGTAAAGCCGACCGCCTGCGCTCAGTGCGAGGACAATCCAGGCGAGCCGGTCTCGGGCTGTATTTCGGCCGCCATCATGCCCTTGGAACCAGGCCCGAACCGCACCAGCACATACTGGCCAGGACGCAGCTCGGTCATTCCGAACCGCCGCAGGGTTTCCATATGCACGAAGATGTCCGGCGTACCCTCACCACAGGTCAGGAAGCCGAAACCGCGCAAGCGATTGAACCACTTGACCTGGGCCCGTTCCAGACCGCTGGTCGGCGTGACGTTGACATGAGTCCGCGGCGGTAACATTTGCGCCGGATGAATCGCCGTCGACTCATCCATCGAGATGATCCGGAATGCCTGATAGCCCTTGGCGCGCTGCACACATTCGCAGACGAGCCGTGCCCCTTCATAGGCCGTTTGATAGCCGTCGCGCCTAAGCACGGTAACGTGCAAAAGTACATCGGGCCAACCATTGTCCGGCACGATGAAGCCGTAGCCCTTTGATGCGTCGAACCATTTGATGACGCCGCTGATTTCGACAAGATTGGTAGCGGTATCGCCGAGCCCGGAGAACGCATCGATTGCCGGATCGCGTCCGGTTCCAGCTGAATAATCACCAGGCCCAAGCCCGCTCGGTCCGGGCCCGCCTTGCTGGCCCCCGAGCTTCTTGGACTCAAATCCGTCCGACCCCATGACCCCGGACCTCACACATCATCTTTGGCTCGCCATCTCAAGCAACGGCGCCGGACCAGCGCCATCTTAGAAGAACCATGATGACGCCACACGAATCTCTCGAATCAAAAGATAACACTCTTGCGTTCCACGCATAGATAAAAAAACAATTTTACCGTGAACTATGAACAGATTACGCGGCCGCGAATCACGCGGAAGTCAGTTGCCAACAAACGGGCCAAGTGTCTCCCCGATATCGTGCCTAATCACAAGATCGGCAATACAATCCTGCTCGGTAGGCTCGTTGTTGATGATCACCAGCCTGGCACCGCTGTTTTTCGCCAGCGACGGAACCCCCGCTGCCGGCCAAACCACCAGCGACGATCCGATCGCAAGGAACAGATCGCACTGCTGAGCAAGTTCGGCGGCGCGGCGCATCGCCTCCTCTGGCATCGCCTGCCCGAACGAAATAGTGGCGGTCTTGACCGGTTGGTCGCAGACGTTGCAGTCCGGCGCAACACCGATCGCGTCGAAGCTCCGCTTGACCGAGGCCAAGTCATAGACTTTTCCACAGCCGATGCAGCGGGCATACGTGGTGTTGCCGTGAAGTTCAATGACGTGCTCGGCCGCCACGCCCGACATCTGATGCAGATTGTCGATGTTCTGAGTGACGATGGCTGGGAGCTTTCCGGCCTTGTAGAGTGAGGCCAGCGCCCGGTGGCCGCGTCCCGGCCGCGCTGCGGCGAACGTCGGCTCCATGGCGAAACGCCGCCGCCAAGCCTCGACCCTCGCCTCCGGGCTGGCGACGAACTCATCGAACGGGATCGGGCGGTTGCGGCTCCATAATCCTCCGGGAGAACGGAAATCGGGAATACCGCATTCTGTCGAAATACCCGCGCCCGTGAACGCGATGATGGTGGAAGCCGCGGCGATCATGTCGCCCAGCTGTTCCACGCCGCTTCGAAGGTCGGAAGCTATCATCGACACCATCCGAGAATTTGGCCTAGCCGATCATAGCATGGCCACGCGGATGGCTGTCGATGGCCACATCATTCGGCGGCCATCCCGATCATGCGCTCTGTTCAGGCGGCTTCCGCGAGGGGCTGGCTGCCCGCATGCTGTAGTCGCCAGCGTATCAATCAAGATGAGCGCGGCAGGAGAGTTGAAACTTAAAGGAGGTGCGGAACATGTAAAATTGCGGCCGCGTCGCTCGCGAATATCACCCGCACCGATCGCGAACCCGCGTGGAACCGGCTCGCTCACACGGCAAAATGCAAATCGATTACGCGCCGTGAGAAAAAGCCCGGCGCTGCGCCGGGCTTTTCAATTGTCTGTTACCAGTGGTGGCGCCAGTAGCGATGCCGGTAGTACGGGCCGCCGTAGTAAGCGTAGGACCCATAGGCCGGCCCGTAATAGCGGGGACCGTAATAGCCGTAATATCCGGGACCGTAACCCGGCCCATAATAGGCATAAGGACCGAACGCGCCGGCGGCTCCGGCGGCGAGCGCACCTGCGGCCAGACCGAACGCCAATCCAGGGCCGATGCCTCGCGCTTCCGCTGGAGCCGGCGTGATCACGCTGGTCGCGGCCAGCGCCGCAACCGTTGCGAGAACTGCAAGAGTTTTCGTCATGTGCATCTCCTCGTTACGGGCAGGGATGCCTCAATCCATCGTAGCCGAGATAGGTGCCGGACGCTGGATCGTAGGATTTGAAACGTTGCTCGCAATAGGAGACGCTGTCGCCGCCCGGCGCCACAGGCACCACATAGGCCGGAGCCGCCGCATAGCCCGGATAGTCGTAGGCGTCGTAATCGTTGTAGGCGTAATCGTCGCCATAGTAGGGATAGTAACCGGGGTCATAATAGCCGTCGTAGCCATAGCCCAGCGCGCTTCCGGCCGCTAGCCCGGCCGCAAAGCCAATCCCCGGACCAAAGCCGCGGTCACCGTGGTCGCCCCTTCCGAAATGGCCGCCACTAAAATGACCGCCGCCCCCGCCGATGCTCGCGTGAGCGCCGCGAAAGCCTGCTCCGCCGCCGCTCATGTGCATGCCGCTCGTGTGCATGCCGCTCATGTGCATGCCGCCGCCGTGCATGCCTCCGCCGAAGTGGCCGCCATGCGGTCCGGCGGCAAAGGACGGGGTAGCCACCGCCAACGAAAGGGACAGAGCGGTCGCCCCTATGATACCGAGTTTAGTCATAACGCTTCTCCATGATGGAATATGGAGCAAAACATCAGCGCGGATTGATCGTTCCGAGGTTGCGTTGGATTTTCACGCTTTACTTTCGGTCGGGATCGGTGCGCATGGAGCTATGGAAAGGAACGTGGCAAAACCAATCAGGTGTTCCCAATGTTTCCATCAACCATGCTCGAATTAAGTGGAACCGGACTTCATGGTGCCCAAAATCGGACAGAAACACCTGTGCAATGGAGTGTTCAATTCTGAAATACCGGGAATGGTGAACGATGGAACTGGCAACCCTCAAAGAACAGGCCGAACGATGCCGCCGGCTCGCCAACCAAGCCGATCCGTTCACCCAAAAACGGCTGCTTGATCTCGCCGCGGAATACGATACCCGCATCAAGCAGCAGGAGCCGCAGCCTTCCGCAGCCAGTCGCATTCTGCGCAGCGGTGATTTTTAAGGGCTGAAACGCCAAACCGCCTTGAACCTTTTGGCGGGCTACAGCGACGCAATCTGTACTGGGGAATTGCGTATCCAGTGTTACGGCTCCGCCATCGGGCGAAGATACTCCGCCCGGTGGCGTTGCTGCGTCCCGACGCTTTTGCGGTGAGCCGGGTTGATCTTGGGGGGCCATCCGTCCGATTTCCGTGTTGCGGCAGCAAGCCCGCTCCGCCTGCGGCCATGGCAGCTCGACGCCCCCCCTCGCGAACGGCAGCCAATCCCCCAGCAACGCCCTGCCCCTTGCCGCGTTTAGCTGCTAATGGATGCCTTGCAAAGCAACGGCAACCTCTGCAATTCGTCAAGGGAGACAAGAAACATGCGTTACCTCCACACCATGCTGCGTGTGCGCAACCTCGACAGCGCGCTGAAATTCTACCGGGACGCGCTCGGCCTGAAGGAAGCCCGCCGCATCGATAACGACAAAGCAAAATTCACGCTGGTATTTTTGTGCGCGGCCGAAGACGAGGAGCTGTTGAAGGCCTCCAAGGGTCGTGGCGCGCCGCTGATCGAACTCACCTATAATTGGGACGAGGAGAAATACGGCGAGGACCGTTATTTCGGCCATCTCGCCTATGAGGTCGACGACATCTACGCGACCTGCGAGCGGCTGATGAAACTCGGTATCACCATCAACCGCCCGCCGCGCGACGGCCAGATGGCTTTCGTCCGCTCGCCGGATCTGCATTCGATCGAGCTTCTGCAGAAAGGCGACGCCAAGCCACCGGCGGAGCCGTGGACGTCGATGCCGAACACCGGCCACTGGTAAGAATACTTCCGCTAGCCTGCAGGGAACCCCGATGTTGCTTCCGGCATTATCTCTCTAAGTGAGGATAATCAGGAGGCGACGATGGGACGAGGAATTCTACTCTGGCTGATCGGCGTGCCGATCCCGGTGATCATTCTGTTGTGGTTGTTTTTCGGCCGCTGATGTCAGCCGGCCATTTTCCCCGCCATCGGTTTTCGCCGGTGGCGGGGATCGTTTATTCCTCGATCGACGTCACTGATAGGGATAGGCGCCAAACGCTTTTTCGCCGATAGTTCCTTTATCCCCCAGGCGGGGATGGATCTTCGGGGGCCACCATCGTGACCGACACTCATCAGCCAAATCTAAGGATCTGGGGCCGGCGCAATTCGGTCAACGTGCAAAAAGTATTGTGGTGCCTGCGCGAACTCGACCTCGGCTATGAGCGCATCGATGCCGGCATGGCGTTCGGCCGCAACCAGGAACCGGATTATCTCGCGATGAATCCCAATGCACGCGTTCCGACGCTTCAGGATGGCGATTTCGTGTTGTGGGAATCCAATTCCATCATGCGCTATCTGGTGCTGGCCTACGCGGCGGGATCATCAATCTATCCTGAACCGGCGAGGCAGCGTGCCGCCGTCGACCGGTGGCTGGACTGGACGCTTTCGACCATGCAGCCTGTCGATCGTCCGGTGTTCTGGGCGCTGGTGCGAACCCCGGTCGATAAACGCGACATGGTAGCGATCCAGAAAGATGCCGATGCCGAGGCCGTGCAGTGGCGCATTGTCGACGCCCAGCTCAAGAGCCGGCGCTTCATCGAGGGCGACGATTTCACTCTCGCCGACATCGCGCTCGGCGCCTATGCCAGGCGCTGGTTCGGCGTCGAAGGTATCGACAGGCCGCAGCTGGCGCATCTCGATCGCTGGTTCGCTGAACTTGCCCTGCGCCCCGGCTTTGTGCAGTTCGTCGCACCACCGATGTCTTGATGACGGCTATGACAGCCAGCCCGACCGCTCGATCAGCACAACGATAATGATGACCGCGAGCGTGATCGCGGTCACCGCCAGCCGGGTAGTCCAGCTCATGCCGCGGCCGATCCACCATAGAAGCGCACAGCTCATGATGACCGGAACAAGGTGGTTGAGTTGCAATGGACGTTCCTTGCCGTTCAACGATGGCCGAAGGAACTGCCGGCCTCGATCCTGACGGCGCCGCCGACTTTCACGCAGGTATCAGTGCCGTCGAGCCTGGTGAAATCAGCACCATACATCGCGCAGGGATTGCCGGGAGAAGCCCCCTTGATCGGGAGCAGCCTTCCGGAACCGGTGGGGCTTTCGGGCTTCCTGGCGCCGGTGGTCTCGGCCGCCGCGATGGAGGCAGGCAGCAGCATCAAGGTGATCGCAAGCAGGGTGTTCCGCATGACGGCCTTTTAGCGCGCGCCGTCGGTTTGCGCTACCGCGTGAACTTGACGCCGAAGGATTTGCCGCGGCCCCACACCACTTCGCAACTTCGGCCCGATCTGGCGTCGCGATCGAAACCCAGCCGCAGCCGCGACGGCAGTGTATTCGGATCTTCCAGGGTGATCTTGGCACCAGCGGCCGAGAGGTCCTCCACCACGCACGGGCGCGCCGCAAAACCACCCTCCAGGGTGATCCATCCCGGCCGTTTCAGCGATTTGCGTATTTCCCGCTTTTTGGACTTGGACATTAGCTACTCCTTAAGCCAAAGTCGTACCCCGGCAGGACTTTAAAAACCGTTTCAAAACCTTGGATTGGGGTGGCTTGCCCGGGCGCGCAAACGACACTATACGTCTCGCCGCTGCGATTGTGACATCTTGGGGTCCCGGTCCGGCACGGCGCCACCGCAAGGTCAACGCGTTGAACTGCCGGACACTGGTTGTTTACCACAGCGAAACGGCGACCCCCGACCAGGCCGGTCGTGGCGGCCGTACGTTTACGCTCCCTTCGTCTATCGGTTAGGACGCCACCCTTTCACGGTGGAGAGAGCGGTTCGATTCCGCTAGGGAGCGCCATCTAATGATTTCAATGTCTTATGCGACATAACAGCGCCGCTTATCGCGCCTGCCGGCTCGACTGGCCGCGCACTCAAAGCTGTGCGCGGCGCCGATACAAGGTGAGGATCAGTCGACCCGCGTAACCGTGCCATCGCCGTCCGCCGAGCCGAACGAAGGGAGGTACCGGCCGAAGTTCAATTCGAAGTCGCTCGGGACGCCGTAACCGATGTCGCGGATCTTGGCACGGCGTGCCTGCGCGCTGGGCCAGGTCAAGATTGAGAAGATCATGTCGTTGCTCGACTGAAGCTCGGCGGCTGTCGGCATTCCGAACCGATTGATCTGCGCCTTCGCTGCGGCAAGCACTTCGCGGTCGAATGAGGCCAGACGCCCGACAAGCGCATCGACGAACGCGTCGAGGTCGTTGTCGTCAAGCGTCCGGTTCACCCAGCCATAGCGCTCGGCGATATCGGCATCGAAATCGTCGGCGCTGAGCGCGATTTCAAGCGCGCGCGAGCGGCCGACCAGGCGCGGGAGCCATTCCAGCGCTCCGCCACCCGGGATCAGTCCGACGCCGACCTCAGGATTGCCGAACAGGGCGTTCTGCCTGCTGGCGAAGCGCATGTCACAGGCCAGCACGAACTCGTTGCCGATGCCGCGAGTCCGGCCGCGAACCTTGGCGACGCTCACGACTGGTGCGGACGATAGGCGCAGCACGAAGTCTCGCCAAAGGTCCAGCACGTCCGGTTGTTTGGCGGCCTTTCCCACGTCGAGATGGGCGACAAAGAAATCGGAATTCGCCGACTGGAACACGACGACCTTCACGGACGAATCCGCCTCGAGGGCGGCCATCAACGCCCTCAACTCGCCGATCGTTTCGGGAATGAACATATTGATCGGCGGATTGCTGAACGAGACAGTCCAGACACCCGGACGAGACCGATCGACCGAAAACTGAGGCGTATGAAATTCAGACATGGTTTCTCTCCTGTTTTTGCAAGTTAAGTTGAGGTAGCGTCGCGATCACTTGGCTTGTGTTGAGGATGGCGTGGGCATATGTCGGGCCGTTCAGTTCGTGAGCTGCATGCATCATCTCCCGGCTGAAGGCCGCCGTTGCGTCTCGAACCAGCGTGAGGATATCCAAGCTTCTGCGCGTAGCGCCCGGTGCATGATGGCGCGCTGGGTGGGGCTCGTCATGGTATTTCCTCTAAGATTTCAACGGCGGCTTTCGTGGACCAAACCGAGGCCGGGCTAAGGCCCGGCCGGTTGATGTTGCCTCGGAGATTGGCGCCGGCCCGGGGAAATTGCTCGTTATGGGTCGTTAGCCAGCGTTAGTTCTGTCAGGCGACAGGCGGCGCCGGAGTGCAATGGAACGAACGCGGCTGCTTCCCAGAAGCAATCCTTGCTTGCTGGCAGCAGCTTGTTGACCGACGCAGATCATCTCAACGTCGCCAGCAGCTGTTCGGCTGCCCTGAGGTCGGCCGTTTCAAATCCTTCACTGAACGCTGCGTAGACCGACTGCAGTAGCGCCCGTCCGCTCTCAGAATCGCCCTGCTCGACCAAGAGCTTCGCGAGTTCCCTCGCGGTACGCAATTCCCAGGCGCGCGCGCCTTGATGGCGGCTCAATTCAAGGGATTTCATGAAGCAAGTCTGCGCCTCTTGGACGTTGGGTTCAGGTATCGATAGGAGAAGTCCTCCCTTAACGCGTAGCAGTTCCGGCATATAGAACATCTCGCCACTGACCTCGACCTGCCGAATACCTTCTTCGATTAAAGTCAGGCTTTCGTCTGATCTGCCCATGGCGACCAGTCCTTGGGCGAGCACGATATTGAATTCCGTGGTGAGCACCTCATGTCGCGCGGCGTGAAGTCGCTCCAGCGTCGACCGCAGCTCCTTGACGCCTGCTTTGGCGTCACCTCGCAGAATCGCCAGCTCCGCTCTGCGACCCTTTCCGATCGCCACAAGCGGCCCTAAGGCATTAGCTTCGGCATGGGAGAGCGACAGATCCGTATGATATTGGGCGGCATCAAGATCGCCGGCCCAGAGAAAAATTGACGCCGCCCCGGCCAAAACCAGCGCCAGTGCTGCCGGATGGCCCATGGCTTTGGAGGCTTCGACCCCCTGGCGCGCGAGTTCGATCGCCTGGATCGGATGACCCTGCAGCCAAAGCGTCCGTGCCAGTGCGATATACGAATGATAGTGAGGATCGTAGCTGAGCAGGATCGGTCCTTGATGGGATTGAGATAATATCCGCATCAGGGCATCGAGCTCCGCACGCGAACCCGCCAGATCGCCGGTAACCTGCAGTGCCCTTCCCAACATGGCGTAAGCCACCGCTTTGACCGACAGGTCGTCCGATGTTTCGGCGACAGCCCGGCAACGTCTGGCGTATTGAAGCGAAGTCCTGAGATCTCCTTTGCGGGCATGGGAAATGTGCTCCATGTTGAGCAATCCGGCTTGATGGACCGTGTCGCCGTGCTGTTCCGCAAGAGCCAGACTTCTGTTCAAGGCTTCGCTAACGGCATTGCTTTCGCCGTGCATTTGCGAAGACGAGAAACCCAACGCGGCCTGAAGATGCATCTCGTCGAGGCCTCCCGCGGAGGAGCCGGCAAGGGCCAGGATGGCACGTTGTGACCAGCGCTGGCATTCCGGAAGTAAAGACATCGCCAGAAAAACCTGCGTCGCAGCGGCGGCAAGTGAAACACCCAACTCGATGTTTCCCCCTGAAGAAAAACACCATTCGAGCGCTACACGAACATTGTTGACGGCAGCAAAATGCGAGGCTCGTTCAATTGCACTCGTCAACGTCGGCCATTCCTTGCCGTGCTGTTCCAGCCACCTGCGGAAGTACAACGCATGACTTGTCGAGAGATCGAGCGCTTCGGCGTCGCCAATGAAAATCTGAAGAGCGTAAGCGCGCGTCGTGTCGAGGAGTCGGTAGCGCATCATCGCCCCCAGCGGGCTTGTTGCGACCAGCGATTTGGCAACGAGACTGTCGATGGCGCCAAGAATGTTCGATCTGTCGAGAGTGGCACTGGTGACGACTTCCAGTGCCGCGTCCAGGGTGAAATGGCCAACGAATACGGCGAGCCTGCGAAGCGCTGCGCGCTCAACCCCAGTCAGAAGCTCAAAGCTCCAATCCAGCGTGGCC
Organism: uncultured Alphaproteobacteria bacterium; assembly: GCA_963736075.1. Lineage (GTDB taxonomy): Bacteria > Pseudomonadota > Alphaproteobacteria > Rhizobiales > Xanthobacteraceae > Bradyrhizobium. Next base: position 306,134 of record CAVTNW010000026.1, on the reverse strand, counting down.
TGCAGTGTTTTCTGGCGCGGTGGCGCAGTTCGCGACCCCTGCCACAACAGGGTCAGACGTTGATCGAGAAGGGCTGCGGTTTGTTGCAGTCCATAGGATTCGACGCGCCTGGCCGCCAGCTCGATGGCGAGCGCCACCCCGTCGAGCTTTCGACAGATGCTTGCGACGAGCGGGGCTTCCGCATCGCTGACCTCTAAACGCACACCGCTCTCAGCCGCCCGTTCCATGAACAGCTGCATGGCCGGGAACGTCCGGACTGCCGCCGCCGTCAGCCCTTGATCATCGGGCGGATACGCCAGAGCATCCAGTCGGTAGATGTGTTCGCCTTCTACCCGAAGAGCCTCGCGACTGGTTGCCAGAATGTGGACCTGTGGTGCCGCGCCAATGATGCTCGCTGCCAGCGGCGCCACCGCTTCGACGAGATGCTCGCAGGTATCAAGGATCAGGAGAATTCGCTTGTCGCGCAGGTATGCGACCAGATGGGGCATTGCGTCGTTCGATTGAACGGATAGCCCAAGCATGGAGGCCATGCCCGCGGTCACCAGCTCGGGATCGCTAAGCATCCCGAGGTCCACGAACAGCAGGGCGCCCGAAAAGGCTTCGTTCAGGCGATGCCCGACCGCTATGGCAACGGTGGTCTTTCCAACACCGCCGGCACCGACAATGGTAACAAAACGCGAAGCGTTCAGTTGAGCCGACAGCCTTAGAACATCCTCGTCCCGGCCGATCACTCGGCTCAGGCGGCTGGGGAGATTGCCATGCGGAAAATGGCTGGCAACGACGGGGGCGTCATCGCGCGGATTGGCCGGCCGCGAGACCGGCGCAACGAAGCAATAGCCGCGTCCTGGCAGTGTCGTGATGTATCGAGCGTCACCCCGCCCATCACCGAGCGCCTTGCGCAGCCCGTTCATGTGAAAGCGCAGGCTGCCTTCCTCAACGATGACATCGGGCCAGACCCGCGATAGCAAGCTTTTCTTGCTGACGATTTCGTTCGGGGTGGACGTCAAGACGATCAAGATATCGAGGGCACGCGCACCCAATTCGACAGGGACCCCCTCCTTGGTAAGGAGGCGCTCGTTCACCAGCAAGTTGAATGGGCCGAACGACAAGCCGCCGTCAGTCCGATTGCCAGCCGTCGCCATGGACCCCTCTGTGACCGCGCCTGCCCAGGTGGCTGTCCTGGAGATTACGACCCTTCCCGCAAAGCATAAAGGGCAAGGCGTGAGTGCGTTTCCGCGACACCCGCGCATGAATTGTCCTGAAACGACAATGGATTACGGGCGCCTAACGGCGGATAACAACGCCTAACGGGTGATTTTGGCTGGGTGGGGATAGGTGTTGGGCAGCACGCAAGTGCACCGAGCAAAACATCAATCCCAGGAGAGAGCCATGGATACGATCGAGACGCCCGTCACGACAAAGCAGGACCGCCGTCAGCTGTTGGGCACGGCCGCAATGGGTATCGCCAACTCAGGCGCCGCGAGCCTGCCTCCGATACACGTGGCCGCCACGCCCGCAGGCAATTCGATTCGCCCCTTCGGCGGCGTCAACATTCCGGAAGAGGCGCTCGTCGATCTCCGACGACGCATCGCAGCGACCCGCTGGCCCGAGCGGGAGACGGTCACGGATGCTTCCCAAGGCGTGCAACTCGATACCATCCAGGCGCTCGCGCGCTATTGGGCGACAGAGTATGACTGGCGCAAGATCGAGGCAAAAATAAACGCCCTGCCCCAGTTCATCACCGAAATCGACGGGCTGGACATCCACTTCATTCACGTTCGCTCAAAACACCAAAATGCCTTGCCGCTGATCGTCACGCACGGATGGCCCGGCTCGATCACTGAACAGATGAAGATCATCGATCCCTTGACGAATCCCACCGCCCACGGGGGAAACGCATCTGACGCGTTCGATGTCGTGGTGCCGTCAATTCCTGGCTACGGTTTTTCCGGCAAGCCGACCACGACGGGCTGGGACCCGGCTCATATTGCACGTGCCTGGACCGTGCTGATGAAGCGCCTCGGATACACAAAATTCGTGGCGCAGGGAGGCGATTGGGGTGCGATCATCACTGAGCTGATGGGTATGCAGGCGCCGCCAGAATTGCTGGGCATTCACACCAACATGGCTAACGTCATTCCACCCGACATCGACGCGCTGGCCTTTTCCGGCGCGCCGGCACCGGCGAATCTGTCGGCGGACGAGAAGCTCGCTTACGAGCAGTTGAGCTTCGTCTACGCGAAGGGCATCGGCTACGGCTTCCAGTTGGGGTTAAGGCCGCAGACGATGTACGGAATAGCGGATTCACCGGTCGGGCTTGCGGCCTATTTCCTTGATCACGACGCACGCAGCTACGAAATGATCGCACGCGTCTTTGCTGGAAAGAGCGAAGGCCTCACACGCGACGACGTCCTCGACAATATCACGCTCACCTGGTTGACGGATACGGCGCTCTCCGGGGCCCGTCTTTATTGGGAAAACAAGGGAGCATCCTTCTTCGCCGTCAAGGGCGTCGTGGTGCCGACCGCCGTGAGCGTTTTCCCCGACGAACTCTATCCTGCTCCACGGAGCTGGGCGGAGCGGGCCTATCCCAACCTGATCCATTACAACAAGCTCGAAAAAGGCGGTCATTTCGCTGCCTGGGAACAGCCGACGCTTTTTGCCGAAGAGATTCGCGCGGGCTTCGAACCCCTCCGCAAATCGGCCTGAAAATGTCGGCGCGCGCGCAAAGCGTGCGCCGATCCGATCTGTCACCAACAGCCTCGTCTGAACCGGACACAGGAGGTTCGCCCGCAAGATGCGCGCGAGCCTCCGTGCAGGGTCACCACTCCAAAAAGAACGCACCATGAGCCATCGTGTAAAGTTGCTCCATACGGCCAAGACCGGGACCACGGGAGGTCGCGATAATGGCGCCTCGCGCAGTTCTGACGGCCTGCTCGACATCAGGCTTTCGACCCCCGGTTCGGCGCGTATCGGTACCAACCCGGAGCAACTGCTGGCAGCCGCCTGGTCGGCTTCCGTCGCAGATATGATCGCGCTCGCGGTTCGCAAAAGAAAGATCACGCTGCCGGCCAAGGTCCGCATCGACGCCGAAGTAGACCTGAACCACGAGAAAAGCGGCTACGCTCTCAGAGCTAGGTTCAATGTGACGATCCCAGGTTTAGAGCGTAGCTTGGCGGAAGAGCTGGTCGACGAAGCGCAGAGGATCTGTCCGTACTCAAAAGCCACACGCGGCAACATTGAAGTAACAATCAAACTAATCTAAGCTGGGTTGCTCATCGGCGCCGTCGACGAGGTCAGTCCCAGCGGCCTCAATTGCCGAGCTTCGGCACACCGGCCGAGCTCGCGGCAACCGTCAAACCGGTACAGGGCGAAGCATTCAAATAGATGCTGTTGGCGAGGGATACCTGGCTGCCTACGACTTCGAGGCAACCGCCACTGGCAACGCTGATCGTGTACGAATTTGAAAGGCTGACGGAACCGTTAGGCGCGTAGAAAAGACCCGTATAGGACGTGTTGCTCCCGGGCGATATGGTGATGTTACCGCTCTGACTATAGAAAGCGATATTTTGATATCCGTAGGTGGGGCTGGATCCGGTCGGAGCGCCGCCTGAGATAGACCCACCGAGCTGGATCGCCCCGGTCGTCGATGCGACAGTGACACCTTGGAACACGTTTGCCCCGGAGGTGGCGTTCAGCGAACCACCGTAAAGCGACAGGGTTGCCGACCCCGTGAGCGATGAGCCGTTATTGCCGACTATCATGAGATTGCCGCTCGAATTGATGCTGGCGCTACTGTAAAGGTCCATGTTTCCGGGGCCGAACTCAGTGGCGGCGCAATTGAGCGAATTCAGCGATCCCGCATAGACATAGTAGGGTCCCGTGGCAAAGGTCATCAGCGGGCACTGTGCGCTGGTCGGGCCGTTCGTCATCGTTACATCATAAAGATAATACGGTCCGTTGCCGAAGATCATCGTTCCGAATGTGTTGTTGTCGATAGATCCGTTGAAGAGATAGAACGGGCCGTTTCCGAATTGGATCGTGCCGCCATTTTGCGAAATACTGGTATTGGTCATGTAAAATGGACCATTGCCAAAGGTGATGAAACCATAATTGTTCTGTACTGAACCCCCAAACACCATCTGGCCGTTGCCGAATGTGATGGAACCGCCCTGTTGATTGTTGATGCCTGCGAACGAGTAGGTCGCGTTCCCGAAAGCCATGGTGCCATAGCTCGGGTTGATGATGTTACCCTCGAAAACGAAATTCACGGCGGCGTTGCTGGCGATCGCGAAGGTCGATTGGTTTGGCGTCGCAAGAGTGACGTTGCCCTTGATCACGTAACAGCCACTGTCGAAAGTCAGGGTGCTGGTACCCGATAGCGACACATTGCCGGAGATGGTCGTCGGCGTGGCACAATTCGTGTCGGCGGCCCCGTTGCCGCTGAAAGTGAGATTGGCGTTGGTCACGGTCAGGTTGCCATGTCGGGTCGATTGAGTCAGCGTTCCCGTGGACGAGGTCCAATCCGTTCCGGTCGTAACGCTGGGGTTGGATGGCAACACCGGCGAGGTGGTCGCGTAGGGCCAGGAGCTCATCGCCGACAAGTGGCTGGCCATCGCCGTGATCGACGCATTGCTCGCGATCGAATTGGTAATGGTGGCGCTGAACTGGAAGCCGCTGAGCGCCGGATTAAGCGATGTGGCGGAGCTCACATAGGAGGTCTCCTGAGACTGCGAGTAGCCAACGCCCGCACTGGTGACATTCAGAGTGGCGCTCGACACCTGCAGATAGGTCTGGGCGGCCGCGCCGCAGCCGGTGCTGTAAAGGGTCGAATAGGAGAGCAGCTGCAGGAACGTGCCAGTCGCCGCGACACAGGCGGCGCTGGATTGCGATGTCGGCGTAACGACGGTGTTGGCTGTGACCGTGCTGGAATTCGAACCACTGACGATCTGAGCCATGGACGTTGCATAGGCGGAAGCAATCACCACCTGCAGGTTGCTTCCCCCGCTCACGCTCGTGGTGACGTTGCCGGCGCTGAATCCATTGATGACCGCTACATTCAATGCCGTCGCCGCCGCGGTTGCGCTCACCGCGCCACTGACAATGGGAGATGATGTGTTGGTGGCGGCGAGTGCCGCGAGATCGGAGGTGCGCTGCTCCCTGAGCTTTGCGGTATAGAGTTGCGATAGCTCCACCGCAAAGGCTCCTATCGAAAGCATCGCGATGAAAAAAAAGGCCGCCAGAATGGATACGCTGCCTCGCTTGTCCCGGAGAAAGCAACGGAGAGGATTGCGAATCATCGCATTACGCCTGCCGGGGGAGGACTGTGCCCATTGAAAGTCTGGCCTGCCATCCTGACCGGCTGCATCGGCAGTCCTTGCATCTTGCTTCGATTTCAAAGTAGTTCCATGCGATGGCTAGTTTGGGAACGATGCATTCGCGCTCAAGGTGTAGCTGTATCCCGCCATGGCAACCGTGTAGTTGATGGTCACCACGGTGAACGAGGCTCCCGCGTAAGATGCGTTCGAGTTGACCGAGACGTTGCTGGCCGACAGTTGCGATATGCCGCGCTGCTGCGCAATTTGTTCCGCGTAGCAAATCGCCGGATTTGCGGAGTCGCAACCGCTGCCGGCGGTAGCACAATTTGATGATGCGATTGCCGCGCACCGCGCCGTTTCCTGGGCCGTGTCCTGCAATGCATTTTTGGTCCAGAATGCGACGCCCGCCGTGATGGCGCCAAAAACCAGAACGATCATGGCGGGGGAAATAATCGCAAATTCCAGCGCGGCGGTCCCCGCTTGGTTGCTCCTGAAGCGCGCCTTCATTCCACCCTCACCACGGCGAAATCGGTGAGAGTGATCATCGTGCCCATGATGGGATCGCTCGGAAACAGCGGGGCGGAGGCCGAACTCGTGGTGATGGTCACGAATTTACCCGACATGACCGAGCTGCCACAGCTGCCGCTGGACGTGCCCGTGCTGGACCAGCTTGTCGGATTGTATCCGCTGAGACAGTAGTAATTGTCGAAATTGGTGTTGTTGGAGACGTTGTTGAAGAGGACTGTGACCGTCGGCGCCGAACTTGTTCCCGCCGTGGATGTCGCGACCGAGGCTACCTGGGTCAGAAAGCTTGACACCGTCCCGGCGGTAACGTTCTGCGCGTTGACAAATGCATACTGCGCCGCCGCGTTGGTCGCCGAGATAATCTTGAGCTTGATGTTGTAGGCATAGGAGAAATCCAGGATGACCAGGAGCAGGAAGATCATCGAAGGCGCGAGGATGGCGAATTCGACGGCCGCGACGGCGTAATCGGAGGCCAAAAGACGCAATAATTTCTCATGGAGAGTGCGCCAGAACATGGGATCTTTCGTATGCGATATTTTACGCGACCGCGTCCCCGCTGCGCGATCCCGCAACCATCATTCTCCCGATCCTCTTCCCGGTAAGGTGCGATCCGGCAGCCTCATCCGACCCGCCGAATGGGGATATCGAAGCGATTATTCGGGAATGTATCGCCGACGATTAAACAATAGCTTCGTCTACGGTCGAAATCCGTCGGTAGAAATACAGAGAAATTTCAACTGCCGAGCGTGCAGAGGTATTCAGCGAATACCGGTCCGATCTGCGGGCGGACACTTCCAAAATCTCCTGTGATTGCCGTGCTCGCTTGAAACACGCTTCGCCGCTTACCGGTCAGCTTCGGGGATTGCGCGATGAGGACGTCGGAGCCTGCAGCGCGCGCAGCGCGTCGGCGGACAGACAAACCACTTCAGAAATTTGAAGCAGTTGTCTGGCCAGAGGACTTGTCTTGCGCCAGACCATGCCGATGGTTCGCGAGGGTTGCGGTTTTTTGAAGCGAGCGACAGACACCGACGCCGAGCGCGTCTCCACCGCCACGGCCATTTCCGGGATCAAGGTGACCCCGATGCCGGCGGCAACCATCTGAACGAGGGTCGACAGCGAGCTCGCGTCCAGCAGCTCGCGCGGTGGGGAGGACTGCATGTTGCAGAAGGACAGGGCCTGATCGCGAAAACAGTGCCCCTCCTCCAGCAGAAGCAGCCTCATTTCGCGCAGCATCTTACCCGTAGGTACCGGCGTTCCATCGTCCTCGCCAGGCCGAACCAGCAGGAAATTCTCCGCAAACAAGGCCACCTCGGTCAGCGAGGGCTCGGATACCGGCAGAGCCACAATGGCGGTGTCGAGCCGGCCTTCGGCGAGTTCCTGGATCAGCTTCGGCGTCACCGCCTCACGGACGTGAATGTCAAGTTCGGGATGCATGCGGGTGAGGTTGCCGATGATGGTCGGCAGCAGATAGGGCGCGATCGTCGGGATCATGCCGATGCGTAAACGGCCGACCAGTAGGTCGCGCGAGGCGCGGGCGAAGTCTCCGAGTTCGTCGACCGAGCGCAGGATGTCGCGGGCGCGCTGGGCGACCTCCTCTCCGAACTGGGTGAGCCCGACACGTCGGGCGCCGCGCTCGATCAGCACGCCGCCGAGCCCTTCCTCCAGCTCCTTGATCTGCATCGACAATGCCGGCTGCGAGATCGTGCAGGCCGCCGCCGCGCGCCCAAAATGACCAAGACGAGCCAGCGCGTCGAAATATCGAAGCTGCTTGAACGTCACCTGGAACATCAGGTTAACTTATCGCAGCAATCACCAAAGTCAACTTTACCTGATGACATGGGTTGCGTAAAAGCTTCTCGGATTGCCGTGGAATGCATTCGGACCACAACAGGAGAACGCAACGATGGACGACACCCCCAAATGCCCGTTTTCGGGCGCGAGCCCGGTAGTCACTAACCGTGACTGGTGGCCGAACCAGCTGAACCTCGGGGTTCTTCACCAGCATTCGGCCCTGTCTGATCCGTTGGGCGAGGCGTTCGACTACGCGAAGGAATTCAAGAGCCTCGACCTGGATGCCCTGATGAGGGATCTGCATGCCCTGATGACCGATTCGCAGGAATGGTGGCCGGCCGACTTTGGCCATTACGGGCCGCTGTTCATTCGCATGGCCTGGCACGCCGCCGGCACCTACCGCATTGGCGACGGCCGCGGCGGCGCAGGATCCGGACAGCAGCGGTTCGCGCCGCTCAACAGCTGGCCGGACAATGTCAACCTGGACAAAGCGCGCCGGCTGCTGTGGCCGATCAAACAGAAATATGGCCAGAAAATCTCCTGGGCCGACCTGCTGATTCTCACCGGCAATGTCGCCCTGGAGTTCGATGGGCTTCAAGACCTTCGGTTTCGGCGGCGGGCGGGCGGATGTCTGGGAGCCCGAAGAGGACGTCAACTGGGGGCCCGAGAGCAAATGGCTGGCGGATGAGCGCTATAGCGGGGACCGTCAGCTCGCAGGGCATCTCGGAGCCGTTCAGATGGGCCTGATCTATGTCAATCCGGAAGGGCCGAACGGCAAGCCAGATCCGCTCGCGGCGGCCAGGGATATCCGCGAAACCTTCGCGCGCATGGCGATGGACGATGAAGAAACCGTGGCACTGATTGCGGGCGGCCACACCTTCGGCAAAACCCACGGTGCCGGCGACGCCTCGCTGGTGGGGCCAGAGCCGGAAAGCGCTGGCATCGAGCAGCAGGGCCTTGGCTGGTTTTCAAAGTATGGCACCGGCAAAGGCGATGACGCGATCACCAGTGGGCTGGAAGTGATCTGGACCACCACGCCGACGAAGTGGAGCAACAACTTCTTTTCGAACCTGTTCGGATACGAATGGGAACTGACCAAGAGCCCGGCCGGCGCGCACCAGTGGACGCCGAAGAATGGCGCGGGCAAAGGCACGGTGCCGGATGCCCACGATCCGTCGAAGCGTCACTCGCCATCGATGTTGACCACGGACCTCGCCTTGCGGCTTGACCCCGCCTACGAAAAGATTTCAAGGCGCTTCTACGAGCATCCGGACCAGCTCGCCGACGCGTTCGCCCGGGCATGGTTCAAGCTGACGCACCGTGACATGGGCCCGATCGCGCGTTATCTCGGCCCGCTCGTTCCGAAGGAGGTGCTGCCGTGGCAAGATCCGGTCCCCGCGGTTGATCATCCTCTGATCGGAGAGCAGGACATTGCAGCTCTGAAGGCGAAAATTCTCGCCTCTGGACTGTCCATCTCCCGGCTGGTTTCGACAGCTTGGGCGTCGGCGTCGACGTTCCGCGGTTCTGACAAGCGCGGCGGAGCAAACGGAGCACGCATTCGCCTCGCCCCGCAAAAGGATTGGGAAGTGAACCAGCCTGCGGAATTGGCGAAGGCCCTCAAAACGCTGGAGGCGATCCAGAAGGATTTCAACAGCTCGCAGTCCGGCGGCAAGAAGGTCTCGCTCGCCGACCTGATCGTTCTCGGCGGCTGCGCGGCCGTGGAGCAAGCGGCCAAGGGTGCCGGGCACGCGGTGACCGTTCCCTTCACGCCGGGACGCACGGACGCCTCGCAGGAGCACACCGATGTGGCATCCTTCGCGGTGCTGGAACCGACCGCCGACGGTTTCCGCAACTACCTGAAGCCCGGACATGTTGCTTCGGCTGAGGAGCTCCTGGTCGATCGGGCGCAGTTGCTGACGCTGACCGCGCCCGAGCTGACGGTTCTGATCGGGGGCCTTCGTGTCCTCAATGCAAACGTCGGAGGCAGCCACCACGGAGTCCTCACCAAGAAGCCGGAGACGCTTACCAACGACTTCTTCGTCAACCTGCTCGACATGGGTACGACATGGAAGGCGACCTCGCCGGCTGAAGAGACATTCGAGGGACGCGACCGCAAGACCGGTGAACTCAAATGGACCGGCACCCGTGCCGACCTGATCTTTGGCTCGCACTCGCAGCTCCGCGCGCTGGCGGAAGTCTATGCGTGCGCCGACTTGAAGGCGCGTTTTGTCCATGACTTTGTGGCGGCGTGGAACAAGGTGATGAACCTCGATCGCTTTGATCTTGCCTGATCGCAAGCGATCGGGGGTTCGCGGGCTTCCTATTCGCCGCCGGATCAGCGCGGCGGGCGCCCTGAATTAGGAAATCAGGGCGCCGCTTCAAGACAGCTTGAGCGTCGCCCTGGCCACTGCAGTAAGAGGCCGGCCGAAGCAGGTTCCGTTGCGAATGTTGGCAGTGGTAATTTTGACGAACGCGAACGGGGTGCCAGACTTTCAGACTTCGACCGTCGCCAGAGTGATGGTCCGCGCCACTTCGGCCGGCGCGGTCTCCGTGTTCGCGCCGTCGTCTCCGAGTAGCACTTTCAGCTCGAACCGATTGCGGCCTTCCATCTTGGCTTGATAGAGAAGTTTGTCGGCGCTCGCGAACAGGCTGTCCAGATCATGAGCGGCCTTTCGATCTAGCGCGATACCGGCGCTAACCGTGGTCTCGACCGGAGCTCCACCGATCACAGTGTTGCTGTTTGCAAAAGCGGAGCGGATGCGTTCGACGATCTCGGCCACCTGGTCGGGTGACACATCGACCAGGATCGCGGCGAATTCCTCTCCGCCAAGCCGTGCCACCACGTCGCTCTTGCGGAATTTGGTGGCGACAAGCTCGGCAAACACGCACAGAACCTGGTCGCCGGCGGGATGACCGAACCGATCATTGATGGACTTGAACCGATCCAGATCGAACATGACCATCGCGACTGTTCGGCGCCCCTTGCGGGCCAGTTCCAGCATGGACTGCGCCCGCGCTCGGAAAGCGCTGCGGTTGGCGAGCCGGGTCAACGAATCCGTCGTCGCGGCAATGCGCAACTCCTGCTCCACGCCGGCCTTTGACAGCGCAATGAAGATCAGCGCGTTGGCGGAGCCATACGCCGTCGTCTCCAGCATGATCATATGCGATGGCCCGTCTGCCCAGATATAGATCGTCACCAAAATGGTGTGGCCGACAATGAGGGTCAGCAACGACATCCGCAACAGCGTTGCATTGCTCCGGGCGAGCCATAGTCGGCGAGCGATGCCGAGGGCGAGCACGATCGAAACGCACTTGAACGCGATGATAATCGTCATCTGATCGGCGGCGCTGACCACGGCCGCCGCCGCGACCGTCAACGAGGGCAGTGCGGCAAGCCACCAGCGACGCTCGTCATTCGCCTGCAGCGCGAACAGCATGAAGGTCCAGTGCAGGACCAGCAGCACTTGGCCAAGCCCGAAGACCCAGGGCAGCAAAAAGGCTGCGCTCAGCCCCAAGGTCACGAACGCGACCGTGGCCGACAGATGAGCCGCGCTCCACCAGCCCAGCGCGGTGCTCCGGCGATCCTGCAACCATGCCAATAGTAGCAGGCTTCCGTTCACCATCGCTTGAACAAGCTGGTAGGCCAGGGCTGTTTGGGGGTCGAACTGCAAGGGCGTCCACGCAATCTCGTCGGTTTCGGGCTCCGCGGCGAGTGTCAAGTCGAACGGTAATCTCGACGGATAGTCGTGATTTCTTCCTGGCCGGTTAAATTCCCCTGGGTGGGGATACCAGGGAATACCTACTCTCGACATGCGGCTCTGAAGCCAGTCTCCCGCAACCCCCGCGGCAACCCTTGTGGTCGCCCTCCTTCGATGCCCCCCTATCCGACCTGTTTCGTTCAAACGGGGCGGTTGGTAGAAGTCGATTTGTTGCCAGATTATGTCGGTTTCCTGAAGGGAACTTTCCAGGCTCGACAGCGTTTGGGTTTGTTCTTTGGGGCGATGGCATGGAGCTTGCGAGATTTGGTGTTGCGCTAGCGTTCGGCGTGCTTGCGATCGGGACACCGGCAGCCAGCCTGGCTCAGCCCGCACCAGCGGGTCCGCCAGCGGTTGGCGTCGTTGAAGCGACCAAGAGACCGATCACCGAAACCAACGAGTATCTCGGACGGATCGAGTCCCCCAACCGCGTCAGTATAGTTGCACGCGTAACCGCTTTCCTCGAAAAGCGGGTGTTCACCGAGGGTGCCGAGGTCAAGAAGGGCGACGAGCTCTACAAGCTCGAGCGCGGACCGTTCGAGGCCGACCTCGCGTCGAAGCAGGCGCAGGTGGCGCAGCTGCAGGCCACGCTGGAGAACGCAAAATTGACCACCGGCCGCGCGCAGGCTCTGCTGGGCGGGCCGGCCGGACAGCAATCAACCTATGACGCCGCGGTCGCCTCCCAGCGCAGCCTGGAAGCGCAGGTACAGGCCGCCCAGGCCCAGGTGCAATCCTCCCAGATCAACCTCGACTACACCGACATCCGCTCGCCGATCGATGGCAAGATCGGACGAACGGCGGTGACCGAAGGCAATGTGGTCAGTCCGGGGTCCGGCGTGCTCACCACCATCGTCAGCCAGGATCCGATGTACGTCACCTTTCCGGTCTCGTTGCGCGAGGCACTTTCGCTGCGCGAGCGATACGCGCCGCGCGGCGGCTTCGACGCGGTGGTCATCAAGCTGCGGCTGCCGGACGGCCGGCTCTACGGGCAGACCGGCAAGCTCAACTTCATCGACAATACCATCGCGCAAAACACCGACACCATCTTGCTGCGGGGCGTGATTGCCAATCCGGCAATGCCGAACTTCGCGGGGGCCCGCGAATTGACCGACGCCGAGTTCGTCACCGTCCTGCTGGAAGGCGCGCAACCGGTCGAAGTGCTGGCGATCCCGCGCTCGGCCGTGCTGTCGGATCAGCAGGGTGACTACGTCTTCACGGTCGGTGCCGACAATAAGGCCCAACAGCGCCGGGTTCAGCTCGGTCAGTCGACCACGACCGTCGCCTCGGTCATCAGCGGCATCTCGCTCGGCGACAAGGTGATTGTCGAGGGGCTGCAGCGGGTCCGGCCAGGCCAGGTGGTCGCGCCCGGGCCGGCCAGTGCGCTGATCGAATCCAGCATGAAGGCCACCTCTGCTGACGGCCGCACGCAGACCGAGGGCGGCAGCGCCGGCGGAGCAAAACCGGTTGGCAGCAGCCCATGATTTCAGCGGTTTTCGTCGATCGTCCCCGTCTCGCGATTGTGATTGCGTTCGTGATCACCATCGCCGGCCTGCTGGCGCTGCTTCAGATTCCCGTCGCCCAGTTTCCCGACATCGTGCCCCCGCAGGTCACCGTCACCGGCGTATTCCCGGGCGCTTCCGCCGAGGTGGTGGAATCCAGCGTCGCCCAGCCGCTCGAGGCACAAGTGGTCGGCGTCGACCGCATGCTCTACATGAAATCGACCAGCGGCAATGACGGCAGCTACACGCTGACGGTTTCATTTGCGCTCGGGACCAATCCGGACATCAACACCGTCAATGTCAACAACCGGGTTCAGACCGCGCTGTCTCAATTGCCGACCGAGGTGCAGCAGCAGGGCCTCGTGGTCCAGAAGAAATCATCGGCGGTGCTGCAGTTCATCGTGCTCTACAGCCAGAATGGCGAACAGGATCCGCTCTTCATCACCAACTATGCCATTATCAACGTGCTCGACGCGATTTCGCGTACCCCGGGGGTAGGCCAAGCCAGCCTGTTTGCGAAACTGAACTATTCGATGCGGATATGGTTCGACTCGCAGCGGCTCACCAGCCTCAATCTCGCGCCTTCCGATGTCATCGCGGCGATCCGCGCCCAGAGCGTGCAGGCCCCGGTCGGACGCATCGGCGCGCGGCCGATCAGCGACCAACAGCAGTTTCAGTTCAACGTGCAGACGCAGGGGCGGCTGACCACCGCGGATCAGTTCGGCAACATCGTGCTGCGGGCGAACCCGGACGGCTCGCTGCTGCGGGTCAAGGACGTGGCCCGCGTCGAGATCGGCGCCCAGAACCTCGACAGCGAGTCGCGGATCGACGGCCGCGCCGGGGTGCCGATCGGCATCTATCTGGCGCCGGGCGCCAACGCCGTGACCACGGCCAAGGCGGTGCAGGCCACGTTGGCAAAACTGTCGGAACGGTTTCCGGCCGGCCTGACCTACCTGGTGCAATACGACTCCACGACCTTCGTCAGCGACACCATCGCGGAGGTCCTGAAGACGCTGGGCGAAGCCTTCGTCCTGGTGGTGATCGTGGTGTTTCTGTTCCTCGGCAACCTGCGCGCCACCGTGATTCCGGCAGTCGCGGTTCCCGTCAGCCTGATCGGCACCTTCGCGGTTCTGCTCGTGCTCGGCTATTCAGCCAACACCGTGTCGCTGTTGGCGATGGTGCTCGCGATCGGGATCGTGGTCGATGACGCCATCGTGGTGGTCGAGAACGTCGAACGCGTGATGGAGGAAGAGCCGGACGCGACGCCTGCGGAAGCGACCAAGAAGGCGATGGCGCAGATCACTGCTCCTATCATCGCGATCACGCTGGTGCTGCTGTCGGTGTTCGTGCCGATCGCGTTCATCCCCGGTATTTCCGGAACGCTGTTCCGCCAATTCGCGGTTACCATCAGCGCGGCCATGGTCATTTCGGCCACGAACGCGCTGACGTTGTCGCCCGCGCTCTGCGCCGTATTCCTGCGACACACCGGCCCGCGGCACGGCATCATGGGGCGCATACTCGGCGGTATCGACTGGGTTCGTGACCGCTATGCCGGTGGCGTGCGGCGACTGCTGCGCGTCGCCCTCCTGTCGCTGGTGCTGGTGCTGGTATTTGCGGGCGGCATCTTCGGCGTGTCGTATTTCACGCCGACCGGCTTCCTGCCTGAAGAGGATCAGGGTGCTTTCTTTATTTCGGTGCAGCTCCCCGATGGCGCCTCGGTGGCGCGCACCAGCGAAGTGACCAAGCAGGTGGAGGCGCTGCTGAAACACATGCCGTCGATCGATCACACGCTCTCAATCATCGGCTTTTCGCTGCTCGACGGCGGCGACGAGCCGAACGCCGCCTTCATGGTGGCGCGCATGAAGCCGTTCGCCGACCGCAAGGCCGCGGCGGACTCGGTTCAGGCGGTGATCCGTCGCACCTTTGGCGCCGGCTCCCAGATCCGGCAGGCCAATATTCTGCCGTTCAACCTGCCGCCGATCATCGGGCTGTCGACCAGCGGTGGTTTCGAATACCAGCTCGAAGCGCTGGAAGGACAGGACCCCGCCTCGCTCGGCAGCGTGATGGGTGGATTGATCAGTGCGGCCAACCGCGATCCGAGACTGACGCGCGTGTTTTCGACCTTCACCGCGACCAATCCGTCGATCTATCTCGATATCGACCGCGCCAAGGCCCAGGCGCTCGGCCTCAACATCAGCGACGTGTTCACCGCGCTGCAGGCCACGCTGGGCGGTATCTACGTCAACAATTTCAACCTCTATGGCCGCACCTGGCAGGTCAATGTGGAGGGCGAGGCGTCCGACCGCGGCGACATATCGGATATCTGGCAGATCTACGTGCGCAACTCGACCGGCCAGATGGTGCCGATCCGCTCGATTGCGAGCCTCAAGATTGTGACCGGCCCCCAGGTCATCACCCGCTACAATAATTATCGCTCGGTCACAGTGAACGGCGGCCCTGCCGCCGGCGTCTCCTCGGGAACGGCGATCGCGGCGATGGCGGATATCTCGAAGGCGACGCTGCCGGCGGGCTACAGTTATGAGTGGACCGGGACCGCTTTCCAGGAGCAGCAGGCCTCCGGACAGACCGGAACCATTCTCTCCCTGGCCGTGCTGTTCGCCTATTTGTTCCTGGTGGCATTATATGAAAGCTGGACAATCCCGATTCCGGTTCTGCTGTCGGTCGTGGCCGGCGTGCTTGGATCCTTCATCGGAATCAAGATTTCCGGCTTGAATCTCGATCTTTACGCCCAGATCGGCCTCGTGGTGCTGATCGCGCTCGCCGCCAAGAACGGCATCCTGATCGTCGCATTTGCCAAGGAGCAGCGCGAGGCCGGATTGCCGATCGAGGAAGCGGCGGCGTTGGGATCCCAAATGCGCTTTCGCGCGGTCATGATGACCTCGATCGCTTTTATTCTTGGTTTGCTGCCTCTGGTGATCGCCACCGGGGCCGCCGAAATCAGCCGCAGGGCGGTCGGGACGGCGGTATTCGCGGGCATGCTTGCCGCGAGCTCGATCGGGATTTTTCTGGTACCGATGCTTTACGTGACGGTCCAGCGTTTGCGCGAGCGCACCAAGTCGCGCTTCGGCGCACCGGCTGAACCCGCTCGGCCGCCGCTTCAGCGGTGACGCCGGCCCCAATGGATCGCGGCCCAGACCCGCTCGTGCAGATAGTACCAGGCGATTTTGGTGAGGATCTCGATGCCGGCGATGGATCCGGCGATTTCGATCCTGCCGGTCATGAACCAACTGATGGCGAACGTATCGAGCGTTCCCAAGGTGCGCCAGCTGACGGCCTTGAGCACGGACCTGGCATGTGTCTCTGCTCCGCGGAATAGGACCACTGCATGCGACTCGCTGATTGCCCATTATGCAGCCTAACATGCCGGCGGGTTGCGCCCTGCTAATGTCGCAATTGAGCAATGGACTTCGGCTGGCAGAATGTGCATTTTGCGCTCCGGACGCGTCTGACAAACTATTTGATTTAATTGGCTAATCGGAGCGCGCCGAGGTCCGCTGGCAATACTGGCCGGACTTTGGCCAGTGAGGAGCACGCAGTGAAATTGATTACCGCGCTGGTCGCGATGGCCGCGCTATCGCAGACCGCGGTTGCCCAGACTCCGGATTGCAAGTCGATCTCGGAGCCGGGCGCGAGGTTGGGCTGCTACGACAGGATCAATCCCGCCGCAGCATCCTCCGCGACCGCCAAGCCGGCCCCGCGAGTTGCTCCGTCACGAAAATTCGATGCCGGGATCTCTTCCGATTCGATGAGTGCGGAAGACGCTCGGGTGAATGCGCAGCTGAAAAATATCTGTCGTGGCTGTTGAGCTGCGATCCATTGGCGCAAACCGGGCGACCTCGTGTGCCCTGCGGCTTGCAGCCGCAGACGGCGATGTATTCTTGCAGTAGATATAGCTGAAATAGTTCATATTTGCTGCCGTGATGAATCTACTGGCATCCCTTCCGACAGTCATCGGCACCGCGGCGGTGGCACCTGCTCTGCTGATGTTGTGGCTTGTGATCGCCGCCAGTGACCGCCCCGGTCCGCCCGCCAAAGTCTGGTCCGCGTTTTTCCTCGGCGCGGCCAGCATATTCCTGCTGCGCGCCATGCGCGCGCCGTTTGCATCGATGCCAGGAGTTGGCGAAAATGACTGGCTTGCGCTGGCGTTGCATTCGATCTTCGGCGTAGCCGCGCCCGAAGAAGCCCTCAAGGTGCTCGTCATCGTCGCCGTCTCGGCACGGCGACGGCCATTTGCGGATCCGATGGACACCATCGTCTACGGCGCGGCGGCAGGACTTGGCTTTGCCGCTTATGAAAATCTCGCTTATCTCGTGCTGCATGCCGAGATTTGGCGCTCGCTGGCCGCGCTGCGCAGCGTGCTGACGGTGCCGTTCCATGGCGCGCTCGGCATCATCGCCGGCGCCTACCTCGCGATCGCGCGCTCCGGCACGGCGTTGGGCGCGCACCGGCATCACCGCGACTGGGCCCGCATTTCAAGTCGCGTTCTGATCCTGCTTGCGCCGCTTTCGCTGCACGCCGCTTTCGATTTCCCGTTGCTGATGCTGCGGCAAAATCCGGACCTCAACACAGCAGCCAAAGTGTTGCTGGGAGCGGCGAGCCTGGCGATCGGGTTCGGCTCGATCGCCTTTGCCATACATCTGGTACGACGGGTCAGCCGCCATCAAGCACCCCGCACCGACAATGCCCGCGCCCGGCTTAGCCAGTTGCGGCGAATGTGGGCGCTTTTGGTGGTGGGGGGAGCCGCGGGATTTATCGGCCTGGCCTTCGTGCTGACGTCGATCCATCACTGGCTGGTCAATCCCGAGCGCAACATGACGCTGGTGCCGATCGGCCTTGTTTCCATCCTGCTCGGCGGCGGGCTGTTGGTGATCACGACGGTAATCTATGTCTTCGGCCGCAATCGGATACGGGCGACCGACGCCCTGCTGCCGTCCACCCCCGGCCAGGGCTGAACGGGTCGCGAATGAGGCTGGGCGGGCGTTCGATCAAACCGCCGTTAGCGAACAAACTTGCCGCTAAGGCGTTTGCTGCAAATGGGTATATAATTTTTATGGCGTTTTCCTGCCTTGTCGGTATCGGGAGATTTACAATGAGCTTTCCTCAGGACCTCACCAGGTTACAATCTGAAATGGGCGCCGCGGTGCGCGAGCATTGGAAGGCTTTTCTGATCGAGGGCATCCTGCTCGTGATCTTGGGGCTTGCGGCGATAATCGTGCCCCCACTGGCGAGCCTTGCCGTCACCATTTTTCTGGGCTGGTTGTTCTTGATCTCAGGCGTCGCCGGGCTGGCGCTGACGTTCTGGGCACGGCGGATGCCGGGCTTCTGGTGGTCGCTGCTATCGGCCGTGCTGGCGCTTGGCGCCGGCATCATCCTGCTGGCGGAACCGGTGCGGGGCACGCTGACGCTCACGATCGTGGTGGGCGTCTATTTCATCGCGGAGGGCGTCGCCACCATCATGTACGCACTGGAGCACCGCCGCGAATTGTCGGAACGGTGGTCTTGGCTTCTGGTTTCCGGCATCGTGGATTTGCTGATCGCGGCTATTATCATCATGGGATTGCCGGGATCGGCGCTTTGGGCCGTGGGCCTGCTGGTAGGAATCAATCTCCTGTTCGGCGGCGCGACCCTGATCGGAATGGCGATGGCTGCCCGCAAAGGTTGATCAGCAGCCGCGACAAATACTTTTGATCTTGCGGTCGAGCGCGGCATCATCCGCGTTCAGATGCATCGGATCTTCTGACACATTCGAGGGAAGGTCGCTGGGGCGAGGCTGGCGGTGGCCAACCGGCGCCTCGATCGGGCCGCCAGTGTTCGACGTGCCCGAGGTTCTGGACGCCCCCGCCGACGATCCGGTGCGGCCTCCGGTTTGTGCGAAGGCGGCCGGACCGCCGATCACGACCAGCAGCGCAAACACTGTGAGCATTTTTTGCATCTTGCGTCTCCCGCTGCCAAGCAATGCAGCTATTAATCAGACTGGAAACCTCTTCGACCGCCGCCTGTTCCTCCATTGGCCATCCACTCCCTCATGGCTTCGGAGGGTAAAGATGAACGCCGCCGCAATAATCGGTCACACGATAGCGCGTTTCCAGATGCCGTTCACCTTCCGGGAAAAAAGAATCTGCCTGTGACATATAAGCAGGACCGACCGGCGACTTGCCATGGCCACCGGGTATATCCAGGACATAATCGGGTTGGCACAGGCCGGAAACCCGCCCGCGCAGGGCTCGCATCAGTTGCTGGCCCTGCTCCAGTGTCGTGCGCAGGTGCGCCGTGCCGGGAGCCAGGTCGCCGTGATGCAGGTAATAGGGCTTGATTCGGCATTCGACGAACGCCCGCATCAACGCCTCCAGCGCGGCCGCATTGTCATTGACACCGCGAAGCAGCACGGACTGGCTCACCATGGGAATGCCGGCGTCGATCAAATCGGCGCAGGCGGCGCGGGCCTTGTCGGTCAATTCCCTGGCATGATTGACGTGCAGGGCAACCCAGGTGGTCGCACCCCGAACCTTCAGCGCGGCCACCATCTCGCCATCGATGCGGCCGGGATCGGCTACCGGCACCCGCGTATGGATGCGAATGATCCTGACATGATCGACGGCGGCGAGTTCGGCCATGATCTCGGCCAGCCGTCGCGGCGACAGCATCAGCGGATCGCCGCCGGTCAGGATGACTTCCCAGACTTCCGGATGGGCGCGGATATAGTCGAGCGCCTCGCGGTAAGCCTCCCGCGACAGCGCGCTCGCCTTGCCCGGCCCGACCATTTCGCGGCGAAAGCAGAACCGGCAATAGACCGCGCAGATGTGCACGAGCTTGAACAGCACCCGATCGGGATAGCGATGCACGATGCCGGCGACCGGCGAAAAAGCGTGATCGCCGATCGGATCGGCATTTTCGCCCGTCTGCGCAGCCAATTCCAGGGCATTCGGAATGAATTGTCGCGCGATCGGATCGTCGGGATCGCTGGCGTCGATCAGGGCCGCCATGTCGGGCGTGATCGCCACCGCGTAGCGCGCAGCGACTTTTTCCAGATCGGGAAGTGACGTGGCCGGCGCAAGGCCGTAAGCGACCAGGTCGGCCGGCTCGCGCAAGGTTGTGGCTGCCGGCTTGACGATCCTGCTCATGCCTCACCCGGTGGCGGTGTCCAAAACACCTGATCGATCCGCAGCGCGCCGCTTGCCAGCATCACCAGCCGGTCGAAGCCGAGCGCCACCCCGCTCGCCTCCGGCATCCGCCCGACCGCATCGAGAAAATCCTCGTCAAGCGGGTAGCGCTCGCCGTAGCGCCGCTGCTTTTCCGCCATGCTCGCAGCGAAGCGTCGTCGCTGTTCATGCGGATCGGTCAACTCACCAAATCCGTTCGCGAGTTCGACGCCACAGGCATAGATCTCGAAACGCTCGGCGACGCGCGGGTCGGATACCTTGGCGCGCGCCAGCGCCGCTTCGGGCGCTGGATATTCGTAGAGCACTGTCAAACGCCCCCGCCCCAGATTTGGTTCGACATGCTCGACCAGCAACTTGCTGAAAATATCCGACCACGTGTCGTCAGCGCTGATCCGCACCCTTTGTCGTGCTGCCGCTGCCAACCTATCCCGATCACCTCCTCCATCCACCACCGAGGCCAAGAGATCGATCCCCGCGAAGCGTTCGAAAGCCGCCGCTACCGTCATCAGTTCCGGCTCGGCAAATGGATCGGCGGTCCTGCCGCGAAACGAAAATCGGCCGATGCCAGTCGCCTGCGCGGCATGCGCTGCGATGACGACGCTGTCGGCCATGACCGCATCGTAGCTCGCGTGGGCGCGATACCATTCCAGCATGGTGAATTCAGGCAGGTGAAGGTCGCCGCGCTCGCGATCGCGAAACACCCGCGCGAATTCGAAAATCTTCTGTTCCCCGGCTGCCAACAATTTCTTGCAGGCAAATTCAGGCGAGGTCCGCAGATACCGCCCGCTGCGCCCACCATCGGCGCTGTTCAGCTCGGTGTAGGGCGCATGCAGATGGGTCTCATTGCCCGGCGAGACCTGCAAGATGCCGGTTTCGACCTCGGCAAAGCCCTGCTCATCGAACCACGCCCGGATGGCGGCGGCTATGGCTCGGCGGGCCGCGAGAAAAGGTCTGCGGTCGGCATATCGCGCGGGCGTCCACCATGGCGAAGGCTGGTCGGTTCCGGCCATCAGCGTCTCACCCCACCGGCCTGCAAACCCCCGGCTTCGACGTGATATCTCTTCAGCCTAGGCGGGAAAGAAAAGCCGCCAGCACTAGCGTCAATCGGCAAAATGGGTATGTTGCAGCCCGAAACCGCTTCGCTGGCCTCGGGACGCCCATGTCCTGATCGGTCCCGGACCAGAATATCAGGAACAACAGCTTTGAAAGTCATCGCCAGTTCTATCCGCAAGGGCAACGTCATCGAGCAAGACGGCAAGCTTTACGTGGTTCTGACCGCCGAGAACATCCATCCCGGCAAGGGAACACCGGTCAGCCAGATCGAAATGCGTCGAATCAGCGACGGAGTAAAGATTTCCGAGCGCTACAAGACCACGGACCAAGTGGAGAAGGCGACCATCGAGGACCATAATTTCAACTACCTTTATGAAGATGCCGACGGTTTTCACTTCATGAACACCGAAACCTACGATCAGGTGCAGGTGCCAAAGGATGTGGTGGGCACGGCCGCGCCATATTTGCAGGAGAACATGACGGTCAAGCTTTCGCTTCATGGAGTCATTCCCGTTGCCATCCAGATGCCGCAGCGCGCCACGCTTGAAGTCGTCGAGACCGAACCGGTCACCAAGGGTCAGACCGCATCATCTTCTTACAAGCCCGCCATCCTCTCCAACGGCGTCCGCACCGCCGTGCCTCCGCATATCGGTACCGGCACGCGGATCGTGGTCATGACCGAGGACGGATCTTACGTCGAGCGCGCAAAGGATTAGGGGTTGTCGGGGTTGCTTAGGGGATAGTTGAAAGATTGGTTACGACCCA
This sequence comes from uncultured Alphaproteobacteria bacterium, assembly GCA_963736075.1. Taxonomy (GTDB): domain Bacteria; phylum Pseudomonadota; class Alphaproteobacteria; order Rhizobiales; family Xanthobacteraceae; genus Bradyrhizobium. Next base: position 284,247 of record CAVTNW010000026.1, on the reverse strand, counting down.
CAAAAGTGGGGTCCGGCTTGCCGGACCGTCATCCTGGGTTTTCCAGCGATCGCGCTGCAACGATTATCAGAGCGCATGATTTCCTCACGCAACCGCTTGCAATTTGGCGGAGCATGCGCGAGGGGTTTCAATCTTCCGTTATCAAAGTGCGCGAAGCTGGCGTTGGCGTCTTTGCTTATCCTGATCGCCGGCTATTCCAGGCCGCATGCCGGCGAGTTCAGGACGCCGGCGATTTCTGCCGCCCATGTCGAATGGCGCACCGTGCTCGATGAGCTTCGGTTCGAACTCAATAGCCGGCCTTCGATCGCATCCGCCTTTACGTTTGACGGCCACCGCCGGTTGCCCACCTTCGATCCCCGTTCGACTCCCGCGCTGGTGCAGCTCAACGCCATAACTTCGCAGATATTCACCGGGATCGGGCGCAGCCCGGTGCCGGTGCTGCTGCCGTTCGATACCGCGGCATTTCTCGAAGCCCAGCTGAACCACACTCCGGCAAGTCTCTCAGTATCCAAATACCAGGCCGATTTTCGACCCGCCGATCTCTTTGATACCGGTCCGGCCGGTTATGACGCGATGTTTTCACTCGAACCTGGCGCCGGCGACGGCATGCCGCGAACCTTCGACAAACCGATCGAGGTGCAGATCACCGGCTCGATTCTGACCTACGACATCGGCGATCCCGGGGGTGGCAGGGGCGAGCCGGTCAAGGCACTGTCCGCTCAATTTCCGGATCTGCGCCGCTTCATCCGGGAGGGCAATCTGCGTTATGCATTCACGCGCTTTGGCGTTTCCTATGTGGTGTCAATCCAATGTCTCGACTCCGCTCCCCGCGCGCGGCGGCTGGCCTGCCGGGAGGCCTACCCCGTCGCCGAGCGTTTCCTGAAAGCGCTGCGTGTCGCCGGCGGTCTGCCGTCGCGGCCGCGCATCGACATCCCCTCGATCGCGGTTGAGCGAGCCACCGAGCCATCACCTGATTTCAGCTATCATCCAAGCGGCGACATCATCGCCAACAGCGGATTGCACAATCAGGGCGGTCGCGTCGATTTCACCGCTTATTCGCAAATCAGGTTTCCGCTCGACAAGACCCCCGCCTTCGTGCACTCGCAATCCTTCGGCAAGCGCAAATCAACGTTTCCCGAAGATGGCGGAAACGACAGCTATCCGTGGCGGGACAATTTCTGCGAGGCACGCAGCTTTAATGTCGGACAATGCGCCAGCGGCTATGGCCATCAGGGCGAGGATATCCGCCCGGGAGCATGTCCGCAGCACAGCCAAAACGAGGCCGATCGCTGCGATCCGAAGCAGCAGGCGGTCGTGGCGGTCCGCGATGGCGTGGTGATCCGCTCACGCCAGCAGCAGGCGGCAACGCTGCAGGTCAATACCAGCACAGAACATATCCGCTTTCGCTATATGCACATGAATCCCTCCGCGATGGATGCCGACGGCCTCCTGAACGGGCGCGTTGTCGAGGAAGGCGAGAGGATCGGCGTGGTATCGAATTATCTGGACCATCCCAACGGCACCACGCGTCATCTGCATTTCGATGTGCAGGTTTTCACCCGCGACGGCTGGCTTTGGGTCAGCCCCTACGTCACCCTGATCTCCGCCTATGAGCATTTGATCGGCGGACGCGGACGCGAGATCGGGCCCGTCCTCGCCGCATCCCCTGCGCCGGCCCATTTGTTGCCGAACGAAGAGCTCCGTCCTAAAACAGTGGAAGGCAGTGAGAATTAGCGCGCGACCGTCTCGGACGGCTGGTTCCATAAGGCGCTGGCGCCATTGCCGGGATAGACTGGGACCTATGAAACCGCCTGATTCCCTGAACACGTCGACGCGCCGCGCCGTGCTGCGATCCGGCCTCGCGGCTGGCGCCCTGCTGGCGCAGCCGCTGGCCGCCTTGGCCACCGCCCCGCTCGACTTCGATCAATGGCGCGACGCCTTTCGTGCCCGCGCATTGGACCAAGGCATCTCGCTCGTGACCTGGACCCGCGTCATGGGCCAGATCGAACCGGACATGTCGGTGTTCAAAGAGCTGAGCAATCAGCCGGAGTTCGTCGAGCAGACCTGGCAATACATCAATCGCCGCGTATCGGATTGGCGCATCATCGCCGGCAAGACAGCGCTGCGGAAAAACGCGGCGCTGTTAGGGCGTATCGAACGCGATTTCGGCGTCGAGCGCGGTACACTGCTGGCGCTATGGGGTGTCGAATCTGCCTATGGCGATCCGCTGGTGCAGCAGAACCATATGCGTCCGGTATTTCCCGCGCTGGCCGCGTTGGCCTGGAACGAACCGCGCCGCCGCGCCTATTGGCAGAGCGAACTGATCAATGCGCTCAAGATCGTCGATCGCGGCTGGAGCACGCCTGAGCAGATGCGCGGGTCCTGGGCCGGCGCGATGGGACATACCCAGTGGATGCCCGAAGTCTGGCTCAATGTCGGGTTCGATTACGATCATGATGGAAAGGTATCGCCGTTCGGCAAGCCTGACGATGCCTTGGGTTCCACCGCGCGTTATCTGGTTGATCGCGGCAAGTATCATCGCGGCGAGCATTGGGGCCATGAAGTCCGTGCACCCGGCGGTTCGTCGAGCCATAGCCGCAGTTACGCGGCTTGGGTGAAGGCCGGTGTCACGCGCGCAGACGGCCAGCCGTTTCCGCAACCGAACGCCAGCGCCAAGCTGTGGGTGCCGGTGCCAGGCGGACCGAACTTCCTGTTGGGGCCAAATTTTTATGCGGTGCGCAGCTACAACCCGTCGATGAACTACGCGCTGGCGATTTGTCACCTCGGCGACCGCATTCTCGGCGCACCGCCTTTCATCCAGCCTTTCCCCGGCTCCGAACGCGCGCTGACGCTCGCCGAGGTGCAGGAAATGCAGATTCGTCTGACCAAGGCCGGCTTCGACACCGGCGGCACCGACGGCCGCGTCGGCAACGAGTCCATGCAGGCGATCCGCGACTACCAGTTGAAAATGGGACTGTCGCCGGCGGACGGTTATGGTGGACTGACGGTGCTGGCCAGGCTGCGCCAGGGGTCGTGAGGCGAGCATGCATCCCTCAATCAATCTCCCACTGGCATACGCCGTGGGCCGATCGCCGGTGCCGCGACGTCGTCCTACCTGATAACCGCTGGTCCCTGATCCGGCTCGGCGATATCGAGCACACGCAGCTGCACGCGCTCGCTGCCTTGCCAACGGTCGAGGGCGAGCGAACCGGCAACGTGCAAGGGCTGGCCGCGATGGCTGATCAGCGCGTTGCCGAGCTTTTGTCCGATCGAGCGAAAGGCCATACCGTTAACGATTGAACCGTCGCCGGATTTGAACCGCAGCCGCAGATGGGCCTGGCCGACCTCATCGGCGTAGACCAGCTGATGCGACGGCAACGCCACGACCGGCTCGGGATTGCCGCTGCCGAACGGGCCGGCGCGATTGAGGGTCGTGGCCAGTTCCGGGGTGACCGCCCGCGCGCTGACCGCGCCGTCGATGAATAGTTCGTTGACATGGCGCGACTGTGCCACGTCATGAGCGAGCGCGCTCTCCATGAAGGCGCGGAATTCCGCCAGTCGTTCCTTGCGCAGCGTCACTCCCGCGGCCATCGCGTGGCCGCCCCCCTTCAGCAACAGACCTTGCTTCACCGCCTGCCGCACCGCTCTGCCGAGATCCACGCCCGATATCGAGCGGCCCGAGCCGGTGCCGATGCCGCCCGGCTCCAGCGCGATGGCGAAGGCCGGCCGCGAGAACTTTTCCTTGAGCCGCGAGGCCACCAGTCCGACCACGCCGGGATGCCAGCCTTCGGACGCCGTGACGATTACAGAGCCCTTGTCCTCGAGCCCGAGCGAAGCCAGAGCCTCAGCTTCAGCCTGTGCTTCGGCCATTTGCTCGATGACGCGGCGCTCGCTGTTGAGCCGGTCCAGCTCAGCGGCAATCCGCGCCGCTTCGGAGACATCGCCTTCCAACAACAGCCGTACCCCGAGATCGGCGCGGCCGATCCGCCCGCCGGCATTGATGCGCGGCCCCAGCATGAAACCGAGATGCCAAGCCTCGGGCGGGCCGTTGAGCCGCGACACATCCATCAGCGCGGTATGACCGACATGATCTCGTCGGCGCAGCGCGATCAGGCCTTTTGCCACGAAGGCCCTGTTCAGTCCGATCAACGGCGCAACGTCGGCGACGGTTCCGAGCGCCACGTGATGCAGCGTGCCCAGCAGATCGGGCTCCGGCATCTCGGCGGTCCAAAACCGGCGTTCGCGGAGCTCGCGATTGACCGCGACCAGCGTTATCAGCACGAGGCCGACGGCGGCCAGATGACCAAGGCCTGAAAGATCGTCGGGCCGGTTCGGATTGACCAGGGCATCGACCTCGGGCAATTGGTCGCCGCATTGGTGATGGTCGATGACGACGACCGACATCCCGAGCCGCCGCGCTTCCGCCAGCGGCTCGAGGCTGGTGGTGCCGCAATCCACCGTCACCAATAGCGTCGCGCCCTTGGCCGCGAGCATGCGGACGGCCTCGATATTGGGGCCGTAGCCCTCGAAAATCCGGTCGGGAATGTGAATCAGCGGATCCAGCCCGCAGTGCCGCAGGTGCCATGCCAGCAGCGCCGCCGAAGTGGCGCCGTCGACGTCATAGTCGCCGAAGATCGCAACCTTCTCCTTTCGCATGGCGGCGTCGGCGATCCGACCCGCCGCGGCTTCCATCTGCGTCACGGTATGCGGATCGGGCATCAATTTGCGGATGGTCGGATCGAGAAAATCCTCAACCGCCTCGATGGCGACATCGCGCCCCGCCAACACCCGCGCCAGCATCTCGGGCAGCTGATAGCGCTGCGCGATCGCCAGTGCCCGCGCCGCGCCACGGGCATCGAGCCGGTCGCGCCACAATTTTCCGGTTGCCGAATGTGCCACGCCAAGAAACGCCTGCGGCGCTTCAATGGGCAATGCGGATAAAGGGAGCGTCATGATGCTTTCGAACTAAAAAGAAGACGCTGGTACGGCAGATATCGTGCACCGGACGCCGGGCGGCGCGCAAGCAGCGCGCTGTAGAGCGGGTGGCCGACCATGATCGTCGGCTGCGCTGAATCGCTAGCGATGCCGCGCAGTGCTTCGGCGCATCCCTGGATGTCAGCATCCCATGAGATCGGCAACCCCGCCAAAATCCTTGGCCACGATATCCCAATTGCCCGTGGCCTCGAAATCATATTTCTGCAGCGGGCCATATTCGTTCGGACGGGCGACGAAAGCGGTCTTCAATCCCAGTTTCTGGGCGGCTTTCAAATCGTGATTGTGGGCGGCAACCATCATCACCTGGTCCGGCGTCAGGCCGAGCAGGCGCGCGGCGCCGAGATAGGTTTCGGGATCGGGCTTGTAATGTTCGAACAGTTCTGCCGACAGGATCAGATCCCAGGGCAGGCCGGCGAATTTCGCCATGTCGGTCAGAAGCGCAACGTTACCGTTCGACAGCGGGCCGATGATGTATTTTGTCTTCAGCCGGGTCAGGCCGGCAACGCTGTCGGGCCAGGGGCGAAGCCGATGCCAGCCCATGGTGAGATAATGCAGATCGGCATCGGTCAGTCCGGCAATCGACAATTGTGCCACCAATTTTTCCAGCGATTGCCGATGCAGCCGGTCAAGCACCACATAGCCGCGCTCCGGATGTTTTCTCACCTCATCCATCGAGGCGGCGTAGACCGCACGCCAGCCATCGACCAGCGCGGTCCAGTCAGCCTTGATGCCGCGTGTCTCGCTCCATGTGGTGAAATCCGCGATCAGGCTGGTGCGCCAATCGACCACGGTGCCAAAGACGTCGAACACCAGCGCCCTGACCGCCGAAACATCTGACATGTCCGCTCCCCCGTATATTATTACTCATTCGTGCGAGGCCTTCACAACTTCACGCGGTACTGCACGAAGCCCGGACGTTCCGCGACCTGATTGTAGAGTTTCTGCGCCGTCTGATTGGTTTCGTGCGTCGTCCAGTAGAGCCGGCTGGCACCCGCGTCGCGGCCAGCTGCCTCTACCGCCGCAATCAAGGCGCGCCCGGCCCCGCCGCCCCGCGCCGACGGTTCGACGAACAGGTCTTCGAGATAGCAATAGCAAACGGGCGCCCAGGTCGAGCGATGCAGTAGAAAATGCGCGAACCCGATCAATCGTCCGGCGCGCTCGGCGACCAGGGCGTCGAGCCGTTCGAGCGGATCGAAGAACCGCTGCCAGGTTGCCTCGGTCACCTCGGCAGGGAGACTCGCGTTGTAGAAGGTCAAGTAGCCCAGCCACAACGCCTGCCACGCCTCCCAGTCAGTCGGTCTGACAACTCTGACGGCGACGACACCCGCCATACCCGTGCCTTCAATCGAGGTGGAATTTTTCAAGCTGCCGGTGCTCGGCCTTGATATAACGGACGGTGCCGGTGACCGAGCGCATCACCACGGTTTCGGTCTCGATCACATCCCTGCGGAACTTGACACCCGACAGCAGCGAGCCGGTGGTGACGCCGGTGGCGGCGAACAGGCAATCGCCCCTGGCCAAGTCCTCGATGCCATAGATCATGCGCGGATCGGTGACCCCCATCCTGGCTGCGCGTTCGCGCTTCTCATCGGTATCGAGAATAAGCCGGCATTGCATCTGGCCGCCAATGCAGCGCAGCGCCACCGCGGCCAGCACGCCTTCCGGCGCGCCGCCGGTGCCAAGGTACATATCTACCCCGGTATTGTCAGGGTCGGCGCAATGGATGACACCGGCCACATCGCCATCGGTGACGAGGCGCACCGCCGCCCCGGTGCCACGCACGGCGTTGATGATATCGGCGTGGCGCGGGCGATCGAGCACCAGCACCGTGATCGCCGAGGGATCGACACCCTTCGCCTTGGCCAGGCGGCGAACATTGTCGGCAGGCTTTGCATCGAGTTCGACGACACCCTTGGCATAGCCGGGGCCGACGGCGATCTTCTGCATATACACGTCAGGCGCGTGCAGCAGCGTGCCTCCATCGGCCATCGCCATCGTGGCAATCGAACCCGGCATGTTCTTGGCGCACAGCGTGGTGCCCTCCAAGGGATCGACCGCGATATCGACTTTCGGACCGGCATTGATGCCGACCTTCTCGCCGATATACAACATCGGCGCTTCGTCGCGCTCGCCCTCGCCGATCACCACGGTGCCTTCGATCGGCAGCTTGTTGAGCTCGCGGCGCATCGCATCGACCGCGGCCTGATCGGCGGCTTTCTCGTTGCCATGGCCGCGCAGACGCGCGGCCGACACCGCCGCGCGTTCTGTCACCCGCACGATCTCAAGAGTTAGAATGCGCTCCAGCAACAGCTGCGGCGGTACGGAAATATGGGTCGACATCGCTAAAACTCCTTAAAATCCCGTGGCCGGCCTTATGGCCAAATATTGTGCAGCTCGTCGCTCGGACCACGATCATGATCCGACAGGAATCGGATCATGATCTCATCTCCTTGATTGGGCACGGTCTTTCGGAAATCCGGTTCCGCTTTTCGGTATCATGCACTAGTTTTTTTCGATCCGTATCACCTGTGGCCGGCCGCTGATCACCTTGTCACGCTGCACCGCCTGTAGTGCGCGGTATACCGCATCCTCACCGGTTGCATAGGTAATCAGGATCACCGGCACCGGCACAGCTTTCCCGGCCTTGCGGTTGGCGTCAACGCCATTGGCATGGCGCTGCACGATCAATTCGATCGAAATCTTCTGCTCCGCAAGCCGGGTGGCGATAGCCGCGGCCGTGCCAGCCAGATCACGCGCCATCAGGCGGATATAATAGCCGCCTTCATGACGCTCCATCGGCGCCTTGGTGGTCGCGCGCAGCCGCGCCACCGGACGCCCGAACGGCTCGACACGGATACCGCGCGCGACGTCGGCAATATCGGCGACCACCGCCGAAGCAGTCGCCGCTCCACCTGCGCCTGGACCAATCAGCGTAATCGGCGGGATGCCGCTTCCATCAATCGTCACCGCATTGGTGACACCCATTACCTGCGCGATGGCCGATGACTTCAGCACCATGGTCGGATGCACGCGCTGTTCGATGCCTTTCGCGGTCCGCACCGCGACCCCGAGCAGCTTGACGCGATAACCAAGTTGTTCGGCCGCGCGCAGATCTTCCGGCGCGATCGAAGATATTCCTTCGACATAGACCGCGCTCTGCGCGACCTTGGTGCCGAAGGCGAGGCTTGCAAGAATGGCCAATTTCTGCGCGGTGTCGTGGCCGTCCACGTCGAACGACGGGTTGGCCTCGGCATAACCCAGGCGTTGGGCGTCCTTAAGGCACTCGGCGAACGACAATCCCTCCTGTTCCATCCGGGTCAGGATATAGTTGCAGGTGCCGTTGAGGATGCCGTAGACGCGATCGACTTCGGTCCCGGCCAGACCTTCGCGCAAGGTTTTGATCACGGGGATCGCCGCGCCGACGGCGGCCTCGAAATTCAGCGCGCCGCCATGCTTCTCGGCTGACGCCGCTAACCGCAGTCCATGCTTGGCAATCAGCGCCTTGTTGGCGGTAACGACCGATTTGCCGGATTTAAGCGCCGCCTCAATCGCCGACAGCGCCGGATCGCCGGAGCCACCCATCAATTCGACAAAGCAATCGATGCCGGGGTCACCGGCCAACTCGATGGCGCTTTTCGCCCAGGTAATACCACGCAGATCGAGACCGCGCTTTTTCGCCCGCGAGCGCGCGGTAACGGCAACGACGCGCACGCCACGTCCGCAGCGCGCCGACAAATTGGGGCCCTGCTGCTCGATGAGGCGGACCACTTCGGCACCGACGGTGCCGAGCCCCGCGATACCCACTTTCAGGGGTGCAACCATGCAATGATTAACCTGCCGGGAACATCATAATCGGGCGTGATCCAATCCAAGACCATCCCAATCTCGGCTGATCCGAGGACGTGTTCGGATCATGCCTAACGCCGGTTGGCGAGCGGAACCACGTTGTGCAACGTTTCAATGCCGCTTTCCAGAAAGCGGCGCACGCCGCGGGCGGCCTGGCGGATACGCTGCTCGTTTTCGACCATGGCGATGCGAACATAGCCCTCGCCATGCTCTCCGAACGCCACGCCCGGCGAAATCACGACGCCCGATTTTTCAACCATCAGGGTCGCAAACTGCATACTGCCCACACCGCGAAAGGCGGCGGGCAACGGCGCCCAGGCAAACATCGACGCTTCGGGCGGCGGAATTTCCCAGCCCGCGCGGCCGAACGATTCCACCAGCGCATCCCTGCGCTTGCGGTAGATGTCGCGCATCTCGCGAATGCAATCCTCCGGACCGTTCAGGGCGGCGGTGGCGGCAACCTGGATTGGTGTAAACGCACCGTAATCGAGATAGGACTTGACCCGGGCCAGCGCGGCAATGATCCGTTCGTTGCCCACGGCAAACCCCATGCGCCAGCCGGCCATCGAAAACGTCTTCGACATCGAGGTGAACTCCACCGTTACGTCGATGGCACCGGGAATCTGCAACACCGAGGGTGGCGGCTTATTGTCGTCGAAATAGACTTCGGCGTAGGCCAGATCGGACAGGATGAAGATCTCGTGTTTCTTCGCGAACGCAACGAGATCCCGATAGAAATCCAGGCTGGCGACATAAGCGGTAGGATTCGAGGGATAGCAGACGACGATGGCCAGCGGCTTCGGAATCGAATGAATGATCGCGCGTTCCACCGCCTCGAAGAATTGCGGCGTTGGCTCCGAGGGCACCGAGCGGATGACCCCGCCGGCCATCAGAAATCCAAACGCGTGAATGGGGTAGCTCGGGTTCGGGCAAAGCACCACGTCGCCGGGCGCGGTGATCGCCTGCGCCACATTGGCAAAGCCCTCCTTGGAACCCAGGGTGGCGACAATCTGGGTTTCCGGATTGAGCTTGACGCCGAAACGACGCCAATAATACGCCGCCTGCGCCTTGCGCAGCCCAGTGATTCCGCGCGAAGCCGAGTAGCGGTCGGTGCGCGGCTTGCCCAGTGTCTCCTTGAGTTTCTCGATCACATGTGGCGGTGCGGGCAGATCCGGATTGCCCATGCCGAGATCGATGATATCCGCCCCGGCGTTGCGTGCGGCAGCCTTGGCCCGATTGACCTGCTCGAAGACGTAAGGTGGCAAACGGCGGATGCGGTAAAAATCTTCCATGGGACCTCGCTTGGGCAACCAATAAGTGCAGCATCGCCGACGCACTACTAAAGAACCAGACAGGGTTCGTCAGGAAAACGCACCAAATCAAATGTTTAGAGCGAATTCAGGCGCGGACTAGGTGTCTTCGGCCTGATTTGCGGGTCGATTTGCGCTTTCTTTTACCACGGTCATTGGGCCGCGCCAGCCGTTCCAGCGGGGTCGGCTCGCTTCGCAGGCCGGTCATGAGATTTCGGGGACGGCTCCTTGGCAGCAGCCGCAACTGCCTGGCGGTTCCGCGCAGCGATCAGCTCGGCCTTGATCTTGGCCTGCTCTGCCGGCGCCATGGCGGCATCATCGCGAGCCGGCGGCAAATCTTCGACCGGAAGGTAAGCGCCGGCCTCCTTCGGACGGGCGGGCGCGTCGGCCGGCGTGCCCACCAGCGGCATGTCTGCGATCGACGTTGCGCAGCCGGGGAGCCCAAGCGCCGACAGCAGCAGCGCACCCAAGGCCCATGCCCTCTTGTTTCGAACCACCGACATCCGCAGGGAAGCCTCGTTTGGCCCAGTCAGACCGTGTCACCGCGGGGGCGCTGGTGCATCAGCGCCGGCCGCGGGCGCCTAGAACCGTTGTCGCCCGAAACAATTAAAGCCTAGAGAACAAACCAAGCCGCTGCGGCTTCAATATGACCGAACAGAGATACTTTCGCAGTGCAACAAGAGCAAGGTCCAGATTAAGCTGGGGGCCGCGATCGTATAACAGCGCGGTGACGAACCATAAATGAACCTATAGTGTGAATCCATGAGCGACGTCAGCACAGAAACCCAGCCGTCGAAGAACTTCGACCCGGAAGCCTTCGCGATGAACGTGGCGCGGGCCATGGAGACCAGCGGTCAGGCGCTCGCAGCCTATCTCAAGCCGCGCGAGAGCGGCGAACTGGTCGACAAGCCGCCGAACGAGCTTGCCGAGGTAATCAAGACTTTCAGCGCCGTGGCGGAATATTGGGTGTCGGACAATGAGCGCTCGGCGGAGCTTCAAACCAAGCTCGGTAAGGCCTATATCGACCTCTGGGGTAGTGCGGTGCGCCGCCTTGCGGGCGAAGACGCGCGCCCTGCCATCACACCTTCCCCCCGCGACAAGCGGTTCAGCGATCCCGAGTGGAAATCGAATCAATTTTTCGATTTTGTGAAGCAGCTCTATCTGCTCACGACGCAGTGGGCGAATGAGCTGGTCCACAACGCCGAGGGGCTGGATCCGCACACCCGCAAGAAAGCAGAATTCTACGTCCAGCAGATCAGCAATGCGCTGGCGCCTTCGAATTTTGTTCTCACCAACCCGGAAGTGTTGCGCGAGACGCTGGCCTCGAACGGCGACAATCTGGTTCGCGGCATGAAGATGCTGGCAGAAGACATCGAGGCCGGCCACGGCACCCTGCGCATCCGTCAATCCGACCCATCCAACCTCGATGTCGGCGTCAACATGGCGACGACGCCGGGCAAGGTGATCTTCCAGAACGAGATGATGCAGCTGATCCAGTATCAGCCGGCGACAGAAAGCGTGTTGCGCACGCCGCTGTTGATTGTGCCGCCTTGGATCAACAAGTTCTACATCCTGGATCTCAAGCCGGAAAAATCCTTCATCAAATGGTGTGTCGATCAGGGCATCACCGTCTTCGTTATTTCGTGGGTCAACCCGGACAAGAGCCTGGCGGCGAAATCCTGGGAAGACTACATGAAGGAAGGGCCGCTGGCCGCGATGGATGCCATCGAGCGCGCCACCGGCGAGCTGAAAGTGCACACCATCGGTTACTGCGTCGGTGGCACCATGCTTGCTACGACGCTGGCGTGGCTTGCCGACAAGCGGCGCGTGCGCGTGACGTCGGCGACGTTCCTGGCGGCGCAGGTCGACTTCACCCACGCCGGCGATCTCCTGGTTTTCGTCGACGAAGACCAGATCTCGGCGCTCGAACGCGATATGCGGGATGCCGGCGTGCTCGAAGGCGGCAGGATGGCAATGGCCTTCAATATGCTGCGCTCAAACGATCTGATCTGGTCCTATGTCGTCAGCAACTACCTCAAGGGCCGACCGCCCTCCTCATTCGATCTGCTGCACTGGAACTCGGATGCGACGCGGATGACGGCGGCGAATCATTCCTATTACCTTCGCAACTGCTATCTGGAGAACCGGCTCTCCACCGGAACCCTAGTGTTGGACAACACGCTACTGGACCTGTCGAAGGTGAAGGTGCCGGTCTACAATCTGGCGACCCGCGAGGATCATATCGCGCCGGCGGACTCGGTGCTGTACGGCTCGCAGTTCTTCGGTGGGCCGGTACAATTCGTGCTGGCGGGCTCCGGCCATATCGCCGGAGTGGTGAACCCGCCTGCTTCGGGCAAGTACCAGTACTGGACCAATGATCGCATCAAGGACGTCAAGCTCGAGGACTGGCTCAAGGGCGCACAGGAGCACAAGGGTTCGTGGTGGCCGGACTGGCGTGAGTGGCTCGAAAGCATCGACGGCGAAAAAGTACCGGCACGCGCGGTCGGCAACGACGCCCTCCCTCCGATCGAGGACGCCCCCGGCAGCTATGTCAGGGTGCGCGCGTAGCGCAATGTTGCGCGCTCCTCTATAACCGGCCGTCCCGGGCCGGGACGAGAATCGCAACCCATTTGAGGTAGTACCGATGACGCGTGAATTGTTCTGGCTGACCCTGACGGTAATTCTGACCGGATTGCTGTGGATGCCCTACGTGCTCAACCGCTGTATGGTCCGCGGCCTCAGCGGCGCCATGGCCAATCCGTCTCGCAATGACAAGCCGCACGCGCTCTGGGCAACTCGGCTGATGTTCGCGCACGATAATGCGGTCGAAAACCTCATCATCTTCGCGCCGCTGGTCCTGATCCTCGCCGAGATCGATTATTCGACGAAATGGACGGTTCTCGCCTGCGCGGTCTATTTCTGGTCTCGCGTTGCGCACCTGATCGTCTACACCATGGGCCTGCCGGTGTTTCGCACGCTGGCGTTCCTTGTTGGCTTCGGCGCCCAGGCCGTCCTGGCGCTCGCCATTTTCAAGGTGCTTTGAGCGCACCAATCCGTCACCGAGAAGCTTGCCCGGCGCCCGTTATGCTTCAGACTTACGTATCGGCCATGCCGAGCATCAGACGCATGTTCTGCACCGCCGCCCCAGAGGCCCCCTTGCCCAGATTGTCGAGACGCGCAACGAGGACCGCCTGGCGGTGGGCCTCGCTCGCAAAAACGTAAAGCTCGAGCCGATTGGTCTCGTTGAGTTCCTCCGGCTCAATCCGTCCGCTCTTTGCAGCCGCGTTGTCAAGCGGCATCACCGCCACGTAGGCGCAGTCAGCGTAGCGCCTCGCCAGCGCGGCGTGGAGATCCGTAGCAGTCGGCTTGCCCGGAAGCGTGTCGAGATGCAGGGGAACTGACACCAGCATACCCTGCCGGTAGTTGCCGACGGATGGCACGAAGATAGGCCGGCGCACGAGTTTTGCGTACAGCTGGGTCTCCGGCACGTGCTTGTGCTCGAAACCAAGGCCATAGAGCTCGAAGGCCGGCGCCGTACCCGCCTCGAAATTGGCGATCATGGACTTGCCGCCGCCGGAATACCCGCTGACCGCATTGATTGTGACCGGGTAATCCGCTGGCACAAAGGCGGCATCGACGAGCGGGCGAAGCAGCGCCACCGCGCCTGTCGGATAGCACCCCGGGTTTGATACCTTCCGCGCCACCCGTATCTTGTCCGCCTGATCCGGCGCGAGTTCCGGAAAGCCGTAGGTCCAATCACCAGCGACGCGAAAGGCCGTCGACGCATCGAGGATCTTGGGAGCAAATCCCTTCATGCCGTCAATCAGCGCGACAGTCTCTATCGCTGCCTCATCCGGGAGGCAAAGAATAACGAGGTCGACTTCCTCCATCAGCGCGCGCTTTGCCCCTTCGTCCTTGCGCTTTTCCTCAGCGATCGTTTTCACAATTACGTCGCTCTGGAGCGCAAGGCGCTCGCGAATGCCAAGGCCCGTCGTTCCGGCCGCGCCATCAACGAACACCGCCGGCCTCGCGGGGGCGTCGCTGGTCAAGGTTTGGCCTTTGGGCCGCTCAGTTGCGGAAAGGGTCATGGTGCGTTCCTTGAGTCCGCCTGAAGGCTGACATGCATGGGTGATTTGTAGTTTAGCCGCGGCCTTAGCGCGACCATCTGTCTTCCGATTGCTTGCGCGGCTTCTTCGGGTCGCTGCAACAGTGCCGAGGCTACCGCAGCGTAATCAGCATCGGATTTGTGCTGATTGAGCTTGAAGCTGCCCTCGACCTCTTCCACCGACATGACCAGACCCACAATCGCTTGCTTCATGGTTTCGAGACGTCCGGCCGTCATCTTTGATGACGCCCATGGCGGTTTCGGCGCGAGCCAGCTCTCAAACGGGGCGCTCAGCGCGTCCAGATGAGGACCGAGTTCCTGACTTGACAACGCCCGCACGACACCCGTCAGATGCACGGCCTGGTAGAGCCAGGTCGGCACCTGATCCGGCGACGCGTACCAGTCGGCCGAAACATAGGCATCCGCGCCGGTCACCGCCATCAGCCAGCGTGATCTGCCGTCCGCCAGTTTTAGAAGCGGATTGTGACGCGCGACATGAAACGCGGCCTGCGGTGTACCGTCATCGGCATAGGCGAGGAGAAATGGCAGGGACGATGCGATCGGCTTGAAGCCGTCCCAGGCACTCACAGTGCCAAACCCGCGCGCTTGCGCAAAGGCGAGGCAAGTGGCGCGATCGGGCTTGAACAGAGGGGGCGTATACATTTGAAAACTCCCGCTTGACGTAGGAGCCGCCAGATCGAACCGCGTTTTCAGCTAGGGTTTAAAGGCCGCGGACGGGATCCGGCGGCAGAGACGGATATCTTAGACGCAGACGTCCGCCTGTACCGCTGGAATGCGGCGGCGGCCAACTAAAATGTCTGCCACGTCGTTCATGGACGCGGCTATAAAGCCGCGCCTGGTTTTCGTCAAGATCGGCCACGCATTTCGGCAGGCGAACATTTTCCCTCGGACTTCAGACCAAGTGCCACAACCATTCGGCAATTTGGGCGATCACGTCGCCGAACAGCAAAAGCGCCGCCGCCCAGACCAGCGCCGAGACGAAATTGGCGAGTTGAAAACTCCAATAGGGCATCTCAAAAATGCCGGCAGCCAGTGGCACCGAGGCTCGCAGTGGTCCAAAGAATCGGCCGATGAAAATGCTTGGCATGCCCCATTTCTTCACGAAGACCTCACCGCGCGGCAGAATTTCAGGGTAACGCGACAGTGGCCACATCTGCGCGACGTGTTCCTTGTATTTGAAGCCAAACCAATAGGAGATCCAGTCGCCGAGCGCGGCGCCAATCCCGCCGGCAATCCAGACCGGCCAGAAGCTGATGCCGCTGGCGCCGATCAGCGCACCAATCGCCACCAGGGCCCCCCAGGCCGGAATCAAAAGCGAAATGAAAGCGAGCGACTCGCCGAACGCCAGCAGCAAAACGACCGGTGCGGCCCAGCCCTGATGGTCGCGCACGAAGTCGGCCAGCGCGCGCGCAAAATCTTCCATTTTTCAGATGCCCTTCCCGCCACCCTGGCAGATCCTGGGAAACCATTTAACCGGCTATGCCCTAAGAACAGGTAAGGCAGGCCCTTTGCCAACAGCAAGCCACAAAGCCGGCAACGGCGTCAGTCACGGTCACCAGCGACCGGGATTAGTCACGAGCCACCGCCATAGCGTGCAACTACGACTGCAGCCCGCGGCCCTGCCGTCACATTTGCCCGCCTATCCATGGCATAGTCATCGTGACCGATTCGCTGCCCAAGGGCGCGTAAAACTTGTGAAGAGAAATGCCGAAGCCATTGAAAAACATAGCTAAAAATAAATCTTCCGACGATTTGTTTGGAACCGTGGAACCGAAGGGCCGGCCGCCGATCAAGGTTGCCTCTCGCACCTCGAGCGCCGAGGACGGCTATACCGCGGCCGATATCGAAGTGCTCGAAGGCCTTGAACCGGTGCGCCGGCGGCCGGGCATGTATATTGGCGGCACCGACGAGAAAGCGCTGCACCATTTGTTCGCCGAGGTCATC
The DNA here is from genome assembly GCA_963736075.1 of uncultured Alphaproteobacteria bacterium. GTDB lineage: Bacteria > Pseudomonadota > Alphaproteobacteria > Rhizobiales > Xanthobacteraceae > Bradyrhizobium. The sequence goes on along the minus strand of CAVTNW010000026.1, from coordinate 268,026 downwards.
GACAACGCCATGGACGAGGCACTGGCGGGGCATGCCTCCTTCATAGAAGTGGAATTGAGTTCCGACGGATTTCTGAGCGTGAACGACAATGGGCGTGGCATTCCGGTCGACCCGCATCCCAAGTTCCCGAAAAAATCGGCGCTCGAAGTCATCATGTGCACGCTGCATTCCGGCGGCAAATTCGATTCCAAGGTGTACGAGACCTCGGGCGGCCTGCACGGCGTCGGCGTCTCCGTCGTCAACGCGCTGTCCTCGCGACTCGAGGTCGAAGTCGCGCGGGGCCAGAAGCTCTACCGCATGGCATTCGAGCGCGGCCATCCCAAGGGCAGGCTTGAGGATCTCGGCAAGATCAACAACCGCCGCGGCACGCGGATCCGATTTAAGCCGGACAGCGAGATTTTCGGCGCCAAGGCCACCTTCAAGCCGCAGCGCCTGTTCAAGATGACGCGCTCGAAGGCCTATCTGTTCGGCGGTGTCGAGATTCGCTGGCGCTGCGACGCGGAATTGCTCAAGGGTCTCGAAGACGTGCCCGCCGAGGACAGTTTCCACTTTCCGGGCGGTTTGAAAGACTACCTCGCGGCCGCGATCCATGCCGACACCCTCGTGCATCCGGATATCTTCTCCGGCAAATCCGGCCGCAACGGCGCCCACGGCGCCTGCGAGTGGGCGGTGGCCTGGACCGCGGATGCCGACGGCTTTCTTTCTTCCTATTGCAATACCGTGCCGACCCCGGATGGAGGCACCCACGAATCGGGCATGCGCAGCGCGCTGCTGCGCGGACTGAAGGATCACGCCGAGCGCATCGGTCAGGGCAAGCGCGCCGCCACCGTGACCTCGGAGGACGTGATGGTGGGCGCAGCCGTCATGCTGTCCGTGTTCGTGCGCGAGCCTGAATTCCAGGGTCAGACCAAGGACCGCCTCGCCACGGCGGAAGCCCAGCGCATTGTCGAGCAGGCCATCAAGGACCCGTTCGACCACTGGTTGTCAGGCAATCCGCTGCAGGCCAACAAGCTCTTGGATTTCGTGGTCGAGCGCGCCGACGAGCGGCTGCGCCGCCGCGCCGAAAAGGAGATCTCGCGCAAGACCGCGGTGAAGAAGCTGCGCCTGCCCGGCAAGCTGGCCGACTGTACCAACACGGCGGCGGAAGGAAGCGAGTTGTTCATCGTCGAGGGCGACTCGGCCGGCGGCAGCGCCAAGCAGGCGCGCGACCGCAAGACCCAGGCCATTCTTCCCTTGCGCGGAAAAATTCTCAACGTTGCCTCTGCCACCAAGGACAAGCTGACCGCCAATGCGCAGCTCTCCGATCTGATGCAGGCGATCGGCTGCGGCACCGGCGCGCATTACCGCGAGGAGGATTTGCGCTACGCCCGCATCATTGTCATGACCGATGCCGACGTCGATGGCGCGCACATCGCTTCGCTCCTGATCACGTTCTTCTATCGCCAGATGCCGCGGCTGATCGACGAAGGCCACCTCTATCTCGCCGTGCCGCCACTCTACCGCCTCACCCACGGCGCCAAAACCATCTATGCCCGCGACGACGCCCACAAAGAAGCGCTTTTGAAAAGCGAATTCAACGCCAATGCCAAGGTCGATGTTGGCCGCTTCAAAGGCCTTGGCGAGATGATGCCGGCACAGCTCAAGGAAACCACCATGGATCCGGCCAAGCGCACGCTGCTGCGCGTCGTGCTGTTGGCCGACGACCGCGAGGGCACCGCCGATTCGGTCGAGCGCCTGATGGGGACCAAAGCCGAGGCCCGATTCGCCTTCATCTCGGAAAAGGCTGAATTCACGAGCGAGGATCTGCTCGACGTGTAGACGGCAGCCGGCTACCGATTGACGGGGCAAGAGAACAATTTGGCTGTACCCGGCCGTATTTGAGGTCTATTATGGGCGGTTTACGGTATCAATTTGGGGGGTTTTTCCGGTTTTCCCTTGGCCGTTTCCCGCCGGGTGTGCCCGCGAGGCAACAGTATTTCGAACCAAAACCCGCTATAGTTGTCGAAGTAGATTATTTCGAACCGGTGTTTTGCTCTGCTGCGACGCGATCTGGTTCAACCGCTCTAAGGCTTGAGGATTTGAAAATGAGAAAGCTGGTCGTTGCCCTTACCGCTATTGCGGCATTTAGCTCTTCGGCCCTTGCGGCCGACCTGTCCCCTCGTACCTATACCAAGGCTCCGCCTCCCGTGATGGCCCCGAGCTGGACCGGATTTTACCTCTTCGGCGGTGGCGGCTACGGCATCTTCGACTCCAACACGTTTGTCAGGAACGCTGCGGGTACAGCTCTGACGATCGGACAGACAAACGGTGGAGATGGCTATTTCGGCACCGTAGGTGGCGGTTACGACTGGCAATTCAGCGGCTCCTGGGTGGCGGGCATTTTTGCCGATGCTCAGTTTGGCAGCATCAGGGGCTCGGAGTCAGACCTTCTGTTAGGCGCTTCCGGCGCCTTGAAGGATCGGACCAACGTCGCCGCGGGCGCACGATTAGGCTATCTGGTAGCCCCGAACGTGTTGTCTTACGTCAATGGCGGCTATAGCTACGGTCAGTTCTCGGGCTCAACGCTTCTTAGCGTCGGTGGTGCGCCACTGGCGACGACGACATCGTTCAATCGCAATGGCTGGTTCGTGGGCGGCGGCGTGGAAAACTCGCTCAACATCTTCGGCATCACCGCCCCTGGCTGGTTCATGAAGACCGAATATCGCGCCGCCCAGTATGACCGGGCTACCCTGCCGGAGACCTCGATAGCGGGTGTCGTCGGTAATTCGATCTCAACGAAGCCGCTCGTCGAGACCGTTAGCACCTCGCTGGTCTATCGCTTCAACTGGACCGGACCAGTGGTCGCGAAATACTGAGCTCACCGTACCAAAAAGTGAAGAGCCCCGGCTCGTCCGGGGCTTTTTTGTGCCGCAAAGAACCATTGCTCTTAAAGCGGCCGTCGCGCTATTGCCCCTGGCCGGCCGGCGATCCAGTGTGGGATCGATTTGCGGCGGAGCTACTGCTTCCGCCAGTGAGGGAGCGCCGATGAAAAAACTTCTGTTTGTCATCGGCGCGCTCGCCACAATCCTTGGTCTGCTCTGGATCGGCCAGGGCACCGGCTATATCGCCTGGCCGCAGTCAAGCTTCATGATCAGTCAGATCCAATGGGCCTATTATGGCGCCGCGCTGGCCGTAGGGGGCCTGATCCTGATCTGGTGGGGACGGCACTGACAAAACCCCGGCGATCTCGAAACCATCGCCGGCGTAGAAGAAGGCGGTTCACGGCAGCGCGGCCCGCGGCCACCACTTCCGGAGCAGCGGCGTGGCAAAATTCAGCACCAGCGCCCATAGCGCCAATCTGGGATTTACAAAACTCAGCGCGATCGCCGCCAGCGATGAGATGATCAGCAGCATCGCCGAAAACTGCCGATGGTGCAGATGATCGCCTTGCTCCAATTGCGGCGTGATTTGGATGAGGCGAAGGCCGACCAGCGCGATCAGAAGCGTATGACCGGCATAAAGCCAGATCGCGGGTGCGAAATGCCCGAAGCGGCCGACCACAATGGTAGAGAACGGCACGCAGGTGATCAGCAGGAGATAGAGTAGCCACCAGTTGACATATTCGCGGTTGACGTATTCCGCGCGCGAGCGCACCTCGATATTCGAAAGCCACCGCAGTCCAAGCACGCCGAAACTCACGACGTAAGGCACGAATTTTGGCCAAAGAGCGAGCAGGCCCTGCACCAGTTCGGCGACATCCTGGGGGTGAAAATCGTCGGGCAGCCGGACGTCGAGAACAAGCAGCGTCATAGCGACGCCGAAGATGCCGTCGCTGAGCGTATCGAGGCGGGCTTTGGAAAACATGACGGCTCCGATGGATTCCGCATTTGTGCAAAAATATTAAGCTATTTCAATGGTTGCTACGGCTGCTCCATTGACTTCCAGCGATTCCCACCTATGTTCCGTTTTGACGCGGCCCGGTATCGAAACGCGATATCTTGAATAAGCCGCCTGTCTGCGTAGCCGAAATCCCGTGCAAATCTGCGTGCCGTTCCGGGGTTGAACGCGACAGTTATTTCCTGAGATTCCAAGCGGCGGTATCTGCCTGAGGCTCAATGTCTTTTTCCCATCTCGGCTTGTCCGACAAGGTGCTCGCCGCTGTCGCGGCCAGCGGTTACACCACCCCCACCCCCATTCAGGATCAGGCGATCCCCCATGTTCTGGCCCGCCGGGACGTTCTTGGCATCGCCCAGACCGGCACTGGCAAGACCGCTGCCTTTGTGCTTCCGATGCTCACCATGCTCGAAAAGGGCCGCGCCCGGGCTCGAATGCCTCGCACCCTCATTCTGGAGCCGACCCGCGAACTCGCCGCCCAGGTCAAGGAACAGTTCGATAAATACGGCGCCGGCCAGAAGCTCAATGTCGCGCTCTTGATCGGCGGTGTTTCGTTCGGCGATCAGGATAGCAAGCTAACGCGCGGCGTCGACGTGTTGATCGCAACCCCCGGCCGGCTGCTCGACCATACCGAACGCGGCGGGCTGTTGCTCACCGGCGTCGAACTCCTGGTGATCGATGAAGCCGACCGCATGCTGGACATGGGCTTCATTCCCGACATCGAACGTATCTGCAAGATGATACCATTCACGCGGCAGACGTTGTTCTTCACGGCGACGATGCCACCCGAAATCCGCCGCATCACCGAAACCTTCCTGCACAATCCTGAGAAAATCGAAGTTTCCAGGCCGGCGACCACGGCGGTGGGCGTGGCCCAATTTCAGGTCCCGGTGGGCCGTGAGGCGCACGAGAAACGCGACACGCTGCGCCGTCTGTTGCGCGATGCCAAGGACCTGCAGAACGCCATCATCTTCTGCAACCGCAAGCGCGAGGTGGCGCTGTTGTACAAGTCGCTGCAGAAGCACGGCTTTGCCGTCGGCGCCCTGCACGGCGACATGGATCAGTCGGCACGCACCGCAGCACTCGATCAGTTTCGCAAAGGCGAAATTCCGCTGTTGGTGGCCTCCGATGTCGCCGCCCGCGGCCTCGACATTCCCTCCACCAGTCACGTGTTCAATTTCGACGTGCCGCATCATGCCGACGACTACGTCCATCGCATCGGCCGCACCGGACGCGCAGGGCGCGCCGGAACCGCGATTTCGCTCGTCACCCCGCTCGATCAGAAATCCATGATCGCCATTGAAAAACTGATCGGCCAGACCATTCCCCGCGCCGACGGCGTCAGCGACGCCGCTGCGGCAGACGAAGCGGCTGCGCCATCCGACGGAAACTCCCGGCCGCGGCGCGAGCCGCGCTCACGCGACGGCGCAAAGAAAGAAGGCTCACACGGCGGTGGCAAATCGCGCCGGGAGCGCGAACCCCGGCGCTCCGGCGGCGGCCGTCATTCCGGCCCACAGCCGCAGGCACAAGGCGCAGACTTCACCCCGCCGGTCGCACCCCCTGCCTCACGCACGCCGTCGATCGGCCGCGCCGAGGCTCCGCAGATCCCGCGCGATCCCGCTTCCGAACCTGCCGATCATTCGCATCTCCCGGCGTTCCTGCTGCGTCCTGTACGCGCCAGAGTCTGAGGACCAGCGACGACTCACTCCTGAGACAATTGGGACGAAACTCCCCATTTTCTCCAGTGTGGTGCGTGCGCGGCGCGCCGGCTCCCTCCAGCATTTACCGGACATTCATTCTCATCCGTTAACGTGGCAGCGATAGCTTTAATTATTGCTGCGGGAACGCGTGTGGTTTTTCCGCATTCGGGGGGACGCGATCGGTGATCAAAGTGCTCGATGACCATGAACGCACGATGGCTTTCGCCGACGTGGCACTCGGTCAGATCAAATCGCTGCGCCAGACTGCCCTCCCCCGCAACTACGAAATCTGGTACGTCTACGCCACCGGATATAACGCGCCGCTTAACAAGGCCATCAACGAGACGCTGGCGCGCAACGGCATATTGACCGAGGCAGATCTCCAACAGATCTATGAGACCTGTCTATCCCAGATCAAGACTGCCGACCGCATCGACGAGGTCGGGACACGCGTGATCGGTGAAATCGACGACGTCATGTCCCTGATCAGCGACGCGCTTGGCATGTCGGCCAGCTATCACGACAGCCTGTCCGGCGCGAGCAAGAAACTCTCGACCGCTCAGGATCACCATCAGGTCAAGGCCATCATCGAGACGCTGGTCAAATCCACCCGCGAGATGCGCGAGACCAACAAGGCGCTGGAAGACAGGCTGACGCTGTCGAAATCGGAGATCAACAATCTCCAGCAAAGCCTCGAGGCGATGCGGGCGGAGAGCCTGACCGATCCGCTCACCGGTCTCGGCAACCGCAAATATTTCGATCGTTCGATAGCGATGGCGGCACAAAACGCCCTCGCAACCGGCACCCCGCTTTCGCTTTTGATGCTCGACATCGACCACTTCAAATCATTCAACGATTCCTATGGTCATCTCACCGGCGATCAGGTGCTGCGGCTGGTCGGGATATCCCTGAAACAGACAGTCAAGGGGCAGGATGTCACTGCCCGTTACGGCGGCGAGGAATTCGCGGTCGTGCTGCCGAACACCACGCTGCGCCAGGCACTGACCGTCGCCGACCACATCCGCCGCGCCATCATGGCGAAGGAATTGAAGAAAAAATCCACCTGCGAAATTCTTGGCCGCGTCACCGTCTCGGTCGGTGTCGCCACACTGAAGCCGGGCGACGATCCGGATGCGCTGATCGAACGCGCCGATGCCTGCCTCTACGCCGCCAAGCGCGGCGGCCGCAATCGCGTCATCGGCGAGCTGGACCCGGAAAACCATGCCGGTGCGCAAGGCAAAGTGGCCTGACCCGGAATTACCGGCGCGCATCGCTCCGGCGCGCGCGCTCCTTGGCCGCAATGCCCCGGGATGTCTTCTTCTTCTTGAGCACCGCTCTGACCGCCTTGGGACGCTTGCGGACCGCAGCCCGTTGCGCTGTTGCCAATGCCACCCTCGCCCATTCGGCAAGTTCATCCGGATCGTCATAGAGCCGTTCCGGCAGCTGCCAGTATGAGCTGACGACCACGGTTTTGGTCCGGGTTTGGTACTGGAAGGGTTTGGCCCCTTCCGCCTCGAAACGTGGAATGCTCGCTGGGTCCGCGCGGAGGTAAAGTCCACCTCTGAGCGCCAGCGCGAAGTTGGTGCCGTCAGCGGAAATTCCGAAGCCGGAGAACATCCGCCGGATCGTCACCGGGCCGAAGCCGGAAAACAGATCGATCAGGAAATCGCGGTCCATGTGCCGCTCACGTTTCCCGGCTCCGCGGCAGTCAAATCTTCGCGGCCGTCAACTTCACGGACTCGCCACAGCCGCAGGCGCCGGTCTGATTCGGATTGTTAAAGATGAACTGAGCGGACATCTTGTCGACCTTGTAGTCCATTTCGGTACCGAGCAGAAACAGCACCGCCTTCGGATCGATCAGGATCTTGACACCCCTGTCCTCGACCACCTCGTCCGTGGGACGGATGTCGTGGGCGTATTCGACCGTATAGGACTGCCCGGCGCAGCCGCCGTTCTTGATCCCAACCCGCAGGCCAACGATCTCGGAATCGGCACGCCCGGTCAGTTCGGCGATCCGCTGGGCGGCGGCCTCGGTCAGCTTCATCACCTGCGGACGGGGCCGCGGCTTCGGCTTCGCTGCCGTTGTCGGTGTGGATGTCATGTCAGTCATGTGGTCAATCCAAAAGGCAATTCAATGCCGGCCATTTCCATATAAACAACGCCAACAATCACCACATATTGAGCACCAGACGAGCCTCGTCGGTCATCCGGTCCGGGGTCCAAGGCGGCTCCCAGACCAGGTTGATATTGACCACGCCGACGCCGGGTACGCTGGCGATCGCGTTCTCGACCATGGTGGGCAATTCCCCAGCCGCGGGACAGTTCGGGGTCGTCAGCGTCATCTCGACGTCCACCGTCCTGTCGTCCTTGATGATCGACCTTGTAGATCAAGCCGAGTTCATAGATATCAGCTGGAATTTCCGGATCGAACACAGTCTTCAGCGCAGCCACGATCTCGCCGGCGAGCCGCTCGGTCTCCTCTGGAGGCAGCGCCGAATGTGTTTGCATGTTGGTGGTTTTGACTTCAAGATTTTCTGACTTCAAGATTCTTGGCTTCAAGATTCTTGGCTTCGATGGTGTCGGTCATGAAAACAATTCCCGCGCCTTGATCAGCGCCTGTGCCAGGTGGTCGACTTCCTCGCGCGTATTATACATCCCGAACGAAGCACGGCATGTCGCCGTCACATTGAATTGTTCCAGAAGCGGCATGACGCAGTGGGTGCCGGCGCGCACCGCGATGCCCTGCCGGTCGATCACTGTCGCGACATCGTGAGGATGGGCGCCCTTCATCTCGAACGAGATCACCGGTCCCTTGCCCCGCGCGGTGCCGATCACGCGCAGCGAATTGATTTCGCGCAAACGTGCCTCCGCATAGGTCAACAGGCCGTGCTCGTGGGCGGCGATGCGCTCCTTGCCGATCGAATTGACGTAGTCAATGGCGGCCCCCAATCCAACCGCTTCGACGATCGCCGGCGTCCCTGCCTCGAACTTATGCGGCGGATCGCCATAGGTGACCCAATCCCGCGCCACCTCGCGGATCATCTCGCCGCCGCCATTATAGGGACGCATCGCGACCAGATGCTCGTGCTTGGCATAGAGCACGCCGATCCCAGTCGGGCCATAGAGCTTGTGGCCGGTGAAGACGTAGAAATCAGCGTCCATATCCCTGACGTCGATGGCCAGATGCACGGCGGCCTGGCTGCCATCAACCAGGACCGGAATGCCGCGGGAATGGGCGATCCGCACGATATCCTTGACGGGAACAATGGTACCGAGCGCGTTCGACATCTGCGTGATCGCAACCAGCTTCGTACGCGGGGTCAGCGCCTTTTCGAATTCATCGATCAGGAAGTTGCCTTCGTCATCGACATCGACCCATTTGATGACAGCGCCGTGTCGTTCCCTGAGGAAATGCCAGGGCACGATGTTGGAGTGGTGCTCCATGATCGAGAGCACGATCTCGTCGCCGGCCCTGATGTTCGGCTCACCCCAGGACGACGCCACGAGGTTGATCGCCTCGGTGGCATTGCGGGTGAAGACGATCTCTTCGGTGCGCCCGGCATTGAGGAATCGCGCCACCTTGGCGCGGCCGCCCTCATAGGCTTCGGTCGCGGCATTGGCGAGATAATGCAGCCCGCGATGCACGTTAGCGTATTCGCTTCGGTACGCCTCCGTCATGCGCTCAAGCACGGCATTGGGCTTCTGCGCCGAGGCGGCGTTGTCAAGATAGACCAGCGGCTTGCCATAGACCATGAGCGAAAGCGCGGGGAAATCCTCCCGCACTCTGGCCACGTCATAAGAACCGTTGGCGACTGCCGGATGCGTGGTCATCCCCGTGCCTCCAGCCAGCGCTGCGCCGCCGCGATCATGACTTCGCGCACGCCTTCATCGGTGATCGTTTCGATGGCTTCGCCGACGAAGGCCAAAATCAAGAGCGCCTGCGCCTCTTTTTCTGGAAGGCCGCGCGCCCGCAGGTAAAACAACAGGCTTTCGTCGAGCGCGCCTGATGTCGCGCCGTGGCCGCAGGTGACGTCGTCGGCGAAGATTTCCAGTTCCGGCTTGTTGTCGGCCTCGGCATCGTCCGACAACAACAGCGCCCGCGTCATCATCTTGGCGTCGGTCTTCTGCGCCTTGGGCCGGACCATGATACGGCCCTGGAACACCGAATGTCCGCGGTCGTCGACGACCGCGCGGAAAACTTCTCGGCTTACGCAGTGCGGCACCGCGTGATCGAGAAACAGCGTGGTGTCGGCGTGCTGGCGGCCATTGAGCAGATTGACGCCGTTGGTGGTGACGTGGGCGCCCTCACCGGCGCATGTCAAATATCCCTGGTAGCGGCTGACACCGCCGCCGATGGTCAGGTTGAAGGTGTTGAGAACGGCCTTGGCACCAACCGTGAAGATCGCGGTGGAAATATTGAAGGCATCGGGCGCGTCGGCCATCAGCCGCACATGCTGCAGCCCGGCCTCCGCGCCGATCCACATGATCACCGTGTCGTTGGCCTGATAGGATCGCGCGTCCCCGGCAGCGACGAAACTTTCCACCAACGTGACGCGAGCCCCCTCGCCGACCTTCACGAACGAGCGCGTATAGGCCGCGGCCGATGAGCGCGTCGCCACGTGCACGATATGCAGCGGCTTGGGAACCGTCGCGCCGGCGACGACGGTTATCAGCATGCCGTCGGTTGCCATTGCGGCGTTCAACGCCACCATCGGATCAGTGATGGCGCCGGTGTGCAGCAGATCGGAGCTAGCGTCGTCACCCGACTGCTCCAGCACATCTCTCAGGGTCCTCACCTGTACACCCGTCTGAAGACCAGACATGTCCGAAAGATCCGGCGCCCAAGCTCCGTCAACCAGCACGAGCCTGCAGACATCCTGCTCCGCCAGCAATGCCAGCGACGCCTCGGCCCGCTTCAAGGCCGCCGCATCCGGTGCGAGCGCGAGAGGCAACACCTCGCGCATCAGCGAGCGCAGGTCGGTGTATTTCCAGTCCTCGATACGCCGATGCGGCAATCCTGCCCGCTCGTAAGCCTCAAAGGCCTGCTGCCTGACCTCGGCGACCTTGCCTGTGCCCGGCAGCCGGTCGCGCGCGACCGCAAAGGCATCGCTCAGCGCTTGTCCGGTTTCGGTTTTGGCCAGCACCACATTCATTACAAATCCGTCCCCTAAGCCTCAGGCCGCCTCTTCGAACTGGGCATAGCCGGAAGCCTCAAGTTCGAGCGCCAGTTCCTTGCCGCCGCTTTTGACGACGCGGCCTTTCGACATCACATGTACGAAGTCCGGTACGATATAGTTCAAAAGCCGCTGATAATGGGTGATCACCACCATCGCCCGATCCGGCGAGCGCAACGCATTGACACCGTCGGCGGCGACCCGCAGCGCATCGATATCGAGCCCCGAGTCCATCTCGTCGAGGATGCACAGGCTCGGCTCGAACAGCGCCATCTGCAGCACCTCGTTGCGCTTCTTCTCGCCGCCGGAAAAGCCGACATTGACTCCACGGCGAAGCATATCCTGCGGAATGTTCAGGCGTGCGGCGACCTCGCGCACCTTCTTGAGAAAATCCGGCGTCGAGAATTCGCCCTCGCCGCGCGCCTTACGCTGGGCATTGAGCGCGGTACGCAGAAAATTCATGGTGGCAACACCCGGAATTTCCACTGGATACTGGAACGCCAGGAATACGCCCTTCGCGGCACGCTGGTCCGGCGACATCTCCAGCAGGTTCTCGCCCTTGAACAGGATCTCGCCTGCGGTGACCTCGTAGCCCGGTTTGCCGGCGATGACGTGAGACAGGGTTGATTTGCCCGAGCCGTTAGGCCCCATGATGGCATGCACCTCGCCCTGGTCCACGGTTAGCGATAGCCCGTGGAGAATTTCACGCTCCTCGACGCGGACGTGCAGATCTTTCACTTCGAGCAACGGCATCTCTGATCTTTCCATTTCGCGTATCGGCGCTCTAGCGCCAACGTCACTCGCCAAGCGGTTTCGTCCTTGACGCCGCTCATTACCCGACGCTGCCTTCCAGGCTGATCGAGATCAGCTTCTGCGCTTCCACCGCGAATTCCATCGGCAGCTGCTGCAGCACGTCCTTGACGAAGCCGTTGACCACGAGGCCCACGGCCTCTTCCTGGGAAAGGCCGCGCTGCACGCAATAGAACAGCACATCCTCTGAGATCTTCGAGGTGGTGGCCTCATGCTCGAACAGCGCCGAGGAATTCTTGGCCTCGATATAGGGCACAGTGTGGGCGCCGCATTTGTCGCCGATCAGAAGCGAATCGCAGGCGGTGAAGTTGCGCGCGCCCTTGGCTTTGCGGTGCGCGTTAACGAGGCCGCGGTAGGTGTTCTGCGAGACGCCAGCGGCGATGCCCTTGGAGATGATCCGGGAGGTGGTGTTGTTGCCCAGATGGATCATCTTGGTGCCAGAATCGACCTGCTGGTGGCCGTTCGAAATCGCGATCGAGTAGAACTCGCCGCGTGAGTTGTCGCCGCGCAGGATGCAGCTCGGATATTTCCAGGTGATCGCCGATCCGGTCTCGACCTGGGTCCAGGAGATCTTCGAATTCCTGCCACGGCAGTCGCCGCGTTTGGTGACGAAATTATAGATGCCGCCGACCCCTTCGGCATTGCCGGGGTACCAGTTCTGCACCGTGGAATATTTGATCTCGGCGTCATCCAGCGTCACCAGTTCGACCACCGCGGCGTGCAGCTGATTCTCGTCGCGCTGCGGCGCGGTGCAGCCTTCGAGGTAGCTGACATAGGCGCCCTTGTCGGCGATGATCAGGGTACGCTCGAACTGCCCGGTGTTGCGCTCGTTGATGCGGAAATAGGTCGACAGCTCCATCGGGCAGCGCACCCCCGGCGGCACGTAGACGAACGAGCCGTCGGAGAACACCGCCGAATTCAGCGTGGCAAAATAATTATCCGAGGTCGGCACCACCGTGCCGAGATATTTCTTCACCAGCTCAGGATGCTCGCGGATCGCCTCCGAGATCGGCATGAAGATCACGCCGGCCTGCTTCAATTCCTTCTGGAACGTGGTCGCCACCGACACCGAATTGAACACCGCATCGACGGCGATGCGCCGCTCGCCCTCAGGCCGGGTCACGCCCTCCAGCACTTCGACCTCGCGCAAGGGAATGCCGAGCTTCTCGTAGGTCTTCAGGATCTCCGGATCGACTTCGTCGAGCGAGCCGATAGTCTTTTTCGGCTTGGGGGCCGAATAATAATAGAGATCCTGGTAGTCGATCTTGGGATAGTCGACCCGTGCCCAGGTTGGCTCGCTCATGGTCAGCCAGCGGCGATAGGCCTCCAACCGCCATTGCAGCATCCATTCGGGTTCGTTTTTTTTGCTGGAAATGAACCTGACGGTATCTTCCGACAGTCCCTTGGGAGCCTTGTCGGACTCGATAAGCGTCTCAAATCCATATCGATACTGATCGACGTCGATCTGGCGAACCCGATCGACGGTCTCTTGTACGGCCGCCATTCCATCCTCCGCTCGCGGTTTCAAGGACCGCGGTGTGGATCATTCCAGTGCTTTTACGTTATCGCGCCGAGAAAATCACCTGTCTTAGAACCGTTCCGTGTTTCGTTGCTACCCTTAAGTAGGGTACCGGCAAGCCTTCGCCAAGCCTCCAGGCAGTAATCGATGTCCGCCGGTGTCGTGGACCAGCCCATGCTGATGCGCACCGCCCCCTGGGCAAGATCGCTGCCGAAGCCCATGGCCTTCAGCACATGCGATGGTTGTACCTTACCCGACGAACAAGCGGAGCCTGAAGATACCGCGATTCCTTCCAGGTCAAAGCCGATGACGGCCGTCTCGGCCTTCAGTCCTGGGGCCGTAAATAGCACCGTGTTCGGCAGACGCGGCGCATTATCCGAGATGATGATCGCTTCGGAGGTCTGCCGCAAGCCGTCTTCAAGCCGGTTCCTCAGGCCTCCAAGTCGCGCGGCATCGGTCTCCATGGCCCTGATCGCGGCGCCGGCCGCAGCACCGAACCCGGCAATCCCCGCCACATTCTCGGTTCCCGCCCGGCGTCCCCTTTCCTGACCTCCGCCACGCAGCAGCGGTGGCAGGCCTGACAGACCCTCAGTCAGTACCAGCGCACCGACGCCCTTGGGGCCACCGATCTTGTGCGCCGAAAACGTCGCCAGATCGGCGCCCATCGCATTGATATCAAATGCAATTTTACCAAACGCCTGGACCGCATCGACATGTAGCAAGCAGCCCGCTTGATGAACGATCTCGGCCACAGCAGCGAGCGGCTGCAGCGCGCCGGTTTCATTGTTGGCCAGCATCACTGAGACCAGCGCGGGCGGGGCGCCTTCGATGGCGCGGCGCAACTGCATCAGATCGATCACGCCGGAACTATCGACGCCGAACGAGTGGATCGCATCGGGTGGGAATTGCCCGCCCGACAGCACCGAGGGATGCTCGATGGCCGATACCAACAGTCTTTCAACCGGGCGCCCGGAGCCTCGCCACAACCCCGGCGCCAGCGCCAGCGCATTGGCTTCGGTTCCGCCCGAGGTGAAGACCACGTTTCGCGGCAGGGCGCCCACCGCCCCGGCTATGGCTCGCCTGGCGTCCTCGACCAGGCGGCGGGCCTTGCGGCCTTCGGCGTGCACGGATGAGGCGTTGCCACAGATATCGAAGGCCATAGACATCGCCTCCCGCGCCTCGCTGCGAAGCGGAGTGGTCGCATTCCAGTCGAGATAGACGCGTGAAGGCATCAATTCTTTCTAGATTTCGACCCGACGAGACCGAATTTGCCGAAAACCCGTCAGCAACTGAAGACCGCATCGGTCGGATAGGGAGGCGCAGCGCCGTCGCGGTTTAGCCGCGGCGGAGGGGGCCCTCAAGCGGTCTTCTGAAAGAAAATTCCCACTGCGCCGCAACGCCTTATTCCCTCTGACCGTCCGGCCTGCGAGGCTATCCCGGACGCATAAATTCCTTGCTTTTTGCCCTACGCTCCATGCTAGAACCCGGCCTCCAGACTTACCCGAGCGCCGTTTGCGCATCGCCCAACGACACCGCTCACCCCTTTCCTTGCGAGGTTTTGTCTGCCGAGAGGCGGATCAAACCAGCATAGAATTGGTTGTTTCGCCAGGGATCATCCATGCCTGAAGTCATTTTCACCGGCCCAGCGGGCCGCCTCGAAGGCCGCTACCATCCGGCGAAGCAGAAGAACGCGCCGATTGCGATGGTGCTGCACCCGCACCCGCAATTTCACGGCACGATGAATCATCAAATCATCTACCAATGCTATTACGCGTTCGCGCATCGCGGATTTTCCGTGCTGCGGTTCAATTTTCGCGGTGTCGGGCGCAGCCAGGGATCGTTCGATCATGGCACAGGCGAGCTTTCAGACGCCGCTTCAGCGCTGGATTGGGCGCAGACCATCAACCCGGAGGCGCGTGCCTGCTGGGTTGCGGGCTTTTCGTTCGGCGCCTGGATCGGCATGCAGCTTCTGATGCGCCGGCCGGAAGTCGAAGGTTTTATCTCGATCGCGCCTCCGGCCAATCTCTACGACTTCTCGTTCCTTGCGCCCTGCCCCTCTTCGGGACTGATCGTGCATGGCGAGAAGGATGCGGTCGTGCCGCCCAAGGACGTCAACACGCTGGTCGAAAAGCTGAAGACCCAGAAGGGTATCGTTATCGACCAGCAGATCATCCCGGGCGCCAACCATTTCTTCGACGGCAAGCTGCAGCCGCTGATGGAGACGGTAACGGCCTATCTCGACATGCGGCTCGCCAACGTCCGCTGACTGATCCGGCTTAATCAAACCCAGGGGAACCGAACTCGCAAGGCTGGGCTAATTCTTGATGGCGGTCCAGCGCCCGATACAGCCGTCCGAACGGTTGAAAGAACCCCCGCCCGAAGTCCCCGAGAGCCTACCAACCGCAACCAGGGTCAGACCGTTTCCAGCCGCAAAGCCGCGAAATGCCCCGTTAGGGTTGACCCGTCCGCCGCCATTTTGAATCGTAAGCCTGCCACCGGAAATAATTCCCGGTGTTGAGCCCGAACCCGAGCAACCGGCGCTGGTAAATATCCACGCACCGTCGAAATTGCCGGAGCCACCGGCGCTGCGGCCTGCCGCGCGATGGGGCTCATCGGATGGCTTGTCCCGTTTGGCCGGGCGCTCCGGCTCCGTGGAACGCGTCCCAGACAATGATTTCTCGTCGTTGCCGATGCTTCCCCCGGTGCTGCCCGACTGGGCCGATGCGGTATGCGGGCTGCCCGCCAGGGCGATGAATGCACAAAGCGTAGCGAGCATCACGATCTTGATTTGAGGTCGAATGAGATTTCGCATGGTGATTTTCAGCTTCCAAGTCGTGAGCCGTGCAATTCAACGGCCCGAACCGTCGGCACATACTGCTCCGACGATGCGGCAAGATTTGCCAGTCTTGCTGCACTCGTCAAGCGCAGCATCCCTGGCCTTTTGAATGCTGTCGCGCTGAACCAGGGACCACGACTTTCCCGAGATCGCGAACGCGCCGCAACTCATGCCGTAAAAGCTGAGTTCGATCGGACATTTTGCAGTACCGCAGTTGGACCGGGCGTCCACGACCGCCGCCTTGCGCGAGAGGTGATTCCACGAGATCCCCCATTTTTCGCTCTCCGGGCCATAGACGATCGATCCCCATGGCTTCAAGTCCGGCAAGTCCCGCAGTCGCTGCAGTAAACCCTCCGTCGGTATTCCAGTTTGGGACAGATTATCTTTCGCCTGGAAGTCGCGAATAGCCAGCTTCATGCCATTCCTGCTGTCCGGCGGCTCCGGATCGAAATTACGTTCGTAGAGCCGGTCCCTGATCTCGCCCAGCAGATGTTCATCGGTGAGCGGATTTCCGCCGGTACCGTGCCTGGCTGATCGGTGATCCGCGCCTGCAGCGATGGTGTGGGGGCGGCCGGAGGTGACACCTCCACGGCAGGCGGAACGAAGTAAAATGTGCCGTCGATCGGCGAAGATGACACCCATGGTTGCTGGGCCCCGGCGGTTGCGCGCTTTACGGCAAGTCCTACCTGATTGAATGTCTGAAAGATATCGAGCCCAGCGCGCTGAACCGTTTCCGACAGGGCCCTGGTGTAGGGGCTGTGACCGTCGACACCATCCTGTGCCACGCTGCCAGGCTGCGTCGCATAGGAGATCAAGGTGCCTTCCGGAGCCTGCATCTGAGCCAGACCGCCAGCGGTCGCTCGCAGCCCGCGGGATCCGAATGGATTATTGCGGCAGGCATCAAGGATGACCATGTTCAGTCGGGTACCCGCCGCCTGCATCTGGCGCAGCACGAGATTGATATCGACCATCTGAAAGTCGACGTCCGCCTCGCGCGTCGGATTGGCGCTGATAGGTACCAGATAGTTCGATCCATTCACCTGGACGCCGTGGCCGGCATAATAGAACAGCGCGACGTCGGCGCCCTGAATCTGCCGCCCAAAATTCTGCACTGCATTGTCCAGCGCGCTCTTGTCCAGCTCGAGCTGGGCGCCGCCCCCGATCAGGACAAAACCGAGACTGCCGAGCGTGGCGGCCATTAGCATCGCATCGTTGCGCGGATTGTCCAGCCGGGTGACGTTCTGATAGGCGGAATTGCCGACCACCAGCGCGACGCGTTTTTCGGCCAGAGCGGGGCCTGAAGCCAGCAGGGAAATAAGGCAGATCAGCGCGACAAGCCCGCCACGACGGCCTTCACGGCAAAGGATGGGTGCAGGCATGCCGATCATTCCCGCTCGACTTCGGGCGGGATTATTACCAGTACCCGCGCAGACCGGGAAGCCTATGCCGGGGCTAATGCCATCTGCGCTGCCCTAACAACTTCCTGCTGATCATTTCCACGCATTCAATCTCTGAGACCTGAAGCAAAAACCGACGAGACGAACGTCGTATGTTTTTTTCAATCTGGCTGGATGATACCGAGACAACATCTTTGAAGCCGTGGGCATGTAAATTGCTAGATTAAAAAATTGCTAGAGTAGAAACAGGATTACAGAACTAACCATTCAAGCGCATTCACGCCAAAAGCATATCACCGGCGTCAGGACCAAAAAATTCCTGCACCGGCGACATACAATACCCCGCTCGTTCATCCTTTCTGGATGAACGGCACTATGGGCAAGCTACCCGAGTTTTGGGCCCTGGTGGCGTTTGCTCCATAATTCCGCGGCGGGTGGTTCCCGCGAATACCGGTCACGGCCGGGCGATCACCCCCCCTGTCATCGGGATGGGGACGCCGGTCGTGGCGGGATAGCTGAGCGGAAGGCCTTTCAAGCCGCGCGCGGCGAGAAATCCGAAGGCCTGCGCCTCGATGGCATCGACTGACCAGCCGAGCGCGTCGGCGGTGTCGACGTTTGCCGGCTCTAGCCGCTCGCGCAGCATCCTGAGCATGGTCAGATTGCGCGCGCCGCCGCCGGCGACGATCCAGTTCCGTGGCTCCTTCGGCAACAGCGGAACGATCCTGGAGATCGCCGCCACGGTGAACGCCGTCAGCGTCGCGGCGCCGTCGGCAAGCGACATCTCGGGCAGCCTTAGCGACGCGAAATCGTTGCGGTCGAGCGATTTGGGTGGTGGCAGCTCAAAATAGGGATGTTCGAGCGCACGGGCGACCCAGGCATGATCAGGCTCACCCTGGGCTGCCAGACGGCCTTCGCAATCGAACCGCTGGCCGCTGACGCGGAACACGAAATCGTCGAGCAGCGCGTTACCGGGCCCAGTGTCGCAGGCAATCAGCGTATCGGCGCCATCGATATAGGTGATGTTGGCAACCCCACCGATATTAACCACGACGATCGGGCCCTCGCGCTGCACCGACTGGGCCAGCGCGCGGTGATAGACCGGCACGAACGGCGCGCCTTGCCCGCCGGCGGCGACATCGGCAGCGCGGAAATCATGCATCACCGGAATATGAATCGCCTTGGCGAGGAGCGCGGCGTCGCCGATCTGCACGGTCATTTTCTGCGCCGGCCGGTGCAGCACGGTCTGGCCGTGGAAACCGACGATATCGATTTCCTCGCGATTGATGCGGTTTTGCGCGGTAAAGGAGGCAACGGCCTCCGCGTGAGCGATGGTGACGGCCCGCTCGGCCTCACGCAGGATCCCCGGCCGAGCTTCGCGCTGCGGCAAATCGATGGCCTCGGTCAGGGCTTGGCGGAGCAGATCCCGCTCTTTTTCGGTATAAGGCCGATATCCCGAGGGACCGAAGGCTTGCACCCGCCGGCCATCGGTTTCGATCAAGGCGACGTCGACCCCGTCGAGGGAGGTGCCGCTCATCAATCCGATTGCCATCATCGTCGCTACCATGGTGCCTTGCCCTGCTTGTGTCCAACGGGCAGTTCTTATAATGCCACAGCATGCCCCAAACCGGCAGCCCTTTCTGTCTGGTTAGCGCGCCTCCGTTGAAATACGGTGAAATTATAATGATCAGAGCCGTACACAGATGACTGTTTTTAAGTCTGATTTTCTGAATGTTTTACAGGAACGCGGCTTCATCCACCAATGTTCCGATTTCGAGGGACTCGACGCGCTCGCCCTAAAGGGCCAGGCGACCGCCTACGTCGGCTATGACTGCACGGCGCCGTCCCTGCATATCGGCAACTTTCTCACCATGATGATGCTGTACTGGTTGCAGCAGAGCGGCAACAAACCGATCACCCTGATGGGCGGCGGCACCACCATGGTGGGCGATCCCTCCGGCAAGGACGAGTTGCGAGCGTTGCGCAGCGTAGCTGAGATCGAAGCCAACAAAGCCAGTATTCGTGGCGTATTCGCCAAAGTTCTGCGCTACGGCTCCGGCCCGAACGACGCGGTCATGCTGGACAACGCCGAATGGCTGACCAGACTGAACTGGATCGAGATGCTGCGCGATATCGGCCGCCATTTCTCGGTCAACCGCATGCTGACGATGGACTCGGTGCGGCTGCGTCTCGAACGCGAACAGGAAATGAGCTTCATCGAATTCAACTACATGGTCTGCCAGGCGTATGACTTCGTTGAACTCTCGCGGCGTGTCGGTTGCCGATTGCAGATGGGCGGATCGGACCAATGGGGCAACATCGTCAATGGCGTCGAACTCGGCCGCCGGATGGGAACGGCGCCCCTGTTCGCATTGACGACGCCGCTGCTCACCACCGCATCGGGCGAGAAAATGGGCAAAACCGCCAAAGGCGCGGTCTGGCTCAACGCCGAAGAATTCAGCCCCTACGATTTCTGGCAATACTGGCGAAATGTCGAAGACGCCGACGTCGTCAAATTCCTGAAACTGTTCACTGTCCTCCCGATCAGCGAGATTGCGCGGCTCGCAGCCTTGCGGGGTGCCGAGATCAACGAAGCCAAGAAGGTGCTGGCAACGGAGGCGACTGCTCTGCTGCACGGCCGGGATGCCGCAAATGCTGCCTCCGAAACCGCCCGACAAACCTTTGAAGAGGGCGCAATCGCTGAAAACCTTCCGAGCATCGACATTTCCCGCGGCGAACTCGAGGCCGGCATCGGTGTGCTGGCGGCGTTCGTCAAGGCCGGCCTCGTCGCCTCGAATGGCGAGGCGCGGCGGCAGATCAAAGGCGGCGGGCTGCGCGTCAATGATGCCACCCTGACCGATGAGAAGCGGATGCTGACGATGAGGGACCTCACACCCGAAGGCGTGATCAAGCTATCGCTCGGCAGGAAACGCCATGTCCTGCTCAAGCCCGCATAGGTGCATTCGCTCCAGGCCCTTGCTCCAGGCAGTGGAAGCGCGCTGCTTGAGCGCGCGGGTGCTGACCGCACTCTAAGCGAGCCAGTCATGGATCAAGCCGCACCAAGAGAGGATGCCCTGGCCAAAGCGCCGAAGCCGGCGGGCATGGCGCTTAGCGTGCTGGCGCTATGTTTTGCGCTCTCGGTGCTGGGCCGTGGTCTCGGCGAAAGCTTTACCGTGTTCCTGAAGCCGATTTCGGAGAATTTCGGCTGGGACCGCGCTGAGGTGGTCTCGGTCTATTCGCTGGCCGCGTTATCAGGCGGACTGGCCGCGCCCGCGATCGGCCGGCTGTTCGACCGATCCGGGCCGCGCAGCGTCTATGCGCTGGGAATGTTGCTGCTCGGCGGCGCCTTCCTGATTGCCGCCCACGCGCAACAGCTCTGGGAGTTCCAACTCAGCCTCGGCCTTTGCGTCGGTATCGGCATCGCCTTTATCGGCAACGTTCCCAACTCGATTCTGCTCGGGCGCTGGTTCGGGCCGCGATTGCCGACCGCGATGGCCGTGGTCTATTCCGCGACCGGCGCCGGCGTCCTGATCCTGCTGCCGGCATCGCAGCTGCTGATCGATCATGTGGGCTGGCGCGGTGCCTACCAGATCTTCGGTTGTGTGGCGCTGTTGCTGCTGTTGCCGTTGTTGCTGCTGCCATGGCGGTTGTTCGCAACCGGCTCGCCGCATGTCACCAGAGGCGCCGACGGCGACTTCGCCGATCAAGGCTGGACCCTGCTCCGCGCGATGCGGCACCACGCCTTCTGGGCCCTGTTCTCGACGTTCTTCTTTACCGCGATCGGCATGTACGCGATTGCGCCTCAGGTTGTCGCCTATCTGATCGACGCCGGCTTCCCGCCCTTGCAGGCGGCGACCGCCTGGGGGTTCTCAGGCGTCGTGCTACTGTTCGGTATGCTCGGCATCTCCTGGCTCGACGGCCTGATCGGCCGCAGGCCGTCGGTGCTGTTCAGCTATGCCCTCTCGATCGTCGGCATTTTGCTGCTCTGGCTCTTGCAATGGCACGCCAACTTCTGGATCCTGACGGGGTTCGTCGTCTGTTTTGGCAGCATGATCGGCTCGCGCGGGCCGTTGTTGACGGCGACCGCAATGAAGATCTTCAGGGGCAAGCGGGTCGGTACCATCTATGGCGCCATTTCGATCGGCAGCGGGCTGGGATCGGCGTTCGGATCCTGGAGCGGAGGCCTGATCCACGATCTCTCCCATAGCTACAATCCCCTGATCGTGTTCTCGCTCGTCAGCGTGCTGCTGGGCATGATCCCGTTCCTGGTCGTGCCGGCACTGCGGCGGTGAGCGCCGCGGCACGAACCGCTTCGATAGCTATCGCGGCGGCGGCGAATTCTCCGGCAACGGGCTGCGCTTCTGCAATTCGGGAACGTTGATCTTTGTGCCGTTGCTCAAGATGATGTCGCCGGGCTTCTGGTCCGCCGCGCAAGGACCGAGCCATTTGCCCTCCATCGTCATGATCATCTTGCCACCCGGCATAGCCTCGCTCAACGCTGTCACCGTCATGGTATACGCGCTGTCAAAGCTGCCGCTGACATCGGCGTGCGCTGTCGCACCCTTACCGTCCAGCGTGCATGCGGAGTTGATTGTCATCGAAGCATCAGATCTTTTAACGTCGCGTTCCGGACAGGCGGCAGCAGAGAAGGGACCTGCGCTTGACTGCAACATCTGGTCGGTGGTGGCATCGATGCACTGCTGGATCACCTTGACCGGGGCGCTGCTGTTCTCGATGCTGGTCTTGACCTGCCACAAGCCAGGCTTGCGAGATGGCAGTTCGGCCGCTGGCGCCGGCGTCGCGCAGACGAGCGCCACTAGCGAAATCGCCAAGACCAGTTGCATCGAACTTCTCCTGCATAGGAAAACCGTGTGAAGCCGCGGCATCGGCCACACTGGAAATGTCGCGTGCATCGATGGGACTAGCCGACACATCGCGCCTCCCAATCGAGAAGAGCACCGAAAATCGTAACACGCTTCGGCGCGGCGCGCACCCGCGGGCCTACCCACGACATGCCGGCCTTCGTCCTCCTACCTGACCTTGAGTTGGTTGAAGCCGTCCTCAGAAAATGCGAAGACTACCGCGCGTTGCCGCTGTCGCGTGAGTTAAAGTCAATAGCCTCAATTTCGGTGGTCCCGAACGTCTACCGATACCAGCCGCGCTCTCTGCAAGTAACGCCCATCGGCTTCGACATGCGCTTGGTTAATCTCATGAATTCAAATAGTTATGGCTTTAGTCGGCCGAGCGCGCAGTGGGTTGGCAAGGTCGCCGCAAGCACACATGGTCCGGATCTCAGCAGGTCCCTCGAAGCCCTTGCGCGGAACGCGAGTCGGGGCGTTGCGTCCAATTTGGGAATGAGCGTGCATGCGGGCGGCTACTCCCGATTCCCACTCTAGCGACGCAGGCAGGACACTGCATGAGCGCCGCTAGAGTAACGCAGTCTGCGATCTCGCGGCTCCTGGGTCTCTTGAGCCAGCCGCGGCATGACTACCGTCCGTCCACGCAGATATTCCTGGACTTGAATGTCGACCGTATTGCCGACGAATTGCAGCTCTCAACGATTGGTGCTGATCGAGGTGCCGAAAACCGCCCGGCCGCTGACGCGCAAACGTTCGACGACATCGAGCATAAGATCATCGAGCGTATCGAGGCTCACAAGCAGGATGCGCATTCAATCTATCTCGAACATCTCCACACCTATGACGAACGGCTGATGGGGCTCAATTTCGAGGAGCGGTTCGCCGTCATCCAGCAGGCGGCACCGGAGGCGGTTGGAGATTTTCGGGCTGAAGCCGCCTTGGGCAGGGACGAATTGTTCGCCTTGAGGCGGCGGCTGTACGATTTGGAACGGGAGCGGGAACTTTTCCGCAAGCGCCACAAAATAGCACGCCCCGCGCGGCTATCGACGCCCGGTAAAACTCTGCTCAAAGTTGGCGTCTTGGCAGTCTTGTTCGTCATAGAGGTGCTGATCAACGGCAGCTTCCTGGCCAAAGCCAGCGAGCAAGGATTGTTGGGCGGCGCCATCCAGGCTGTCAGCTTCGCTGCCCTGAATATCATGGCCAGCTTTCTCTGGGGATTGGTGCCGATTCGCCTTCTCAACCGGCGACTCGGACTGTTCAAATTGCTCGGTTTCATCTCCCTGATTGCCTATTTTGCATTCGCGACCCTGCTCAATCTCACATTGGCCCATCTTCGCGAGATTCCGCCGACGCTGTCGGGCGCCGTGGGACACGAAGTTCTGATGCGACTGCTCCACACGCCTCTCGAACTGAACGATGTGAACACATGGGTTTTTTTCGGCATTGGCCTCATCTTTTCGATCGTCGCCATGGCCGATGGACTTCTCTACGCCGATCCCCATATCGGCTATGGCCCGCTGGAGCGCCGCTGGATTGAGGCGCGCACCCAGTATACCGACGCCAAGGCCGAGTTGATCGAGACCCTTCGCGACATCAGAAATGTCGCTACCGCAGCCATGAATGACAACTTCAGAGACTTGTCCGTCAGGCGGGGCGAATTCGATGCCATCCTCCAGGCCCGCAGCCGGCTTACGCAGCGGTTCGCCGAACACCAGAATCATATCGAGCGCGCTTGCAACGCGCTGCTGTCGGTTTATCGTGAAGCCAATAGCAAGCCACGATCCTTGCCTGCACCAGCCTACTTCGCCCGGCCATATCGGCTCGAACGCATCGTCTACGCCGGCAACGATCTCGACGAGCAGGCTCGAAATGAGCTGCGACAATCGATCCATTTCACGCAGGAAATCCTGAGGCACCAGACTGAGAGTATCCACGCCACCTTCGAGGAGGCCGTCCGCTCCTATCTCGAAATTGATGACCTCATCCCGGAGAGCAAGCTTGGCCCAGCGGCAAGCAAGACGGCGTAGCCGATCGCGTGGCGCCGGTGCCGCGCTGGGCGGCATTGCGTTGATTTGTCTTGCGGTGGCGGAACTCGGCGCCCTCGCCATGTTCTATTTTTCGGTTCCGCAACGTCCGAAACTCGATCCAGTATCGTTGTGCCCGATCACTGGACCGGAGGGTATCACGGTGGTTCTTGTCGACACCTCCGACGATCTTCCGGAGATAGCGCAGCGCCAGGTGCTCGGTCTTCTGGACGACCAGATCACCGGACTAGCCGCCTATCATAAGCTCGACATCCGCGTTCTTGATGTCGTCCATGGTCGCAGCCGATCGCTGTTCTCAAAATGCAATCCTGGCGACGGCAACGGCTTGAGCGAGTGGACCGACAATCCACGCCTGGCCCGCATGCGCTGGATCGATAGCTTCAGGCAGCCCGCTTCGGATGCGGTCAAACACAGTGTTGTATCCGCGCAAGCCGCCAGCTCGCCCATCATGGGCGCGCTCCAGGACATCGCGGTCGATGAGTTTTCCAGCTCTGCAGCACGGGACGTTGAGAAGACCCTGATCATCGTCTCGGACATGCTTGAGAATACCCGCGACTACAACCAATATCAAAACCTCGCAGATCTTTCCTATCAACGCTTCCGGCAATCGCAAGCTTACCTGAAATACCGGACGGATTTGCACGGCGCGCGCGTCACCATCGAATATGTCCAACGGATGCTTCCGAAGGGGATCGACACCGTCCGCCACATCGAATTCTGGAAAGAGTGGATCACCGACAACCGGGGCACGTTCGAGATTGCCCGACGCCTCCAGGGGGCCGGCTGATGCCCGCTACCGGGAGCTATCGTGACGTTCACCCAGGCCTGCTCAATGGGCTGCTGTACTTCGCCGTGGTGCTGTTCGGCTGCGGTTACATTGTGTTTTCCAAGCTTCAAGGGTTCAGTGCCCTCTTGGTCACAACGATTCCGATCGTCATCATGCTGGCCTATGCGCTGATGCTGGCGTTCGCGCGCCTCTTTCGTTTGCGCGACGACCAGTCCGGCGACAATCTCTACTACCTCGGCTTTCTGTTCACGTTGACCAGTCTTGCCGTTTCTCTCTACCAGTTCTCCGCGACGGGTTCAGCCGAACAGATCGTGCAAAACTTCGGCGTGGCCATCGCCTCCACCATTTCCGGTATTGCGCTGCGCATCTTCTTCAATCAGATGCGGCGCGATCCCATTGAGGTCGAGCACGCCATGCGGCTGGAACTCGCCGAAGCGTCCAGAAGGGTCAAGCGGGAACTGGAGGGCACGGTCGTCGAGTTCAGCTATTTCAGAAGGGCCACGCAACAATCGATATCGGATGCGCTGGACGAAGTGAATGATCTCTTGAGGCAAGCCAAG
This sequence comes from uncultured Alphaproteobacteria bacterium, assembly GCA_963736075.1. Taxonomy (GTDB): domain Bacteria; phylum Pseudomonadota; class Alphaproteobacteria; order Rhizobiales; family Xanthobacteraceae; genus Bradyrhizobium. Next base: position 242,469 of record CAVTNW010000026.1, on the reverse strand, counting down.
GACCGTTTGACGCAGCAGCTCGACGACTTTGCAATGATGTCAAGCAAGCCTCTTGAGGAAGCGTCCAAAAGGTCCGGTGAAACGATCGAAGATCTGAATTCCCGCATGATGCAAACACTCGGAACTGCCGCAAACCAGATCTCTGACCAGGCCGCGGACCTCTCAAGCAGTATCGCCTCCATCACCCAGTCGATCGATGGGGTGGTTTCGAGACTGAGCGCGACACAGCTGCCGGACCAGACGACAGAGGTCAAGTTGGCTCCATTGGCGCAGGGGCTGACCCGTGCGATCAATGCTTTCAGCGAAAGCGCTGACGCGCAGGCCAGGACTGTCGAGGCCTACCTGGAACAAACCCAACTTCTTGCAAATGCCGTCGCGATACTGCTAACCGAGATCAGGGGCGCAGACAGCACGCGCGGGCCCTCTGCCGCGGTTGAGGCTCGTGCCAGTCTCAGATCCCGAAGCGGCGGTCGCGCTATCGAACCGGCTGTACAGAAACCTCTCCACGACGACATGGACAAGAGCCAAGACGGCTAGACGCCGTTGCAAGCGAGCGCAAACAAAGCAGGTCGACAATGGACGGACAGATCATTCGACAATCATCTTCGTATCGCCATGGCCTGGTTCTTGGTTTGACAATGGCGGAGATCATGATCCTCCTGGTGTTCTGCCTGCTGATCGCGATGACCGCGTTCCTGAGAGTGGAGCATGATAAACGGGAACAGGCGGAGAAGGCGCTCGATCAGGAGCGGGCAGACCGCAATTCAGATCGCGATCTGGTCGCGGACGTCAAGCAGAACCTGGCGATACTAGACCGGATCCGCACCGCGGTTGGTTCGAGAGATCCGGCTGCGGTCGACGAGTATTGGAGAGAGCTTGTCGAAAGCCGCACCATAGTCGCCAAATTCTCAAGCAGCGGAATGCCACCTGCGCAGCTCAGCGACAGGGTCGCCGAGGCAGTCAACCTCAAGACCAGGGGCATCGATGTCGAGACAGCGATCCGCGACGAGGATATTGTTGCAAGCATTGGCAGGGTATTGCCCGATATCAGAGATCGCTCTGCCAGTTCCAGCCAGATAGCGGATATCGTCGAGCGGAGGCTGCAATCCCGCAACAATGGGGGGCATCAATGGCCTCCCATTATCAAGCTGAGCGAAGCGGACGGTTATCATTTCAGAAGCGGCAGCGCCGAGCTGTCGGATCGGTTTCGCAGCGACCTCGCCGGGCCTATTCCGGCTCAAATTCTGGAGCTCATCAAGCAATTCGACGTCGACGTCATCGAGGTCGTTGGTCACACCGACGAGCAGCCGGTTGGCACCAGGGGCTCCAATCTCGATCGCGACCTGCTGCCGGTGCTCCGGAACTCGGCCAACATCGCCAGCATCCTGCCGGCCGACAACGCCGGCTTAGGGCTTGCAAGAGCCGTTTCCGTTGTCAGCATTCTGCTGCAAAACCCGGCGCTTTCGGGATATAAACTGCTTCCACTTTCCGGCGCGCAACTCATCAACAATGACGAGACCTTGGCCATCTCCGGCAAGCCGGGAGATGTTCTTGAAAGGCGCCGAATTGAGATCCGGTTACGTAAGTCTACACCCTACGATGCATCGTTGAAGGCGTCGCCGGATTAGAATTGCCGATTTGCGTTATTGAGGAGGAAATTCCGCCGGGTTGTTTTGCCCGCCGGGGTTGAAGTCCCAGATTTTCCGTAGGACCCCGGGAAATATCGCCGAAATCGGATTGACGTTGAGCACCGGCTGGCCCGGAGTACCGACGACTTCATAGGTCACACCGAAAAGCCCCTCATTGCTGCCGCCACCCAGGAACAGTCCAAAGATCGGAATCTGGCCGGCGATGTTGTTCAGACCATAGATCGGAATGAAGGTGCCTCTCATCCGCACCCGATTGCCCGGATAATCGATGCTGCCATCGATGGTTCCACCAATCGTCGGGCCCTTCAGAACCCCGTCACGAATCTTCAGCTCACCATTTTGTCGGGTGAATTCCGCGCTCATGCCCGAGAAGGAAACGCCATTCTGGAAGCCGCCCGGGCCGCCGGCGGCCAGTCGGTCGAGCGCAGCCTCGCCCTTGATCGAGAAATCGCGGACACTGATCATCCCGTCCTTCGCAGCCGGTTCCACGGTCGGAGTATCCATCGCCAATTGCAGCTCGCCACCGGTCATCCTGGAATAGGTATCGGTGAAGCGGAAAAACGCGCCGGCGTCGCTGGTCTCGAGATAGATGACGTCGCGGCCCTGCGAGCGGCCGCGCAATTCCCCGGTCAGCGCGGTGTCCTTTCCAAGCTTGCCGCTCAGAGCGAAATTCCTGATCAACCCGCTTCGCCGCGATACTTTGCAATCGACCGCGCGCAGCGCCTCGCCGTAAAAGCCGGCCACCGCACCGAGCTTCAGGTCAAGATCGAAATCGACGTCGCTGGATTTGGCCTTGGCGTCTGCATCCTTGCCCGGCGCGCCCGAAAGCGCGGACTTGATGAAGCCGCGGCCGTCGAACACGTCGCCGCGCATCGTCACCTTGAGAACGCCATCGGCGCCGCGTTCGGCCCGCAGCGTGGTCTTGTCGCCATCGGAGGGCGAATAGACCGGGAAGTTTGCATTGAGCAGATCGTGATTCTGATCGACCTCCAGCGAACCCTTGATCGATACCCCGCCGCCATCAATCACGATATCCTCAAAGCGGGTCGACTGTGGTTTCTGCACCACATTGAATACGGCGCGGCTCGACTTGCCCGGCAGCTTGATCCATCCCGGCAGGATATTGTCGAGTTTCAAGGCAGTGAGGTCGGCCTCAATGCCGACCCGGCTGTCGGTTCCAATCTTGCCGGTCAGCTTGATCGGAATTGATCCGCTGACCGCGGGGCCAAGATCCATTCCAAGCCGCGCACGGCTGGTGTCGTCGAGGGTCGCCAGCAATTTGATATCGGCATCGCCATCGCTCGGTTTGCGGTAGTCCAACGTGGCCGCCTGCCCGTTGATCTTGACATCGCCCTTGACCTGGTAACCCGCGTTGTTGGCGACGACTTTCAGCTTGTCGGCTTCGAGCTTCTGATTCATCACCAGTCGATCGGCCGCAAAGCCGTTGAGATCGGCGGTCAAGCCGTAGGTCGTATCCGCCTTGGTCAGCGCGCCCTTCACGGGCATACCGAGAGTGATCATCGCCGACACCGTGCCCTTGCTCGAATTGGGATCGATCAAGGTGCCCGAAAGGTCGCTCAGGCGGTCGGAGGCGAGAATCTCGGCCGCCGCCGGCACCGGACCATCGATCCGGAAGCGGACTTTCGCCGGTGACGGCTTGGGCGCCATATCCGGCACTTCGAAAACAAAATCCGAAATGTTCAGTTTGCGTCCAGCGGGCGTGTCGGATACGCCTTGCGCGATGGTCACGGTCGCGGTACGGCCGGTCACGTGCGCCTTCAGATCCGCGTCCCGCACCGACGGCAGTTCGTCAACGGGGTGCACGGTCACACCGCTGGCGACGATGTTGACGGCTAGACCGTCATCGGGGATCGGCGGGCCCCGGCGCGACAGGTTGTGAACCGGCGAGTTGACGCCGATCTCGATGCGCTGCACCGAGCCGCGCTCGATCCGCTCGATGACCCATTCGCGAACCTCCGGAACGATCAGAACGGGCCACAATCGCTTGAGTGCGGAGGCCGACATCGGCGTTCCCGCGAAACCGAGCATCAGGCGCGGTTCCGCCGAATAGTCGAGGCTGCCGCTCCCCGCGACGCCGACCTCACCGTTGCTGATATCGGCCTGGGTGAGCAGGACGCGACGCTTGTCCGTGTCGAAGCGCAGCCCGATGGCGATGCGATTGAGAATCAGCGGAGGTTCTTCCGCGTCGATGCCGGCAAGCACGATCGTGCCGCCGCTGAATCCCAGCTGCCAATAGGGAATATTGTCGTTGGGCGGCTCAAGATGGCTCAACAGCGTGATGCGGTTGGAACCGGCGATGATCTTGAGCGGCGCGACCAGCACGCGCCGGCTGGAATCCCATTCGACGTCCATTTCCGCCGAATCGATCGCCATCGGATAATCGGGCGTGTCGCTGTCGATGATGTTGCCAGCGCCGGCGGCAATCTTGCCGCGGAAATACGTCGGCAGGCCGTCGCGGCCCAGTTCACCCTTGAGTTCTCCGGTCAGCGGCAGATCCGCGCTGTAGGTCAGGTCCTTGGCACGCAGCGCCAGCAGAATATTTCGGGTCGGGAACTTGTCGGCCCGCAGATCGACAGATCGCACGCCATTTTCGGGAGCACCGACCACCACGCGAAGCGACCAGGCTTGGCCGCCCTCTTCGCCCACGCTCAGCGCCACGCCGCCGCCGCGCGGCCGGCGAAGGCTCAAGGAAATATTCTCGAATTTCCATTTGTTGCCGCGTTGCTGGTCGTCGACGATCAGATTGCCGTTCTTCAAACCGATTTCATTGAGGTTCTGCCCATCAAGCCCGGTCAGACTGAGGCTGTCGAGCCAGTCAAGGCCGGCCAGCAGTCCGCTCGCGACATTGGGATTATCGGAGGTTCGGCCTGCCGCTCGGGATGGTGGCGTGCCCGATGGTCCGGCGGGAGCCGGGCTCGCGGGCATCGCGCCGGCCGGCCTGGAAGCAACGCCGGTGGCGAGCGGCCGCGCATTGTCGCCAGTCGAAACGGTTACGTAGCCATCCGGTGTGATCCGCACCGCCAGTTCGGCATCCACCAGATTGAGGCTCTCGGCGCGAAGCTGCCCCATCAGGAGCGCGGTGCCGGAGAGTTTCACTTCCGCCTTGGGCGCGCTCGCCACGATGGCGTGGTCGCGATCCCTGACAACGATATCGCGGAGCCGCACGGCGATCCGGATCCGGCCGACCCGCTCGATTTGCGTGCCGCCCACCTCGACGCTGTTGCCGTGACCGATATTCTCCTCAATCGCCGCTGCCAGCCACGGTGTCGCCATTTCAAGACTGATCGGACCGGTGCCAAGCCGCCACCAGAGGCCACCGAAGCCCACGAAGAAGATCACCACCAAAGCCGCGATAGCCGTGGCCAGCCGCCTGATCCAGCGTTCGCCGGCGATCCAATGACGCCAAGCCCCGAGGTGATCGCCGAGCCGGTGAAACCGGGAGCTAGATCTGGACAAAAGTCGGCGCGCGTGATGGCCGGCCGCCTCGTCATGGTCTTGATCCCAACCGGCATCATGCCACAGCGAAGGCTTGTCGTCAGCGTGCGGATTCGACTCCTGGGGCGACGTATTGCTGGCCATTGCTTCTTTAGTGCTGGCGTCGATTGTAGGATTGATGCCCGCCAAGGCCGCACCCATCAAACAAGCAACGAACCGTCCTATGCCGGCATCGCTGCCAATCCTCGGTTATACGCTTACTCGTCATTCGGCGAGTCGACGGGGGATGCCTCGAATTCCTTGTCACCATACTCCGAGGCCGTCAAACTTGCCCAGCAGGCAACTCGATCAAAGCCTGCAGGGCGAGACCTGCCCGTCATCATGATTGATCTGCCGAAAGCGACGAAAGGAAGGCGTATGGCCAAGAGACCGCGCAAGAAATCCCCCAACACCCGCTCCGGAGACGCGGTCCGCGTTCGATCACCGAAATCGCTGAAAACAACACCTGCTCCGAAAGCCCGCTCGGCCAGTTCGAACAAGGCGCGACGGCTGACTGGTGGCGCGGCTCCGGCGGCATCGCCCAAAACCCCCTCGAAACCCCTTGTCAGCCGGCAAAAGCCAACGACAACGGTCGCAAAGCCCGCGGCCGGGAACTCGCCGGCAAGGAACCCGCCGAGCGGAACAACCAAAGCGTCGGCCGCGTCGGCCTTGAACGAGGGCTCAAGGGCCCCCGACTTCCGTTTGCCGCGCGACGGCAACGGCACTGTCTCGCTTTCGGACTTTGCTGGCAAGAATCTGGTCATCTTTTTCTATCCGCGCGCCAACACGCCGGGATGCACCCGCGAGGCGATCGACTTCACGCGCCTTTCGAGCGCGTTCGCCAAAAATCAGACCGCGCTGCTCGGGGTCTCTGCCGACCCGCAAAAAGCCCAGGAAGCCTTTCGAAACAAGCATCAACTCGCCATGCCTCTGGCATCGGATGAACGCCACGAGATGCTCGCGGCGTACGGGGTCTGGGCCGAAAAATCCATGTATGGCAAGACCTTCTACGGTATTCTTCGAACCACGGTTTGGATCGGCCCGGATCGCCGCGTGATGCGGATCTGGCGCAACGTCAAAGTCGATGGTCATGCCGAAGAAGTGTTGGCCGCGATCCGGAGCGAGCCATCTTGAACGATTGCGTTCGCTAAAAATTAACTATGACAAGGCCAAATGCTCCCGCAAAAGTTGGCCGTACGGAACTTGTGTCCGACCGGCCCGGGAGTGGCGATGTCGTACCGTTCCGGTCATTATTCCGAGTATCCACAACACCATGCACATGACCACGGCAGGCCCTCTCCGGCTCGCCGCCAGCCGGCGCGTCCGCTCGCGGTCGCCCTACCCGACCCGCAGGCGCAGGACGGCTACACGTTCGTTCACGCCGGCAGGCAGGTCCGGTTTGGGCCGGTGGCATTCTGGATCGTGGTCGGCACGGTAACCCTGCTCGGTATCTGGTCGGCGGCCACCGCGACCTATTTCGCCTTCCGCGACGACGTCCTCAAGCGGCTGCTCGCTCGCCAGGCCGAGATCCAATACGCCTATGAAGACCGTATCTCCGAGCTACGGGCCAAGATCGACCGCACCACCAGCCGTCAGTTGCTGGATCAGGAACAATTCGACCAGAAGCTCGACCAGATCATGCGCCGCGAGACCACGCTGGAATCGCGTGCTGCCGCGCTGGGTTCCCTTCCGGACCTGCAGGTCACCGGCTCCATCAGGCCGCCATCGCGAGGCGCCGCGGCCAGCGATGCCGCCCCCGCCGGAACGCCGAAGCCGTCCCCGATCAGCGACACCGTGACGTTCGTCGCCCCACCGGATCGCGAAGCACGGCTGGAATCGCGCGCACCCATTGTCGCCGAATTGCCAGCGAACCAGTTCGCGAAGGCCGCAGGCGTCGACAATGTTCTTGGCAGTCTGCAGACCTCGCTGGATAAAATTGAGAGCCGCCAGATCGCGGCTCTCAACGCCACCGAGGAGGGCATGGAATCTCGCATGCGCCGCATGCGAGGCGTCTTTACCGATCTCGGCCTCGACATGGCGCAGATGGAAGCAGCGCGGCCCCACGGAGGCATGGGCGGCCCCTTCATCCCCGTCAAAATTCCCGCCAACGCCGGCGCCTTCGAGCGCCAGCTCTACCGAATCAATATCACCCGGGCGCAGATGGAAGGCCTGAATCGCACCCTTGCGCTGGTGCCGTATCGCAAACCCGTGGTGGGCGAAGTCGAATTTACCTCCGGTTTCGGGGTCCGGATCGATCCGTTTCTCGGCCGGCCCGCGATGCATACCGGTCTCGATTTCCGCGCCGCCGCCGGCGATCCGGTGCGCGCGACCGCGAACGGAAAAGTGGTGTCGGCGGGATGGTCCGGCGGTTACGGCCGGATGGTGGAAATCGACCACGGCAACGGCCTGTCGACCCGCTACGGTCACCTGTCGCAGATTGACGTCAAGGTCGGCGATCCCATCAAGATAGGACAGGTAATCGGCGAGGTCGGCTCGACCGGCCGGTCCACCGGCCCGCACCTGCACTACGAAACCCGGATCGATGGCGAAGCTGTCGATCCACAGAAATTCTTGCGCGCCGGCGTGCGGCTGAGCGCGGGCTGAACGATCCGCTAATGGCCGACCTCGCCGGTGATGACGTCGCCGAATAGCCGCCACGCCTCACCATCAAACCTCATCAGCTGCATCTGCTCGATCGGAAAATAGTCATCCGGGCCGGTGTTGACCTGGATGCCCGGCAGCATCATGTCGGTCGAAAAACCCCGGAGGTTGGCGGCCTGCTTCATGACGTTGGCGCGGGTCAGATCGTCGCCGCACTGCTTCAGCACCTGCACCATGTTCTGTGCCAGCACGTAGCCATAGACGACATTGACGTTGGTTTTGTCGCCGTCCGGGTAATACTGATCCAGGAAGCTCTGCCAGGTTCTCACCGCCGGGTCGTCCCTCCAGGCCGGATCGGTGGGATCCTTCAGGTAGGCGGTCGAGATGATGTCCTTGGCGTTTTGCAGGCCCGCCGGTTTGAGCACGGAGGCGACCGAGGTCGCGGTGTTGGCAAGAAAGAAGATCGGCTTCCAGCCGAGTTCACCGACCTTTCGGATCGCCTGCGCCGATCCTTTCGGCGCGGCCCAGGAGAAGAAGATGTCGGCGCCGGAGTCGTGCAGCGCGACGATCTGGGAATCGATCGAGGGATCGCTGACCTCATAGGATTTGTCGGCGATGATCATGCCGGCCTTGTCGCCGAGCCCATCGCGCAGCCCCTTGACCTGATCCCTGCCGGCGTCATCGTTCTGCCAGAACACCGCGATCCGTCCATTCGGAAAATGATCCAGGATGTATTTGGCGTAGATGCGTCCCTCGCTCTGGTAGTTGGGCTGCCAGCCCATGGTCCAGGGAAAATTCTTCGGATCGCCGAATTTGGTGGCGCCGGATGCGACGAAAAGCTGCGGCACTTTCCTGGCGTTCATGTATTTCTGGATCGCCGAATTGGACGGCGTACCCAGCGGCTGGAAGATCAGCAGCACCTCATCGCCCTCCACCAGCTTGCGGGCCTGCTCGATCGCCTTGGGCGGACTGTAGGCATCGTCATAGGAAATGAAGGTGACCTTGCGGCCGTTGATGCCGCCTTCGGCATTGATCTTGTTGAAATAGGCCGCCTCGGTCCTGCCGATCACGCCATAGGATGAAGCCGGACCGCTATACGGCATGATGTTGCCGATCTTGATTTCGCTATCGCTCGCACCCGGATCATATTTCTTTTGCGCGTTGGCGGCGGTCGCGATCACGGCAGCGGCGGCAAACACCGCCACGGCTATCAAACGTCCGGTACGGGGTGGCATCGTTTCTCTCCCGCGTGGCCTCTGTTTTGTTCAAGTCTCGCAAGTCGGGCGCGCGCATGCAAGCATCGGCTGATGCCCGGCGCCCAACGGCATTGTTGCGCCGCGCCAAGTGTGATTGATGCTGGGCTTGAACTGGATCTCACCGACAGGGTGTTCGAGGCTTGGTAACGAACAGACGGATCGGGCCGCGACATCCCAGGCTCGGAGCGGCCGGCTATCACGCCGCGCGCTGGCTGGCCCGGCGATTGTTCGCAGCCGCAGGTTTTCATCAGCTCGACTCGGACGTCGCCAAGGCGGCGATCGCTGCAGTTCGCGGCAAGCTTGCCCGGGGAGAGAAGGTCTATCTCGCCGGTCTCGGCCTGCCCGGCACCCACAACTCCGGCGTCGCGCTGGTCGAGGTGACGCAGGCGAATGGCCCGCGCCTGATCGTCAACAACGAGGAAGAACGCTTTTCCGGCAACAAGCACACGACCGAATATCCGCGGGCCTCGATCGACGCCATGGTTGAAACCCTGCGCAGCGTCGGCGGCGACGTCAAAGACATCGCTGCCTGGCTCACCGGCTGGGATTACCCTGATCTGGCTGGAACCATCGCCCGCTCGGTGCTGGAGGAAGCACCGCAAAGCCTTAAATTGCTGGTCACCACCGAAGCCGCCGGCTTTGACGGCCGAAGGCTCGAGCAGATGACCCGCACGCCGAAGATTCTCGGCCGGCAGCTCGGCCTTGCCGAACCTGTACCCCTGATCTGCATGCCCCATCATGACAATCACGCGTGGTTTTCCTTCGCGGCCTCGCCGTTTTCCGACGGCGACGAACCGGTTGGAATCGCCGTGCTCGATGGCACCGGCGACCGCGGGTCGATCTCGCTCTATGTCAGCGGGAACGGCAAGATGCGGCGGCTTTCCTGCAACGACAGCATGTTCGATTCACTCGGCGCCTTCTACAGCGTGATTTCATCGACCCAAGGCGGCTGGAGCTGGCTGTCCAGCGAGGGCCGCTACATGGGCGCCGCCGCCTGGGGCGACATGGATCGTGCCAGCAATCCCTATTATTCGCGACTGAAAGAGGTATTGGATTTCGGCGGCAACGGCGAAGTCCGCCTCAATCGCGCGCTCGCCAACTGGTATTGCGACCCATTCGAACATCCCTACAAGGCGCCGCTGATCGAAATCCTGGGAGCCCCCCTGACGCCCGATCAGCTGTGGAATCCCGACGCGGTGCTGCGGGTCGAAGACATCCAACATCGGCCCGATACCAAGGATCGGCTCGACAAGGCGGCGGCGACGCAACTGGTGTTCGAGGATGCCATGATCCATGTAGTCGATCATCTCCTGCGCGCGACCGGCGCCAGCCGGCTGGTGCTGACGGGCGGCGTGGCGTTGAACGCGCTCGGCAACATGCGGCTAATGGAACACTTCGATGAAACCTGGTTTGCGAAGTCCTGCAATCGCGAGGCCCGCCTGCATGTGTGGGTGCCGCCGACGCCGGGCGACCCCGGCGTGCCGATCGGCGCAGCGTGGCTGTTCGCGCATCTCGCCGGCTCCCGGCGCGGCGCCCCGATGAGCCACGCCTTCTATTGCGGTGCTCCGGCAACGCGGCACGACATCAGCAAGGCACTGGAGGCCGCCGATATCGCTTCGCAGCCGATCGGGAACATCTCCACCGAACATGGCCGCCAGACCATTGCCGATCTGATGGCGTTCATGGTGGCGCAGAATGGCGTCATCGCGCTGTATCAGGGCGCGGCCGAAACCGGACCGCGGGCGCTCGGCCACCGCTCGATCCTGGCCAATCCTTGCGATCCCGGCACGCGGCAGCGGCTCAACGAGCGCGTGAAATACCGCGAAGCCATCCGCCCCCTGGCGCCGATGGCGACGCTGGAAGCGGCACTTGAATATTTCGATCTGCTCGAAGGCGCCTCGGACGACAACTACAACGCCTACAACTACATGGTGCTGACAGCGCAGTCGAAGCCGCAGGCCCGCGACAAAATTCCGGCGGTGATCCATGCCGACGGCACCGGCCGAATCCAGATCGTAAGGGAAGCGGACGATCCCCTCACCTACGCCTACCTGAAGGCGCTGGGCCGCCACATCGGCGTCGAGATCTCGGTCAACACCTCTTTCAATGTCGCCGGTCCCATTGCGCAGACGCCAACGCAGGCGATCGAGACGCTGCGGCGATCCAAGGGCCTCGACGTGGTGCTGATGGTGGCAGCCGACGGCGCGGTGTACGCCGCATGGCACGGTGGCGAACGTGACAGCGGCCGGTTCACCGGATGGTGGTCGCAATGGAAACTGGCGCAGTGAACGGACGGCCAGAGTTCAGCGTCAGAGGTCCACGAGCTCAGGCCATGCCGATCGAAGCGGCCTAAACTCAGTCCACGTCCTCGACCGCGCCCGGCGATGCGCCGAAGGCGCGTTGCGCCAGGGTTGCCGCCATGAACTCATCGAGGTCGCCGTCGAGCACGCCTGAGGTGTCCGAGGTCTGCACGCCGGTTCGCAGGTCCTTGACCATCTGATAGGGCTGCAGGACGTAGGATCTGATCTGGTGGCCCCAGCCGATTTCGGTCTTGGCGGCCTGGTCGGCGGCGGCCTGCGCCTCGCGCTTCTTCAGTTCGATCTCGTAGAGCCGGGCCCGCAACATGTCCCAGGCCTGCGCCCGGTTCTTGTGCTGGGAACGTCCGGCCTGGCAGACCACCGCGACGCCGGTCGGAATGTGCGTCAGCCGCACGGCGGATTTGGTCTTGTTGACGTGCTGGCCGCCGGCGCCGCCCGAACGCATGGTGTCGGTGCGCACGTCCGACTCCTTGATGTCGATCTTGATGCTGTCGTCGACCACCGGAAAGACCGCGACGCTGGAGAACGAGGTGTGCCGCCGCGCGTTGGAATCAAACGGCGAAATCCGCACCAGCCGGTGCACGCCGCCTTCGGTCTTGAGCCAGCCATAGGCGTTGTGGCCGCTGATCTGCACGGTGGCCGATTTGATGCCGGCCTCTTCGCCTTGGGTTTCTTCCAGATATTCGATCTTGAAACCGTGCTTTTCGGCCCAGCGCGTGTACATGCGCAACAGCATCTCGGCCCAGTCCTGGCTTTCGGTGCCGCCGGCGCCGGCGTGAACCTCCAGATAGGAATCGAAGCGGTCGGCTTCGCCCGACAGCAAGGCTTCGAGTTCGCGCCGGGCTACTTCCTTCTTCAGGGCCTTCAGCGCGGCCTCGGCTTCGGCGACGACCCCCTGGTCGTTCTCGGCTTCGCCGAGTTCGATCATTCCGATGTCGTCCTCGAGCTCACGCTCGACCTTGCCGATGCCGTTGAGCGCGTCCTCCAGCGAGGTGCGCTCCTGCATCAGCTTCTGCGCCTTCTGCGGATCACCCCAGAGATTGGGGTCCTCGGCGAGCTTGTTCAGTTCCGCCAGCCGCGCGGTGGATGTTTCGACGTCAAAGATGCCTCCTCAGCAGCCCGACCGACTGCTTGATCTCTTCGACTAACCGTTCGATTTCGGCGCGCATGGGATCTCTGATCTGCGGCGCTAGCCCGCGATTATCAATGGTGGATGGGATGTAGCGACCGCCGCGGCAAAGCGCAATCGGCTTGCGCGGCTCGACACGCAGGGCTGGCCGCTAGTACAGCCCCCCGGTTCCCGGTCGCAGGATGGTCTGGCCGGCATCTGGTACGGCCGCCAGCGAGCGACCATCCTCATCGGCGACGCCCATCAGTGCGTAGTTATCCGCAGGTGCGGTGCCCGGCTTGAAATATTCCCGGATCGTCTTGGCGCTATCGCCGGGACCGGCCCGCATGCCGGTGATGGGATCGACCTGAACGATCTTGATACCGACAGGCGGGGGAAAGGGCGTGGCTGGCTTGTTGGCGAGCGCGAGCTTCATGAAATCCCTGGCGATCGGCGCGGCGGTATGGCCGGCCTGGGCGTCTCGGCCCAGACTGCGGGGCTTGTCGTAGCCGACATAAAGACCCACCACCAGATCCGGCGAGAAGCCAACGAACCAGAGGTCCTTGGCCTCGTTGGTGGTGCCGGTCTTGCCAGCGATCGGCTTGCCCACATCGCGCATCACCGTCGCCGTTCCGCCCTGCACCACGCCTTCCAGCATCGAGGTGATCTGATAGGCCGTCATGTTGTCCAGCACCTGTTCCTGGTGGTCGACGAGTTGCGGCTCAGGCTGGTTTTTCCAACCCTCCGGGACGTCGCAGCCGCGGCACTCCCGCGCGTCGTGTCTGAAAATGGTGTGGCCGTAGCGGTCCTGAATACGATCGATCAGCGTCGCCTTCACCCGCCGGCCACCATTGGCAAAGATCGAATAGGCCGTGACCATTCGCATCACCGTGGTCTCGCCGGTGCCAAGCGCGTAGGACAGGTAATTCGGCAATTCGTCGTAGACCCCGAAGCGCTTGGCATATTCGCCGATCAGGGGCATGCCGATGTCCTGCGCCAGCCGCACCGTCACCGCGTTCAGCGAATGCTTCAGCGCATTGCGCAGCGTCGTAGGCCCGTAATATTTTCCGACCGAAAAGTTCGCCGGCCGCCACACGCCGGCACCCGGCCCTTGATCAATCTCGATCGGCCCGTCGACCTCGATGGAGGACGGGGTATATCCGTTGTCGATCGCGGCCGAGTACACGATCGGCTTGATGGTCGATCCGGGCTGACGATAGGCCTGGGTGGCACGGTTGAACTGGCTCTGATCGAACGAGAAGCCCCCGACCATGGCCAGAACGCGCCCGGTCCAGGGATCCATCACCACCATGCCGCCGGAAACCTCCGGCAACTGCCGCAGCCGGTACTGGCCTTCCACCACCTTGCCATCCTTGGCTATCAGCGGGTCCACATAGATCACATCACCGGGGCTCAGCACCTGCGAAACCGCGGTCGGATTCTTTCCCCTCGCCGGCCCGGCCGCGGCCTTTGCCCATCTGACGCCATCAAGCATGATCAGGCCGGTGTCGCGTTGCTTGCTGACCGCCCCGCCCAGTTCATGGAGGGGCTGGAAGCCGATGCGCGCAGATTGATTGCTGGTCTCCAAGACCACAGCCATCCGCCATGGCGATACGTCCGACAACGATTTGACGTCGGCAAGCTGCACGCCCCAGTCGCCCGAGACGTCGAGCTTGCCGATCGCACCCCGCCAGCCCTGCGCTTCGTCGTAGTTCACAAGCCCGGCCGCCATGGTCTTGCGTGCCATTATCTGAAGCTTCGGGTCCAGCGTGGTCCTGACCGACAGGCCGCCCTCATAGAGCTTCTTTTCGCCATAGCGCTCGACCAGGTCGCGGCGGACTTCCTCTGCAAAATACTCGCCGGCGAAGGTATGTGCCTCGCCGCCGTGGGTGGTGACAACCAGCGGGTCCTTGCGCGCCTGATCGGCCTCGGCCTGCTTGATCCAGCCGTTTTCCAGCAAGCGATCGATCACATAGTTGCGGCGCTCGATCGCGCGGGCGTGGTTCTTGACCGGATGCAGCAGGGCCGGCGCCTTGGGCAGCGCCGCCAGATAGGCGGCTTCGGCAATGGTCAATTCGTTTACGGGTTTGTCGAAATAGACCAGCGAGGCGGCGGCGATGCCATAGGCGCCGAGGCCGAAATAAATATGATTGAGATAGAGCTCGAGGATCTTATCCTTGGAGTAGGCGCGCTCGAGCCGCATCGCCAGCAACGCTTCCTTGATCTTGCGGGTAAAGGACACTTCGCTGCTGAAGAAGAAATTCTTCGCGACCTGCTGGGTGATGGTGGAAGCGCCCTGCGGGCGGCGGTTGGATCCGTAATTCTCGGCGTAGAGCAGAGCGGCGCGGGCCATGCCCTGAAAATCAATGCCGCCGTGCTCGTAGAAGTTCTTGTCCTCGGCCGCCAGGAACGCATGGGTGACCCGAGTTGGGATCGCCTGGATCGGCAGATACAGCCGGCGCTCCTTGGCATACTCGCCGAGCAGCGCACCGTCGGCGGCATGCACCCGTGTCATCACCGGCTCTTCATACTCGCGAAGCTGCGAATAGTCCGGCAAGTCCTTGGAGAAATGCCACATCAGCCCGGCGGCCGCGGCCACGCCCACCAGAAATATGACGGTCCCCGCGGCGAACAAAAAACCGGCAAACCGCAGCACCCTGCGCATGATACTTTTTCCGCGTCAGTCCCAGGCGCGCCGTGATGGTGCGGAGATTTCCCCGCCGCCAACGCCACCTGATTGGTTGTGGACGATATATGTATTCAGATAACGCCTTCTGACAGCGCCCTCTAATACAGCCCGCCGGTACCGGATCGCAAAATGGTGCGATCGGAATCCGGCGACACCGCCATCGGCCGGCCGTCGGCATCCGCCACACCGATCACCGAATAATTGTCCGGCGGCGCGGTGCCCGGCTTGAAGGCTTCGAGGATGGTTCCGCTGCTGTCGCCCGGACCGGCGCGCATGCCGGTCTTCGAGACGACTCGGATCAGCTTGATGCCGGCAGGCACCCGAAAGGGAATGGCCGGCTTGTCGGCGAGCGCGAGCTTCAGGAAGTCCCTGGCAATCGGCGCGGCGAGATGACCGCCGGTCGCGGTCCGGCCGAGATTGCGCGGCTTGTCATAGCCCATATAGATGCCGACCACGATATCCGGCGAGAAGCCGACGAACCACGCATCCTTCTGGTCGTTGGTGGTGCCGGTCTTGCCGGCGATCGGCTTGCCGACTTCCTTGACCACGGTCGCGGTGCCGGCCTGGACCACCCCTTCCATCATCGAGGTGATCTGGTAGGCCGTCATCGAGTCCAGCACCTGCTCACGGTGATCGATGAGTTGCGGTTCGGGCTGGTTCTTCCAGCCGCCGGGCGCATCGCAGCCGCGGCATTCGCGCTGGTCATGCTTGAAGATGGTGTGGCCATAACGATCCTGGATGCGGTCGATCAGCGTCGCCTTGACCCGCCGTCCGCCATTGGCGAACATCGAATAGGCGGTGACCATCCGCATCACCGTGGTCTCGCCGGCGCCGAGCGCGTAGGACAAATAGTTCGGCAACTCGTCATAGACGCCGAACCGCTTGGCATATTCGCCGATCAGCGGCATGCCGATATCCTGCGCCAGCCGCACCGTCACCGTGTTGAGCGACAGCCGCAGCGCGTTGCGCAGGGTAGTCGGGCCCTGGTATTTGCCGGCCGAATAGTTCTCCGGGCGCCAGATGCCGCCGCCCTGCCCCTGATCGATCTCGATCGGGGCGTCGACCACCACCGTGGACGGCGTGTAGCCGTTGTCGAGCGCCGAGGAGTAGACGATGGGCTTGAACGAGGATCCGGGCTGGCGGTAGGCCTGGGTGGCCCGATTGAACTGGCTCTGGTCGAAGGAGAAGCCGCCGACCATGGCCAGCACCCGGCCGGTCCAGGGATCCATCACCACCATTGCCCCGGATACTTCCGGCAACTGCCGCAATCGATACTGGCCTTCGATCGGATTGTCGTCCTTCCCAATCAGCGGGTCGGCATAGATCACGTCGCCGGGCGACAGCAGCTGCGATACCGAGGTCGGCGTTTTTCCCCTCGCCGGGCCCGCCGTGGGCTTTGCCCATCGGACCCCCTCCAGGGTGATCAGACCGGTCTGCCGCTCCTTGGCAACCGCACCGCCCAGCTCGCGGCCGGGCTGGAAGCCGATGCGGGCGGATTGATCGCTGGTCTCCAGCACCACCGCCATGCGCCAGGGCGAGATGTCCGACAGCGATTTGACGTCGGCAAGCTTGACGCCCCAGTCGCCGGATAGGTCGAGCTTGCTGACCGGGCCGCGCCAGCCCTGCTGCTCGTCATAATTGACGAGACCGGCCGCCATGGTCTTGCGCGCCATCACCTGGATCTTCGGGTCAAGCGTGGTCCGCACCGACAGGCCGCCTTCATAGAGCTTCTTTTCGCCGTAGCGTTCGAAGATGTCGCGGCGCACTTCCTCGGCAAAATATTCCCCGGCGAAAATGTGCGCACTTGCCCTGTTGGCGACAATAAGCGGATCCTTGCGGGCCTTGTCAGCCTCGGCCTGCTTGATCCAGCCGTTTTCCAACAGACGGTCGATGACATAGTTGCGGCGCTCGATCGCGCGGTCGTGATTGCGGACCGGATGCAGCGCCGCCGGTGCCTTCGGCAGCGCTGCCAGATAGGCCGCTTCCGCCACCGTGAGTTCGTTCACCGATTTGTCGAAATAGACCAGCGAGGCCGCCGCGACCCCATAGGCGCCCAGGCCCAGATAGATTTCGTTGAGGTAGAGTTCGAGAATCTTGTCCTTGGAGTAGGCGCGCTCGATCCGCATCGCCAGCAAGGCTTCCTTGATCTTGCGGGTGAACGACACTTCGTTGGTCAGCAGGAAGTTCTTGGCGACCTGCTGGGTGATGGTGGAGGCGCCCTGCGGGCGGCGGTTCGAGCCGTAATTTTCCGCATAGAGCACGGCGGCCCGCGCCATGCCCTGGAAGTCGATACCGCCGTGCTCGTAGAAGTTCTTGTCCTCGGCAGCCAGGAACGCGTTGATCACGAGCTTGGGAACCGCCTGGATCGGCAGGTACAGCCGGCGTTCCCTGGAATATTCGCCGAGCAGCGCGCCGTCCGCCGCATGGATCCGCGTCATCACCGGCGGCTCATAATCCTGAAGCTGAGAATAGTCCGGCAAGTCCTTGGAGAAATGCCAGATAAGGCCAGCAACGCCGGCCACGCCCACCAGAAACAATACGGTTCCAGCGGCGAATAAGAAACCCAAGAACCGCACCAGCAAGCGCATATATCGAATACCCGTCTCAGCCCTTGCGCCGTGATGACCGGCGTTTTCCTTTGCCGTGACAACCGCTGCGGGATGTGTGCCATTCCACGCCAGCAAAAGGCAAGCCGGCCGGGGAAGTGTTTTTTAACGAATCTGAAGGCCCCGAGATAGTATTTTTTATAATGCCACCGCTGTGGCCAAACTAGGGCCTCCGAAATCGGAACGGCGCGCCTTCACTCTGCCGCTCCCGCCGTCGCGAGGCGTTTGTTGAAGAAGGCATCGATCGCCAGCGCGATCGATCCAACCGTCCGGGAACGCCAATTTTCGGATACCAGGTGTTCGAGGTCGTCCTTGTTCGAGACATAACCGAGCTCGATCAGCACCGACGGCACATCGGGGGCCTTCAATACTTTGAAGCCGGCCGATTTCAGCGGGTGCTTGTGCATCCGCACGGTGGTTTTCATTTCGGCCATCAGAAGACGGGCGAACCGGTTCGAGAAGGTGCGGGTCTCGCGCTGGGTCAGGTCAATCAGGATATCGGCGACATCGGCCGGCTCTTCAGTCAGGTTGACCCCGCCGATGGCATCGGCCTTGTTCTCCGCCTCGGCCAGCCGTGCTGCCTCGGTGTCGGAGGCACGGTCCGACAGCGTATAGATCGTCGCGCCCTGGGCGTCGCCTTCCTTGCGCGGCAAAGCGTCGGCATGGATGGAAACAAACAGTGCCGCCGATTGGGTGCGTGCGATCCGAACCCGGTCCGCAAGCGTCACGAAGGTATCGTCGGTGCGGGTCATGACAACCCGGTATTTGCCCTTTTTTTCGAGCTGATCACGTAACGCCAGGCCAAATCCCAGCACCAGGTTCTTTTCGGTTTCGTCGCCGGATTGCGTGCCATTATCGACGCCACCATGCCCGGGATCGATCACAACCACGGGACGCGTATCGGCGGCGGCCACCAGCTTGGGCGTCGCCTCTGCCGCGGTCGCCACGGTGGCGCCGGCTTGGGCCAGCGCCGGCAGCAACTGCGGCCGGCTCTCGGCCGCCATCGCCTGAATAAAGCTGGCGCGGTCGATTTCCTCCAACTCCAGCACCAGCCGCGCCGGCTGGCCATTGGCCGCTTCGAGCACGTAGGCCTGCGCGATCTTGGCCGGTCCGGCCAGGTCGAACACCATCCGCGAGCCGCCAGGCATCACCAGGCCATAACGGAACGCCTGGATCAGCCCGCGCCCCACCGTGCCGGTGCCGGCGGCAAGCTGAAACTTGACCTCGGGAATATCCACAATCACCCGGTATGGATCGGCCAGCGTGAAGGCGCGGAACTTGATGGGCTGGTCGAGGTCAAGAACGAAGCGGGTTTGTCTGCTATCGCCCGCCAGGCGAGCGTCCGAAGCAATAGGATCATTCGAGACCGCGGCTGGGCTTGGCGTCTGGCCAAGTGCCGCGCCGATCCACGTGGCGTCGGGCCATGGCAATGCCGCGGCGCACAAAAGCACCCATCCCAGCAAAACACCCTTATTTGCACGGCTCGCCAACGAATTCCTGCCTCCGAGCGGCCCTGTTACCGCAATAGAACGGCAGGGTTAACGGAACCTTAATGTCCTTTCGGCGATCATTTGGTGGGTCCTCATCGAAAATCGCCGAGTGTTGCTCCGCTGCGACGGTCTCTTGCACGCGGCGGCCAATCCACGTATGTAAAGGAGGCTGACGGCTAAAATTTCCGGTTGTGTCGTGTTCAGCCTCCCGGTGCAGCGCCGGAACCTTCTGATTTTGGAGATTCCAGCGTTTTTCCGATCCCTCCGCAGCCAGCGCAGCGCGCGGCTGGACAGGAGTGGCGGTTTCGAGCCCGAGCGGCGTCCGGTCCCAGGTTGCCATCTTTCTCCGGGGATCGCTTCAGAAACGGCTTAACCGAATATATCCGGCCCTTCAGGGGCCCTTTAGGCGATGGCCGGCGAGCGCTTGTGGCGCCGCGCCGGGCCTTCAGCGACAGACAAGGCGGCGCCTTTGGCCGCCAACGTGTTTAGACGGGCCGACGCTTAATGCGCCAGACAGAGTTGCTGAGCAGGATTCACCGAACAACCGCGCCGACGCGGGGCGAAAGCTCCGCACGACGCTTTGCTTCGGCGGGATCAGGTTCGGACCGGCGCCCCGGGATGCGTTTTGGCCTTCCCCTCACCCCCGAATCAGGTGGACCGTCGCGTCGCCCGGCAGCGCGACACGCGCTTACCGTGAGACGCGGCCGCCGCCGTCAAGAGTTTCAAAATGCCCAACAAAATGTTGATCGATGCTACCCACCCGGAAGAAACCCGGGTCGTCGTAATCCGCGGCAACCGGGTCGAGGAATTTGATTTCGAGACCGCCCAGCGCAAGCAGCTGCGCGGCAATATCTACCTGGCCAAGGTCACGCGCGTCGAACCGTCGCTGCAGGCGGCATTCATCGAATACGGCGGCAACCGTCACGGGTTCCTGGCTTTCAGCGAAATCCACCCCGATTATTACCAAATTCCGGTCGCCGACCGCCAGGCACTGATCGAAGCGGACGAGCGCGCCCATCGCGAAGCCGAGGAAGAGACCGAAAGCCGCTCCAACCGCCGCCGCCCGCGCCACCGCAATGCGCGCCGCCGCGGTAATGGCGATCGGATCCAGAGCGAGATCGTCGAGATTGCCGTTGGCGAACCACCGGCCGCCGCGCAGAGCCCGGGGGATCATGACCCCGGCGATGGCAACGACCGCCCGCCCGAGGCCGAACACCACCACGCCGATGCCGGGCCTCATGACGATACGGAACATCATCATGGGCACGACGATGATGATCTGTCGCACCGACATGAACATCGCGATGATGTTGCCGCACAGCCGGATCAGGGTCACGCCCTCGAGACGGCTGCGGCGCCCGTTGCATCCGATGCCCCGGCCGTCGCCGCGCCCGTCCCGGCCGAGACCCCCGAGCCACCCACGCATCATGAGCACTCCGAGGAGGAGCACGCGCGGGAGAACGCGGCCCATGCCGACGACGCGCCGCACGGCGGAGGCGCGGTTGCCGAACCTGCTGTCGATGAGCCGGCGGCCCATGATGACGCCGAGCATGCTTCCGATCCCGACAGCGAGGCGGATCACGACGAGGACGACGACGACGAGGACGCCGAAGAAGAAGTTGTCGAATTGGTCGGCGGCGACGACGTGCTGGAAGAGGTCCCCGAGCGTCCGTTCCGGCCGCGCCGTCAGTACAAGATCCAGGAAGTCATCAAGCGCCGCCAGGTCATGCTGGTGCAGGTCGTCAAGGAAGAGCGCGGCAACAAGGGCGCTGCGCTGACGACATATCTCTCGCTGGCCGGCCGCTACGCGGTATTGATGCCCAACACGGCCCGCGGCGGCGGCATCAGCCGCAAGATCACCTCGGCGCAGGACCGTACGCGGCTGAAGGAAGTGGTGCAGGATCTCGACGTGCCCGAGGGCATGGGCATCATTCTGCGCACCGCGGGCGCCTCGCGCACCAAACCGGAAATCAAGCGTGATTTCGAGTATCTGATCCGGATGTGGGAAACCGTCCGCGACATGACCCTGAAGTCGCAGGCGCCAACCCTCGTCTACGAGGAGGGATCGCTGATCAAGCGATCGCTGCGCGATCTCTACAACAAGGAGATCGACGAAATCCTGGTCGCCGGCGAAGCCGGCTATCAGGAAGCCCGCGATTTCATGAAGATGCTGATGCCCACCAACGTGCGGGCGGTCAAACAATATCGCGACGGTCAGCCGCTGTTCTCGCGGATGGGCGTCGAGAGCCAGCTCGATGCGATGTTCTCACCGATCGTGCAATTGCGGTCCGGCGGCTACATCGTGATCAACCAGACCGAGGCGCTGGTGTCGATTGACGTCAACTCCGGCCGTTCGACCCGCGAGCATCACATCGAGGATACCGCGCTCAAGACCAACCTGGAGGCCTCAGAGGAAGTCGCCCGTCAGCTGCGTCTGCGCGATCTCGCCGGCCTGATCGTGATCGACTTCATCGACATGGATGAGAAGCGCAACAACCGTTCGGTCGAACGCAAACTCAGCGATTGCCTGCGGCAGGACCGTGCGCGCATCCAGGTCGGGCGGATCTCGCATTTCGGCCTGCTCGAAATGTCGCGTCAGCGGATCCGCGCCAGCGTGCTGGAGAGCTCGACCGAGCCCTGCCCGCAATGCGGCGGCAGCGGCCATGTGCGTTCGGTATCTTCGGTCGCGCTGCAGCTTTTGCGCGGCATCGAGGAAATCCTGATGAAGGGCGCGACCCACAATCTGGTGGTGCGCACCCGCACCGACGTCGCGCTCTATGTCCTCAATCACAAGCGCGGACATCTGCGCGATCTGGAAAACAGCTTCAAGGTGACGCTGGCCGTGATCGCCGACCCGACCGTCAGCGGCCAGCAGTCGTTCATCATCGATCGCGGCGACCAGGTGCATACGCTGGAGGCCGCCAAGGCGCTGTTGGCCGCGCAGGTCGCGGCCTTCCCGCCGCCATTGGAGGAAGCCGTCGGGGAGGACGAGCCGTTCGACATCGAAGTCGAATCGGAAGTGGAAACCGACGAGACCGAGGGCCTGGCCGACGACGGCACGGCCGGCGAAGAAGGCGGCACCGAGGCCGATGGCTACAAGCGCAAGCGCCGGCGGCGGCGGCGAGGCCGGTCCGGCGAGGCGCGCGAAGGTGGCCCGCTGCGCGACGACAGCAGTTTGCCTCGGTTGGATGCGACCCCGGCCGAGGCGCCGGCAGCGGCCAGCGAGGACAGCGACGCCGACGAGGACGAATCCGACGAACAACCCGGCCTGGCTCGCGCCGATCAGGCGCCAGGTGGTGAGCGGCGGCCACGCCGTCGCGGGCGCCGGGGTGGACGCCGCCGCCGTGGCGGTGTGGAGGACGGCCTGGCCGGCTCGATCGCCGACGAACTGGGTCCGGCCTCACCTCCGGAGGCGAGCGAGGCGGTTGCCGACTTCGACGGATATTCGTCGGCGGCGGTGATCCCGCACGAACCCGCCCCGCCGTCCGAACCGCAACATGTTGAACCTGCGCAGCCGGACGTGCTCGCGCCGGCGGCCGAGGAGAGCGTCCACGAGGCCGAGCGAGCCGCGCGGCGGCGATCGACCGTGCGCGAGAAGGTCAGTTTCCTGGTCGCGGCGCAGCCGGACGCGACGGCGCCCGCGGATAACCCGCCTGCCGCCCCTCCGGCATCACCGAGCCCGAGTTCCGCACCGGCGGCCGAGGCCGCTAGCGAGAGCCAGCCACGGCGCGCTGGATGGTGGTCGCGACGCTTCGGCAGCGGCGAATAGCTAAACAGGCCGATACGACGTTCATCCGCCCGGCAAGACCGGGCGGATTTTTTTTCACGCGAGGTGAATGCGGCCTGTTCCGCCCGATGCAGATCGGCCGCATGGGTCAGCAGCAATGGCGAAGCTGATCGTGCACCGCGAACTTGCGACGCCGCTGGCAACGGCTGCCATCACCGGCCATGATCGCGGCGGCTTCTACGGCTTGGAAAATACGCCGCGTCGCATGATGTCCGGCGCGCTGCGCATGAAGACGCCCGTTCCCGGCCTCTACCTGAGCGGACAGGACGTGGTGACGCCGGGCATATTCGGCGCGATGTGGGGCGGGCTGCTGGCTGGCGGCCAGCATCGATCCTCACGTCTTTACGCACCTTCGCGGCTGAAACTTCGTGTGCGAAAGGCCCTCGCCCGCAATCCATAACTGGGCCGGCGCGGGGGTGCGCCCCCCACGATGATGCCGAGAACAGACGAGGCGTCGGAACCACTATACAGGTTCATGGTTCAACGTGACCGGGGGCACCTGCTAGCGCTTGATCTGGCTCGCCAGATATCTCCTGAGCCCCGCGCCGTAAGGCGGACGCAGCATCCTCAAGGGGGCGATGTCCTTCTTCATCTGATGGAACACCGACTTGCGGTGGCTGAACTCGCGGAAGCCGTCATAGCCATGATAGGCGCCGATGCCGGCCGGCCCGATACCGCCGAACGGTAGTTCCTCCTGCGCGACATGCATCACCACGTCGTTGACCGTGACGCCGCCGGAGGTGGTTCGATTCAGAACGCGGTCGCGCTCGTCGTCGTCCGTGCCGAAATAGTAGAGCCCGAGCGGGCGATCGTGGGCATTGATATAGTCGATGGCCTCGTCGATATTTGAATAGGACTTGACCGGAAGCAGCGGCCCGAAGATCTCCTCCTGCATCACCTTCATGTTGTCGGTCGGATTGAGGATCAGGGTCGGGGCCATGCGGCGGTAAGGCTGCTGACGCAGGTCTTCGCCGGCCGGGTTGATTTCCACGATCTCGGCGCCCTTGGCGCGCGCGTCATCCACGTAGCCGGCCAGCCGCGCGTAATGCCGATCGCTGACCACCGCGGTGTAGTCGGGATTGTCGCGGATCTTGGGGAACATGTGGCCGACCGCGGATTTCGCCGCCTCGACAAAGCCGCCGATCTGGTCGGCCGGCGCCAGCACATAGTCGGGCGCCAGGCAGATCTGGCCGGCGTTCAGCGTCTTGCCGTTCATGATCCGCGCGGCCGCGGTTTTGAGTTCGGCGGAGCGCCCGATCACCACCGGACTCTTGCCGCCCAACTCAAGCGTGACTGGAACCAGATTTTCGGCGGCGGCCCGCATCACCTGCCGTCCGATCGACGTCGCCCCGGTGAAGATCAGATGGTCGAAGGCCAGGCTGGCGAAGGCTTGCCCGACTTCCACGCCACCGGTGACGACGGCGATTTCCTCGTCGTCGAACGCGCTGGCGAACATCTTTTTCAGAAGCTCGGACGTGGCGGGCGTCGCTTCCGACGGCTTGATCATCGCCCGGTTGCCCGCCGCGAGCACGCCAGCCAGCGGGGCAAAGGTCAGGTTGACCGGAAAATTCCACGGACTGATGACGCCGACCACGCCCTTCGGCTGGTACCTGATCTCGGCCTTGGCGCCCAACAGGCCGAGGATGCGCGGGGTAGTGCTTCGCCGTTCGCTCCGCATCCAGCGCGCGACGTGACCGCGGGCATGCTTGAGCGGGCCGATCGAGCTGGCAATATCCGTAAAGGCGGTTGCATGGCTGGAGCGCGCGCCGAAATCGGCATTCAAGGCAGCTTCAATCTGGCCGCGATTCGCGACAAGCAAACCGATGCAACGGTTGAGCCGCTCGATCCGGATCGCCGCTGACGGCACCCCGTCGCGCAATTGCGCCGCCCTTTGTTTGGCCAACAGGCTGTCCAGCGCGCTGAGGGGGGCGGCCTGGGAATGGACGGCGATGGGCATGGTCGTCTCCCGAAAGATGACTATTGTGCCGGGCCGCGCGCCCGATACTCGGCTGCGGCGCCACGCGATCTTGATAGCCCAGATCCCGATGGCTGTCTCGCCCCACAACGGTTTGGGTTTGGCCGTAGGCGCCCCACTCCCTGGGGGGCGGCAGGGCATGACGTGATCGTTTTAAAGATGCCCTCTGGGATCAAAGATGCCCCCCTTTTAAATGAGGGCATCTTTAAGCCCGAAGGGCATCTTTGATTTATCGGCAAACAGCCGGTCCCAACGCGGATGGCCCGCGGCCATGGCAATCGAGACATAGTTGCGGAGTCTGAATAGAACATCCCCTCCCCCTGCCATTATTGGTAGCAATGGCATGAGATCGGCAGAAGACACGGCCATGCTATCCCGCTCGCTGGGGGCGGCAGGGCATTTGGCATCATCGTCAAAGTTAAAGATGCCCTCTGAGGTTAAAGATGCCCTCTTTTAAAAGGGGGCATCTTTAAGCCCGAAGGGCATCTTTGATTTGATTCATCGGCGACCGCGATCAATAGTGTGCGCACACAACCTTATCATTGGGACATTCAAGCAGCAAAAAGTGCTGCCCCAGCCACAAGCCGCCCGGCGAGTGAAAGGGGTCACCGGCCGACAACCAGCAAGAACTGTGTCGCAGACAGAGATCAAGACCGCCTTTGCGGCTGTTCACAGTTTTATCTGCCAAAAAGCCGACAACCGCCGTGCAAGGACGCACGCATCATGCGACCACCATTGAGCAGACAGGGTCGACACTCCTGATCCTCATGCACGCCGACCTTCTTGTGTCGGCCTAATGCTGAACAATGCCCGCTTCCTTGATGACTTTACCGAAAACCTCGTAATCCCTGGCATAACGCGCGGCCGCTTCCTCCGGGGTGCCACCAGTGATTTCCAGGCCAGTCGATACGCCGCGCGCCTTTACATCGGGCGATTTGAGAACGGCGTTGATTTCCTGGTTAAGCTTGGCGATCACGGCTGGCGGTGTACCCGTCGGGGCGTAGACCCCGTACCAGCCGATCGCGTCGATATTCTTGTAGCCGAGTTCATCCAGCGTCGGGATTTCTGGCGCCAGCGGTGAGCGGCCCTGATTGATCATGCCAAGCGCAATGAGCTTGTCGGGGCCGTCAGCCTTCAAATATTGAGCGACGGCGGCATAGCCTGCGAACAACACGTTGACCCGGCCGCCGATCAGATCTTCGATGGCCTGCGAGAAGCCAGGGTATGGGATGTGGATCATTTCGATGCCGGCTGACCGATTGAACAGCTCACCGAGCATATGGAGCAGCGTACCAGTGCCCGAACTCGCATAGGTCAATCCTGGCGGCCGCTTGGCCAGCGCGACCAGTTCGTCCAACGACTTCACGCCAAGGCTCGATTTGACCACGATGACCGCGGGACTAATGCCGAGCGTGATGAAAGGCGTCAGATCCTTATTGACATCGACGCCGCCAGTTCCGCCGGTGCCAAAGATATGCGCTGCCGCGCCAAGCGTGTTGGCACACACTAATAAGGTGTATCCGTCAGGTGCAGCGCGGGCCACAGCGACAGCGCCCGTGAGATTGCCACCGCCGGCACGGTTTTCGACGATGACGTTTTGGCCAAGTCGCGTCTGGAGATTCTCTGCAAGAATTCGCGCCCAAATGTCCGGGCCTGAACCCGGAGAGGTCGGGACAATGATGGTGATGAGCTTGGTGGGGTAGGTCTGTCCAAACACCCGCAGCGGCGGCGTCGCCATGGAAACAGCACATAACATAACCAACGCCCAGTGGCTCAACTTGCCGTGCGCAAACCTCACCATCTTCGCGTCCTCGTATCGTTTCGAGATGTGCTTATCTTGCATCTTCGAGGGGAGCCTGCGCCGACTGACTGCGCGGTCTCGTTTGGATCGCTTATTCTAAAGCCCGAAGCGCCCGCCCAACGGATCACGACCTTGTGATGCTGAAAGCAAAAAGTCTTGGCTGACACTCCCCGTCGCCCCACCTGCCGTTGCAGGGATTTTTAAAGTCAGGTCCGCAATGGTTTGAGACGGAGGTTGCGTAATCGCATTGAGCCATGGAATGGATCGATAATGATAGCGAACACCGACCTCTAGAGCTGCTTTGGGACGATGGCGAGCGCCTTTATTGCAAAACGTGGTGGAATAATGCGGAGGGTGTCCGGCACGAACGGATGGCCGTGTTGCCCGCTTCTGAAGCCCCTTCGACCGCTACCAACAATCGCTTCGCTCATGAATTCGCGCTCAAGGATTATCTGGATGACGACTGGGCCGTGCGGCCGCTGAAACTTGTGCAAACTGGCGGTCGCACTCTGCTCCTGCTTGATTTTCGCAGCGCAAGTAACCTGGAATCTTCGCTTGACGGGGCCCTTCAGTTGGGAAGGTTTCTGCGAATTCGCTCCAGCGATCGCTCATGTCATCCGCCGACTCCATGAGCGCGGTCTGGTCCACAAGGACATAAAGCCCGCTAACATTCTTCTCGATCCCGTCACCGAACAGGTCTGGCTGACCGGCTTCGGCATAGCTTCCCGGCTGCCTCGCGAGCGTCAGGCGCCCGCGCCTCCTGAGTTCATCGCTGGCACCTTGGCCTACATGGCGCCGGAACAGACCGGACGAATAAATCGCTCAGTGGATTTGCGAAGTGATCTCTACGCGCTGGGCGTGACATTCTACCAAATGCTCACCGGCGCGCTGCCATTCGCTGCGACTGATCCCATGGAATGGGTTCATTGCCACATCGCGCGCAAGCCGGTGGCGCCTGATCGGCGACTCGACGGAATACCAGTCGCTGTGTCCGATATTGTCATGAAGCTGCTCGCCAAGACGCCTGAGCAGCGCTACCAGACCGCGGCCGGTGTCGAGCGCGATCTGCGGCGCTGCCTCGCCGAGTGGGAGCGGGGTTCTCTTGCCGGCTTCACTCCGGGTGAAGATGACGTGCCAGATCGGCTGCTGATCCCGGAGAAGATTTACGGCCGTGAGCGCGAGGTGGAGACGCTGCTCGCGTCCTTCGATCGTATCGTCAAGAGTGGTTCGCCTGAGCTGGTGCTCGTGTCCGGATATTCCGGGATCGGCAAATCTTCGCTCGTGAACGAGTTGCATCCGGCGCTGGTACTGCCGCGCGCACTGTTCGCTTCCGGTAAGTTCGACCAGCAGAAGCGCGATATTCCCTACTCGACCCTGGCACAGGCCTTTCAAAATCTGATCCGTCCGCTGCTTGGCAAGAGCGAGGCGGACCTCGCGCCCTGGCGCGACGCGTTGCGGGAGGCGCTAGGACCAAATGCAGGACTGATCGCTGGTCTTGTTCCTGAAGTGAAGCTCATCATCGGCGAGCCATCGCCGGTAGCCGAACTGCCGCCCAACGACGCCCAACGACGCTTTCATCTCGTCTTTCGCCGCTTCCTTTCGGTGTTCGCCCGGCGCGAGCATCCGCTGGCCCTCTTCCTCGATGATCTGCAATGGCTTGACGCGGCTACACTTGAACTTCTCGAAGATCTGTTGACCCATTCGGATGTGCGGCACGTGCTGCTGATCGGCGCCTATCGCGACAAGGAAGTCACCGCAGCGCATCCGCTCGTCCGTAAGCTGGAAGCTATGCGGACAACCGGCAAAGTGCAGGACATCAAGCTCGGACCGCTGACCACGGAAGGCCTGGCGGAGCTCGTCGCGGACTCCCTTCGCTGCAACATGGAGCAGGTCAACGCGCTCGCAGCGTTAGTACACGCGAAGACCGGCGGAAATCCGTTTTTCGTGATCCAATTTCTGCACATGCTTGCCGACGAGAGTCTATTGGCATTCGATCGTGAGCAGGCACGTTGGTCGTGGGACATCGGCGGCATCCGCAGAAAGCGATACACCGACAACGTCGTGGAACTCGTGGCCGGGAAACTGACTCGGTTACCGCTCGATACGCAGGGTGCGCTGCAGCAACTCGCTTGCCTGGGCAACATTTCCGACGTTGCGATGCTCTCGATCGTTTTGGGAAAGTCCGAGGAACAGGTGCACGCCGATCTCTGGGAGGCGCTGCGCCAACGGTTGATCGAGCGCATCGATCGATCCTACAAGTTCGTCCATGATCGAGTGCAGGAAGCTGCATACGCGCTACTCCCGGCAGCGTCGCGCGCCGGGGCGCATTTGACAATCGGCCGCCTGCTCGCGGCGCGTACGCCGCCCGAAAAGAACGATGAGGCAATTTTCGAGATCGTCAACCAGCTCAACCGCGGCGCGCCTCTTATCACGGCACAGGATGAACGGGAGCGGCTCGCAAAGTTGAACCTTGCGGCGGGCAAGCGCGCCAAGGCCTCGTCAGCCTATTCCTCTGCGCTTACGTATCTCAGCGCCGGCGCAGCGCTCTTGCCGGAGGACGCGTGGGAAGATCAGCAGGAAGTGGCCTTTGCCCTGGAACTACATTCGGCTGATTGCGAGATCTGTGTGGGCGCTTTGCAGGCCGCTCAGGAGCGTCTGACGGCGCTCGCAGCCCGCGTGGTCAGTACGTTACAGCGATGCGTCGTGGCGCATAGGAGAAGTTATCTGCACACCATGGTTGGCGAGTTCGAGGACGCGGTCGCGGTCGCCCTGGAGTGCTTGCGGCAGGTCGGCATTGACTGGTCTCGTCATCCCACCGAACTGGAAACGCGCAACGAGTATGGCCGCATCTGGTCCCTCATTGCGAATCGCACAATCGAGGACCTTATTGACCTGCCGTTAATGCAGGACCCGGAAGCGCTCGCCACGATCGATGTCCTCACCAGCTTGAGGACGCCGGCCTTGCACACCGACCACAATCTATTTGCATTTTGCGCCTGTAGGGCCACCAATCTGAGCTTGGAACGCGGCAACTGCGAGGCAGCGCCGGCGAACTACGTGGCGATCGGCCTCATTGCCGGCGCCCGCTACGGCCACTACGCACAAGGTTATCGTTTCACCAAGATGGCCTGCAATCTGCTCGAACTTCGCGGATGGAATCATGTTGGTGGAAGGACTTACTTTCAGGCGGCTGTGAATGTTCCCTGGACACGGCCGCTTCGCGAGGGAATTGATCCGGCGCGGCGCGGCTTCCATATGGCGAAAGAGCACGGCGATCCGGTATTTGCCGCGCACGCCTGTCGCGCACTCAATTCCATCCTTTTCGCGTTGGGCCAACCACTCGATCAGGTCGAGAGCGAAGCCGAACACGGGCTGGCGTTCACGCGACCGTTTGATTCTTCCTCGACAGAATTTCCCCATTGCTCGCGCTGGTACGGACCCTACGCGGAAAAACCGCAAAGTTTGGCTCGCTCGACGATGGTCCGTTTCAGGAGCGCCTCTTCGAGGCGCGCGCGACGGGTCAACCGAACCGCGCCTTCGTGGAATATTACTATTGGATTCGAAAGCTCCAGGCGCGCTTTTTCGCCGCCGATTACCTTTCGGCGATGGATGCATCGGACAAGATGGCAACCTTGCGCGCGGGGTCGGAGCTATCGTCATTTTTGGTGGATGAGGCGGAGTATCATTTCTATGGAGCGCTATCTCGCGCCGCTTTGTGTGAGCCTTTGGATCCTCACCCGTATGCCAAGCATCGAGAAGCCCTGACGAGACACGAGCGAGACCTTCGAGCCTGTGCCAGGAATTGCCCGGAGAATTGCGAGGATCGCGTGGCGCTGGTCAGCGCCGTAATAGCGCGCATCGAAGGGCGAGAGCTCGACGCCGAGCGCCTGTACGAAGCTGCGATCAAGTCGGCGCGTAAAAACGGATTCGTTCATAACGAGGCACTCGCCAACGAGCTTGCCGCCCGCTTCCATGCGGCACGAGGCTTCGAAATAATCGCAAGAGCCTATCTGCGAGAGGCCCGCTCCTGCTATCTCCGTTGGGGCGCCGACGGCAAGGTGCAGCAGCTCGATCAGCTTCATCCGCATTTGGCCGATCCGCAGGAGCAGCGTCCTGCCGCGATCGTCGGCTCTCCGGTCCAGCATCTGGACGTCGTGAGCATCGTCAAAGCCTCTCAGGCTTTGTCCAGCGAGATCGTGTTGCCGAAGCTGATCGAGCAACTGATGAAGATTGCGCTTGAGAACGCGGGCGCCGATCGCGTTTCTTGATCCTGCCGTCGGGGGATGAATATCTGGTCCAGGCGGAGGCGCGAGCGACCGGCGATCAGGTCGAGGTCGCGATTCGCCAGCAGCCGTTGAGCGGAATTACATGTCCGGAATTTGTCGTCCGCTACGTCATCCGCACGCGGGAAAGCATGATTCTCGATGACGCCTCCAAGGCCAACTTGTTCTCCGCCGACGACTATCTTCGCGAAGGACAATCGAAGTCAATCCTCTGCTTACCCTTGATCAAGCAACAGCAAGTGACCGGGATTCTCCTGCTCGAAAACACATTAGCCTCTCACGCATTTCCACTGGCGCGGATCGCGGTCCTGGAGTTGCTGGCCGCGCAAGCCGCGATCTCTCTGGAGAACACCCGGCTTTTTAGCGAGGTTCAAGAGCGGGAAACGAAAGTCAGACGCCTTGTGGACTTGAATATCATCGGGATTTCTGATCGGGAATCCCGACGGCCACGCTCAGGAGGCCAATCAGGCGTTTTTGCGGATGGTCGGGTACGATCAAGCGGACCTCGCGGCGGGTCGGTTACGCCGGACGGAGTTGACGCCGGCGGAGTGGCATGACCGAGACGAACAGGCCGTGGCTGAAATGAGGGCGACGGGGACCGCCCAGCCATTCGAGAAGGAGTACTTCCGGAAAGACGGCCGCCGGGTGCCGGTGCTGGTCGGTGGGGCAACGTTGGATGAACGAGGAGACACCGCCGTCATCTTCGCCGTCGACCTGACCGAGCGCAAGCGCGCCGAGTCAGAGCTGGCGCACGCGAACCGCGTCGCGACCATGGGCCAACTCTCAGCCTCCATCGCCCATGAAGTCAACCAACCCATCGCTGCCACATTGGTGAATGCCGGAACCGCCGCGCGCTGGCTTGCCCGTCAGCCGCCAGATTTGGAACGGGTCAGGCAATTAATTGACCGCATTGCCAGCGACAGCCAGCGGGCCGCCGATATTGTGAGCCGGATTCGCGACTTCGCAAGGAAAACGTCGACGCAGAACGCAGAACTGGAAATCAACGAAGCCATTTTGGAGATCATGATACTGGCCCGTGCCGCGATATCCGAGCATGATGGTTTGGTGAAGATGCAACTGTCGGAGGGACTGCCGCGCATCGTGGGGGACCGAGTTCAATTGCAACAGGTCACCCTCAATTTGATCATGAATGCCGTTGAGGCGATGAGCGAGGTCGAGGAAGGACCGCGCAAGTTGGTGATCAGCACCAGCAGAGCTGAGTTCGGGCGGCGTGCTTGTCGCCGTGAGCGATTCTGGCCCCGGCCTGCCTCAAATCAATCCCGAGCGCGTCTTTGACGCGTTCTACACGACCAAAGCCGGCGGCTTGGGCATGGGGTTGCCGATCTGCCGCTCGATCATCGAAAATCATGCTGGGCGGCTATGGGTATCGCCCGGCGAGCCCCGTGGTGCCGTCTTTCAGTTCACCCTGCCGGTCGCGAGAGACGGCACGCGCGATCAAAAGCAAGCTTTGTTCCGATGATTGCAAGTTGCCATAGGTCGGAACCGATCAGTGGGCGTTAATATCCTAACCCGTGGTGACCGCCAGTTCCACATCGGACGGGTCGATCTGCTTGTCGAGCCGGGCCCGCAAGAGGTCGTGATCGAGTTCTCCCTCCCACCACGACACCACCACCGTCGCCACGCCATTTCCGATGATGTTGGTGAGCGCGCGCACCTCGCTCATGAACTTGTCGACCGAAAACACGATCGCCATCCCCGGCACCAGCGCCGGATTGACCACCGACAGCGTTGCCGCCAGCGTGATGAAGCCCGCGCCGGTGACCCCGCTGGCTCCCTTCGAGGTCAGCATGGCGACGACCAGGATGGTCAACTGCTGGCTGAACGTCAGGTCGACGCCGAGCGCCTGGGCAATGAACAGCGTCGCCAGCGTCATGTAGATGTTGGTGCCGTCCAGATTGAACGAGTAGCCGGTGGGCACCACCAGTCCGACCACCGGCTTGGAACATCCGAGCCGCTCGAGTTTCTCCATCAATTGCGGCAGCGCACTTTCGGAGGAACTGGTGCCGAGCACGATCAGCAGTTCGTCCTTGATATAGCCGATGAACTTGAAAATATTGAAGCCGATCAGCCGTGCGATCACGCCGAGCACGGCGAACACGAACAGCGCCGCGGTGAAATAAAACACCGCGATCAGCCCGACCAGATTGCCGAGCGCAGCCGGTCCGTATTTGCCGATGGTGTAGGCCATCGCGCCGAAGGCGCCGATCGGCGCCGCCTTCATGACGATGGCGATGACCCCGAACACCGCATGCGCGGTGTCATCGATGATGTCGCGCAGCCGCTCACCGCGTTGGCCGAGCGCCATCAGCGCAAAGCCGAACAGGATGGCGAACAGCAGCACCTGCAGGATATCGCCGCGCGCCAGCGCGCCCACCACGCTGTCCGGGATGATGTTGAGAACAAAATCGACCGATTTTTCCGCTTGCGCCTGCTTGACGAAGGTCGCGACCGCTGCGGCGTCAGGCTTGACGGCCAGCCCATGACCGACCGGGATCAGATTGCCCACCACAAGGCCCAGCATCAGGGCGAACGAGGAAACCACTTCGAAATAGAGCAGCGCCTTGACACCGACGCGGCCGACCTTCCTGGCATCCTGGATATGGGAAATGCCCGACACCACCGTGCAGAAGATGATGGGGGCGATCACCATCTTGATCAGCTTGATGAAGCCGTCGCCGAGCGCCTTGATCCATTCATTGGTCGCGAGGTTCGGCCACAGCGAGCCGATGACGATGCCGATCAGGATCGCGATCAGCACCTGGACATAAAGCACCTTGTACCAGGGTCTAGCCGGTTTCGCCGCGCCAAGCCGCCCGTCGGTTGCGATCGTTGCCGCCATCACGCCCACTCCCCTCAGGACTCGCCGTTGATTCCGGCGCTGTCGCGCGGGCGGCGGTCGGTAGCAGACAGCCAAAATCAATTAATCCGGCGGAGTCAATGGTGTAGGGGCCATTTTCCGGCGGCCGATCCGGCGCTGGCGCGAGACATTAACCTTTTCCACCGAGCCAGCGCGCGATCCGCGCGACGGCCTCGCGCATCTCCTCGGCCGAACGGGCGTAGCAAAATCGAATAAAGGCGCGGCCATGGATGGGATCGAAGTCGATGCCCGGCGTTGCCGCGACGTGCGCCTGCTCCAGCATTCGCCCGGCAAACTCGAAACTGTCCGAGGTGAATGCCGAGACGTCGGCGTAGAGATAAAAGGCGCCGTCGGCGGGCAGGAATTGGTCGAGGCCGGCGCGCGGCAGACCCTCGATCAGAATACGGCGGTTCTCTTCATAACCGCGCTTGACCGCCTCCATTTCGTCGCGGCCATCAAACGCCGCCTCGGCGGCGATCTGCGACAGGGTCGGCACCGAAATAGCCAGATTCTGCTGCAACCGCTCGATCGGCCGCACCAGCGATTCCGGCACCACCATCCAGCCGACCCGCCAGCCGGTCATGCAGAAATATTTCGAGAACGAATTGATCACAAGCGCCTGCGGGGCAATCGCGGCCGCTGTCACTGCCGGAAAGGCATAATCGAGGCCATGATAGATTTCATCGGAAATGAAACGAATGCCCGCGCTGTCCGCCGCCGCGATCAGGCTGGTCAGCGCCGCGCGGGACATCATGGTTCCCGTGGGATTGGCCGGACTTGCCACCAGCACGCCCTGCAGCGGCGTCCGGCGATGGGCTTCCAGCAGGGCTTCGCCGGTCAGGGCATGGCGGTTGGCGCTGGTGGTCTCGATCAGAACCGGCTCGCAGCCGAGTGCCGCGAGAATATGGCGATAGGGCGGATAGCCGGGCACCGCGACCGCGACCCGATCGCCCGGCTCGAACAGGGCCAGAAAGCCCAGGATGAAGGCCCCCGACGAGCCGGTGGTGACAACAATCCGCTCGGCATCCACCGCGCAGCCATAGGTTTCGCGATAATGTCTGGCGATACGGGCGCGCAGCGAGGGCAGGCCCAGCGCCGAGGTGTAGTCGAGCCGGGCGCCGTCGAGCGCGGCGCGGGCGGCCGATATCGCCGTCTGCGGCGCCGACGCCGCGGGTTGTCCGACCTCCATGTGGATGACGTGGCCACCGGCCGCCTCGATGCGGGCCGCCGCCGCCATCACGTCCATGACCATGAACGGCGGTACATTGCTGCGTCCCGATGCCGTCAGCAGGCTCTGGGCACGGCTTTGAGGTGTCGCGTCAAGCATTTATTTCTGCTACTTGTTCTGCCAGTTGAGCTGGCCTGCGTCCGTCGTCGCCAGCGATCTGTCCGCCGGCCGCAACCGTCCAGGCGAACCGCGGCGCTGGCAGCATCGGCTTGAGCCCCGCTTGTTGGCAAGGTGTTATCAGAGGGTTGGCGCACTGTAACACGAAGTTCCACAAATGTGGCAGCCTTGCCCCAGACTAGCCGCATTCCGCGCATTGTTAGGCCAGATCCGCCATCCAGCCACCGCCGCAACTCGATCAATGACCGCCATGCTGCATGACATTTCGCTACGCAAGAAAGTCTCGAAGTTGACCGCGGTGACAACAGCGGTCGCGCTGTCGCTCGCGCCATTGGCTGCCGGGCGCGCGCAGGAGCAAAAAGGCCCGAAGGTCATCCGCGATACCGAGGCGGAGCAGCTGTTGCGCGACTATACCAGGCCGATCCTGCACGCCGCGGGCCTGGAGAAGCAAAATATCCAGGTCGTGATCATCAACGACCCCGCGTTCAACGCCTTTGTCGCGGACGGCCACCGCATTTTCGTGAACTACGGGGCCATCATGCAGTCGGAGACCCCGAACCAGCTGATCGGGGTGCTGGCGCACGAAACCGGCCACCTCGCCGGCGGCCATCTCGCCAAGATGCGCGAGGAAATGTCGCGGGCGCAGACCCAGATGATCATCGCCACGCTGCTCGGCGCCGGCGCGCTGGTGGCGGGTGCAAAAGGCGGCAACAGCAACAGCGGCCTCGCCAATGTCGGGGCTGCCGCGGTCGCCGGGCCGCAGGAAATGATCCGCCGCAGCCTGATCTCCTATGTCCGCCAGCAGGAGGAAAACGCCGATCGCGCCGGGGTCAAGTTTCTGACCATGACCGGCCAGTCCCCCAAGGGCATGTACGACACCTTCAAGCGGTTCGCCAATGAGAGCCTGTTCGCGGCCCATGATGCGGATCCCTATTTGCAGTCCCATCCAATGCCCGCCGATCGTGTCGCAGCGCTGGAGGGCATCGCGCGTTCCAGTCCCTATTGGGACAAGAAGGACGATCCCGCGCTGCAGCTGCGCCACGACATGGTGCGCGCCAAGATTTCGGCTTTCGAGGAGCGGCAGGATACGGTCTATCGGCGCTATCCGCTGTCAAACGACAGCCTGCCGGCGCGCTATGCGCACGCCATCTCGACTTATCTGCACGGCGACCTGCGCTCCGCGCTCGCCCAGATCGATACGCTGATCCAGGCGCAGCCCAATAACCCGTATTTCTATGAATTACGCGGTCAGGCGCTGCTGGAAGGCGGCAAACCGGCCGACGCGATCGCCCCCCTGCGCAAGGCAGTGCAGCTCTCGAATAACGCACCCCTCATCGAGATGTTACTGGGGCAGGCGCTCGTGGCGACGGAAAATAAAGCCTATAGTGAGGAAGCGATTGGGATTCTGCGCGCAGCGGTGGCACGGGAGACCGAGGCGCCGCTGGGTTACAGCCAGCTCGCGATGGCTTACGGCCGCAAGGGCGATTTCGCGGAAGCCGATCTGGCATCGGCGCAGGCCGCCTTTCTGGCCGGTGACAGCAAGACCGCCCGCGAACTGGCCTCGCGTGCCAAGACTCGTTTTGCCGTCGGCACGCCCGGTTGGGTCAAGGCCGACGACATCGTCGCTGCGAAGCCACTGCCCGGCCAAAACAGCAAATGAGAGATTAATCGAGCCGGCCTAACAGGAAATCAGCGACACCCGGCTTTCACGCAAGAGGACTTTTTCATGCCTTCATTCCGCTTCCTCCTTCCCGCCGTTATCGCGCTGGCGCTTGGCGCCGCCCCGCCTGCCGCGTCGGCGCAGGGCTTCTCCGACGCGCAGCGCGGGGATATCGAGACCATCGTCAAGAACTACCTGATCGCCCATCCCGAGGTGCTGGAAGAGGCGATGAACGAATTGAGCAAGCGCCAGGCCGCCGCGGAGGCCGCCAAGCACGAGGCGAGCGTTGCCAGCAACGCCGAGACGATCTTCAACTCGCCGCGCGGCGTGGTGCTCGGCAACAAGGACGGCGATGTCAATTTTGTCGAATTCTTCGATTACAATTGCGGCTATTGCAAACGCGCCATGGCCGACATGCTCGATCTCTTGAAGACCGATCCCAAACTGAAGGTCGTGTTGAAGGAATTCCCCGTGCTGAGCCAGGGTTCAGTCGAAGCAGCCCAGGTCGCGGTCGCCGTGCGCATGCAGGACCCCGGTGGCAAGAAGTATCTCGATTTTCACCAGAAGCTGCTGGGCGGGCATGGTCCGGCCGACAAGGCGCGGGCCATGGCCGCCGCCAAGGAAGCCGGCCTCGATATGGCGAGGCTCGAAAAGGATCTGACCAGTCCCGAGGTGAAGGCGACCATCGAGGAGAACTTCAAGCTCGCCGAAGAGATGGGCATGAATGGCACGCCGAGCTATGTGATCGGCAAGCAGGTGGTGGTAGGCGCGGTCGGGCTTGAGGGTCTCAAGGAGAAGATCTCGCAAGCCCGCTGCGGCAAGGAGACCTGCTGAAGCGTCAGGCGGCCGCCATCGTCTAAGTCTTCGCGAGTGCCTTTGATTGGCAACCGGATCGCTCGATCCGTCCTGAGGCTAGCCTTCAAAACCATGGATCAATGAGGCCGAGCGCACCGATCGAGCCGCGCTTACGGTCCCACCCCAACCCTCCCCCCGCGAAGCGCGGGGCGAGGGAGCGCCTCGGCGCTGCCGCGAGATCGAGCCAGCTTTGATATGATTTGACACCCATCAGGGTTCGTTGCGGAACGGCAACACCCTGCGGCAATCGTGTCGTGTCGGCTGGCGGGAAGCGGCATGGTGCGCGCCCACGGTTTGCTAGTACCTTCGATTCGGTTAAGTTTTCGGTAAGGTTGGAACGTGCCCCTGGTTTACCCCTAGGCTGCGCGCTGGCTGCGTGCAGCGCAGGCTAGTTTTTCAGGAACTCGTTTGATGCGAACCCCGGGGCGGTCGGTGGTGCGGACAGTTTCGACGGCCAGAACGAAACCAGATCCGGCGATAGCGCGAGCTTCTGTCGTATGGCATCCGCGCGACCGCCGCGAACGCCTGCTGGCATCGAGTGGCTTGGCCGCTGGCGCGCTGTGGCCGTTCGCCGCGAGAGTTTCAATCCTTGCCATGGTGCTCGGCGCAGCTCCCGCGATGGCGCAACGCCACAGCCACTGAACGGTGGCTACGCTTAAGGTCCATGTGAACCCCTATGCTTCCGGCAACAACTCGCACGCAATAGGCGATTACGCGACCGCGACGGGGTACAACGCCATCGCATTATGGCAACTATGCTACTGCGTATGGTGCCAACAGTTACGCAGTAGGCGGCAATCAAGGCGCCCCGACCGCGATAGGCGAGAACAGCATCGCGCGGCGGCGTCAACGCGACCGCGACAGGTCAGGCCAGCAACGCGATGGGCAACAACACGACCGCGACAGGTCAGGCCAGCAACGCCAACGGCACCAACGCGACCGCGACAGGTCAGGCCAGCAACGCCAACGGCACCAACGCGAC
The DNA here is from genome assembly GCA_963736075.1 of uncultured Alphaproteobacteria bacterium. GTDB lineage: Bacteria > Pseudomonadota > Alphaproteobacteria > Rhizobiales > Xanthobacteraceae > Bradyrhizobium. The sequence goes on along the minus strand of CAVTNW010000026.1, from coordinate 203,691 downwards.
CGCGACCGGCCAAGCCAGCACCGCCAACGGCAGCGACGCGACCGCGACAGGCTTCAGCAGCAACGCGATCGGCACCAATGCGACCGCGACGGGTGACAGCAGCATCGCCAACGGCACCAACGCGACCGCGACCGGCCAGGCCAGCAACGCGATCGGCAGTGATGCCACCGCGACGGGTTTCAAGAGCTTCGCCAACGGCAGCAGCGCGACCGCGACCGGTGACAGCAGCATCGCCAACGGCGCCAACGCCACCGCGACCGGCCAGGCCAGCAACGCGATCGGCATTGATGCCACCGCGACGGGCTTCAAGAGCTTCGCCAACGGCAGCAGCGCGACCGCGACCGGCGATAACAGCATCGCCAGCGGCAACTGCGCGACCGCGACCGGCCAGGGCAGCGTCGCCAAGTGGCGCCACCGCGACCGCCTACGGCCAAGGCAGTAACGCCACGGGGGCTGCCACCACCGCCATCGGCCAGGCCAGCATCGCCAGCGCCACCGGCGCCACCGCGGTCGGCGCCAGTGCGAAGGCGACCGCGACCGGCGCGGTCGCGGTCGGCAACAACGCCGCCGCCACCGGCGTCAATTCCATCGCCATCGGCTATGGCGCCACTGCGACCGGCTCGATCGCGGTAGGTGGCCTCGCGTCAGCCGCGAATGGCGGCGCGGCCTTTGGCGACGGCGCGGTGGCGACAGGAACGAATTCGGCGGCGCTCGGTGCGGGCGCGACCGCGACCTTCGCCAATTCCGCAGCCATCGGCAATGGCGCCACCGCGACCGCGGCCAACCAGGTCGCCATCGGCACGGCGTCGAACACCTACAAGCTGCCGGGGATCACCTCGGCGGCGAGCCTTGCCGCGCAGACCGGCCCGGTTTCTTTGGTCACATCGGATGCGGCCGGGAATCTCGCCACCACGAGCTTCAATCCGCAAAGCATCGCCAGCCTGCAGAACAATGTCGCTACCCTGCAGGGCAATGTTGCGGTATTGCAGGGCCAGATCAGGCAGGCTTTCGAAGGCACCGCAATGGCGATTTCCCTCGGCGGCAGCGCCTTGCCGGCGGACAAGAGGTTCGCGATTTCCGCCAATTTTGGCACCTTCCGCGGCGAGAATGCCATGAGCTTCGGGGCCCAGTTGCGGCTGAGCCAGAACGTGGTGATCAATGGCGGCCTCGCCGCCGGCCTGGCGCAAGGCGGCGTCGGCGGGCGCGCCGGCGTGACGTTGGCGTGGTGACCAGAGGGTGACTGCGAAACAACCGATCTGGCGGACGTTCATCCTCGCGGCCATGATCGCGGCTGCCGCGTCTGCTGGCCACGGACAGTCGTCTGGGCCAGTTCCCGCGCCAGCGCCGAAACCGGCGCAGATTGATCGCAACGGCGTGCTGATCCTGGTCCGCTCGACCTTGCTGGCGCTCGACCAGGCCAACAAGACCGGCAACTATACGGTGCTGCGCGATATCGGCGCGCCCGGCTTCCAGAACAACAGCGCCGCACGGCTCGGCGAGATCTTCGCCAAATTGCGCAACGACAATCTCGATCTCTCAGGGGTCGCCGTGATCGATCCGCAGCTCAGCCTGCTGCCGCAGATCGAAGCCAACGGCCTGATGCACATGGCCGGCTTCTTTCCCTCGGTGCCGACCCAGGTCAATTTCGATCTGGCGTTCGCGCCGGTGAACGGGCAGTGGCGGCTGTTCGCCATCTCGGTCTCGATCGGGCAAATGGCGCCCGCAGCGCCCACAGCCCCTGAAACGCCCGAGCCGCCTGTGGCGCAACAGCAGCCCCCAGCTGGCGCGAAGGAGGCCCTCGACAAGGTTGCCAAGCGGCCGACGGCAAAGCCCGCGCCCGCGGCCAAGCCCGCGCCACCAGCCGACACCAAGCAGCCCAAATAGGTTTACAGCGCGAGCGATTCCACGATGTTACCGGACGATGCCCTGAAATCGATGAAGGTGATGTTCGCGACGCCCTGCTACATCTCGGCCGTCAGCATGCACTATGTCACCTCGATCTTCGATCTCACCCATCATTGCAACCGGTTCGGACTGCAATGCATCCTGCACATGCATTCGGAAAGCCTGATCACCCGCTCGCGCAACAAGATGGTGCTCAAGTTCCTGTCCGACGAAACGCTGACCCATCTGTTCTGGATCGATTCCGACATCACCTTCACGCCGCAGTCGGTCTGCCGGCTGCTCCTGATCGACCGCGACGTCACCGCCGGGGTCTATCCGCTGAAGGATTTCAACTGGCCTGCCGAGGGGCTGCCAGCAGGCATCACTCGGCAGCAGTTCGAGGATCGCTACACCGAATATCCTTTCAATCCGATCGGCCACGGCAGCGAGCGTGTCAGCAGCTATGCCGACGTCGACGGTTTTGTCGAGGTGGCGGAGGCGCCGACCGGTTTCATGTGCATCAAGCGCGGTGTGTTCACCAGGATGATGGAGAAATACCCCGGGCTGAATTATATTCCGGACGGGCCGCCGAACCCGCAGGCGCATCTGCACTGGCTGTTCTTCGACTGCATGGTCGATCCCGATACCGGCCGCTACCTGTCGGAGGATTACGCCTTCTGCCGCCGCTGGCGCGACATCGGCGGCAAGATCTGGGTCGATCTGCAATGCAAGCTCTTGCATCTCGGCCAGCACAATTTCCGCGGCGACCTCGCCGAGAGCCTGAAGCTGCAGGGTCGATGGTGAGGAGGGATCACGGGCCGCCGAATCACGCGATGACCGACTTGCCGAGACGATCGGCGCGCCAGCGATGCGTCTCGAAGGACCGCCGCAAACGACGGTGCAAGCGTCCATCCTTCGAGACGCGAGCCCTCGCCCTCCGAACCGAGGCTCGCGTCACAGGATGAGGTCAGAGAGCTTGTGTCAATTTTTTCATATCGCGCCTGACGGAGCCGCCGTTGATCGCCCGGTCGTCAAACAAATCCGCTGGAACCGGTGAGATCACGGAACCTCGACTAGCTGTTACCGTTGACGAGCACAGTCAACCCAGACATGCGAGGAGACGTCTTATGAATAAAATGATGCACCGCTTCATGATATCGGTGGCCGCCGCGGCCCTGATAGCAGGAACCGGTTTGGCCCATGCGCAAGGAACTGGAATGGGCCATGAAGGTCCGTCGGCGGGCGCCGGCGCGGAGCACGGTGCTCCAGCCACCGGCCACGGTGGGAGCGCAGCAACACCCATGGGTCACGACGCCGGTCGGACCATGCCGTCGTCCGGCATGAAAGCGGAGCAGTCGGAGCCGAAATCACCCGCTGCCGCTCGCGACCAGCGCGCTGAAGAAAATACGCCGGGACAGAAATCGCCGGGCATGAGTTCGGAGATGAACGACAATGCCAAGGGCGGCGACAGGGCCAGCAAGGCCGAAGGCCGCGAAGATCGCAACGGCATGAAGGCCGAGAACGGCGCGGATCGTGGCGAGCGGAAAGCGGAGGGTCGCGAAGACCGCAACGGCATGAAGGCCGAGAACGGCGAGGACCGCGGCGAGCGAAAAGCGGAGGGCCCTGAAGACCGCAACGGCATGAAGGCCGAGAACGGCGAGGATCGCGGCGAGCGAAAAGCGGAGGGCCGCGAGGATCGCAACGACGTCAACGGCGAGCACCGCTCGGAAACCGTCGGGCAGGCCGGCGGCGGCGCCAAGCTCTCCAGCGAGCAGCGCACCCGGATCACCACGGTGATCCGTGATCAGCATGTCAGGCCGATCGAGCACGTCAATTTCGCGATTTCGGTCGGCACCCGCGTGCCCCATGACGTCGAGTTCTACCCGCTGCCGGAGCAGATCGTGACGATCTATCCGGACTGGCGCGGATACGAGTTCTTCCTGGTCGCCGACCAGATCGTGGTGGTCAATCCGCGCACACTCGAAATCGTGGCCGTGCTCGAAGCCTGATCGAACGCAAGTCGGACGAATATGACGGCTGCGGGCGGGCCTCTGGCCCGCCCCTTTTTCCACCGGCAGACGTCCGCCGATCCCGGGGTGACCTCGCCTACTTAAGGACGCTATTGGGCCGAGGCTGGCCTGACGGCTGTTGACGCGCCGATCCTTTTGGCTGGTTAACCAGCAATTCCCAGGGTTTCCGCGCCATTTCTTAACAGGGGCATGAGGCGTTTTAGCCATCCCCAAGATGGCCTAAAGGCTTCCCCTTGAGCCTGTTGTTACCTATAACCCCCGCCACCCGCCGCGACATTTTCAAGGGATTTGGATGGCCAGCAGTCTTGCCGCTACCATTGACGTGCTCGACAGCCCGAACCTGCATCCGGTGGGGACCCACGCGTTGGACGCGGCACCATTGCCCACCGTCGATGTGCGCAGCAGCACCATCGGCGACGGCAAGCTTGCCTCCAACATCGGCGTCAAGACAGAAGCCTGACGCATTCAACCGTCAACGAGCAAAAGCTGCGGATCAGAAGCATGGCGCGCCAGCCTGACGACAAGACCGACGCAACCTTCAAAAGCGACGACAGCGCGCTGATCCGCGAACTCGCTTTGCTGCTGGATGAGACCAGCCTCACCGAGATCGAGATCGAGCGCGCGGGTTTGCGGGTACGCGTGGCGCGCAACGTCAGCATCGCCGCATCGGTTCCGCCGAGCCCGCAGGCTGCCGCCTCGCCGTCAGCCGCGGCCGCCCCGGCCGTAGCGGGCGAACAGGACCTCGCCAACCACCCGGGCGCGGTGCCCTCGCCGATGGTCGGCACCGCCTACCGGGCGTCGGAGCCCGGTGCCAAGCCGTTCATCGATGTCGGTGCCAAGGTGTCGGTCGGTCAGACGCTCCTGATCATCGAGGCGATGAAAACAATGAACCAGATACCCTCCCCGCGCGCCGGCACCGTGATGCAGATTCTTTTCGAGGACGGCCAGCCGGTCGAATTCGGCGAACCGCTGATGATTATCGAGTAGATGCGAATAGGGAGTAGCGAATAGGTAAGCAAATGACACCGGCGATCGCTCGAAATTTCCGCTTCTCGCTATTCGCTACTCGCTATTCGCTATCCACCCCCAGGACACCATGTTCGACAAGATCCTGATAGCCAATCGTGGCGAGATCGCCCTGCGCATTCTGCGGGCCTGCAAGGAACTGGGCATCGCGAGCGTCGCGGTGCATTCCACCGCGGACGCCGATGCCATGCATGTGCGCCTGGCCGACGAGAGCGTCTGCATCGGCCCGCCGCCGTCGAAGGACAGCTATCTCAATGTGCCCGCGCTGCTGGCGGCCTGCGAGATCACCGGCGCCGATGCGGTGCATCCCGGCTACGGCTTCCTGTCGGAAAACGCCCGCTTTGCCGAAATCCTCGCCGACCATAATCTGCATTTCATCGGACCGAAGGCCGAGCATATCCGCTTGATGGGCGACAAGATCGAGGCCAAGAAGACCGCGAGCCGGCTCGGCATTCCCGTGGTGCCCGGATCCGATGGCGCGGTCGGCGCCGGCGACGACGCCATGGCGATCGCCAGGGAAATCGGCTTTCCGGTGCTGGTCAAGGCGGCCTCCGGCGGCGGCGGACGCGGCATGAAGGTGGCGCAGACCGAGGGCGACCTGATGCTGGCGCTTTCCACCGCCGCCAACGAAGCGCGGTCCGCGTTCGGCGATGCCTCGGTCTATCTGGAAAAATACCTGCAGAAGCCGCGCCACATCGAAATCCAGGTGCTTGGCGATGGCCGCGGCGGCGCCATTCATCTCGGCGAGCGCGATTGCTCGCTGCAGCGCCGCCACCAGAAGATCTGGGAAGAAGGCCCCTCGCCGGCGCTCGACGCCGCGGCGCGTGCCAAGATCGGCTCCACCGTCGCAAAGGCGATGCAACAGTTGAAATATCTCGGCGTCGGCACGGTGGAATTCCTCTACGAGGACGGCGAATTCTATTTCATCGAGATGAATACCCGCATCCAGGTCGAACATCCCGTCACCGAGATGATCACCGGAATCGACCTCGTGCTGGAGCAGATCCGCATCGCCGCCGGCGGCGATCTCCCGGTGACGCAGGATGAGGTCGTCATCAATGGCCACTCGATCGAATGCCGCGTCAACGCCGAAAACCCCGTGACCTTCCGACCTTCGCCGGGCAAGATCCTGCAATACCACCCGCCCGGAGGTCTTGGCGTTCGGATCGATTCCGCCGTCTATCAGGGCTATGTGATCCCGCCTTATTACGACTCCCTGGTCGGCAAGCTGATCGTCCATGGCAAGACCAGGGGCGAGTGCCTGATGCGGCTGCGCCGCGCGCTGGACGAGATGGTGGTGGACGGCATCGAGACCACGCTGCCGCTGTTCCGGGCCCTGGTCCGGGAGCCCGCCATCATCGACGGCGACTATCATATCCACTGGCTCGAGCAATATCTGGCAGGCCAGACAGCCGGCTGAGCGGGATCGCCCAGCCCCGACACCTTTTCGCCGGCAGGGAACCAATGGCCGCAACGGGCGTTGAGCAGTCGGGGATTGCTCCCCTGCCGGGGCAAGGTACAAATTTCGTTGGTTATGACGCGAGATGGTTGTGACGCCTGACGCTTCGCGCCGGCGCGCGATCGGACAAATCCTGCTGCTTGCGGCGGGATTCCTGGTGTTGGTGGCAATCAGCGCCAGCTCGGTGATCCTGGTCAATGAGTCGCGCGAGGACAATGCCTGGGTGGTCCACACCGTCGAGGTCGAGAACCAGATTTCGACCTTGCTGTTGCAGATACGCCGGGCCGAAAGCGCGGCGCGCGGCTATCTCCTGACCTCCGAACCTCGCTTTCTTGCCGAGCATCAGGAGGCCGTCGCGACCATCCTTCCCGACGTCGACAAGCTCGCGCGATTGGCCGGCGACAATCCGGTTCAGATCGAGAACAGCCAAAAGCTGCGCGCTCCGGTCGAGGCGCGGCTTGAGGAATTTGTCAAGGCCATCGATTTCGCAAAGCGTAACGATCTGGCCGGCGGCATCGCGATGCTGCGCCAGGCTGCCGCCTCCGATTCCGTCCGCCGCATCGACGAGATCGCCGGGGCGATGCGAGCCGAGGAGGACCGGCTGTTCACGCAACGCACCGTCACCGCGGATCGCACCCAATGGCTCGCCTCGGCGGTGACGGTCGCTGGCTCCGGATTGGTGATCGCGCTGGCCGGCATTTCGATTGTCCTGGTGCGACGTTCGGCTCGTGCGCGTGACGCCGCCGAAACGCTGCTGCGCGACAACAACCTCAATCTGGAGAATACGATCGACGAGCGGACCGCCGACCTGCGCGAGGCCAACAACGAAATCCAGCGCTTCGCCTATATCGTCAGCCACGACCTGCGCTCGCCGCTGGTCAATATCATGGGCTTCACCAGTGAACTCGAACAATTGCGCGCCGATATCTTCCGGCGGATCGCGGCACTTAGCCGCCCTGCGGCGGCTGTTTCACCACCATTGCCGATGGCGGCCGGAGAGCTCGAACCGGCGCTCGATGGCGAGGACCAGCAACTCTCGCAGGACTTCTCCGAGGCGCTGAGCTTCATCAAATCCTCGATCGCCAAGATGGACCGGCTGATATCGGCCATCCTCAACCTCACCCGCGAAGGCCGGCGCGAGTTCGAACCGGTGCGGATCGATACCCGCGAACTGATCGAGGGTATCGTGGCGACCGTCGCGCATCAGGCCGCGGAAGCCGAGGCCCGGATTCGCATCGAGCCACTGCCCGACATTGTCAGCGACCGCCTGGCGCTGGAACAGGTTTTCTCGAACCTGATCGACAATGCGCTGAAATATCTCAGGCCGGGAACTCCCGGCGATATCACGGTCCGGGGCCGGACCCGGTTGGGCTTTGCCATTTTTGAAGTCGTGGACAACGGACGCGGCATCGACCCCAAGGACCATCAGCGGATCTTTGACCTGTTTCGGCGCGCCGGCACCCAGGACCGGCCCGGACAGGGCATCGGCCTCGCCCATGTCCGCGCCCTGGTGCGGCGGTTGGGTGGAACCATCCAGGTGCAGTCGGAAATCAACGCCGGCAGCACCTTCACGATCACGCTGCCCATCGCCTGGACAGCCAGCAACCGGAACAGGGACACATGAGCAAGCCAGTTACCATCATCATGATCGAGGACGATGCGGGCCACGCCCGCCTGATCGAGCGCAATATCCGCCGCTCCGGCGTCAACAATGATATCGTGCCGTTCAGCAACGGTACAGCCGCGGTCAACTATCTGTTCGGCAGCGACGGCAGCGGCCTCAAGCACAAGGGCGAGGCATTGCTGATCCTGCTCGATCTGAACCTGCCCGACATGACCGGGATCGAGATCTTGCGGCAGGTAAAGGAAAACAAATATCTGAAATGCGCCCCGGTCGTGGTGCTGACCACGACCGACGATTCCCAGGAAATCAGGCGCTGCTATGAATTGGGCTGTAACGTCTATATTACCAAGCCGGTGAACTACGAGAGCTTCGCCAACGCCATCCGTCAGCTCGGACTGTTCTTCTCCGTCATTCAGGTTCCTCCAGCCGCCACGTGAACCGCGCGATGCCGACATTGCTCTATATCGATGATGACGCAGGGCTTGCCCGGCTGGTCGATCGCGGCCTGACGCGGCTCGGCTACCATGTGGTTCATGCCGCCAGCGGAACCGACGGACTGGATTGCCTTAAGCGAGGCGGCATCGATGTGGTCGCGCTCGATCAATTCATGCCAGGCATCGATGGCCTGGAAACGCTGGAGCAGATCCTGGCGCTGCCCCACGCGCCGCCGGTGGTGTTCGTTACTGCCGCGCAGGATTCCAGCATCGCCGTCACCGCGTTGAAGGCCGGCGCTGCCGATTACCTGGTCAAGGATCTCCAGGGCGAGTTCATTCCCCTGCTCCAGGTTGCCGCCGATGGCGCGCTTCGGCAGGCTCGGATCCAGAAAGCCCGCGACGACGCCGAAGCCGAGGTTCATGCCTCGCGCGACCGTTACGCGGCGCTGGCCGCCGAACGCGAGATGCTGCTGCGCGAGGTCAATCACCGCGTCGGCAACTCCTTGCAGATCATCGCCTCCTTGTTGCACCTGCAGGCCAGTTCGAGCACCCAGGACGACGTCAAGGCGGCGCTGACCAATGCCATGGGGCGGGTCGCCGCGGTGGCCCAGGTTCACCGCCGGCTCTACACCTCCCACGACCTCAAGAGCGTGCTCTTGAACCAGTATCTCGACGCCTTGCTGGAGGATCTCCGGAGGTCCGCCGAGGGCAACCGGATGTCGCGGCTGACCGTGAAGGCCGAGCCGGTCGAAATCGATCCCGACCGTGCGGTGGCGATCGGCATCATTGTCAATGAGCTCGTGATGAACGCGGTCAAATACGCCTATCCCGATGGCGCCGGCCCCATTCACGTCAGCCTTACGGGGCAAGGCGACGATGTCGTGCTGTCGATCGCCGACGACGGCGTCGGCCTCAACGTCAAGAGCGACCCGCGTTCGACCGGCATGGGACAGCGCATCGTTACGGCGATGGCCTCCAAGCTGGAGGCCAGCGTCGAACGCGATCCCAGCCATGCCGGCACCCGGATCGTGCTGCGGTTTCGACGAGCGAGCCGCCCCGCGGGTCCGCCAGTGCGGTCGGCAGCTGAAGACCGCGCGAATAAATCATAGCATCGTCATCGCATCTTCGGCCTCTTAGCCATGGAGGCTCACTTGACCGGGGATCGGCTCAACCAAGCACATCGCATCCGCCCATCGTCCATCATCATATAAGATCCAATCGCACCTTACGACCGAGCATCTCGGCGGCGCGTTGCAGGGTTGCGAGTGTAACATTGCCATCCTTTGGATCGAGCAGGCGACCGATCTGGCTGCGGCTCGTGCCCATAAGCTCGGCAAGCCGGCGTCTTGAGAGCTTTTGGCTCTTTCATGGCCTCCTCAATCTCGAAGGCCAGAACTTCTTTGACCGGGGTCCCATAGAACACGTGCCGGCATTGGTCTCGACCGTCAGGGGGAAGCCATCGACGGTCAAGCTGTTCGACAGGCTCTTGCTCGGCACGAATGACTGGAACGCCGGCGCTTCGTTGGCGTCGGCGAGTGCCTTGATCTGGGCCACGATCGCTTCAACCTTCGAGCCGGTAGTCGGCTGTGCGCCTGCGGGCGGCGTGTCCGTCGATTGAGCATTCTCCTCAAGGATACTCTGTGCGGACCTCGACGCGATCCACGGGCTTGGCGCATGACACCAGTTACAGCTCTAACAAGAAAGCCCAGACAGCCCGGAACCCGGCCAGGGTAAGGTAAATCCAAGTTGCTCATGCCACCGTCGAGAGAGTTGATCCGGGTGAACCAACCGAGCATGGCGGCCGGTTCGTTTTTTCCGTCAGCCCTGCTATCCTGCGCCCCATGAGCTCACGCGATACTGCCGCTTCCGAAATCACCCCCGAGGTGCTGCTGCGCGCTTATGCCTGCGGGATCTTCCCAATGGCCGAAAGCGCCGATGACCCGTCCTTGTTCTGGGTCGAGCCGGAAATGCGCGGCGTGATCCCGCTCGACGGCTTTCGCATTGCCTCGCGGCTCAAGCGCACCGTTCGCTCGGACGCTTTCGCCGTCACCATCGACCGCGCCTTCAAGGCGGTCATTGCCGGCTGCGCCGCGCCGCAAGAAGGCCGTGACGAAACCTGGATCAACAAGCGCATCCGCGACCTCTATCTCGGACTGCATGAGACAGGCCATTGCCATAGCGTCGAAGTCTGGCAGGACGAGCAGCTGGTCGGTGGCCTCTACGGCGTCAGCCTCGGCCGCGCTTTCTTTGGCGAGAGCATGTTTCATCGCGTTCGCGACGCCTCGAAAGTGGCGCTGGTGCATTTGGTCGCGCGGCTGATTGCCGGCGGCTTCGAACTGCTGGACACCCAATACGTCACCGACCATCTGCGCAGCTTTGGCGCGCTCGAGATTCCGCGGCGACGCTACTCCGCGCTGCTGGCCAAGGCGATTAAGGGCGAGGCGGATTTCAGGAGATTGCCACTCGATCGTCCGCTCGGCGGCGCCGAGGCGCTGCATATCATTGCCGCGCGGCAGTGAAGCGTTCCAGGAGTCGTGCTGCGGCGCCCTGCGGCTCCCGTCTGGCCGAGCCGTTCTACTGCCTGAAGGCCGGCGATGGACCGGGCTGAAGCGGCTGCCGCGGCGCCTGCTTGGTTTGCGCCCGCTTCTGGGCTGCCGGTGGCGGCGCCGGTTTCGGCGGGTCGGCAGGCTGGGCGCTGACCACCGTGGTGTCAGGGTTTTTGCAGTCCGTCAGCCAGATATCGTAGATCGGATGCTCGACCCCATGCAGGCCGGGGCTCGCCGCGAACATCCAGCCGGAGAAAATCCGCTTCACCTCGCCCTGCAGGGTGATCTCGTCGACCTCGACAAAGGCATCCGTATTGGCCGCTTCCGTGGCGGGACGGGTGTAGCAGGCGTCGGTCTTGACGCGCAGCGCGCCGAACTGGACGGTCTCACCGATGTCCTCATCGAAGTTGATGATGCGCCCGGTGATCTTGTCCAGCCCCGAGAAGCTCGCCTTCTTGTTGACGATCTTCTGCGCCGGCGGCTCGCTCACCACCTCGTCGCCGGGCTGCAGGGTAGCCGGCGATTGCGGCACGCCCTTGGGCAGGCGCTGCGGCGGCAGCGCATTGCCACCGGGGGGCGCCGCCGCTAGGCCCTGGTCGGCCTGCGGCGGCGTGACAGCGATAGCAGGCGGAACATTCTGCGGAATGATGGTCGTTCCGGGCGGCGGAGCCAGCGGTTGGGACGTCACCGGTCCCGGCGGCGGCACGCCCTGCCCCGGCAGCGGGCGGTTCGGCGTTGGCAGCAGGCGACCCTGCGGCAATGCCGGAACGTCCTCTTCGTCGTCGGACGGCGGCGGCTGGTTGCCACGCGGAATCCCGCCGGGCGGCCGAGGCGCCGGATCGGAAAAGATATTGCCGATCTGCGCGAACGCCGGCGGCGCCAGCAAACTCGCTGTGGCGGCCAGCAGGACCGCGAAACCGATGAGGGCGATGGTTCGAAACATCTCGCGGCTTTGGCAGGCGATTCGGGCTCGCGACACTGTACAGAGCTATCCGCCACCCGCTCGCGCTCCCGTTAACACGGCGAATAAGGCGGGGAAAGGGCGGCGTATCCTCAGGACATGCCACCCCGGGACAGCCACTGGTCAGTCCGCAATGCAGGTGAAATAGTAGCTTTGATCGCCGTTCTGCGGCCACCGGGCGAAGCACTGGAAATCCGGAAAACCGGAACAGCCCAAGAAAAGATCAAGGAAACCTGAGGGCATGACCGATCGAATTCGTCTGGACGGCAAGGTCGCCGTCGTCACCGGCGCAGCCGGCGTCATCGGCCGCGCGACTATGCGGCTGTTCGCCGAACGTGGCGCGCGCATCGTCGCCGTCGACCGCAGGGAGGGCGACCTCAGGGCCGCGATCGACGATTTGCCGGCCTCGGCGCAGGCGTTCGCCGTGTCGGCCGATGTCAGCGACGAGAGTGAGGTCAAATCCTATGTCGGCGCCGCCTTGAAACAATTCGGCGCCATCGACGCGTTCTTCAACAACGCCGGCATCGAAGGCGACATTGCGCCGATCGTAGACTACAAACTGGAGACCTTCCGCCGCGTGCTCGATGTCAACGTGGTCGGCGTATTCCTGGGGCTCAAGCACGTCCTGCCGGTGATGCTGCGACAAAACGGGGGCAGCATCATCAACACGGCCTCGATCGCGGGATTGATCGGCTCCCCCGACATCGCCGCGTACAGCGCCAGCAAACATGCGGTGATCGGCCTGACCAAGAGCGCCGCACTGGAATGCGCCGCGACCAACGTGCGGGTCAATTGCGTTTGTCCCGGCATGATCGACAGCCGGATGCTGAGCGCGATCATCGACGGCCGCAATCCCGGCGCCAAGCCGGTACCGAACGAAAGGGTCGTCGAAAGGATTGCGGCGCGCCGGCTCGGTCAGGCTTCCGAGGTCGCCTCGATCGTGGCATTCCTGGCCTCCGACGAAGCAAGCTATGTCTCAGGCTCAGCCTATACCATCGACGGCGGACGCACCGCGGGTTAAGTATCGCTCGTCATTTTCTGCAAACGTGGATACCGGCCTTGCCTCGCCCTCAATCCTAGCCGCGCGGCGTAGCGATTGCGGCGGCTGGCCGAAGGCGCGGATGAAGGCGCGGCGCATGCGTTCGGGATCGCGAAAGCCGGTCTGTTGCGCGACCCGCTCGATCGCCTCGCCGGAAGATTGCACGCGCTGCCGCGCCACCTCGATCCGCAGCCGCTCCACCGCCTTGGCTGGCGTGGTTCCGGTTTCGGCGATGAAGGCGCGGGTGAAATGCCGCATGCTCATGCCGGCCTGCTCCGCCAGATCCGCAACCGTCAGCGGCGCGTCGAGATGCTCGCGTGCCCAGCTCAGCAGCGGCCCGAAGCGGCCGCCGGCGGCCTTGAGTTCCAACAGCGATGAAAATTGCGACTGGCCGCCGCTGCGGCGATGGTAGAGCACGAGCTGCCGCGCGGTCTGTTGCGCGATCTCGTCGCCGAAATCTTCCGCCACCATGGCCAGCGCCAGATCGATGCCGGCGCTGATCCCGGCCGAGCTCCAGATCTGGCCGTCGCGGACGAAAATCCGGTCGGGCTCCAGTCTTACCGCAGGATAGGTCTTAAGAAAATGCTGGGTGCGCTGCCAATGCGTGGTGGCGCGCCGGCCGTCGAGTAGGCCGGCCTCGGCGAGAACGTAGGCGCCGGAGCAGACGCTGGCGACCCGGATGCCGCGCTTGGCCGCCGCCCGCACAAAGGCCAGCGTCTTGGCGCAAGCGGCCGGCGCGCGCACGCCCCGGCCGCCCGCCACGATCAAGGTGCGCATCGCGCTTGGCAATGCCAAGCCGCGCGCCACCAGCTCGACCCCAGCCGAGCTGCGCACCGGCCCCGGCGTCGCCGCCAACAGCCGGATCGCGGCGGGCTGGCCGGCAAAGCGGCCGGCGATTTCGAACACCGAAATCGGACCGGCCGCATCCAGCAACTGGAAGTCGGGAAACACCAGAACGCCAATCATGTCCTTAAGTCCTAAAATGAGGGAAATATGCCATTTCGGACAGGATGCGAACATGTCAGGATGATCCGGTCAAGCCCAACATCGAAGGGATCAGAAATGCCGTCGCCGCTTCAGATCGGTCTTATGATATTCCCTGGGGTAACCCAGCTCGACTTCACCGGTCCCTTGCAGGTGTTCTCGAGCGTGCCGGGCGCCGCGGTGCATCTGATCTGGAAACGGATCGAGCCGGTAGCAAGCGACTCCGTCATGATGCTGACGCCGACCATCAGTTTTGCGGACTGCCCGCAGCTCGACGTGATCTGCGTGCCGGGCGGCTTCGGCACCGATGACCTGGTCAATGATGAAGAAGTGCTCGACTTCCTGCGCCGGCAGACGGCAGGGGCGAAATACGTCACCTCGGTCTGCACGGGATCGCTGGTGCTGGGCGCAGCCGGCTTGTTGAAGGGCTACCGCGCGACCACGCACTGGACCGCGATGGATCTGCTCGCGGCATTCGGCGCGACACCGGCCAACACCCGCGTCTGCGTCGACCGCAACCGCATCACCGGCGGCGGCGTCACCGCGGGCATCGATTTCGCGCTGACGCTGGTTGCCCTCCTGGTCGATCGTCGGACCGCGGAGATGATCCAGCTCAGGCTCGAATACAACCCGGCACCGCCGTTCGGCGCCGGCTCGCCCGACACTGCGCCGCCGGAGATTCTGGCGCTCATGAAAGAGAAAATTGCGCCCTCCAAGAAGCGCCGTGCCGAGGCCGTCGGCCGCGCCGCCGCACGGCTGGCGTGAACCTGCCGCCGCTTGCACAGAAAAAGGCCGCCCGGTTTCCCGAACGGCCTTTCCTCATCTTACGGCAGCCTCACATCAACGGGCGATTTCAGGATCTCAACACCGGGGGCCTATCTCCCAGCCACATCCTGATCGGAAGCCGCTGCATTTCGGGGCAGTCGCGAACCGTTGCCCGAACCGACGCGGTGGATTTCCCATCTCCGTAAGATGCGCCATTGAGCCACGGTCACTCCGGCTATTCAACACTGCCGTGACAGATGTCCCCGCTGTTCCCGTTATTCACAGATACCGCCTTGGATGGAACTCAGCTCCCGGGCGTCCATGGCTGGTAGTCGCCAGTCGCCTTGGGGCGGCGGCCGCTCGAAAGCGTCGAGCCGGTCGGCCGATAGGCCAAGGGTGTCCCCGTCATGTTTGGCACATGCGATTTTTCCCATTCCCGCGGCGTGTAGGACTCCTCGGTCGGCGCGACATCGACGGTGTGATGCAGCCAGCCATGCCAGGACGGTGGCACCCGGGAGGCCTCGGCGAGGCCGTTATAGACCACCCAGCGGCGCTCGAAACCGAGTGTCGGGTCGATCTTGCGCCCCTTGGTGCGGAAGTAGCGATTGCCCTGCTCGTCCTCGCCGACCAGCTCGCCAAATCGCCAGGTCCACAACTGGGTGCCAAAGGTCTGTCCGTTCCACCAGGTGAACATCTTGAGCAAAAATAATTTCATCGGTTCGGCCGGTTCGAGAAGCCCTAGGGTTGTCGTGATGCCATTGGCAGGCGGAATTGTCCAGTTGTGTCGTTGCCGCCGAACCTGCCGCGGGCCGTGTCACCAGCGATCCACGACCACATGTCACCAAGATGACTCCATCCATTCATGGCACGGACGATGCTGAACAACGCGACGCCATGCCGTCACCGTGCCGAGTAACGCAGCAGCCGTCTGCAGCATCCAAACCCAAAACGCGGATGCGCAGGCGGTCAATGCATCCCAGCGTGCAGACGCATCAAGCTGTCTTGGAGCTAATACATCCACGGGCTGTGATTCGGTCGCATTGCGGCTCCTGATCTCGCATGGGGGACCGCCGGTGCCGCGCGTTCTGATGGTCGATGACGATCCAATGGTTGGTATCGCCGTTGAATTCTGTCTGCAACGCCAAGGCTTCGAAGTCATCGTCGCCGGCGGAAACGAAGCAGGCATCATTGCGCTTGAGACCTCGGCATTCGACGTGATGCTGGTCAATATTTTCATGCCGAACGCAAGCGGCTCGATCCGATCATTTCATCGACGCGTGCCGGCGATCCCGCTGATCGCCATGTTCGGCTGCGCCTTCACGGCGATCGAATCGCCCTCGCCTGAGTTTCTTCGCATGACGCTGGAACTCGGCGCGAGATGCTGCCTGCGCAAGCCGTTTCGGCCGAACGCGCTATTGGCCGCCGTCAACCTGTGTCTGACCCGGCCGACCATCACGGCCCAACCCCTGAGATAGAAACTCTCGATGCCGTCGCAGCGTTTCATTCTCGGAGCCGGCCTGGCCGTTCTATTGAGCATCACCGCGGCCTCGATGGGTCTCGACCTCAAGTCGCGGACTGAGGCGGCATGGGTCGACCAACGGATCGGGGCCTTGAAGGGACTGGCGGATTTCCGGTTGCTGGTCCGCCACGCGGAGAGCGCGGGGCGGGGTTTTGCGCTCACCGGCGACCCGAACCTGATGCAGGAATACCGCGATTTGCATGCCAGCATCCTACCTGCCCTGGCAGAGCTGAAAGAGATCCTAAAGGACAATCCCGATCAGAGCCGATTGCTGGAGCGCAGCGAGCCGCTGGTTATCAGGCGCTTCGCCCTGGGGGACGAACTGCTCCGGCTCAGGGAAACGGGCAACGACGCGGGAGCAGCAGCGCTGACGGCCAAAGCCGAGGGCGGCGCGCTGATGAAGAAAATCGGCGCGAACTTCGATGCGATGATCAGCGAGGAAAAAAGACTGCTGGCCTTGGGCACGACGGAAGCGCAGCGGACACGTGATGTCCTGCTGTTGATCGATCTCGCCGGTGCAGTATTGATCCTGATGCTCGCGGCCGTGCTGACACGCGAAGCGCGGCGTGCGAGCCGCGAGCTTGAGAGATCGTTGCGGGCGACGGAAGCGGCTCGGGAATCTCTCGAAGCCGCAGTCGCCGAACGCACCTCTCATCTGCAGGCGGCGCACGAAGGCCTTCGGCATTCATCCGCCATATTGAGAAACACCTTTGAGAGCATGTCGGAAGCGGTGCTGGTGATCGACACCAAGGGCGAAATCCTGCTGTCAAATCCGGCCGCGGAGCGGTTGCTGCACTATCGCCCGGGCATGAATTCCGATCAATTGAGGACACAAAATATCGCTTACCAAGCCGACGGAACAACACCGCTGCCAGGGCGCGACCGACCCGTGGAGCGGGCCATGCGTGGCGAGAAGTTCGAGGGATATGAGGTCGTGTTCCGCCATCCGGACGGTCGTGAACCGCATCATGTCGTGGCCGGCAGTCGTCCGCTGCTCGATGCCAGCGGAGCTGTCAGCGGCGCCGCGCTGGTCTATCATGACGTCACGGCGGCGCGCGACACCGAACGCAAGCTCCAGCAGTCTCAGAAACTCGACGCCATCGGCAAGCTCACCGGCGGCGTCGCGCATGATTTCAACAACATGCTCACGGTCATTACCGGCAACACGGAAATGCTGGTCGCGGGACTGAAGGACCGGCCGGATCTGCAGCGAACGGCGGCGCAAATCGACCAGGCGGCGGACCGCTGCGCCGAACTGATCCAGCATCTGCTCGCCTTCGCCCGCAAGCAGCCGCTGCAGCCACGCAACGTCGACATCAATGACGCCATTCTCGACATCGCCAAGCTGCTGCGGCCGACGCTCGGCGAGCAGATCGAGATCGAGACCATTCTGGAGCAGAGCGTCACGACATCGCATATTGATCCGTCGCAGCTTGCCAATTCGCTGCTCAACATGGCGATCAACGCCCGCGACGCGATGCCGAGTGGCGGTAAGCTCGTGCTGGAGACCCGGCACGTCGTGCTGGATCAGGCGTATGCCGCGGAGAATCCCGACGTTCCGCCCGGTCCCTATGTCATGCTTGCCGTCAGCGACTCGGGCGGCGGCATGCCGGCCGAGATCCGCGACCGTGTTTTCGAACCTTTCTTTACCACCAAGGAAGCGGGCAAGGGCAGCGGTCTGGGATTGAGCATGGTGTACGGTTTCGTCACCCAATCGGGCGGCCACATCAAGATCTACAGCGAGCAAGGCCAGGGCACCACGATCAGGCTTTATCTGCCGCCGGCCCGCGGACCCGCCGAGAAGACGGTCGGCCCTCCGGAGCCGGTCTCGCGCGGCGGCACCGAGACCATTCTCGTGGTTGAAGATGACATGATGGTGCGCAACTTCGTCACCGCGCAGTTGCAGAGCCTGGGATACGAAACGGTGACCGCCCGCGACAGCCGCGCGGCGCTGGCCTATGTCGCGAGCGGTCGAGGCTTTGATCTCTTGTTCACGGACGTCGTCATGCCCGGCGGGATCAGCGGCCGCGAATTGGCTGAACAAGTGTCGAAGCTCCGGCCGGGCACCAAGGTTCTCTATACCTCCGGCTATACCGACAGTTCGATCGTGCACCATGGCCGGCTCGACCAGGGCATCAGGCTGCTCGTCAAACCCTATCGCATGTCGCAGCTGGCGCAGATGGTGCGCGAGGCGATCGCCGGCGATGCCGCCGGCCGGCCCCAGGCTGCGCCAGCGCCACGCGATGTCATGATCGCGTCGCCAGCGCGACGCCGCCGAGGGTAAAGCCCAGCGCCACGAGCTGGCCCATGCCCAAGGGCTCGTGCAGCGTCAGCGCCGATGCCACAACGCCGATCACCGGCACGGCCATGGTGCCGATCGCGGCAACCGAGGCCGGCAGGCGCGCCAACGCCGCGAACCATGCGACATAGGCGACGCAGAACTGGATCACGGTCGAATAGGCAACCAGCAACCAGCCGGTTTCGGACAGCGCCGCCAGGTTGGTACGCTCGATCAAGAGGCCGACGATGGCGATCGGAAGGCAGCCGATCCCGATCTGCCAGGCGGCGGCGGCCAGCGGCGGCAGGTTGAGCGGCAGCTTCTTGGCCAACACCGCTCCGACCGCAAAACCGATGGCGCCACCGAGCGCCATGATGATTCCCGGAAGCTTGGCGATGCTGGCCACGATCCCGTTGCCGCCTATGATGGCGCTGAGACCGGCAAAGGCCATCACCAGGGAAATGGCGCGCAGGACATTGGGCCGCTCGCCGAGGATAGGCCAGGCCAGGATCGAGGCCCATACCGGCATGGTATAGGCGATCAGCGCGGCCTCGCTCGCCGGCAGCCAGAGCAGCGCGAGCCCCATCAGCACCATCCAGCAGCCGACGTTGAGCACCGCGGCCAGCACCAGCCTCGGCCAGCAATCGCGGGGGACGCGCAGGCTTTGGCCGCGCAGCAGAGCCAGAATCGCCAATAGGCTCGCGCCAAGCACACCGGTGGAACCGCGCAGGGTGAGCGGCGGCAGATCGGCCAGGAGATATTTGGTCGCGGGCCAGTTGAAGCCCCAGCCTACCGAGGTGATCGCAAGGAACAGCAGCCCTGCGGGCGTCACCTTTGCACGTGCGCCCGGCCGGCTTTGAACGGTCATGGGAAGGATCAATCCGAAGGAATCGGCGGGTAGCCTGGCAGTTATATCAGCGGCAATCGATCGGCGGCTCGGCATACCCGCCCCGGCTTCCACGTAGGGCTACGTGAGTCCCTCCAGAGCAACCCCCAACCAGCAATAAAAATTTGGCCTGTGAAAAGCGGGGCGAAGCCTGCCTGCCCGCCGTTTGCGCGATTTTTTCGCTTGGGAATCCCTGAGGACTCACTGATACTTGGCCACGCAGGGAATGCTGGGCGACCCCTGTTTTCCCTCATTTTCCACCATATTTAGTATTTGATTAGGGAACTCGTACTAGTCCTTGACGGGCGCGAGGGAGTCGTCCTAGCTTCCAACCTGTTCGGCGCGAGTGTGTTTGGGTCCCGCCGGTCACTCCCAGAAGGGTTCCGAAATGACCACTCCGTCCGCCAGTTGGGGCTGCGGGCTGAGGGTGTTTCTGCCTGGATGGGCCATCGATTCCGGCGCGCTAAAATGAGCCGGAAGCGGGCTCGGAGGGACGAGTAGAGGCGTTGAAAGCATGAGCCGGACCGCTCGCGGCCCGGCGTTCCCCGGGCGGCTTGGGCCGTCCTGCGGACATGCCGCGGCGAGATCGATGGCTAGCATCGACGTCGTCGTGATGAGAACAAGCCGGGTCCACCGGCTGAGCTGCGGACAGTTGGGGGGCATGGCACGCCATGGCCTTCAAGAGTTCGCTCAAGGAACAACTTCCGGCGCCGCAAGACGCGGTCCGGCTAAAAATGGACGGGGCACGACCATGCGAATCGAACGGCGCAACACCACGGCAGGCCAGTCACCCTATACGGGGATTGATTTCAGATTGACGACATCTGAGATCCGCAATCCCGATGGCTCGGTGGTGTTCCGCCTCGAAAACGTCGAGGTGCCGGACGTCTGGTCCCAGGTGGCCTCCGACGTGCTGGCGCAAAAATATTTTCGCAAAGCCGGCGTCGCCGCCAGGCTGAAGAAGGTCGAAGAAGAGACCGTGCCGTCCTGGCTGTGGCGTTCGGTGCCGGACACCGTGGCGCTGGCCACGCTGCCGGAGGCCGAGCGCTATGTCAGCGAACGCTCTGCCAAGCAGGTGTTCGACCGCCTCGCCGGCTGCTGGACCTATTGGGGCTGGAAGGGCGGCTACTTCACATCGGAAGAAGACGCGCGCGCCTTCAGCGACGAGTTGCGCTACATGCTGGCCAGGCAGATGGTGGCGCCGAATTCACCGCAATGGTTCAATACCGGCCTGCACTGGGCCTATGGCATCGATGGACCCGGCCAGGGTCACTATTACGTCGACTGGAAGAGCGGCAAGCTGACCAAGTCGAAATCGTCCTACGAGCATCCGCAGCCGCACGCCTGCTTCATCCAGGGCATCGAGGACGACCTCGTCAACGAGGGCGGCATCATGGACCTCTGGGTACGCGAGGCCCGCTTGTTCAAATACGGCTCCGGCACCGGCTCGAACTTCTCCAAGCTGCGCGGCGAAGGCGAACGGCTTTCCGGGGGCGGCCGCTCCTCGGGCCTGATGAGCTTCCTCAAGATCGGCGACCGCGCCGCCGGCGCCATCAAGTCCGGCGGCACCACCCGCCGCGCCGCCAAGATGGTGGTGGTCGATGCCGATCATCCGGATATCGAGGCCTATATCGACTGGAAGGTGAAGGAAGAGCAGAAGGTCGCCGCCCTGGTGACCGGCTCCAAGCTCAACCAGAAGCACCTCAAGGCCGTGCTGAAGGCCTGCGTCAACTGCGAAGGCTCGGGCGACGACTGTTTTGATCCCGAGAAGAACCCGGCGCTCCGCCGCGAAATAAAGCTCGCCCGCCGCGCCATGGTCACGGATGCCATGATCAAGCGGGTCATCCAGATCGCGCGCCAGGGCTACAAGGACATCGATTTTCCGGTCTACGACACCGACTGGGATTCGGAATCCTATCTCACGGTCTCCGGCCAGAACTCCAACAATTCGGTGTCGCTGAAGGACGATTTCCTGCGCGCGGTCGAGACCGATGGCGACTGGAACCTGATCGGCCGCACCAGCAAGAAGGTCATGAAGACGCTGAAGGCGCGCGAGCTCTGGGAAAAGATCGGCCACGCCGCCTGGGCCTCGGCCGATCCCGGCCTGCACTTCAACACCACCATGAATGACTGGCACACCTGCAAGGCCTCCGGCGAGATCCGGGCCTCCAATCCGTGCTCGGAATACATGTTCCTGGACGACACCGCCTGCAATCTGGCCTCCGCCAACCTCTTGATGTTCTACACCGCCACCCATCCCTCCCCCGAAAGCGGCGGAAGCGCAGTCCCCCATCAGGCAGGCCGAGGACGCTTCGACGTCGATGGCTACGAGCATCTGTGCCGGCTCTGGACCATCGTGCTCGAAATCTCCGTGATGATGGCCCAGTTCCCATCCAAGGCGATCGCGGAATTATCTTTCGAATTCCGCACGCTGGGGCTCGGCTTTGCCAATATCGGCGGGCTGTTGATGACCATGGGCCTGTCCTACGATTCCAGGGAGGGCCGCGCGCTGTGCGGCGCCCTCTCCGCGATCATGACCGGGGTCGCCTACGCCACCTCGGCCGAGATGGCACGCGAGCTCGGCCCCTTCCCCGGCTACAAGAAGAATTCAGCCCACATGCTCCGGGTGATCCGCAACCACCGCCGCGCTGCCAATGGCGAATCCCGAGGCTATGAAGCGCTCGCCGTCAATCCGGTGCCGCTCGATCATGCCAACGTGACCCAGACCGATATCGTCGAGCGCGCCAGGGCCGTCTGGGACCAGGCGCTCGAACTCGGCGAACTGCATGGCTATCGCAATGCCCAGACCACCGTGATCGCGCCGACCGGCACCATCGGGCTGGTGATGGATTGCGACACCACCGGCATCGAGCCGGATTTCGCGCTGGTGAAATTCAAGAAGCTCGCCGGCGGCGGCTACTTCAAGATCATCAATCGCGCGGTGCCCGAGGCGCTGCGCGCGCTCGGCTACCGCGAAAGCGATATCGCGGAGATCGAGGCCTATGCCGTCGGCCATGGCTCGCTCTCCAACGCTCCGGCGATCAATGTTTCCACCTTGAAAGCCAAGGGGTTCACCGACGAAGCTCTGGCAAAAGTGGAAGCGGCGCTGCCGACCGCGTTCGACATCAAATTTGCTTTCAACAAATGGACTTTTGGCGAGGATTTTCTGCGCGATACCCTGAAAATCCCGGCCGAAGCCATGGCCGCGGCGAACTTTGATCTCCTGAGCGCGATCGGATTCTCGAAACGCGAGATCGAGGCTGCCAACGTCCACATCTGCGGCGCGATGACAGTGGAAGGCGCGCCGCACCTTAAGGCCGAGCACTACAGCGTGTTCGACTGCGCCAACCCCTGCGGCAAGGTCGGCAAACGTTATCTGTCGGTGGAGAGCCACATCCGGATGATGGCGGCGGCGCAGCCGTTCATTTCCGGCGCCATCTCCAAGACCATCAACATGCCGAACGACGCCACCGTGGAGGATTGCAAGGCGGCTTATCTGTTGTCCTGGAAGCTCGCGTTGAAAGCCAACGCGCTCTACCGCGACGGCTCGAAGCTGTCGCAGCCCTTGAATTCGCAGCTGATCAGCGACGACGAGGAGGACGACGACGGCATCGAGAGTTTCCTGGACAAGCCGATGGCCGCGCGCACCGCGCAGCTCTCGGAAAAGGTGGTGGAGCGCCTGGTCGAGCGCATCGTGGTGATGCGCGAACGCGAAAAGATGCCGGATCGCCGCAAGGGCTATACCCAGAAGGCGGTGGTCGGCGGCCACAAGGTCTACCTGCGCACCGGGGAATATGACGACGGCCGGATCGGCGAGATCTTCATCGACATGCACAAGGAAGGCGCCGCCCTTCGCTCCTTCATCAATAATTTCGCCATCGCGGTCTCGCTCGGTCTGCAGTACGGCGTGCCGCTGGAGGAATATGTCGACGCCTTCACCTTCACCCGCTTCGAGCCGGCCGGTCCGGTGCAGGGCAATGACTCAATCAAGTACGCGACCTCGATCCTGGATTACGTGTTCCGCGAACTCGCGGTCAGCTACATGGGCCGATTCGATCTGGCCCATGTCGACCCCTCCGAATCCAACTTCGACGCCATGGGCCGCGGTGTCGACGAAGGCAAGCCGCCGGAAGCATCCAGCAGCAAGTACCTGTCGAAGGGCCTGACCCGCTCGCGCACCGACAATCTCGTGGTCATGCGCGGCGGCGAGTCACAGTCCGATCCCCGCGGCTCCGGTAATGTCACCTCGATGGCCGCGCACGGCCCCACCGCGCGCGCGTCCGACGCCATCGAAGGCGCGGTGGCGCTGAAGCAGGAAGCCCAGCACGACCTGTCGCCCACCGAAAAGCTGGAAGCGCTGCAATGGAGCAAGGCCGGCGCCACGCGGGAGCACTTGGCGCCGAGCAAGGCCGAACGCCGGGCCGAGGCGAAAGCCAAGGGGTATGAGGGCGAGATGTGCGGGGAATGCGGGAATTTCACGCTGGTTCGGAATGGGACCTGCATGAAGTGCGATACGTGCGGGAGCACGACGGGGTGTTCGTGATAAATTGAATGAGAAGAAAAAACATCACTCCTTGGCGCAGACCTATCTGAGGGGCTTTTGCAACTCCGACGGAAAGGTCTGCGTCTACTTGAAAGACCGGCCAAAAATCTTTGGTGGGCAAAGCCTGACACTATTGCCTTCGAAAACCATTACTTTTCGCAACCCGCGACCGACGGTAACCTGGATAACAATCGGCTAGAGCGGGGAGGCACCGCCCGAAGGCAAAACTTTTGATGATCTAGTCGAGCATTTGGTCGTCAATGTCGATCCGCACGGATCGATCCTAGGCAATGGCCGATCTCGCCAAAGGGGTTGGCACAATCATTGACGCCATCGAGCACCTGTGCTGATCGTTACAAACTGACCTATCAGGATATCCACGATTTGGGCGGCGCAGACGGCGGTGCCGTCACGGGCATTGAGCCAAGCTGCAGATCAAGACTCATTCGCCGTAGCGGCCTGGGAACGGCCCGCTCCGATGACGCGATCCACCGCGCGAGGTTCTCGATGGCCTTACGCCTGCGCCCTTGCGCTCGGAGAGCCCTTTCATGATTCGCCCCAAAATGCTATAAGTCCGGCATGGTTAGCGCCGAAGATATCGAGAAAGCCGTCGAACAGCTTGCGCCACGAGAGCTTGCGCGCTTTCGTATATGGTTTGAAGCCTTCGAAGCGCGGCAGTTCGACGATGCCATCGAGCGCGATGCCCATGCCGGCAAGCTTGACGCTCTCGCGGACGAAGCGCATGCGGCGCATATCGCCGGGCACTCGCGCGAGTTGTGAGGCACTTCGCTTCACCGAAGTTTTGGCACGCCTACGAAAAGTTGCCGCTATCGGTTCAGAAACTTGCCGACGCCAACTATGACCTCCTCAAACGTGATCCTCGCCATCCATCATTGCAATTCAAGAAGGTCGGACGTTATTGGTCCGTCCGCATCGGACTGCGATATCGCGCACTCGCAAGGGAGGTGGATGGCGACTATCTCTGGTTCTGGATCGGCTCGCACGCCGACTACGATAAATTGATGAATTGAGGCATCAACTCGCGGCGGCCGTGTGCGTCGGAGTCGCCAGTGTCGGCAACGCCGCCCCATTGGGCCGAGAGCGGACCAAGGGGAACGGCCGTATGGCGGATTGGAGCCGGTCGTTCCGCGCATCGCGCGGCACGACCTGCGTAATCCGCCAACTGCGCTCCGTAAGGCGTTGTTGCCTAACGGCGGATTACGCAATAAGGCTGGTTCATGGTGGCCCAGATTTATTGCTGATCCGCCCACGGACAGCGTACTAGGCCGCCTTGGCGGCCTTATCCGGCGCATCGCCCTCCATCGCCCTCATATAGAGCTCCAGCAGGCTTTCGTGCTCGTCGCGCTCATCCTGGTCCTGCTTCCTCAGCCTGATGATCTCTTTAAGGATTTTCACATCGAATCCCTCGGCCTTGGCCTCGGAGAACACCTCCTTCTTTTGCTCGTTCAGTTCCTGCTGTTCAGCGTCCAGGTTCTCGATCCGCTCAACGAAAGAACGGATCCGCCCGCCGGGAATGGTGATGTCAGACATGGTACCTCTTTGTTGAATGAGGTCGTGAAAATGTCCGCAAACAGATGACCAATATGTTAACCCGAACGACTTCAGGACGAATTGATGACGATGTCGACATCGGGAATCCCGGATCCCCCGCGCGCACGCGGGCGAATGGATCCGCCCTGTGCCTCAGGCAAGGCTGCGGTATTCGTATTGCACGTTTTCCGCCATCCGAACCTGCGAGCGAGGAGTCCGGCTTCCGGGAGGAGTGGGCACGTCTACTTCACGCTGGACGAGCCAAAGTTTTTGCCGGCGCGGTCGCGTGGGGGCTGGATGGCGACGGCCCCTGCACCAGATACGGGGCTAATGAAAATGTCGTGAATGAGCCCGAGTTTGCCAAGCCCGAGAATAATCAGGCCATTGATGTCGATCTCGTACCAGGCGTGCGAAAGATAGGCGTCCCGCGGAAACCGATGATGGTTGTTGTGCAGCCCTTCACCGAAGGTGAGGATCGTGGTCACCAACTCGTTGGTCGTGCCGTCGTTGAGCTCGAAGCGACGGTAACCGTAGCGACCGTTGCTATGGCAGACCGAGTTGACCAGCGAAGTGGCCATCGTCATGACATAGCTGCGGAACAGGCCGGAGAACAATACACAGCCGATCATCGCCTGCACGCCGCCAACCGCGTAGCCGACGGCACCCGGAATGAGCACCGCCGACAGCGCGTACCAGTACCAGCGTGTCCGGGTGAAGAACATCGCAATCGGGTCGGCCAGAATATCCTTGGCATAGTATTCGGCATCGGTGGTGGCCTGGTCCCACACCCAGCCGCCTTGCGCATGCAACATCCCCTTGACGAAGCTGGCATAGCGGTTGCCTAAGCCGTCATAGTAGGGGCTGTGGACATCGCCGGGCTTGTCGGCGTGTAGATGGTGCCGGCGATGATTGGAGACCCATTTGAGCACCGAACCCTGTACCGCCATCGTGGCGATCGCACAGAACAACGCCCTCATGACCGGACCGCAGCGAAAACTCCGGTGCACGAACAGGCGATGCATCGCGACGCCGATCCCGACCGTGCTCAGCGAAAACATGCCGACGAAGACCGAAATCTCCACCCAGCCGATGCCTTGTGTGAATGCCCAGACCAGCGCAGCGATCGAACCGGCAATCATCATGCCGAACGCGGCATAGGAATCGCGAAACTTGGCGTCCACCACCGGGCCTTCGACAAGCACTCCTGGTGGCAATTTCGGATCCGCACCTTCTTCCGACGCCACGCTCTGAATTGCGGTCATTTCAACCGATCCACTCACGCAAAATTAACTCTTCTGTGAAGCAAGTGTACAGAGGCGGGTTATTTCTAGCAAGGTCCGCAGGGCGGATCATTGGCGGGCCGTGATCCGCCGTTATGCATCGCCACGATGGCGAGTTCTGCCTTTGGCTGCGACCCGGCCCGACGACGGGATGACATCGAAGCCAGTTGGCGCATTAGCCCCCGACACACTCCGCTCCAATGCGCTACGCGCACCGGGTTCTTCGCAAAGCCGCGACCTTGCGTCGCCCTGCCCGCTTGAAGACCAACAGATAGGTTGGTAGCGATGGACTGGGTGGCTCGCCGGCCGCTTGCTCGATCTTCCCGAGGACGGGCGCGCGGCGATGGCGGCAGCGCTGCTGCATCTGCGCCGCATGAGCGCACCGCCGTCCGCGGCGAACAGCCGATGAACCGGAGCGGCGCGGAGTCAAAGCCATGAACGATGCCTCCTTGCCGGCCGGAGCCGGCACCGAAGCGGCGCCGCTAGAACCAAAGCCCGACATCCGCGCGCTGTTCGCCGGCCTCATCATGGTGCTGACGCTGGGTGCCCTCGATCAGAACATCGTCGTCACCGCGCTGCCGCGTATCGTCAGCGACCTCGGGGCGATCTCGCATCTGACCTGGGTGGTGACGTCCTACATCGTCACCGCCACGGTGGCGACGCCGCTCTATGGCAAGCTCAGCGACCAGTATGGCCGCAGGCCGCTGCTGTACGGGGCGATCGGCATCTTTCTGATCGGCTCGGTGCTGGCCGGCCTGTCGCAGACCATGACCGAGCTGATCGTGTTCCGGGCGGTGCAAGGCGTCGGCGCCGGCGGCCTGTTGCCGCTGGCGCAGATCACCATCGGCGACGTGATCAGTCCGCGCGAGCGCGGCCGTTACCAGGGCATCTTCGTCGCGGTGTTCGCCGTCTGCTCAATCGCCGGCCCGCTGCTCGGCGGCGTCATTACCGACCTTTTGTCCTGGCACTGGATCTTCTATTTGAACCTGCCGATCGGCGCCGTGGCAGTCGTCCTGGTTGCGATCGGCGTACCGCGGCCGCCCCGCGCGGTCGCCCATCGCATCGACTATGCAGGGGCGGTACTGATCGCGCTTGCCACCACCGGGCTCCTGTTCGTGCTGAGCCTCGGTGGCACCACCTATGCGTGGTCGTCACCGCCGATCATCGGCACGGCGACGGCCACGCTTGTGTTCACCATCCTGTTGGTCATGCAGGAGCGCCGCACACCGGAGCCGATCCTGCCCCTGCACCTGTTCGGCAACACCAGCGTCGCGATGGCGTGGGGCGTGCAGGGGCTGACCTTCACCGGTATCAGCGCCGCCACCGTGTTCTTTCCGCTGTTCTTTCAGCTGGTGCTCGGCGTCGCTCCCTCGCTGTCCGGGCTGTTGAGCAGCCCGTTGGCGCTGGGCGTGGTCGCCGCTTCCGTGTTGGGTGGACGCCTGGTCGCACAAACCGGCCGCTACAAGCGCTTTCCGGTGCTCGGCCTCGCCGGTGCCACCATCGCATTCCTGCTGCTGGGCTGGGGCGCCGCGACCGGGCACGGCATTGCCTTCATGGAGCCGCTGCTGCTCGTGCTCGGCTTCGGCATCGGCCTGGTCATGCCGACCATGACGGTCGCCATGCAGAATGCCGCCGGCGCCGCCGACATCGGCGCCGCCACCGCGACCGCCGCCTTCTTCCGGTCGCTCGGTGGCGTCGCCGGCGTCGCCCTGTCGGGAGGCATCATGACGCTGCGTCTGCAGGCCGCGATCACTGCGAGCGGTCTGAGCGGGATTGATCCGAGGACACTGATGAATTCCGGCCTCGAGCAGATTGCCGAGCTGCCCCCATCGGTGGCGGTCGCGGTCATCGGCTTCTATCGCGACGCCATCGCGGCGACCTTCCTGGCCGGCGGCGCGATCACCGCCCTCGGCTTTCTGCTCACCCTGTTCATGCCGGAGCTGCCGCTGCGAACCAGCCGCGATCCGCAAATCGGGAGCGAGTAGCGCGCAGCGAACGCTGGTCCAGGAGATGTTATGGAATGCCCAGGTCGTCCTCAGGGGAGGCCCGCGACGGGGTTAGTGGGGCCGAGTTGGCCTCCTGCGAGCTCCGGGGACGCTGATCGGACTTTGCCAGCACCGAAGCGCGGTCATCAAATCGGACGCGGTAGACCTGCAGGTTCTCGATGACGCGCTGGACATAGTTGCGCGTTTCGGAGAACGGAATGCGCTCCACCCAATCGATCGCGTCCACATTGGGATCGCGCGGATCGCCGTACAGCTTCACCCAGTCCCGTACGCGGCCCCGCCCGGCGTTATAACCGGCGAACGTCATGATGTGAGACCCGGTATATTCCTTCAACAACGCACCGAGTTCGGCCGCGCCCATTTGCGTATTATAGACGGGATCAGAGACCATCCGGTCCCAATCATAGGCGACCCCAAATCGCTTGGCGGTGTCGCGTCCGGCTTCCGGCGTGACCTGCATCAGGCCGACCGCATTGGCGGGCGACTTGTCGCGCTGGTCGAACGCGCTTTCGGTGCGCGCGACCGAATAGATGACGCTACTCTCAATCTCTGGACCGATCGGGCTGTGCTGCGGAACTCCGATCGTCGGAAAGGCGTAATAGTCGAGCGCGAGGCCGCGAGCGAGCGCCGGCTTGCCGATCTGCAACATGGCGCGCGCATCGTTGCGGCGGCCGGCCAGGTCAGCGAGCGCGGCCAGCACCGCCACATCGGCGCTCTCTTCGGCGAGGTCAGAAACGAAATATAGGACGACGTCGCGTTCGCCGAGCGCATAGAGCATATCGGCAGCGCGCACGCGCTCGTCGGCGCGCGCATTGTCAGTGGGATTGACTGGTACCGGCGGCTGAATTCTGTCCAGCCCAAGCTTGGCGCGTGCCAGCTGTCCGTAATAGGCGGTGGGATAGCGGGCGGCAACCTGATAACTGGCGCGCATCGCGTCCTTATCGTCGATCGCTTCGGCAGCGCGGGCCCGCCAGTAGTTCGCCCGCGCCAGCACGATCGGATCAGCCGAGCCGTCGTCGATGTGGGCGAAATGCGCCCGCGCCGCCGCAGGATCATTGCGGAAGCGCAAGGCGATCCAGCCGCGCATGAAATGGAGGTCCGCCCGATAATATTCGCTGGCCGGCAGGGCCGCATCGCACACCACCTGGTAGGCAGCTTCAAACTTTCCCTGATCGAGCAGCTTGCGGGCGAGGCTACGTCGTTCGCGCCACCATTCGTCGGTGTCCTGAAGCGCCATGGTCTCCGGCGCGGCCGCCAGCATCAGGCGGGTTGCGTCGTCGATCCGGTCGTGATGGAGCATCCAGCGGATTCGGCAAAGCGTGTATCCGAGATCCCCGCGAGCCTCCGTCGCTACCGCGTTGAGCAGGTCGAGCGCCTTGTCCGCGTTTGCCGCCGCGCAGGCGTTCACGATCGAAAGCTCGTCGCTGCCGATGCGTTGCGCAGCGCGCTTCGCCCCCGAAAGATCTTTGGCGCCAATGCGCCTGTCCATACGCGCGCGATGGTCCTCACGGGAGAGCAGGTCGCCGAATGCCTCGAGCGCTTCAGCTTCGGAGCGCTCCGACAATTCATCCTCCCGCCAGGCCTGGCGGACCAAGCTTCCGGCGCCGTCATGGTTGCCCTCGGCGAGCAAGACCCGCGCGAGCGCAAAGCGGCCCTTCGCACTTGTCGGCCGATCGCCCAAGAAATTGCGAACGGTGGCGGCGTCGCTGCGCTCCTGCCACAGGCGCGCCTCCGCCCGCCTGCGCATCAGTCCCATGCTCGGCCAACCCGCATTATCGCTAATGAACGCCGCGTATCGGCTGAAGCTCGCGTCAGCGTCCTGATGGCGCAGGATGAACCATTCGACCAGTTTCCGCGCTGCCGGGTCGCCGATCGTTTTCTCTATCGCAGTTGCTTCGCCGGTCTTGGACTCGCGCGCGAGATCGATGGCATTCTTTACGGCCGCGAGATCGCCGGAGAGCGGCGCGGCGTCGCCACTCGGAGCTGGAACGTCGCTGGATCGCGCCGATTTGCCTTGCAGCGCCGCGACATGCCGAGCTTTCTTAAGCTCCGCATGGCGGTGATGCCGTACTGCGGTCACGTCATGCGGCGCGATGGCCTGATGAGCCCTTCGGCTGGCCCGTGCCACGACGTCGGTCGAACAAACGGCGAGCATCGCCAGGCTCAGCAAACAACATAGCGGGCGTAAGCGCTGGTCCATTCCGAAATCCCCCGCGATTCAGTGGACAAACGTTATTCAACACGGCTCTAGCAAACCCTAGGTTATCACAGCGCCCATTCACAACTGTAGCTTGGCGGCAACAGTGCGAGAAAACCTGACATAAGATGGCCCCCCCTATAGGGGTGTCACATGTCACGCGGCGTCACGGGGAAAACCGGATCATGTGGAAACCAGCCAAACGCGGGTTCGACGGCGCACACGACAGGGCCGCCGCCGGCAATTCGATGGTCGGCACCGTGCTCCAGGATGGTTCCGCTAATAGCCAGCACCCGCTGTTCAACCCTACTGCCATCTGAGTCATTGCGCCCTCTGCGCCGGGACGGACCTTCGGAATGGCCGCTCCAGCCAAAATCCCGGAAAGCGCCACTTGCGGTACCCTGGTCCGCCATGAAATATTTTGGCTGAAGCGGATTGCCAGGGGGCTGGGACATGCGCGCAGGGTGGCTACGCACGATCATTATCGGCGGACTTTTGAGTCTGGATGCTTTTGGTTTGGCGGCGGCGCAGACGGCGGCGCGGCCACCGGTCGGCGGCATCGGTGAGCTGCCTGATGCCATGATCTTCTATGTCGCGCACGGCGCGGCGGACGCCTGCGGACCAGGTTGCTCGGAGTGGATCGCGGCCGAGGGCATCGTCGAGTGGGACACCCTCAAGCGGCTGATCGCCATCCTCGACCGGCAGGCCCCGCGCAAGCTTCCGGTCGTCATCCATGCCCGGGGCGGCGATCTCAAGATCTCGACCAATCTCGGCCGTATCCTGCGCGGCCGCGGCATTGACACCACCGTGGGAAAGACCGAGGTCGAAGCCTGCGACGGCATGTCCGAGGCCGACTGTTTCGCGCTCAAGCGTCAGGGCGGCCCGCTCGATGCCAGGATGAACCTGTCGGATCTGAGCTGCAATACCCCTTGCGTCCTGATGCTGGCCGGTGGTGTCCATCGCAGCCTGCCACCGAGCACACGGATTGTGCTGACCGGCAGATTCATCCGCAGTCGCTTAGCGCCCAACATGTCCGACGAAGCGCGCGATGGCCTCAAGGCGCGCCATGACGAACTTTTCCGCCTCTACCTGCGCCAGATGGGTGTCGAGCCTGAACTGCTCGACATTGCGGACCAGAATTGGGAGTCCCCGCGAGAAACCGAATTGCCGCGGTCTGAATGGGCCAGGCTGCGGATCATGACGGATTTGCCGTAACCGTCCTGGCTGGTAGCGGGGGCAGAGGAGCGAGTTCCGCCATCTACTCGGAATGAGGCGCATAGCAGTTCTCGAGCGGTGGCTCCCGCGCTTATCTGGCATAATAAAATACGTCCGATCGATCGGGTGGTGGAGGGCTGAAGGTCCGAAAGAAACCGCGTTGCGGCTGATCCGGAACATATACCAGATCGGGCCGTGCATGCGGATCCTGCTCGTCTGGTTGCAACGGCCTCACTGCCGCTACCGAACCTCTACGCGTCCTGCGTGCCGCGTAGTGCTTGGCGCGCTGGACCCGGCGCTCTGCCGGCTTCTCCTGCAGGGCTTGCTGCTGATTGGCTAAGCCGCCCTGTGGTGTCGGCTCCGGCGGTTTTTCCGCCGCTTCGCTTCGGGTATCCGCCTTGGGCTGCTCTGGCTGAACCGAGGAAGCAGGATCGGGGTGAAGCGCCGCCGCAGCCTCGGTAGCTGGCGTGGCAGCAGCAGGTTGCGCCGGATTTTCCCTGGGCTCCGCCACTTGCGGAGCGGCAGCAGGCGACGGTAGGGAGCGCGACCCTCGTTCGACCCGGCTCGGAGCGGCCGCGGTAGCGCCCTTCAACAACGCGGATTTGGTCATGAGCGCACCGGTGCCGACACCGAAGGCGAGCGCGCCTACGATGGTTCCCACGCCCAAAATGTATGAGCTCAACGAAAACGCCATGGCAGCCTCCGCCGGTCGAACGCGTCGACCGCAGCGTAGTTCCGCAAACGTACCGGGAATATTTTCGCGGCGAGAAACGGCCATTCAACATGCGGGAGGAGCACCTGATATCGTGCTCACCGACGTGCGCTGCGCTGCTCGGAATTGACTGAAGCCTGAGTCATTCTCTCAGCGCGCGCTCAATCCTAATGGGCCGCGCACTGCTGGTCCGGCGTTTTTGGCTCCAGCGAGGAGTGGTGCTGCATGATCAAGCCCCCTCGCCCCTGAAACACGTAGGTGTAGCGGGCTCGCAAGGTCGCGCCGCTGCCGCCATTCAGTTTGAAGCTGTAGAGGCCGGAGGCGAAGGCGTTGCCGCAGACCCCGCCAACAATCGGCTTGTCAAAGGTGACCAGCGGCCGGTCCTTGAGAAAATTCTTGAAATAGCTGGTGATGTTTTCGGGTGCGGACTGGTTGGTGAGCGGCCCGTTGGCGCAGGTCGGCAGCAGCACCGCGTGACCATGGTCATAGGTCCCAACAATGGGCGTCGGGTCGTCTGGCGTCGAATGGGCCAGCTGATTTTTCCAATTGTCCAGCCGTCCGCTGACCCAGTCATTCACATCGCAGGCGTGCCGCGCCGTTCTCGACCATGCCTCCGGCGACCACGCCGCGACAGCGAGCAGCGCCAAGGCTGCGGACACAAAACGACTCATGTTCATGCCATGACTCCCAGTCTTTCCCGGCAGGCCTGCAAGTTTGCGCTCCACAAGCAGCGCGGAGCTAACCGCTACCATAGATTGCGCACCCGTGATTGCAACAGACCGCCGGCCCCTGCCCCCTGGATATTTTTCGCCAAGAATGCTTGCTCAAGTGATCTATCTCACGTTGTGCTTCGCGGAGTCCTGCTATTCATGAAACCTGCACTTGCTTGCGCAGGAGGCGGTCCATGGCTCAGGTCTTTTTCCATTGCTCCAGTGCCGAAGACGTGATGATCGATCGGCGCGGCGCCGCGATCGACGATCTGGCCGAGATAGGTGACCGCGCCGCCTCCGTGGTGCGCTCGCTGATCACGGCGCCGGGGCCGGAAGATTGGCGCGAATGGGTCTTGCACGTCAGCGACGATGACGGCGACGAGATCTTCTGTATGCCCTTTGCTGCCGTGCTCGGTAAACCGCATTGAGAAGGTGCCATGTCGATCATGCCACCTCCTTCGACGCTGTTCCTCCGGTGCTTGAACGCGATCATGACGCAATGGCACCGGCGGATCCCCGATCTGCGCGCCCGCTATCGGCCAGAGCTTCATTACATGCGCGGCCCCGGCCCGAAGTGGCACGCGAAGCATCCGAATGACAGCACGTCTGGCGCGGGATGGAGCGGAGCCATGCGTAGGGTGGATCAGCACGGCGCTTAGGACACGGGACCGTCTAGGGTGGAATAGCGAAAGCGTATCCGCAATCCACACGATGGAGTTGACGCAACAGTCGGACGATATCGGACTCGACATCAGCCCATCTCGCGTCGCTCTCACTTGAGTTCCCTCCAGTGTCCGGAGATGCGATTCAGGAAGTCGAGCCCGGAAGTCCTAGGCCGCTCGGTCTTCCGAGCCTGCGTTCTAAAACTGTCACGACTGCCGACATCGGATGCTCCGCCACGCGCTCAATATCGATCGCCCCCGCCGTGATACGAAATCCCTCCATGGGGATGCACCGGCGGGACCGCAGACTGGAGTCCATGGCTTTCAGCCCTGCTCCCCCTCGACTTCGGCCGTCTGCCTCAGCATAAAATGTCCGAACGCCGAAGCGATGGGTTTTGCGGGATCGTCCTGCCAGGCCTTGGCCTCGAAGGCAACGACGCGCCGGCCCTGCTTGACGATCGACACGTTGGCGTAGCTGTCCAGCG
This sequence comes from uncultured Alphaproteobacteria bacterium, assembly GCA_963736075.1. Classification (GTDB taxonomy): domain Bacteria; phylum Pseudomonadota; class Alphaproteobacteria; order Rhizobiales; family Xanthobacteraceae; genus Bradyrhizobium. The sequence continues at coordinate 168,895 of CAVTNW010000026.1, read as the reverse complement.
CGCGACCGGAGCGCAGGTAGTTGATGGTCAGGCCGATCGGCTTGGGCAGCGCGGAAATGCCGAGTTCGCGCGTGACACCCACGATCGCGGTAGTCTCAAGAAAGGCGCCGGTGATGCCGCCGTGGATGGCTGGCAGGACCGGGTTGCCGATGATCTTGGGCGAGAACGGCATGACAAGCGTGTCATCCGCGCTGACGCGGATGCCGAGACATTGCGCGAACGGGCTGTAGGCGAATGGGCCGCTCGGATCATCCGGCGCTTCGAGCACAGGCAGCGCGTCATCGTCCATCGAATTGTCCAGGAGCATGTTGGTGCGGTTCGCGCCAATCATGAAACAGGCCGTCGCGGTGGCGACGGGATCGCTCTCGGAGTGCTGGTAGGCCGTCGCGCGCACGAAGGCAATTGAGCGGGTGACGCGGGTGCAGACCGAATGGGCGTGGATGTCGAGGCCTGGCGTCGCGGGCTTTTGATAGTCGATGCGCAGGTCAAGCGTGGCAATCGCGCTGCTGCCGTCGAGCGCAAGCTGGACCGCCATGCCACAGCTCTCGTCGAGCATGGCGGTAACGACGCCGCCGTGAAGCACGCCGCTCCTGATATCGCCGACGAAAACCGGGCGATATGGCAGGCTTGACCAGGCCTCGCCCGGACTCGTACGGTCGAGACAAAGTCCGCTGATGGTTCCGTAGATGGAGCGACGGCCTCTGATGGCCCGAGCCAGTTCGTCAAACCGCAGTGACGAAGTGATATCGGATGTTCCGGACATACCCACCTTCTAGCCGAATGTCGTGACACGGGCAAAGCAGAGATGCGAACGTCGGATGGCGTGAGGCGCTGGAAAGCCGGACCCGAGACGACCTCGATGTGTCTTCACGCACTCGCAGCCGACGCGGCGGCCTCCTCGACCATTCGCAGCGCGTTGAGCGTGCGTGGGTACCCGATGAACGGCAGCAGTTGGGTCAAGACATCGATGAGACGCCCGCGGTCGTTGCCAACCCTGAGATTGGCAGCCACGTGCCCCTTGACCTGCGGTTCGCATCCACCAAGCGCGGCGAGCATGCTGAATGTGAGAAGCTCCCGGGTCGGCACATCGAGGCCAGTGCGGGTGTAGTTGTCTCCGAAACAGTTGGCCGAAAGATAGCGCTGGATATGAAGCAAATCGGCGGGCGCGGACGCATAGAGCCGCTCGACGACGTCGTTCCCGATGATCTGCTGCTGGACCGCAAGGCCTTTCTCGGCGCGGTTCTCCGGCGTGGTCGTGGACTGGCCTGGCAGCGGCAGCTTGATGCCCCGCTCGGCAAGAACCTCGTTGGTGGGATGAACTCGTAGACCCTGGCCATGCCGACGTAAGGGACCGCCTGATACAGGATCTCCTTGGCCTCGACCGGAGTAATCCCGATGGCGAGCGCGGCCCCCAGCATGACCCGGTACTCGCGCACGGCATGGCATGCGATGATCGACGCCAGTTGAACCATCAGCCGTGTCCGGGCGTCCAGATTACCGTGCCGCATCACTTCATCGAAGGCGAAGTTGTCGAAAGTTTCGATGAGCTCGGGATCGGTCACAGCCAGGGTGGAGACATGGTCCGAAAATAGCTCATCGTGATTCCTGCGCGCGCGCTCGTTGGGGGCCATCGTCGTTCAGCGCCCGGTGGTGGCGAGAAGATGCGCCGGGTAGCGCTCGCCCTCGATCGTGATCAAAGACGCGGCGCGTTCGATCTCGGCAAGATCGTCCGATGTCAATTCGATACTTGCGGCGCCGAGATTCTCATCGAGCCGTTGCAGCTTCGTGGTGCCGGGGATCGGAACGATCCACGGTTTCTGCGCCAAGAGCCACGCGATCGCGACCTGTGCGGGGGTGGCGTTCTTCTGTTTCGCGATATGGCCGAGCAGCTCGACGAGCGCCTGGTTTGCCTTCATCGCCTCGGGCGTGAAGCGCGGCAGAAGGCTGCGGAAATCGCCTGCTGCAAGCTGGGTGTCTGGGTTCATGGCGCCGGTCAGGAAGCCCTTGCCGAGCGGGCTGTAGGGCACGAAGCCGATGCCCAGTTCCTCGCAGGTCTGCAGCACGCCGTTGGTTTCCGGTCCTCGGGTCCACAGCGAATATTCGTTCTGGATGGCTGTGATCGGCTGCACGGCATGAGCACGCCGGATGGTTTGCGCACCGGGCTCCGACAAGCCGAAATGCTTGACCTTGCCCGCCTGGATCAGATCCTTGACCGCGCCGGCCACATCCTCGATCGGCACCTCGGGATCGACGCGGTGCTGATAAAACAGATCGATGCGATCGGTCTTGAGCCGCTTCAGCGACCCCTCGGCGACTTCGCGGATATGCCCGGGCCGGCTGTCCATGCCGTGTTGCTTACCGGACACCGGATCGATCTTGAAGCCGAACTTGGTGGCGATCACCACCTTGTCGCGGAAGGGCGCCAGCGCCTCGCCAACCAGTTCCTCATTGGTGAAGGGACCGTAGACTTCCGCGGTATCGAACAATGTCACTCCGCGGTCGACTGCGCCGCGGATGAGATCAATGCCTTGCCCTTTTTCCAACGCCTGGCCATAGCCGAAGTTGATGCCCATGCATCCGAAGCCGATCGCGGACACTTCAAGACCGCTTCTTCCGAGCTTGCGCTTCTTCATCGTCGTTCCTCCTTTGAGTTCATTCCGCGATCAAACCCGCGGCTGATGCTGCCGTCTCTGACCTTTTGCAACCTCGGGAATGATGTAAGGACCTGGCGCTCCTGCGATAAGATGCTAAAACCAGCATGGATATATGAACGGAATTCATCAATGGCGCGGAACAATCTAGCCGATCTGACCGCCTTCCTGGCTGTCGCCAACGAGAGGAGTTTCACCCGAGCCGCGGCGAGGCTCGGCGTTTCACAGTCCGCGCTCAGCCACGCCATTCGCGGACTAGAGGAGCGGCTTGGTCTGCGACTGTCCCGTACCACCCGCAGCGTTGCGCCGACCGAGGCCGGCGAGCGGCTGGTCCGATCGGTCGGACCACGACTCGAAGAGGTCAGTGGCGGCCTTGAGCGAACTCAGGGACAAACCATCCGGCACGATCCGCATCACGGCCGGAGAACACGCGGCCGAAGCGATCCTGTGGCCGGCGCTGGCGCAGCTGCTGCCGCGTATCCCGACATCAAGGTCGAACTTATCATCGACTATGGCCTGACCGACATCGTCGCGGAACGCTACGACGCCGGCGTGCGCCTCGGCGAACAGGTGGCAAAGGGCATGATCGCAGTCCGCATCGGGCCTGATTTTCCGATGGCGGTCGTCGGTGCACCTTCGTACTTCGCCACCCGAGGAAAGCCGAAGAACCCGCAAGAGCTGACCGCGCACGACTGCATCAACATCCGGCTGCCGACCTATGGCGGTCTCTATGCCTGGGAATTCGAAAAGCGCGGCCGCGCCGTGAAGGTGCGCGTCGAAGGGCAATTGGTATTCAACAATTTTGGTCTGAGAATGAATGCTGTACTGGCGGGACTGGGCCTGGCCTGCCTGCCAGAAGACCAAGTGCGGGAGCACGTCGCCAGGGGGCGTCTTGTTCACGTTCTCGCGGACTGGTGCCCGCCGTTCTCGGGCTACCACCTTTACTACCCGAGCCGCCGCCAGGCTGGATCGGTGCTCGCCTTGCTGGTCGAAGCGCTGCGGTATCGCGGTTCAAGTCGCTAACATCGGATACTGGTGATGCCGCTATCACTTGGCCCAGGAGGTTCTGAAGCACGGCAGCGACGGTCATGGCGCGGGCCTCGTTTTCAGACCTATGCCAAAACCTCAGCCAGGCGATCGAGAAGCGGTAGCTGGCTTGCAAGCATTTTGACACGGGCCGTCGGCAGCTTGAACCATCCCGCACGGTCGACCTCTGGAAATGACGCCATCCTTCTGCTCTTCGGGGGCCATTCGAGTTGGAAGGTATTGCACTGGATAGTCTGAACATCGATGTCGCCCTCGACGGCGAACGCTACCACCTGCTTTCCGCCACGTTGGCGGATCTCGCCCAGAGGCTCAAGCTTCATGGCGAGTACGCTGCCGATTTCCTCCTGGAACTCCCGACGCGCGGCCCTCTCCGCGTCTTCGCCGTCCTCCACCTCGCCCTTGGGTATTGACCAAGCGCCGTCATCCTTGTTGCGCCAGAACGGGCCGCCCGGATGCACCAGCAGGACCTCCAGCTCGCTTGCGGCCCTGCGATACATGAGGATCCCGGCACTCGAAGCCGGTCGCCGACTTGATTTCAAGGGTTTTGCTCAGAACTTGCTAGCGCCCGGTAAGGTGAATCCGGCCCAGGTCAGATACAGCCCGATCAAAAGCGCGGGCGTCAGATACAGGTAGTAATGCTCGCCGTACTGCAACTGGGCAAAAGCCCGGGACAGGGCTTCGGGCGCGATAAGCAAAAGCGTCAGGCCTTTTGCGAAGATCAGCCATCCGACCGATGTAACCGCCACCGGCAGCAGCCCTCCGGACCAGACATTGTGCCCGATCACCATGGCAACACCCATGGCCAGGCTGATGACGGAGTAGGTGAGCATCACCGGCCCGTCTGCGGCGGAGATTTCGATGATGGCGCTGCCGCGCACCATCAGCCCACCCACCAGCAAGACCGTGAAAAGCCCGATACAGCGCGCCAAGAAGAGAGTGAGCCGGGACATGGGAAGCCTCCATATTAGCGATCAATAAGCGTCGTGGCCTTCCTTTTTGCCCGGGACCGCGCGTTCGCTGTAACGGAGCAGGCAGATTGAAATCACCATGATCAGTATCAGGCCCCCCAATACCGTCAGTTCGAGCAGGGTGGAATTGAACAATCCCTTCGTGTCCGGTGTCCATTTGCCTGGCTGATTGACCTGCGAGGACTTAAGCGTGATCACCAGCACGCGCCGTATGGATGCGATCAATCCAACGATCAGAAAGGGTTCGCACACCAGCGTGCCGGAACGGAACGAGACACGCACGGTGTGCAGGATTTCGACAACCATGAGTACGAACAGCAGGCGGTCGATCGTGAGCACAAGTGAAGTTGCGTTGACGTGGTCCTGCACATCCCGCCAGAGCGACACTGCCGCGCTCCCAACCCCCAGCAATGCGGTGAGCGCGAGCAACATGCCCAGAACCAAGTAGGCAAACACTTCAACCTTCAAAAACGCGCGGCTGGCCATTTTGCCGACACGCGTGACGTCTTTATCCGCCAACTCGTCTCCATCCATGCCTATTCCCGCTTTCATTCCGCTTGATAGGAGCCACGAAGGCCGCCGCAAACTTCCGGCTCCCTGCGCTATATCAGGATCGGACGGCCGCAACAAATCGGAGGCGGCGGGTGTGATGACCAGCCGATGCCGGTAGGCGGACAACCGCAACCTAAGCCAATTCGTTGGGTATTGCGCCCTTCGGGCTTGGTGCAATCAGCGACCTTGCGAACCTCGTCTGCCGCCCGCAACGCTCGATCCTACTACTTGCTGCGCCCCCGATCGGCCGTCAGCGGCGAGGCGGTCGCACGGCTTGCTCATCCTTTCGCTCCACCATGTATTTAACGGCCGTGCATTTGCGGATCGCGGCCGGTTCTAGCGACCATGCCCAGGGGACTCCTCGTCGAGACGCTTGCCAATCTCGCCCGCGAGATCGGCGATCGCTGCCATCGGCATGAGGATCACGTGATCGGCGCTTTCGCTCATCATCAAATTGATGGGATCGGTCCCTTCGAACAGCCGGAAATCGGTACGATACACGACGGTCAGCTTTCGCTTGGCGTAGGCGTAGCCCAGCTCCCAGCAGGTTCCGCTGTCTGGATCGGGTCCGTCCAGCCACGCCACCACCGCCTCGGCCCAGTCGATACCTCCGACATCGCTCTCGAAGATGGCCCCGGGCAGGCCCTTGCGCTGCTCATGCTCCTGCGGAAGAAAGACATCATGCCCGAGCTGACGAAGCAGGCTGGCAAGCTCCCGGTTGAATGCGATTTCCGCGGTCGAAAATAATGGACCGGCCATATAGATTTTCATGATCCCACCTGTCTTGGATGTGGATCATACGCCTGACGTTGCCAGAGTGCGAGTACGGTGCGGCGGACCTCAGGCTCACCAGATCCGTGGCTGCCGCGCGCCGCATCGCTTTAGAAACCCAGCAAGGCCAGGGCGACGTAGGCTGTGGCACCGAGGGGAATGCAGAGGGCAGCGAGCGCAATGATTTTCAGGATGATCTTCAACATGGGATGTCCTCTTCCTAAGGGCGCCTCACCCTTGAAGAGGTGTCGGAGAACTTACAACCGGGATCGCGATTTAACCTAACCGGTCAACCTTACCGCGAAAGCTCGGCAAACCAATTCCTGCCCGGTACTCACCGAGAGCAGAACGATATGTTCGGGTCGGCGTCCGAAAGACCGCCGCAAGCATTTCCGTCGCTGCGCGTCGTTTCGGCGACAGTATATTGCGCAGGTAGTTTCGGCAGCTGTGCATCGAGGATCCGTCCGTCGGCCTCGGCGACGGCGGGTAACTGCCCGCACCGGTTACCTCGCAACGGTGGCAGCCGGACAATCTGCCCGCGGAGCGCGATAGGATTTGGTTAATTCTTCCTTGCTACGAGAAGTGGTCATTCGCGATTAGCGGAACCAAGCACATGAAGCTCTTTTCCGGTGCAGCCCACCAAAATCGGGACAACCTGGTCTGGCAGCTGGCCTTCGAGCGCAGCTGCGACGCCATCCTGGTCCTGTCCGGCGCCAAAATCATCGCCTGCAACGAGGCCGCCGTCCGGTTTGGCGGCTACAAGGCCAAGACCGACCTTCTGTCGCACTCGCCCGCCGACATGGCGCCCGAACTCCAGCCCGATGGCCGCCGATCGGCTGATGTCGCGATGGAGAAAGTGGCACAGGCCGGCAGAGACGGCCATGCCTGTTTCGAATGGGTCACGCGGCGCGCCGACGGCGTAATGAAGACCGTCCAGGTTACCCTGGTGCCGGCCGAGATCGATGGCCAGCCGGTGGTCCTGAGTTATCGCCGTGATATTTCGGACCTGGTGGCCGCGCGTGAAGAGAAGAAGCGAGCCTTGACGAGGCTTGCGAGCGAATTCGAGGAGATGGTCGGCACGATTGCCAGCGCCGTCTCATCGGCGGCAAAGGAAGTGGAGGCGACGGCTTCGTCGCTGACCTCGTCGGCGGACAACGCCGCCCATCGCGTCGCCGCCGTCGCCGCCGCCTCGCAGGCTGCGTCCTCCAACGTCCAGGCGGTGGCCGGCGCCACCGAGGAGTTGTCGAGCTCCGTGGCCGAAATCAATCGGCAGGTCGCGACCTCATCCACCATTGCCGGAGAGGCGGTCGATGCCTCCGCGCGCACCAATGGCCTCGTCAACAGTCTTGCCGATGCCGCGGCCAAGATCGGCGCCGTAACCGACATGATCAGCGCGATCGCCAGCCAGACCAACCTGCTCGCGCTCAACGCCACGATCGAAGCGGCGCGGGCCGGTGACGCCGGACGGGGCTTCGCGGTGGTTGCTTCCGAGGTCAAGAGCCTGTCCAGTCAGACCGCCAAAGCGACCGAGGAAATCAGCGCGCATATCAGCGCCATGCAACGGGCGACCGACGACACCGTGACGGCTATCCAGGGTATCGGCGGCACCATTGGACAGATCAGCGACATCGCCAAGACCATCGCGGTCGCCGTCGCGCAGCAGGGTCAGGCCACCCAGGAGATTGCGCGCTCCGTGAGCCAGGCCGCCACCGGCACCAGCGAGGTCGCCAGCAACATCAACGCCGTCACGCATACCATTGATTCGACGGGCGCGGCCGCCAAGGAGATGCTGGGCGCGGCCGGCCAGCTTTCGAAACAGGCCGAGGTCCTGCGTCACAAGGTTTCGGGTTTCCTGAGCGCGGTGCGGACCGCGTAAGTCGCAATTGCGGCTGCGCTTCGGGTCTGTCTCCAACCTGTAGAATGACCGTTTAGAAAAGGTTCAGTAAAATCCGCGCCACCTTGTCCCATGGCCAAAATTTACCACATTTCCTGCCAGAATTAATCGCCGAGAAATTTGCCGTCAAAACGGAGGGTTTCAAATGCGGACAGTGCAAGCCGTAGCCGGAATTGTAGTAGCCGCCCTCGCCCTGATGACAGCGCCAGCGCTGGCTAAAAATTCGAACGCGCAGCAAACGGAAGAAAAGCCCGCGCCGTCGGGCTGCCACTCGCTGCAGCCGCGTCCGGACGGCACTTGGGTGGAGATCCCCTGCCAGGAACTGGGGTCGCCAGCCCCAATGCAAGGCAAGCCAGAGGGCCGAAGCGCGGAGCAGGCGAACCACTGAGCTACCGCTCGGATTCGATATTCGACTCCATGCCCGGCGGATGCCGGGCGCAGTGATCGGCATCTGTCCCAGCAAAACAGCTTTGAAGAGTGGCGTCCCGGTCCGCCTCAACTTCCGGCTACTTGAGGACGATCGCGGTCAGGCTATAGGGCGCGGCGGCGTAGCTGAAACTGCTGCCGACACCGCTGGTGCTGGCGGAGACGATGCCGTTGCTGGTCGCACTATAGGTATAGATCGTGCCGGTGCCAGCCGGCGTAAATCCGGAGAGCGTGATACTCGCGGTGACCTTGTTTTTTGGATCGTTGTTAAGCAGGAGCACGGCCAGACCGCCGCCGGCCGGACGCACCGCATGTGCATCCAGCAGGCTGTTGCTGGACGAGGCCGAGACCAACGTGTCGCCGGCCTTGCCGAGTTTGCTCAAGATTTGCATGCCGTAATAGGTCGGGAACGGGGTATCCGCCGCCGGCTCGCCGGAGGTCGCATTGGACAGAATGCCGTAGTCGCCGAAGGTCGCGGTGCCAAACAGGCTGGAGGACGTATTACCGGCGGTAGATCCATTATGCAGTGTCCATACGTCGACACTGGTGACGCCCTGTTCGAGCCAATTCAACATGTCGTCGGCAATGAACAGCGCATTGACGACGCTGATCGTCTGCTTGCCCGGATCGGATGAGACAGAGTTGGTCTCGGTCACCAGAATCTGGATGTTGGCGGCGTTGGCGCCGCCATAGGTTTTCAGCAGGGATCTCAGCTTGCTTACCATGCCGGCGATGGTTTGCGGCGAGGCCAACAGGCCGGCATCGGATTCGCTGCCAGGATTTTGTGGATACCAGTGCACGATCACAAAATCGATCGAGGTACCGCATTTGGCCAGAACCCCGGCGTTCCAGTTCGGGGACTGGCCGTCGGGCCAGTTTCCCGGCGCCGTCAGCACAGCCCCGACCTTGATCGTGGCATCGACTGCCTTCATCGCGCTCGCAAACTGCGCGACATTGGCACCGTAGGTCGATGGATCATGCGCGCTGTGCAGATCAGTCTCCCAATGCGCGCCATATTCGCCGTTGCCATAAACCTCGTTGCCGATTTCCCAGTATTTGACGCCATAACCCTTGGTCTTGTTGGCATAGTTCACCCATGCCGCCGCAAATGCGGGTGTGCCACCGCCATTGCCTGCGGTGTTGGAGCCGTAGTTCACGGTGATGATGGGCGTTGCGCCGGTGCTCTTGACCAAGCCCATGAAGGCATCGAAATTATTGTTGGCGTTGGCGAACCCGCCCTGGTTCGGAACGATCGAGTTGGTCTGCCAATTATAGTCGTCCGAGGTCGATCCGCCGGGATAGCGGATCGCGCTGATACCGGCCTCGGTCAAACGACCGGGCACCGCAGCATCGAGCATGTCGCCGTCCCAGACCGCGGTGTTGATCCCGAATGCCCCGGCGGGGATCTTAGCCAACGTCGTTCCCGCCGTGATCTTGACGGTCGATGAAGTCTGCGCGGAGCCCGCAGATGCCAGAACCAACGTAGCAAGACACAGAGCTGAACCGATCGACGCGGCATGAAGAGATGTCATGGAGAGCCCCCTTTGGCTGAAACACAACCAGGGCATAATGCGCGAAGCCGAGCGCTTTTACAACCTTAATATGTATCTTAGCGTATAATTAATTTAAAGATGTGTCCGGATTCCGGCTTTGCACGAGAGCCCAATGGCGTGCGGCTAAGGCTTGCCCGCCGGCGCAAACAACTGGTCGCTGAAGGGCTGTTCGCTCGGCGTCCTGATGGTGACGTAGCCCCGATCCATCGACCGGTGGCAGCCGTTGCAGCCGTCGGTCAGTTCGCCGAACGCCTTGTTGAACCGCTTGATGTCCCTGCCCGTGATCGCGTCGGCAACCGACTGAAGCGGGGGCGACATCGTCGTGATGTTGGTGACGGGAATGCCGGCATACATCATCGCGGCTTGCAGAAGTCCAGCCTTGAGCTGGCGGAGTTCGTAGGCCGCCAGCTCCCAGTTCATGGCCTTGCCGGCGAACCACAGCTTGATGTGCCTGGTCTGGATCGCGTTCATGATGTCGCCGAGCCGGGGAACAGATTGTTCGCCGGGCGCAGGGTCCATGTTGGTCTGCGCCATCGCAAGCGGCGTCAGGGCACAAACCATCAGCAGGGCAACAAAGCATCCGCGATATTTCATAGGGAGACTCCAACCGTCCGTCGTTACAAAACCAACACTATTACCGAAGCTTGCGGCGCACCTTGCGCTTTATCAAGATGCTGAGACGCTTGATGCTGATCAACACGTTGACCGGTTCGGTGGCGCAGGGATTAGATGAGCTCGCGCCCACGGCTGGAGAACAACGATGCTGATGCACTTGCCGATTGTCATGTTTGCCTACCTCTCCTTGACGCCCGTTGCCGATAATGTGCCGTCATTCGATATCGCGCGGGAGTGCAAGTCTGAAAGCGACACAGCGGCCGCGCAGGAACGCTGCACCGGGGACGAGGCGCAAGCGCGCGACCAGCTTTTGCCGCTATGGCAGCAATCCTCGGCCACCGACAGGGCCGTCTGTGTCAAGGAGACCAGCATGGATGGCACTCCCAGCTACGTCGAGCTGCTGACGTGTCTGGAAATGGCCAGGGATGTCAAAAAGTCGTCGAAGTAATCCGGCGAATACTTGGCGTCTGCACCGCAGTCATTCCCCATGCCTCTCGACTGCGCCGCACTAAAAGCAGAGGTTGGTCACGAGATTTCCGCGCTTGTCCTTGATCGCGAGCGGACATTCGATTCGCTTCAGCGCTTGCTTAGCGTCTTCGTCGCCGAGCGCTGCGGCCCTTTCGTAAAAGGCTTTGGCGGCGCTCGTATCTTTCGGTCCGCCACGTCCCTCCTGCGCGAATTCACCCATCCGCTCCAACGCGGCCGGGTGGTTTTGCGCCGCGGCTTTCTCGAACAGGTTGCGCGCGCCGACATCGTCCCGGGCTCCGCCGCTACCATCCGCCAGCATCAAGCCAAGTTGATACTGCGCTTCGGCATTGCTCTCGGCGGCCTTTTCCAGCAGCTCGCGTGCCCGCACCGGATCCTGCGGCGCGCCGCCATTGTCAGACAGCGCGGCGAGATTCGTGACGCCGCGCGGATTGCCGGCCTGGGCAGCGCGCTCGAACAGCTTGCGCGCCTCGTTATCGTCCTTCGCGATGCCCGCGCCGGTTCCGTATAGCACGCCGAGTTCGACCATGGCAGAGGTCGAGCCTCTGTCGGCGGCCTTGCGCCAGGCGCCGATCGCCTCCGGCAATTGCCGGTTGGCGGCGTAGGCGCGGCCGAGCTGATAAAGCGCGCGCCGCGACGAATTGGCGGCGACCCTGCAATATTTGATGGCGAGCGCGATGTCCGCCTGCGCGACATTGGTTATGCCCGTGGTATCGGCCGGCTTGTCCGGATCGGTGGGATCGGCCGCGAGCCGGTCGCACAGCACGAGATCGGCCGATTGCGCCTCGACCCACGGGGGATGCGCCAACCACCCAACGGCCACAATCGCGATCGCCGAAATGGCGATGCGGCCCGTCGCAGCTGAAGAAAGCACCCAAACTCGTTTCATCACGGTGCACATGTTTGGCGAAGCAAACTCTAGCTTTGAAGCGCGGTGGTTTTCAAGGCTCCAACCCGGACTCGCGCAACGCCGGCGCGGCCTGCGCCGAAGCCAGGAAACGCAAGAGCGCGTCGGACTGATCGACCCGCTTCGACCCCGCCAGGCGTCCAGCGGAAAACACGGCGGGGCTCTGCAGATGGCGCGGGATCGGGCCGACGGTCTCGACACCTGAAACCAGTTTCAGTTCGCTGAGCTGCTGCACCGCAAGATCGGCCTCTCCGCTCAGCAGCAATTCAGCGGTCACGCCCGACGGGATGATCCGGGCCCGCGCATTGATCTCGGATGCGATGCCCATGCTCTCGATCATCTGCGCGAACATGATGCCGCTGGCGCCGATGCGCGAATAGGCCACCGAACGGGCGCCGAGCAGCGCCGTGCGCAGCGCAGGTTCGGTTGCGATATCAGGATGATCCGCGCCGGCCTTCACCGCGAGACCAACGAACGAACGCGCCAGATCCACGCAGGTCTCCGCGACCACGTCACCCTTGGCGGCGAGATCGTCCAGCGCCGGTTTGGTCAGGATGACAACATCGGCGCCTTCACCGCGACGCAGGCGATCGAGAAGCGAGAGCGTCGGCCCAAAATCGGCATCGATGTGGGCACCGCCAGCCGCCTGATAGGGGCCGGCGAGGCTGCGAACCGCACCCAACAATGCCAGCGTCGAAAGCAGGCGAACGACATTCTCCATTGGAATATCCCCCGTCCAGCGGCGCGCCCGCGGTGTTTGGTCGGCAAGTGCCTATAGCACGGCAGTCATAGATGGGAACCCGCGGGGATCAGACGCAACGATCCGCCAAAGCGATATCCCACCTTGGCGGATCATGCTGACGCCGGGGTAGCCCCCGGCCCTGTCGGTCTGGCGAACGCCTTAAGCCGCAGCCGCCTTGGCGGATGTCGGCACGGAAGCGATCGTCTTCAGGATCTGGGAAGCGATCTGGTAGGGGTCACCTTGCGAGTTCGGACGGCGGTCTTCCAGATAGCCCTTGTAGCCATTATTGGCGAAGCTGTGCGGCACACGGATCGACGCGCCGCGATCGGCGATACCATAGCTGAAGGTATCGATCGAGGCCGTCTCGTGCTTGCCGGTCAGACGCATGTGGTTGTCCGGACCATAGACCGCGATGTGATCGGCGCGATTGGTCTTGAAGGCTTCCATCAGCTTCTCGAAATATTCCTTGCCGCCGACTTCGCGCATATAGGTGGTCGAGAAGTTGGCGTGCATGCCGGAGCCGTTCCAGTCGGTATCGCCGAGCGGCTTGCAGTGGAATTCGATATCGACGCCGTATTTCTCGGTCAGGCGCAGCATCAAATAGCGGGCCATCCACATCTCATCTGCGGCCTTCTTGGAACCCTTGCCGAAAATCTGGAATTCCCACTGACCCTTGGCGACTTCGGCGTTGATGCCTTCGTGGTTGATGCCGGCGGCGAGGCAAAGATCCAGATGCTCTTCCACCATCTTGCGTGCGACGTCGCCCACGTTCTTGTAGCCAACGCCGGTGTAATAGGGTCCCTGCGGCGCGGGATAACCGCTTGCCGGGAAGCCGAGCGGACGGCCGTCCTTGTAGAAGAAATATTCCTGCTCATAGCCGAACCAGGCGCCGGGATCGTCGAGAATGGTGGCGCGCTTGTTCGAGGGATGCGGCTTGCCGTCAGGCATCATCACTTCGCACATCACCAGCACGCCGTTGGTGCGCGCGCCGTCCGGATAAACCGCGACCGGCTTCAGGACGCAATCAGAGCTGTGACCCTCGGCCTGCATGGTCGAGCTTCCGTCAAAGCCCCACAGCGGCAGCTGCTCGAGGGTCGGAAATGAATCGAATTCCTTGATCTGCGTTTTGCCGCGCAAATTCGGCGTCGGCGTGTATCCGTCGAGCCAGATATACTCGAGCTTATACTTTGTCATTGAGCTCTCTCATAAGTTGATGATGCGAAAGGTGGGAAACCAAACCTGGTTAGGTCACCACAGATGTACCCGGCCACCATCGGCCGGGGTTTAACAAGCAATTAAAGTGCCAATCATCGCATTGCGGTGGTACGATTTCATGGAGGAAACACGCTGGGGCTTCCCCGTCCAGGTTGCATTGGGGGTGCGACAAAGGCGCGCGGGCGCGAGGTTCGGTGAGCACCCAAGGAGGTTCCGAGGAGCCCCATTCACGCCTGATTATGCAGCAGTTCCAAGAACGCTTCCGAGACCGATTAAAGCTGCGGCAGCAGCCGGCAAGCTCCAAGCAACCAAGGGCGGTACCTTCGCAACTCTGATGATGGCTCACGCGTTAGCCAGTCTGCCGCTGCTTCCCTCGATGCAAAATGAAAACTGCTCACAATTTATACAGACAATGATTTTCTTTTGATCATGTTGCATCGGCAGCGGGCAGAGACAATATCAGGCTCCCTTACTTGATGAGAACGAGTCGGGCGCAGTCTCAATGAACGCGCCGCGACAGATGGAGAGACGATGATGGACACCAGCCTAAATCAGGGATCTGCAAAGATCTATCAATTCCCAGCCGGGGGCCGCTCGGCGCTCGGCGGTCGTCGCTACGACGACACCAAATCCACGACCGAAGCCACTTCCTCGGGCGTCAGCGAAGTCTGCGCGGGCAACTGGTATCACGAAGCGGCGATCCAGGAATCCAAACCGGCGCGGGATCGCTGATGGCAGCCGCGAGCCAACTGCCGAGGAGTTGCCGGTCTTTGGTACGATATCAAATGCGAAAATGAAGGGTCGGAACGAAAAAGTTTCGGCCCTTTTTCATGAGAGTTTGCCGCTCGCTTGTCTGAGCTTGACCGAAGAGCGAGGTGAACTAGGGTAACGACCGCCCGAATGGCGTTAATCCGAAAGCACAAGGCAATCTGCTCAGCCTTCCGCGCGCGATCGCGCTGGAAGGGGCCCCGGCTCAGGCAGGCATCGGCATGGCCTTCAACGACACCTCCCAGGCATTCCTCGGCCGCGGAAGATGGCTTAAGCTGGTGAACCATGTCGGATGATCCGGCCCGCCACCTCAATCTCGCCGGCGCCTGCAATTTCCGCGACCTCGGCGGCTATCGCAGCCGCGACGGGCGCGCGGTGCGTTGGCGTCAGATCTTTCGCTCCAACCATCTGGGCCATGTCACGCAAGCCGATATCAAAATTCTCCGTGGCCTGGGTCTGAAGAGCGCTTTCGATTTCAGGGGCACGGAGGAACGCGTCGCAGCCATCTGCGGATTGACGGGGATCACGGTTCATTCGCTGCCAATCGAGCCGACAGTGCTTGCGGCGCTGCAGGCAAAGCGCGCCCAAGGCATGGTGCTGACCGCGGCCGACGCCATCGACGTCATGCGCGACTCCTACCGCAACTATGTGCGCAACAACACGCCAAGCTTTCGGGCGCTGTTCGTCCACCTGCTGCAGGACCGCGCGCCGCTGGTAATTCATTGTACCGCCGGCAAGGATCGCACCGGTTTCGCCTGCGCGTTGATCCTGCATGCGCTCGGCGTACCAGACGAACTGATCGCTGAAGATTATCTTTTGACCAATCGCTATTACCAGCGCGACGCCACGGCGAGTGGCGATCTGCCCGACGACGTCCGGCAAGTGCTGGGGTCGGTACAGACGTCATTTCTTGCTGCGGCGTTCGAAGCCATCAATACTGACTACGGCGATCTCGAATGCTATCTCAGCGACGGATTGGGTCTCGGCACAGCGCAGCGCGCGAGCCTTGAGGCGCGCTACCTGGAGTCCTGAGCACCGTTTTGCCGAAGGCCGCACAATGAGAACCGCCTCAGGCCGCCGTAACCGCTTCAGCATCCAGATCGGCGATAACTTCCTCGAATGCCGAGATCGCCTGCTGAACAGCGGCAATCTGCATCAGTTCCCAGCCGCCCACGGGGCCGCTTCTATTTTGCAACGCAACAATCAAATCTCGCCGCTGCTCCTTCAGCTGAACTAGCGGCAATCCGTGGTCAGTTAGAAATCTAGTCATGATATGCGACAGGTCCTCGTGGACGATATCGAATTGTAGTCCGGTGCTTTGATTAATCAGTTTACGGGAGGTCGGCGAATTTTAGCTAATATGTCGGTGTGGAAACCCATACTGACGCCGTCGCTCAGGCGGCCCCGCGATGGCTGCCTCGGGTGCGCTCTCCTGATGCAATCGGCGCCACCGGTCGGTCACGCGTAGTCGTCCGCTCTCGGGCGGATCGCTCAGCTGCGTGATAGCGATGGAAATTGCATCCATTCGCGGCAACGATCCCTCTTGAAAACACCGGTAGAACCAAATTATCCAGTTTCGCAAGTATTAGAGTTGGCCACACTTTACCTTGTCGCGGAGACCCATGATGCGGGGAAAAGTCATCATCGTGACAGGCGCATCGGGTGCGCTTGGCAAGGTGGTCGCGGAGTTGGCGCAGGCGCGGGGGGCCAAGGTGGCGGGCGTAGATCACGCGGCTTCCCAGCTCGTGCCGACCTCTGACCGGATGGAACTTGGCGGCGTCGATCTTACCGATGCTACGCAGGCCAAGGTGGCCATCGATGCCGTCGCGGCGCATTTTGGCCGGCTCGACGCGCTCATCAATATCGCTGGCGGCTTCGCGTTCGAGACGATCGTCGAGGCCGAGACCAAGACCTGGCTGCGCATGTATGCGCTTAACGTCCTCACCGCCTTGCACGCGTCGCGAGCCTCGATTCCGCATCTCGCCGCTTCTCCCGCGGCGCGGATCGTCAACGTCGGCGCGATGGGCGCGCTGCAGGCGGGCGCCGGGATGGGAGCCTATGCGGCATCGAAAGCTGGCGTTCATCGGCTGACCGAGGCGCTTGCCGCGGAACACAAAGGCAAGATCACCGTCAACGCCGTGCTGCCGTCGACCATCGATACTCCGGCCAACCGAGCCAGCATGCCTTCGGCCGATTTCGCAAAATGGGTGGCGCCGCAGGAATTGGCTGAGGTGATCCTTTTCCTCGCCAGCGATGCCGCGAGCGGCGTCACCGGCGCCCTACTGCCCGTCGCTGGCAGGGTCTAGACGCGAACCCGCATGCGCGGAAGCCGATCCGGGCTAAACTCCGAATTGAGTCGCAACCACGACATCGGAGTGATCTTTGGAAACCGCGCTTTATCTGCCCGTCAAACGCTTCCTCGAAAAGCTCGGTTTCACCGTCAAGGGCGAGGTGGGCGGCTGCGACCTGGTGGCGCTGAACGGCGAAGATCCGCCCGTCGTCGTGGTCGGCGAGTTGAAGCTTTCCTTCAATCTCGAGCTGATTCTGCAGGCGGTCGACCGCGCCGCGGCCTGCGATGAAGTCTGGCTGGCCGCCAGAATGTCAAAGCGCGGCAAGGGGCGCGAGAGCGATGCGCGCTATCGCAATCTGTGTCGCCGCCTCGGATTTGGCATGCTCGCGGTCACCAGCAGCGGCGAAGTCGAGGTGATCGTCGCGCCGCCGACCGCTGGCCCGCGCCGGGATCCGAAGAAGCGTTCCAGGCTCGTCGCCGAACATCGCCGCCGTCAAGGCGATCCAGCGCTCGGCGGCAGCACGCGCTCGCCGATCATGACGGCCTATCGTCAGCAGGCGCTGGCCTGTGCATCGGCATTGTCGCAAGGACCGTGCCGACCGCGCGATCTGCGCCTGCAGATTCCGGACGCTCCGAAAATCCTGCTGCACAACGTCTATGGCTGGTTCGATCGGGTCGAGCGCGGCATTTACGACCTGACCGATGCTGGACGTGCTGCCCTGAAGCGCTGGCCGCAGCATGCGGTCGACTCGGCGGGCACCGCTGAGCAAGTCCCGTGAAGGCTGCAAGGCAGGGCAAAACGCCGCGACACGAGTGGTGGCGGAAACCTCTAAGATTGCGAGGCCGCATGGTTAAACCGACTGCAAGGCAGCCACGCATAACTGGATTGACACATGGATTTCATATTGCAATGCAACATGAGAGGTCCTAGGTATTACGAGCAGACGAGAGGCGCCGATGAGCCAAGACTGGAACACCAAATATGGGCGGCGACGCGTCCGGCACGATCCTCCGACGTTGGATGAGGCTATTTTCGCCGCGATCGGGATCACCGATGACCAGCAGCAGCAGGCTGAGATTGCCGCAGCACTGATGGGGCTGCCGGTCGAATCCGTACAGGCCGAAGTCCGAAAGGTCGCGCGGACGTCAGCGCGTTCCTCGACCCACGTGATAACCGGCGAACAGGGTGCTCAGCGCGCCGTCGTGGTCGAACGTAAGGTGGTCCGACGGTTCGCCGCCGCCAAGCGCACCGGCACTTAGCTTCCGCCGCCGGCATTCCCTGACCATTCGCCGATTTTAGATCGGCGAATGGTGGCCAACGGTACCGATCGATCAGGCGGCGCTCCGACCCCAGCCATACATACGCAATATCATATTCCAGTAAGCGCGGTTGAATCTGACGAGGGCGCGAACCGGGTCGGCTGGCGCCGCGATCGCGGAATGGACCAGTTCTGGCTGCGGCCGGGACTTGAGATCGATGAGGCCCGAGGACTCCCCCTGGCTGAACGTCAGATGCGCGCCGAACTTGTTGGCCAGCGCCCGCATCGCCTGGTTCTGCGCGCCGGTGGTGATGCGCAAGCTATCGTAGCCCTTTGCCCGCGCTTCCCAGATCAGGTTCCTGAACAGTGTGCTGCCCACGCCCTGCCGTCGCACGCGCTTCTCAACACTGAACGCCACCTCCGGCAATGCATCCGCCGATTGATCTGGCGGATGCAGTTCTGCTGCGCCACGCACCACGCCGTCTTCGATGTACGCGATAATGACGGTACCGTCATCCGCGCATCTGGCAGCGTAACGTTCGATGAAGCTGTCATCCATGAAGCCATGGAAACGGTCATGGCGGCTTTCCCGATCGAGCCGCAACAAATGATCCCGCAGCTGCGGCAGTTCTTCCTGCTGGCGCAGCGTCCGGACATAACCACGGGCGAATGTGGATGGGGCTTTATTTTGGTTCACGTCAAAACTCCTCTTGGATAGCCCTCGAGGAGGCGTCGAATCCCTAGGCCACGAATATGGTGCATTGCAGCAAAGAATTCAAGTCCGCTTCCCGCCGCGGATAGAGGCAGCATTTCGCCAGCGAATGGTTAATCTAAGTATCCGTATTCATACGAGCACCATCTGCGTCTGGGTGACCACCGCAATCAGCCTGCCGTCCTCGGTTTCCAGTCGCGTCTGCCAGACCTGAGTGCGCCGGCCGCGATGCACCGGCGTTGCGGTCGCGATCACCGTCATCCCCTCCTTGGCGCCGGCAATGAAATTGGTCTTGCTCTCGATCGTGGTGGTGCCCTTGGCATCGCCGGGCAGATTAATCACGGTCGCTGCGGCGCCGACCGAATCCGCCAACGCCATGATTGCCCCGCCGTGAAGCATATGGCCGAGAGTGCAGAGATCCGGCCGGACCAGCATCCGCGCCACCACGCGATCCAGTTCGGCTTCGGTGAATGTTACGCCTTTCAAATGCGCAAAAGGCATTTGCATCGAATTGACCTTTTCCAGCGGCGTCATGATCAGCGATCCCTCCCCCCTTGGTGAGTTGCCGGGTCAAGCGGCGGCGATACCCTACGCCTTCTCGACCCCGCACCATTCCGCGATGAACAGCGCGGTGGCCTTGGTCGATTTCCGCAGCGAGTCCAGATCGACATATTCGTTGAAGCCATGCATCCCAGCGCCACTGGCGCCGAAGCACAGGCTTGGGATGTCGCAGTTCAGCCCGTAGAACCGCGTGTCGGTGAGCGCGGTAAAGACGAGGTCAGAGACCGCGCCCCCATAGACCACATCATAGGCCTTGCCGAAGGCCGCTTCCGCGGCAGCGGAGGCCTTCAGTTCGTAACCCTCCGACAGAAACCCGGACCATTCGACAGCTGGCGGATGATTGGAGAGAAAACGATGATCGCGCGCGGCCGCTGAAACAAAGGCCGCGATCTCGGCCTGGCAGTCGCTGACCGACCAGCCCGGCAGAATCGCGATCCTGCAGTCGACATCGCACCATGCCGGCACGCTGGAAGCCCAGTCGCCGCCCCGGATGATGCCGGGATTGAAGTTGATCGGGTGGGCCAGCGCGTGGAAGTGGCGATCGGCCTTGGCGCGCTCGTTCCAATCGGCCTCAAGCTTTTGCAGCGACTGCATCAGATAGTAGGCCGCCGTGATCGCGTTGGAACCGCTGCCAGCCTCGAACACATGCACGGGATGGCCGCGGACCTTGAGGCGAAACCAGATCACGCCGACCTGGGCGCGCACCATCTTGCCCGCCGTGGGTTCGGGAATCAAACAGGCGTCGGCGCGATAGCCACGCTGCACGGTCGAGAGTGCGCCAACACCGGTGCTCTCCTCCTCGATCACGGATTGAAAGTGGATCCGGGCGGTCGGCTTGAATCCCGCGGCCTTAATGGCGTCGAGGGCATAAAGCGCGCCGATAGTACCGGATTTCATGTCGCAGGCGCCACGACCATACAGCTTGCCGTCCTTGACGACAGGCGAAAACGGCGGTGTCTCCCACATGTCGAGCGGTCCGGCCGGCACTACATCGCAGTGCCCCTGCAGGATCAGCGACTTTCCGGCATGGGTTGCGGGCCGATAGGTACCGACCACAGTACGTGCTTTGGAAAAATCGTGTTCGATCGGACCAAAGCCTCGCAATTCCCGGAGTGCCGCCAGCTCGATGTGCCAGTCGTCGATCTCGTAACCACGCTGGCGCAAGAGATCGCCGATCATGTCCTGGCACGGCCCTTCGGCGCCGCGGGTCGAGGGTATTGCGACAAAATCTCGCGTGGTCGCCAGTTGTGCGTCGAAATTGGCGTCGATCGCATCTAGGATTTTTTGCTGGGTATCGATGGCGTTCATTGGCATCATTTTTCCTTGTCCAGGCCCTGCCCACCTTTCGGCTTTGTGACCGCACCGCCACCATCAAATCATACTTTAGCGGAAGGCGCAGGCCATTCGAGCGCTTTCAGAATCGTGCCCGCGCCCCTACACTGGCGATTGAGAGTTCGTACCCGGTAGCGCAATGGGTGGCCTGCCGCATCCCGTATGCGGCTATCCCGATCACGGTCGGCCAGAACTGCACTCAATATGCGGTGCAAATGAGAGAACGGTTCGCTGATCATGAAAAAGTTGCCCGTCAATTATCTCACGATCCTGCTATCAATCAGCCTCGCATTGTTGCCGGTCAGATCGCAGGCCCTGCAAAATCAGGTTTCGCGGGAGCAGGATATCGTCAATCTGCAACTCGGCCAGCGTGTCATGGTCGATGACGGAACCTGCCCTAGCGGCCAGATCAAGCAGATCATGGGCGCGAGGATGTCCGCGTCCGGCGTCGTCCGCACGCACAAATGTATCCCGCGCCCGGGATCGAAGAAGTGACGCAATCGATGATGGCTCGGCGCAAAACGAGATCTTGCCGCTCACCCCCTGACCGCTTGCGACGCCTCAGGGCACCCGCAGCCCGGCGGCCAATATCGGTCCGCAAAAATAGGTCAGCGGCGCACCGAGAAAGCGGGCCGGATTCGGCTTGTCGAGCGGTCGCCATGAAAGTCCGGTCGGTCTCGATTGGATGCCGGTCAACTATTCCGGTGAACGAGACGACATCGCGGCCTTTCTGGCCTCGCCGGTTTCAATCGTCTCTCATCGCGCGGCGACGCGTTCGCAGGCGATTTGGTTTCGCAGCGACATCATGGCAACCGCCGCTTGCCAAACGCCAAACCATTTCAGTAAATTGCAATGGAAGCTCGCAATCAGGCAGCGCGCGCTGATCAGATCCGACGCTGTGCGCAGCCTGCTGGCCCCCAACGAGCCAATGCCAGCCCGCCGCAACAACGTGGCCGGATCGGCGCCGTCATCCGCGCCCGATGTGTCGGAGGCCGCAAATGACGGCGGGTGCAAACTTAGGGGGCTCCTTAACCTTTCTGTGGTGGAGAGTCCCTTGATAAGGTCCGAGCCTGGGCCACCATTCTCACATCGGGCCATTCTCGAGTAGAGCGTCATGAACCCAACAGAACAAACGAAGGCCGACACGGGCAAAGGCAACGTCACTGTCGGCAACACCGTTCCGACCAGCAAACCCGTCCATCCAACGGTCGAATGCGCGGCCGGGAGTGAGCGCCCCGGTGGATTGCCGTTCGATCGCAAGGCTCCCGCTAAGCCGGAACGGCCAAGGATTTGTGGCGCCATGTCGCAGCAGCGCGACCAAAACAGCCACCAATCGGCGCCGCAAAAATTCGTGCGACTGGTGGGCTGCCAAAGTCATGGCTGAGCCACGAGGCCGCCCCACGCCCGGTGAGATAAACCGTTAGATCAGAAGACCTTCACTGAATGAACTCGCTGCATTTCTGAATTGCGCTATCGCCGGATCCCCAGGGCATGATCGGCACCGTCGAGGTCGAATTCTTTGGCGACCCATCAATTAGTTTGTCCGAATATACCACATAGACCAGAACGTTCCGTTTGGCGTCGCAGCCGCGAACGATTTGCATCTTCTTGAAGAACAGCGAACGCCGCTGCCGGAACATGTCGTCGCCCTGTTCCAGCTTGGACTTGAAATGGATCGGACCGATCTGGCGGCATGCCAGAGAAATATCCGAGACCTGTTCGGCAAGCCCCAACCAACCCGTGAAGCCGCCCTTCTCTGGCACCGTGAAATGACAGGCCACCCCTTCGACCTCCGGGTCGTCGATGCCGTAGGTTGCAAGCTTGTCGTTCGGACTGACCCACTTGAACACGGTCGAACGGCGAAAAATAAGGTCCGGCTCATCGGCGGCCAACGTCGGCGAGCCCGGCCATAACGCAAGCACGAATAAAAGCAGGGCCGTCCACCTCGTGTTGTCAGGCCTAGGGTCTTTGCGGGTCATAGATATCTCCATCGGCAAGCTCTCCATTTAGGTGCCATGACACCCCAATGAAAGGCTGATGGTAACGGGTACTTCCGGTCCCTTTAAACCTCCGGTGAGGCTTTTTTGCTACGCTAGCCAGGAAACCGCAGACATTAAAAAGCCTTTCACTGGTGAACGCGTACGCCGTCTGCAACACTAATCGACGCTGGCTGGGGATTCGAGGATGACACGTTTGGGTGTTGAGAGTGCTTCGGTTGCCGACACACTTTGGCGATTGGTCATCCTGACAGCCGCCGCCGCGCTTGGCGGTACCGCCGGTGCCCATGCCGCCCGCTTTAGCTTGTCGGACACCGACCCCGGGTTTTCGCGGCTGGAGCGGGGAATTCCGCACCGAAACCAAAAGGCTCGCCATCATCAGGCGACTGGGATCGAGGCATCGCAGAGGGAGTCCGGCAAGCCGCTGGGGCCACTGATCATTGCGATCTCGATCCAGAACCAGAGATTGAGGATCTATGACGCCAACGGCTTCTTCGCGGAAACTCCGATTTCCACGGGCATGCCGGGCCATCCAACGCCGATGGGCGTATTCAGCGTCATACAAAAACACAAGTGGCATCATTCCAATATCTATAGCGGGGCGCCGATGCCCTATATGCAGCGCATCACCTGGTCTGGGGTCGCCATGCATGCCGGCGTGCTTCCGGGTTACCCGGCCTCGCATGGCTGCATCCGCATGCCCATGGCCTTTGCGATCAAGATGTGGAATTGGACCAAGATGGGCGCGCGTGTTGTGGTCACGCCCGGGGAGCTGACGCCTGTCAGCTTCTCGCATCCGCTGCTGGCGGCACAAAAGGTCGTGCCACAGCCGAGCGCCGCTGCCGATGGGAAGTCGGAAAAGGCGGCAGCTGAGAGCGCGACGTCCGGCTCAACCATTTCAGCCGTGAGCCTTGAGCTGAGAACGTCCGTCGGACAGAACGACAGCGTAAAGACTGCGATGGACCAGACTTCGGCTCCCGCGGCGTTGCGGGATCAGACCCGCACGGCCGATGCCAGCCACGATCTGCAAGCAATCAAGCCGTCGGTCACAATGACTGACGCGACCCCCTCTGTTGATACGAGTCGCAATGAGTCCATCGCCGGAACCGGCGGCACGCCGTCGGTCAGCGAGAAGTTGGCTTCGCCCGTGGTCGGCGACGCAGCCAACGCCGTTGCAAAACCGGATGCCACCACTTCCGAAGTGACGAAATCTCAGGCGGAGCCGACTTTCGCCGACACTCCAGCGATCGCTTCGTCCGAGCATAAGCCGGTTGAGGGCGGATCGTCCGAAGCGCTTACGGGGGAGACGGAGCCGCCGGCCACCGCGATCGCGAGTCCGGAGCAGGCAGTTGGCGAGAAAGAGCCCGACGTGAAGACCGATCATGGCAAGTCGGTGGCAGCCAAGCCAGAGGCGCCCCAGGCCGATCGAAAGCTCGATGCGACCAAGTCGGATACCGGCGCCAGCGTCCTCGATCTGAACAAGGATCGGGCCGACCTGCCCGATGCGGAGAAGCCGGCAGTCCCGAAATCCGACATTGCGGTGGCCACAGCGTCCAAGCGCGGCGGCCAGATCGCGGTGTTTATCAGCCGCAAGGACTCACGGCTCTATGTGCGGCAGAACTTCGCGCCACTGTTCGACGTACCGGTCACGATCGCCCCGAGCGACCGGCCGTTGGGCACACACGTGTTCACCGCGCAAGTCGACGGTGACGCGACGCATTGGTCGGTGGTCTCGCTTCCAGTTCCGCGGCACGCCGCACAGCGCAATGAAGACGAGCGCCAGTCGCACCGGCGGAAAACTGCGGCCGCGGTCGAGATCAAGGAAGCGCCGGTGCCGGACAGCCCCACCGAAGCCCTCGATCGCCTTACCATCCCCTTGGATGCAATGACGCGGATTTCCGAGGCACTGACGACGGGCGGCTCGATCATCATTTCCGATCAAGGCATCAATGCCGGTGAAACCGGCGAAGGAACCGATTTCATCGTTTCACTGCATTAGGTCTGATCCAGTTTCGCTGCATCAGAGCCGTCATTGATCTCCTTGGGCATGATCCCTTTCAAAAACCGGTACCCCCTGGTCAAGTCTTTTCGGGCTCAGCCCTGCAAAGTCTCCAGTTGGTCGACCTCCGGTCGCTTTGCACCGTAGGCTGGTCTAAAAGACCGTCAGGATGAACCAGTCTCTCTCCCCCTCAACGACCAGCGAACCGTCAATCGACACCGCAACGGACGCCTTCGACCGATTGACCTTCCTTGGCTGGCGCGAAGGATTGGCGGCGATCGTAGCCGGCCTTGCGACTTCGTTTTTTCTCTTCGGCTACGCGCTGATCTACTGGCGCAACGCCGACATGGACTTCATGGTGATCTACAACGCTCTTGCCCTGAACGACGGCAAGTCGCAGTTATTCTTCGATCACACCGCTTATCTGACGATCCTGTCGGTGCAATTGTGGTTTCGGCTGATGCACATGCTCGGCCTGCTCGATGCTTGGTCGCTTTCGACCATTCCTTCCCCATCCAATAGCGCGGCCTTCGACATCGCCATGACCGGCGCGGTTCGCGCCGGTCGCCTGCTCGCCCTCCTGATCGCGATCGGCTGCGTGCTGATCTTCGCGTCTCTTGCTCGTCGCCTGGTCCGCGACTGGCGCGTCGCGATGCTCGCCACCCTTGCATTTGCGTTCTCCGGCGGTATCGCCGTGCATTCCCGCATCCTTCGCAGCGAATTGGTCGCGGCATGCCCCGTCATTTTTGCGCTGATGATCCTGATTGCGATCGGACGCCGTGCCCACGCTGCGCGCCCGCTCGGCATGGCGTTAGCCGCCGGATTATGCGTGCTCGGTCTGGAGAACAAGGTGCAAGCCATCCTGTTGATCGGCGCCCTGCCGTTGATGGTGATTCCGTTCGGAAGCGCTGCCAGCAGCAGCGTTGCATTCTGGGTCAATACCCGGTCGGGCTGGCTCGCTGCGGGCTTAGCGGCATTCGTAGCCATGGCCGCGGCGGCGGTATCGTGGCCGCTGATCGCTACCGGCTTTGATCGCGCCTTGCTCGATGCCGCGCAATTCCATCCCTTGCTATCTGGCCGCTTTGGAATCTATCAGGCGGCACTCATCATCTTGATCGGCGGCTGCATGATAGCCTACGCCACGATCTGGCGCGTCAGCCCAAGTGAGACGCTCGCTTCGATGGCCGCGGTCGCTGCTGGCGCCTTGCTTGCGCTGACGGCGCTCGATGTCGAATACAACGCCAGCAACGCGATCGCTGTATTCAATCCATTGGAGAAAATGCTGACATTTGCCGACGCCAGCACCTCGGTTGTGGCCAACGGCTCCAGTCTTTGGGATATTTCGCTGCTGCTGTTGGACGGGATCGCGTCGGTACTGGCGCGCTATACGTTTGTATTGCACTCCTCGCCGCGCCCTACGGTATTTCTGACGTGGCTGATTGCCCCCGGTATCTTTTATGCTTGGCGGCGTGGCGACAAGCTGGCCGCGATCCAGGCCTTGGTGCTGCTATCGGCCGCCATCGGTATCGACGCGCTCAGCGTGCGGCGCGGGCTGAAATCCGAATACTTTATCTTCACGGACCCGCTGATCATCCTCTCCGGAGCGATCCTGCTCGATCGAATGCCGGATCTGGGTTTTCGTAAATGGACTTATCCGGTTGCCATTGTTCTGTTCGGACTGCACATCGCCGTGGGCCAGGCCGAGCCGATCAAATATGCCTTCATGCGCCGGGGACCGGAATCAATTTGTGAGTGGAGCGGGCATTACATGCCACTGCTGCCGCTGCCGTGGTGCCGCTCTGCTTGAGCGCGACCATAACTGAGCCGTAACGGCATGTTGAGAAGCCGCCCGGGGGCCGTCGGGCTATCTTCATCAGCAGCATTACGAGAGGGATGACCATGATCGAGCGCAGGAAAATCCTCACGCTGGCGTTGGCTACGATAGCAAGTTCGGCGGCAGCGCGCGCCGCTCTGGCGCAGGCGCCCATGAGCCGAATCACGGCCTTTGCGTTCTCGTTTCCTGCTTTGGCCGGGGGCGATATCAGGCTTTCCGACTATGCCGGCCGCCCGTTGCTGATTGTCAACACGGCTTCCCTGTGCGGCTTCACGCCGCAATATGCCGGATTGCAGGAGTTGTGGACGGAGTTCGGCGCCAGGGGTCTGATGATGGTCGGCGTCCCCTCCAACGATTTCGGCGGACAGGAACCGGGCGGCGCTGCCGATATCGCGCAGACGGCGCAACACCAATACGGAGTTACCTTTCCGGTAACCGCAAAGGCGGTCGTGCTGGGACCCCACGCCCATCCATTCTACAAATGGGCCGCGGAAGCGCGTCCGAACGACATCCCCCGCTGGAATTTCCACAAATATCTGATCGGTCGCGACGGCTACATCTCAGAAGTGTTTGCCTCCTCGGTCGAGCCGTCCGATACCCGGGTCAAAACCGCTATCGCGCGGGCGTTGGCGGAGGCCTGATCGACGGATTCCTGAGGATTTGACGCGGCTTGCGCGGCCAACCGGCGGCACAGAGGTAGAAGGCTTTACCGTGGCGCGGTTTATCCTACTGGGCTAGTATGAGTTTGGGCTTGCATGGCTTGTGCGCTGGTAAAACCAAAGCAGCGCGCGGAGCGACCATAAGGGAATAACAGGATGCGTGTTACGGCAGGATTGATCTTTGCTAGCGTCGTTTCACTATGCGCATCGGGCGCGGCATGGTCGCAGACCCCACCCAGCAAAAATGCGGCAGCCGCCCCTCAGGCTGCTGCTGCGCCGGTGCCCGCTGCGCCGCCGACGGCCGCACTGCCCGCTGCGGCGCCAGCGACCCCAAAAGCCCCTTGCGCCAACCCTAATGCGCTCGGGATCGCCCGCGTCGTCGAGATCGATACCACCGGCGGACCGGGTTTCGGGTTCGAGCACTTCAAGCAGCTGGATTTCCTGCGCGACCATGAGGTGGTGCTGACATTCGACGATGGCCCGTGGCTGATCAATACGCCCTCGGTTCTGAAGACGCTGGCGGAGGAATGCACGACCGGCATTTTCTTTCCGATTGGCAAGCACGCAACCTATTATCCGGAAATCCTGAAGGAGGTTGCCGCGGCCGGCCACACCATCGGATCCCACACCTGGTCTCACGCCACGCTCACCAACAAGAAAATGACCGAGGATCAGCGCAAGGAAGAGATCGAGAAGGGATTCAGCGCTATCAAGTGGGCGTTGGGCGGTGTTTCTCCGGCACCATTCTTCCGCTTTCCAGCGCTGCAGCATCCGCCGGAAATGGTGACCTACCTCGGCACCCGCAACATCGCGATTTTCTCCTGCGACCTCGACTCCTTCGATTTCAAGGCGCGCAACGCCCAGCAGGTGATCGATGTGACGATGAAGAAGCTCGACAAGCTCGGCAAAGGTATCATCCTGATGCATGACTTCCACAAGCACACCGCCGAAGCGCTGCCAGAACTGATGCACCGGCTGAAGGCGGGCGGCTACAAGGTCGTCAAGATGATCGCCAAAGCGCCGGTGGAAACCCTTCCTCAATATGACGAAGAGCTGATCAAGGACGCCGCCTTGCCGACGGTGAGCACGCGGCCAGTCTCCAGCGTGGTGCAGACGATTTCAGAGTAGAATGACTCGCGCTGAGATGCCGGCGTTTTGCGTCGAAGGCTACGTCATCGTATCGGCGGACGGTATGCTGGCGAGCGCTGCTGGAGTGATGCCGGTTGAATTGAAGTTCGAGGGCGACGCGCAATTTTTCACAACCGCCCTGGACCGATCCGATGTGATCGTTCACGGCCGTCATTCCTATGAAGACCAGCCGAACTCGCCACGGCGAAAGCGGATCATTCTGACCCGCGGCATCGGGGCGATTGCCTCCGATCCAGTTAATGCCAAAGCCACGCTGTGGAATCCCACGGGTGCGTCGTTCGAGCAGGCCTGCGAATTTGCCGGCGTGCCTTCAGGCACGGTCGCGATTATTGGCGGCCCCTCGGTGTTCGGAATGTTCATGGAGCGCTACGACACATTCTGGCTATCGCAGGCACCCACGGTGCGGCTGCCAGGAGGTGAACCATGCTTTCCCGGCGTACCCGAACAATCGCCACAGCAGGTGCTGGCCGCCAGCGGCATGAAGGCAGGCAAGGCCCGGATCCTTGACAGATCCGCAGGTGTCACCGTCACGCCGTGGCGACGAGCGCTATAGTGCTTCGGTTCTGATGCTTAGCCTAGCCAGGTGTCGTCACGCCAATCGGTAACCACCATCAAGTCCGGCATGGCCTCCGGTCAAACAAGCTGCGGTTTCCTCCTCACCGCTACACATCCTCATAGACGGGCTCCTCTTTCCTCGGCGCCCGGCCGTAACCTGCGATCATGAACAGGGCGCCGATGATCGAAAGATTTTTCAGCGCATCGATCAGTGTTTTGGCGTTGTCAGGCGACGACTGATTCCAGAAATCATGGAAATAGAAGGTTACGGCGGCCACGAAGAAGATCAATAGAATGGCAAAGAACCGCGCCGCGAAATTCAATGCGATCATCAATCCGCTGAGGACTTCGAAGGCTCCGGAGGCGATCGCCAGTAATTGCGGCGTTGACATTCCGGTCGTGGTCTCGAGCTGCGAAGTGTAGGGCGTTAACACGGCGGGAACGACAACCTTGGCCGCGATGAACTCCGCGGTTGCCTGAACGCCGAAAAGCTTGGTCGCCCCCGAATAGATAAACAACACCGCAAACAATACTCGCCCGAAAGTAATAAGCGCTGGCATGGTCGGCCTCATAGGATGCGGCAAATACAGGGTTGGCGAATGGCGGTTGCGATTATGGGCGTTCTGGTTGGGGTTTTCAAACGTTCAAACCGGTATAGCCCCATGAAGTGCGACAATGGATTGCGTTCATACGGCTGCCATGTTCATCGTTCTGCGCCATCGGATGATGCATGCAAGAAGTATGGGGGACTCCTGTCCCCGGAAATGCCGCATGCGTGGCCATCCGCTGCCCAAAGCGCTCTCCCATCGATCGTTGCCGCGCTAGCCAAACAAGCTAGGTTGCTGGCGCCCTGCCCGCTCCTGGGCCTCGACGGCGGCTATCGCGGTCATGTTGAGGACGCCGCGCGCGGTCACCGAAGGTGTCAGAATGTGCGCCGGACGCGCGGGTCCGATCAGGATCGGTCCCACTGGAAGGGCATCGGCCAGCGCCTTGATCATCTGATAGGCGACGTTGGCGGTATCGAGGTTCGGCATGATCAGGATGTTGGCCACCCCTTCCAGCTTGGAATGCGGCAGGATCAGCTTCCTCGCAGCTTCCGAAAGCGCGGTATCGCCTTGCATCTCGCCGTCGGCTTCCAGTTCGGGATGGCTCTGCTTCAACAGCGCCGTGGCGGTGCGCATCTTGCGCGAGGATTCGGTATCGTAGCTGCCAAAATCCGAATGCGATACGAACGCGATTTTGGGCTTCAAATTGAAGCGCTGCACATGAAGCGCCGCCAGCGCCGCCATTTCCGCGAGCTCCTCGGCACTTGGGTTGGGACGCACCTGCGTATCCGAAATGAAGTATGCACCCTTGCTGGTAATCATCAGCGCCAGTGCCGCAAAATCACTGACACCCGGCATGAAGCCTATGATTTCGCGCACGTGGCGTAGATGGCTCATATAGCGGCCTTCGACGCCGCAGATCATGGCGTCGGCTTCGCCGCGGATCACGGCGAGAGCCGCGATCACGGTCGCGTTGGTTCGCACCACCGTGCGGGCGGCATCGGGCGTGACGCCGTGCCGGCCGGCGACCTGAATGTAGGATTGCACATAGGATCGATAGCGCGGATCGTCCTCGGGATTGACAAGATCGAAATCCCGCCCGGCCTTGATGGCGAGGCCATATCGTTTGATGCGCGTTTCGACCACCGAGGGTCGCCCGACCAGGATCGGCCGGGCCAGTTTCTCCTCAAGCACCACTTGCGTCGCATGCAGGACACGCTCGTCCTCACCCTCGGCATAGATCACGCGGACGGGCTGGGTCTTGGCCTTGGCAAATACCGGCTTCATCACCAGGCCGGAGCGGAACGCGAAGCGCTCCAACTGGGCGGCATAGTCCTCGAAGTTTGCGATCGGACGGGAGGCAACGCCCGATGCCATCGCCGCTTTCGCGACCGCCGGCGCGATGCGCAGGATCAGCCGCGGATCGAACGGGCTCGGAATCAGCGAGCCCGGTCCGAATCCCTGGGCCTCGCCGCTGTCGAAGCCCTGCAAAACGGCATCCACCGGAGGATCACGGGCCAGCTGCGCGATCGCATCGACCGCGGCCTTCTTCATCTCTTCGTTGATGGCGGTAGCGCCGACATCCAACGCGCCGCGAAAGATGAACGGAAAGCACAAGACATTGTTGACCTGATTGGGAAAGTCAGAGCGGCCGGTACAGATCATGGCGTCGGGACGGGCCTTGCGGGCCTCGTCCGGCATGATTTCCGGGGTCGGATTGGCCAGTGCCATCACCAATGGCTGGTCCGCCATCTGCTTGACCATCTCCGGCGTCAACACGTTGGGGGCTGAAAGCCCGAGAAAAATGTCGGCGCCGCCGATCACTTCGGCAAGCCCGCGCTTGTCGGTCTTCTGGGCATAGACCGCCTTCCAGCGGTCCATCAGCGTGTTGCGACCCTCGTGCACCACGCCGTCAATATCGCACACCCAGATATTCCTGCGTTGCGCGCCCAGCGCAACCAGCAGATTGAGACAGGCGATCGCTGCGGCTCCGGCGCCAGAGGCCACGATTTTGACATCTTCCAGCTTCTTGCCATTCAACAGCAGGGCATTGGTGATCGCGGCGCCGACAATGATGGCGGTGCCATGCTGATCGTCGTGGAATACCGGGATCTTCATGCGCGCCTTGAGCTGGGTCTCGATCTCGAAGCATTCCGGACCCTTGATGTCCTCAAGATTGATACCGCCGAAGGTCGGCTCCAACGCAGCGACCGTCTCGACCACGCGCTCGATGGTGTCGGCGGCGATCTCGATGTCGAAGACGTCGATGCCGGCGAACTTCTTGAACAGGACCGCCTTGCCCTCCATCACCGGCTTAGACGCCAGCGGGCCGATATTGCCGAGGCCAAGCACCGCAGTGCCATTGGACACCACCGCCACCAGATTGGCGCGAGTAGTGA
Organism: uncultured Alphaproteobacteria bacterium; assembly: GCA_963736075.1. Lineage (GTDB taxonomy): Bacteria > Pseudomonadota > Alphaproteobacteria > Rhizobiales > Xanthobacteraceae > Bradyrhizobium. The sequence goes on along the minus strand of CAVTNW010000026.1, from coordinate 137,009 downwards.
GCGAGGCCGCCTCTGCCGGGTTTTCAACTATCGCCATGCAGGCGGCGGCTACACCCGGCGAGTACGCCAGCGCGAGATCGCGCTGGTTGGCGAGCGGCTTGATCGCCTGAATTTCGAGCTTACCGGGCCGCGGCAGCCGGTGATAGGCGAGTGCCGCGGAATGCAGATCTTCAGAATACGACGACATCCGTTCCCCTCGCGGGCTCCCTCGACCCCGAAACTGGTCGTTCGGCGGTGATTTTTCAGTTTTGCGGCAAATTGAGCCGGATGTGAAGCTCGCGCAACTGCTTCATCGTCACCTCGGACGGCGCCCCCATCAAAAGATCTTCGGCCCGCTGGTTCATCGGGAAGAGCGAGATTTCGCGCAAATTGGTCGTGCCGCAGAGCAGCATTACGATGCGATCTACCCCAGCCGCCATGCCGCCATGGGGCGGAGCGCCGTACTGGAACGCCCGATACATGCCGCCAAAGCGCTCGACGACTTCCTTTTCGCCATAGCCCGCGATCTCGAATGCCTTCACCATCGCCTCAGGCCGATGATTGCGTATGCCCCCGGAGGCGATCTCGTAGCCATTGCAGGTGATGTCGTACTGAAACGCCTTGATGGTCAAAGGGTCCTTGGTTTCCAGGGCTTCAAGCCCGCCCTGTGGCATCGAAAACGGATTGTGCGAGAAGTCGATCTTCTTATCGTCCTCGTTGTATTCGTACATCGGGAAATCCACGACCCAGGCGAGTTCGAACCGCTCCTTGTCGATCAGGTTCAGTTCCTCGCCAAGTTTGGTACGCGCCAGGCCGGCGAACTTCCAAAATCTGGCTGGATCGCCGGCGACAAAAAACGCCGCATCGCCCTCCTTCAGGCCCAGTGCGGTTCGGATCGAAGCCGTCCGTTCCGGACCGATATTGTTGGCAAGTGGTCCCGCGCCCTCGCCGCCCTCGCGCCACATGATATAGCCAAGGCCGGGTTGCCCCTCGCCCTGTGCCCAGGAATTCATCCGGTCACAGAACGCTCGGGAGCCGCCGCCGGGCCCTGGAATAGCCCAGACCTGGTTCTTCGGATCTTCCAGCAGCCGGGCAAATACCTTGAAGCCGGAGCCCCGGAAAGGCTCGGAAACGTCCTGCATCACTAGCGGATTGCGCAGATCCGGCTTGTCGCTGCCATATTTGCACAAGGCCTCCGCGAACGGAATCTGCGGCCAGTTCCGGGTGACAGGCTTGCCTTTCGCAAAGTCCTCGAACACGCCCGTGATGACCGGCTCCATCGCCGCGAACACGTCGTCCTGGGTGACAAAACTCATCTCGATATCGAGCTGATAAAACTCGCCGGGCAAACGATCGGCGCGCGGGTCCTCGTCGCGGAAACATGGCGCGATCTGGAAGTAGCGGTCAAAACCGGACATCATCAGCAACTGCTTGTACTGCTGCGGCGCCTGCGGCAGCGCATAAAACCTGCCCGGATGAATCCGTGAGGGCACCAGGAAGTCGCGCGCGCCTTCCGGCGAGGACGCTGTCAGGATCGGGGTCTGGAACTCGAAGAAACCCTGCTCCTTCATGCGCCGGCGCATAGAATCGACGATCGCCCCGCGGGTCATGATATTCTGGTGCAGCTTATCGCGACGAAGGTCGAGGAACCGGTACTTGAGCCTGATGTCCTCAGGATATTCCTGTTCACCGAACACTGGCAGCGGCAGCTCGCCAGCCGGTCCCAGCACCTCAATTTCGCTGACATAGAGTTCGACGGCGCCGGTCGCCAATTCCGGGTTTTCGGTGCCGGCCGGCCGGCGGCGTACCCTGCCATCAACACGTACCACCCACTCCGAGCGCAGTCTCTCGGCGTCCTTGAAGGCCGCCGAGTCCGGATCTGCAACGCATTGCGTCAAGCCATAATGGTCGCGCAGATCAATGAACAGCACCCCGCCATGGTCGCGAATGCGATGGCACCAGCCCGACAATCGGACCGTCTGATCGATATCGCCTTCGCGGAGCGCGCCGCAGGTGTGGGACCGGTAACGATGCATGGATATTCCAAACGAGGCTGTCAAAGGACCGAGACGGGCGCCGCCGGGCAGTTGCCCGGCAACGCGCGTCAGGGTTTACCCGAGGCTGTCCGGCGCGGCAACCGAATGCCGCCAATGAAACCGGATTATAGAATGCGCGAGCAAACTCCAGGAAAAATCAAAGAAAAACGAAGGTGCTGGTGCAGCGGTCAGCTGGCAAAACGATTGTCTAATCCGCAGCTATGCTTATCTTGGAAGCCATGACGGTGCATTTTCCCTTCGAACATACCTATGCGGCGCTGCCGCCGAACTTTTTCGCACGCGTGGCTCCGACGCCTGTGGAAACGCCGCGGCTGATCAAGCTGAACCGGCCACTCGCGGTCCATCTCGGCCTCGATCCGGATCGGCTATCCGGCCCCGAGGGAGCCGAGATCCTTTCGGGAAAACAGCTGCCTGACGGCGCCGACCCGATCGCCATGGCCTACGCCGGCCACCAGTTCGGTCATTTCGTGCCGCAGCTCGGTGATGGTCGCGCCATCCTGCTCGGCGAGGTGATCGATACCGAGGGCGTCCGCCGGGACATTCAGCTCAAGGGGTCGGGCCCGACGCCATTTTCGCGACGCGGCGATGGTCGGGCGGCGCTTGGTCCGGTACTGCGCGAATACGTCGTCAGCGAGGCCATGGCGGCACTGGGCATTCCGACCACGCGGTCGCTGGCGGCCGTGATGACCGGCGAGAACGTGTTGCGTGAGACCCCTTTGCCGGGAGCCGTCCTGACCCGCGTGGCGTCCAGCCACATTCGGGTCGGAACATTCCAGTTTTTTGCGGCACGAGGCGATACCGAGGGTGTCCGGCAGCTGGCAGATCACGTCATCAATAGACATTACCCGCAAGCGGCGGGCGCAGACCGGCCCTATCTCGCGCTGCTGGAGGGTGTGATGGTGCGGCAGGCCGAACTGGTCGCGCGATGGATGCTGGTCGGCTTCATCCATGGCGTCATGAACACCGACAACACCTCGGTATCGGGCGAAACCATCGATTATGGCCCGTGCGCCTTCATGGACACCTTCGATCCGGCTACGGTGTACAGCTCGATCGACGAAATGGGGCGCTACGCCTACGCCAATCAGCCGCGGATCGCAGTCTGGAACCTGGCTCGACTGGCGGAGTGCCTGTTGCCGCTGTTGTCGGACGCCCAAGACAAGGCCATATCGGAGGCGCAGGCGGTTCTGGCTGGGTTCGCGGAGCGGTTCGACAAGGCCTACCAGGCGGGGTTGCGAGAGAAGCTTGGCCTGTTCACCGCCGCTGACGGTGACCGGGCGCTTGCCCAGGATCTGCTGGACGCCATGGCCAAGAACCAGGCCGACTTCACCCTGACGTTCAGGGGATTGAGCCAGGCCGTCCCGGATCAAGCTGGTGATCTTGATGTCCGGCAATTATTCGCCGACCCCACCGCCTTTGATGAATGGGCATCGCGCTGGAGACGCCGTATCGGCCAGGAACCGCAGGATTCCCGTGATGCGGCAGGCCGCGATGCGATCAGTCAACCCCGCCTTCATCCCGAGAAACCACCGGGTGGAAGCCGTCATCGAAGCGGCGGTTCACCGGGACGACTTCGCGCCGTTCGAAGAACTAATCAGCGTGCTATCCCGCCCTTTCGAGGACCAACCGGCATTTGCCGATTACGCGGCGCCGCCCGAACCGCACCAGCGCGTGCTTCAAACGTTCTGTGGGACCTGAATGGTTTTGTTAACCACGCCCCCAGCAAGTTGCGGAGGGCATGCTCCCGCGGCCAGCGATTAATGATCGTTCAATGGCTCCCCGCCAAATCTAGGAAATTGTCGGGGAAAATTTCATGGACGCGCTGGTGTTTGAATTCATGGGGTGGGCGATACTCGCGCTTTGTGTTGTTGTGCCGGCCGTACCGACGCGGCGATGGCCCACGCGTCCAACCCGGGACTATTGACCCGTTCGAGCCGAGATGGAGGTATTCCTGGGTTCCCTGGGCGCAAACTGGCGGTCCAGGGAGAATAAGCCCCGCGAAAAATTGCGGCCGGGCATATTGGAGGGCCCACATTCGCCCTAAGACCCTTGACATATCAGCGCTTTCGGCAGAACGCCGTTCCAAGAGCGTTATGGACCATTCATGGAACTGATTACCACCACCGAGGAGCTTGCCGATGTCTGCGCACGCCTCGCCCGGCATCCGGTCATAACCGTCGATACTGAATTTCTGCGGGAGACGACCTATTACCCCCTACTCTGCGTTGTGCAGATGGCGAGCGCCGAGGAAGCCGTCGTCATCGATACGTTGGCGGAGGGTATCGATCTCAAGCCGTTTTTCACGCTGATGGCCGATGAGAAGGTCCTGAAAATATTCCACGCCGCGCGCCAGGATATCGAAATCGTCTGGCATCAGGCAGGCATCGTGCCGCACCCGATCTTCGACACCCAGGTCGCCGCCATGGTTCTAGGCTATGGCGATTCCATCGCCTACGATCAGCTGGTCGAGCGCATCACCGGCCATCGGCCCGACAAGACCCACCGTTTCACCGACTGGTCGCGCCGGCCGCTGACCGATGACCAGATGCACTACGCGGTCTCCGACGTCACCCATCTACGCGATGTCTTCACGGCGCTGGACGCCGATCTCAAGAAGCGCGGCCGCAGCGATTGGGTAAGCGAGGAAATGGAGGTGCTGACTTCGCCGAAGACCTACGACTTTCATCCTGAACGGGCATGGGAGCGGTTAAAGACGCGGGTGCGCAAGCCGAAAGAGCTGGCAGTACTGATGGAAGTCGCGGCATGGCGCGAACAGGAGGCGCAAAGCCGCGACGTTCCTCGCAGCCGCGTTCTCAAGGACGATGCCGTCGGCGATATCGCGATCCATGCTCCGACCAGCCTCGATCGGCTGGCCCAACTGCGCTCCCTGCCGAAGGGCTTTGACCGCTCGAAATGGGGAGCCGATATCGTGGCGGCGGTGCAACGGGGCGTTTCGCGGGATCCGGCGACGCTGCCCAAGATCGAAAAGCCGCGTGGCAACTCAAATGGCGCGGCGACCGTCGAGCTCTTGAAAGTGCTCCTGCGCATGACGTCGGAGCGCCACGCGGTCGCCAGCAAGGTTATCGCCACGGTAGATGATCTCGAACAGATCGCGGCAGACGATGACGCCGACGTCGCCGCCCTGCATGGCTGGCGACGCGAGCTTTTCGGCGAGGCGGCACTGGCGTTGAAACATGGCCGGCTGGCGCTGGCGATCGAAAAAGGCCGGGTTGTCAGGGTTGATCGCACCTGACGCTGCCGCCCGGCGGTGCGCGGTTCCGCCGCTGCTGGGAGGCTCGCGAAACCTATCACCGACGCGCCGAAGCGCTAGGGCGCCGCGTCATCCTCCTTGGTTTCGGCGTCGGTGTCTTTCAGTGCTTGCGATACTTCCAAGAACACCATGGATAGAATATAAGTACTGGTCGGCAGGTTTAGCCGGCGAGTTTGTTCAATTGCCGTTTCGATGTTGATCGCAAGCTGTTTCAGGTCGTTCGCGCGGGTCAAAATCTGTTTCTTCTACTTGTTTCTGGGGTCGATGCCGTGAGCACAGACGATTCCGATTGCACCGTCGATAAGTTATTGCAGCTAATCCAAGATAATCAGATTGATCTGAGTGTCGTTGAGGGTCTGCGGCTGGTGATGGCGTTTTCCAAGATTAGAACCCCTTCGGACCGGCGGGTTCTGATCGAATTGGCCGAACGACTTGCGGATATCGGTTCCAGCCGATGAAAACCGGTTCTCAGTCATACCGCGATTTTCCCGTTGGTTCCGAAAAGATCGGCGCTTGACTGAATGGCAGCGTAGTTGCGGATAACCGTAATCACCGCCCGCTTGTACGATGCAGCATCGCCGACCCCTCGAGACCTGCAGGCGACGGCGTCGCTTACCACCTGATAGCGATGGCTGCGGTGAAATCCGTCGACAACGGTCGATAAAATGGTTTCGTCGAGCGAAAAGCCCAATAACACACAACGCAGGCTCTTCATGTTGGACATGTATTCGGCGAACCGCGTCGAACTATAGGCGGAGGGCAGCGGATGTTCAAAGGCAAGTTCCCCCGGTCTCGGTTTCAGTTCCGCGATCCAGTCTGTCAGGTTCGAGGCCGGATTGAACCACGCGGCCTGGGCAATCCGCTTCAGATGCATGACTGGCCAGAGGTTGGTGCGCCAAAGCATCATCAATTCGACGCAGCGCGATGTAATCGTCTCGGGGTCGGTGATGACGTGGCTGCGGCCTTCGCAGAGATATTCGGTCTGAAGGTCGGCGCAGACCAGGATCGGCGGATCCTCATCGAGGGATGCCATCATTTGTTTAGCCGAAATCATGCTTCACCCAGGACCGCTGTGCGAATCGGGGAAGAAGACCCGCGACAAGAAGATTGTTCGAGAACGCCGGGCCTGTCCCAATCGCCCTCCGGCCTGATGATGACGTAGGGATCGCTGTCGAGCGTGATGGCGTCGGGGTCCGGTTCGAGGTCGAGGACCATTTCCGTGTAGGAGAAATCGGAAAAAGTGAGCTTGCGATTTTGGCCAAGCGGCCTGGCGCCGAAATGCGCCCAGAAGTTGATGAGCCGGTCTTGCGCTTGACCGTAGATTTTCCTGAAGCCCTTGCGCTTGATGTAATCGACGCTCGCTTGCACCAGTTTGAAAGAAACCCGTGTCCGCCGATACTGATGACGTACCGCGAGGCGTTCGACCTTGGCAAATTCTCCAAAAAAGCGTACCCTAAGGCAGCCTGCCGGGTCATTTCCGACAAATCCGATGAAGTGCGCGGCCACCAGATCGTTGCCATCGAATTCCTCTTCGATCGGGCAATCCTGTTCGGCCAGATAGACCGCGGACCGGATGGCGGTGACCAGCATGAGGTCGTTGGGATCGCGCGCGATGCGGACCGAAATCGACCGCAGGTCCGGGTTAGCCGAAAGGCGGAGCCTAGTGCCATGCATTTACAATACTCCGTGCCGATACATTTGGTAGCTGCGTGGTCGGCGGAAGCCGGTTCCAGGGGCGTTGGTAACACCATAGGTCCCGCTGAAAGCTCGGTATTGGCTGAAAGCGGGCCCTAATCAGCCAGTCACGGCCTGCCTTGGTCGATGGCTGGGCGAAGCAATTGGCGTTAACATAGCGAGCGGTTCGCAAATGAGAGACCACCTTGCCATATCCAGCGATGCCACGCCCCGTAGCCGCAACTGCCCAGATGTAAATGGCAGAAACCGCTTCGTCGCTCTTGGCAAGAAGCCCCAGGTCAGGCTGATTAAGAGAAAGTTCATCAAGGATGAGCGCGTCGTGTCCGCGGCGATTAAGATAAAGGAACGCCACTGCACCGACTAATTTATTACGTCGAATAAACGTAAAAATGCATTCGGGGTCGAACGTAACGTATTTGCTTAGGATCGGCGCAGTGATTTGAACTCCCGGAACCAGGCGATTGGCCATCTCGGCCAGCATGCGAAGCTCGAACTGCCGTACGAACCGCACCTCAATATCCGAGTGGATCGATAGTTCATCGAAATCATGCGTGGCGGCCAAAGAGGCCCTTTCCATAACCCGGCTGCGCATCTATCGTTGCCCCTACCTTTAGTTTAGCACCATACCGGGCGAGGATTTGGGGTATGCAGCAACTATTGCACCGGGGTGCTGCAGTGACGCAGCGCCGGACCGAGGAAGTCTTGAATGCATCCTGGGACGATCTAAAATCGTTTCTCGTTTGCACAAGATACAAGAGCTTCCGCAACGCGGCTGAAGCTCTCGGCCTGACAAGCACGACCCTGATGCGAAGGATCGATCGGCTTGAGGACCGACTTGGCTGCAAGTTGTTCCTGCGCGATCAGTCCGGGCTCACGGTCAGCGAAGAAGGACTCGCAATGATCGGAGACGCCACCGAAATGGAGCGTTACGCCTTCAATATTTTCCGGCGCGCGTTTCAGTCATCGAAAGAACCCGCTGGCACAGTGCGCGTCGCGGTCACCGAAGGACCGGGAAATTTCTGGATTCTTCCGAGGCTGATCGATTTTCAGAAGACCTACCGAAAGATCATCGTCGATCTTCGCTGCGCGATGGAGCAGGCCGACGTCGCACGGCTTGAATCGGACATCGCCATTCAACTGGAGCCGCCGACGAGTCCAGACGTTATCATGACTAAGCTTGGCAGGCTCCACATCTATCCCTTTGTTTCCAAGGGATACGAGAAGCTCTATGGGCTGCCGTCGTCTCTGGCGGAGCTCAAGAATCACAGAATCGTCAAGCAAAACGTCCCGCAGATCGACGATCGCGCTTATGCTAGGGTATTGGAACTGAAATCGCTCGAGGGAGTCGTCGGCATCAAGACGAACTCCAGCATCAGCGTTCTATACGCGGTGGAAAGAGGAGCGGGAGTTGGCTTTCTGCCAACGCCCTCCATTGCTCTCGGTGCGCCATTGGTCGCTGTCGACATGGGCGTCCACCACCATGCCGACCTCTGGCTTACCTATCACAAGGAGTTTCGCAACTCCGATCGACATAAGATCGTCATCGACTGGCTGAAGAAAATATTCGATCCCAAGACCTACCCCTGTTTCAGGGATGAGTTTATCCATCCCAACGATCTGGTACCCCTGATGGTCGGACCACGGGCAAATTACGGATTGGATGGCTATGTTGCTGCGAACCCCTTCAGATGAAACCAAAGAGCTGACACAGACCATTCCGGGCGCCGCCCTACCACTTCAATTCGACCCCAACAGTCCCCTGGTGCGATTGGGTCGTGGCGCGAAATTTGCCGTCATAGTTGAGATAGAGACGGACCATGTTGTTCAGGCTGAGCGACGCCGACGCACCGGTGTCCGCCCCGTACCTGCTTTCACCGAGACCCTGCACGGTGATGCTCTGGGGGCCGAGGCTGACGACCGTCGAACCGACATTCTGCGAGACATTGTCGACGAATTTGCCGTAGGCGGATAGATCGAGGATCTTTCGGTCAAAGATCACGTCGTGCCCGATCTCGGCGCCCATCAGCACCCTTGAACGCTCCGTTGTCACGCCGGTGGCCGTTACCGGGTCAAGACCGCCGAATTCCTGCACCGATCCGGTCGACGCTCGCACATATTCGAAGGCTGCTTTGGGGACAACTCGGCTCTGGTCCTTGCTCCAGTAATAGCTGAGCTCGGTCAGCGCGCCATCGATCTGGGCATCATAGCTGGCACCGGCGATGCCGAGCCCGGTGTCCCGGCGCGAATCGATATCGCCGAACCCGTGCACCAGCGCGATGGCCCAGGTCCATGGCCCCTTGTCCACCGATGCGTTGAACCCGAACTGGGTCAGATCGAGCGTTGCCGACTGCAGCGCCAAGGGCAGGTCGATCGACGTACGGCTGTGATCAACCGAGATACCGAGGTTGACGCCGGGCGCGACGCCTAAGCCCAGACCCGCGACGCCGCCCCAGGTCTGGCGCCGATCCCCGACGAAATCGCCCTGCGCGCCTGTACGGTCTGAATTCCATACGCCTCACCCCAGCTCCGGAAGCGTGGCGTGTCCATCGCTTCGGATGCCCCGCCGCCGCCCGGATTATTCCGCAGCGCACGGTCGAACCCGGATGACGCCTGGTTTCCGAGGCGTTCCAGGAAAGAGCTTCCGAGGTTGGCCACCGCGGTGCCCGCCGAAATATCCGGATCGATGGAAGCTGGTGCTGGTGCCGGAGCGGGGGACGGCGGCGTGGGCGGGGGCGCGGGCGTGGGCGTGGTTGGCGGCGGCGGAGGCATCTGTGCATGGGCCGAGGGCGACCAGACGACGGCCGTCGGCAGAACGAGAACGAGGAAGAGGAATATGAAACCGGCCCGTGCGAGCCCACGGTGCCTTTTTTGCGAAAGCTGCGATGAGCAGCGCATAAGTGCCAATCCCAACGGAGGCGCCAGCTCGACAGAACACGAAATTCCAGCCGACATGACCGATTTGCCGTGACTTCCCAGCAAGCGTCAATCGGCCTTGGCCCGTCGAAACACGCGATTGCCAACATTGTTGTTCCGCTGCCACAGGTCGCGCGCGGGCATTTGAAGGTCTTCTCGATCCTCCCGAACCCCAGTCAGAAGCTTGCTAACGCGCGGATTTCGTGTTGCAATCCCAGACACAATCGGATCTAGGCCGTTCGACTGTGCGTTTCGCGACTAAGAAATTGAGCAGACATCCGGAAGCCCGCTTGTGGCGTGGCACGCAGAGATGCGTGGCCACGTCTTTTTTACGTCTAGACTAGGAGACAGGCGATGCAAAAAGGCACCGTCAAGTGGTTCAACCCGACAAAGGGTTACGGGTTCATCAAGCCGATGGCTGGCGATAAGGACGTGTTCGTCCATATCTCGGCGGTCGAGCGTGCCGGGCTCTCTACCCTCAACGAAAATCAGGTTGTTGAATACGACCTCGTGGAGAATCGCGGCAAGACTTCCGCGGAAAATCTCAAGGTCTCTTAAGCTTCGCCCCGATCCGCGCAAGCGATCGATGCACCCCCGGCCCACGCCGGGGGATTTTATATGCCCACCGCTCGAACCGATGCGGCCCTTCCGTGCCTTTGCCACGGCGAACGCTTCCTCCGCGCGCGAACGACCCGCCAGCAATCAGGTTACGGCAGGTGAAATCAAGGTAGCCCCGCAACCGACGCTGCCTCTTACCTTGCAGGTGGCGCCGTCCAGCCAGACCGCGCCGCTGGCGACCAGCCGCAGAGCGTCCGGATAGATGCGATGTTCGATTGCGAGGATCCGCGCGGCAAGCGCATCCGTTGTATCGTCATCACGCACCGCAACCGCACCTTGCATCAAGATTGGGCCGGCGTCGGTTTCCGGAATTACAAAATGGACGGTAGCGCCGGAAATTTTCACCCCCGCCCGCAACGCCTGCCCCGCCGGATCGATGCCGGGAAATGAAGGCAGCAATGAAGGGTGAATGTTGAGCATACGGCCGTACCAGCGTTGTACAAAATCGGCCGTGAGCAAGCGCATGAAGCCGGCGAGGCAGATCAGGTCGATTCCATGTTCGAGAAGCGCCGACTGCACGAGCGCTTCGAACGCGGCGCGGTCCTTGCCAAATGCCGCGCTTTCAATGGTGAGCGTCGGGACACTGCTTGCTTGGGCCTTTTCCAGTCCGGCGGCATCGGCCCGATTGGAGATTACGAGGGCGATCTCGGCCGGAAAATGCTGCGTCGCCGCAGCCCGGATCAGCGCGGCCATGTTCGATCCGCGCCCGGAAATCAGGATTGCGACACGCCGTTTCATGACTCACCCTGCGGGACCGATCTCACCATGCAAGATCGAGATGACCGTTATAGACCACGCGATGGTTGTCCGCTGCCGGGATCACCTCGCCCAACAGCGCGATGGTTTCGCCGCACTCGGTGAGCAGGTCGGTGACACCTTCTATCGCGCCGGGCTCCACGATGGCGATCATGCCGATGCCGCAGTTGAAGGTGCGCAGCAGTTCGAGTTCGGCGATCCCCCCCTGCTCCGCCAGCCACTTGAAGACCGGCAGCACCGGCAGACGCGCAAGATCGATGCCGACGCCGAGATGTTCCGGCAATACACGCGGGATATTGTCGGTGAAACCGCCACCGGTGATGTGGGCAAGGCCCTTGACCGCGCCGGTCTCGTGAATTGCGCGCAGGCAAGATCGAACGTAGAGCCTGGTCGGCGTAAGTAGCGCGCCACCGAGCGTCAAGACCGGCGAAAACGGCGCCTGGGCGTCGAAGCCGAGACCCGAGGTCTCAACGATCTTGCGGACCAGGGAAAAGCCGTTGGAGTGAAGGCCCGAGGATGCGAGCCCGATCACCGCATCGCCGACCGCAATATCCGGGCGCGGCAACAGCCTGCCGCGTTCGGCGGCACCCACTGCGAAGCCCGCCAGGTCATAATCGCCGTCCCTGTAGAGACCCGGCATTTCCGCGGTTTCACCGCCAATCAGGGCGCAGCCGGTTTCCCGGCAACCTTCGGCAATGCCGGCCACGATGGCGGCCACGGCCTCCGGATCGAGCTTACCGCACGCAAAATAGTCCAAAAAGAACAGCGGCTCCGCCCCCTGCACGACCAGATCGTTGACCGACATGGCCACCAGATCGATGCCGATGCCGCCATGCAGGCCGGTCTCGATGGCGATCTTGACCTTGGTGCCGACGCCGTCGGTGGCCGCGACCAGAACCGGGTCCTTGAACCCCGCCGCCTTGAGATCGAATAACCCACCGAACCCGCCGATTTCGGCATCGGCGCCAGCGCGGGCTGTGGCCCGCACCATCGGCTTGATGATGTCGACCAGACGATTGCCGGCGTCGATATCGACGCCGGAATCCGCGTAGGTGAGCCCGGGCTTGCGGTCGATCATGGCCTAATCCAAATGTGGCGGCTGGTTACGTCGGATTCCGCTCACGCGCAATGGCTCGCAAGCGGGCCGCGCATATACTATGTAAACATCAACCGGGCTGCAAAGAGCCGAATCCAACGCGAAATCGGACCGGTTCCAGGAAGCGCCGTGTGAGTATTCCGAACATCATTACCCTTGGGCGAATCCTGCTGGTGCCGGTCATCGTCTGGGCGATTGCCTCCAGCCAGATGGCAATCGCATTTGCGGTCTTTATCGTCGCGGGCGTAAGCGATGCTGTGGATGGTTTCCTCGCCAAGCGCTTCAACATGACCAGCGAACTGGGCGCTCTGCTCGATCCCTTGGCCGACAAGGCGCTGCTGGTCTCGATCTACCTTGCGCTCGGAATCTGGGGTGCGGTTCCGCGCTGGATCGTCATCCTTGTGGTATCCCGCGACATCATGATCGTGTCCGCCGTCATCGTGTCATGGTTGTTCGGCAAGCCGATCCCGATGAAACCGTTGATGGTTTCGAAACTCAACACGGTGGCGCAGGTGGCGTTTGCAGCCTTGGTGCTCGCCGCATTAAGCTTCGGTTTCAATTCGACACCTTACGATATGATTCTGATGGGATTGGTAACGGTCTTTACATTGGTTTCCGTATCCCTCTATCTCGTCGAATGGGTGCGGCACATGAGCACGATTGAAAGCAATATCACGCGTGCGCCGGCTGATCCCGGCAGGGAGTGACTTCTTGGCGGGTCGCGTTCACCCTCGTCAGCTGGCGTTGGCGCTGCCGCATGCGGAAAGCCTGAGCCGCGACAATTTTCTCGAGGGACCAGCCAACGCTGCAGGACTGGCGCTGGTCGACAGCTGGCCGGAGTGGCCCAACCGGATCATGCTCTTGGTCGGACCGGAAGGTTCGGGAAAAAGCCATCTCGCCGCGATCTGGGCCGACCAATCGGGCGCACGCTCGATATCGGCACATGCGCTGACCGCTGCCGCCGTACCGGGCGCGCTGGCGACCGGAGCACTGGTCGTCGAAGACTTGAAATCGTTGGACTTCGACGAGAGAGCCCTGTTCCACCTGATGAATCTGGCACGGGAGGAAGAGGCTTACGTTCTGATCACCGCACGGGCTGCGCCCTCGGCGCTCCCCATTGAACTGCGCGACTTGCGATCTCGCCTCCGCGCTGTACCGATAGTAGGGCTGTTGCCCCCCGACGATGCGCTATTTCGCGCGCTGATGATCAAGCTTTGCTCGGACCGCCAACTGGCTATCGACGATACCGTGGTGAGTTATCTGGCGACCCGAATCGAGCGTTCTTATGCGGCGGCGCGGCAGAGCATCGAATTGCTGGATACCGAAGCCTTGCGGCTGGGCCGGCCGGTCACCCGGGCACTCGCGGCCGAATTGCTGCGCGATAGCGGACTTCGGGACCGCCCGACACCTTGACGGCGCCAATGCCGGGAACATCATGTCATCTATTCGTCATCGCGCTAAAACATGCTTTGGTCGTAGCGCCGTGCCGCCGCTTCGAGATGGATTAAATTTTCATGGAATCAAATCAAGCCATTGTAATCACAGAGGAAGAAGCGAGCGCGCAAGCGGTTCCAGCGATCGCCGGAAGCCCCGAACGGTTCATCAATCGCGAGCTGTCCTGGCTCCATTTCAACCGACGCGTGCTGGAGGAATTGGTCAATCCCGGCCATCCGGCGCTGGAACGGGTGCGGTTTCTGTCGATTTCCGCCAATAACCTTGATGAATTCTTCATGGTCCGGGTCGCCGGCATCAAAGCCCAGGTACGGGAGGGGATTGCCGAACGCAGTCCTGATGGACTGACCCCCGCCGAGCAGCTGGTGCTCATCAACGAGACGGTTTCGCAGCTCGCCAACGATCAGCAGGCAATTTGGCGCGATCTGCGGGGGATTCTGTCCGAGGTGGGTATCGTCCTCGTCGATGGACGCGATGTCACTAAAGGCGAGCGAATCTGGGTAGAGGATCACTTCCTCCACAATATTTTCCCCTTGCTGACACCGCTTGCCATCGACCCGGCGCATCCCTTCCCGTTTATCCCGAGCCTCGGATTTACCGTGGCGCTGCAGCTGACACGGGTCTCTGATGGCAAACCGATGAACGCGCTGATCCGTATGCCCGGCAAAATTGATCGCTTCATCCGCCTGTCCGCTGGCAAGGATGGTTCGGTCCGATTGATCACACTGGAGCAAGCCACCGGTTTGTTCATCGGCAGATTGTTCCCCGGCTATACCGTCAAGGGTCAGGGGGCATTCCGCATCATCCGGGACTCCGAGCTCGAAATCGAGGAAGAGGCGGAGGATCTGGTTCGTCTGTTTGAAACCGCATTGAAGCGGCGGCGCCGCGGATCGGTGATCAGGCTCGAGATCGAAGCAAAGATGCCGGAAGAACTGCGCGCTTTCGTTCAGCAGGCGCTCTCCACCACCGACGACGAGGTTCTCCTGGTCGATGGCGTGCTGGCGATGAACGAGCTGTCGCAGCTGACCCGGCTCGATCGGCCCGACCTCGAATTCGTACCCTACGTGCCACGCCATCCCGAACGGGTGCGCGATCACGGCGGCGACATCTTCGCCGCGATCCGGCAGAAGGATCTGATCGTTCATCATCCGTATGAGTTCTTTGACGTTGTCGTGCAGTTCCTGCAACAGGCCGCCCGCGACCCCGACGTCGTGGCCATCAAACAGACTCTTTACCGCACCTCCAACAACTCGCCGATCGTGCGCGCCCTCGCCGAGGCCGCGGAAGCCGGCAAGTCGGTAACGGCGCTGGTCGAACTCAAGGCGCGGTTCGACGAGGAAGCCAATATCCGCTGGGCACGCGACCTCGAACGCGCCGGCGTGCAGGTCGTTTATGGATTTATCGAGTTGAAGACCCACGCCAAGCTGTCGCTGATCGTACGTCGGGAGGGTGGCAGCCTTACGACATACGTCCACACCGGTACCGGGAATTATCATCCGGTGACCGCGCGCATCTACACCGATTTGTCCTATTTTACATCCGACCCGATCATCGGACGCGACGCTGCGCGGGTATTCAATTACATCACCGGCTATGCGGAGCCCAGCGACATCGAGAAGATGGCGGTATCGCCGCTGACGTTGCGAAAACGCATGATCGAGCACATTCACGGTGAGACCAGCTATGCCCGTCACGGCAAGCCAGCGGCGATCTGGCTGAAGATGAACTCGCTGGTCGATCCCGAGATCATCGACGCTTTGTACGAGGCCTCGCAGGCTGGCGTTTCGATCGACCTGGTGGTGCGGGGCATTTGCTGCCTGCGGCCGGGGATAAAAGGATTTTCGGAGAACATCCGCGTCAAATCGATTATCGGCCGCTTCCTCGAACATGGCCGAATCTACTGCTTCGGGATGGGACAGGGGCTGCCCAGCACAAAAGCAGCTGTGTATATCTCCTCCGCCGACATGATGCCGCGCAACCTCGACCGGCGCGTCGAGATCCTTTGTCCGCTGCAAAATCCAACGGTGCATCAGCAGGTTCTCGAACAGATCATGGTTGCGAACCTCAAGGATACCGAGCAAAGCTGGCAGTTATTGCCGGATGGATCGTCAACGCGTATGAAGGCCGCGAAGGGTGAGGAACCCTTCAACCTTCATAATTACTTCATGACGAATCCGAGTCTGTCAGGCCGTGGAAAGTCGCTCAAGGAATCTTCGCCGCGCCGCCTCACCCGCCGTACCGAGCGTCAGCACACGTCTTAAAGGATTCCGGCGGTGAAGCGGACGCGCCGGCGCGCATCCAGCGTCGCGGTGATCGACATCGGATCGAATTCGGTGCGTCTCGTCGTCTACGAAACGATGACGCGCAGCCTGATTTCAGCGTTTAACGAGAAGACCCTCTGCGGGCTCGGCCGCGAGGTTCAGACCACCGGTCTCCTGGCACCGGACGCCGTCGCCAAGGCACTGACGTCGTTGCTGCGCTTTCACGCGCTGTGCAGGATCATGAAGGTCGGCCGGGTGCACGCCATCGCCACCGCTGCCTGCCGCGACGCTACCAATGGCGCCGACTTCATCGCCAAGGCGGAGCGCATCTGCGAGGTACCAATCGAGATCCTGTCGGGCCCGCGTGAAGCGAAACTATCCGCGCTTGGCGTCGTGTCCGGCGTCCACAAGCCGGACGGTATCGTCGGCGATCTCGGCGGCGGCTCGCTGGAACTGATCGGCGTGCGCGGCAACCGCGTTGGCGGCGGCGTGACGCTCCCGCTCGGCAGCCTCGCGTTGCAGGATCTATCGCATAAATCGTTGAAGCGCGCCGAACGCATCGTCAAGACCGAACTTGCAGGCGTTGCCCAGCTCGAGGCCGGACGCGGCCGGACATTCTATGCGGTTGGAGGAACCTGGCGCGCGCTGGCGCGCATCCACATCGTGCAGAGCGGCTATCCCCTGGGCGTGATGCACGGCTATTCGATTCCGGCGCCCGACGCACTTGATTTCGCGCGGCGGCTGCGTCGTCTCGCAGTGGCGAACATGCTGGCCGATATCGAAGTAGTCGCCGATGCAAGACGGCCGTTACTGACCTATGCCGCGCTGGTTCTGGAATACATCATCCGCGTCGCCCAGCCGAAAACCATCGTGTTTTCGACCTTCGGGGTACGCGAAGGCCTGCTTTACGAGAGATTGCCTGAGGCCGAACGCTCCAAGGACGGATTGCTCTGCGCCGCGCAGAAGCTCAACGAGCTGCTGTCGCGATCCGCGCGCCATGCGAATGAATTGATCGAGTGGACCGATCGGCTGGTGCGGGTCGTCAGGCTCCGCGAAACCGACGAGGATCGCCGCTTGCGCCATGCCGCCTGCCTGCTGTCGGACGTCGGATGGCGGGTGCATCCCGACTACCGCGGCGAGCAGACGCTCAATCTCATCACTCATGGCAATTTCGGCGCGATCAGTCATCCGGGCCGGGCTTTTGTCGGACTATCGGTGTTCTACCGGTATGCCGGCCTGAGCGAACAGAATGAGCCACCGGCGGCTATTCGCGAGCTGCTGCCACCGGCCATGGTCGAGCGCGCGCGGGTGCTCGGCGCCGCCTTTCGTGTCGCCCACCTGATATCGGCCGCGCGGCCGGGCGTCCTGCCTGCAACTCATTTTCGAAGTCATGGCCGCGAACTGATGCTGGTATTCGAGCACAGAATGGTCGATCTGGTCGCAGATCGCGTCGGCGGCCGTTTCAAGCAACTGGCACGGCTGATCGGCTACTCCGGATCGATCGTCAGGCGATAGACCGTCGGTCGATAGACCAATGGATCGGGCATGCAAATCCCCTCCTCCCGTCGGCGAAAAGAAGCGATTGAAAGACTTGGCTACGGCCGCTCGACTTCGATATCGGCCGGCAGCGGAAGTCCATCGCGATGCCGCAGCCTGCGCTTCCGCCAAATCGATCCAGCGATCAATACCGCGATCGCGCCCAGTATCGAGCAGGTGTATTCGATCAGATCGCCCTCCAGGCTGAGCTGCGACGCCGCGCCAAACATCGCCGACGTTGCATTGATAGTCAGCGAAATCTGACCGTCGAGAAGTCGCTGCAGCAGGGGATGAACGGCCGGATCGCTCTCGATCACGTCGCCGGCAATCCAGCCCAGCAAGACCGCACCCAGCCAAACCAGAAGAGGAAACCGGTCAAGCACCATCATGATCAAGGCCGCCCCGGCGATGATGATCGGAATGCTGATGGCGAGGCCCAGGATCAGCAGCGGGAGCCGGCCGTTGGCGGCGGCGGCGACCGCGATGACGTTATCCAGGCTCATGACGATGTCGGCGATCACGACAAGCCGGATGGCATGCCAGAGGTCAGTGCCAGCGGCGACGTCGTCGCCTTCATCCTCAGGCACCAGAAGCTTGGCCGCGATGACCAACAGCGCCATTCCGCCAACCAGCTTCAGATAAGGCAGCACCATCAGCCTGGCGACGATGCCGGTGAAAACGATCAGCAGCACCACGGCAATACCGGCGCCGATAACCATGCCCCACAGGCGCTGCCGTGGCGCCAGACCTCGGCAGGCCATCGCAATGACCAGCGCATTGTCACCGGACAACAGAAAGTTGATCCAGATGATCTTGCCGACCGCCAGCCAGAACGTCGGCGTCTGCAGGTCGGACTGAAATTGAGCTAAGAGCGCACCTATATTGGCGTGATCAGCACCCTGCAAAAGCCAATTCACAGCCTACCCCCGTGACGCAAGCGGCCGCCCCCGCAGCTGTCGTCAACCAACTGGCACGCGCGCGTCGGTGTCGGTCAACCGACGATTTCGTTGCCCGAGAAGAATTGGGCGATCTCGACGGCCGCGGTCTCCGTTGCATCGGAACCGTGCACCGAATTTTCACCGATAGACTTCGCGTGCAGTTTCCGGATCGTGCCTGCTGCAGCCTTTGAGGGATCTGTCGCGCCCATGATGTCGCGATGTCTGAGCACGGCGTTGTCGCCTTCGAGAACCTGAACGACAACCGGACCGGAAATCATGAAATCCACCAATTCGCCGAAGAACGGGCGCGCCTTGTGAACGGCATAGAAAGTTTCGGCCTGTTCGCGGGTCATGCGAATACGTTTTTGGGCCACGATGCGAAGTCCGGCCTTCTCGATCAGTGCATTGATTGCGCCAGTCAGATTGCGCGCGGTCGCGTCGGGCTTGATAATCGAAAAAGTGCGTTCAATCGCCATGGTTTTTCCCTGCAATAAGGCGGATGGATCTCGCTGGGCTTATATCGGCGCCGCCGATGAACGGCAAGCGATCCGGCGAACCGCGCCGATAGGTCGCCGGCATTCAAACGCCCGAATTACAAAGATTTCACCCAGGTGAACCCATCCTGAAGCGATCGGCCCGGTTTCATTCATGTTGCCAGTCGTAGCTTCGACCAAACGCTTTCCTGCTTTGGGAGGCGTTGCCAGCCAGCATTCCATCACCGATGGCGCCGACGGCGCCAAACCCGAGGAGAACAACATGATGCTACGCAGACTCTCGCTCGTCGTCCTTGCCGCAGCCGCGCTTGGCGCAGCCGCGTTGGCGCCGACCTCAGCCTCCGCCTGGGGCGGCCACGCTTGGCACGGTGGATGGCACCGCGGCTGGGGCTGGGGTGGCCCCCGATTTTTCGTCGGGGGCCCGGCCTATTATGGCTATGGCGGCTGCTATGTGCGGCGACTGGTACCAACACCGTGGGGACCACGCTGGCGCCTGGTAAACCGCTGCTACTGAGCGGAGGCGCTTGAAATGCGGCAGTATGACCCCCGGCCAACGGGCCGGGGGCCGTTCTTTTTCGCTCACAAAGCGGTTGCGTTTAGTTGCGGCTCCGGTGACAACGCCGCATGCTCTCAATCACCGACATCTCGGTCCGGATTGCCGGCCGTCTCTTGATCGATCACGGCTCCGCGCAGATCGTCCCCGGCGCGCGCGTTGGCTTCGTCGGCCGCAACGGTGTTGGCAAGTCGACCCTGTTCAGCGTGATCCGCGGCGAATTGCCGACCGAGTCCGGTACTATCACGGTCCCGCCGCGCTGGCGTATCGGCAGCCTCGCCCAGGAGGCGCCCGACGGCCCGGACAGTCTTATCGATGTCGTGCTGAAGGCTGATCTCGAGCGTGCCGCGCTGCTGCACGAGGCAGAGACGGCACACGATCCGCACCGCATCGCAGACATCCAAACCCGGCTGGTGGACATAGACGCGCATTCCGCGCCTGCCCGCGCCGCCGCAATCCTGAGCGGCCTGGGATTTTCGAGCGCCGATCAAGCCCGATCCTGTTCGGAATTTTCCGGCGGCTGGCGCATGCGTGTGGCGCTCGCCGCCACCTTGTTTGCGGCTCCCGATCTTCTGCTGCTGGACGAGCCGACCAATTATCTCGATCTCGAAGGCACGCTTTGGCTTGAAGATCACCTGGCGAGCTATCCGCGCACCGTGATTGTCATCAGCCACGATCGCGATCTGCTCGAGACTTCAGTCGATCAGATCCTGCATCTCGATCGGGGCAAGTTGGCGCTTTACAGGGGCTCCTACTCATCGTTCGAGGAACAGCGTGCCACGCGCGAGATGCTCGACGCCCGGCACGCCCGGCGCCAGGCCGCGGAACGCAAGCGGCTGCAGGCTTTTGTCGATCGCTTCAAGGCCAAGGCATCGAAAGCCCGCCAGGCGCAGTCCCGCGTCAAGATGCTGGAAAAGATGAAGCCCGTCACCGCTCTCGTGACGCAAGACGTGCGCGAAATTTCATTCCCGGTTCCCGAGAAGACGCTGTCGCCGCCCATTATCGCGCTCGACAACGTCTCCGTCGGCTACGATCTGAAGAACCCCGTGCTCAACCGCGTGACCTTGCGCATTGACACCGACGACCGCATCGCTCTGCTCGGCTCGAACGGCAACGGCAAGTCCACGCTGGTAAAGCTCATCGCCAACAAGCTGCCGCCGTTCTCCGGGCAGATCACGCGCGCGGATAAGTTGTCGATCGGATATTTCGCGCAGCATCAGGTCGATGAGCTGAATCTGGCAGGTTCGCCCTATGATCACGTTCGCAAGTTGATGCCCGACGCCCCGGAAAGCAAGGTGCGCGGGCGCACCGGTGCGATCGGCTTTTCGGGCAAGGCCGGCGACACCTTGGTCAAAAGCCTTTCGGGCGGCGAGAAAGCCCGGCTGCTGCTCGGACTGGCCACCTTCTTCGGCCCCAACTTGATTATTCTCGACGAGCCCACCAACCATTTGGATATCGACAGCCGTGCCGCACTTGCCGAGGCGATCAACGAATTTCCCGGCGCCGTCATCATGGTCTCGCACGATCGCTACCTGATCGAGGCCTGCGCCGATCAATTATGGGTGGTGGCCGATCACGCCGTCACGAGCTATGATGGTGACCTCGGCGACTACCGGCGGATGGTGCTGTCGGCGCGCGGCATGCGTGTCAATTCACGCGACCGCAGCGGCAATGATGGCGGCAACGGTCGCGACAAGTCCGCGCGCACCAAACCAGAGAAGCGCCCGCCGCTGAAGCAAAGAATCGCCGACGCCGAAGCGGAGATCGCCCGCATCAACGGCATCATCGCCAAGATCGACACGGCGCTGGCGCTGCCCGATTTATTCAAGCGCGACACAAAGCAAGCGGCCCAGCTCAGCAAGGCGCGAGCCAGCGCCGCGAGCGCATTGCAGCGAGCCGAGGAAGAGTGGCTGGAAGCCAGTTCAGAGTATGACGAAGCGACCGGCTGAGCCCGCTAGAGCGAAGCGCGGCCGACCAACGATCAGGTCGCCGCTGCCGGCTTCTTCTTTTTCAGTTTGGGCTTTGCATCCGCGGCTGGCGTTTCCTGCTCAGGCGCACGTTCCACAGAGGTCAGGCGTCCCGCGCTGAAGGTGTAGATCCCAGCGCGTTGTCCCTGCAGATAGGTGATGACCGCGACCCTGTCGCCGCGTTCGTTCCTGGAAATATTGACGCTACCGGGTGCTCCGATGCCCCGCACCACGTCGCATTCGGTATGTCCCAGCGCCACGGTTCCCGTGGTCGGGGGCACTGGCGCGGCAGCTGCACCATCGGTCGATGCGTTGGCATCCGCCGGGTTGGCGGGGGGCCCCATTCCCGGGCAATATCCCTCGGCACTGACCAGATCTTCAGCCGTAATAGGCTTGTTGGGTGAGAGCGGCGGCGCTTCAATGTTTCTGATGAACAGCCTGGAAGGGCGCGAAAACCAGTCCGCGTCCCTCGACAGAATATCTGATGCTCCCGAGCAGCCCGCGATGACGGGGGCAAGCAGAAGCAATGCCAGCAGCCTTTTTCGATAAGGGTTCTTGTCTTGCACGATCAACTGAAGTCCCGACCCCACCCTGAGCATCGTCTCAACATGACTTTGCGGCACGACCGCGGCCATCTGCAGGCGTGGCGGCCGCATTCGCAACTTATCCTTAATTGCCTGACGTGGCTATTCCCGCCGCTGCCACCGGCCCCGCTCGTCAGCCTGCCAGTACGTAACTTGGAATCCCCGCGCCTTGCAATCGGTCCAGGCGCCCCGCGCCGCCGCCAGTGCTTCGCCATCATCACCGTTGAAGACCAGGACCATGCGGTCATAGGCATCGGAGTCCGCCGGCAGTGCCGCGTTGTCAATCAAAAATCTGACATTGGCTCGGTTCGGGTTGGCGGCATCCACCGCCAGCACGATCGGCTGGTCCTGCGCGTCGCCCACCCGCCAATTGGCATGCGGCAAGAACGAATCATCGCGATAGGTCCACAAATGAGCGTCGAGCGCATCGGTTCGCTCCTGCGATGTTGACTGCACGACGACGCGCCAGCCGCGCTCCAGCGATTTTTCCAGCAAAGCCGGCAAAACGCTTTCGAGGGGCATGTTCTGCAGATGGTAAAACAGGACTTCCGTCATCGCTTCGCTTCGTAATACTCCGCCACAAGCCGCTCCAGCAGGCGAACGCCAAAGCCCGAACCCCAACTGTGATTGATTTCGGATTTTGGCGCGCCCATCGCGGTTCCCGCGATGTCCAGGTGCGCCCACGGTGTATCATCGACGAAGCGCTGCAGGAATTGGGCTGCCGTGATCGAACCGCCGTGCCGGTTGCCGGTGTTTTTCATATCCGCAAACTGCGAATCGATCTGCTTATCGTATTCCGGGCCGAGCGGCATGCGCCAGACCCGCTCCCCGGTGGCCAGCCCGACTTTGGTCAACCGCTCGGCCAGTTCATCGTTGTTGGAGAACAGTCCGGCGTATTCCGTTCCAAGGGCGACCATGATCGCGCCGGTCAACGTTGCCAGATCGACCATGAATTTCGGCTTGAATTTCTTTGCCACGTACCAAAGCACGTCGGCCAGCACCAAGCGGCCCTCGGCATCGGTGTTGATGATTTCGATGGTCTGGCCGGACATCGACTTCACGATGTCGCCGGGGCGTTGGGCGTTGCCATCGGGCATATTCTCGACCAGGCCGATGGCGCCGACCACATTGAGCTTTGCCTTGCGCGCTGCCAGCGCATGCATCAATCCGACGACGCAGGCCGCGCCACCCATGTCGCCCTTCATGTCCTCCATGCTCGCGGCCGGCTTGATGGAAATGCCTCCGGTATCGAAGCATACCCCTTTGCCGATGAAAGCCACCGGCGGATCGCTGCGCTTGCCACCGTTCCAACGCATGATCACGGTGCGTCCGGGCTGCGTCGAGCCCTGAGCGACGCCGAGCAGTGCCCCCATTCCCAGTTTTGTCATGGCCTTGACGTCGAGAATCTCGACCGTAACCCCGAGCTTGCGCAGCTGGCTGGCACGGCGTGCGAATTCGACGGGATAGAGCACGTTAGGCGGCTCGTTGACCAATTCGCGCGCCATGACGACGCCGTCCACGATGTGGACGGCGGGAGCGAAGGCCTTTCGCGCGGCCGTGACATCCTCGACTGCGAGCCAGACCTCGGCACGCAATGCGCCGTCTTCGCCATCCTTCTTTTTGGTCTTATAGCGGTCGAACTTATAGGCGCGCAGCCTCAGGCCGGAGGCGACCGCAGCCGCCTGATCGGGCTTCATGGCCGCATCGGGCAATTCCGCCAAGATTGTCACGGCATCATTACCGGAATTTAATTTACCGGCGGCCACGCCGCCAAGCTTGAGAAAATCACTCTCCTTGATGGCCGAGAGCTTGCCGGTTCCGATCACGATCAGGCGCGGCGCCTTGAGCCCCTCAGGAGCGAGGAGGTCGAGCGAAGACCCGCTCTTTCCCTTGAACTGGTTTGTCGCGGCAGCACGCTTGACGATATCGGCCGCCGACCCCAGCGCCTTGGTGGTTGCCTCGCCAAACTTAAGGGTGTCGTCGCAAAATACGACCAGAATGCCCTTGGGGGAATTGGAAAACGGGGCGAAGCCGACCTTGATGGCGTCGGGCATTGATAAAATCCTCCAAAAAGCAGGTAGGTCGCCGGTCAGGAGCCCGCCCGGGGTGTATTTGGGATGTTCTGTTCGGAAGCGATGCACCTCCGTCAAGAGCCATTGCAGGCACTATGGCCTGTTCGCGGCTGCGCTGCCAAGCGTCGGCGTGGCTTGGAGGCCACTAACATGAATTATTAACCATATATCCAGGGCGCCACGGCCCAGCCATTTTGTCGACGGATCAAAGGGATGCTAATAGGAAGCGAGCCGGTAGGCGGGATGCGGCGCGACCCGTGGGGATCCTGATTTCAGGATGGTCGAACTGCGGTCTCAAGTGGCGAGTTGGGGATCGTGGATAGCGATGGGGTCGATCGACAAGTACATCTTCCGCACGACGCTGGCGTCGTTTGCGTTGGTTCTGGTCAGCCTGACAGGGGTGATCTGGATCACGCAGGCGTTGCGCGATATCGACCTGATGACCGGTCAGGGTCAGACCATCCTTACCTTCCTCGGCTTGACCAGCCTGCTGATCCCCTCGCTGGTTCTGGTCATCTCGCCGATCGCATTGATGATCGCGATTTCCCATACCCTCAATAAGCTCGCCACCGACTCAGAGATTATCGTGATGAACGCGGCTGGCTTGTCGCCGTTCCGGCTGTTTCGTCCCTTCCTATACGCCACCGGGGTGGTAGCAATCCTGGTTGCTTTCATCGCGGCCTATTTGGCCCCCGATGGCGCGCGCCGGCTCGAGCGCTGGTCTGCCGAGATCACCGCAGATGTGCTTGCGAACCTCCTCAAACCCGGGCATTTCGCTCAGCTCGAGCAGAATCTGACGATCCGGATCCGGGATCGGGAACCGGGCGGCGGACTGCTCGGCGTCTTTGTCGATGACCGACGCGATCCACTGGAGCATGTCAGCATCGTTGCCGATCACGGCACGGTGCTGAATAGCGAGCACGGCTCGTTCCTGGTTCTCGAGGACGGCAATCTCGAACGGTTCGAAGTCGGCAAGCGCGATCCGGCGCTGGTAGCGTTCCGTCGTTATGCGTTAGACATGACGCAGTCCTCCAATGGAAAACATGATGTCGCGCTCGGGATCCATGAGCGCTACATCTGGGAGCTGTTTTCGCCGCCTCCGGACGACCCGGTTTTCAAGGATTTGCCTGGCCAGTTTCGCGCCGAACTGCACGATCGTTTTCTGGCGCCGATCTATCCCCTTGCCTTCGCCGCACTGACCTTTGCCTTCCTCGGCGCACCACGTACCACGCGTCAGAGCCGCAATTTCTCGATCGGTGGCTCGATCCTCGCCGTGTTCGGACTGCGCATGGCGGGATTTGCGTGCTCGGTCATGGCGGCGACGTCGCCAATGGCCGCGCTGGTTCAGTACCTGATGCTGGCTGCGGCGATCGGCGCCGGCTTCTGGATTATCATTGCCGGTGTGGTGGTCGAACCGCCGGCGGCGTTGATGGAAGCCATCAATAGGTCGAATACGCGGCTGTTGCGGCTTTTCGGGCGGCGGGCCACCGCATGAGCATGATGACCAATACGCTCGGGCGCTATTTTGCCGGCCGGTTCGTGACCTCCGCGGTGGGCGTGTTCCTCAGCATCTTCATGCTGCTGTTCCTGGTTGATTACATCGAGATGGTCCGTAAAGCCTCGAAGCTAGCTTCGGCCCCCGCCGTCATAGTGGCGGAGACCGCGCTGTTCCAGGTGCCGCAACTGCTCGAAAAGATGATGCCATTCTGCGTCCTGATCGGGGCGATGACCTGCTATCTGGCGCTGTCGCGACGACTGGAGCTTGTGGTTGCGCGTGCCGCAGGGGTCTCGGCCTGGCAGTTCATCGCGCCGGCGCTGGCCAGCGCTATCCTGCTCGGCATCCTGGCCACCACCATCTACAACCCGATGTCCGCCAATTTACGCGAACTATCCAAGCGGATGGAAGCAGAGCTGTTCGGATCTACGCCCGGCGGCGGGATCCAGGACGCCTCCGGCTTTTGGATCAATCAAGTGAACAGTGACGGCCAGGTCATCATGAACGCGGTCCGCAGCGAGCAGCAGGGCGTGCGATTGACCGGGCTGACCTTGTTCCGATTCGACACCCAGAACGAGTTCAAGGAGCGGATCGAAGCCCGCGAGGCCAGGCTTGAGGAAGGGCACTGGTTGATCAAATCGGTTCGCCGTTTTTCGCTCGACGGGCCGCCCGTGGATCAGGACACTTGGATTCTTCCGACCAGCCTGACACCGTCTCAAGTACGGAACAGTTTCTCAACGCCGGAGACTGTGTCTTTTTGGCAACTTCCGAGTTATATCCGCTCCTCCGAGAGCTCAGGATTTGCAACCGCGGGCTACCGCCTGCAGTACCAGAAGCTTCTGGCGCAGCCATTTCTGTTGGCCGCAATGGTGATGCTGGCGGCGGCCGTCAGCCTGCGGTTCTTCCGCTTCGGCGGCGTGCAGAAGATGGTTTTAAGTGGCGTGGGCGCAGGCTTTCTGCTCTACGTTTTGTCCAAAGTGACTGAGGATTTGAGCAAGGCTGAGTTGATGCATCCGATCGCTTCGGCTTGGCTGCCTGTGTTGGTTGGCGGCCTCACCGGCTTTTTGGCCTTGCTGTACCAGGAGGACGGGTAGTGGCAGTCGTCGCCGCCCGCCAGTTTGGTTTGGCTTTGATCAGGCGGTGCACCGCGGTGCACCGCCACGAAGGTCTTTTGGCCCCCATCGCGCACCCCCTTCTTGCTCTGCTTTTCGCTTTCGTTTTTGCCAGCGTCCTGGGTATTATTGGCGCCGCGACTCCGGCCTCGGCGCAGGGCTTCACCTACAATCCGAGGCCCCCTCGGCCAGTTCCACCACGTACCCCTAACGATGGACAAATGCTGGTCCAGGCGGTCGAGGTGGACTACGACTACAATAATTCGCGGGTCTCGGCGGTCGGCAACGTGCAATTGTTTTACAACGGCACAAGCGTCGAGGCCGACAAGGTCATCTATGACCAAAAGACAAAACGGCTGCATGCCGAAGGCAACATCCGCATGACTGACGCGGATGGCAAGATCACCTACGCCAACATCATGGATCTGAGCGACGACTACCGCGACGGCTTCGTCGATTCGCTGCGCGTCGACACCGAAGACGCCACGCGAATGGCGGCGACGCGCGCGGACCGCAGTAGCGGCAATTACACCGTGTTCGATAATGGCGTATATACCGCCTGCGCCCCTTGCAGGGACGATCCAAAAAAACCGCCGCTTTGGCAGGTCAAGGGCGCGCGCATCATTCATGACCAGACCGAAAAGATGCTGTACTTCGAGAACGCGCAGCTGGAATTTTTCGGCGTTCCGTTGGCGTATCTGCCGTATTTCTCGACGCCCGATCCGACCGTGAAGCGCAAGACCGGGTTCCTGATGCCGGCAATTCTCGGAGGCCACGGGCTACGGATATGGCGTCGAAACCCCGTTCTACTGGGCGATTGCACCGGACTACGACGCCACATTCAGCCCGCGATTCACCAGCACGCAGGGTGTGCTGCTCCAGGCCGAGTTCCGCCAGCGGCTGTTGAGCGGATCCTATCAAATTCGTGCCTATGGCATCGACCAGCTCGATCCCGGGGCCTTCGCCGGTGCGCCCGGAGACCGTCAGTTTCGCGGCGGCATCGACACCAAAGGTCAGTTCTCGGTGAACGATAAATGGGTATGGGGCTGGGACGGTGTCTACCTTTCCGACTACACGTTCTTCACCGATTACCGCCTTGCCCAGTACAAGGATGCGCAAGCCGCTTTCCTGAACCTGCCGACGGATGCCATTTCCCAGCTATATCTGACCGGCGTCGGCGATCGCAGCTACTTCGACGTCCGCACGATTTATTTTCTAAGCTACTCAGGCAACCAACAGCAGGTTCCGGTCATCCACCCGGTGCTCGACTATTCCAACGTGCTCAACAGTCCGATCTTTGGCGGGGAAGTCAGTTACAAGACCAACTTCACAAGCCTGACGCGCAACGACGCCGTGTTCGATCCGATCACCACGACGGCCAACACCAACAGCCTCTGCACGACGGCATCCGCCGATCCGCTAGCGCGGTTGCCGACGCAATGTCTGCTGCGCGGCATGCCGGGAACCTATACGCGCGCCACGGCCGAGGTCGACTGGCGGCGCTCGTTCACCGATTCCGCCGGCGAAATCTGGACGCCGTTTGCGAGCCTCCGCGCCGATGCGATCGATGCCGAAATTTCCAACCAGCCAGGGGTCTCGAACTTCCTCCCGGTCGGCAGCACCCAGGCGTTGCGGGCGATGCCGACGGTCGGCCTGGAATATCGCTATCCCTTCATCAACGTCCAGCCCTGGGGCTCTACCACCATCGAGCCGATCGCACAGGTCATCATCCGTCCCAACGAAACCTACGCCGGCAAG
The DNA here is from genome assembly GCA_963736075.1 of uncultured Alphaproteobacteria bacterium. Lineage (GTDB taxonomy): Bacteria > Pseudomonadota > Alphaproteobacteria > Rhizobiales > Xanthobacteraceae > Bradyrhizobium. The sequence goes on along the minus strand of CAVTNW010000026.1, from coordinate 108,402 downwards.
CTCCCCAACGAGGACGCCCAGAGCATGGTGTTCGACACCTCGAACCTGTTCAGCGTCGACAAATTCTCGGGCTACGATCGCGTGGAAGGCGGCGGCCGGGCCAATGTCGGGGTCCAGGCAACCACGCAATTCGACCGCGGCGGCGCGGTCAAGGTGATGTTCGGACAGTCCTACCAGCTGTTCGGCCTGAATTCCTTCGCGGTTGCGGATGCGACCAATACCGGTATCGATTCCGGCCTGCAGCGCGCGGCATCCGATTATGTTGCCAGCGCCGAATATTCGCCCAACCGAACCTATACGTTCAGCGTCCGAACCCGGCTGGACGAGCAAACGCTGAACGTTAACCGATTGGAAGCGGAAGGGCGTGCGAGCTTCGACCGCTGGTCCTTCAGTTTGATGTACGGCAACTATGCCGCGCAGCCTGACATCGGCTTTCTGACCCGCCGCTCCGGTGTTTTGGCCAGCGCTTCCGTCAAGGTCGCCGGGAACTGGGTCGTTTCGGGATCTGCCCGCTGGGATCTGGTAGCCAACCAAGTCAATCAGTATATTATCGGCGCGGGCTATGTGGATGACTGCTTCGTGCTGGCGGCCAACTATGTCACCTCCTACAGCTACGCCATCGGCAACACAACGCCGCCGGTGCTCAGTCACGCGTTTATGCTGCAGATTGGCTTGCGTACCCTTGCTACCGAGGGGGTGGCGGCTTCGGGAGCCAGCGGCATTGCGTATCAGTAAGTTCGGCAGGCGCCGAAATGAAAAGGTCCCACCGCATCCGGCGCGAGTAGGAACTCGATTGACAGAGCGACCATGACCATGACCACAACGTTCTCTTATCGCCTTTCGCCTCTCGTCCTGGGTTTTGCCGTTGGATTGCTCCTGATAGGCTGCGCTTCGCCATCGCGGGCGCAAACCGTTGTGGTCATGGTCAATGGTGATCCCATCACCAGTTTTGATATCGAACAGCGCAGCAAGCTGGACTTTCTGTCGACCCACAAGCCAGCCGATCGGCAAGATGTGATCAACGAATTGATCGACGAAAAGTTGAAGATCAAGGAAGCCAAGAAATTCGGCGTCGACCCTACCGACACGGATATCGACCAGTCTTACGCGCAGATGAGTTCAAGGATGCGGCTGACACCGGAGCAACTGACAAAAACCCTGGAAGCTCAGGGTATTCGGCCGGAGACGCTGAAGTCACGAATGCGGGCCGAAATGGTTTGGACGAGTCTGGTTCGAGGACGATACAAGGAAAGCCTGCAGGTCGGCGAGAAGGAGGTCGCAGCTGCCGTTCGCGGCGAGGGCGACGATAGCAAGGAGCCAAGCGACAGCTTTGAATACAAGATGCAGCCGATTGTCCTGATCGTACCGCGCGGATCCGCGCCGGCGGCCATGGAACAGAGGCGCAAGGAGGCGGAAGCCCTGCGCAGCCGCGTGCAGACCTGCGATGAGGCCAACGCTTTCTTCAAGTCCATGCAAAATGCTGCAATACGCGAGGCGGTGGTCAAGACTTCCGCCGACATACCGCCGGCTCTCCGTGACTTGCTCGACAAGACCCCGATCGGACATTTGACCCCGCCAGAGGAGACCAAACAGGGCGTGGAGATGGTCGCACTGTGCGAAAGGAAACCGACCACGGTAGATACACCGAAAAAGAAGGAAGCCCGGGACAAGATGTTTGCGGAGAAATACGAAGCTAAGTCGAAATGGTACCTGCAGGAAGTCCGCAAGACCGCGATGATCGAATATCGTTGATGTATGGCAAAGCCGCTCGCGCTGACCTTTGGCGAACCCGCCGGTATCGGGCCGGATATCGCCATCAAAGCGTGGCTGCGGCGCGATGAGCTGAAACTGCCGGCATTCTACCTGCTTGGTGATCGCGATTTCCTCGGCCGGCGGGCGAAGGCCCTTGGCGTCAACATCAGGCTTGCCGAGGTGCGCGCAGAAGGCGTGATCGATGCATTCGCAGACGCGCTGCCGGTCGTGGCTACCGGCCATACGGCAACTGCGCAGCCCGGACGGCCGGACTCAACCAGCGCAGGCGCCGCGATGGCCTCGATTCGACAGGCGGTCGCCGACGTCGTGGCCGGCCGGGCCGCAGCGGTGGTCACCAATCCGATTGCCAAGAACGTTCTCTATCGCGCCGGATTTCGCCATCCCGGCCACACCGAGTTTCTCGCCGAACTTGCCGCTGACGAGGGCCATTCGCCGCAATCAGTCATGATGCTGTGGTCCCCTGCCCTCGCCGTGGTTCCGGTGACGATCCATCTTTCGCTGCGCGATGCAATCGCACAGCTTTCGCATGATCTGATCGTCACGACGGCCCGCATCGTGGTGGCGGATTTGAAGACCCGTTTCGGGATTGCCCATCCGCGCCTCGCGTTAAGCGGCCTTAATCCTCATGCCGGCGAAGAGGGATCGCTCGGCACGGAGGAACTGACGATCGTGGCGCCTGCCGCCGAAACCTTGCGAGCCGACGGTATCGAGATCAGGGGACCACTGCCGGCAGACACCATGTTCCATGAGGCCGCGCGCAAATCCTACGACTGCGCGATCTGCATGTATCACGACCAGGCGCTGATCCCGATCAAAACGCTGGCTTTCGAAAGCGCCGTCAATGTCACGATGGGACTGCCGTTCATCCGCACCTCGCCGGATCACGGCACCGCCTTTGACATTGCCGGCACTGGACGTGCCAATCCCTCCAGCCTGATTGCGGCATTGCGGCTGGCCGCCCGCATGGCCGCGGCGCAGCCACCATGAGTGCGATCGACGACCTTCCGCCCCTTCGCGAGGTCATTCGCCAGCATGCCTTGTCGGCACGCAAATCTCTTGGCCAGAATTTCTTGTTGGACCTTAACCTCACGTCGAGGATCGCGCGTGCCGCGTGTCCGCTGGAAGATGCTGTCATCATCGAGATCGGGCCAGGCCCTGGCGGACTGACGCGCGCCTTGCTGGCGCTCGGGGCCCGACGGGTGATCGCCGTTGAGCGCGACCAGCGCGCATTACCGGCCCTTGAAGAGATTTCAAGGCGGTATCCGGGACGGCTGGAGATCATCAGCGGCGACGCGCAGACCTTCGATCCACGGCCGCTGCTCGGTGGCAGGCCCGCAAAGATCGTTGCCAATCTGCCCTACAACGTCGCTACCGCACTCTTGATCGACTGGTTGTCGATCGAGCCATGGCCGCCCTGGTACGACAAGATGATTCTGATGTTTCAGCGCGAGGTCGCTGAGCGTATCGTAGCGCACGAAAATGACGAAGCTTATGGCCGGCTGGCCGTGCTCGCCAACTGGCGCACCGAAACAAAAATACTGTTCGACATTTCGCCGGCGGCGTTCGTACCCCAACCCAAGGTGACTTCGTCGTTGGTGCGACTGATACCCCGTAGCGCGCCAGAGCCGTGCGATCGGCGGACGCTGGAACAGGTTGCCGCGGCGGCGTTCGGCCAGCGCCGGAAGATGCTGCGGCAAAGTCTCAAATCGCTCGCCGTCGATCCGGCAGCGCTGGCCGCGGCAGCGAACATCGACGTGACCCGACGCGCCGAAACCGTTTCAGTCGGCGGCTTCGTTGCCATGGCCCACGAATTGGTAAATATACGCGTGTCAAGAACGTCCTAAGGGAGAGAAGCGCCCATGACTGAGATGCGACGGCAGTCACTTGTCAAATTCGGTGCGCCACTGTGTGAAACCATTGTCGAAACGCCGAAGCCGGTGGCGAGGCAAGTCCTTGTCCGTATCGAACGTTGCGGGCTTTGCCATTCCGACCTGCATATTCAAGACGGCTACGCCGACCTCGGCGGCGGCAAGAAGCTCGACACCACCCGCGGCATGGCGCTGCCTTTCACTCTGGGGCACGAGATCGCGGGAATCGTCGAGGAAGTGGGCGCGGACCTCTCGAAGGACCTCATCGGCAGTAGAAAAGCGGTATTCCCTTGGATCGGCTGTGGACAGTGCCGAGACTGTGCCAACGGCGATGAGAACCTTTGCCTCAAGCAGCGCTTCCTCGGTGTTGCCATCGACGGCGGCTTCGCCAGCCATGTGCTGGTGCCGGACGCTAAATATCTCTTGGACTACGATCCGCTGCCGGTCAATCAGGCGGCGACACTGATGTGCTCCGGTGTGACCGCCTATGGCGCTTTGAAGCGGCTGGTGGATCGGCCGCGGCAGCGCAATCTCCTGCTGATCGGCCTGGGCGGCGTCGGCATGATGGGATTGGCTTTTGCGCAAGCCATGTTCGAGCAAAAAATCTCGGTGGCGGATCTGAGCGCCCCGGCGCGCGCGACGGCGCTCAAGAACGGTGCACATGTTGCCTACGATCCGTCTCAGACGGACATCGTCAAAAGCATCTTAAGGGAAACCGAGGGTGGCTTCGATGAGATCGTCGATTTTGCCGGCAATGAGAAATCGATGGCCTTCGCGGTTTCCGTGGTCGCACGTGGCGGAAAAATCGTCGTCTCTGGGCTGATGGGCGGCAATTTCAGCCTACCCATGGTACAATGGATCTACAAGCGGATGACGATCGAGGGCTTCATGGTGGGCACCTTGGCCGAGGCACATGAACTAATGGCGCTTGCACGCGCCGGCAAGGTCAAGCCAACACCTATGCAAGAACAGCCGATGGGCGAGGTCCAGAAATGGATCGAGCAATTGCGGGAAGGTAAAGTCGTCGGGCGCATCGTGTTGAAGAACTGATCCCGCATATCAACCTGGCCAGAGAAACAGACAACCTTGCGTCGATGACGTTGGCCCAACCTACTGACGAGCGAATAGCTTTCGACAGCGGGCCCAAATTAAGCCTCGCGTTGTCCGGAATTGCGGCTCATTGCCACCCAACTCTTTGCGGAGAATTGCACACAGTATCCAGTATCGTCGCCGGAATTGAGTATGCCGAAGCGAACCGCGAAGCCAATGATAGCTGTCTTTGCCAGCTTTCTTGCGGGCATACACTTTACGGTAATACCTGTCGGTGCTGCGCTTGCCTCGGATAATTGTCTTGCTGCCCCGACAGACCAAGCACCTCAGGGGAGCCACTGGTATTATCGCACCGATCATGCCAGCCAGCGCGAATGCTGGTATCTGCGGGAGGCACCCGCAGCGCTCGCGCAGAGCGCGCCGGCGAATTCGTTGCCGCTGGCAAGGCTGATCTCCCCACAGGCGCTAACGACAACGCAAGGATCGATCGGGGACGCGCGAGCGGAACTAGCCGCGCCGGCCCTTGAGCAATCGTCAAGCCGCGACGAGGAAACGCCTCCGGCAACGGCGTCGGAGATCGCGCTTAGCGAAGACCACAACCCTCCGAGAACGCTGCAGGAGGAAACCCGTCGCCCGATGCTGATGGCGGCGCTGGCGTTCGCGGGCATCATTGGCAGCGTGATCTTCAAATTAGGCGGCCTGCATCGCTCTCGCCGCGCCAGGTTTCGCAAGCGTCGGGGCGCGATCTGGGCGGCATCGGATCGCAATCGGCGAATAACATCTGCCGCCCTGGGGACAGATGATGTCTCGCGCCGCCGCCGATTGGCCCCCGACATCGATCGCACGGGCGAACTGAGGGCCAGGAGCCGAGAAATTCTTTCTCAGTTGTCGGAACGATAGGCCGCTGATTTCAGACTATTTCTCTAACTGCCGCTGCAACTCCCGCACAAACGTCGTCAGTCCGGTGCGGCGCTCGCGCTTGAGCCGCTCAGCCTTCAGGATCGATTGCACCTCGGCGAACGCATCATCGATATCGTGATTGATCACGATATAGTCGTATTCCGCCCAATGGCTCATTTCATGGCTAGCGCGGTTCATGCGTCCCCGGATCACCTCGGCGGAGTCCTGTGCGCGGGAATGCAGGCGCCTTTCCAGATCGGCGGCGGATGGCGGGAGGATGAACACGCTGACCACGTCGGCCCGCGCCTTTTCCCGTAACTGCTGAGTGCCCTGCCAGTCGATGTCGAACAGCACATCCTGCCCCGCCGAGAGCGCAGCTTCGACCGGCGCGCGCGGCGTGCCATAGCGGTTGTCAAACACGGTGGCCCATTCCAACAACTCGTTTCGCTTCGCCATTTTTTCGAATTTAGCCTTATCGATAAAATGATAATCGCTTCCGTCGACTTCGCCGGGCCGCATCGGCCGCGTGGTCGCCGAAACCGACATCTTCAGGCCAGGCATCCTTTCGATCAGCAGGCGCGACAGCGTGGTCTTTCCCGCCCCCGACGGCGATGACAGTACAAACATCAGCCCGCGTCGCTCGACCCCGTCAAAGCCAATCCCTTGCAAACCCTGGCTGCCCGCAGTCATGCATCACTCCAGGTTCTGGACCTGCTCGCGGAATTGCTCGACCACGTTCTTCATCTCAAGACCGGTGTTGGTCAATTCAATATCATTCGACTTGGAGCAGCAGGTATTGACCTCACGGTTGAATTCCTGCGCAAGAAAATCAAGCCGCCGTCCGATCGAGCCGCCTTTGCCGATCATCTCGCGCGCCTGCGCGATATGCGAAGCGATGCGGTCGAGCTCTTCGCGTATGTCGGCTCTGGCTGCAATCAGTATCGCCTCCTGATTGAGGCGGTCGGGATCGAAGCGGTCGGACGATTCCAACAGGGCCGCGACCTGCTCGCCGAGCCGCGCCCTGATCGCATCAGGCTTGCGTCCGGGAGCGGCCTCTGCCTTGCTCGCCAAATGCTCGATCTCATCCATTCGCTGCGACAAAACCTGTCCGAGCGCCGCGCCTTCGCGCCGGCGCATTTCAACCAGGTTGACGAGAGCCTGTTCGAACGCCGCGGCCACGGCGGCTTTCGCAGCGAGGTCTTCTGCCTCGTCCGCTTCCGGCTCGACGACTTCAACGACGCCCTTGATAGCCAACAGCCCATCGATGCTCGGTGCCACCGCATCGATCTTGCCGGCGAGGACGCCGGCAACTTTTATGATCGACGCCAACACACCTTCATTGATACGGACCGTCGAGACCGCATTGGAGCGCTTGACATTCAAATTGGCATACACCGTACCCCGCGAGAGCACCTCGCTTACGCGCTTTTTGGCCGACACCTCGATGTCGTCCCAGCCAGGCGGCAGCCGCATCCGCAGGTCAAAGCCCTTGGCATTGACCGATTTCAATTCCCATTCGAATGCATAGGGTCCGCTGGCGCCGTGACTTCGGGCAAAACCAGTCATGCTTGACAACGCCATCGCGTGAAATTCCCGGATCGTAACGGATGTGAGATTCGCAAGCTAACAAGCCCCGACCATAAAGCGTTTCCGAGCGCAGTGGAATCGCTTCTAGGCGCTAACGCTGAACCACCGGAGGCGGAGCCGCCGACTGCGCAGCGCCTTGGCGGGCCGCGGGCGCAGCATGGATGGGCTTTTTCGCCGGAACAGGCTTGGTCGTGGTAGCGGTTGGAGTGGCATCGGCCGGCGCGCTCGCGGCGACCGGCGGAGGATCGTCAGCCGGCTCGACGGTATCGTTCTGGATCTGCTTTTCCATCGTTCGCAGCCTGGCGACGTTCTTCTGATGCTGATCGTAGGTGTCGCTGAAGGCATGGCCACCGGTCCCGTCCGCGACGAAGAACATATCGCGGGTACGTGCCGGATTCGCGGCGGCCTCCAGCGAGGCACGCCCCGGGTTGGCGATGGGTCCGGGAGGAAGCCCTTCGACCACATAGGTGTTGTAGGGTGACGGCTGCAGGATTTCGCTGCGCTTGATCGGCCGCCCCAACGTTCCCTTGCCCCCGACCAGACCATAAATGATGGTGGGGTCGGACTGCAGTTTTATTTTCTGCCGCAGCCGGTTGACGAATACCGCGGCGACCCGACTGCGCTCGTCGGCCTTGCCGGTTTCCTTTTCGACAATCGAGGCCAGCGTGACCAGCTGCTCCGGTGTCTTGATCGGAAGATCCGGACTGCGGCGCTCCCAAATCTCGGAAAGCGCGCGCCGCTGCGCCTGCTGCATCCGCGCAATCACCTGTTCGCGGGTGGTGCCGCGCGGGAACTTGTAGGTCTCCGGGAGCAACGTGCCCTCGCGCGGCATTTCGTGCACCTCACCCGAGAAGATGTCATTGTCTGACAGACGGGCCAGGATCTGTTCGGAGGTCAATCCTTCCGGGATGGTGACGGCGTGCTGCACCACCTTGCCCTCGACCATGGTACCGATGACATCGCGCAGGCTGATGCTCTTCGGAAACAGATACTCGCCCGGCTTCAGCTCCGAACGCGCCTTGAGTGCGAACACACTGCCGATAAATGCCCAACGATTATCGTCAATGACGCCTTCTCGCTGCAGGATATCGGCGATATCCGTCATTCCAGCACGCGCGGGAATATTGACGATCTTTTCTTCCTGCAATGGGCCCGGCGCTTCCATCTTCTGTCGCCCGTAAATATAAGCGCCCGCGGCCCCGATCATCAGCACCAGCACGATCGTGATGACGGCATTGCCGACCACAATCAAAGGATTGCGGGCGCGTTCCGACCGCCTTGGCGGAGGCGGGACCTGCTCTGGCTCCAGCGCGGCGCGCGGGCTCCGCGGCGAAATGGGCGGCCTTTCACTCATCGATGCAACCTGAATCCTGTCGGTTTAATCGTGGCTTCGCGAAATTACCGCAATGGCCTCTAGTCTACGCCCACGTCTAGGATTTATCACCGAATACGGCGAAACGGTGGACACTTTCTGCCGACCACGTTAGCTGGCCACCCGCTGCAGGATCACCGACGCGTTGGTGCCTCCGAAACCGAAGGAATTGGATAGCGCGACGTTGATCTCGCGTTTGCGCGACACTCGTGGCACGAGATCAATCGCGGTCTCCACCGATGGATTTTCGAGGTTAATCGTCGGCGGAGCAACGTTATCACGAATCGCCAGGATGCTGAAAATCATCTCGATCGCTCCCGCGGCGCCCAGCAGATGCCCGGTTGACGATTTGGTGGAGGACATCGATACTCTCGAAGCCGCATTGCCCAATAACCGCTCCACTGCTCCGAGCTCGATTTCGTCGCCGATCTGAGTAGAAGTTCCGTGGGCATTGATATAGTCGATATCAGACGCCGTGATCGCGGCACGCTTCATCGCCGCGCTCATGCTGCGGAATGCGCCATCGCCGTCCGGCGACGGCGACGTGATATGATAGGCGTCGCCGGAAAGTCCGTATCCGATTACTTCCGCATAGATTCTCGCCCCGCGCATTCTGGCGTGCTCATATTCTTCAAGCACCACCACGCCCGCGCCCTCTCCCATCACGAAACCGTCGCGGTCGCGGTCGTAGGGACGCGAGGCCTTCTCCGGCGTATCGTTGAATCCGGTCGACAGCGCCCGCGATGCGCAAAATCCCGCCATCGCCAGCCGACAGATCGGTGACTCCGTTCCGCCAGCCACCATCACGTCGGCGTCGCCGAGCGCGATCAACCGGCTGGCATCGCCGATCGCGTGCGCACCTGTCGAACAGGCGGTCACGACCGAATGATTCGGACCCTTGAGGCCGTGCTCGATCGAGACATAACCCGAAGCCAGATTGATCAGACGGCCCGGAATGAAGAAAGGCGATACCTTGCGCGGGCCGCGCTCCTTGAGCAGCAGCGCGGTATCGGCGATGCCGGAAAGGCCACCGATCCCCGAGCCAATCATTGTGCCGGTGGCGCAACGCTCGCTTTCGCTGGATGGATGCCAGTCGGCGTCGTCCAACGCCTGGCGTGCCGCGCACATGGCAAAAATGATGAAATCATCGACCTTGCGCTGATCCTTCGGCTCCATCCACTGGTCGGGATTGAATGTTCCGCCGCTGCCGTCGCCGCGCGGGACGATACAGGCGATCCGGCTGGTCAGGTCGGAGACGTCGAACGTCTCGATCCTCCTGGCGCCGCTCTCGCTGTTGAGAATGCGCGACCAAGTCGTTTCGACGCCACAGCCGAGCGGCGACACCATGCCCAGGCCCGTGACGACCACCCGCCTCATATTCAGCACTCCGGCCCGCGATTCGCTGCACTAACAATAAGCCGGTGACCGTTCGACACGAGCGGTCCGGCAGAGTCAGCGCCGCGCGCGCAGGCGTCAGCTCTTTGCGTTCTTCTCAAGGAATTTTGTAGCGTCACCGACGGTCAAAATGGTTTCCGCAGCATCATCGGGAATCTCACAACCGAATTCTTCTTCAAACGCCATGACGAGCTCGACGGTGTCGAGGCTGTCGGCGCCGAGGTCGTCAATGAAGCTCGCGTTGTCTACCACTTTTTCGGGTTCTACACCTAAGTGCTCGACCACGATCTTCTTAACCCGCTCGCCAATCTCACTCATCGTTCAACCTCGTGCTTGTTCCCATTAGTCCCGACCCCAAGACGATACGAGCCGTCCTGGTCGTTAAACTTTCCTTCGCAATCGCGCATCGTCTTGATTTGGCCCTGTCTAGCCGACAACGGCCCGGCGAACGACGGCCCGGCGCTGCACCGCCAATATACAGGGATTTAAATCCCCGCAATGGCGTTCTTTGCCTATCCGTTCTCGGTTCGGTTATCATACTTCACAAGCCTTGACTATAAGCCTCGACAGCCAATCGAATGCGGTCCTTACGCCTGCCCGGGGGGTCACTAACCGGCTCAGATCATGGCCATTCCGCCATTGACATGAAGCGTCTGCCCGGTGACGTAGGCGGCTTCATTCGAACTGAGATAGACCGCCGCCGCAGCCACTTCTTCCGGCGTTCCGAGCCGCGCCGCAGGAACCTTGGAAAGGATAGTTTCGCGCTGTTTCTCGTTAAGTGCATCCGTCATCGGCGTCTTGATGAATCCGGGAGCGATACAATTGGCGGTGACATTGCGCCTGGCGTATTCCGCCCCCAGGGTCTTGATCATACCGATCAGCCCAGCTTTGGAGGCCGTGTAGTTGCCCTGACCCGGATTGCCGGTGACGCCGACCACCGAGGTGATGGCAATGATGCGGCCGAAGCGCCTGCGCATCATCAGTTTGGTCGCTGCCCGGGCCAGCCGGAAGGTCGCGGTCAGGTTGACCTTGATGACCTCGTCCCAGTCCTCGTCGCGCAATTGCACGAAAAGGTTGTCCCGGGTGATGCCGGCGTTGGCGACCAGAATGTCGACATGGCCCATGGCTTTTTCCGCCGATGGCACCAGCGCCTCGACCGCGGTGGCATCGGTGAGATCGCAGGGCAGCACGTGAACCCTGTCAGCCAGCCCGCTGGCAAGGGTGTCCAGCCGCTCACGGCGCGTACCGGAAATTGCCACCGTCGCACCCTGCACGTGCAGCGCCTGCACGATCGCGGCACCGATGCCGCCGGTCGCGCCGGTAACAAGCGCGGTTCTGCCGGTCAGATCGAACATCATGATCTCCCCTCGCTCAGGCCATTTGCGCGGCAGCGAGCGCGTCTTTCGCCGAAGCAATATCGTTCGGACCGCCTACCGAAACACCGACGGCGCCGTCGGCGATACGCTTGACCAGTCCGCTCAGTACCTTGCCGGCGCCGATTTCAAAGAACCGCGTGACGCCCTGGCCCGCCATATAAGCAACCGATTCGCGCCAGCGCACGGTGCCGGTGACTTGCTCGATCAGGCGGCGGCGGATCTCGTCCGGATCGATAATCGGCGCGGCCAGCACGTTCGACACGACGGGGGAAACCGGCCGTCTGATCGCGACACCGGCCAGCGCCTCGGCCATTGCATCGGCTGCGGGCTGCATCAGGCGGCAGTGGAAGGGCGCCGATACCGGCAGCAACATGGCGCGCTTGGCGCCTTTGGCCTTGGCAATCTCAAGCGCGCGCTCGACGGCCGCCCTGTCGCCGGAGACGACGACCTGACCGCCGCCGTTGTCGTTGGCAGCCTGGCACACCTGGCCCTGGGCGGCCTCGTTGGCGACAGCAACGGCGGCCTCAAAGTCGAGACCTAGCAAGGCCGCCATGGCACCTACCCCGACCGGAACCGCCTTCTGCATCGCAAGACCGCGGGTCCGCAGCAGGCGCGCCGTGTCGCTGATGCTGAGGCTATCGGCGGCGGCAAGTGCCGAATACTCGCCGAGCGAATGTCCGGCCACAAAGGCGGCGTCCCGCCCGACCGAAAAGCCGGCCTCCGTCTCCAGTACGCGGAGGGTCGCGAGCGACACCGCCATCAAGGCCGGCTGGGCATTTTCGGTGAGTTGAAGGGTCTCTGCCGGCCCCTCCCAGATGATGGTCGTCAGCCTTTCGCCAAGCGCCGCATCGACCTCGTCGAACACAACGCGGGCGGCCGCAAAGGCGTCCGCCAGCGCCTTGCCCATGCCCACCGCCTGGGAACCCTGCCCAGGAAATGTAAATGCTGCCGTCATCGGCGCCCCTAAACGTCGCTGGAAATCCCCCGAAGTCGGGCCGTAAGACACCGATGGCGGCCTTGATGTCAAGCACCAGCCGTTGCGCAACGGGTCCGCCAAGGCCCGTTCCGTACATAGCCCGAATGCGATTGATCCGGCCAAATACGGGGAAAAAGGTCCCAAAAGCCTGGTGCCGGTACGCAAACTTAACGCTGACGGAAAACGGGAGCCGATTTTAAGACGCGATAAATCCCTGCCAACCAACTGTACGGCATGGGGCTGGACGGAAAAAAATAATGTCGACTGTTTTGGATCACGAGCCGCGGAAGCGCCTGGGCGTTGGGCTAAGTCGGACTTTGCACGACTTTGTCGATTGGTTGGCATCAGGCCCTGACCCGCAACCGCCCGATATTCGGAACGAGTTGGTGAATCAGAGCCTGACGAAGTCAAGGACGCTGATCGTATCGATCGTGGTCACCGCGCTAACGGCTTATGTCGCCACGGTTATGACCGCGGCACCATGGGCATACGCGTGGATGCTGGCGGTAATATTTGTCGGCGGCGTGCGGCTTTGGTTGACGAATGCCCTGTCAAGAGCGCAAGCCTCGGAACGCAACGCAAAAATAACCGCTCCAGTTCTTACCGGACTGATTTATTTCAGCGTTACCTCCGCCGGCTGCTATCAGTGTGTCGTGTCCGGTCAATGGCCGCTGCTTTCGATATCGGGTTTTGGCCTTGCGAGCTTGATCGGGGCAGTCTCATCGCACCATGCCGGCACTCCTCGTTTGGCTATTTTGACCGTATGCGTATTGGCGGCACCATTTTCGATCGCAAGCCTGATCTCGCCGGTGCCCCACCTGTTCATTCTCGGCATTCAGCTTCCGTTATTTGCCGCCGCGGTGATTTTTGGGATGTTCCAAAACTACGAGGTCCTGCTCAACCTGCATCATTCCGAGCGGGAAAACCGCCGGCTGGCCCAACACGACCTGCTCACCGGCCTGCCGAACCGCGCCCTCAATCTGAAACGTTTCGACCAGTTGCTCAAAGGACTTGGCTCCGAACGCGGCAAGCTACGCCAGGAATTAATGGTATTCTGCCTCGATCTCGATGGCTTCAAGAGGGTCAATGACAACTTAGGTCATGCCGCGGGGGATGCCATTCTTGTTGCCGTAGCACGCCGCCTGCGCGACAGCGTTCGTCCGCTCGATTTCGTTTCCCGGGTCGGCGGCGACGAATTTGTTATCCTGCTGCCGGTCATCTCCTCTGACGAAGCCGAAAAAGTCGCCCAGCGCATCATCGCCAGCATCTCGGCACCCTTCGATCTCGGTCTTCCGGCACCGGCCCATATTGGGGTCAGCATCGGCAGCGCGTGCGCCCCGGCCGACGGAGAAACCGCCGATGATCTTCTGCGATCGGCGGATCATGCGCTCTACGAAGCCAAAAGACGCGGCAAAGGCAATTTCGTCGCTTATAGTGCCCCTGAGGTTACCCTGGTTCCTACGGCCGATGCCGACACCGAAATGGCCGAAAGGCGGCAAAGCGGAACGGGATGGAAACCAGAACGAACCGGACGCTATCCCTTGCCAATTTGATCAAAATCCGTATAACCGGCGCCATCCGTGGATCCCGGCCGGGAGCTGAACGGACGGTCCCAGCAATATCTCCCATCGGAAGATCTTGATGTGACAGAGCCAGTTGGCTCGTCGTCCCGTGTTTCCGCCTTCTGAGCATATCGAGTCCTTTCCGAAGGGTTCGAAGGGCTTGTCGCCGGGAGCTGCGCCAACACTGGAAAGGACACCCATGCCTCTTTATGAGCATGTTTTTCTCGCGCGTCAGGATGCGAGTACACAGCAGGTCGAAGAACTTACCGCCCAGATGACCGGTATCGTCGAGCAACTCGGCGGCAAGGTCGTGAAAATGGAAAACTGGGGCGTACGTTCCCTGACCTATCGGATGAACAAGAATCGCAAAGCACATTTCGTGCTGCTCAACATCGATGCGCCTTCGGCGGCGGTCGGCGAGATCGAGCGGCAGGAGCGGATCAGCGAAGACGTGATCCGTTACCTCACGGTGCGCGTCGAGGAACATGAGGAAGGACCCTCGGCCATGATGCGCAAGGCCGACCGCGACCGTGACCGAGATGATCGCGGCGGCGGATTCCGCGGCGATCGTGATGGCGGATTCCGCGGCGATCGCGACGGCGGCGGTTACCGTGGCGACCGCGACCGTGGTCCGCGCCGCCCGCGCGATGACGCCGATGCAGCGATTGAGGAGTAAGGATCATGGCTGAAGCTGGTGCACGCCGTCCGTTTTTCCGCCGCCGCAAGACCTGCCCGTTCACAGGCCCCAACGCGCCAAAGATCGACTACAAGGATTCCAAGCTATTGATGCGTTATGTTTCCGAACGGGGCAAGATCGTGCCGAGCCGCATCACCGCCGTTTCCGCAAAGAAGCAGCGTGAACTTGCACGCGCCATCAAGCGCTCGCGTTTCCTCGGGCTGCTGCCCTACGTCATTCGTTAAGGTGATCCGGAAAGCGTCTGTCCTCGGGCTTGACCCGAGGACGATGACGGGTTTCCCGAACAAGATCTAGCTCAAGTGCAAACATCCTGATCTGCGGCGCCACCGCCGCCGATCCGAAAAGTTTCATAAGACTTCCGGATTGTCCGGTTGTCGATGGTTGGGGCTCACAAAGAGCCTCTAACCGCTCGAAGGGAGCGGGACAGCTGATGATCACGATCGTTCTCATGGCAATAGCGGCCGGCAGCGCGTCGGCCCTGATGTTTGCGTCGATCGTTTCCGGCGCGCTGGTTTCGCTTTTGTTGTTCTACCTCGCACCGCTGCCGCTGATGGTCGCGGCCCTGGGCTGGGGACCGGTCAGCGCCCTGGTCGGCGGCGTGGCGGCCGCCTTCGGTCTGATCGGCATCTTCGGCCTTCCCTACGGCATCGCGTTTGCCGTTACCGTGGCGCTGCCCGCATGGTGGCTTGGGCATCTTGCCCTGCTCGGGCGGCCGGCAAGCCACGCGGCCTTGCCAGGCACCGGCATCTCACAAGTTGCGCCTGCGCTGGAGTGGTATCCGGTCGGCCGCATCCTGACATGGATCGCAGGCTTTGCCGTGCTGACCACGATGGCCGCGCTGCTCACGCTCGCCACCGACGCCGCTACGATCGAGGCTGCGCTGCGGCGCGGCTTGCTGCGGATCATCGGCCAAAGCGAAGAGGGCTCGGCGGGAGCGATCGAGCAAAGCATTGATGCGCTGGTGACTATCGCGCCGGCTGCGGCTGCTATCGTTGCCATGCTGACGCTGACACTCAACCTCTGGCTCGCCGCCAAAGTCACGGCGACTTCGGGACGATTGCATCGTCCATGGCCTGACCTGAAAAGCGCCGATCTGCCGCCGATGACGCTTGTCGTCCTATGCGCTGCGATCGCATTATGTTTCGCGGGTGGAATGCCTCGGCTTTTAGCTGAGATCGTCACTGCGGCTACGATGATGGCTTATGCGCTCACCGGATTTGCGGTGCTGCATACGCTGACGCTGGCGCTCAAGAGCCGGGCGATCTGGCTATGCTGCGCCTACGCGCTCGTCACAGTGATCGGATGGCCGATCGTCGCTGTGGTGGTGCTAGGGCTTGCCGATGCCATTTTCGGATTCCGCCGGCGCTACCTGCAAAACCGGCCGCCATCCCTTCCAGCGTCGTGAACCCTCGACCTGACCCCAAGCTCTGCCACAAGCCTAGCCAGACCAACCCAAGCCTCATCACACAGACAAGGAGAATCAACATGGAAGTCATTTTGCTGGAACGCGTCGCCAAACTCGGCCACATGGGCGAAGTCGTTCGCGTCAAGGACGGATTTGCCCGCAATTTCCTTTTGAAGCGCGGCAAGGCGCTGCGCGCCACCGCGGACAATCGCGCCAAGTTCGACGGCATGAAGGCCGAGTTGGAGGCACGCAACCTCAAGGCCAAGGGCGAGGCCACCAAGGTGGCGGAAAAGATCGACGGCCGCAACGTCGTGGTGCTACGACAGGCCTCCGAGACCGGTCAGCTGTTCGGATCGGTGACGGTTCGCGACATTATCGCATCGTTCGAGAGTGACGGCGTCAGCATCAGCCGCAGCCAGGTCATGCTGGATGCGCCGATCAAGACGATCGGCAAGCACAAGATCGCCATTGCCGTGCACCCGGAAGTTGAAGTCGGCGTGACCGTGACGGTCGCGCGCAGTGCCGATGAGGCGGAACGCATCAACCGCGGCGAAGACATCTCCACCCGTCAGGAAGATCAGGACGCGGCCGCCGAAGCCCTTGCCGCTGCCGGGGAGTTCTTCGATCCCGAAGCCCAGCGCGACGAGGAACCCCGGCAGGAAACCGCCTCGGAAAAATAACGCCGGGCCGGCGAAATCCGGCGGCCGAATGGCTACTGCGAGATCGGTGGGGCGGGCGGTCCGGCAGGCGCGGGCGGCGGTGGCACCGACGCCGTCACGGTCGGGGCCGCAGGCTGTACCGGAGGCAGCGACGGCTCGGCGGCCGGCTCCGCCGCCGCTGCGGCCGAAGCGGGGGGCGCGGGAGTAACGGCTGGAACCGGATCGGGCCTAAGCGCCGGAGGCTCAACCGCGTTCTCTTTCGGGGGCTCTATGCCCGAAGATTCGGACTTGCCCTCGCCGGAGGGCTTGGCACCCTCTGATTTGTCGCTTTCGATCCTGGCGGCGTCGCTCTTGACCGTTTCCTGCTTGACCGCCTCACCCTTTGGCAGCTCTTCCCGACGCGCGTCGATCTTGGGAGGCTCTTCGCCTCCCGTCCTGCCCCGCTTGCTCAGTCTCTGCTTGGCAGCCGATTTGCGGCCATCGGGGCCATGCTCGTCGGTGGCCAGAGGAGCCTGCCCCTCGGCGGCGGGTCTCGTAGCGTCGGGTCCCTCCCCCGTTCGGGCCACGCGCCTGGCATTGCGCCCTTGGTGTCCGGGCTCGCCTGGCGGCGGCGATGCTTCGGAATCCGGCTTGGCGGCCTCTTCGGTGCCGGGCTTGGCAGCCTGCTGCTCGGACGCAGCCGGACGCAGCTTGCGGCCAAACCGGTCCAGTTGTTCCGCCAGGCCGCCAGGTTTGGCGTCCAATTTCTCGTCCTTGGCCGGCTTACCTTGGGTCCCGGCGTAACGGCTATCGGCGGCCCCATTGGTTGTTAGATAGGCACTCAGCAGCGTGGCCATATCGGGGCTCGTGGTATAGTGCTGCCGTAAGAAACCCTGGAGCGAGCCGGCCGGCACGGTCTTCAAGAGGCCCCGCGGGCCCTTGTGGCATTCGCTACAGGCGCCTGCAAAAATCTGCGCCGGGCTCTTGCCGGCTTCGAGATTTTGCTGCGCAAGGGCCGGGATCGCCGCGAAACCGCCGATCAGAAGCGTCACCGTCGCCAAATTGAGCGCTCGGCTCAACATCCCAGAGTTCTCCAGATAGGAGTAAAATCAAGTCCAGCGCGCCCTTGGTCCGACACTGGCGGCGGGTCACCTTTTAGCCGATTATCCCGCGAATGGAAGCGCACTTATCACGCAACCGCGCAAATCCAGGGAGCTCGATTATCTGCTTTGTCCGCAAGGTGCTAACACAGGGGCATCATTAAATTTATGATAAAGTTGAGGCATTCGGAGGCCAACGGGAACCATTATTTCCCGGATGCGTCAACTGTGCGGCCAAAGTAGCGTAGAGCGTTTTGCGGAGTTGCTTAGTTCGGGTGATTTCGATGGATTGGTTGTTGCGTTGTTGCCTCACTCAGTTCATTCGCCGCGGAGCGATGAACGTCACCACCGCGGGCGGAACCCATTTTAGCTGCGGTGACGGAACCGGGAAGCCGGTGTCCGTCCGCTTCCTCACCGCCGACGCTGAGCGCCGGGTTCTGATCAACCCGGAGCTAGGGCTGGGCGAGGTTTATATGGAGGGTACATTCGTGGTCGAGGACGGCTCGATCGCGGACGCACTGGCGATCCTGTTGGATCAGCCGGAAGTATTGCCGCGCTGGGCCAGGCTGCAATGGTCGCTGCGGTACCTGGCGCGGCATTCCCAGCAGTTCAACCCCCGCCGCCGCTCGAAAGACAACGTCGCCCACCATTACGATCTCGACGGCCGGCTGTATTCCCTGTTCCTCGATTCCGACAAGCAGTATAGCTGCGCTTATTACGAGACCCCCGACACTGGTCTGGACGACGCCCAACTCGCCAAGAAGCGTCATATCGCCGCCAAGCTGTTGATCAAGCGCGGCGACCGCGTGCTCGATATCGGCTCGGGCTGGGGAGGCATGGTCCTGTATCTGGCGGAAACGACCGGCGCCAACGCCACCGGAATCACGCTATCAACCGAGCAACTGCAGGTTTCGACAGCGAGAGCGGCTGAGAAGAGTCTGGCACGATCGGCGAAATTCTACCTTGAAGACTACCGGGATGCGACCGGAACATTCGACCGGATTGTATCGGTCGGCATGTTGGAGCACGTCGGTGTCGACTTCTACGAGACTTATTTCAGGCGCTGCGCCGAACTTCTTGACCCCGACGGCATCATGCTGCTGCATTCGATCGGCCGTTCTGACGGGCCTGACGTTACCTGTCCCTGGATCGCAAAATATATATTTCCCGGAGGCTATGCTCC
Source organism: uncultured Alphaproteobacteria bacterium (assembly GCA_963736075.1). Taxonomy (GTDB): domain Bacteria; phylum Pseudomonadota; class Alphaproteobacteria; order Rhizobiales; family Xanthobacteraceae; genus Bradyrhizobium. The sequence continues at coordinate 89,520 of CAVTNW010000026.1, read as the reverse complement.
CGCGCTTTCCGAAGTCATCCCGGCGATCGAGCGCGCCGGGCTCTTGGTATGCGATATCGAGATCCTGCGGCTGCACTACGCTGAAACCCTGAAAGCGTGGCGAGATCGTTTCATGGCCCGGCGGGACGAGGCGGTGCAGCTCTACGACGAACGCTTCGCCCGGATGTGGGAATTCTTCCTGGCCACCTCGGAAATGGCATTCCGCAAGCAGAACCTGATGAACTTCCAGATCCTGCTGGCCAAACGCCAGGGCGTGGTACCGATGACCCGGGACTATATCGGGCGTGAGGAAGCCCGGCTACGCGGGCTGGAGCGCGGTCAGCGACCGCGGCTGCAGCTTGCCGGCGAATGATCCAATCGCCGAAACTGGAGACGCCGCAAGGGCTTTTCCCCCGAAGAAAACTGGATGCATGTGAATTATTTCACAAGGTCCCTGGCCGGCTTGACCTAAGAGTCCAAGATGGCCAGGAAACCCTATCCACCATCATTCAATCCCCGGGGCGACATCGGTACCGACTACGCCCTGATCGCAATCGGCTTTGGCGTTGCCCTGGCCGCTCTGATTTATCTCATGCTGATCTGATTTGGCGCCAGGATAGACGCTGACGCTCCAGGAAGTTCCTTACCGGCCAGTGCCGCCCCGGCCGGAGGCGTCTCGAAAACCCGTCAAGCATGCCTCGTACCGAGGCTGCGAATCATCCACATTTTAATGAGCGGTGCATAAGCGAGGAGGTTTCGCTTTCGCTTTCGCCGCGGCAGGCGCTTTATCGCCGCCCCGCACCCGGCAACCAACCAAGAACCATCGCTCACCATGGCCAACGTCGATTCGAATGTCCTCAAGCTCGCCCCCGACCCGGGAACACCGGCTTTTCGAAGCGCCCCCCACAATATCGAGGCGGAACAGGCCCTGCTTGGCGCCATCCTGGTCAACAACGACGCGTTCTACCGGGTATCGGATTTTCTGGAACCGAAGCACTTCTTCGAGCCGATCCACCAGACCATCTACGAGACCGCAGGCAGCCTGATCCGGATGGGAAAGATCGCCACCCCGGTCACCCTGAAGACGTTCGTACCTGCGGACACCGACATCGGCGGAATGACGGTTGGTCAATACCTTGCCCGCCTCGCCGCGGAAGCGACCACCATCATCAACGCCCAGGATTATGGGCGAACCATCTACGAACTGGCGCTGCGTCGCGATCTGATCCGGATCGGCGAGGACATGGTCAACGTCGCCTTCGACGCGCCGGTGGATTTTGCACCGCGGGCGCAGATCGAGGATGCCGAACGCCGGCTTTACGAGCTGGCCGAGTCCGGTCGATACGACGGCGGGTTCCAGCGCTTCGCACAGGCGCTTACCATCGCGGTCGATATGGCCGCCAAGGCCTTTCAACGCGACGGCAAGTTGTCCGGCATCGCGACCGGCCTGCGCGAACTCGACAACAAGATGGGCGGCCTGCAGCCCTCCGATCTCATCGTCGTCGCCGGGCGCCCTGGCATGGGCAAGACCGCGCTCGCCACCAATATCGCCTACAACATAGCCAAGGCGCACCGCGCCGAAGTTCAGGCCGACGGCACCATGAAGTCAGCCAATGGCGGGATCGTCGGCTTTTTCTCCTGCGAAATGTCCGCCGAACAACTCGCCACGCGTATTCTCGCCGAACAGACCAGTATTGCATCAAGCACGATCCGCCGCGGCGGCATCAGCGAGGCCGACTTCGAGAAAATCCGCGACTACTCCATCGAATTGCAATCGCTGCCGCTGTACGTCGATGAAACCGGCGGCCTGTCGATCTCGCAATTGACCGCCCGTGCCCGCCGCCTGAAGCGTCAGAAGGGCCTCGACCTGATCGTGGTCGATTATATCCAGTTGCTGCAGGGCACCAGCAAGCGTTCCGACAACCGCGTGCAGGAGGTCACGGAGATCACGACCAGCCTGAAGGCGCTCGCCAAGGAATTGAACGTTCCCATCATGGCGCTGTCGCAGCTGTCGCGCCAAGTGGAAAGCCGCGACGACAAGCATCCGCAACTGTCGGACTTGCGCGAATCCGGTTCGATCGAACAGGACGCCGATGTCGTCCTGTTCGTCTATCGCGAGGAATATTATCTGCAGAACAAGGAGCCGAAGCCCGGCACCGCCGAACATGAAAAATGGCAGACCGAGATGGATCTCGCTCTCGGCAAGGCTGAAGTCATCATCGCCAAGCAGCGCCACGGACCTACCGGAACTGTAAAACTGCAGTTCGAGGGTCAATTCACGCGATTTAGTGACTTCGTGGAGGAGGACAATCTGCCGTACCGCGTGGCATGATCCGGATCGTAAGCCCGGTTGAATGCCCATGGGTCTGCGCGTAAAGTTCTGGAATGAACATCCTTTCCGATCCGAAATCGGTTCCCACCGGCACCCTGCTCTCGCCCGAAGCGAGCCATGCTGCCGAGCTCGCCGGCAAGCCCGGCGTGTTGACGATCGATCTCGATGCCATCGTGGCGAATTGGCGCAAGCTGGAGAAGACCGCCGTTCCCTCTGAATGCGCCGGCGTGATCAAGGCCAACGCCTATGGCTGTGGGGTCGACCCGGTGGCACGCGCGCTCGCCGGCGTCGGCTGCAAGACATTCTTCGTTGCCACGGTGGACGAAGCGCGCTCAGCCCGCGCCGCTGTGCCGGAAGCCAACCTCTATGTGCTCGATGGCTTTTTCCAGAACTGCGGCGATGCCTTCGCCGAGATCAACGCCAGACCTGTGATCGGTGACCTCAACGAGCTGGCCGAATGGGACATGTTCTGCCGGCGTTCGGGTTGGAGCGGCGGCGCGGCCATCCATGTCGATACCGGCATGAACCGGCTTGGCCTCACCGTGGCGGAGGCGCAGGGCATCGTGCCGCGGATCGGGGCCGGTGGCCACGGCATCACCCTGGTCATGAGCCATCTCGCCTGCGCCGAGGTGCCGCATCATCCGCTCAATGCCAAACAACTCGCAAGTTTCCGAGAAATCGCCGGTCTTTTCTCCGGCGTGCCGGCATCGCTGGCGAATTCGTCGGGCATTTTCTTAGGTCAGCCCTTCCAGTTCGACCTGGTGCGGCCGGGGTCGGCCTTATACGGGGTCAATCCGACGCCCGAAGCCGACAATCCGATGCAACCGGTGGTGGATCTCAAGGCCCGCATCGCGCAGATCCGCACCATTGAGCGCGGCGAAGCTGTCGGCTATGGCGGCACCTGGACCGCGCGGCGCCCGACCAGGCTTGCGATCGTGAGCGCCGGCTATGCCGATGGATATTTCCGCGCCGCCAGCGCCAATGACGGCACCCGTGGCGCCGAGGTGGTGGTCGCCGGCAGGCGCTGCCCGATCGCCGGCCGGATTTCGATGGACCTGTTGGCGGTCGATATCACCGACCTGGACAAGAGCGCCGTACGCCGCGGTCACATGGTGACGCTGATTGGCGAGGGCATCACGGTCGACGAACTCGCCCATCATTTCGGCACCATCGGCTACGAAGTCCTGACCAGCCTTGGGGCGCGCTATGCCCGGATCTACAAGGGCGGCGGGAGCGAAGGGACCGACCGCACCGCCGCCGGCTGACACCTAGGGCTTCTTCTGGGCGTCGAGCACCTTCTTGCAGGCATCCGCGAGCTGGTCATGCTGCTTGTTCAGACAGGCCATGATGCGTCCGCCGCCGGGCATGGTGCCTTTGCAGTATTTGTCATAATCCGCCTGGCATGCTGCGCGCTGCTCGGCGCTCAAGCTCTGCGCCAGAGCGGCGCCGCAAGATCCGATGGCGAAAGCGAGAACGGCGAAGCGTAGTCTGGACATGGGACCTCCCGTTGGGTTTGATCAGGCTTGGCCACTCTGCCATGAAAATCGCGACCTTCAACATCAACAACATCAACCGGCGGCTGCCGAACCTGCTGCGATGGCTGCGCGCGGCAAAACCCGACATCGTCTGCCTGCAGGAATTGAAGGCAACGGATCAGGATTTTCCGGTTTCCGAGATCGACAGGGCGGGCTACGGCGCGGTCTGGCACGGGCAAAAGACCTGGAACGGCGTCGCGATCCTGGCCCGGCACAAGGACCCCGTGCTGATCCGGACCGAATTGCCCGGCGATGGCGGCGACAGGGAGGCGCGCTATATCGAAGCCGCCGTCAGCGGCATCGTCGTCACCAGCCTCTATCTGCCGAACGGCAATCCGCAGCCCGGGCCGAAATTCGACTACAAGCTCGCTTGGTTCGGACGGCTCAAGCTGCACGCCGCGACATTTCTGAAAGAGAACATTCCAGTGGTGCTGGCAGGCGACTACAACGTCGCGCCCACGGAGCTCGATATCTATCCGACGACATCCTGGGACGACGATGCCCTGATCCAGCCGAAGAGCCGCGCGGCCTTTAAATCGCTGCTGGCGCAGGGCTGGCTTGATTCGATTCGCAGTCTTCATCCCTCGAGCCGGATCTACACCTTCTGGGATTACAAACGAAAGCGCTGGCCGCGCGATGCCGGACTGCGACTGGATCATCTTCTGCTGAGCCCTGTGCTGGCACCGCGCCTGATCAAAGCCGGCGTCGATCGAAACGTGCGCGGCGAGGAAGGCGCCAGCGATCATGCGCCGGCGTGGATCGTGCTGAGTTAGATCGTCGAAAGCCGCCGGGCGTTATCAGCGACATGCTCGCGATAGCGGCCAATGATGGTCGCCGCTGACGCCCCGGCGAGCCAGCTTGCGCCGGCCTCGAAGGCGGCATCGACCTTCTCGCTGACCATGAGACGGGCTTCGCGGTCGGCGCTATGGTCGGCGCTGGCGAATTTCGCCAGCCGGAGTTGGATCACCTCACAGGCCTCGAAGGCCAGCATCGTGCTGGCCAGCCACGGGAAGCTGTCGACCGATTTGGCAAAGACATTTATCATCGCATTTACTCGATACGCTTGCATTCGATGAGAGATCAATACGCGTCAAATTTTAAGGACCAAGCCGCCTGACCCCTGCGATTTATAGCCCCCTCGCCACCACTAGTTAACCAACATAAGGTTGCCCGGCCGCGCGGCACGCTTGTTTCGACATCACGAAAGACGCGAACCCTGCCCCTTGCCCAACCTCGATGTATCCTTCGGCAATACTCAAGGATGTCCCTCAACTCGGAAGGTAACACCCTTTGAATTTGCTCTTCGTTCTCGCGGTCGGGCTGATCGCCGGCACTCTTTCAGGCATCGTCGGTACCGGCTCCTCGATCATGCTGATGCCGGTCCTGGTCTATCAATACGGGCCGAAACAGGCGGTACCGATCATGGCGATCGCGGCCGTGATGGCCAACTTCTCGCGCATCCTGGCCTGGTGGCGCGAGGTCGACTGGCGCGCCTGCGCCGCCTATTCGATCCCTGGCATTCCGGCCGCGGCGCTCGGCGCGCGTACGCTGTTGGCACTGCCGTCGCGCGCGGTCGATATCGCCATCGGCCTGTTCCTGATCGCGATGGTGCCGGCGCGGCACTGGCTCGCCCGGCATGATTTCAAATTGTCGCTGTGGCAAGTTGCGATCGGCGGCGCGGCAATCGGTTACCTCACCGGCATCGTGGTTTCGACCGGGCCGCTGAGCGTGCCGCTCTTTCTGTTCTACGGCCTCACCCGGGGCGCCTTTCTCGCTACCGAAGCCGCGAGTTCACTCGGTCTCTATGTCAGCAAATCCGTGATCTTCCAGCGCTTCGGCGCGCTGACGCCTGATGTGGCGCTGCAGGGCCTGATCGCCGGCTCTTCGCTGATGTGTGGCGCCTTCATCGCCAAGCGTTTCGTGCTGCGATTGGAGCCTGACGTGTTTCGGCTCGTCATGGACGGCATCATGCTCGCGGCCGGTCTGTCGATGTTCTACAACGCCGTGTCAAATAGCTGACGCTTTGAGCAGAGGGGGATGAATCGCCAAGCCGCCGCGTGCTCCTTCGCCCGCGCAGTATTCATTTATTCATGTCATCCAGCTCGGTGTGTACATGCTCGAGCAGCGTGAGTGATGCCCAAGACCGCAATGAAGTCCGAAATAGGGAGAATGGCTTGAGTGCAGTGGCGGAAGCAATCGAAATTCCTGATGCCGGCGACCGGACGTTTGGCCAAAGCAATGTCCAGCAAGATACCCGAAGATTTGCCGAAGCGGCTCTTGCCAACAGCAAGCGCGAAGGCCTGCAGCTCGCCGTTCGGGCCCGCTGGATTGCGTTGGCGGTGATCGCGGTGACGCTGCCGATCAGCAATCCCCATCGGGACGTCATCTACTACATCCTGATGCTGGGTTTCTTTGCCGCGATCGGCTGGGCCCAGCTCAAGATCGGCAAGGCCGGCTGGTCCTGGCAGGAACTGTCCTTGATGTTTTGCGATCTGGCGCTGCTGACCTTCATCGGCGTACCGCGGATTGGCCGATCGGGATGCAGTTCCACGTCAACACGTTCAGCTATTACTTTGTCGTGCTGGCGGCCGCGACGCTGGCCTATTCGTGGCGCACGGTTCTCACCATGGGCATCCTGACGTCCGTCCTGTGGATGACCGGCGTCAGCTGGGCTCGGCTGCAGCCGGTCACCCATGCCGGGCTGTCGGAACGTATCCGGGCTGCCGTCGGGCCGGATCTGCGTTTGTTTTGGCTGATCGACCCGGCAGCGATCGATATCGGGGCGCGGGTCCAGGAAATCACGGTGTTCCTGATCGTCGCCGTGACCCTGGCGCTCGCGGTGCGGCGATCCAATCTGCTCCTGATCAGCCATGCCGGGATCGAGCGCGAGCGCGCCAACCTGGCGCGGTACTTTTCGCCGAACGTGGTGGCGGAGCTCTCTGCAAACGACGAGCCACTCAAGCAGGTCCGCACCCAGAACGTGGCGGTGCTGTTTGCGGATATCGTCGGCTTCACCGAACGCCGTTTGCGGGCGACCACGATGCCGGAAACGCCTTGCGCTGCGCGCAAGCCATGATCACGTCGATCGATGAACTGAACCGGAAGCGCCGAGCCCGCGGCGAACCGCCTATCAAGCTCAGCCTCGGCCTGCATTATGGTCAGGTCGTGCTGGGCATATCGGCCTGAACCGGCTTGAATTCGCCGTCATTCGCACCACGGTGAATGTCGCGAGCCGACTGGAGTTGCTGACCCGCGAATTGAAATGCGCACTGATCGCCAGCGACGACCTCGTGCAACGGGCGCGGGCGGAGGTGCCGGATCTGAACGTCCTTGGACTCTGTCGAGCAGCCGGCCCGGTCCGTCCGCGGGATTGAGCATCCGGTCAACATCTGGGTTGAGCCCGGCCATCGCATAGTCGGGCACGCCGGGTCAGCTGAAGATGTAAACCGCCTTGTCACGCGCTTCCAGATCATCGTGAAGAGCATCCGCCCCGTCAGCTCCGCCGGTCTGCGGCCGGCGACAGCGGCGCGGCGCTGAGCCGGATGTCGTCGGCGATCGCCCGGGCGATGTCGGTGCCCGCCTCCGTCAGCGCCGAGGCAGTGGCGGCGGGATTTGCGACGAGGCCGTCGACGTCCGCGAACGACCGGCGCGCCGGCACGTTACGCCAATCGCCGGCCGAGGGAGCGAGCCCGGCGGCGTGCAGCCCGTGATAGATCACGGCCTTGTGGTCGCGGCCGAGCAGCGTCACCTCGGCCAACACCGTCGGCTGGTAGGGTGAAAATGCCGACGCGGCGACGAACCCGACGTTGCGGGGGGCGACCACCAGCAGCGCATCCGCATCCGATTCGACCGCCGCCACGTTCACACTTGGCGGCAGCGACTGCGGCACCCACGGCGCTTCGATCTGCCGAACCCGATAGCCGGCCGCCTTCAGCCGCTGCGTCAGCACGTTCGCCATGGTCCGGGTGATGGAAATGGGCTGTCCCTGCAGCGCACGCTTGAGCCGGTCGGTCTTGGCGGATTGGTCCGCCAAGATGATGGCGGCACCGATCGCGCCCCCGACCGCCGCACCGGGATGCGCCGCCATGGCGACATCGTAGGCCTCAGGCTCCGGCGGCATCACCAGATCGACGGCGCGGATGCCGGCCAGCCCATCCTGCGCGAGTTCGACCCGCGTCAACGACGCGCAACCCGCCGTCAGCGCCAGCGCCACGACGATTCCCATCAGCCCTACCCAACGCATGACAGCACTCCACAAGAAACGAACGAGAGTTCACACCGTTGCCAAGAGGGCGGCGCCGGTTGGCGTGACATCCCTCACGCCCACGTCATCATCACGGCCCGGCAGCTCGGCTGCCGTCGCCACGCCTGAAACATCCAATGAACGCGCCCCGGCAACCGCCAAACAAGAAATCGCGCACTCCACCTTCAACTCAACCAAAACGCGAGCACCTGTGCAAAAAGCAGAATATGTGGCGCCGTCTTGCGGGTATACGGAAAGAAGGCGCCCGACAGCATTTCCAGGATGCAGTGTTGCAGAATTAACGCAACCTGCCGCGCGAGGTGAGAACGCATCGTCAATCAAGATGAGGATCTCTGCACGCGTGGGCGACCGCCTGCGGGGAGGATGACTTATCCGGGAGTGGGAGAAAGCCGCAGTGTAGCCGGAACCTAAATCAAATGCGTCCGTTAATCGCAATGTCCGAAGGAGTTCAAGCATGAAGAAGCGTTCGGTTTTGTGCATCGCTATTTGCTTGAGCCTTCCGACCGCCGCGGCGTTTGCCCGGGGTGGCGGCATGGGTTCGCACCACTCGTCCGGCGCTGGGGGCCTGCCCGTCACGGGCGGAGCCTTCGGCACCAGTCCCGGCGCACCCGGCACCAACTCATTGGGCACGGCACTCTCGTCAAACGCCGTTGGCAATGGCCCCCAGAAGGGCTCGCTGCTCGGCACCGATCCTGCCATCGACCGCGAAGACGCGAAGGTCAACAGGATGATAGGATCGATTTGCCGGGGCTGTTGATCGGGGTGCAACCACCCGTTCGGCAGCGTCGATGGAGCAGCATGCCGACATCGGACTGTTACCCGAGTTAATTACCGGTCTCCTCTTTCGGAATGGATTTCAGATCCTCGGCCATTTGTATGCAGGTGAGCAGATCTAAATAGCTTGTCGTACCCAACGCCCGAGGTCACTTTCATATTGGTTCCGCGTCCTGCGGCATGCTGGCCACGCAGAAGCTGCGATCGCGTTACTCGACCGCCCAATTTTACGACGTGGCCGCCTCCTGCAATTTGCGGCTTTGTTCGACAAAAGTCATAGGATTCCCGTGTATCGAGAGGGATAAGCCCATGGCGTTCAGGGTACAAGTCGGCCCGGACGAGATTACGATCCATCAGGCCCAAACCGTGCTGGTCACCGAACCAGACGGGCAAATCAACTGGCCCAGCAAGCATGGGCTGTATTTCCGTGATACCAGGCTGATAAGCGCTTGGGCGATCTACGCCAACGGCGAATCGTGGGACCTTTTGAACGGCGGCGCCGTAGCCCCCCACAAGGCACGCATCTTCCTGACCAACAGCGCTTTCGTAACCGAAGATGGGCCGATCGAGACGCGTACGCTGGGCCTGGTGATCGGCCGTCATGTCGACGGCGGACTACACGAAGACATCGACATCACCAATAACAGCCGACAGCCAGTTCGCTTTAACCTGGAGGTCGCGATGCGCTCCGACTTCGCCGACATTTTTGAGGTGAAGGGCGACAGTATCGTGCGCCGTGGCCACATCGTCACCTCGTGGTCGCCCAAGCGGCAAATACTTCGGATTACCTATCGCAACAAGGATTTTTGCCGGGAAGTCGTCGTCCGCACCGGTGACGGCGATGGCGAGCCGACGGTATACGCCAACGGGCGCCTGAGCTTTGACATCTCGTTGAAGCCCGGGCAGGCTTGGCATCGCTGCTTGAGCTACGACCTCGTGGACGGATCGAAACATACCCGGGCGTCAAGGCTGTGCGCTGATTCCACCACGATATCGGCCCACTCTCGCAGCATGGAAGAATGGCAACGAACCGTTCTGAAAATCGCCACCAGCAACGAGGAATTTTATCGCTGCTATAATCAGGGCGTACAGGATATGGCGGCCTTGCGGCTGCCGTTACAAGGCATGGATCACATGGTGTTCGTCCCGGCTGCGGGATTGCCCTGGTTTGTGGCGCTGTTTGGCCGCGACACACTGATCGCTTCATTGCAGACGATGATCGTCTATCCTGAGTTCGCGGCCGGCGCGCTGGAAGTTCTGGGACGCTATCAGGCGACAGAGCGCGACGACTACCGCGACGCCGAGCCGGGGAAGATCCTGCACGAGCTACGCTACGGCGAGCTGGCTCATTTCAAGTTGATCCCGCACACGCCTTACTACGGCACCGCGGATGCAACACCGCTCTATATCGTGGCGCTGCACGCGGCGTGGCGAGCCACCGGCGATCGCGCGCTGGTCGAGCGACAGCTGGGCAACGCCGAGGCGTGCCTGACTTGGATCGACGAGTATGGCGACCGCGACGGCGACGGATTTCAGGAATACCAGACGCGATCGACCGCCGGCTACGAGAACATGGCGTGGAAGGATTCCGGCGATGCCGTCATGTATTCCGATGGCACGTTGGTGCGCGGGCCGAAGGCGCTGTGCGAACTGCAAGGATATGTCTACGACGCGTGGCTGCGCATGGCCGAAATCTACGACGAACTGGACGATAAGCGACGCGCCAACAGATTGCGCAAGAAGGCCGCAAACCTCTTTGAGAAATTCAACGAGGCATTCTGGGACGAGAAGTCGGGCTTTTACGCCTTCGCATTGGACGGCGACAAGAAAAAGGTCCTGTCGGTGGCCTCCAATGTCGGCTTGTGCCTTTGGTCCGGCATCATTGCGCCGGGGCGGGCCGCCAGGGTGGTGAAGCGGCTGATGCAAAAGGACATGTGGAGCGGCTGGGGCATCCGTACGCTGTCGGCCGATCATCCTTCATTCAATCCCTATAATTACCAGACCGGCGCGGTTTGGCCGCATGACAACTCGTTGATTGCCCTCGGCATGCGGCGCTACGGCTTTGCGGCGGAGGCCGCCTCGGTGGCCCGCGACATCAGCGGAGCCGCCAGCTATTTCCTGCTCAACCAATTGCCGGAATTGTATGCGGGTCTGCAACGTGACCCCTCGAGTTTCCCGGTGCAATATCTTGGCGCCAACGTGCCGCAGGCCTGGGCCGCTGGATCTCCGTTCATGCTGTTGCAGTCGATGCTTGGCATCGACCAGGACGCGCCGCGGGACAAATTATATGTCGATCCCGTCCTGCCGAACTGGCTGCCGGATGTGACACTGACCGACTTGAGACTGGGAAAGCGGCGGTTCGATATCCGGTTCTGGCGAGACGGCAAGGATACGCTATTCCAGGTGCTCAAAGGAAGCCGAGACGTCGTGGAACGTAGGGCATTCGCTAAGTTTCAAAACATGACCGTGGCAGCGCAATCGCTTGGCGAGGACGCGAGAGCCTGACCCCATCGCAATGATGTAAAACGGCGGACACGGCGAAGATGGCTTCTTCGCGCGCCTTGCGAGCTATGCGCTCGGCTTCGTATCAGCTCGGTTGGCATGAGCTGCGCAGCACCTTCTGTCTGCTGCAGTAATACATGAGGCTGCCATCGAACATCGTGTACTCGCGCATGCCAGGTTTCAACCTGATGCCAAGGGTTGCCGAACAGGATCGACCGGCGGCGACAAAATCGACGATGATCTGATTATTAGGCAGGCTCCAGATCGCACGGAGATGATTACTTGCCATCACGCGCAAGCTCGATGTGCCCCCAGGCGCGGATTGTGAGGCGGCGCCGAGGCGAGCGTCGAAATGCACTTTATTGGTGAAAATCGTCCCGGTGATGGCGAGATCGGCGGAGGCGCTTTTGTCCGCATTGAGAAGGGCGGTCACTTCTGCATGAATAGGATGATCGCGGACCAGGAACGGGCGTTCACAATCGAACTGCAAATCAAAATTGGCCTTGCCGCTGATGATCGATGTTTGGGCGACTGCCTCGCTTGAAAGCGACACCGCGAGAGCGATTGCTGCGTTGCGCGCGAAATGCGCCAAGGTTTTCATGAAATTCCTCTCCTGTGGTGAGGCGTGCACCATCTAACCCTGGGGGAAATCCCCAAACGGAGTCCTCCCGCAAGCCTCGGCGATAAGGGCGGCGTTCTCCTGCCTGTCTCCGATCGGACGGTGAGCAGCCATAGTGTAGCCGTTCAGGTGCACCGTCTCGACCAGTTCTTGGTAGTTATTCAAGGCAAGCGCCTCGATGGCGGCCCTGTTTCCCATCCGTCCTGCGCTAACAGCTTTCACGACGTCAGCAACCGTGCTCATTTTGGTGCTCATGTTTTTCCCCTCAAGACTTGGGCGTCGTCGCTCCGACGACCCACTCCGATTCGACCTTCTTCGTCCTGGCAGGCCTGTCGACTGGCAACATTGGGCTCTTGCGAAGTTCGTTCACTCTCTTGAGTATCTGACGGCCTTCCGGCTCCACTCCGGCGTCCGCCAGACCGATCAGCATCGCTGCAGTGTTAAGCAGGTGAGCGTTCTTGAGGCGCGCCACGCGCAATTCGAGAATATCCGGATCCTCGAATAGAACGAGCGGAACAAGACCGGGGTTACCCGGCCACGTTACGCTTGACATAGTGAAGTGTAACTTCGCCAATTATAGGGTATTAGAACAAAAAAGGAACAAAAATTCAAGAACTATGGTACCGTGCCGTAAAGTCCCCACCCCCCAATTCCCTCCCATGGCCAAATCCACCCTCTCCTTCCTCTGCCAGAACTGTGGTGCGGCCTATAATCGCTGGCAGGGGAAGTGCGAGTCCTGCGGCGAGTGGAACACGCTGACCGAGGAGGATACCGGCGCCACGGCGATGCCGGTTTCGGTGCGCTCGAGACGCAAGGGACGGCTTTTCAAGCTGGAGAGCCTGACCGGGAAGAGCCAGGACGCTCCTCGCCTGGCTAGCGGCATGGTCGAACTCGATCGCGTCACCGGCGGCGGGTTTGTCCGCGGCTCGGTGCTGCTGGTGGGCGGCGATCCCGGGATCGGCAAATCGACGCTGTTGACGCAGGCCACCAGCCTGCTGGCGCGCGCCGGGCATCGCGCGGTTTATATCTCGGGTGAAGAGGCGGTGGCGCAGGTGAGGCTGCGCGCCGAACGTCTGGGCCTCGCCGATGCGCCGGTACAGCTGGCCGCGGAAACTTCCGTGGAGGACATCGTCTCGACGTTGTCCGAAGGCGCGGTGCCGCGGCTGATCGTTATCGATTCGATCCAGACCATGTGGACCGACACGGTGGAATCGGCGCCGGGCACGGTGACGCAGGTGCGGGCCTCGGCGCAGGCGCTGATTCGGTTTGCGAAGAAATCCGGCGCCGCCATTATCCTGGTTGGGCATGTGACCAAGGACGGCCAGATCGCCGGCCCCCGCGTAGTCGAGCACATGGTCGACGCGGTGCTTTCCTTCGAGGGCGAAGGCTCGCAGCAGTTCCGGATTTTGCGTAGCGTGAAGAACCGGTTCGGACCGACCGACGAGATCGGGGTTTTCGAGATGACCGGCCTGGGATTGCGCGAGGTCTCCAACCCTTCCGAGCTGTTCCTGTCCGAGCGCGATCTCGGCAGTCCCGGCACGGCGGTATTCGCCGGCATCGAAGGCACCCGCCCGGTTTTGGTGGAATTGCAGGCGCTGGTGGCGCCGACCTCGCTCGGCACGCCGCGACGCGCCGTGGTGGGCTGGGATCCGAGCCGGCTGTCGATGGTGCTGGCGGTGCTGGAGGCCCATTGCGGCGTCAAACTCTCAGGCCATGACGTCTATCTCAACGTCGCGGGGGGATTAAGGATTCAGGAGCCCGCCGCCGACCTCGCCGCCGCGGCCGCCCTGGTGTCGTCGCTAGTCAATGCGCCGTTACCGACGGATGCGGTCTATTTCGGCGAGATTTCATTGTCTGGCGCGGTGCGGCCGGTGGCGCAGACCTCGGCGCGGCTGAAGGAAGCGGCCAAACTCGGATTTGGCCGTGCCGTGCTGCCGGAGCAGGCCCGCGGCGAGGTCGGTGGTGACGCGGGGCTGTCCCTCCATACCGTCGGCGGATTGACCAGCCTGGTCGCCGATATCGCCGCGCGCGGCACGGCCAAACCAACCCGGGAGGGCGACCGGGAACACCCGGATGCCGAGAAAAATGCCACACCCCGGAGATTCCGGCGCGGTGAAGGCTGACCGGGCGTGACCTTGTCCGCCCGCGCGGTTATACAGCGGCGCGCTGGGGCGGCACGCGAATTTCCGGCCTTGCGGGATGGGCCATAAGACCGTCACCTGGAGCGGCACCGACAAAGCCAATTCGCGGGGTTTGAACCTTTGATGCGGACCTGACCAGCCGATGCCGATAACGATACTCGATCTCGCTCTGCTCGCGGTGATGCTGATCTCGGGCCTGCTCGCGATGGTGCGCGGCTTCATGCGCGAGATTCTGTCGATCGCGGCGTGGGGCGCGGCTGCGGTGGTCACGCTCTATGCCTTCGGAAAACTGCTGCCGACCGCCAAGACCTATTTCAACAACGATACGGTCGCGAGCGTGGTCGTGGTCGCTGGCGTCTTTGTCGGAACCTTGATCGTCGTCTCCATCATCACGGTGCGGATCTCCGACATGATCCTGGATTCGCGGATCGGCGCGCTCGATCGTACCCTCGGGTTCCTGTTCGGGCTCGCCCGAGGCCTTTTGATTGTTGTGGTCGCGTTCCTGTTCTTCAGCTGGCTGGTACCGGACAAGCAGCGGCCCGACTGGGTCACCTCAGCCAAATCCCGTACCGTGCTGCAGGGAACCGGGGATTGGCTGATGTCGCTCTTGCCGGATGACCCCGAGAACACCATTTTAAAGAGATTCAAGAAGAATAAGCCAGATGAAGAGCAGACTGACACCGATTCGGCGGCTCCGGCCGGCGCAGAGGGCTACAGCAGGCCGGCCCGCGACAGCCTGAAGAAGCTGATCGAGAAGCCGGCGCCGCATTGACATGAGGCCAGAGAGAGGCGCGATGGACAGCAACGAGAGCCCTTCCGACGACGCCGCACCCTTCACTGCAGCTTCCGGCCCGGTTGATCCGGCAACGCCGGTTGGCATGTCCCTCGAATTCGATCGGGATCCGGATCTGGCAGGCGATACGCTGCGCGAAGAATGCGGCGTGTTCGGCATTTTCGGTCATCCCGAGGCGGCCGCAATCACCGCGCTCGGGCTGCACGCCCTGCAGCATCGCGGCCAGGAGGCCGCCGGCATCGTCTCCTTCGACGGCGCCCGCTTTCATTCCGAGCGACGGCTGGGCCTGGTTGGCGATACCTTCTCCCGCCGCGAGGTGATCGAGCGTCTGCCCGGCAATGCCGCCGTCGGTCACGTTCGCTACTCCACGACCGGCGCCACCATCCTGCGCAACGTGCAGCCGCTGTTCGCCGAACTCAATGCCGGCGGATTCGCGGTCGGCCACAACGGCAACCTGACCAACGGGTTGACGTTGCGGCGCGATCTCGTGCGCAACGGCGCCATGATGCAATCCACCACCGACACCGAGGTGATCCTGCATCTGGTGGCGCAGTCCAAGCGCAACCGCTTCATCGATCGCTTCATCGAGGCGCTGCGCGCGATCGAAGGGGCCTATTCGCTGGTGTCGCTGACCAACAAGAAGCTGATCGGGGCCCGCGATCCCCTCGGCATTCGTCCGCTGGTGCTGGGCGACCTCGAAGGCTGTCCGATCCTGGCCTCGGAGACCTGCGCGCTCGACATCATCGGCGCCAAGTACGTTCGCGACGTCGAGCCGGGCGAGATCATCGTGTTCGACGAGCGCGGCGCGCAAAGCCACAAGCCGTTTCCACCCAAACCGCCGCGGCCCTGCATCTTCGAATACATCTACTTCTCCCGGCCCAACTCCATCGTCGGCGGGCGGTCGGTCTATGACGTCCGCAAGGCGTTCGGCGCCCAGCTCGCGCGCGAAAGCCATGTCGAGGTCGACGTCGTGGTGCCGGTGCCGGATTCCGGCGTGCCGTCCGCGATCGGCTACAGCCAGCATTCCGGGGTGCCGTTCGAACTCGGCATCATCCGCAACCATTACGTTGGCCGCACCTTCATTCAGCCGACGCAAAGCGTGCGCGAGCTCGGCGTGCGCATGAAACATTCGGCTAACCGCGCCGCGATCGAGGGCAAGCGCATTATCCTGATCGACGATTCGCTGGTGCGCGGCACCACGTCAAAAAAGATCGTGCGCATGATGCGCGACGCCGGCGCCAGCGAGGTTCATTTCCGCCTGGCCTCGCCGCCGATTCTGTATCCCGATTATTACGGCATCGATCTGCCCGACCGTGGCGGCCTTTTGGCTGCAACCCACAGCCTGGAGGAGATGCGCGAAATCATCGGCGCGGATTCGCTGGCGTTCCTGTCCATCGACGGCATGTACCGCGCCATGGGCGAACCCGGCCGCGATCCCGCAAATCCCAAATTCTCCGACCATTGTTTTACGGGTGCCTATCCCACCCATCTCACCGATCAGACCCAGGTCGAGCCCCAGCCCCGGCAATTGTCGCTGTTGGCGGAGGCGAGTTGAGCCTTCCTGTCGTCCTTGCGAACGCGGGGAGCCATAACCACAGGCATTCATTGTTGAACACCACTGCACCGACACCTCCTGCAACCATCACTGTCACAGCGTATGGGTCCCCGCGTTCGCGGGGACGACGTGTGTTATGACCCTCCCCCTCGCCTCCCGCATCGCTTTGGTGACCGGCGCCTCGCGCGGCATCGGCTTTGCTGCCGCGCTCGCCTTGGCCAAAGCCGGCGCGCATGTGGTGGCGGTGGCGCGGACCCAAGGCGGGCTCGAGGAGCTCGATGACGAGATTCGAAAGGACGGCGGCAGCGCGACCCTGGTGCCGCTTAATCTGACTGATTTCGACGGCATCGCCCGGCTCGGCGCGGCGCTCCATGAGCGCCATGGCAGGATCGACATCCTCATCGGCAATGCCGGCACAGCCGGTCCCTCCTCGCCGCTCGGACATATCGAGTTGAAGCCGTGGAACAACGTGATGGCGATCAACCTCACGGCGAATTTCCAGTTGATCCGCTGCATGGAGCCGCTCTTGAAGACGTCCGACGCCGGTCGCGCGGTGTTCATCACCTCGGGCGCCGCCAACAAGGCCGACGCCTATCTCGGCCCCTACGCCGCCTCGAAGGCGGCGCTGGAGACCCTGGCCCGGGTCTGGGCCCATGAGACCGCATCGACCAACATCCGCGTCAACCTGTTCAATCCAGGCCCGATCCGCACCCGGATGCGGGCCGCGGTATTTCCCGGCGAAGACCCGATGACGCTGGATACGCCGGATCAGGCCGCGGCACTGATCGTGCCGATGTGCAAGCCCGACTGGACCGAGACTGGCAAATTTTATGACTATCCCAGCCGCACGCTGCGCGATTTCAGGGCGCCCGCCTGACGTCGAGGGAGACGTTGCCATTTCGCCAAACTCAGTCGTCTCCCCGCGAAAGCGGCGATCCAGTATTCCAGAGGCGTTTGTGATCGACCTGGGAGGCCGCGGCGTACTGGATCGCCCGTCTTCGCGGGCGATGACGGCCTCGTGTGCGGGCGCTGACGGCTTGGTCGCGGGCGATGACGAGGCTGGATGCGCCGCGATGGCGCATTGCCCGCGGGCGGCATAAGGACTATCGAAAAAGCAGATTGCCTGTCGATCACACCTTTGGCAGAGGACTCCGACAAGAGAGCCAGCCCGCCATCAACATCCGGAGGATGACCTCATGAAGACATACACGTGGTGCCATGCCCTGCTTCTGGCCTGCGCCGGTATTTCGCTCGCCGCACCGGCTCTCGCCCAGGACAAGACGGTCAAGATCGGCGTGCTCAACGACATGTCTAGTCTCTATGCCGATATCGGCGGACCCAATTCGGTGGTCGCGGTCAAGATGGCGGTAGAGGACTCCGGGCTGCTCAAGAAGGGCTGGACCATCGACGTCCTGAGCGGCGACCATCAGAACAAGCCGGATGTCGGCGTCAACATTACCCGGCAATGGATCGACAGCGACAAGGTCGATGCCATCGCCGATACCCCGAATTCCGGTGTGGCGCTGGCGGTGAGCAACCTCGTTCGCGACAAGAATGCGGTGCTGCTCAACTCCGGCGCCGCCACCGCCGATCTCACCGGAAAGGCCTGCACGCCGAACACCGTCTCCTTCACCTATGATACCTACATGCTGGCCAACGGCACCGGTAAGGCCCTGACAAAAGCCGGCGGCGACAGCTGGTTCTTCCTGACCTCCGACTACGCCTTCGGCCATGCGCTGGAACGCGACACCACCGCGGTCGTCACCGCCAATGGCGGCAAGGTGCTCGGCAGCGTCAACCACCCGATCAACACCTCGGATTTCTCGTCCTTCCTGCTGCAGGCGCAGGCCTCGAAGGCCAAGGTGGTCGGCCTTGCCAATGCCGGCGGCGACACCACCAACGCCATCAAGCAGGCTTCCGAATTCGGCATCGTTGCCGGCGGCCAGAAGCTCGCCGCGCTGCTATTGTTCGTCAACGACGTGCACTCGCTCGGCCTGAAGACCGCGCAGGGCCTGTCATTCACGGAATCCTTTTACTGGGACTTGAACAACTCCACGCGGGCCTGGTCCAAGCGTTTCCAGGCGCGCTCGCCGAAGGGCACCATGCCTTCGATGACGGTGGCGGGAAACTACGCCGCGGTCCTGCACTACCTCAAAGCCATGGAAGCGCTCGGCGGCAATCCGCATGACGGCGCCAAGGTCGTTGCCAAGATGAAGGAACTGCCGACCGACGATCCCCTGTTCGGCAAGGGTCCGCTCCGCATCGATGGCCGCCGGATCATTCCGGCCTACCTGTTCGAGGTGAAGAAGCCGGAGGAGTCAAAATACCCCTGGGATTATTACAAGACCATCGCCACCATCGCGCCGGAGGACGCCGCCAAGCCGCTGGAAGCGAGCGAGTGTCCGCTGGTGAAGAAGTAGCCGACCTGCGGCCGGGGCCATGCGAGTCCTTCTGATCAATCCCAACACCACGCCAGAGGTGACCGATATCATCCATCAACGCGTGCGGCCGATGCTCGGCGAGAAGGATGTCGTGCTCCCGGTGACCGGACGCTTTGGCGCACGTTACATCTCAAGCCGCGTCGCCGCCGCCATTGCCGCCCACGCCGGCCTCGATCTCCTGGCCTCGCATGTCGCGGGCTGCGATGCCGTCTATCTCGCCTGTTTTGGCGACCCCGGACTATTGGCGTTGCGCGAAGTCTCGCCGGTGCCGGTGATCGGCATGGCGGAAGCCTCCTGCCGCGCCGCCTGCGAACGCGGCGAGCGCTTCGCCATCGTCACCGGCGGAGCCCTGTGGAAGCCGATGTTGACGGAGTTCGTCGCAGCCCTCGGTCTCGCCGACCGCTTCGCCGGCGTCCAGACCATTGCTTTAACCGGCGACCTCATCGCACGGGATCCCGACGCCGCGCTGGCCGATCTGGCCAGCGCCTGCGAACGCTGCAGGACGGAAGGCTCTGCCGATATCGTCATCCTCGGCGGCGCGGCTCTGGCCGGCCTCGCCGCGCTCATCCAACCCAACGTTTCCATCCCCCTGCTCTGCTCGGTCGAAACCGGCATGCAGGCGGTCATCAGCGCAGCGCGCCAGCCGCGGCAGGGCTCGCAACGTGAACTGGGACCGGTCAAGACCATCGGCCTCAGTCCGGCCCTCGAGACCTTGCTCGCGGCGACGTCGAATTGAGTTGCCTCGAGTCCGTCAGGTGGCCTGCGCCACGGACGATCGAAAGCGCAGGATGGCGAGGCCGAAGAACAAGGCTCCGATGACAGCGACCGCAAGGAATTGCGGCCACACCACATCCAGCCCGGCGCCGCGGTAGAGAATGGACTGCGCGAAGGCGACGAAATGGGTCGACGGCGACACCTGCATCAGCCTGGCAAGCCAGAGCGGCATGCTCTCAAGTGGCGTGTTGCCACCCGACAGCATGTTCATCGGCAGATAGACCAGCATGTAGAGCAGGCCGAGCTGCGGCATCGATCGCGCGATCGTCCCCAGAAAGATGCCGATCGCGGTGGCGAAGAACAGGTAGATCACGACACCGACCATGAACAGCGGTATCGATCCGGCCACCGGAATTCCCAGCGTCATGCGCAGTACCCCATACAGCGAAAGCGCCACCGCGACCGCGATCACGAGGCCATTGGCCCAGACCTTCGACAGCGCGATCTCGAACGGCGTCAGCGGCATCACCAAGAGATGATCCAGGGTACCATGCTCGCGCTCCCGCACCACCGCAGCGCCGGCGAGAATGATCGCCAGCATGGTGATGTTGTTGATCACAGCCATTACGCTGGTGAACCACGCGGTCGTCAGATTCGGATTGAACGCAATCCTGACGTCGAGATTGACCGGCGACAGCTTGCTGCCCTCGGCATGGGAAAGGAAGTCGGCGATCTCGGTGGTGATGATCTGCTGCGCGTACCCGGAGCCAAGACCGGCCTGTACCATCGCGGTGGCATCGACGTCGACCTGCAGGGAGGGTTGCCGCCCGGCCAATACATCCCGCTCGAAGTTCGGCGGCAGATCCACCACGAAGGTGAAACGTCCGTCGTTCATCGCGGGAATGATGTCGCGCTCGGCGATCGCTTTCGGCAGCTGGAATAACGGCGGAAAGAACGCATGCGCAATGCGCCGCGACAGCTCGGAGTGATCCTCATCGACGATGGCGATCGAGGCATTATGCAGCTCCTGCGAATTACTCCGCGCCTGCAGGGTTACCGCCAGCGAAAAGGCGTAGGCCACCAGTCCCAGCAGCACGAAGTCACGCAGGAAACTGCGCAGCTCCTTGATCCCCAGCCAATAGATATTCGCCGCTTTACGCATCGTCGTAATCTAGCGTTCCTGTTTGCGAAGCAAAAGGATGCTCAGCAGTGTCAGCACCGGGACGAAAACCGCCAGCGCCAGCACGTCGCCGCCGAGGTCGGCCATGCCGAGGCCCTTGGTGAACGTTCCGACGCTGATCGGCACGAAGTAGGTCATCGGAAAACCGCGACCGATGATTTGCGCCTCGGCCGCCAACGAGGAGACCGGCGTCATCATGCCTGCGAACTGGGTGGCGGGCAGAACCGTCAGGATCGCGGTACCGAACAGCGCGGCGATCTGGGTGCGCGTGAATGCCGAAATCAGCATGCCGTAGCCGGTCATCGCCGTCACAAAGATCACGACGCCAACCAGCAGGGTCGGAAAACTCCCCTTCAACGGCACCTGGAACACGAACAGCGCCAGCATCAGCATCAAGGCGAAATTAACCAGCGCAACGGCGATATAGGGCAGCTGCTTGCCGATCAGGAATTCGAACCGGCTGACCGGCGTGACATAGAGGTTGGTGATCGACCCCAGCTCCTTCTCCCGCACGATCGCCAATGCCATCAGGATCGCCGGAAACAGCGCCAGCAGCATCGACATGTTAGCCGGTACCATCGCATAGATGCTGTCGAAATCCTGATTGTATTTGAACCTGATTTCGATATCGGCCGGGGGCGAGGCGGAGGGCTCTGTGGTCTTCACCGCTGGATCGACCAGGTACAGCTGATGCATGCCCTGCAGATAACCGCGGATGGTTTCGGCCCGGAAGGGCATCGCACCATCAATCAGCGCACTGACAAAAACCGGGCGCCCACGTTTGAGATTGGTGCCGAAGCTTGGCGGGATCTCGATCGCCGCCGAAATGTCTCCGCTCTTGAGACGGCTGTCGAGCTCGGCATCCGTATGGATCGGGGCCTTCTCCGTGAAATAAGTCGAGCCCCGGAGTTCCTCCAGATAGGCGCGGCTCTCCGGAGTTTGGTCGCGATCGAGCACGGCGAACGACAGGTTGTTGACGTCGGTCGACACGCCGAAGCCGAACACCAGCATCAACAGCGTCGTGCCAAGCAGGCTGAAGCCGAGCCGGATCGGATCACGCAGCAGTTCCAGGGTCTCGCGAATGGCATAGGCGAACAACCGCTGCGGGCTGAACAAGGAGCGCCCCGCTCTCGGCGGCGGCAGCTGGCGAACCTGGCCGGGCGTGGTAGATAATTCCACGTTGATGCGGGCACGTGATCCCGTTGCCGCCTCGAGATAGCTGATGAAGGCGTCCTCCAGCGTGGCCGCGCCGCGCGCGGCGACGAGGTCGGCAGGCGCTCCCGTCGCCAGCACCCGTCCCGCATTCATCAGCGAAATCCGGTCGCAGCGTTCGGCTTCGTTCATGAAGTGGGTCGAGACGAAAATTGTCACGCCCTGGTTACGCGACAGATCGATCAATGCTTCCCAGAAACGGTCGCGCGCCAGGGGATCGACGCCGGAGGTCGGCTCGTCCAGGATGAGGATCTCGGGTTGGTGAACAATGGCAACGGCGAGCGACAACCGCTGGCGGATCCCCAGCGGCAGATCGAGGGTCCGTTGTTCGAGATAATCCCCAAGACCAAAATATTCGACCAGCTCGGCGATACGCGCTGACGCCTTTTGCGCCGGCAGGTGGAAAATGTGCGCATGAAGGTCGAGGTTCTGCCGGACCGTCAGCTCGGTATAGAGCGAGAATGACTGCGACATGTAGCCGACGCGGTAGCGCGCACTCATGTCATTGGCGTCGAGCGGCTTGCCGAACAATAGCGCCTCGCCTGATGTTGGCGGCAAGAGGCCCGTCAGCATCTTCATCGTCGTGGTCTTGCCGCAGCCGTTGGAGCCGAGGAAGCCGAAGATCTCGCCGCGTTCGATGGTGAAGTTGACGGCGTCGACGGCGGTGAAATCGCCGAATCGACAGGTCAAGGCGCGCGCGGTGATGATCGGATCATTATCGATGATACGACGCGGCGGAATCTGCAGCCGGCGCCGGCCGCCCGGCTGTTCCGGGAGCAAGGCAATGAAGGCATCCTCGACCGTCGCGGCGCCGGCTTCGGCCTTGAGTTCGGCAGGAGATCCGGTGGCCAGCACCTTGCCGCCGTTCATCGCCGCCAGCCAGTCGAACCGCTCGGCTTCCTCCATGTAGGCGGTCGCCACGATGACGCTCATGCCGGTGCGGCGGGAGCGGATTCGCTCGATCAGTTCCCAGAACTGGCGGCGGGAGAGCGGGTCGACACCGGTGGTCGGCTCATCCAGGATGAGCAGATCCGGATCGTGAATCAGCGAGCAGCACAGGCCCAACTTCTGGCGCATGCCGCCAGACAGTTTCTTGGCCGGCCGGTGTTCGAAAGCGGCGAGTCCGGTGCTATCAAGGAGTTCCGCTATGCGCCAGTTGCGTTCGTCGCGGGCTTGTCCGAACAGGCGGCCGAAAAACTCGATGTTCTGGCGGACGCTGAGGTCCGGATAGAGATTCCTGCCGAGCCCCTGTGGCATGTAGGCAATCCGCGGACAGACCCGCGCCCGGTGCGCGGCGTCGGCGATGTCGCCGTCAAGGACCGTCGCGCGGCCTTTTTGAATCTGGCGCGCGCCCGCGATGATACTGAGCAGCGTTGACTTCCCCACCCCGTCGGGGCCGATCAGCCCGACCATGCAATCGCCGGGTATGCTGATCGTAACGCCTTCCAGTGCCGTGACCTTGCCGTAGGTTTGCGTGAGGCTGTCGAGGACGGCAACAGGTCGGCCCCCACCGGTCATGGGTTGCCTTGCAGGTTTTGGGGCCAGGCTACGGCCGGGTCCGCGCGCAAATAAGCCACCCCGGGCAATCCGCTGCGGACGGACGGCGCATGATCGCGCGAGCGATCGGGATCGATCCGCACCCGGATCCGGAACATCAGCTTGTCACGCTCGCTCTGGGTTTCCACGGCTTTAGGCGTGAACTGCGCCTGGCTCGCAATGAAGGAAACCTTCGCCGGGATCGGTGTGTTCGGGTAGGCATCGAGCAGGATCCGCGCATCGGTGCCAACCTTGATCTTGCCGGCTTCCGGGGTCGGCAGATAGATATCCATGTAGACATAGGAGATATCCAGCATGGTGAAGACTTTGCCTCCGGCCGGAAGCACCTCGCCGATATTGGCGACACGATATTGAATCCGGCCCTGGCGCGGCGCCACCAGATCGTTGTCCCTGATATTGACGGTATAAAGCCCGACGTCGTGCTGGGATGCTTCGAGGGCGCGTTCGGTTTCCGCCACCCGTTCCGTTGCGGCGCGCAGTTCCGCATTGGCAGCGTTCATGGCCTGGGTCCGCTGGTCGAACAGCTCCTGGGTCGCGAAACCTTGCTTCAGCAGGCCCTGCGTGCGCTCGAGTTCCTGCGCGGCCAGGACCTGCTGGGTGCGCTGCTGCTCCAGATTGGCATTGGCTTCCTCGATCGCCCGCTGCGCCTGCTTGACTTGGGCCTGCGACTTCTTGAGCGATTCCTGAAGGTCGCTGGTGTCCATGCGGGCCAGCACTTGCCCCGCCGTGACCATGTCGCCGATATCGGCGCGCAGTTCGGCGATCCTGCCGGCAAACTTCGTATCGATATCGATCTCGTCGGCCTCCAGCCGGCCATTGCCAAAGCTGATGCCGGGGGGCAACAGAGACTGGGAATGTTTCCACCAGTAGAAGCCGCCGCCGCCGGCGGCGACAACAACGGCCAACATCCAGATCGACCACCGCAACCGCCGCCTGCTGCCCCCCTGCGGTACAGTCACCGGCAATTGAGCGGTCGCAACGACCGGCTGGGCATTTTCCGGCTTCGGCGGAGCTTCGCTTGATCGCGTGGTTGCAGGCGATCCCTTGCCGATGTCGTTGGTTGGCAGCTGCATTGCTTATCGACCATCCCGTTGATTTGCTGCCCCTTCTGGCACCGTCCGTACGGCACGTATTGAGCGATATCAAACCGAGCTCCGGAGCAGCAGTTAATCAGCCTGATTGCGTTGCTGGAAGCGATCAACGCCCGATGCTATCGTCTGCCACATCCGCGAAACATCTGATGCAGGGGCTTTCCAGCGCGGAGGCGCATCGGCGGCTCCTTCAATTCGGAGCGAATGCGACTCCCGATGTTGCCGTTCATCCGCTGCGGATGATCCTGAGCAAATTGCTGGCACCGGTTTCGGTGCTGCTTGAAATCGCCATCGTTCTGCAATGTGCGCTCGGCGAATATGCCGAGAGTTCGATCATTGGCGCGCTGCTGCTGTTCAATACTGCCTTGGGCTTCTTTCACGAGAGCCGGGCCCAGTCGACGATATCCGCTTTGAAATCGCGGCTGGCGCTGAAAGCCTCGGTGCTGCGTGACGGCGCCTGGATGATCGCGCCGGCCGCCGAATTGGTGCCCGGCGATATCGTCAAGCTGACCTTGGGCACGGTGGTCGCGGCCGACGTTGTGTTATGCGAGGGTTCGATCCTGCTCGATCAATCCATGCTCACCGGCGAATCCCTACCCGTTGAAGCCGGACCCGGGTTGGAAACCTATGCAGGCGCCATGGTCCGGCGTGGCGAAGCCGTGGCCGAAGTGCGCGCGACCGGGGCTCGCACCAAATTCGGTCGAACGGCGGAGCTTGTTCGCACCGCCCACGTCGTCAGCACCCAGCAAAAGGCGGTCTTTCGGGTGGTGCGCAATCTGGCCGGCTTCAACGGCGCGGTCACCGCGCTATTGATGGCCTATGCCTATGCCATTGGGATGCCGATCGGCGAAGCACTTCCCCTGGTGCTGATCGCTGTGCTGGCATCGGTTCCCGTGGCCCTGCCCGCGACATTTACGCTGGCAACGGCCATCGGCGCGCAGGCCCTGACCCGTCAGGGCGTGCTGCCGACCCGGCTTTCCGCGATCGATGAGGCTGCGAGCCTGGACGTGCTGTGCATCGACAAGACCGGGACGCTAACGCGCAATGAGCTCGCCGTGGCCGCCATCCGGGCGATGGCCGGCTTCGATGACGCGCGCGTGCTCACGCTGGCGGCGCTGGCGAGCGCGCAAGGCGGCCAGGACCCCGTCGACAGCGCCGTGCAGGCCGCCGCCTCACGCACGAGCCAAGCCGGCCTGGACACGGTGACCAAATTCGTGCCGTTCGATCCGGACACCAAGATGTCGGAGGCGTATGTGCTCGGAGGTGAAGGCCAAGCCTATCGCGTCGTCAAAGGTGCCTTCGCGGTGGTGCAACGGCTTTCGCAGCCATCGCCGGACGCGGATCTCGCTGCCGACGAACTGGAGAAACGCGGCCACCGGGTTCTCGGCGTCGCCATCGGAAGCGACATGGACATGCATGTTGCCGGTCTGGTGGCGCTCAGCGATCCACCGCGCAGCGACTCGAGGTCCATGATCGATCAGCTGCGCACGCTCGGGGTTCACCCCATCATGGTGACCGGCGACGCCCTCACCACGGCAGCCTTCGTCGCCGATGCGGTCGGCCTCACCGGTGCCGTCTGCCCGCCGGGCCGGATTCCCGATCGCGTCGGGCCGGATGATTTTTCCGTTTTCGCGGGCGTGCTGCCCGAAGACAAGTTTCGCCTGGTCAAGGCCTTCCAGATTGCCGGTCACACCGTCGGCATGTGCGGTGACGGCGCCAATGACGCTCCGGCGCTACGCCAGGCCCAGATCGGCATTGCGGTGTCATCCGCCACCGACGCCGCCAAGTCAGCCGCGGGCATCGTGCTGACCGAGCCGGGGCTTGCCGGCCTCGTCGCATCCGTCCGGGAGGGCCGGATCACCTTCCAGCGCATCCTGACCTATGCGCTGCGCTCGATTGTCCATAAATCCCGGCAGGTGCTGTTCTTAGGCTTCGGTCTGATCCTGACCAAGCACGCGATCCTGACGCCGACGCTGATGGTCATTTCGATGATCACAGGCGATTTTCTGGCAATGTCCTCGACCACGGACAATGTCCGACCCTCGGCGTTGCCGAACTCCTGGCGCATCGACAATCTCACCGTGGTCGGCATCGCCATCGGACTGCTCGATCTGGCCTTCTGCGCCGCTCTCTTGAGCTTCGGCGTGTTGGTGTTGCACCTCGACATGCCCACGCTGCGTACCATGACGCTGGTCACGCTGGCCTTGAACGGCCAGGCCGTTTTCTATGTCGTGCGCGAGCGCCGTCGGCTATGGTCATCGCGGCCAAGTTGGGTGGTGATCGCCTCAAGCCTGACGGACCTGTCGATCATCGGCACGCTGGCGCTCGGCGGCTTCTTGATGGCGCCGCTACCACCCGCGATCGCAGCCGGCATTCTCGCGGCCGCGATGGTGCTTGCGCTCATCATGGACCAGGTAAAGATCTGGCTGTTTGCGCGTTTCAAGATGGTTTAAGCGTGCATGCCCGTCAAAATCCATAGCGTCGCAAGGGCACCTTACGATGTGAAAAATGGTAGGCACACTATCGACCCGCGCGTTCGCGCGGTCCGTTGGCTTCGGTTTGCCCACAACCGTTGCCTACACGGCCTGGGCCGCGTCACACTTCTGTAACCGCTCCGTCATTGCGCGATGCTAGGCGTTGGCCCATACCGCCAAGGAATCATCATGCGCGTCATCCTGCCCGCTGTCGCCGCCATTGCGCTTGCACTCGGCACGCCCGTTTATGCCCTGGATCAGACCATCCCGGGCGCAGGCAATGCGGCCGCGATGGCGCTGGCCGACCGCTCGCCGCTGGTGATGTCGGCGCTGGCGCGCATCGAAGGCCAGATTGCCACCCTTTCGGACGCAGGCCTGCGGACTGCCACCCACGACGCGCTGTTCAATCCTGATACCTGCGTCAGGCATCGGGCGCGGCTTACCGAGAGCGAAAAGAAGAGCATCCTTGAGGAGTTGCAGCAGCAGGGCCTGTTCAACACGGCCGATGGCGACGCGTTTCCCGGCGGCGTCATCGCGGGCATTTTTCCGCCGTTACGCGATGACGGCACGTCCTGTCCGCATCTGCCGCAGGCATTCGCTTCCGCGCCGGGCAGCGTCTTCAATGGCCATCATTCCTATCCCGGCGGCCTTGCGGTCCACGAATCCTTCAATCTTTCCAGCGCCATCAGTTTCCGCGAGAATTATCTCCTGAATGTCGGACTGACAGGTGAGGACGGCCTGCCCCGCGTCGCGCCATTGCCGGGCTCGCGCGACGTGGCCGAGCACTCCGATCTTTCCATCAACCACGACTGGACCGTCGCAGCGCCGCTGTGGCACGATTGGGCAAAGCCGATCGTCTTCCAGTGGAACGCGGACGGCAGCGAATTCGCCGAGTTCAATTTCGGCGGCAACGGCTCGAGCGACGCCAATGGCACCAGCGGCGATAGCCGCACCGGCGCCCACCACATCATCGGCATCGCCGAAGCCATGGCCCGCGACCTGCCCGCCCCGTTCGTCATCATCCAGGCCAGCGCGCACAGCGCGCCGACGCTCGGCCACGAATACATGGTGGTCAACTGGATCCGCACGGCCGCGATCATGGCGCGCCTCGACCCGGTGGCGCGCGGCTATCTGGTCAAGGATGCCGCCGGACACCTGCGCCTCCCTGCTACCCGGAAAAACGACAGCATCGACTTCCTCGCCGCCAACCAGGGCAATCTCCTGGCCGAGAGCGCGATCCACAACCTGTCGGACGCCGATTACATCTTTGCCGTTCCGGCCGTCTCCGCGGCGCTGCTGATCCTTGCCAGGCTAGCTCCCGAATACGGTTTCGATCCGGCGGAGAGCGCGAAATACAACAACGGTTTCCGCAATCCTGTGCTGTCGTTCCTCAGCGCCGAACGCGTGCTGATCCGCTACAACAACGATGGCCTGACCGGGGTACGACGCGACCTCGATGCCCTGAGAAAAGCGCAGGTCATCTGATTGACCCGCGCAGCGCGTAGCCCGCTGCGCGTGTTACTTACCCGCGAAATTAACCCGCGCATCTGGCGGTTTAATTCAAAGGTCGTGCGATGATATCCTATCAATCAATAGTATCCCGCCGGCGCAGTGATCACCGGAATTCTTTGCGTAAGCTCACCTCGATTGCTCCCAACATTTGACAGAAATGCCCTGACTATTGGACGCCAGCGACCGTCGCTTCTTCACGCAACTTGCGAAGCCATGGCCGACGGACACGAGAAAAAACATTTGCAGGCTTTGTCCGATCGATGTCCCCTGAGCCGGCTCCCTGCTTCGCATCGGTGCAATCAGAAGCCATCAAGACAACTGGAAGCAGGAACCGGCGATCATGGACTGGACGACCAGCTTCATCACACAGGCCGTAGCCGGCCTCGTCGGTGCCAACCTGGCGGCGGTGGCGCTGCATGAGCATCGCTTTGGCTGGTTGGCACACAGTCTTGTCGGCCTTTTGGCCGGCGCTGTCAGCGGCTACTTCCTCCAGGAGATCGCGCTCAGGGTCGTCACCGGCAGCGGCAGCGCCAATGAACCGAGGTTGCCGGAAGTCGCCGTCATCGAGGCCCTGACCGGGGCGGTCGTCGGCGCCATCGCCATGGCCGCCGTTGGTTTCTTCATCAGGGAACGCGCGGAAAAAGACCGGTAGAACCAATTCGGGACCCATGTAGATGCCGGCCCGCCTGCGCTATTGAGCATCACTTTATTTGACCCATCCTTGCTACCGTCCTCGCGCCCCGCGTCTGGCTCAACGATTGATGGGAACCCCAGATCTAACGAACTTTACCTCATTTGCCGCGCTTGACTCGATTCGGCCATGACGATATTGAGCTTCACTCAATAATAATCGCGTGGGTGGGAAACCTTAGGAGATGACGGCTCCAGCTCGGGACGTTCGCAACAGGCGCCGATCGGCAGCCGGGCTCAATCCGGGCGTGGCCGAACCGGGCAAACGCAGTGTGATACGGTTGCCGCGCGAGCGCCGCCTGAGGGAAATCGAGCAGGCGGCACGGGAGGCATTCGTCGAGAACGGCTATGCCGGGACCGCCGTCTCCGACATCGCGGCGCGGGCGGGTGTCTCCGAGGGCACCGTCTTCACGTTCTTCCCAACCAAACGCGATCTCGTCGTCCGGGTCGTCGAGCTCTGGTACGCGGCGATGCTGGGGGCATTCCGCGAGGCGCTGCCCGGCATCCAGGGTGCCGCCAACAAGATGCGCTTCATCATCCGTCAGCATCTCAAATCGCTGCACGAAAACCCCGAACTCGCCCGCCTCTGTTGCAATGAGGTCCGCAATGACGGCGATTATTACCAGGGCCCGCTGTACGAGTTGAACCGGAACTACACCCACGTCTTCACCGAAGTCTTCAAGGACGGTGTGGCCAGCGGCGAATTCCGACAGGATGTTTCCGCCGCCCTCGTCCGCGATCTCGTCTTTGGCGGGATCGACCATCACATCTCGGCTTTTTTGTATGGCCGCGCCCAGCTGGATATCGATCACTCGACCGACGAATTCATGAAGATTCTGCTCGCGATCGTCGGAAGCGCCGAACGGAAAGCCCCTGGCGTCGGCACGATCGAACGCGTTGTCGCGCGACTGGAGGCGGTGGCGGACAAACTGGAAATCCACGGGAGTAATCCACGCTAGTCAATCCTATCGGGAGCACGCCAAGTGACATATCGGTCGATTTTTCGGCAAGGGCTGTTCGCTGGACAACGCATCGTCGTCACCGGCGGCGGCAGCGGCATCGGCCGCTGCACGGCGCATGAATTGGCCTCGCTCGGCGCCCATGTTGCGCTGATCGGCCGCCGGATCGATAAGTTGGAGGCGGTGGCGGCGGAAATCGCCGCTACCGGCGCGATAACTCCGACCTGCCACGCCTGCGATATCCGTGAACCCCAACAAGTGGCGCGATCCATCGCCGACGTCATGAGTGCCGGGCCGCCGATCGTCGCGCTGGTCAACAATGCCGGCGGCCAGTTTCCATCGCCGTTGAAGGACATTTCGCCCAACGGCTTCGACGCGGTGGTACGCAACAATCTGACCGGAGGTTTCCTGATGGCGCGCGAGTGCTTCCGCGCATCGATGGAGGCCAACGGCGGCGCGATCGTCAATGTGATCGCCGACATGTGGCACTCGATGCCCGGAATGGGCCACTCCGGCGCCGCCAGGGCGGGAATGTTGAACCTGACGAAGACGGCGGCGGTTGAATGGGCCTATGCCGGTGTCCGGGTCAACGCGGTGGCGCCGGGTTGGATCGCCTCGTCAGGCCTGAAGGCCTATCCGCCTGCGATGCGGGCCCAGTTCCAACAACAGCAGAGCTACGTGCCGCTCAAACGCTTCGGCACGGAGTCCGAGGTTTCCGCGGCGATCGTGTTCCTGTTGTCGGAGGCGGCGAGCTTCATTTCCGGATCCTGCCTGCGCGTCGACGGAGCCGCGCCGAACGCGCGTTTCGACTGGGAGATGCCGGATCACCAGCGATCGAGACCCTTTCGCGGCTTTGAACTCGAGACTGAACTCGACTTCCTCACCCTCAACGACCAATCCAGCTGAGGACTCGGGACCATGGCGATCCTGGAGTCCCAAATCTCTCCCAACAGCGAGGCGTTCGCGGCCAATCGTGAGGGGATGCTGCGCCTGCTGGACGATGTGCGCGGCCACGAGAAGGCTGTTCGGGCCTTGTCGAACCAGCGACGGGAGCTGTTTGAAGCGCGCGGCCAATTGCCGCCGCGCCAGCGCGTCGCCCGCCTGCTCGACCGCGGCAGCCCGTTCCTGGAACTCTCGACCCTTGCCGGCTTTGGCATGCACGAGGACGACGGCCGCGGCAACGTGCTCGGCGGCGCCGTGATCTGCGGTATCGGAGTCGTCGACGGCGTCAACTGCATGGTGATCGCGCACGACAGCGGCATCAAGGGCGGCGTGATCCTGCCGCTCGGCATGAAGAAGCAATTGCGGGCCCAGCACATCGCGGCCGAGAACAAGCTGCCGGTGATCTATCTCGTGGAGTCCGGTGGCGGCAGCCTGCAGCTGCAGGCCGAGACCTTCATCGAAGGCGGCGGCATGTTCCGCAACCAGGCGCGGCTCTCCGCCGCCGGCATTCCGCAGATCAGCGTCGTGCACGGCTCGGCGACGGCGGGCGGTGCCTATCTGCCGGGCCTATCGGACTACGTGGTCATGGTGCGGTCCCGCGCCAAGGTGTTCCTGGCCGGGCCGCCGCTGCTGAAAGCCGCCGTCGGCGAGATCGCAACCGACGAGGAACTCGGCGGCGCCGAGATGCATGCGGCGGTCTCGGGCGTCTGCGATTATATCGTCGACAACGATGAGGAGGCGCTCGCCTGCGCGCGGCGGATCGTGGCCGGGCTCGGCTGGGCGCCCGCGGCGCCGGCCACGGATTACGACGAGCCGCGTTACAGCCCAGACGAACTCGCCGGCACAGCTCCGATCGATTTTCGCAGGGCCTACGACGTGCGCGAGGTCATCGCACGGCTGGTCGACGGCTCCGACTTGCACGAATTCAAGGCCAACTTCGGACCGGCGACGATCTGCGGACAGGCGGCGATCGCGGGCATCACCGTGGGCCTGATCGGCAATAACGGGCCGATCGACGCCGATGGCGCCGCCAAGGCCGGGCAATTCATCCAGCTGATGTGCCAGGCCGGCAGCCCGATCATCTATCTCCACAATATCACCGGCTTCCTCGTCGGCGTCGACGCCGAGCGGGGCGGCATCGTCAAGCACGGCGCCAAGATGCTGCAGGCCGTAGCCAATGCGACGGTGCCGCAGATCACGCTGCACATCGGCGCGAGCTTCGGCGCCGGCAATTTCGGGATGTGCGGTCGCTCGCTCGAGCCGCGTTTCATCTTCGCCTGGCCCAATAACCGGATCGCCGTGATGGGCGGCGAACAGGCCGCCAAGGTCATGACCATCATCACCGAGGAAAGCCGGAGCCGGCGTGGCCAGGCGGTTGATCGCGAAGCCCTGAACGCCCAGGAGAAGCAACTGATCGACCAGTTCGACCGCGAATCCACCGCGTTGTTCGCGACCGCGCGGCTCTGGGACGATGGCATCATCGATCCACGCGATTCCCGACGGGTGCTTACCTACTGTCTCCAGATCTGTCGCGACGCGGAGCGCCGCACGCTCAATCCCAACACTTTCGGGGTGGCCCGGCTATGAGCATCTATAGCGAACAGCATCTCGCGCTTCAGCAATCCGCCCGCAAGATCATCGAAACAGAGATCAATCCGCACGTCGACGCCTGGGAAGCGGCCGGAATCTATCCGGCGCATGATGTCATGGCGACGTTCGGCGCGGCCGGCTTCCTCGGCATCAACAAGCCTGAGAGCTATGGCGGGCTTGGCCTCGACTATACCTTTGCGCTGGCCTTTGCCGAGACGCTGGGTGAAATCGCCTGCTGCGGCGTTCCGCTCTCGATCGGCGTGCAGACGGATATGGCCACGCCCGCGCTCGCCCGCCACGGATCGCACGAGCTGTGCGAAGAGTTCCTGCGACCGGCGATCGCAGGTCAACGCGTCGCCTGCATCGGGGTTTCCGAGCCGAGCGCAGGCTCCGACGTCAGCCGGATCAAGACGGTGGCTCGCTCCGACGGCGCCGACTACGTCATCAACGGCGGCAAGCTCTGGACCACCAACGGCGTCCAGGCCGACTGGATGTGCATGCTCGCCAACACCAGCGACGGACCGCTGCATCGCTCGAAATCGCTGATCTGCGTGCCGCTCAAAAGCCCAGGCGTGACGATCGCACGCAAACTCGACAAGCTCGGGCTGCGCTCCTCCGATACCGCGCAGATCTTCTTCGATGACGTGCGCGTGCCCAAGCGCAACCGCATCGGCGACGAAGGCCAAGGCTTCATCTACCAGATGGAACAGTTCCAGGAAGAGCGTTTGTGGGCCGCCACCAGCATGCTGCGGCCGCTGGAGAAGGCCATTACCGATACCATCGCCTATACCGGCAACCGCTTGGCCTTCGGGCGTCGCATCCTCGACAACCAGGTCGTTCGCTTCCGCCTGGCCGAATTGCAGACCGAGGTCGAGCTGTTGCGCTCGCTGATCTATCGCGCCGCGACTGAACTTGTCGGCGGCGCCGACGTCACGACGCTGGCCTCGATGGCCAAGCTCACGGCAGGCCGGCTCGCGCGCGAATTGTCGGATGCCTGCCTGCAATTCTATGGCGGCATGGGTTTCATGAACGAGACGCCGATCTCGCGACTTTATCGGGATGTCCGCGCCACCTCGATCGGCGGCGGGGCGGACGAAATCATGCTGGAAATCATCACCAAGCGAATGGGGATGACGGATCGAGAGCCGCCGTCCGGCTCAAGGCGGCAGCCAGTGACCGCGCGCCAAAAGCCCGCCTATCGATCGTTCAGCACCCTCTTGATTGCCAATCGCGGCGAGATCGCCGTGCGGATCGCGCGCACCGCGCACGCGATGGGCCTGAGAACGGTCGCCGTGTATTCCGAAGCGGACGCGGACATGCCGCATGTCGCGGCGGCCGATCGCGCGGTTTGTATCGGCGCGGGCCCGGCGGCGGACTCCTACCTCAACATCGAAAAGCTGATCGACGCCGCGCGCCGGACCGGCGCCGACGCGCTGCATCCGGGCTACGGTTTTCTCTCCGAAAACGCCGATTTTGGCGAGGCTTGCACGAATGCCGGCATCGTCTTCATCGGCCCGCCGCCTAAGGCCATTCGCGCCATGGCGGACAAGGCGCAGGCCAAAGAGATGATGCTTGCCGCCGGAGTTCCCTGCGTGGGCGGATATCAGGGGCAGGATCAATCCGCTGCCGCGTTCGCGCGCGAGGCCGAACGCATCGGCTTCCCCGTCATGATCAAGGCGGTGGCCGGTGGCGGCGGCAAAGGGATGCGGCTGGTCGGCGCGGCCAGCGATTTCGCCGACGCATTGGCGCAGGCTCGCTCCGAAGCGGCGAAGGCCTTCGGACGCGGCGACGTGCTGCTCGAGAAGGCGATCGTCGCGCCCCGGCATGTCGAGGTACAGGTGTTCGCCGATCATCATGGCCACGTCGTCCTGCTCGGCGATCGGGATTGCTCGATCCAGCGACGACATCAGAAGGTGATCGAGGAGGCGCCGGCGCCGGGCCTTGATCCTGCGCTGCGCCGGCGCATGGGCGAAGCCGCCATCGCGGCGACGCGCGCCGTCGGCTACGTGAATGCCGGAACCATCGAGTTCCTGGTCGATGCGTCAGGCGGCTTTTACTTCCTCGAGATGAACACCCGGCTGCAGGTCGAGCATGCCGTCACCGAGATGGTCACCGGCCTCGATCTCGTGGAATGGCAATTGCGCGTGGCGGCGGGAGAACCGCTGCCATTGCAACAGGATGCGATCCGGATACGCGGCCACGCCATCGAGGCGCGGCTCTATGCCGAGGATCCAACCGCTGATTTCCTGCCGCAGTCGGGCCAGGTGATCGCCTGGGAGCCGCCTCGGGGTCCTGGCATACGGGTTGATCACGGCCTCCGACCGGGGGTTCGGATTTCGACCTTCTACGATCCGATGATCGCCAAGGTCATTGCATATGGGAGCGACCGCGATCAGGCCATTCGCCGGCTTGTGCTTGCGCTTGAAGATGCGACGCTGGCAGGACTGCCAACCAATCGGGGCTTTCTGCTCGCCTGTCTTACCAGCCCCGCTTTCGCGGCGGGCGCGCTCACCACCAGCTTCATCGCTGAGCATGTTGCGACGGCGGAAGCAGGACCGCGATTGGAAACGGTCGCGCTGGCAGCGGCGCTGCTTTATGCACGGCTTGCGGACCGCCAGCCGGCAGCCCTGCGCGGCTGGCGCAGCGCGCCGTGGGACTTGGAAACGCTTGAACTTGAGTGCGGCGGGTGGTCCGGCCGTGTCGGGATCGCGATCGCCGGGGATGGCACCTACACGGCGCACCTCGACGGCAAGACGACGACAGTACGTCTGCCTGAGGACCGGCGCGATCGTTGCCGCGTCCAGATCGATGGCGTCGATGAACCGATCACGGCGATAGGGTCCGGCGCTGAACTTTATCTTGCGCATCACGGCGCCGATTTTGTCGTCCGCGAACGCTTGACGAAATCCGAGGATGCCGCGACCGGCGGAAGCGTGATGGTTCGGGCGCCCATGCCGGGCGTGGTCGTGGCCGTCAACGTGGCTCCGGACGCGCACGTCGACAAGGGCGACACGCTGCTGGTTCTCGCCGCCATGAAGATGGAACTGCGCATCATTGCGCCGATCCGCGGCAGCGTGGCCGCGATCCATGCCAGCGCCGGCGACCAGGTGCCGATCCGGCGCGCGCTGGTCGAAATCCGGCCGGATTAGCCGAGTCCGGCTGCGCTCACGATGGCCGCTTGCGCTTGTGGGCGAAGGGGTTGGCCTTCTCGCGCAGCGCGATCCTTACCGGCGTGCCTGGAAGCTCAAAGAATTCGCGCAGCGAGTTGACGAGATAGCGCAGATAGGATTGCGGTACCGCGTCCGCGCGCGAGCAGAACAGCACGAAACTCGGCGGCCGCGCCTTGGCCTGGGTGATGTAGTTCAGCTTCAGCCGCCGGCCCGATACCGCGGGCGGCGGATTGGCGTCTACCGCCTGTTCGAACCAGCGATTGAGAGCTGCTGTCGGCACCCGCCGATTCCACACCGCGTAGGCCTGTTCGACGGCGCTCATCAGGCGGTCGATGCCCTCGCCCATCAGACCGGATACCGCGACGATCGGCGCGCCCTTGACCTGCGGCAACAGGTTATCGGTCTCGCTGCGCAAAGCCGCAATCAGGCTGGTCTGCCGCCCCATCAAATCCCATTTGTTGACGGCGATCACCAGCGCGCGGCCCTCGCGCTCGATCAAATCGGCGATGCGCATGTCCTGTTCTTCGAACTTGTTCTGCGCGTCCATCACCAGGACCACGACTTCGGCGAAGCGGATGGCGCGCAACGCGTCGGACACGGAGAGCTTTTCCAGCTTTTGCTCGATCCGCGAGCGCCGCCTAAGGCCGGCGGTGTCGAATACGCGGAAATCCCGTCCCTGCCAGCTGATCTCGACCGCGATGGCATCCCGGGTGGTGCCGGCCTCGGCGCTGGTCAGCAATCGTTCCTCGCCGAGCAGATGATTGATCAGCGTCGATTTGCCCGCATTGGGCCGGCCGACCACGGCCACGCGTATCGGCCGTTTTGCCAATTCCTCCTCGGGAAGGATGACATCGTCATCGTCGAATTCCTCGCGCTCGCCGGCCGGCTCGGGCATCAGCGCACGCAGGGCATCGTAGAGATCGCTCAATCCTTCGCCATGCTCGGCCGAGATCTGCACCGGTTCGCCCAAGCCCAGCGCGTACGCTTCCATGGCGCCGGCATCGCCCTGCTTGCCCTCGCTCTTGTTGGCGACCAGAACCACCGGCTTGTTGGCGCGCCGGGCGACATCGGCAAAAGTCCGATCGTTCGGCGTCAGGCCGGCGCGCGCGTCGACCACGAACATCAGGGCATCGGCCAGTGCAATCGCGGTCTCGGTCTGCTCCTGCATCCGCGCGGTGAGCGATCCCTTGGCCCCCTGGTCGAGGCCCGCGGTGTCGATCACGGTGAATTCGAGATCGCCAAGGCGTGCGCCGCCCTCGCGGCGGTCGCGGGTGACGCCGGGCTCGTCATCGACCAGCGCGAGCTTTTGGCCCACCAGACGATTGAACAGGGTCGATTTTCCGACATTGGGTCGGCCGATGATGGCGATCGTGAAAGACATCCGCGATCCCTGCGCCCGCTCCGGCGCGCCTGTCAATGAGGCCGCAAAATCAGCGCGTGAAAGTGCCGCTTGGGAGCGGGGCCGGGAACGGCGAGGCGGCCTGTTGCGGCAGCGGCGCGGGCTGCGCCGACTGTGCGGCCGGCGCCGGTTGCGCCGGCTGGGAGGATTGCGCGGGTTGCCCGGCCTGGTCGGGCGGCGGTGCGGTGGTGCGGCGGCGCACGATCTTCTTGGGCTTGGGCGCCGGCGGCACCGCGGCCGTACTGCCGTCTTCCTCGGGCGCTGCGGCGGCATCCTGGGCAGGCGCGCTGCCGGCGGTGGCTGCCGGTTGTGTGCTCTTGGCCTTGGATTTCGCGGCGTGCTGGGGTTTGGCCTCCTCGGCTGGCGGTGCGGTGGCGGCTGCCGCCGCCGCCTGGGCATTCTGCTGGTCGAGCTGCTGCTGTTGCTCGACGTTGCCCTTGTATAATTCTTTCGGCACGCCCTGCTCCAGGCCTGGCACACCATCGGGGAACAGCGGCTTGCGATCGCCCGGCAGTTTCTTCTTGGTATCGAGGAAATCCAGCAAATCGGAGGGATCCCAGTTGCTGATGCTGCTGGAGCAGCCGGCCAGCGCACCGGCCAACGCGATCAGCACCGATGCTGCGATCAGACGTTGCGAGCAGCGCATGGTCGATTTCCCGCTCAAGTCATTCCCCTGGCCAGTCAGCTCTTCGCGACCGGCGGCAGCAACGCCTGCAGCGCCTCGGCGCGCGACCGCAGGCTCGCCGGGGTCTCGCCATCGTTGGCGATCAGATCGAGCCAGCGCCGCGCCGCCGCGGTGTCATTGGCGTGCCATGCCGATAGCGCCAACAGTTCGCGCGCGGAGTGGCGGAAGGTCGCCCCTGGCGCGGCGGAAGAACTCAAGGCGCTGCAACACGGTGGAATAATCGCTGCTGTCCAGCAGCAATCCCGCAGCGCGAAGCCTGGCGAGATCCCGTTCGGGTCCGCCAACGCTTTGATCGGCAGCAATATCGTCGTAGAGCTTCACCGCAGCCTTGGGATCACGGGTAGCGGCTTCCGCCGCGGCATGCAGCCTTGCCAGCAGGCGATAGCCTGAGGGCGCCTTGGCCGCCAGCTCCTCGAAGGCCGCTTCCGCCTCGGCATGCTTATTCTCTTGGGAAAGTTCCACCGCCTTGTCGAAGGCCGCGCCGGCCTCGGCCGCCTTCTTGGCCTCCAGATACTGGTAGCCGCGCCAGCCCCCGACCGCGGCAATGATCAGCAGCGCCGCGGCGATAATGAAGATCGAATACTGGTCCCACAGCTTCTTGAGCTGGTCCCGACGCACGTCCTCGTCGACTTCATCAAATAATTCAGACACTTGAAGGTATCCTATACCCGCTGGCCAACTTCGCTCAAGGCCGCGCCAGGCGCCCAAATCCGGCGTCGCGGTGGCGATACCTTAGCGATATGGCGGCGGCAAGGCAAAAGCAGCTCGATCAGAGGGTTACCTGGGACATCCTTAAGCCGAGGGCCTTGTCGTGACCTAATGCGGCTCTGGCGGCGGGGCCTGAACCGCAACGGTAAGAGGATTGACCGGAACCGGGAACGCGGCCGTCTCCGACGGCACATCGGGAAAGGCCGTCTCCCAGCCACCACCGAGCGCCTTGAACAACTGCACCAGGTCGAGCGCGACATTGGTCGTGCTGGATGCATATTGCTGCTCGGCCTGAAGCACGGACCGTTCGGTGTCGAGCACGTTCAGGAAGTCCGTAACGCCGTCCTTGTAGCGCGCGCGGGCGAGCTCGCGCGCCGCGCGCGAGTGGTCGGCCTGGGCCCGCAATCTCTCGCGACGGCTTTGTTCGAGGCGGTGGGCGACCAATGCGTTGACGACATCGTGCCAAGCCTGCAGCACGGTCTTGCGATAGGTGACCGCCGCTTCCTGTTGCTGGGCTTCGCGCAGTTCGAGCGTACTGCGCAGGCGGCCGCCCTCGAAAATCGGCAAGGTCACGCTGGGGCCCACCATGTATTGCAGGGAATTGGCGTCATAGAGATGCTTGATCGTCAGCGAGTCGAAACCGACCGTGCCGTTGAGCTGCACCTTGGGATAGAAGTCGCCGATGGCGACGCCGATGTTGGCGGTCGCGGCATGCAAGGAATCCTCGGCGGCGCGGATGTCGGGCCGTCGCCGGGCCAATTCCGAGGGCACGCCGAGCGGGATGCGCGGCGGTCCGATGCGCACCATGCGTATTCCCAGTTCCGCCCGAAGTGCTCCCGGCGGCTGGTCCAACAGCAGGCTGAGCGCGTTGATGGCCTCGGATTCCTGCTGCTGCAGCTGTGGAATCTGGGCCCGGATGGATTCGACCTGGGCGGCAGCGTTCTCGACATCGAGGCCGTTCTGCAGACCGCGCTGCTGCCGATCCTGGGCGAGCTGCAGAATATCGCGGTCAACCTTCAAATTGTCGTTGGCAATATTGATCTGGGTCTGCACGCCGCGCAGCTGCATGTAGTCTCTGGCAAGCTCGGCGAGACTGGACACCAGCGCGTCGCGGCGCTGGTCGGCGGCCTGATCGACCTCGGCATCGGCCGACTCGACCTGCCTGCGGACACGGCCCCAGAGATCGAGTTCCCAGGAGGCGTCGAATCCGGTGTTGTATTCGTCGAGCGGGCCTATCTTGGTGCCGGCAGCGGATGGCCCGAGCAGTCCGGTCAAGAGGCTGGCAATGCCGTTGTTGCTGTACTGCTCGCGGGTATATTTGGCACTGCCGTTGATCGACGGAAATTCGGCTGCGGCGGCGACGCCGCGTTGAAAGCGGCTTTCCGCCAAACGCAGGGTCGCGGTCCGGACGTCGAGATTGGCATCGGCGACACGCTGTTCGAGCCGGGTCAGGATGGGATCGCCGAATACGTTCCACCAGGTTGGATCAGTCGGTGCTGGCAGCCGCTTGGCGGCTTTGGCGTCCGCGTTGAGGAATGACACCTCCGGGAGGTGGGAATCCGGCTGGACGAAGTTCGGGCCGACGGTACAGCCCGCGATCACGGCGCAGGCGCCAACCGCGGCCATCAGGCTTCTGAGCTTGGGCAAGGTCATCAATGTGCCCCGCCCGGGCGGCCGCCGCCGGTCTTTGCTGAGAGAAGAAAGCAAAAGGGTACCGCGATGAAGGCGACGATGGCGCAATAAAAGAAGACGTCGGAATAGGCCAGGATCGTCGCTTGCGCCCGAAAGGCCTGGTAGACTTGCCCGATCGCGACCTGCTGGACCGCCATGCCGGCGCGCCCCATCGTGCGCAAGGTGTGCTCGTAGCTTGCAATCAAGGCCTCGTAAGGCTGGTGAAACGGGCTCGCCCATTGCGACAGATAGGTCTGATGAACCTGCGAGCGCTGGGTGACCTCCGCCGTCGACAACGAAATGCCGATTGAACCGAGCACGTTGCGAAACATCGAGAACAGCGCCGCCCCGTCGCCGTTGAGGCGGCGCGGCAATGTCAGATAGGTAACCGTACTGATGGGGACGAACAGGAAGGCAAGGCCGGCGGTCTGCGCCGTGCGCATCAACACCAGCGTTCGAAAATCGATATTCGGTGCAAGATGACTGGAATAAAGCAGCGCCAAGCCCATGATGGTGAAACCCATCGCGATGACGTAACGGGTCTGCACCACCGTCATTAGCCTGCCGACGATCGGTATCAATATGATGACCGCGACACCTCCGGGGGACAAGACGAGGCCCGCCCATGTCGCGGTATAATCCAGGGTGGATTGGGCGAATTGCGGGATGATAACCGCGCTCGCATAGAGGATCGCGCCCATCGCGCCGATCATGACGCATCCCGCCGCAAAATTGTTGTCCTTGAACACGGCAAGATCGACGATCGGTTTGCGGGCGGTCAGCAGCCACCCGATGGCGCCGAGGATACCGAGAAAAGCCAGCAGCGCCATCACCCAGATGAAGCTGGACTGGAACCAGCCTTCGTCCTCGCCGCGGTCCATCATGATCTGCAGCGAGCCCAATCCAAGCGTGATCAGCGACAGGCCGATGTAATCGATGCCGCGGCTCCGCTTGTTTCGCAGCCATGGCGGATCTTCGACCAGAACCGAGACCAGAAAGACCGCAAGCACGCCCACCGGGATGTTGAGGAAGAAAATCCAGCGCCAGCTGGCCTGATCGGTGATGTACCCGCCAAGGGTCGGACCGAGCACCGGGGCCACCACGGTCGCGATCGCCGTTACGCCGAACGCCGCGCCGCGTCTGTTCGGCGGAAAGGTATCGAGGATAATGGACTGCTGATTGGGTTGCAGGCCGCCTCCGAAGAAGCCCTGGGCGAGCCGG
This sequence comes from uncultured Alphaproteobacteria bacterium, assembly GCA_963736075.1. GTDB lineage: Bacteria > Pseudomonadota > Alphaproteobacteria > Rhizobiales > Xanthobacteraceae > Bradyrhizobium. The sequence continues at coordinate 47,810 of CAVTNW010000026.1, read as the reverse complement.
TAGATGATCAGCTGGGCAAGACTGGTCGAGGTGCCACAAAGAAACGAGCAGACCGTGAACATCGCGATGCAGATGATGAAATAACGCTTGCGGCCGAACAGATCGCTAAGCCACCCCGAAATCGTCAGCACGATGCCGTTGGCGACAAGGTATGACGTCAGCGCCCAGGTCGCCTCATCGCTGCTCGATGAAAGGCTGCCGGCAATGTGCGGCAATGCCACATTGACGATCGTGGTATCGAGAATTTCCATGAAGGCCGCCAGCGTCACCGACACGGCAATCAGCCAGGGATTGTACTCCGGTTTCCAGGTCGCATCGCTTTGCGAGGTCGACGCTTCGGCCGCGCTCATCTGACGGTCACCGTCGGCTCGGCCGAGATCCCGAGCGGCAGCGGAATATCGGGATTGAGGCCGGAGTCGATCACGATCTTGACCGGTACGCGCTGCACCACCTTGACGAAGTTGCCGGTCGCGTTCTCGGGCGGAAAGGCGGTGAACTTGGAGCCCGATCCCAATTGTATGCTGTCGACATGGCCGCGAAGGTCGAGCGAGGGATAGGCATCGATCGTGATCTTGGCCTTTTGTCCCTTGCGCATGTCGGCGAGCTGGCTCTCCTTGAAATTAGCGGTGATCCAGACTTCGGGGGCAACGATCGAGAAGATCTGCTGCCCGGCGGTCACGTAATTGCCGGCCTCGACATTGCGCTTGGTGATCCAGCCATCCTGAGGCGCCTTGACCAGCGTCCAGGACAGATTGAGGTTGGCCTGATCCAGCCTCGCCTGGGCCTGCTCGACCTGCCCCTTCAATTGACCAACCTGCGCTTCGGTCTCGCCGATGCGCTGCGGCACCGGCGAATTTTCGGTCACCTGCGCGGCGGCGAGTTCGACCTGCGCCTGCGCCTGCTTCAGTGCGGCGGTGGCCGCGTCGACGTCCTGCTGCGAGGTCGCGGGCTTCGGCAGACTGAGCTGACGGTCGTAGTCGGCCTGCGCCTTGGCGAGGTTCGCCTTGGCATTGGCAAGTTGAGCCTGCGCCTGCGCCAGCTGCGCCGGAAAATTCTTGCGCGCGACCTCAGCGCCGAGCTGCTGTCCCTCATACTGAGCCTTTGCCGTCGCCAGGGCGCCCTCTGCCTGGTCGCGGTCGTTGATGTATTGCCTGGGATCGATGTGGATCAGCAACTGGTCCTTCTTGACGAACTGGTTGTCGTTGACATCGAGCGACAGCACGACCCCGGAAATCTGCGGCGCAATGGTGATGGCGCGACCATCCGTGTAGGCATCATCCGTGCTTTCGAGATTGCGGGTCGTCAACCAGTAATAGAGGCCACCGGCGATCAACAGGCCGATGACAACGAGGCCTATGGCGATGATCAGCGGACGGCGTTTCTTCCTGACTTCCTGTTCGGACTTCTCGCGTGCGTCATCATCGGACCGCTGCGCGGTGCGCTGGTCGTCGGCATTCGCCACCTTGTCGCCGCTTTCGGCGGCGGGTTGCCGTTTGGTTTCACCGGAGCGCTTCGCAGAATCGTGACTGGCGGATTCATCCTCGGCGTCACTATCGGTCATCGACATCCCGCTTGCATGGGTACGAAGGAGCCCAAAAACCCAGCCGAACCCATCATCCTGCAATATAAAACAGGGTCGGCCCGAGTCAACTCCAGCCAGTCAAAGCAGACAGGTGGAGATCCCCGCTTTTCATATCGCGTGACAAACGATTCACGCCACCAACTACAGCGATCTTCGTCGCGCGCGTGCGCGGCTGCTTCTGCATAAGGCGGTCTGCACAGGATTGGGGCTGTTGCGCCGGGAACATTCTGGACGCTCGCAACTTGGCTTGGCGCCGACTTGGGCGCTGCTGGCCCCTCACGATCGGCGGCAAAACAACGGACGGTCATCGGCGACCTGCAAGCGGTAGCCTTGAATCTTCCAGAATAAGCTTTTTGATGCCGGCCCCTTAGACGGAGCTAGGCGACGCAGGCCTGTTGAGGTACCAGAGACACTCATCGACCGCCCGCGGTGGCCCCTTGCAGGCTGCAGGCAGCGACCACTCACTTCATGCAACTTTAGGTTCTCGGCTTTGGAGCGTTTCGAAATGCGAGAACTGCAGCGAGCGCATCATGAATACATATTTCCGTCACCAACTGGCAGATTACGTTGAATACCATCGCGACTTCTGGAATTGCACGATGCACGTTTTCGGAATTATCAGCCTGTTTCTGGCGGCGGTCATTCCCCTCAGTGCATATTCCCTCCACGGATTTGGTGCCCAGACCAACGCCGCCTCGATCGCAGTGCTGCCCGTTCTGATCTACTGGCTGTTGCTGGATGCGACCCTTGGAATGGCTATCGTTGGGGCCGCTGTTATTCTGCTCTCGGTCGCGCTGATGATCCTGCATCATACGAGTTCGACCGGCATGTGGCTGATCACAGGCACGTTGATGACAGTCGGCATTACGCTACAAGTCGTCGGACACCAGCTGTTCGAACGACGCGCGCCGGCACTTCTGGACAACCCCAGCCACCTCCTGCTTGGACCCATGTTCGTGATGGCCAAATTGTTCATTGCGCTTGGCTTTCGGCAGGACCTTGCTGTAATCATCCAGCATCGTCCGCAACCGCGGCGCGGCAGCGCGTTTTATCCCGGTGAAAGTCCGGGCGAGAGCCATCCACAATCATGACACGGGTACTTGTCACCGGCGGCAGCGGCTTCATCGGCCATTCCCTGGTGCCTTCGCTGAAGGCCCGTGGCCGGCAGGTCCGCGTGCTCGATCTGCGAGCTCCGACAAAGGCTTGGCCGGAAGTCGAATATCTGCAAGGTTCCGTACTTGACAGCGACACGGTTGGCGATGCCCTGGACGGTGTCGAAGAGGTTTATCATCTCGCCGGCCTGCCAGGCATGTGGTTACCGCAGAGATCAGAGTTCCATGCCATTAATTGCCGAGGCACGGAGGTAGTCATCGCCGCAGCGCGCAAGCGGGGAGTTGCCCGGTTTCTCCACTGCTCGACGGAATCCATTCTTTTCCGTCCCCAGCCATCCGAACATGCCGTGGCTGATGACGCCATATTGTCCGCCGACGAGATGCCGGGTCCGTATACCAGGTCGAAATTGCTCGCGGAACAGCTGGCCCTGCAGGCTGCGGCCACCGGATTTCCGGTGGTCGTTGCGTGTCCGACCATGCCGATTGGGCCGCATGATCACAACCTGACGCCACCGGTCGCGATGCTCAGGCACTTTCTTGGCCGGCGTCTTCAACTGTATCTCGATTTCGTCGTCAACCTGGTTGACGTGCGCGACGTCGCCACAGGCCTTATTCTGGCGATGGAACGTGGGCAAGTCGGGCATCGCTACATTCTCGGTGGTGAAAGCATCCCGCTGAAGGCGATTCTTCGCTTGATGGCACGGACCAGTGGGCGCCGCTGTGTTCTCTTGCCGGTTCCCAGGGGAGCGGCGAAAGTGGCCGCGTCAATTCTGGAATTCATCGCCGACCACGTGACGCACAGGCCGCCTTCGGCGACCGCCGAAGGCGTTCGCATCGCGCTGCGCGCCACCGCGCTGTCAATCAAGAAGGCTCAATCTGAACTGGGCTACGCGCCCCAGCCCGTCGAGCCCGCCTTGCAAGAAACCATCGCCGATCTTCTCGGCGCGCGTGCAGGCGGTTTCGATCGGCGCTACTATCTTAGCAATGATGCATTTGAAACATAGTGAATGTGAAACATAATGCCTGATCCGAGCCAACTCGTAGCCATGGTCTGGAGCGGCTGGACCGCGACATGGCCCACCCAGTTGCTGGCACTGATCTGGATCGCCTGGCTCTTCAGCTGGGCCGTCGGATCGTTCTTTTCCGCTCGCACCGAAAAGCACGTACGGACCTGGGACTCTCGCGCCTATCGGGCTCCAATTCTCGCAGGCGCCGTCCTGCTCACGCCCTGGACCGCGCGGATATTGCGAGAACAACCGCTTTGGCATGTCGGTATCGGCGGCACCTACCTGCTCGCGGGCCTGACCTTGGCGGGCACGCTGTTTACGTGGTGGGCGCGCCTTCATCTTGGACGCTTCTGGTCAAACGCGATCACGCGCAAGGCAGGCCATCGGGTCATCGACACCGGGCCCTACGGGATCGTTCGCCACCCGATCTATACGGGACTGATCGGAGCCATGCTGGCGACAGCCGTCGCAGTCGGGACGGTCACGGCGTTGCTGGGCGCGCTACTGATTGCTTTCGGCCTGTGGCAGAAAGCACGCATGGAGGAAGGCTTCCTGTCGACCGAACTTGGCGCCGACGCCTATGGACCCTATTGCCGCCGGGTCCCCATGCTGATCCCCTTCCTGCAACCACGCGGGACGGAAACCAAGCAGGTCTAGCCACTCGCCGCTGAACCGAGAGTCAATGCCCAAAGCCTCCTGAGCCGCCGGTACGGCCCTCAGCATTGTTAGCGGCGCTATTGGAGCCGCTCATGGAATTGGCGTTGTTTCCGCCCGCAGCCGCATTTCCGCCGGCGGGATCGCTCACCACGGCTCCGTGAGCCTCGTAGGCGCGGTCCGTCCGGTGGAGTTTCTTCGTTGCGGCGTAACCGCCGGCGGGCATGGCTGCAACACCGAGGGCAATGGCCACCAAGATCAGATTTCTCATGTTTCGATCTCCGATCGCTCTGGTCTCTAAAACCAGCTCAAAAAATATCCCCGCCCGCCTCGCCTTTAGGTGTTGCTTCCAATGACCGTTAGCAAGGGCCGATTGCAGCAAATCCTGCAGGATCAAACGCCGATCACGGGAACGCCGATCACCACGGGATGAAACGCGAAGGCGAGCGCGAGGTAGGCGACTACGCCGACCACCACCGCGATCAGGTCGTTGCCGAGGCCGCCGACCGGGATAGGCGGGCCGCCGGCATCAGCGCGATGCTTCAGAGAGATCCGGTCGAACACCGCCCAGCCAAGGAAGGCGCCGAACAGCACAATCCCGCCAAGATCACCGTTGGCGAGCAGATGCGCCGCCGCCCACAGCTTGACCCCCGTCAGCATCGGATGTTTCACCGCCGTGTAGATACGGCCGCGGATATAAGCCGCGACCACCAGGATCACTGCCGGCAGCATCAGCGCTACCGTAATGTGCTTCAGCACCTTCGGCGGATACCAGAGCTCGATCATCCCCGCCGCCCGGTAATGGGCAAAGCCCCAGACGATGAAGACAAGGCCCAATAAAGAGACCAGCGAATAGCCTACCTTGTAGCCGCCTTCGCCCCATGATTCGATCAGGCGCGCGCGCAATTTCCGCCGCGTTGTAAGGCCGTGGGCCCCGAGAAAGAGGACCAGGCCCAATATCATCACCAATAACCCCATGCGTCTCCCCCGCTGCCAACTCTGAGCGCTTCGCGTAACACTTTAGGGGCTCACGTCGCAATGTGCTAAAGCGCCACCTGGCGACACGCTCCGGCGCCTCGAATAACGGGGGTCGTCACGGTGTTGCAGACTGCTTTCCCAGCTCGCGATTGTCCACATAGCGGATCGCGATCGGCCGGCCGGCGATCGCGCCGCCGAGGCCGCCGCTGAGCTTCAGCGGCAGGCAGGCATCGAGCGATGCATTGATCGCCTTCAGGTAGGTGTCGCGGGTATCTGTCGATACGCCCTCGGTAGCATAAGTCATGCGCGGCGGCCCAATCATCTCGCCCGAGCGCTTGAAACTGAAGCGCACCGACATCTGCATCCCCTGACGCGCGGCGTCCACGGGCGGCGGTGACCAGCAAGAGCGCAGTTCGGCGAAGAGATCGCCGATGGTGTCGAGATCGTGGTCGGGCCTTTGGTATTTCGCAGCGTCGTCATGGGGGGGCACGCTTTGGATCGTCAGCTGCAGATTCTCCCCATAGGGATAGTCGATCTCGGGAATGCAGGGCCCGTGATTGAACACGCTGCAAAAGTACGGCGTGCACGGCCGCCCCCTGAACACGCTGCACGGCGCATGCGCGAATGGCGTGGCATCGACGGGGTGGCGATCGCGGGCCGAGGCCGCGCCGGCGGCAATCATTGCCGTCATGGCAAGCATCAGGTAAATGACAATGCGCTGCAACATGGCTGACGCTCTGCGAAGTCCACATTAAAATGGTGCGCGCTACCAGCGACATCAATACTCGTCATCACCCGCGAAGGTAGGTGAACCGGTATTCCAGAGGCAGTTCGGATCAAATCGAGGGGCCGCGGCGTACTGGATCCCCGCTTTCGCGAGGATGACGACCATTCGCGACGCAGCCTGGCTGCTATAGATCGGCGCTAGGTTTTCCTTTTCACGTCCTTGACGCTGGAAAACGTAATGCCCTCGGCCCGTTCCCGGGTGTAGCCCAGATAAAAATCGTTCTTGGCCAGGAATACCGGATCGCCGTCGACGTCGTCGGCGACGCCGGAACCGTTGGCGGCGATGAAGGCATCGAGCTTCTTGCGATCGTCGGATGAAATCCAGCGCGCCAGCTGGAACTCAGAGATTTCGAACTCGACCGGCAGCGCATATTCGGCGTCCAATCGTGCCTTCAGCACATCAAGCTGCAGTGGTCCGACCACGCCGACCAAAGCGGGGGCGCCATCGCGCGGGCGAAACACCTGGACCACGCCCTCCTCCGACATCTGCTGCAGCGCCTCTTTCAGCTTCTTTGCCTTCATCGCGTCGGTCAGCCGCACACGGCGGACGATTTCCGGCGCAAAGCTCGGCACGCCGACGAAACTGACGTCCTCGCCCTCGGTCAGGGTGTCGCCGATCCGCAGAGTGCCGTGGTTGGGAATGCCGACCACATCTCCGGCAAAAGCCTCGTCCGCCAGCGCGCGATCCTGCGCGAAGAAGAATTGCGGGCTGGAGAGCGACATGTTTTTGCCGGTGCGCACCAGCTTGGCCTTCATTCCGCGGGTCAGTTTCCCCGAGCACAGCCGCGCGAAGGCGATGCGGTCGCGATGGTTCGGATCCATGTTGGCCTGGATCTTGAACACGAAGGCGCTCATGCGCGGCTCGGAGGCCTCGACCTTGCGCAGATTTGATTCCTGGGCGCGCGGCGGCGGCGCGAACCGCCCGAGGCCCTCCAGGAGATCGCCGACGCCGAAATTGCGCAGCGCGCTGCCGAAATAGACTGGCGTCAGGTGGCCCTCGCGAAAGGCGGCGAGTTCGAACGGCTTGCAGGCTTCCGACACCAGCGCCAGTTCGTCCTTGATGGCGCCGATGTCGAGATTGGCGTTGCGGCCGGCGAGATCGGCAATGTCGATCTCGAGTGCGGCGCCGGTCTTGGCGCCGCCACCCTCGAGCAGGCGCACCCCGCCGGTTACTGAGATCGTAGGTGCCGAGAAAGTCACGTCCGCGACCGACCGGCCATGTCATCGGCGTGGTGTCGAGCGCCAGCATTTTTTCGATTTCGTCCAAGAGATCGAAGGTATCGCGGCTGTCGCGGTCCATCTTGTTGATGAAGGTGATGATCGGGATATCACGCAACCGGCAGACCTCGAACAGTTTTCGCGTCCGCGCCTCGATCCCCTTGGCGGCGTCGATCACCATCACCGCGGAATCGACCGCGGTCAGGGTGCGGTAGGTGTCCTCGGAAAAATCCTCGTGGCCCGGCGTGTCCAACAGGTTGAACACCAGGCCCTCGAACTCGAAGGTCATTACCGAGGTGACCACGGAGATGCCACGCTCGCGCTCGATCTTCATCCAATCGGAGCGGGTATTGCGCCGCTCGCCCTTGGCCTTGACCTGACCGGCAAGATTGATGGCGCCGCCGAACAGCAAGAGTTTCTCGGTCAGCGTGGTCTTGCCGGCGTCCGGGTGCGAGATGATCGCAAAGGTGCGCCGCCGCGCCACCTCGGTGGCAAGCGCCGAGCGCGACGGCGATTCGATGGGGATGGCGAGATCGGTCATGAGGTTCGAGCGTTTGGCAGGGAAAGCGAGCCGGATCAAGCGGGATCGTTCTCGGAAATATAAGGATTGCCCGGCTGAACTCCAGTCAGCGCGATTTCACCAACAGCACCGCCCAATAGGCCAGCGCCGCCACGAAGGCGGCGGCAGGGATGGTGATGATCCAGGCATAGACGATCGAACTGGCCACGTTCCAGCGCACTGCGGAGGCCCGGCGCGCGGCACCGACGCCGACGATGGCGCCGGTAATGGTGTGGGTCGTCGATACCGGAACACCGAGCCATGTCGCCATGAAAAGCGTCATGGCCCCTCCGGTCTCGGCGCAAAATCCCTGCATCGGCGTCAATTTGGTGATCCGCAACCCCATGGTGCGGACGATCCGCCAGCCGCCCATCAGGGTGCCCAGCGCCATCGAAGCCTGGCACGCCAGCACCACCCAGAACGGCACGAAGAATTCGGCACCCAGCGCGCCTTGCGAATAGAGCAGCACCGCGATCATGCCCATGGTCTTTTGCGCATCGTTGCCGCCGTGCCCGAGCGAATACATGGACGCCGACGCGAACTGCAGGATGCGGAAGGCACGATCGACCGCGAACGGCGTCGAGCGGACCGACGCCCAGGACACGATCGCCACCAGTACCAATGCCAGCAAGAATCCGACCAACGGGGACAGCACGATCGCCAGCAAGGTCTTTGACAAGCCGCTCCATACCGCGGCCGAAATTCCGGCTTTCGCCATTCCGCCTCCGACCAATCCCCCGATCAGGGCATGTGAACTGCTGGAGGGAATACCCAGGCCCCAGGTGATCAGATTCCAGACGATGGCGCCGATCAGCGCGGCGAAGATCACCTGCGCATCGATCACGCTGGGCTCGATGATCCCGGTGCCGATGGTCTGCGCGACATTGAGTTCGAACACCGCGAACGCGACGAAATTGAAGAACGACGCCCACAGCACGGCATATTGCGGGCGCAATACCCGGGTCGACACGATCGTGGCGATCGAGTTGGCCGCGTCATGCAATCCGTTGAGAAAGTCGAACAGCAGTGCGACTGCGATTAATCCGACCAGAATTGGAAGACCAAGCGTGGCACTCACTCGATGGCCCTGCCTTATACCTGTTCGATCACGATGCTGTTGATTTCGTTGGCGACATCGTCAAAGCGGTCGGCGACCTTCTCGAGATGGTCGTAGATCTCCGCGCCGACGATGAAGTCCATGGTATTGGCATGGCGATGCTTGAGGAAAAGCTCCTTCAGACCGATATCGTGGAGATCGTCGACCCGGCCTTCCAGCTTGGTCAATTCCTCGGTGATCGCCGTCAGCATCGCCACATTGTCGCCGATCGATTTCAACAGCGGCAGCGCGCGGCCGACCAGATTGGCGCATTCGACCAGCAGTGTCCCCATTTCCCGCATCGGCGGTTCGAAGGTTCGGACCTCGAACAGTATGACGGCCTTGGCGGTCTGCTGCATCTGGTCGATGGCGTCGTCCATGGAGGTGATCAGATTCTTGATGTCGCCCCGGTCGAACGGGGTTATGAAGGTCCTGCGCACCGCGGTCAGGACCTCGCGGGTGATATTGTCGGCGTCATTTTCAAACTGATTGACGCGCTGGCAGAAAACCGGCGTTTCATCGCCCCCACGCAGCATATCCTGCAGCGCCAACGCGCCCTGCACGACGGTCTGGGCATGCCGGGCGAACAGGTCGAAAAAACGTTCCTCCTTCGGCAGCAAGGAGCGAAACCAGCGCAGCATCTGACCTGTCCATCATTTGAGTCCGGCCCGGGGCCCGTCACACAACTGTCATAAACCATTTCGGGGCGAACGGCGCAGCGACCCGTCGACCGAATGGGGTCATCCACCGCTTTGTCGAGGCTGAAAGAAGCGTCGGGCGTCTCAGAGGGAACGCCGGAAATAGTGCGCGATTTCGCCGATCACGCCGCGGCGGAAGGTCAGCACGCAGACCACGAAGATCACGCCCTGTATGACCGTCACCCATTGTCCGAAGCCGGCCAGGTATTGCTGCATCGCAATGATGACGAAGGCACCGACCACCGGGCCGAACACGGTACCGAGGCCGCCCACCAGCGTCATCAGCACGATTTCACCGGACATGCTCCAATGCACATCGGTCAGCGACGCATTCTGCGCCACAAACACCTTGAGCGCGCCGGCGAAGCCCGCCAACGCGCCGGACAGGATATAGGCCATCAGCTTGTATTGATCGGTCTTGTAGCCGAGCGAGATCGCGCGCGGTTCATTCTCGCGGATCGCCTTCAGTACTTCGCCGAACGGCGAGTTGATGGTGCGGAAGATGACCAGGAAACCGAACAGGAAGCCGGCCAGGATGACGTAATAAAGGATGGTCGGATTGGCGAGATTGATGAAACCGAACAGGTGGCCCTGCGGAATACCCTGGATGCCGTCCTCGCCATGGGTGAAGGGCGCCTGCAAATAGATGAAGTAGATAAGCTGCGACAGCGCCAAGGTGATCATCGAGAAATAGATGCCCTGGCGTCTGATCGCGATCAGTCCCGTGATGACGCCAAGTCCCGTGGCCGCCGCGACACCGGCCAGAATGCCAAGCTCGGGCGTGAGCCCCCAGACTTTCAAGGCATGCGCCGAGACATAACCCGCCGTGCCCAGAAACATCGCATGACCGAACGATAATAACCCGCCGTAACCGATCAAAAGGTTGAAAGCGCAGGCCAGCAACGCGAAGCACAGCGCCTGCATCACGAAGAAGGGATAGATGCCGGTAAACGGCACGATCAGCAACAAGGCCGTCAAGATGCCGAAGGCGATCATCTCGTCGTGGATCGCGCGCGCCGTTACCGGTATCGAGTTGTCGGTCATCGCCGTCATGTCAGCTCGCCCGTCCCGTCAGTCCCGACGGCTTCACCAGCAACACCAGCACCATCAGCACAAATACCACGGTGTTGGAGGCTTCGGGATAAAAGTATTTCGTCAGGCCCTCGACCACACCGAGCGTAAAGCCGGTGATGATCGACCCCATGATGGAACCCATGCCGCCGATGACCACCACCGCGAATACCACGATGATCAGGTCGGCGCCCATCAGCGGCCGCACCTGATTGATCGGCGCCGACAACACCCCTGCCAGCGCGGCGAGGCCGACGCCAAGCCCGTAGGTCAAGGTGATCATGCGCGGCACGTTGATGCCGAAGGCGCGCACCAAGGTCGGGTTTTCGGTAGCGGCCCGCAGGTAGGCGCCAAGCCGGGTGCGCTCGATCAGGTACCAGGTGCCTACGCAGACGATCAGCGAAAAGATCACCACCCAGGCGCGGTAGATCGGCAGGAACATGAAGCCAAGATTGATGCCACCTTTCAGTTCATCGGGGATCGCGTAAGGCAGGCCCGACGAACCGAAATAATTCTGAAACACGCCCTGGATGATCAGGGCCAGCCCGAAGGTCAGCAGCAAGCCGTAGAGATGATCGAGCCCCGCCAGCCATTGCAGCATGGTGCGTTCCAGGATCATGCCGAAGATACCAACCACGATGGGCGCGACAATCAATGCCGGCCAATAGCCAATGCCGGCCACGTTGAGCAGGAAATACGCGCAAAATGCACCCATCATATAGAGCGCGCCGTGAGCAAAGTTGATGATGTTGAGCATCCCGAAGATCACCGCGAGCCCAAGGCTGAGCAGCGCGTAGAACGAGCCGTTGATCAGTCCCACCAGAAGCTGCGCGAACAGAGCTTGCATCGATCGATCTTTCGTACTCGGTCTGTTCGATTTCAAACGCCGAGGTAGGTGTGAAGCTTGTCCATATTGGCCGCCAGATCGGCGTTGGCGAAACCATCGATGACCTTGCCATGCTCGACGATGTAGTAGCGGTCGGCGACGGTGGAGGCGAAGCGGAAATTCTGCTCGACCAGGAGGATGGTAAAGCCTTCTTTTTTCAGCCGCGCGATGGTGCGGCCGATCTGCTGGATGATGACCGGGGCCAGCCCCTCGGTGGGCTCGTCCAGCATCAGGAAGCGCGCGCCGGTACGCAGAATCCGCGCGATGGCCAGCATCTGCTGCTCGCCGCCGGACAATTTGGTGCCCTGGCTGTTGAGCCGCTCGCTGAGATTGGGAAACAGCTCGAAGATCTGATCGAGTGACAGGCCGCCGCTGCGCACGATCGGCGGCAACATCAGATTCTCGCGGACATCGAGACTGGAGAAGATCCCGCGCTCCTCGGGGCAGAATGCGATGCCCATGCGCGCGATCCGGTCCGATGACGTCCGGATGATTTCCTGATGGTCGAAGCGGATCGAGCCGGTTCGCTTGCCGATGACGCCCATCACCGATTTGAGCGTGGTCGTCTTGCCCGCGCCGTTGCGCCCAAGCAGCGTGACCACCTCGCCGGCATTGACGTTGAAATCGATGCCGTGAAGGATGTGAGACTCGCCGTACCAGGCCTCCAGATTTTGCACCGCCAGCACCGGCTCGCCGGGAGCTTCTGCCGACGCCGGCCTCTGAGTGGAAGCATCGGCCAACTTCAAATCAGGCATGACCCGCCCCCAGATAGGCTTCCTTGACGCGCTCATCCTTGGTCAGCTCGGCGTAGTTGCCTTCGGCAAGCACGTGACCGCGGGTCAGCACGGTGATGATGTCGGAAAGATTAGCCACCACGTTAAGGTTGTGTTCCACCATCAGGATCGTATATTTTGCAGAGATGCGCTTGATCAGCGCGGCGATCTTGTCGATGTCTTCATGCCCCATGCCGGCCATCGGCTCGTCCAGCAGCATCATTTCGGGATCGAGCGCCAATGTCGTCGCAATTTCGAGCGCGCGTTTGCGGCCGTAGGGCATCTCCACCGCCGGTGTCTTGGCGAACTCGCTCAGGCCGACATCGTCGAGCAGTTCGAGCGCGCGGCTGTTGAAACGGTCGAGCACCGCCTTGGAACGCCAGAAATCGAAGGACTGCCCGTGCTGGCGCTGCAACGCGACCCTGACATTCTCCAGCGCCGTCAAATGCGGAAATACCGCCGAAATCTGGAACGAGCGTACCAATCCGAGCCGCGCCACGTCGGCCGGCGCCAGCGCCGTAATATCCTGTCCCTTGTACACAATCTGACCGGCCGAGGGCCTTAAGAACTTGGTCAAAAGGTTGAAGCAGGTGGTTTTGCCGGCGCCGTTCGGGCCGATCAAAGCGTGAATGGTGCCACGGCGAACCCGAAGATCAACATCGCGAACAGCGAAGAAACCCGCGAATTCCTTGGTCAATCCGTGGGTTTCGAGAATAAACTCATCGGCCAATCACATTCCCCCCGTTAACCATCGCTGCCAAGGGCTGCCCGCGCGTGGTTGATTATTCCTCCCGGCGGGTTCTCTCCAGTCGCGCTGGAGCATGTTCCCGAACCTGCCGCCTCCGACCGGAATATGCCGTCAACCGCCAGCGTTACGCAAGGTCGAAAGCAGGGCACGGGCAGCGCGGCCCGGCGATTGCCGGCACCGTCCGCTATCGCCGCGGATCGGACCGGCAACCGCCGGGGAATTGAACAAGACGCCCGGCCCTGCCCTATGGCTTCACTTCCCTTAGATAGATTTCCGGCTTGAAGCCGACCAGCCGTTTGCCGCCGAGATCGAGCACCGGGCGCTTGATCATCGAAGGCTGCGCCAGCATCAAGGCCAGCGCCTTGCGCTCGTTAAGGCCTTCTTTGTCGGCGTCGGGCAGTTTGCGAAAGGTGGTGCCGGCGCGGTTGAGCACCGTCTCCCAGCCGAGTTCGTCACACCAGCGCTTGAGCTGATCCTTGGCAATGCCTTCGGTCTTGTAGTCATGAAAGCGGTAAGCGACGCCGTGGCCATCGAGCCAAGCGCGGGCCTTCTTCATGGTGTCACAATTCTTGATACCGTAGATGGTGATGGGCAAGGTCTGACCTCCCGACCAATGCTAGTCGACAAAATTGCGAAGCTGCGTTCCCGGTTATGACCTGACCTTCACGTCGTCCCGCCGCGCAGATTGTTGGCGAGCGCCGACAGCATGTCGGCGAGCTGGCGGGCGACCTGCGGCGGCGGCAGCGGCATCTTGAGATGCGGCGCGCCGGTAGCCCGGTCGCGTTCGATCCAGGGATGGTGTGCCCCCTCTGGCGCCTGGGCCGCAGCCATGGCACCGATGAATTGCGCGCCGATCTGGACCAGAGACTGCCAGGGATCGGGAGCTGACGCAGTCTGCCGCGCCGACGCCGCGCCGTCCCGGTCCGTTGCCGCGATCGTCGCCTCGCCTGCCTCCGCACTGATCTCTTGCGGATCCTGTTCGATGGAGCCCGCCTCAGCGGCCGCGGCATCCGCTGGGGCCTGATGGCCGGCCTCCTCCGCCGGCGTCACCGCCTCGCTTTGCCCCATATTGCCGGCGACTTCCTCGACCTGCTTCATGAAGCGGTTGAGGCGCGAGCCGCCGAGCGAGATCTCGCCGCTGTCGCCGTCGAGGATGCCTGCCGACAGCGAGCGTTTGAACGCCAGCACCGAGAGCATGCCCTCCTCGATGGTGCCCTTGGCGACGAAATTGATCACCCGCACCGGCCGGCTCTGGCCCATGCGATGGATCCGGGCGATGCGCTGTTCCAGCACCGCCGGATTCCACGGCAGGTCCATGTTCACCAGCGTCGAGGCATGCTGCAGGTTGAGCCCGGTGCTGCCGGCATCGGTGGACAGGAAGACGCGGCAATCCGGATCGCTGCGAAAGCGTTCGATCAGCGCCGGCCGCTGGTCGGACGGCACGCCGCCGTGGAAGCTGACAAAGCCGATGCCGCGCGCTTCGAGGCGGCGGATGACGATGTCGTGGGTCCGCGTCCACTGCGAGAACACCACGGCCTTGGCCTCGGGATCCCCGAACAACTGATCGAACACGGCCGCGAGTTCGTCGGCTTTGACGCCATGGTCGGTTCGCTGATCCAACAGATAGGTGCTGTTGCAGGACATCCGCATGTTCTGCAGCGCGACCATCAGGATTCGGCGATCCGTTTCCGACAAAAACCGGGTCCGGCGCCAGCGCTTGACGATTTTCGCGACGATGTCGGCGTTTTCGATGTGATGGAGCATCTGCTGCTCGGTCATCGGCACCAGCAGGTTCTGGTCGGTCCGCGCGGGCAGTTGACGCAGCACCTCGGATTTGCGGCGGCGGATCATGATCGGCGCCAAGGTCTGGCCGATTTTTTCCAGCCCGGTATAGCCGATGACGCGGCCGCCCTCGTCCTTGCGCTGATGCTGATGCAGGAGTTTCCAGGTCGGTCCAAGCCGGTGCTGATCGACGAACTGGACCACGGAGATCAGCTCTTCCAGCTTGTTTTCCAGAGGCGTTCCGGTCAGCACGATGGCGTAGGTGCTGTCGACGCGCTTCAGGGCGCGGGCGGCGATGGTATTCCAGTTCTTCACCCGCTGGGCTTCATCGACGATCACGAGTTCGGGCGCCCAGGCCGCGATCAGGTCGAGATCGGTCTTGAGCTTTTCGTAGTTGGTGATCTTGCAGAAATCATCGATCGCATATTGCTGGGTCCGCATCGAACGGCCGCCGCCGATCACGCGCGCGACGTTTTCTCCCGAACGCCCCGTGAAGCGCAGGATTTCGCTCTGCCACTGATATTTCAGCGAGGTCGGGCAGATCACCAGCACCTTGGACACGCCTAAATGCCGCGCCAGCAGTTCGGCCGCGGCAATGGCCTGGATGGTCTTGCCGAGCCCCATGTCGTCGGCAATCAGCGCCCTGCCCGCCCGCACCGCAAACAGCGCGCCCTCGGCCTGGTAGGGATAGAGCGGGGCCTTCAGGAGCGACAACAGCTTGGGATCGGCGGCGCCACGAGGAAATAATTTGGCGAGTTTCGCGGACCGCTGCTCCGCATCGCGAACGCCCGCGATGAAATCCAGCGCATCGTCGTACGCCCGCAGTTCATGACCGGATTTTGTCGCCAGGCTGATGAACGACGTCAGATCGCCAAAGCGATGCTCCGGCAAAAGGCCATTGTGCCGCGCGTCGAACAGACTGCCGGCGGCCTGGATCACCTCGGGCGGACAATCCGTTCCGGCGCGAAAATGCACGCAGCGTTTCCCCTCGTTGCGCAGATAGAGCTCGGAAAAGGTCGGCTGATAGCCGCGCGCAAAGGCTGCCTTGGCACCGCGCTTCTTCTCAAGCTGCGCCAGCGTGAATTCGATGTGCTTGCAGGTGCCGAGCTCGCTGGTCGAATAATCCGGGCAGGAGCAGAAATTGCCGCCCGGCCCCAGGCCCCGGATCACCACCCGGTAGCTCGATTTCGAACTGGGGTTGGTGACCTGGAATTCGGAGAAAAAGGGTTCGCGGCCGAGGTTTTGCAGCCCAAAACTCTGGTCGCGGCCGAACTGCCGGCGCAGGCCGCGTTGCCATTCGAGCGGCGACAGATCCTCGGGCGCATGGGTGCGCACGAGCTTGGATTCCTTGTTCGCTTTGGGCTGGGCTTTGGATCTGTGTCCGAGCTTGGGCTTGGAATGGCTCTCGGGATTGATCTTGAGGCGTGCGGCTTCCATTGAACGACGCTCCGATCCGCATGGTTTCAGGCAGGGGTGATCCTGCCATCCTAGGCTCTCCTGTCGGGAATGGCCCCGGCTGCATCGACGTGGCGGAGCGGTAGAGCGTGTTATCCACAAATTGCTGGGGCAACTATTCCCGATCGTCAGAGATAGGGTTCCAGCAGCGCCCTGATGTTGACTCGGGCCCTGAGCCGGCTGGCGAGCAGAAACATGCCGCCGACCTTGCGCTGCAGGAACATCAGGTCCATCGGCGGCGCGTGGACGAAATCGCGTTCGGCGGCGATCGAAAGGCCGCCGTCGCGCAGGCGGGCGGCGAGATCGCTCTGGCCGAAGTCGAAAGCGCCCGCAAAGCGCAGCGGCGCCAGCGCCATCTGGATCAGGCGCAGTACCGCATCCTGATGCCGCAGCGGCGTCCGCGCGGCAAAAAAGCCGATGGCGATCGCGGCCTGGCGGATGGCGGCGCGGTCGTCTGCAAAGCCGGCCTGCAACAGCAGGCGATAACTCTCCGCCATCGCTGCGGGAAAGGCGCGGGTGGCGCCGAAATCGAGCAGCACGATCTGCCCAGTCGAGGCGTTATAGCGATAATTGGCAAAATTCGGATCGGTCTGCATCAGCCGGAATTCAAACATTTCGCGTGCCACCAGCCCGATCAGGTGCGTCATCACGCGGTCACGCACGGGTTGCGGGGCCGACGTCAGCTGCTCCAGCGGCGTACCCTCGACATAGGACATCGCCAGGATGTCGCGGCTGGTGAAATCGGCCTGCAGCGCCGGCACCGCGAATTCGCTGGCGTCCGCCAGCAGCGCCGAAAACTGCCTCAGGTGCTCGCCCTCGCGGAGATAGTCGGCCTCCTCATGCAATTGCCGCCGCGCCTCGGCCAGCAGCGGGGCGATGTCGAGCGCAGAGGGCACCAGTCCAGACATCCGCATCAGCGCCGCGACGTTGCTGACATCGCTGTCGATGCTGTTGCGAATACCGGGGTACTGGATCTTGACGGCGAGATCGCGCCCATCCCTTGGTGCGGGCGCGATGCACCTGCCCGATCGAGGCGGCGGCGATCGGGCGGAACGAGAAATGCTCGAAACGCGTGCGCCAGTCCCGGCCCCAGTGCCGGCTCAGCACCGCCAGCAGCTGGACCTGCGGGATCGGCTCGGCATCGGCGCGCAGCCGCGACAAAATCTCGCTCAGTTCGGGCGGCAGCACCTCGCCGGCATCCATCGACAACAGCTGGCCGACCTTCATGGCCGCCCCGCGCAACTGCGCCAGCTGCTGGGTGACCTTGAGGACATTGGCTGGAGTCAGCAGAAGATCACCGAGGCTCGGGCGCTTGCCTTGCGCGAATTGAAGCGCGCCATCGAGCAGCATGCCGCCAGCCACCCCGGTCGCCATGCCGCCAAACCGAATCAGCCGCGACAAGCGGCTTGTGGGAACGGCGCGGCCGCTATCTCGGTCATCGAAATATGGCAGGACTGGAATCTCTCGTCAGTGGTGCTGCTGGCGGCGCATTTTAGCATCGTATCGCATCGCCACACCCGAACTGAACACACGACTTCGTTGCTCAAGGATTGAGCCGTCGCAGCCTTGTTTTCGGCGCAGATTATTCATCAGGGCGCGAAGCCCGCTCCAGCGGGCTGCTATCAGGACGAGAATGCCTTGCCGGCAGATCCAGCTGTCGTAGCAAGTTTTGCCCGACATGAGATCGAGTGTTTCGGGGCTGTCAATCCCTATTATAAAAAATATTTTTGTTCACTTTATGTACAAATTGGGCTATGAGCTTCATTGTCTTATCCCACTAAGAGGGGCGTATCGCGATCGTCAGGAAACGCGGGATGAGATGCGGTGGACGCGGCAGCGTCAGGCATGCGGTGGGTCGCAGGGCGGATATCTCCGTGAGCGAATACCTCGCATGATAGACGACGGCGCTGAAGCGTACGGGGAAAGGCGTGTGGTCCTGGCACCCAAGGCTGGTGTCAAGTCTTTGGAGGTTGCGTTCGGCTCAACCGGGCTGAGCGAGCCGTTAATCCGAAGGCGACGGTGGCAATAGAGCTTATCTCGCCGAGGAGAGCACGTTGATAAACCGTAAAACCATTGCGTGGGGAATGCCGGATGATCCGGTGCCTCGCACTACCTCGTGTGCGTACGGCCGCTTTCTTTGCACACGAGCCGCGGGTGCCTCTGGGCATCGCGGCATTCCCCGCGCCCTCTTTATCTCGAGGGCGTTGAGCTACCTGGCAAAGCCCGGGCGTCTCGCGCCGCGGGGCATTTAGTCGCGTCTTGAATTCGCCATGCCCGGCCATGAAGAAAAATAAATCGTTCTCGTCGCTGTTTGATAAGTGAATCAGAAATTAAAGCGGCGCTAGGAAGCGAGCACACCGGCCGCCTCAACGCGGCCGTCATCGCCCGGCTTGACCTGGCTTGACCGGGCGACCCAGTATTCCAGAGACGGCAGTGATAAACCGATAGACTGCGGCGTACTGGATCCCCCGCTTTCGCGGAGGATGACAGTTGAATAGGTAGCGGGCGCATCGGTCCGCCAGCAAGCGCGGGTCCGCTGTTCTCCCGGTTGTCCCGCATATCGCTCGCGCTCATGCGGGCTGCTGGCTCAAAAAGAAACAACGGTTGCGGTTCAAACAGGGCGCCCACCAGGGGCGCCCCTACACTATGTCGATCTCGCAGGGGCGACCCTCGTGGTCGCCCTCTTTCGCCGATCACACCGGCTCATGCGGTTGCTTGATTGGATGTCGAGCCTAGCTCGGCGCACCATCATCGAGACTGACGATCACGGCGGCGTTGGCGATGAGGATGGCATCGCCGCCCTGCGCGGCGACGATCTCCAGCCCGCCTTTGACGGCGGTGACGGTCACCGTCCCGTAGGGCAGTTCCTTCGCGACCGCCGAGGTGTCGACCGCGCCGGGATCCGGCACGCCGATGGTAACATCGACGAACATGTCGGCAGCGGTCTTGCCCAGCATGCGAAAAAAGCCGAGGCTGGAGTGGCGGATGGCGTCCGAGACCGCGCGCCTGGCGGCCTTGGTGGCATCGCGCCCGTGAACATCGACGCCCATGCCCATCTCGGTGATACAGCGCACGCGTGCCATTTGTCTCCTGCCATCGTTGAAGGGAATGCTGGCCTTATTTTCCTAGGACGGTCGCCGCGGTCCGTAGCAGCGTATCAGTCGCTTCAGGATGATATCAAACCGCGCGCGCGGACAACAGGGCCGTCCGAAACACGTGTTACGGCCGATCTGTTCTACTCCGTTCAACTCCTTTATACTCGCACGCATGGCTGATGATGTGAGGCTCGCGCACGTGGCGCGATCGGCATTCGGAGGGGAGCATGCGCTACGCCATCTCGGGAACGGTCATGCAGACGGTCGCCGTCGACCTCGCCCCCGGCGAGACGGTCTATAGCCAGACCAACACCATGGCCTGGATGAACGACCAGGTCGCGATGAACACGCATACCGGCGGCGGGCTGTTCGCCGGCCTCAAGCGCTCCTTCGGCGGCGGTTCGTTCTTCATCACCGATTTCACCGCCAACGGCCCGGGCCATGTCGCCTTTGCGCCGCGCTTTCCCGGCACCATCGTGCCGGCGATGCTGCAGGCGGGCCATTCGCTGATCTGCCGCAAGGAGACGTTCCTGGTCGCGCAAAAATCAGTGTCGCTCGAACTCGCCTGGCAGAAACGGTTGGGCGCCGGCTTCTTCGGCGGCGATGGCTTCATCCTGCAGAAGGTGACGGGGCCCGGCATGGTCTGGCTCGATCTCTCCGGCGAACTGGTCGAACGCGACCTCGGCCCCGGGGAGCGGCTCTTAGTGCATGCGGGCCATGTCGGCGTGTTCGAGCCGAGCGTCGGCTTCGACATTCAGATGGTATCAGGCTTCAGGAATGTGCTGTTCGGCGGCGAAGGCCTGTTTCTCGCGAGCCTTACCGGCCCCGGTCATATCTGGCTGCAAAGCATGCCGATCCTCAACCTCGCCGAAGAAGTCGCGCGCTATCTGCCCGGGGGCGGCGACAACGGCGCCAATTCGACTGCCGGCAATGTCGCGATCGGCTCGGCACTCGGCGTCGCCGGCGGCCTGCTCGGAGGCCTGTTCGGGGGCAGCAATAACGACGACGCGTGAGGCGAAGATCTTCAGCAACATTGCTCCAGCATAGCTGCGTCAGCATCACTGACACTTCGCTGGTTTGCACCGCATGACCGCGTTGCACCGCATCCGCCTCAAAAAGGCCGATCACCCAAGCTACCGAAGATTGAATTTGTCCTGATGACAAAGTGCGCGCACGGCGTTAGCGTCGCGTCAAAATAAACATCACACGGGAGGAAATGACATGTCGGATGCAATCCCCGCATCGGATACAAGGGCCGCAGCAGGCGCGTTCGAAGCCGCGCACGGCGTAACGCAACATGTCGATGTCGCGGTGGTCGGCGCCGGCTTTGCCGGCCTCTACCTTCTGCATCGGCTGCGCAAGGCCGGCTTCAGTGTCGTCGGCATGGATGAGGCCGACGATGTCGGCGGCACCTGGTACTGGAATCGCTATCCAGGCGCGCGCTGCGATATTCAAACGGTCGACTACAGTTACTCCTTCGATCCGGAGCTGGAGCGCGACTGGACGTGGTCGGAGAAATATGCCACCCAGCCTGAGATCCTGCGCTATCTCGGCTTTGTCGCCGACCGCTATGATCTCCGGCGCGACATCCGCTTCGGCACCAAGGTCATCGCGGCCAACTGGGACGACGCAACCGCGCGCTGGCTCCTGACGACCAGCAATGGCGCCAACGTTTCCTGCCGCTATTACATCATGGCCACCGGATGTCTCTCCGCGCCCAAGCCGCCGGAAATCGATGGCGTGAAGGACTTCAAGGGCGAAGTCTATTTCACCAGCCGCTGGCCGCATCAGGGTGTCGATCTCAAAGGCAAGCGGGTCGCGGTGATCGGCACGGGATCGTCGGGAATTCAATCGATCCCCATCATCGCCGAGCAGGCCTCCCATCTCACGGTATTCCAGCGCACGCCGAACTTTGCCCTGCCCGCCCATAATGGTCAGGTACCGGCGGAGCGCGCCGCGCAGCTGCAGCAGGACCGCGCCACCTTCCGCGAGCAGGCGCGCTGGTCGATGGCGGGTGTGCCGCTGCCGCCGGCCACCGAACTCAGTTTCCAGCTCTCCGATGCCGAGCGCCGCGCGCGTTTCGAGAAGCTCTGGGCCGCCGGCGATCTCGTGGGCATGCTGACGCAGCTATGGGCCGACCAGGCTACCGATCCCGAGGCCAACGCCCTGCTCGCCGAACTATTCCGCGAAAAGATCCGCTCGATCGTCCGGGATCCCGAAACCGCCGAAGCACTCTGCCCCAACGATCATCCGTTCGGCTCCAAGCGTCCCTGTCTCGATACCAACTACTACGCCACCTTCAACCGCCCCAACGTCACGCTGGTGAACCTGCGCAAGGAACCGATCACCGCGATCACGCCGTCCGGTATCAAGACCGGCCAGCGCAGCATCGACGTCGACGTGATCGTGTTCGCGACCGGCTTCGACGCCATGACCGGCGCGATCACGGCCGTGCATCCGATCACCGGCCGCAGTGGCAAGTCGCTCACCGAGCTCTGGGCGCACGGCCCGCAAACCTATCTCGGCCTCACCGTGGCCGGCTTCCCCAATCTGTTCCTGATCACCGGCCCCGGCAGCCCGTCGGTGCTGTCGAACATGGCGGTGTCGATCGAGCAGCACGTCGACTGGGTGGTCGATCGCCTGATCGAGTTGCGCGAGGCCGGCTTCACCACCGTGGAGGCCACCGAGACCGCGCAGGCAGGCTGGGCCCGTCACATGGCCGACTGTGCGACGCTGACGCTGCATCGGCTGGCCAACACCTGGTACACCGGCGCCAACGTCCCCGGCAAACCGCAGGGCGTGATGCCCTATACCGGCGGCGTCGGTCCCTATCGCAGCATCTGCAACGAGATCGCCAGCAAGGGTATGCTGGGCTTCCGCCTGACCGGCCCCACCGTCGCCGAGCAATGCAATGACGGCGAGGTCGTGCGGCTGCAGCCGGACGTTCGGCTGGTCTTGAACATGCTGGCGCAGATGAACCTGCCGCCGATTGAATTGATGGGGGCGCAAGGCGCGCGCGACTTTATTGCCGAGTTCAACAAGAGCCGGCCCGCCGGAAGGCCCGTCGGCGAGGTCAAAGACGGCACGCTAACCGCGGCAGATGGTCCGCTGCCCTACCGACTCTATCGCCCGGCAACGCCGGGACCGCATGGCATCGTGGTCTATTTCCACGGCGGCGGTTGGGTTCTGGGCGATGAGCAGTCCGACGATCCCTTCTGCCGCGACCTCTGCCGGCGGTCAGGCCTGATTTTTGTCAGTGTCGGCTACCGTCATGCGCCCGAACACCGCTTCCCAGCGGCAGCGGAGGACGGCTTGGCGGCGACCCGCTGGGTCGCCGAACATGCGGGCGAACTTGGCGGCCGGCCTGGGCCGCTAATGGTCGCGGGCTGGAGTGCCGGCGCCAATATCGCCGCCGTCACCTGCCAGCTGGCACGCGACCGCGGCGGTCCCGAGATCGCAGGCCAGCTCCTGGTCTGCCCAGTTACCGACTGCCGCTTCGACCGTCCGTCCTACAGCGACAATGCGGCAGACTATTTCCTGACGCGCTCGCTGATGTTCTGGTTCTGGGACATTTACTGCTCGCCGGCCGACCGCAGCGATCCGCGCGTCTCGCCGCTGCGCGGCAAGCTCGCCGGCCTGCCGCCTGCTTATGTCGTGACTTGCGAGTTCGATCCGCTGCGTGACGAGGGCATCGCCTATGCCGAGGCCCTGCAGAAAGCCGGCGTGGCGGTCGAACAGCTCCAGGCGAGAGGCCACTTCCACTCGTCCTTCCCCATGGTCGATGTGGTGCTCACCAGCGCCAGCGGCCGGGCTCAGATGGCGAACGCGCTGCGCCGATTTGCCGGGCTGGGACAGGATAATCAGAGCCAACGATCCGACCCGACGACCTTCAATGCGGCGGCGGAGTAGCGGCTCACGCGGGTTGCTCTCCCGTCTGCAATCCGGCTGATTTGCCCACGCGGCAACTCGGCCGAAATGCAATGCCTTTAGATCGGATGACCGCGCCGCGGGTTGCGGAGCGCCTCGCGCAATCGCTCAAACGTCGAACACTTCATCACGATCCATGCGCACGGCCCGCAAAGCCCGAGTCTCTCGCCATTTCTCCTGCTGCGAGGCAATGGCATAGGTAATCAATAGCGACCGGCGCGGCGCGCCGCTTCGATTGCGCGTTGCGCCGTGCAGTAGATTGACGTCGAACAGCAGGATGTCGCCGGCTTCACCTTCCATCCCCTTTGCCAGCGGAAGCATCAGTGCATCCTGTGCCTCCTGGCGATGCGTGCCCGGCACGACTTGGGTCGCACCGTTCTCCGCCCCAAATGGGTCGAGGAATGCCAGAGCGGAAACTGCTTCCGTGAGCTTTCGGTCGGCTCCGTCTCGATGCAGTCCTTGAGCGCCGCCGCCCGCACGCGGTTCGCGCCCCTCGACCTGCGCCAGGAAGAACGGCTGTTGCAGGATATGATGCACGGCGGTCAGCATCATCGGCAGACGGCAAACCTGTTGCACGGTCGCATCGAGGTCGAGCAGGGCATGGCGCCAATCGGGGCCACGGGGAACCGGCCACATATCCGACGGCCCCGCGCCGGCCTCGAAAGCATCGCGAAGCGGCCCGATCCAGCCTGCGGGGATAGCGCTGCGCAGCAGGAGATAGCCTTGCTCGTCGAGATGCTCCGCATCGGCCACGTCGAGCCGACCGACCTTGGTGCGCGTCAATTCCGTCATGGCCTTCCTCTGGCGCGCGACGAGTTCCATCTCGAGTCACATCGGTATCGCCGGATCAGTTCGCACTTTTCGACTCGATTCGCGCGGGCGATTTCGCGCTCGTCGGACGGTGCATTTCCGCATTCTCAGAGAGGATCGAGAAGGTCTTATACAACTTTACACCTTGTGGGCTCAGTCATCCAGTCCGAGGCCTTGCAGTATCCTCGGCGCATGCTTCTCCACGCGTGCGGCACGAGTCGTCGATTGCTTTGCTCCAGCAAAATGCAGCAGATACCCTTTCTGCCTTCCCGGGGTGAGCGCATGAAAAGCTTTGGCCAAATTTGAGTCATCATTCAAGCGCGTTAGAAACTCCTCCGGCATATCGAATTGTGCCGTGCCCTTCATCTCCACCTTGGCGCCGGACTTCTCGACCGCAATGGCCTCGACAATATAGGCCTTAACTGCTGCTTTCTGTTTGTTGATATCCGCAAGAGCGGCAAACCGGATCTGCCTTGCGGCCTGCACATTCTTGGTTTGCTGAACGAGGATGCCCTTGGGGTCTTTGAGCAAAGCGCCTTTCATAAACAGCAACGCGCAATAGTCCTTGAAGCCATGGATCAAAACCACGTTTGCGCCATCGAGGTCATAGCAAGCTTGACCCCATTTCAGCTCTTCGTTGAGCCCGGACGCGAGGCAGAGTTGGCGGAGGGCAGCAAATTCTGCGCTCCAGCGTTTCTCCTTGCTGTGAATTTTGCTGACCAGTGGATTCATTGTCCGACAACAATCGGTCCGCACCAGAAGATCGTCAAGAGGTCGACGCCAGTCGAATGGTGCTTACGGGTGCGCAACTCGGCAAAGGCCGGCATTTCGTGCATGCAGTCGCGGCAGATACCCTCCGTCCACGATCACGATGTCATTATCATCGGTCGGGAGTCAGCTCTTCGCCCGCGATGCCGCACGGCGGCGGGCAATGATATCGGACAGGCGTGCACGGGTCGCCGGGTCGCGCCAGACCAACACCGCCGTCGCGATCAGCCCGGCATGCAGCAGCAGCGTGCCGGGCAGGATATGCGCGAGCCCCCAGATCAGCCCCGGCCCGGCCCAGGTGGCAGCCACCGCGAGGGCGTAACCGCCCCACCTGGTCGCGGAAATGGGCGCGCCGAGCCGCCACAGGACGGCCGCGGTGGCCGCGCCCGCGAAGACCAGCTTCAGCACCGCCATGGCGCGCAGCAGGTTTGCCCAATCCGCTCCTGCGCCAGCGATCGCCCGCGCCGTGGTGGCGCTGTCGGTCACCAGCATTCCGCCGGCGGAGGCCAGCGCGATCACGGCCAGCAGCAGCGTCTTGGTGACGAAGGGTGTCTCAAAGCCCTCTCGCGAAGGGGACTGCGCCGATTGGGTCTGCGGGCGGATGACTTCAATAACGCTCAAGGGCGCCTCCTTCGAACTGCACGAAGCCTGGGTTGTCAGCGGATCTCTTGGACAAAGCCGTCGCCGGGTGTCGACCTTCTCCTCATTTTAACGTCCTGCGATCTTTTCAGCCAGCATTCGCGTGTCCGCAAACGGACTTTTGATCAGGCTATCCAATAAGCGATGCTGGCCGGAATCAGAATGGCATCAGTCAACCGGCGGCTCCGGTTCGTCAAATCCCAGACTGAGTTGTGCGGGTGCCGTCGGCGGAAGCCTGCGCGGCGCCTGCCGACCGCGATCGCCGTCATTTGTGAACCGACGCTTGCGGCTGCCATGCTTCTGAAAGACCGCAAGCGCCGCCTCGCGGTAGCCTGCCGACCGCCGCAGGATCGTCAACCGATCCTTCGCCAACCGCGCCGCGGCAGAGGGATCGACGATCGGCTGGGGATAATCCGCAGGATCAGCGCCGGTCGCCAGCCACGGCGTCTGCAGAACCGCTGTCGAAAGATGCGCCAGTTCAGGAACCCACTGCCGGGTGAAGCGGCCGTCGGGGTCCTGGTCCCTACCCTGTTTCACCGGGTTGTAGATGCGTGGCGTATTGATCCCTGTCTAGCCCGACTGCATCTGCACCTGCGGCCAATGGATGCCGGGCTCATAATCGCTGAATAGCCGCGCCAGCCGTTCGCCGCTGACGCGCCAGTCGAGCCCCAATTGATAGCTGGCAAAGGACTGCAACATGGCGCGCATGCGGAAGTTCAGCCAACCCGTGGCGATCAGGCTTCGCATGCAGGCATCGACGAAGGGAATGCCCGTCCGTCCGATCGCCCATGCCGCGAGCACCGGATCGTCCGGCGCGGTTGATGACCGCGCGGCCTGGTGAAGCGGATGGAACGAGCGGGTTTCCAGTTCCGGCTCGCTCTCCAGCTTCTGCATGAAGTGGCCCCGCCAATGCCGCCGGGCGATCAGGCTGTCGAGCGCCGTGACCGGGATCGCTCTTAGTTCCGGTGGGGCCTCGACCAGCGCGCGTCTCGCTTTGTCTAGCCGCTGCAGCACCTCGCGAACGGAAACCGCGCCGGTGGCCAATCCGACCGACAGTCGCGAGCAGCACACAGCCCCGCTCAGCGGGCTCGACATGCCACGGCGGTAATCCGCCCCGCGGCCATCCAGAAAGCTGTCGAGCAAGGCGAGCGCGGCCTTTCGCGTTCCCGACTGCGGCGAAGCGCAGCCATCATCTTGAAGTCCGAGTATTTCAGCCGTCGGAATAGCCGTGAGCTTCGCCGCCGTGACCACCGTGAGCCTGACCGGTTCGGTCACGGCTGGCGCAGATACAAAGCGGTTGTAGTGGGCGGCCCAACGATCGCGGGCGCCCGCGCCGCGGATCACGCCGGTCTGGCTGAATTCCGCGAAAGTGATGCCCTGACGTTCGCAGAAGCCGCGTACGGCGATGTCGCGCCCGAAGGTCCAGAGGTTGCCGGTTTCCTGATGCGCCAGCAGTCGTGCGATCCCCATGGCGGAATGGATCCTCTCCAGAACCTTAACGACCGTCCCAACGCGCACGATCAAGGGAGCGCCCAACTCCGACAGCCGTTGCGACAACTCTACGAGCGCGGCGCGCTGGGCCACCCATTGGCGTGTCGATGTGTCGGCGAGATGCCAGTAATCAGGCTCGACCACATAAAGCGGCAGCACCGGTCCGGCAGCCGCGGCCGCGGCCAGCGGCGCGTGATCGCAGGTGCGCAGGTCGCGCTTGAACCACAACACCTGGATCATGGCGCGTGCAACAGGCTGGACTGCCGGACATCATGGTCGTCGAGACCCGCGTCGCGCAGGGCAGCCTCCTGCGCCATATCCTCGGGCGCCCGCGATGCCGCTCTAAGCGCCGCCTCATCCGTCAGCCTGAGGTCATTTCTGAACCAGTAGATCGCGAGGGTCATGGATCAGACGGCGCTCCTCCTATCCGACGCCGAGACGTCGAGCCGATCGAGAAAGGCGTACGCCTCGGCCATACCGATCGATCGCACATGGCGTGTGTTCGATATACGTTCTATCAAGCGGTTTGGATCTGCGCGTCCAGCGTTGCCCAAGACACGCCGGGACAAGCCCAGGCATGACGAGGAGCCAGTGCGGCACTTGAACCATCCGCAAATCATCCGCTTACGATCGAGACCCACGAAACCGGATTGGCACTGGCCGAGCGATATGGCTTTTCCACCTACGATGCCATGATAGCCGCCTCGGCGCTTCACGCCGGCTGCGATACCCTTTGGTCGGAGGACATGCAGCACGGCATGATCCTCGACGAGGGGCTGCGGATCATCGATCCGTTTCGGCAGGCGGTGTGATGTGGCGCGCGCGATCCGGCGGTTATAACAGCTGGATGCGGTGGCGCGACTCAATCCCTGTTGGCAAAATCCAGATACCCGCGAACGATCTGCAGCTTGTCTTCGGCCAAGCCAGCCAGCTGTTCCGGCTGCAAAAGTCCATCGAAAATAAGACGGGCAAACACCACAAGAAGTTGGGAGTAGCGATAGTCGAATGTCTCGTCGATATATTTGCGTTGCTGACGCAGATAATCTTCGATGTCCCACATGGCGTCGGGGGTCGACACGGCGGCCGCCTTGCTCTTGAATTCGGCGATGATCTTGCCGAGAGCCAACGCAAGCGCCGCATCGAACGCCCGGCGAGCGGTCTTCTTTTCAGACGGCGACCAATGGTGGTGTTGCGAATACATCGAGGCCAATGGCTACTCCCACTCAATCGTTTCCGAGATCCTAGACTATTCCGTCCGCCACAATTTGCCGTCAAACATTCCGAAAAGAAATGTCGCTTGCCGATGACAGGCCAAGATAGATCACCAGCTGCCCTCTGCCATCCGGCGCTGGCGTGCAGCCTCGCGCGGGCTTGTGCTGGGTTGCGGCCCGAAGGGCGGGAAGTCGGGAAGCGTGCCGCCGCGCTCGTAGGTCGCGATCACCGTGCCCCTTGCCGTGACCGCGTGATCGACCATCTTCAGCATCGTGGTGGGCGTGCCATCGCCGAACAGCCGCTTGCCCTTGCCCAGCATCACCGGGAAGGTCATCAGCATCAGCCGGTCGATCAGGCCTGCGGCCAGCAGCGGCGGATAGAGGGTGCTCGATCCCTGGATGATGAGATCGGGGCCGTCGTCCCGCTTGAGCGCAGCGACCTCGTCGATGCTCTTCAAGCGATGGCTGTTCGCCCATGCGAGCGGGTGATCGCCGCGGGTCAGCACGTATTTATTCGCGCGGGTGAACGCCTCACCCATCGCCCCGGCTTCGCCTTCCACATAGGGCCAATAGGCGGCGAAGATGTCGTAGGTTCGGCGACCGAGCAGCAAGTCGTACTCACCTGCGAAGAGCCGGCCGATCGCATCGCCCGCGGCTTCGTCCCAGAGCTTGAATACCCAGCCGCCTTCGTGGAAGCCCCCGGTAACATCCTCAGTGGGTCCGCCCGGCCCCTGCATCACGCCATCGAGCGTGAGGAAGACGCCGCCGATAACGTTACGCATGGGCATTCACCGCGGCTTCGATCGCGGCACTGTCGATCTTCTTCATGGTCATCATCGCCGCGAAAGCCCGCTTGGCGGCTTCGCCGCCCTTGGCGATGGCTTCGGTCAGCACCTTGGGTGTGATCTGCCATGAGAGGCCCCACTTGTCCTTGCACCAGCCGCACTGGCTCTCTTGCCCGCCGTTTTCGACAATCGCGTTCCAGTATCGGTCGGTTTCTTCCTGGCTGTCGGTTGCGACCTGAAAGCTGAAGGCTTCGGAATGCTTGAACGCCGGCCCGCCGTTGAGCCCGATGCAGGGCATGCCGAGCAAAGTGAACTCGACCACCAGCGCATCGCCTTGCTTGCCGTTCGGGTAGTCGCCGGGAGCGCGCCGCACGGCGCCCACCGAACTTCCCGGAAATGTCCGGGCGTAGAAGTGCGCGGCGTCCTCGGCACTGTGGTCGTACCAAAGGCACAGCGTCGTTTTGGGGAATGGTGCGCTCATCATCATGCTCCCTGGGGACCCACGACACCGAAAGCGGCGCCCTGCGGATCGTTGGCGATGACGATCCAGGCGCCGGTCGGCACCTGGTGAGGGCCATTCATGACTTTGCCGCCGCCCTCTTCAATGGCTGCCTTTGCGGCTGTGATCGAGGGGACGCCGAAGTAGAACAACCACGCGGCGTTCGGGTTCTGCGGGGGCTTCTGCATGATGGCGCCGAGGCGTACGCCGCCGTGATCGATAAAGTCATAATTGCCCAGCGCGCCCATCGGCATGCTGTCCTTGAATTCGAAGCCGAAGTGCTTCGCGTAAAACTGCTTGGCGCGCGCCTGGTCAGGGCTTGCGAGTTCGTTCCAGCGCACATGCTGCGCCGCGGAAACATCAAACACATCGCTCTTCGCATCGGGCTTCCCCGGCGGCGGCACCGGCGCCATCACGTAGAACGGCGTGCCCAAGGGGTCGGCGACCATCGCAATCGCGCCGACCGGCAGATCCTTGCGCGGCATCAGCAGTCTGCCACCATCGGCCGTGATGGCCTGCACTGCCCTATCCACGTCGGCAACGTGCAGATAGCCCAGCCAGCTGGGGCGCGCGCCATGTTCCACCATGTCGGCCGTCAGCGCGAGCACCCCGCCGTTATAGCCGCCATCGCTGCGGCCAATCATGCGGTAATCCATGCCGCTACTCTGTGGATCGGCACGATCGGCGATGGTCCAGCCGACCACCGCGCCATAGAACTTCGCGGCCGCCGTGGCGTCGCTGGTCATCAGTTCGTACCAGATGAAACTGCTGGTAGCGCTCATTGCGAAATCTCCCTGATGAAAGCATCGGTTAGTTCTTCAGGTGGGCGAGAGCCTGCCTCACAGCGAAAGGTCAAATATTCGTCCATTGTCAGAAAAGCGATAGCCGCTGCGCCTCCTGAGATCCTGATGATCCTAGCAGTCGGGTACGCGAGTGCTAACATCAATCCTGACCGATTCCATCTGATACCTTTCCCGGATATGACGAGCAGTATCGAACCAACCCCATGCAAAATAATACAGGGGCTCGCTTGAAGGGGATGCCTCGAGTCGTTTCAGAGACAAGTCCCGGGTATCGCTGCGCTCATCTCACCCGCGCTACGCTTACTGTTCGCAATTCCGGGTCAAACAGGACCCATATAGCACCTTGAACCGGTTCGACCTGCAAATCTAGACTGGAACTGGAATGGCGCGTGATCGACGCTGGAACTGCACGCGGGCTTGACCAGGTGAAGTTCCGATCGACCCTGCCATGACCCGCGTCACTGGGTCGGGGCGATTGCGGTATGAGCAGAGGGATGCCTGGTGCGAGTTCTCTAGGCTGGATCGGTGCAGAGCCAACATTGATCGGTCAAGGGCTGAGCGAAGAATTGAGCGCTGCTGTGTTCCGGATAGATCAGCGCAGCCAGGCTGAAGTGTCGGTCCAAATTCCTTCCAATACCTACTTTATATGCGCCACGCTTTCTGGATCGATTGATTGGGATGCGCAGTTGACTGGCCGGCGCGTGACCCGCCCGTGCCGCCCAGGCGCAGTGGACATGGGTTATCCGGGCGAAGCTGCGCACATCCGATACGCAAATGCGCGCGCACGGTTCGTCCATTTCTATCTGCCCTTGCGCTGGTTCCTGCGTCAGGTCGATGAGCTGGCTCCGTCGGCACAGCACAACGCAATTGAACTGATAGATCCGATGCATGCTCGCTGTGACGCTGTCAGTCGACACGGAGAACTCATCGTCGACGCCCTCCAAAGGGGGGAGTCGACAGAAAGACTCGAAATTGAATCGATTGGTCTAAGTCTCGCCGCGACGCTGATGCGACTACACTCAAATATAGCGCCCCGAACACCCGCTCGAGGCGGCTTGACCCGCCTCCAACAAAAGCGGGTTACGGATTATTTGTGCGCCAATCTCAGTGAAAGTATCGCGCTGGTGGACCTGGCGGCGATTGCTCAATTGTCTCCCCACCATTTCTGCCGCGCGTTCAAACAGTCGATGGGACTCACGCCCTTCACGTGGCTGACGCAACAACGCATCAAGCGGGCGCAGGAACTCATGATCGCGCAACCATCGATGGGCGTTCTCGAAATTGCCGTTTGCGTTGGATATCAGAGCCAGGCCGCGTTCGGAGCTGCGTTCCAACGCATCGTCGGCAGCGCTCCGGGAAAGTGGCGGAGAGAGAGGGCCTGACATGCGGAAGCCTCGCCAGCTCCTACCGTCCAGCATTCGCTGATTTGAACCGTCCGAACCACAGATCGCGCAAACATTGAGCGTTTTCGCGATAAATTCCGCAGCCCGCCGACAACGCGTTCTCTCTGAAGTCGCTACGCTAGGCCTTAGCTGAATACGGCCATTTAGGAAGTCAGGGGCAGCCAATGGATCCAAAGGTCTATTTCCATCTCGTCGGATACACATTCGGTATGGCCGCCTTCGCCATGATCTATTGGTCGGTTCGGCGCACGCTGGTGGACTTGGGACGCGACGTTCATCTCAAGGCGCTGATACCGATCCATTTCTTTCGGTATTTCGGCCTGACCGCGCTGCTGCCGGGTGTGTTCAACCTTGCCCCCGCCGGCTTCTCGCAGGACTACCTTTTCCAGATCGTGGCCGGCGATGTGTTTGTCGCCGCGTTGGCGCTGATCAGTTTCGCGCTGCTTCAGACCGGCTCCAGCCTTCGGATCGGTTTCGCGTGGATCGTCAATGTCGTCGGCACGCTCGACTACATGAACGCCGCGGCCCGCGTCACGCCCAGCATTCACGACGCGAACATTCTCGGGCCCTTCGGCTGGATCGTCATCACCGTGTTTCTGCCAGCCTGGCTGGTCAGTCACATCGCCATCTTCTCCGTACTCATGTCCAAGCAACGGGCCTGAGGCGTCGAAAGGACCAACATATGATGCCCAACACTAAGTCGCCGGAAGTCGCCCTGCTTTGTCGCGAACCCTGACTTGCCGGCGCCCTTTGCCGTCGGAACAGCGTTCAATCCGCCCGATTTTGCGACTTCTTGCGGAGAAGGTCCGAACGGATATGTGACTATGCAACAATCGCCTGACATTCGCCAGGCGCCACCGCGCGAAGGGAGCGTTCGTTGAAAGCTTTTTTGTATGACCGGTTCGGGGACGCGAGCGTCCTTCACCCCGCCGAATTGCCGGAACCGGCGACCGCCGACACCGAAGTCCTTGTCGCGATCGAGGCGCGGTCGATCAACCTGATCGATATCCGCGTCCGCAGCGGCATGCTGGGACCGCTGGTGAGCAAGCGTTTCCCGAAGACGCCCGGCGCAGATTTCGCCGGAACGGTCGCAGCGGTCGGCGGGAGCGTGAAAGACCTCCGCGTCGGGGATCGCGTATTCGGGGCGGCAGACCCCTTCAAGGGCGGCACCTTCGCCGAGCGGATCGCCGTGCCGGCCACCCAGGTTGCTCGTCTGCCTTCAGCCCTGTCGCCATCGGACGCCGCCGCGCTTCCCATTGCTGGACTGGCGGCCCTGCAATCGCTGAGGGACCTTGGCGGCGTCAAATCCGATCAGGCGATTCTCATCCACGGCGCGACCGGCCCTGTCGGCCTCTATTCCGTGCAGCTCGCCAAGCTCATGGGCGGACACGTCACCGCGGTCGGTAGCGCAGGGCTCGATGTTGCGCGCGAATTTGGCGCAGACGTTCTGATCGATTATCGCAAAGGCCAATCGATTCCGAAGGGCGAGCCATTCGACGTCATCCTGAACGCCTCGGGCAAAATGCCCTATGCGATCGGTAAGGCCTTTCTAAAGTCGACTGGCCGGTTAATAGAGCCGTCACCCACCATTCCTGTGTTCATCGGCTCCAAACTCGGCAATCTCTTCCGCAGCCGCAAACACATGGTTCTCGCGACGCAGGTCCGACGCGCGGATCTCGAATATCTGGCGAAACTGGTTGGCGAGGCCGCGCTCAAGCCCGTGATCGCAGCAACCTTCCCCTTCAACGACTCTTTGCGGGCCTTCGCATTGGTCGAGCGTGGCGGTGTCGTCGGAAAGGTCGTGGTGACCCAATGAGCAGGAAGTTCATCGCGATCGGCGGCCCCGCGGGCGACGCCAGACGCGACCGCTCCGCTGATGGTTCCGGAAATCGAGGCCGTCTGGCGCGACTATTCCAAAGGCCTCATTCGGGAAATCTATGAACGCGCCGACCAGCGAGTAGCCCGGGTGAGCAAAGCGATACCCGGGATGTCCCGGGATCGTCATTTCAGAGACAAGTCCCGGGTGTCGCTGCGCTCACCCGGGCTACGCTTGCTATTCCCACTCGATCGTCCCCGGCGACTTTGACGTCGCGTCATAGACCAGCCGCATGCTACGGACCGGACCGAAACGGATTCTTCAGCCTGACGCCTGTACCTTCGAAGTCAGCCGCATTGCGCGTCACGACCGTGAGGTCGTTTATCAAAGCGGTGGCCGCGATCTGCTTGTCGAGTGCATGATCCGGGTTGGGGACCCTCAGGCGACCCCAAACCTGCGCCGTCTCTGCGTCGAAGGCCAATATGTTCTCGCCGAATTGCTCCAGCACAATGCTCAGCCACGCCTCGAGGAGCCTTGCCTGCTCAATGTCGCCCCGATGGCGAATGGTTTCGACGCCGCGGCGGAGTTCACCCACCGAAACCGCCGACAGATAGACCGGCTCGTTGGCGGCAATCACCTGTTTGAAGAAATCGACGACCCCTGGATCGGCTTTGGTTTTCTTTCGGGCCTCGCTGATCACATTGGTATCAATCAAGTACATCAGGCGCTCGCCCGCTCGATGCCGCGCGCACGAAGTCGGCATCGTCGCCAACCTCCGGCATGGAAGCAAGAACCTCTGCAAAGCTTCGCCTGCGGGGACGGCCCAGCGCGGCAGCCAGGATTTCCCGATGCTCGGCCTCTGCGCTGCGACCGTGCGCGCCGGCCCGCTCCTTGAGCGCCCGCACCAGCTCGTCATCGATTCCGCGCACCAGCAGGTCAGCCATCTCGCCTCTCCGGAAAAGGGATGATATCAATGATATCATCGTCGTGTTTGCCTGACAAGGCAGGGCCGCGCACGAACCCAATCAACCGCTTCGTCAGCGCAAGACACGCAATGGGTCTTGATTTCGCCGGATAGGGAAAGGGTCGCCAAGCCGAACTTGTCAGCGCCTCCGGGATCAACGCCTAACCAGACTGCCTGCGAGGATTCGTCCCCTATTCCCACTCAATCGTCCCCGGCGGCTTGCTCGTCACGTCATACACCACCCGATTGACCCCCTTCACCTCGTTGATGATCCGGGTCGCCGTCTCGCCCAAAAACTTCATCTCGAAGGGATAAAAATCCGCGGTCATGCCGTCGGTCGAGGTCACCGCGCGCAGGCCTATGACATATTCGTAGGTCCGGCCGTCGCCCATCACGCCGACGGTTTTCACCGGCAGCAGCACCGCAAAGGCCTGCCAGATCTGGTCGTACAGGCCGGCCTTTCGAATTTGATCGATGTAGACGGCGTCGGCATTTCGCAAAATCTGCAGTTTCTCCGCCGTTATCTCGCCGGGGCAGCGAATGGCGAGGCCGGGTCCGGGGAACGGATGCCGGCCGACAAAAATCTCCGGCAGGCCGAGTTCGCGCCCCAACACCCGCACCTCGTCCTTGAACAGTTCGCGCAAAGGCTCGACCAGCTTCATGTTCATGCGCGCGGGCAGGCCGCCGACATTGTGGTGCGACTTGATGGTGACCGAGGGCCCGCCAGTGAAGGAGACGCTCTCGATCACATCGGGGTAGAGCGTGCCTTGCGCCAGAAACTCGGCGCCACCGATCTTCTTGGCCTCGGCGTCGAACACGTCGATGAACAGCCGGCCGATGGTCTTGCGCTTGGCTTCGGGATCGCTGACGCCGTTGAGCTCGCCGAGGAATTGCTTCGACGCATCAACATGGACCAGCGGAATGTTGTAGTGGTGCCGGAACAGGTCGACCACGCTCTCGGCCTCGTTCAGCCGCAACAGGCCGTGATCGACGAACACGCAGGTGAGCTGGTCGCCGATCGCCTCGTGGATCAGCACCGCGGCGACGGCGGAATCGACGCCGCCGGACAGGCCGCAGATCACCCTGCCCTTGCCTACCTGCTGGCGGATTTTCTCGATCGCTTCCTCGCGGAAGGCGCGCATGGTCCAGTCGCCGGCAAGGCCAGCGACCTTGCGCACAAAGTTCCGGATCAGTCTTGCACCGTCCGGCGTATGCACGACCTCGGGGTGGAACATCAGCCCGTAATAGCGGCGGCGCTCGTCCTGAATCACGGCGAACGGCGCATTGGCGGAGGTGCCTGCGACGACAAAGCCCGGCGGGATCTCGGTGATGCGGTCGCCATGGCTCATCCAGACCGGATGACGCTCGCCGACCTCCCAGGTCTGATCGAACAGCTGGCTTGCGGACTTGACCTCGAGATCGGCGCGGCCGAATTCCCTGGCATGGCCGCCCTCGACGGTGCCGCCGAGCTGCGCCGCCATGGTCATCTGGCCATAGCAGATGCCGAGCACGGGAACCCCGGCATCGAAGATCGATTGCGGCGCCCGTGGCGAGCCCGCTTCGTGGACCGATTCCGGACCGCCGGAGAGG
The DNA here is from genome assembly GCA_963736075.1 of uncultured Alphaproteobacteria bacterium. Lineage (GTDB taxonomy): Bacteria > Pseudomonadota > Alphaproteobacteria > Rhizobiales > Xanthobacteraceae > Bradyrhizobium. The sequence continues at coordinate 11,604 of CAVTNW010000026.1, read as the reverse complement.
ATCACCGCTTTAGGCTTCATCTCAAGAAATGCCGCTTCCGCCTTGTGGAACGGCACAATTTCGGAATAGACGCCCTCCTCGCGCACCCGGCGCGCGATCAACTGGGTCACCTGGCTACCGAAATCGACGATCAGGATCTTGTCATGCGCCGAGGCCACCGAGGGGGTTTGGTCGCGCGCGGGCGTGGGTGCTGTCATGGCCAGGAATTACGCTTCGGGGGCTCGGCTCGCAATGCCGGAAACCGGCTTTTCCGCCGCAAATTACGCCTTCTCCGCCGCCGTGAACCAGTCGCAGATGGCGCTGCCGGTGGTGAAGACGGTCTGCGGGCTGGCGCGCAAGAGCTCGACCATTTCGGCCAGTTCGTGGATGCGGTGCGGTACCGCGATCAGATGCGGGTGCAGGCCGACGCCGAGAACCCGCGGATTTGCTGTTGTCTCGGCCTCGAAGCAGCGCAGCGTGTGTTCGGTGCGTTTGAGCATCTCGCCGGTGGCGTGGCGCTCGACGGCATAGATGATGGAATCGTTGACTTCGAGATTGTATGGCATCGCCAGCAGCGGGCCATGTCGCGTGGTCATCCAGGATGGCAGATCGTCGACCACCCAATCACAGACATAGTCGATGCCAGCCTTTTTCAAGAGATCCGGCGTATCCTGGGTTTCGCGCAAGCCCGGTGACAGCCAGCCGCGCGGGCGCTTTCCCGTGAAGGCCTCGATCTTGTCGAGGCAGGCTGCAATCAACGCCTCCTCGCCGCCATCGACATGGTTGACGGCCTTCTGGTGCATGCCGTGACCGATAAATTCCCATCCCGCCCGCAGCATCGCCTCGGCCGCTGCGGGATAGGCGTCGATGACGCCGGCATTGAAGCTGGTCGCGACCGGAATGCCGCGGAGCAGTTCGAGGATGCGCGGCAGGCCGACGCGCATGCCGTAGTCGGCCCAGGAGAAATTCGGCACATCCGGCACGGTTTCGCGGCCGTGCGGCGGGGTGATGATGGTACGCGGCATCGGGTGGTCGAACTGCCAGTGCTCTACGTTGACCACGAAGTGGACCAGGATGGTCTTGCCTTCCATCGCGGGCAATTTGGGCCGCGCCGAGGACAGCCGATAGGGAATGCGGGGATTGGCCATCGGGGTTCCTGTGCTACCTAACTCTTGCAAGAAACAAGGTGCGTGTTGAGGCAGGGCGCCCACAAAGGGCGCCCCTACGCGATGTCGATCGTTGTAGGGGCGGCCCTTGTGGCCGCCCTCGTGCCAGATCGCACGATCGGAATTTATGGTGGCAAGGGCGCCCACAAGGGGCGCCCCTACGCCACTTCGATCTCGTAGGGACGACCCTTGTGGGCGCCCTCTTTGACGCTCCATAACCAGCCTGTTTCATTCGAACGGGTCAGCCGAAAAAAGGCTGTCGCCATGCGCGCCGCGCATTTCCGTCATGATCAGCGCCTTGTACCGGGTGAAGTCGGCGGAGGTGAGAACGTCGATCGAGCGCGGCCGGCGCAGGTCGATCGGAAGTTCGCGGTTGATCCGCCCTGGCCGCGCCGTCATCACGCAGACCCGGTCGGCGAGCAGGATCGCCTCGTCGATGTCGTGGGTGACGAACAGCACCGTCGTCTTCAGTTTCTCCCAGACCTCGAGCAGCAATTGCTGCATCGAGAGCCGGGTCTGGGCATCGAGCGCGCCGAACGGTTCGTCCATCAACAGCGCCCGCGGCTGCATCACCAAGGCGCGGGCGATGCCGACGCGCTGGCGCATGCCGCCCGACAATTGCACCGGCAGCGCCTCATGGAATTTCTCCAGTCCGACGATGCGAAGCATCTCCCTCGCCCGCGGCTCATAATCGGCCCTTTCGAGCTTCTGCACCTCGGGACCAAACACCACGTTCTCCCAGACCGAGAGCCACGGCAGCAGGGAGGCCTCCTGGAAGACCACGCCACGGTCCGGTCCCGGCCGCGTCACCGGCCGGTCGTCAAACGTCAGGGTGCCTTCGGTCAGGTCTTCGAACCCGGCAACCAGATTGAGCAGCGTGGACTTGCCGCAGCCCGATGGCCCGAGCAGCGCGACGAACTCGCCCTCGCCGATGCCAAGATTGACATCGTCGAGCGCGCGCACGCCGGTCACGCCGGGATAGGTCTTGGAGGCCGCGCTAAAACGGATCGTGCCCATCCTGGTGACCTATTGATCGAAGGACTGCAGTCGCCGCCAGCGCAGCGCCCAGTATTCGAGCCGCACGATCGCGAGATCGGACAGGAAGCCGAACAGCCCGATCGACACCATGTCGGCGATCACGATATCCATTCGGCCGACATAATAGGCATCCCACAGCACGTATCCGAGGCCGGATTTCACCGCGACCATCTCCGAGACGATCACCGCCGTCCAGCCGATGCCAAGCCCGATGCGCAGACCGGTGAAGATCGACGGCAGTGCGGCCGGCAGCACCACCCGGCGGATGATGTCCCGGGGGCCTGCCCCCATCATCAGCGCGGCGCGGATCCAGTTCTTGTCGACATCGCGGGCACCTTGGGTGGTGTTGATGACGATCGGATAGAATGCGCCCAACGTGATCAGGAACACCGCGCCGAAATCGCTGATACCGAAGATCGCGATGGAGATCGGCAGCCAGGAGGTGATCGGCACCGGCCGCAGCCACTGGATCGTGGGATCGACCATGGCGGCGGCCAGCTTCGACCAGCCGATGATGATCCCTGAGGGAATGCCGAGCAGGATGGCCAAGCCAAAACCCTTGGCGACGCGCTGCGCCGAGAAGGCGACCGCCTCCGACCAGTTACCCACATAGGGCGACAAAGTCATCGGTCCGGGCGTGCCGAAGGCCCACATCAGCCAGGCCTTCCAGACCCGATCCGGTGTCGGCAGCGCCCCGCCGGCCAGCGCTCCGTCGCGGCCCGCCAGTTGCCAGAGAGCGACCAGCAGGACGGGGAGCACTAGAGCCAGGATCGCCCTCCCGGTCCTTGACGACCTGACCTGCACCATCCACGCGGGGCGTTTTGGTAGCCTCGCTTTAGCGCCGTCATGGCTCCCAGTCATGCCCATCGCAACCGGAATTCTTTCCCGCCTTGGTGCGAAGAGCATCGAACCTCCCGCCCTGGTAGGCCTACATCTTCGCGGCATCCGCGAGGAATGAGCCGTCCCAGTATTGGTCGATCTCGCCGGAGACGTCCTTCGGAATCACGCCGAGCTCGTTGAAGGCCTTGGCCTGCCGCTTGATCTGATCCGGCGTGATGACGGGTCCGAGCTTGATGACCTCGGCGATCCTGAGCGAGACGTCGGACGGAAGGCCGGTGAGCTGGCCGATGGCGGCGCCGAACTGCGCGGTCGACCGCTCGAGCTCCTTCATCTTGGTGACATAGGCGGAGACGAAGTGCTGCACCGCCGCACGCTTTTCTGTCGCCGCCGTCCTGCTGGCCACCAGCATGCCGAGCTCGGCGCCGACCGCCCTGGAGGTGGAATAGTCGAGATTGCCGGCAAAATAACCGTAGCCCTTCATGACAGGGACAGATTCGAACGGCTCCCAGGTCACCACCGCGTCAACCTCCCCCTTTTCCAGCGCCGCGTCGAAATTGGCGCCGCCGCCCTGAATGTTGACGGCACTGAACGAACTGTAGGGAATCCCCTTCTCGATCAGCGTCGCGGCAAACTGGAACCAGACCGCAGAGCCTGGCGCGATCGCGATTTTCTTGCCTTTGATGTCTTGCCAGCTATCGAATTTGACGCCGGTGCGGCCGATGAGATATTTCGGCGAGGAGCCGACGCCCATGATGCCGACCATGTTGGTCGAGCCGTTCGCGAGCGCGATGGCGAGATCGGCGGGGCCTACGGAAGCCACATCGAGCGAGCCCGCCAACAGCGCGGTGCGCGCATCGGCATAGCGCGCGAATTCGACCAGCTTGATTTCGACCCCCTGTTTCCTGAGATCGTCGGCGAGCAAGATGATCGGGGCAAGATGGCCAACCTTCTGGTAGCCGACGGTGAGCGTCACCGGCCCAGCCTGCGCCATCAGTCGTCCCGGCAGGGCCGCGAACAGGCCGGCGGCCGCGAGACCTCCCAACAGGATACGTCGCTTCATGGTTCTATCTCCCCGTTAGGACGACCATCCGTCCGCCGCTCCATCAGCGGCACACCATCAGCGGCTTAGAATGCATCAAACGCGCCAACAACCATCCTCGCCCATCAGCTGGCTCGGCGCAGCAGCGCGACAAAGAAACCATCGGTTCCGGTTCGCCGGGGTGTCATCAACAGCCCATCGGCCGAGTATAGCGTGGCCGCGGCAAATTCCTCCGCCTTGTCCCCCAGCGCGGTTACGGTCTGCTCCGGCGGCACCACCGCGAATTCGGGATGGCGCGCGACAAAGGCGCGGACCTGCTCGCCGTTTTCCGGCGGCAGCACCGAGCAGGTAATGTAGGCGATCCGACCGCCAGGTTTCACCAGTGTGGCCGCGCGATCAAGCACTTCGACCTGGTCCTTCAACCGGATTTCGAGCGCGCCCGGGCGCATCCGCCATTTGGCATCGGGATTTCGCCGCCAAGTTCCGGTTCCCGTGCAGGGCGCATCGATCAGCACCAGATCGGCTGTTGCCCTGATGTCGCCGAGCGGATCGCCCTCGCCCTTGGGAGCTCGGATATCGGCATTATGGACGCCGGCGCGGGACAGCCGCTCGTAGATCGGCGCCAGCTGGCGCTTGTCGTGATCAGTCGCGATCAACCGGCCCTTGCCTTGCATCATCGCCGCCAACGCCAGGGTCTTGCCGCCGGCGCCGGCGCAAAGATCGATCACCTGCTCGCCGGGTTTTGCCGCCGACAACAGGGTCGCAAGCTGGGAACCCTCGTCCTGCACCTCGACCATGCCCTTGATGAACTCCTCCTCGGCGTGAACGCCGGGATTGCGCGCATCGGCGCCGAGTTCAATGCGCAGGCCGACCGGCGACCACGGCGTCGGGTGGACACCGAGATGCGCCAGCGACGACAGCATTTTTTCGCGTTTGGCCTTCAGCGTGTTGACGCGCAGGTCGAGCGGCGCCCGGCTCGCCATCGCGGTCGCCTCGGCGACGCGGTCATCGCCGAATACCTGCGCCAGATAGGCATCGAGCCATTCCGGATAATCGCCGGCGATATGGGCGGGCGCCTCCGCCAGCGTCCGCCGGCCGAGCGCGATCCGCTCCTCATCTGTCAGCGGGTCCGGCGCAAAACGTCCGCCGTCACAGAGCGCGGCGATCGCCTCGGCATCGAGGCCTCGTTCGAGCTTGAGCATGCCCAGCACACGCGCCCTCGGCGTATCCGCCTGCATGATCCAGGCGCTTGACGCGTAGCGGCGCAGCACGTCCCATACCAAGCCCGAAATCGCGGCGCGGTCACCGGAACCGGCGTAGCGGTGCGCCGTGCCCCACTCCTTCAGCGCCTTCGCCGCAGGAACGCGCTGCGCCTCGATAATATGGATGAGATCGATGGCCGCGGATAGCCGGGCAGCGGGGGTCATGCATTGGCTTTCGGTTCGAGCACGGCGCCGTTCGCTTCAGAGCAGGAGCAGGATCCTCAGCGCGAAATAGACCCACATGACCAACAGCACCAGAACGCCGGCAAACCACGCCAGCGAGCGCCGGTTGAGGTCGTTGGAGGTGACGAAAATTCCGGCGTGGACCAGACGCGTGATCACGAACACCCATGACAGCACCACGATCAGGAAGTCGGCATGCCGCAAAGGAAGTGCCAGCGCGATAAGGGCATAGAACAGCACCGGCAACTCGAATTGGTTGCGGTAGCAATTGCCGATCTGGGTCGCCCGAACCGGCCAGTTCGGCTGTCCCAGCGCAATGTCCCTGATTTTTGTTTCCTTATTGACGAGCGCCTGCCGGCGCGCCCCGGCCATCGCCAGCAGCAGCGCGAAGGTGAGGCCCACCAGCACGAAGACGGGCAGCAAGACCATTTGAACCGACATCGGAAAGTCCCCCGGAGGCGCGAGCGCGCGCCCCCGCTATAGCGACCACGCCTGTCCCTGACAATCGATCCGGCGCCGGCGTTGAACCACAATTGCCTTTCCGGTGACCAACTCGCGATAGTTCCAAATCATTTCGATCCCGGATCGTTCTCATGAATATCACCTCCCTGCTACCGGCAGGCATCGATGCGGCCGCTCTGCCCGGCGACTTCATCGGCGCCCTGCTCGGGAGGCTGGCCGAAAGCGCCGGCGTCTTCTCCGACGACAGCCCGGAGAACTGGCAAGGCATCCTGACGTCTGCCCTGGCCGGCGTCGCCGCCGCGCTTGCGGTAGCGATCGCGCTCACCGTGTATTGGAGAAGCGGATACCGTACCATGCGCGATCTGGTCAGGCACGTGCTTGCCACCGCGCTCGGGCTCGGGCTGGCTGCCTTCGCCGCCTACGATATGCGGCACGCCGCCCTCGCCTATCTCGGGATCAACCCGGCCAAACCCGCGGTCGAATTTGAAATCCGCCTGCCAAAGGCGGCCGTCACCGTGCTCGCCGATAGCCAGGTCGAATTGCACACCGACAGAAATCAGATGCTGGCAACGGTACTGCGCATGCCGGCCGCTGATGCCGCCGAAGGCCAGAGCGTGCTCCGGGGTTCGGTGCCGCTGGACTACCGCACCACCGACCGCGTCGTGATCCTCAATCTCCCGGGGCGGGCCCTGTGCGAGTTCAAGCTGCGTCTGGCAGCAAGCCCCAGTCATTCTGACCAGTTCGGGCCGTGGCATCTGGCCGATCGTGTCGCCTCCCCGACCGGCGGCGAAGAGAACCGCGCTGAGCAGAACGACGCGTTTGCGATCCGCTATCGCGTCCTCTGAAGCCCTGCGGGCGTCCCGGCCAGCTTCGAGCCGGCCGAAGCCTCTCGAACTCCATCATGTACCTTCGGCAATATCAGGCATCCGCTTTTTGCGGATCGTGATGGTTGTTGCGCTACGACATTTTGAATGTACCGAATTTCAATGCCCCGCTCATGCGAAAGCCATTTGTATGCCCGAATTTCACCTGATCCAGATTTCCGACACCCATCTGACCCGCCGGCTGCCCGATGTGACCGAGAACTTTTACCGGGTCAGCGAATACATTAGCGCCAGGCGCCCCGATCTCGTCATCAACAGCGGCGACCTCGCATTCGATGCCCCGACCAGCCCGGACGATCTCGAACTCGCCCGCACGCTGCACGCCGGGCTTCCCGTCGCCTGCCGCTATCTGCCAGGCAATCACGACATCGGCGACAACCCGACCGAGGTGGGCCCGCCACCGTCGCAACCGGCCACCGAACAGGACCGGCAGGCCTTCCTCTCCGTCTTCGGCGAAGACCGCTGGTGGTTTGAGGCCGCCGGATGGTGTTTCATCGGCCTCAATTCGCAGGTCATGAACACCGGGCTTGCGAGCGAAGCCGAACAGTTCGACTGGCTCGCCTCGCATATTCTGCGCGCCAGGGGCAGACCGGTCGCACTTTTCCTGCACAAGCCGCTGTATCTGAACGCGCCCAGCGATCCCGAGCTGGCGACAACATCGATCCGCTACGTCCCGCCGCCTTCGCGAAGCCGGCTGATCGAGATGTTGCGCAGCGTCGACCTGCGGCTAGTCGCCAGCGGTCACATTCACCAGCGCCGGGATTTTACCTTTGGTTATATCAGGCACATCTGGTCACCGTCGACCGGCTTCATCATTCCGGATTCGATGCAGGAAGTGATCGGCATCAAGGAGGTCGGGCTGGTGGAGTATCGCTTCCAGCCCGATGGTTTCGAGGTGCTTCACGTGCGAGCGCCGGGCCAGGTCAATGTCGATGGGGTTTCCTCGATCGGCGCGGCGTCGAAAAACTACTGAGGGCCCACGCTCATCAATCGATTTTATACACGCGTCCGGATCGATTTGGCTCGGATCGTTGCCTGCCGACAATGACAGCCGACATGAAGCGCAAAAGCGTTTGGTTTGCAATCTCTGAGCATGCCAAAATCGAGCTTGTCCCGAAGCCTGGAAAGTCCGATCTAGGGCCACTTTAACCGCCATAATCCCCGTAGAACCACCCACTCGATGCCATGAAGCAGCCGAATAGACCATTAATGACTTTGTGCGACCTAACAATGTGAGGTTCGCGCTCACACATCCCGATGATCGTGAGTTTGGGAAAAGAAACATCGCCAGGATCCTGGCCGGTGAGATCGAACATTTTTCAGATGAATGGCGCTATCTCGCCAAAGACGGGCGCCACATTCCGGCTGCCGTCAGCGTCGCGCTGGCTCGCGGCGTGGATGGCGAACCCGATTATCTCGTCGCCGTCATGCAGGATATCAGCTCCCGCAAATCCGTCGAGGATAGCCTGCGTCTCAACGAGGAGCGTTTCCGTCTAGCCATGCAGGGCGCCAATGACGGGCCGTGGGACTGGCGGCTCGACACCGGCGAAATCTACTTTTCGCCGCGTTGGAAATCGATGCTGGGCTATGCCGAGGAGGAGATCAGCAACCGGATCGAGGAAGCGGACCGCTTGACGGATCCCAAATCCCTCGAAGCGTCCGCCGCGCAAATCGCCGATCTCAAGGCCGGCGTCCGAAATAAATATGAAATTGAAATCAAAATGCGTCACAAGGACGGACTCGCTTGACATCCTCTCGCGTGGCTTTCCGGTCTTCGACGATGCTGTTGAAATGCTCCGCTTCGTCGGTACCCACATCGACATTACCGAACGCAAACGACATGAGGCGCAGCTGGGCCTTGCTGCAGCCGTCTTCGGCTGTGCGCATGAGGGCATCCTCGTCTCCGACCTCGATGGCGAGATCGTTATGGTCAACCCGGCGTTCACGGCTATTACCGGTTTTGACGACGCCGAACTCATCGGCCGGCGGCTGGGAGCGCTCCGATCCGGCCACCACGACGATTCTTTCTATCGCGAAATGTGGCGCGACATCCATGAGACAGGCAATTGGCAGGGCGAAATTTGGAATTGCCGCAAATCCGGCGAAGTCTATCCACAATGGCTGACAATCAGCACCGTCCGTGACAACAAAGGCGTCCCGACCAATTACGTCGCCATGTCGCGGAGGGAATTGAAACCAAAGCTCAGGCCGATTTCCTCGCGCTCTACGGCTGCGACCTGGCGCAGGGCTTCTATTTTTGACAAGCCGCTCTGGGAAGAGGAATTGATCGAGCGACTCGGCGGTCTGCAGAGAAGCCGGCTGGCGGAGCAAGGAAACGCTTGACCGCCATGCCCGGCATGGCTGTCGCTGCGATCAAGACGCCAAGCCCTGTTCATTCCGCCGACTGAAGCAACGGACTCGATTTCAAGGAAAACACCCAGGCAAGCGAATAGAATCCCAACGCCAACAAATAGAGGAACGCAAATCCGAAATACATCGAATTGTATTCCATCACGCCGCCGAACAAGGCGCCCATGAGATTATAGGCGAACGCGGTTGAAATGTTGACTTCGGCCTCGCTGATCAGGCTGGAAAAGATGATACCGGCAAAGAACAGCGGAACTGTAAGGATCGCGCAGCTCAGCGCCAACTGCACCAGGGGTGGTCCGAACGTCCATTGGCCGTGACTGGTCGCAAGGGCGTATCCAACCAAAAGGCTGACGAACAGCCCGACATAGGCAGGCCCAGTCAACTTGCGCGCCGTCCGCGTCACGATCAGGTTGGCGAGGAAGGCCATGATGAGCACCAGCAGGATGGCCGCGGCAATCACGAACCATGTGCCGCCAAGATGCAGCCCCAGTTCGGTAATGGCCTTGGTCTCGACCAACATGAATCCGGAACCAAGAAAGAAGAACGGCAGGTAGCTGCGGTCAATCGGATCGGTAAAGCCGATGGTCTTGCGCACGAAGACGTAGCTGAGCAGCAAAACCATGGCGAGCGCGATCATGTAGGTGACCGGAAAGCTGCGTTCGACCATGTAGAAGAATGGCCAATCATCGGTCGGAACCGCGGCGTCCGGATAGGGTTGCGCAAAATAGTCGGAAACATCGCTGAATCCGATCGATGCGAACGCATTCGCATCCGGCATGGTCACGGCCTGACCTTTTTTGACGACAAAGGCGGTGGTGTTCGCGTTATCGTAGCGCACCCGCACTGCGAGGGGCCTGCCGGCGCCCGGCAGGTCGCGCAGGATCTTCGACAGCTTGAAGCCGAGAGCGTCCTTGACGAGGGTAAACGAGATCGAAAGCACGCCGCCCGGCCTGAGCAGGCGGAAGGCTTCCGCGATGCCCTCGCGGGTATAAACGTAGGAATTGACGCGAAGATTGGAGGCATGGCTCAACGCGGTATGCGAATCCAGAACGCCATAGACGATCAGGTCATATGGCTGGTTTGCGGTACGGAAAAAATTGCGCGCGTCGTTGATCGACAGCGTGACGCGTGGGTCCGCGTAGGGCCGCTCGGGATGATAAGTCTTGCCGAGGAACGCGATGGCGGGATCGATTTCGATGGCATCGACATGGGCGGCGCCCATCCGCAGCGCGGTCGCCACATCATTGCCGCTTCCAGCGCCGACGATGGCCACGCGCTCCGGTGCATTCTTGAAATTGTAGGGAAACTCGTAATAGGCGCGGACAAAGCGATCCTCATCCGATTCCTGACCGCGCCGATTGTCGGCAAAATTGTAGACCTTCTGGTAGTAGCTGCCACCGGACAGAATCAGCATCAGTCCATCGTCCTTGGCGGTTCGCTCCAGCAACTGGTACGGCGAATAGATGCGCTGCGTCCCGGGCTGTACCGGCCAGGCCAGGATGGCCAACAGGACACAAAAACTCGCGATCCCGGCCGGCAGGTATTCGTCGCGCGCCAGTACGAACAGAAGCAGGATGCCGCCCATTACGGCAAACCAGATCACTGGCGGCAGCCAGTACAGGCTCATCACGAACGGGGCGATTACCCCAAGCACGCTGCCCACGAGGTTGAGCCCGTAGGCGTTCAACGAATTCGAGCTGCGCAGCAGTTTTCCGCAGAGCTGGCCCACGGGATAACAGATACAGGCGCAGATGACGAAGCTCGCTCCGAGCAACAGGTAGACCGGCAGGTCAAACCTGCTGAGCCATCCGACGGAGAATATCAGATAAAGGTCGCCGGTGTCGTAGCGCAGCAGCGTGATCACCAGGACGAACAGCGCCAGCATCGGCAGTACAAGCGCCGGTGTGCAGGGCTGCCGTTCCGAGACCGCGTAGCCCGCGCCAAGGCCCAGGAAGCAGGCCAGCATGGTGAAATTCTTGTAGAAGGAATAGACCGGAAATACCGATGCGAGCCAGCGGATCAGCACCAGTTCCAGCAACAGGCTGAGCATCGTCACCAGAACGATCGACCTCAACTTGGCCTTTGGACTCAAATTCGCGTAGTCGGCCTCGAAGACTACGCGCATCAGCCTGATCTGGCGTTCCAATGGCTCGGCGAGCCGATCCCAGTAGACCATGATGCCGAGCGCCGCGAGTTCAAGCGCTATCCGGAGCACACCGGTAGCCAAGTCGATTGCCGAAACGCTGTCGACCGTGAAAAGCGCCTTGGCCGAGATCGTCGCGTATGCAATCAGCAGGCCGCCCAGCGACTGGCAATAGATGTGAACCAGATTGCGATTGGGATCGTGTACGGATTTCAACATGCGCCGGGCCAGGAGTTTT